>CAWHYB010000009.1:0-67845 GCA_963833555.1 uncultured Actinomycetes bacterium | reverse complement strand
GCCGTCATCGTCGCCCTTGATCTTGCCGTCGAACGGCCCGCGGTAGCGGACGTCCCAGCCGCGCCCGGGCGACTTGAAGCTCGCGCCCGCCAGCCGGCCGATCGACTCGAGAAAGGCGTGGGTGAGGGCGAGCGCGGCGTCGGGGCGCAGCCCCTTGGTGGCCGAGCGCCCGCCGGCCCTTCCGCGCTCCATCTCGCGCGTCACGGCATCGAACGCGTAGCTGCGCAGCAGCTTGCCGTGGATCTGGGCAAAGCCGGCCGCCCGCGAGACGAAGTCCAGTCCCACGATCTCGCCGTCGCGCAGCACGAGCAGGCCGTGCTGGCCCTTGAGCACCGGGAACGCCTCGACGTACTCGCCGATCTCGGGCAGGCGCGATTCGTAGACGTCGCGGTGCGCGCCGGTCTGCGAGGGCCGGTCGGCGAACGACTGCAGCTCGCCGACCTCGTCCCACACGAGGCCCTGGTCTGAGTGATGTCCGCCGCTCGTGGCCAGACTGAACGAGACCGACTGCTGCACGGCGCGCCGCACGCGCGGGTGGACGACGTAGGCCTCGTCGCGGAACTCGTGGCCCATGGCGTGCCAGCGGCCCTGCTCGACGCAGCTCACCGGCACGACCAGGCTGCTGTGCTCGCGCACGAGGATGGTCGCGTTGAGCACGCGGTTCTGCTTGGCCCCGACGAGCTCCTCGCCGTCGAGGACGAGCACCGGCCTCGCCCCCTTGTTGATCACCTGCAGGTTGGGCACCGAGCCGGCCTGGCTGACCTCGGTGATGTGGAACGTGCCCGCGCGCAGCGCCTCGCCGAGCATCTGGTAGCGCGGCCCGCGGTCGCGGGCGAAGAACAGCGGCACCACGGTGAGCGCGCCGTGCTGCTGGGGATCGCCGGGCTTGAGCGCCGACGCGAAGCTCGGCGGCGGACCGGCGTGGGTGTGGTGCGGCTGCGGGTGCGGGTCAATGATCGGGGTCATCGTCTCCTCCATTCCCTTGAGAC
Source organism: uncultured Actinomycetes bacterium (assembly GCA_963833555.1). GTDB lineage: Bacteria > Actinomycetota > Thermoleophilia > UBA2241 > UBA2241 > CAWHYB01. The sequence continues at coordinate 66,856 of CAWHYB010000009.1, read as the reverse complement.
ATATCTCGTCTTGCCATTGTGCTCTGTGGTGATGCCATAATAACATATGCTCGGACGGAAAGACGTCGTGTAGACTTGACTCAGGGGTAACTCAGAGAGACATGGACGATCAGGACTACTCACACGAACGCGAGCTCGGACGGCGGATCGCCGCCCTGCGTGAAGCGGCGGGCCTCACGCAGCGCGAGCTGGCCCGCCGCCTGCAGCTGACCCAGTCGGCGCTGAGCCGCATCGAGTCGGGGCAGCGCCGCCTGTCGGCGGCCCAGGCGTCGCAGGTCGCGCGCACGCTGGGCATCGATCCGGGCGAGCTGCTTGCGGCCGGACCGGCGGACTCGAGCTTCGAGTCGAGTGAGTCGGCGATGCTGCCGGCGGCGATGCCGTTGTCGGCGTCGTCGGCGGAGCCGCCGGCGCCGTCCGCTTCGTTCGCCCGGCCGCTGCGTCTCGAGGCGCGCGATGCGACGCGATGCAAGCCCCGCGGGCATCAAGCCCTACACGATGTCGCCTGAGCTGGTGGCGCGCGGCCGCATGCGGCCGCGCGCCCTCGAACCGCCCGAGTTCGCCGCCGTGGTCGCCGACGCCCTCGAGGTCGACGCGCTCGCGCGCTCGGGCGCGGCGCGCGGCCGCGACGCGACCGTCGCCGTTCGCGGCTCTCCCCCACTCCGCGCAGGCGCAGGCCGACCCGGTGCGGCTCGCCCGCTTCTGGCGTCACGAGCTGGGCGTCGGCGGCGAGGGCCCGCTGCCCGACCTCGTGGTGCTGCTCGAGGCGGCGGGCGTGGACGTAGTCCACGCCCGCCTCGATCACGACTCGCCCCACGGCGCCTGTGCGCTGGCCGGGCCCGCCGCCCGTCCCTTCCTCTTCGTCAACGGCTCCGAGCGGCCCGTGGCGACGCAGCGCTTCGCGCTCGCCCACGAGTTCGCCCACCTCGCGCTCGGCCACGGCGAGGCCTACGACGAGCGCATCGACTGGTCGGGACGCAGCCGCCGCGAGACCGACGCCAACGCCTTCGCCGAGGAGTTCATGGCGCCGCTGGCGGCCGTGCGCCAGTGGCACGACATCGACGCCGAGGCGCGGTCGCAGACCGGCGAACAGGAACGGGCCGGCGATGCCGACGCCGACCTGGCGCTGATCGTGCGCCTCGCCAACCACTTCGGCGTGAGCTTCTGGGTGGCGCGTTACCGCGCCAAGGCGGCCGGCGTCATCACCAGTCCCACCCGCCTGCGCGAGCTCGACCAGACGCTGCGCACGCGGCAGGCGCAGCTGATCCCGCGACAGCTCTTCCTGGGCGGCCTGCGCGACACGCTCTCGGTGCTCGTCGCCGAATCGCGGCCCGGGCAGTCCGACAACCGCTTGCGGATCGCGCCCCAGGGCGTGCGCGTGCCTGCGCGGATGCGCAGCCAGGTGCTGGGCCTGCTCGAGCGCGGCGAAGCCTCGCTCGAGCAGGCCTCACTCTGGCTGCGCATCCCGCCCGACGACCTGCGCGACCAGCTCGCGCGGCTCGGAGTGGACTGAGGCAGGTCGGCCGCATCGCCGGCCCTCGTCGCCAGCCGAGGCAGCGCTCTTGCCTGCCCAAGAGGCTCCTAAGCGATTAGAATCCTTGCCGAAGAGGAGTCGTCCGCCCGATCGAGGGCGGCGGCCGGCGATTCGAGGGGGAGTCTCATGCGCAGGGTCAGTCGTCTTCGGTTCTTCGTTCTGGCGGTGGTCGTGAGTGCGGCGGCGGTCGCGCTCTGCGCGACCGCCGCCCCCGCCGCCGCCCTCGTCTCGACCGGCGACGGCGGCTGGCAGTGGCAGGCGCCGCTGCCGCAGGGCAACTTCATCAACGGCGTCGCCTACTCCGACCCGGTCAGCGAGCTGGGGAAATGCTTCGAGGTCGGCAACGGCGGCACGATCCTGCGCTCGACTGACGGCGGACTCACGTGGGAGGGGCGCCAGTCGGGGACCGCCGATGTCCTCAACGGCATCGCCTTCGCCGGCGCGCAGGACGGCTGGGCGGTCGGCGAGACCGGCACCGTCGTGCGCACCACCGACGGCGGTGACACGTGGGCGCTCCAGGATATGTACGTCGGCAGCAACCATGTGACCTACGGCCTGCACGGTGTCGCGGCCGTGCCGGTGACGACCGATGGCGTCACCACCTACGACGTCTGGGCGGTCGGCGTGGCCGGCAAGATCTACGCCTCGACCGACGGCGGCGTCACCTGGGCCGAACAGACCTCGACCGTCACCAGCGATCTCTATGGCGTCGACTTCGTCGACGCCACGCACGGCTACGCCTCGACGGCCGGCGGCGTGGTGCGCACCGCCGACGGCGGAGCGACCTGGGAATCGGTCCCCTTCGGCCTCGGCGGCGCGATGTTCGACGTCGCCTACCCCGATCTGCAGCACATCTACGTCGCGGGCGGGGCCAGCGGTGGCGGATTGGTCGACTACTCCACGAACGGCGGCGCCGGCTGGAACCTGGACTGGCCGAGCTCCGGCCCGCTCCACGGCATCGACTTCGCCGATGGCACGGCCGGAACGACCGGCTGGGCGGCCGGCCAGAGCGCTCTGCTGCAGACGACCGACTCGGGCACACTCTGGAGCAAGATCTCGCTGCCGAGCAATCCCTCGCCGAGCTTCCAGGCCCTGGCGTGCTCCGACTCGAGCCACGCGCTGGCGGCCGGGCTCTACGGCGTCACCTGGTCGACGACCGACGGCGCGACCTGGGCCGATCGCGGCGGCAACGACCTGAACACGCACCTCGCCGGCATCGAAGTGGTCGGCGGCGGCCTGTGGGCCGCCGGCACAGACGGCAGCATCCGCTACTCGAGCGACGGCGGCGCCACGTGGGACGTGCAGCGCGGCGACACGTATCCGCAGACGCTCACGACGATCCTCATGCGCGACGCCACGCACGGCTGGGCGGGCGGCTACAACGACTGTCTGTACACCACTGACGGCGGTTCGAACTGGCAAAGCGCCACCGTGCCCGACACCGGCTGGGGCATCGCCGACATCGCCTTCGTCAGCGACACGCACGGCTTCGCAGTCGGCGGCAACGGCCTCGCCCTCGAGAGCACCGACGGCGGCCAGAACTGGTTTGCGCGGGCCGACATCAGCGCGCTCGAAACGACCCCAAGCGTCCAGGGCGTGACCTTCGCCCCCGACGGCCTGCACGGCTGGATCTTCGGCTACGACATGATCCTCGCCACTTCCAACGGTGGCACGAGCTGGGCCGCGCAAGACGCCCAGGACGCCGACTACGTCTACGACGGCACGTTCCTGACCGCCAAGGTCGGCTGGGTCGGCGAGGGCAACGGCCGGATCATGCACACCACCGACGGCGGCGCGCACTGGACCCACGTCTCGGTCGGCGGCAACAACGTCCAGCAGGTGACCTTCAGCGACCGGCTGCACGGCTGGGCGGTGACCGATCGCGGCCAGGTGTTCGCCACCCCCGACGGCGGCAAGCACTGGCTGGCCCAGGACGCCCGCTGCGCCCACGCGCTGGCCGACGTCGCGTTCACCGACGCCTACCACGGCTTCGTCGCCGGCGACGGCGGCTCGCTGCTCACCACCTCGACAGCCGGCTATGGCGACTTCACGGCGCCGACCACGCGGGCCTACGCGGCGAGCGTGAAGCGCGGCCACAAGGCCACGCTGCCTTGGCGCGTGACCGACCGCAAGCCCACGTGCGGCTGGGCGAGCGTGACGGTCAAGGTCAAGACGCGCGGCGGCAAGACCGTCAAGACCTTCGCCGCGGTCGTGAAGCCGGCCAACGCCAGGCAGACCTCGAGCTTCACCTGCAAGCTCAAGCGCGGCACCTACCGCGTCTGGGTCTACGCCATCGACGTGGCCGGCCACAAGCAGACGACGATCACCAAGGCGAACCTGACGGTGAAGTAGCAGGGCGCGGCTAGGAGCCCGGTCCCCGGGCTCCTAGCCGCGCCACTCCTCTGGGACAAGCGGTTCGAGCACCTCGATGAGTCGCGGCGAGTCGATCTTCGCGGCGTCCCAGACCAGATCGAGATCGATCTCGAAGTAGTCGTGGATGAGCTTGTGGCGCATGCCGACGATGTTCTGCCACGGGACCTCGGGATGCCGCTCGCGAAACTCGGGCTGCACGTGCGCGGCAGCCTCCCCGATCCGCTCGATCAGCGCGTAGAGCTGGAGTTGAAGATCCTCGTCACGATCGAGCTCGTCGCGTTCCCGCGCCGCGACCCGCTGGTATGCCTTTCGCGCGAACTCGAGCATATGGGCGACGAACACGCGGTCGTCATGCAGCATAGATGTCCTCGGCGCTCGAGAGCACGTGATCACGAATGAACCGGCTGATGTACCTGGGGTTCACGAGGTCGACCTTGCGGCCCCCGAAGACATCGCTGAGATCCCGTTCGACAGCCACGATCTCGAATCCCGTCGTCTTCCCGGGCTCGAACTCGACGAGCATGTCGATGTCGCTGTCCGGCCCGAAGTCGTCACGAAGGGCAGAGCCGAACAGCCGCAGCCGGCGGATGCCGTGCCGGCGGCAGACCGCCGCGAGTCGTTCCTGTGAGTAGTCGACTGGGACTTGAGCCATGCTCTTCCCACCTCCGGATTCATCGTAGCGCGGAACCGGTGTCGACGTCACGCAGGGTGCTCCGGCCCGGCGACGGGCAGCGTCATCTGGTTTGAGGAACGCCGGATTGTGGTCACCCTCCGCCAGACGAAGTGACGCGCCGCCGCCGGCTCGTTCTGGTTCGTTGCGCCACAGGCGGCGGGTCGCGTCTGTGCGCAGGAGCGAACGGGGCCGGATGAGCGCGAAGGTTGCGGTGCCAAAGGAGCTGACGCCGGGTGAGCGCCGCGTGGCCATGGTCCCGGCGGCGGTGGTCAAGCTGCTCGGGCTCGGCGTCGAGGTGCTGGTCGAGGCGGGCGCCGGCGCCGGCAGCTACTTCGCAGACGACGAGTTCGCCCAAGCCGGCGCCCGCCTCGTCGACTCCCCCGCGCAGCTCTTCGCCGAGGCCGACGTCGTCGTCAAGGTGCAGACACCCGCAGCCCGCCGAGATCGAGCTGCTGCGCGCCGGGCAGATCGTGGTCGGGCTCCTGGAGCCGGCCCGCCGGCTCGACGAGGTCGCCCTGCTGCGCGACCGTGGCGTCACCGCCTTCGCGCTCGAGCTGCTGCCGCGTATCACCAGGGCCCAGTCGATGGACGCGCTCACCTCGCAGGCCTCGATCGCCGGCTACCGCGCCGCGCTCATGGCCGCCGTCGGCACTGGGCCGCTTCTTCCCCATGCTGACGACGCCGGCCGGCACCATCCGGCCGGCCCGCGTGCTCGTACTCGGCGCCGGCGTGGCGGGGCTGCAGGCGATCGCCACGTCGCGGCGGCTCGGCGCCATGGTCGAGGCCTACGACGTGCGCTCGGCGGCGCGCGAGCAGGTCGAGTCGCTGGGCGCGAAGTTCGTGTCGTTCGAGGTCGACGCCGCGGCGGCGGGCGGGTATGCGCGCGCGCTGACGCCTGCGGAGCAGGCGCAGGAGCGCGCGCTCATCGGCGATCACGTGGCGGCCTCCGACGCCGTCATCACCACCGCCGCCATCCCGGGCCGGCGGGCGCCCATCCTGGTGACCACAGAGATGGTCGCCCGCATGAAGCCCGGCTCGGTCATCGTCGACCTGGCCGCCGAGACCGGCGGCAACTGCGAGCTCACGCGCCCGGGAGAGGTCGTCGAGCACGGCGACGGTGACGATCCACGGGCCGCTGAACGTCGCCAGCGAGCTTCCCGTGAACGCCAGCGAGACCTACGCGCGCAACGTGCTCGACTTCGTGCGGCTGCTGATCACAGACGGTGAGCTCGCTCCGCACTGGGACGACGAGATCCTCGCGGGCAGCGTCCTTACCCGCGACGGCGCGGTGGTCCACGAGCCGACCCGCGCGCTCGCTCGAAGAGGCGGCCGGACGCAGCGTGAGCGGCTCGACGGGATCGGGCGGTGCGGCGTGAGCGGCTGGACGGCGCTCTATCTGTTCATGCTGGCCGGCTTCACCGGCTACGTGGTCATCGGGGCCGTGCCCGTGATCCTGCACACGCCGCTCATGTCGGGCGCCAACTTCGTGCACGGCATCGTGCTGGTCGGGGCCATGGTCAGCCTGGGCTTCGCGCGCACCCCGCTCGAGATCACGATCGGCGTGGTCGCCGTCGTGTTCGGGGCCATGAACGTCCACGGCGGCTTCGTCGTGACGGTGCGCATGCTGGCGATGTTCAAGAGCAGCCGCGACGGCGGCGCCCGCGAAGCGCCCGCAGCCGACGCTGCCGCCCGCCGGCAGCGCCCCCGGCGACGCCGCCCCCGCCGACTCCACCGAGACTCGTCGACCATGACCTACGACGACCTCATCAAGGCGAGCTACTTCGCGACAGCCGTGCTGGTCATCATCGGGCTGCGCAGCATGAGCTCCCCGAAGACCGCGCGCCGCGGCATCATCTGGGCCGGCGCCGGCATGTCGGTCGCCGCGGCGGCCACGTTCTTCACGCCCGGCATGCACAACCACCTGCTCATGCTGGGCGCCGTCGCCGCCGGCGTGGGCGTCGCGCAGTGGTCGGGGCAGCGCGTTCCCATGACCGGCATGCCGCAGATGATCGCCCTGTTCAACGGCATGGGCGGAGGGGCGGCGGCGGCCATCGCGGCCGTGGAGCTGCTCAAGGGTGGTGCGGCCGCCGCCGCCCGCCGCCCCGCCGACGTCGCCGTCTTCGCGGTCGCCGGTGCGCTGATCGGCGCCGTCTCGTTCGGCGGCAGCCTGGTCGCGTTCGCCAAGCTGCAGGGGCTCGTCAAGCGCGTGCTCTCGTTCCCGGGGCAGAACGTCGCGAACCTGCTCGTGCTGGCCGCCGCCGTGGCGGCCGGCGTGTTCGTCGTGCTCGGCGAGACCGGCACCGTCGCCCACGTCGGCGGCCCGCTCGTCGCCGGCTTCGTCGGCATCTCCTTCGTGTTCGGCATCCTCATGACGCTGCCCATCGGCGGCGCCGACATGCCGGTCGTGATCTCGCTCTACAACGCGCTCACCGGCCTGGCCGTGGCGTTCGAGGGCTACGTGCTCGGCAACACCGCCATGATCATCGCCGGCATGGTGGTCGGCGCGGCGGGCACCATGCTGACCCGGCTCATGGCGAAGGCCATGAACCGCTCGCTGGGCAACGTCCTGTTCAGCGGGTTCGGTTCGGTCCAGCACGCCGGCGCGGCGATGGCCGTGGAGGGCGGCCTCAAGCCGATCGAGGCCGCCGACGCCGCCATCATGATGGCCTACGCCCGCAAGGTCGTGATCGCGCCCGGCTACGGCATGGCGGTCGCCCAGGCCCAGCACAAGGTCTGGGAGCTGGCCCAGCTGCTGCTCGACCGGGGCGTGAGAGTCGAGTTCGCGATCCATCCGGTGGCCGGGCGCATGCCCGGCCACATGAACGTGCTCCTCGCCGAGGCCGGCGTGCCCTACGACTACATCCGCGATCTCGACGAGGTCAACCCCGAGTTCGCCACGGTCGACGTGGCGCTCGTGATCGGCGCCAACGACACCGTCAACCTGTCGGCCCGACTCGACGCCGCGAGCCCCATCTACGGCATGCCGATCCTCGACGTCGACAAGGCGAGCAACGTCATCGTCGTCAAGCGCGGCGCGGGCACGGGCTTCGCCGGCGTCGAGAACCCGCTCTTCTTCGCCGACAACGTGCGCATGCTGTACGGCGACGGCCAGGCCGTCGCCGCCGACCTCATCCGCGACATCAAGAATCTCTGAGTCTGAGGGCGGACTAGGGGCGGGGGGAGGCTGCGCCTCCCCCCGCCCCTCCGACTTCGGGGCGCAAGCGCCCCGTCCACTACGCCGCTTCGCCCTCCACGTCCGCCGGCGTCGGGGTCATGATGGGCTCGGCCAAGGGCTCTTGGTCCTCGAGATGGATGTGCGCCACGGCTTTGATCGCCTGGGGGTTGCGCGCGCGCAGCACGAACAGGACGACGACGCCGGCGGCCATCCAGGCGGCCATCACGTAGGGCGCGTACTTGTAGGGCGACGTCAGGGCCGTGATGAACCGCAGCCCGGGCACGCCGGTGATGCCGGCCACGCTCATGAAGCCGGGCACCAGGATCGCGGCGCCGATGATCGGCACGACCACGTGCGAGAGCCAGTTGAAGCCGACCTCGGCGCGGTGCCGCGCGAAGTACGCGATGCAGACGACGTTGGCCAGGATGTAGATGGGCACGATCACCACGACGATCGCCGTGCCGACGATGCCGAACGCAACCTCGGGCGTATACCTGAACCCGAGCGCGAGAGCCACGGCCAGGCCGATGATCAGCTCGACCAGGACGCCGACGCGCGGTGACCTGTAACGCGGGTGCAGATCGGCCAGCACGCGCGGCATCACACCGATGCGGCCGAGCGCGTACCCGGTGCGCGTGAACACGTTGGTGTTGGCGTTCGCGCAAGCCAGCGTGGAGTTGATGATCGCCAGCAGCACGAGCACCCAGAGCCCGGACGCGATGGTGCCGGCCAGACCGTTCCACGGCACGCCGCTGGCCGACGAGGCGAATCCCGCGAAGCGGGCGGGCCCGAAGGCGACCGTCGCGGCGTACGTGGTGAACAGGAACAGCCCGCCGACCAGCAGGGTGGCATACATGATCGCCCGCTGGACGTTGCGCTTGGGGTTCCTGGTCTCCTCGGCCAGGGCCGCGGCCGACTCGAACCCGGCGAAGGCCAGCAGCACGCCGACGCCTCCCGCGACCACACCCGACATGCCCGCGTACCCTGCCGCGTTGGCGTGGTGAGTTGTGAAGACCGAGAGCGTGTTGGCGCTACCCGCCTTGATCACCAGGGCGATGGCCAGTCCCAGGAAGATGACGATCTCGATCGCGCCGAGCACGACACCGGTCCGGGTCGACGTCTTTACGCCGCGATACACCAGGTAGCAGACCAGCAGGACGCCGGCCGTCGTGAAGATCCACCACGCGCCGGTCGGGAACGACGACTGCTCGGAGTGCCAAGTGCCGGCCACGCTGAAGCCGAGCTGCAGCATGACGAGCGGCATGACCAGGACCTGCATCGCCGCGTAACCCCAGCCGACCAGAAAGCCGACCCAGGGGGCGAGACCCGCGGCGGAGTAGGTCGCCACAGACCCGGCCGCCGGGATGTGGCGGGCGAGCTGGCCGATGCTCCAGGCGGTGAAGAGGATGCCGACGAAGGCGATCAGCACAGAGAGCGGCAGCGCGCCGGCCGCGAAGGCCGCACCGAGGGGGATCGAGGCGGCGATAGCGGCGGCGGGCGCCATCGAGGTCGCGGACTGGAACAGCACGCCCGGCAGACCGACGGCGTTGTGTTCCAACGTCCGGGCCGGCGCCGCGCGTGCGGTGGGATGTGAGGCTGCGGTAGCCACGTTCTCCTTCCTTTCCTCCTTTGCGTTTTCGCTGCAAAACAGCGTAATACGATGCAGAGGAGGATGCGCCGCGGGGCGAATCCGCAAACCCCGTTTCGTGGACGCCGGCCTGCGCGTTCGCGACCCGGCGGACAGGCGTGTCTGCGGGGTGGTGTTGACGCAGAGTGACGAGTGACCGGCGGACGCCGAAGATCTCACGGGCGGACGCGACCATGCTTCACCGCCGCCACGAGCCCGGCTCGGCCTACCCCCGCGCGTTAGCGAAGCGCAGCGCCCGCAGGCGGGCGCCGGTCTGGAACATGTAGAGCTGGTGGATGTGACGCAGCGCCTCTTCGACGCCGGCGTCGGGCGGTCGCAGGCGCAGCTCGGCGAGCGGCAGCTCGACGCTGCTGCGCAGCGCTTCGACCGCCTCGGGCGTGACCGGCGAGCCCTCGCCGACTGAACACTCACAGACCAGCCCGCCGCGCGACGGTGAGAAGGCGAGCGCCATGCCGCCCGAGCCGCAGTGGGCACACTGGTCGAGCACCGGCAGGTAGCCGGCCTGGTGCAGCAGCTTCATGATCACGCCGAGCACGACCGGCGCTTGGCGGGCCGGCCCTTCGAAGCCGGCGTCGATCTCTCTGAGCGCGTGGGCCAGCAGGTTGAAGACGTGCTCGTTGCGTTCCTCTTCGCCGAACAGCCCGGCGGCGGCTTCGCAGGCGAGCGCCGCCGCCGTCATCGCCTCGCGGTCCTCGCGCAGGCGCGCGAAGGTGGCCACGAGCTGCGCCGAGGTCACCGTGTAGAGCGTGCGGCCGCGAAACAGCACGAGGTCGACGACCCCGAACGGCTCGAGCCGTCCCCCCACCGCGACTTCGTGCGCCGCACGCCTTTGACGACGGCATCGACGCGGCCGAGTTCGCGGCTGAACAGACCGACGATGCGGTCGGCCTCGCCCAGCGGACGGCTCGACAGGACGATCGCGCGGACCTTCTCGTATCTCATCGCGCTAGCTTACGGCTACGGCTTCTCGCGCGCGACGACCACGCGCGGCGTGCCGCCGAGGTCGTCGCGCACCTCGGGCGGCTCGAAGCGGCCGTGGTCGTTGAAGATGGCGACCACCTCGGCGGCCTTGCCGTCGCCGATCTCGACCGCCAGCCAGCCGCGCGGCTGCAGGAACGCCGTCGCGCCGGGCACGATGCTGTGGTAGAAGTCGAGGCCGTGCTCGCCGCCCAGCAGCGCGGCGTGGGGCTCGTAATCGCGCACGTCGGGGGGCGTGGCGGCGAGCTCGCCGGCAGTCGACATAGGGCGGGTTCGAGACGATCAGATCGAAGCGCGCGCCCGGCGGCAGGTCGTCGAACAGGTCGCTGTTGACGAACTCGACCCGGTCGGAGAGCCCGAGCTGCTCGGCGTTGAGGCGCGCCTGCTCGAGCGCGCGGAACTGCACATCGACGCCGACGACCTTGACGAAGGGATGGCTCGTGGGCGATCGCCAGAGCGATCGCGCCGCTGCCCGTCCCGATGTCGAGCACCGTCGGCGGCCAGCGCCCGGCCTGGGGCGCCGCGGCCAGCTTCTCGAGCGCGACCTCGACCAGCGTCTCGGTCTCGGGCCGCGGGATCAGCGTGTTCTCGTTGACGCCGACCTCGATCGCGTGGAACGCCTTGCGGCCAGTCGAGGTAGGCGACCGGTTCGTTCTTGGCGCGGCGGCTGACGAGTGCGTGGAACTGCGCGTGCTCGGCTTCGCCGAGCACGCGCTCGGGCTCGCCGTAGAGGCGCTCGCGGGTGCAGCCCAGGACGTGCGCCAGCAGGATCTCGGCGTCGAGGCGGGGCGACTGCGAGCACGCTCGCAGTCGCCCCGCCTCGACGCTCAAGGCACGGCCCACCGTGATGGGCGTGGCGCTCCTCCACTTACTCGCCGGCGACGCTGGCGAGCTGCTTGCGCCGGGCCTCGGCGGCGAGCGCCTCGGTGAACTCGTCGAGCTCGCCTTCGAGGATCTCGGCCAGACGGTGCGAGGTCAGACCGACGCGGTGGTCGGTGACCCGGCTCTGCGGGAAGTTGTAGGTGCGGATCTTCTGCGACGCGGTCGCCGGTGCCGACCATGCTGCGGCGCACCGCCGAAAGCTGCTTCTCCTGCTTCTCGAGCTCGATCTCGAAGAGCCGGGCGCGCAGGATGCGCAGCGCCTGCTCCTTGTTCTGCAGCTGGCTCTTCTCGTCCTGGCAGCTCACCACAAGGCCGGTCGGCAGGTGCGTGATGCGCACCGCCGAGTCGGTCGTGTTGACCGACTGTCCGCCGGGTCCGCTCGAGCGGAAGATGTCGATGCGCAGGTCGTTGGGATCGATCTGCACCTCGACCTCCTCGGCTTCGGGCAGCACGGCCACGGTGGCGGTCGAGGTGTGGATGCGACCCTGCGACTCGGTCACCGGCACGCGCTGCACGCGGTGCACGCCGCCTTCGTACTTGAACGTGGAATAGGCGCCGTTGCCGCGCACCTCGAGGATGACCTCCTTGAAGCCGCCGGACTCGGCCTCGGACTGCAGACAGCACCTCGGTCGCGTAGCCCTTCTTCTCGGCGTACGCGGTAGAGCATGCGAAACAGGTCGCCGGCGAACAGCGCGGCCTCGTCGCCGCCGGCGCCGGCGCGGATCTCGATGATCACGTCCTTGGCGTCGTTGGGGTCGCGTGTGAGCATCTGCACGCGGATCTCCTCGCCGAGCTCGTCGAGCCTGCTGGCGGTTGTCGTGGAGCTCCTGCTGCAGGTAGTCGCGCATCTCGTCGTCGAGGCTCGTCGCCGGCGGCGAGCATCTCGTCGGCTTCGGCGGCGGCGCGCTCGGCCTCGCGGTACTGCAGCGCCAGGGCGTGCGCCTCGGTGAGCTCGGCGTGACGGCGGGCGATCGCGGTGTAGCGGCTGCGGTCGGCGAGCACCTCGGGGTCGGAGAGCTGCTGCGTGAGTTCGGCGTAGCTGCGCTCGATCTCTTCGATGAGCCTGTCGATGACGGTGTCGGTCATGGCGCTGCGGTGTCCGTCGGGTCGGGTATCTGCGTCGGGAATCGAGTGCGGCGGGCGCTCCGCGCCCGCCGCGTCCTGCTGACGATTATACCCATCGTGCGCCGGGAGCGGGCGGAGGCGGCGCGTCCTGCGCCGCCTCCGCTTTCGCGCGAGTAGGCTAGGCCATCACCTCGACGCCCTTCGCGGGCGGGCGGTCCTGGGGCTCGAGCTCGATGATGCGCTCGAGGGCGGCGATGGCGACCTCGATCTGGGCTGCGTCGGGCGGCTTGGTCGTCATCCACTGCAGTGCCAGGCCGGGCGCCATGAGCACGCGCACCACGCGGTTGGTCTCGTGGCGTCCGGCGAACTTGATGATCTCATAGGAGATCGCCGGCGATCAGCGGCACGAGCACCACGCGCGACAGGATCAGCAGATACCAGCACCGGCCAGCGCACGACGGCGAAGACGAGGATCGAGACCACCATCACGATGAGCAGGAACGACGTGCCGCAGCGCAGGTGCAGCGTCTCGTACTTGTCGACGTTGGCGACCGTGAGCTCGTCGCCGTGCTCGAGCGCGTGGATCGATCATGTGCTCGGCGCCGTGATACTCGAACACGCGCCGCAGGTCGCGGAACCGGGTGACGATCAGCAGATAGACCACGAAGATCGTCACCCGCACGAGGCCCTCGACCAGCCAGAACACGATGCCGGTGCCGAGCTGGTGGCGGAACAGCCTGGTGATGCCGAGCGGCGCCAGGAAGAACAGCCCGATGGCGAAGCCGAAGGCGACGATCAGGGTGATGCCGATCTCGCGCTTCGAGAGCTCGCTCCTGTTCTTCACCGAGCGACTGGTTGGCCGACAGCGTCGATGGCCCGCATGCCGATCACGAGCGATTCGACGAGCGCGGTGACGCCGCGCACGATGGGCAGCTTGAGCACGGGATAGCGCTTCATCCACGAGACGAGCGGCCAGGAGTCGAGATAGATGGAGTCGTCGGGCTTGCGCACGGCGAGCGACCAGTTGTCGACGCCGCGCATCATGACGCCCTCGATGACGGCCTGGCCGCCGACCTGGGCGCGGCGGGCGGCCGCGATCGCGAGCGCGGCGACGAGCGCCGGCAGGCGAGCCGCGCGCGCGGCGGCTGCCGCCGCCGCGCGTCCCGGCGAGAGTCTCACCCCGCCGTACCGGGACCGTCGACCTCGGCCGCCTTGTAGGGCTTGCCGCAGGTCATCTTGCCCTCGGGACACGTGCCGTACAGACAGCCGGGGCCGGTCCTGTCGAAGAGCGCCGGCGCGAGCGCGTTGACCATGCCGCGCATCTCCCAGGCGAGCGCCCGGATCTCCCACTGCGCGCGGTTGCAGCAGCGCACCTGGAAGAAGTGGCGCAGCTCGCGGGCGTTCATGGTGACGACGATCTTGGTCTCGGCGGCGTTGGGCAGCACGAAGCGGGCGTCCTCCTGCACCGACTCCTTGCTGCGGCCCTCGGCCAGACCGAGCTCGACGAGCCTGTCGTAGGCCTCGCGCGCCTGGTCCATGGCCGCGCAGGAACAGCTCGCCGCGCCTCGGCGTTGGCGTCGATCGACGGCGGCACGACGAAGGAGTCTGCCGCCGAGAAGTTCACGTAGCGCTGCGACTGCTGGTTGTAGCTGGCCACGCGGTGCCGCACGAGCTGGTGCGTGCAGGCGCGCGACACGCCGTCGACGGCGAACGTGAACGACGCGTGCTCGAGGGCCGAGTGGTGGCCCGACGCGACGAGGCCGCGGACGAGCTTCGTCACGGCCTCGTCGCTCATCGTCTGGGTGAGTTCGGCGGCCGAGACCGGCGCGTAGCACAGCCGGCCCGCGGCCGCGACGGCGCGGTCGGGGTCGGGCGTGTGCTGCAGCAGGGTGACGGCGAGTCGAGCGCTCACTGAGCCGCGCCCGCTATGCGGACTTGGAGTCGGCTGCGGCCTTCTTGGAGTCGGCCGCGGCCTTCTTGAACCGGCGCTGGAACCGCTCGACGCGGCCGCCGGAGTCGATCAGCTTCTGCTTGCCGGTGTAGAACGGATGGCACTGCGAGCAGATCTCGACCTTGAGCTCGGGCTTGGTCGAGCGGGTCGTGAAGGTGTTGCCGCACGAGCAGTGCACCGTCGCCTCGACGTACTGCGGGTGGATGTCTTTCTTCATGGACGATCTTCCCTTCGGTCACTCGTGATCGGCCCGATATGGTAGCACATTCCCGCCGCCAAACCCGGGCCGGCAGCCTCCGCGGCTAGCGCGAGTTCTTCTGGATCTGCTGCAGGAACTCCTCGTTGGACTTGGTCTCGCGCACCTTGTTGATGAGCAGCTCGATGGCCGCCGTCGGCTCGAGCGAATGCAGCACGGCGCGGAGCTTCCAGACCATGGCGGCCTCGGCGGGCTCCATGAGCAGCTCTTCCTTGCGGGTGCCCGTCAGCGTCGATGTCGATCGCCGGGAAGATGCGCTTGTCGGCCAGCTTGCGGTCGAGGCGGATCTCCATGTTGCCGGTGCCCTTGAACTCCTCGAAGATGACCTCGTCCATGCGCGAGCCGGTGTCGACCAGCGCCGTGGCGAGGATCGTCAGCGAGCCGCCGTACTCGATGTTGCGGGCCGCGCCGAAGAACTTCTTGGGCGGGTAGAGCGCCGTCGAGTCGACGCCGCCCGAGAGGATGCGGCCCGAGGCCGGCGTGTTCAGGTTGAAGGCGCGCGCCATGCGGGTGATCGAGTCGAGCAGCACGACGACGTCCTTGCCGATCTCGACCAGGCGCTTGACGCGGTCGAGCACGAGCTCGGTGACCTGGACGTGGTTCTCGGACGGCTGGTCGAAGGTGCTGGCCACGACCGTCGCCGTTGACCGAGCGCTGCATGTCGGTGACCTCTTCGGGGCGCTCGTCGACGAGCAGCACGATGAGCTCGACGTCGGGGTTGTTGGCCGTGATCGAGTTGGCGAGCTTCTTGAGGATGGTCGTCTTGCCGGCCTTCGGCGGCGAGACGATCAGGCCGCGCTGACCCTTGCCGATCGGGCAGAGGAGGTCCATGATGCGCGCCGCCGTGTCGTGTTCGGGCGTCTCGAGCCGCAGGCGCTCCTCGGGGAACAGCGGCGTGAGCTTCTCGAACTGCGGCCGCTGGCGCGCCGTGTCGGGGTCGACGCCGTTGACGGTATCGACCTTGAGCAGGGCGTTGTACTTCTCGTTGTCCTTGGGCTCGCGCACCTGGCCGGCGATCTCGTCGCCGCGGCGCAGGCCGAAGCGGCGGATCTGGCTGAGCGAGACGTAGACGTCGTCGTCGCCCTGCGTGAAGCCGTTGGTGCGCAGGAACCCGAAGCCGTCCGGCAGGACGTCGAGGATGCCGACCTTGTCGACGGGCGGACCCTCGGGGCGACGCTCGCGCGGTTCGCGCTCGGCGACCTCGCCACCACGCTCGCCGCCGCGGTTGCGGCGGTCGCGGCCGCCACGGTCGCGACCGCGGTCGCGGCCGCCGCCACGGCCGTCACGCTGGCGGTTCTGCTGCTGGCGGTCGGCCTGTGTGGTGGGGGGTTGCGCCGCGCTGATCTCGGCGGCCGAGGCGCTCAGCGCCTCGGCCGGCCTGGGCGACTCGACCACGACGGCTGGTGCGGCGGGCGCGGCCTGTGAGGCCGGCGCCGCGCCGTCGCTGCCCGGGGCGGCCGGCTGCGTGGCGACCGATGGGGCGACCGGTGCCGTCACGCTCGGAGCAGCCTCGCCGCTCGTCGCGGGCTTTGGCGTCTTGGTCGCGGTCTTGGGCTCGCCGTTGCCGCCGGCAGCCGCCGTGACGGTCTCGGACGGCGGCGCGGCGACCGGGGTCTCCTGCGTGTCCTTCACTCGGTCACTTCCTGTCTTGTCTTCAGTGGTCTTCATATCAGTCTCACGTTCGGGATCATCGGCGAGCTAGGACGCCCGCGCTTCGCGGGGGCGCGCCACGGTGAGATGCCCAACGCAGGCTCCTTTCTCTTGACGGCGTCAGCCGACCCTTCCGGCGGCCTGTACGGCTGCCCAGTCTGCTGTGAACGCCTTGATGCCCTGGTCGGTCAGCGGGTGCGTGACCATCTGGCGGAACACCTTGGGTGGGATGGTAGCGATATCGGCAGAGGCCAACGCGGCTTGAGTGACGTGCACGGGATTGCGGATGCTGGCCGCGATGACCTGCGTGGCGAGCTCGTAGTTGCCGAGGCAGTCGACGACCTCGCGCAGGATCGGCACCGAATCGTGGCCGATGTCGTCGAAGCGGCCCATGAAGACGCTCACGAACGTCGCCCCGGAGCGCGCCGCGAGCAGCGCCTGGTTGGCACTGAAGACCAGCGTGACGTTGGTGTGGATGCCCTCGTCGGCGAGCACGCGCGTCGCGGCCAGCCCCTCAGGGCACATCGGCACCTTGATCACGATATTGGGATGCAGCGCCGCGAGCGGGCGCGCCTCGGCGACCATGTCGTCGGCCTCGGTGCTGACGACCTCGGCGCTGATCGGCCCGTCGACCAGCGTGACGATCTCTTCGAGGATCTCGCGGAAGTCGCCGTGCTCCTTGGCGATGAGCGACGGGTTCGTCGTCACCCCCGACAGGCACCCCCAGCGCGCGATCTCGCGGATGTCGTCGATGCTCGCGGTGTCGATGAAGAGTTCCATCATCCTCCTACCTTGCGGATCGCGCCGGCTGGTGTTCGGCCACGGCGTCGAGCACCTCGGCCATGACTGCCTTCACCGTCTGGTCGATGCTCTCGTTCTCGAGCACCGGCACGCCGTGCTCCGTGGCCTGCGCCAGGATGTAGTCCTGCACCTTGCGGATCTTGGCGAAATTCTGGATGTAGCGTCGCAGCGGGCGGATGCCGTCGGTCTCCCACTCGCGCACGTAGAAGTGGCTGCGGTGCCGCTCGGCGTCGCTGATCGCCAGCATGATCTGGAGCACCACCGCGTCGCCCCAGCGCCGCTCGTCGAGGAACCCCGGAACGATATGGACGCCCTCGATGATGGTGCGCTGAGCTTCGGTGATGGCGCGGTCGATGACGGCGTTGACCCCGACGGCGATGCTCTTGGCCTGCTCGATGAAGCCGGCCTCGTCGGCGTCTGACCAGTCCGGCAGCGGGATACGCACCGCGGAACTCGCTTCGAACGAGGAACATTGTATCGCAGGCATGAGGTCGGGCGCGAAGAACGCGCGCATCACCTGGCGCACCGTGTCGGTCGACGCGACGCGGGTGATGCCCAGGCGATGGGCGATCTGGGTCGCCAGCGTGCTCTTGCCGACGCCTGTGGTGCCGCCGATCAAGATGACGAGCGGCTGTTCGAGCTTGGTGACGTTCTGCCACTTGCGGAACCGTTTGATGGTGGCCCGGCCGTCCTGCTCGCCGAGCACCTGGCTGGCGATCTCTTCGAGGCCGCGCAGAGTGATGGTGCCGTGCACGCTGTCGTGCAGCCGCTCGGCGACGGCTGCGGCGATGCGGTAGGCGCGCTCGGGCTGCAGGCCGGTGGCCATCAGCGCCTGTGCCATCAGACCCTTCGAGTAGGGCAGCGCCGGGTCGCGGCTCACCACGACGACCTCGTCGTCGGGGTCGAGCTGACGGGACCCGTCCGCGGCCCGCGCTATGCGGCCGACGGACTTTGTCTTGTCGTACTGCGGATCGCTCATGACGATCCCCACCTGTCGGGCGGAGCACCCTGGTCGGGTGCCTGCTCGCCGGGTGCCTCCCGGTCACGCGTGGCAAAGCGGCGCATGGCGGTCTCGGCGAGCCCGTCGACGACGGCCGCGAGGTCGCGGCCGTCGAGCGCCACGGGCTCGTTGTCGCAGAAGACGAGCTCTTTGCCGGCGGCGGCGGCCGCTTCGGCGACGACGTCGACCGCCGCCGCCTTGATCTCGGTGAGGAACACGTCGGCGCTGCGCGCCGCCGTCGCGACGGCGGCGCGCAGCGCCGGTCGCCTGGCGAGGTCGGTCGAGACCATCGTCACCTCGGCGCCGTAGACCTCCCGTAGGTGCCCGACCAAGGTCGGAGCCGCCTCGGGCGCCGCAGTCGTGAAGAACGCGACCCGGCGGCCGGCGACGGATTCGACAGGCCGCGGCCGCATGACGGTAGGGATCATGTCTATCTCGGGGTTGATTGCGAGGACGCTGTCGCGAAGGGATTCGATGCGCGCACCGTCGGCGAACGGCGGTTCACACATGGTGAGGAAGAGTGCGTCTGAGATGAGCATACGATACGTACCCAGGTACCCCGTTATGTACTCCGCAGGCTGTGCGGCCGAAGCCACGCAGACGACGGCTTGTGCCTGCACCGGCGGAATCGACAGAGCCGCTGCCCTCCCACACCACCAGCGTGGCGGACATGCCTTCGACCAGGCCTATGGCCTCGCCGACGTTGCTGGACACCGACGCACCGGCCATGCCGCCGCCGCAGCGCCGGCAGCCGACCGTCGTCACCCCGGTCAGCACCGCATCTTCGAAGTAGTCGGATGCCGCGTGCAGACCCTGCCTCGAAGCGGCCAGCAGATCGGCCGATCCGAGCGCTCCGCCCCAATGGATCACCTGCGGGGCGGCCGGTCCCCCGCGCCCCATCGCCACGATCACCACATTGTCGGGACCGAGCCGGCCACCGAGACGGCGGCCCAACAGGCCACTCACGGCGGTCTTTCCGACCCGCTTCCCAGTGCCTATGATCGCAAGCGATGGCTTGCTGGAGAGTCGTGCGAGAGAGTGGGGCGAGAACTCGAAGTCGGCTCCGACGTAACGCGCACCCCACGATAGCGCCACGCTGATGAGCTGGAACCGTTCCACGTAGCCTAGCACCGGCTCGTCGGACACAGTCAACGACCGTGCGCGCGCCGGTGGCGCGCAGGAGCCCGCCGAGCGCCTCGCGCAGCCGCGCGAGGCGCTCGCCGGCAGCGCCCTCGGCGCCCGCTGCGCCGGCGCCCCCACTCGCCGCCGACGCCGCGGCGGGGACCTGCGTGACCGGCAGGCCGTAGAGCTCGTCGAGCTCTACGGCCTGCCGCGTCACGCAGCTTCTCCCCGCCGCCCACGAACAGCGCGGCCCGCAGGTCGTAGCGGGTGCGGCAGCTCGCGCAGGGTGTCGATCGTGACGGGCGGATAGTGCTCGCCGTCGATCAGCGCGACGGCCTGCGGCCGTCGCGCCGCGTGTCGTCGTGTCAGCGTCCGTCACCTCGCCCCCTCCGTGGTCCAGCCCAGCGGTCTCAAAGACCCAGGTCGCGCCCCTGCGGCTCGGCGCTGAACTTGTCGTAGTGCAGCGTCGACGGCGAGAACTCGATGATCGTCTCGGCGCCGTGGAACGGGTACTTGCGCACCACGCGCACACGATCGTCCTCGATCGTCACGATGTTGTAGCAGGGCCGCGTGTCGCCGCGCAGGCGCAGCGAGCAGACCGTGCCGGCGTTGACGACGAACATGTTCTTCGAAATGCCAGGCGTGCGGCACGTGTTTGTGACCGGACAGCACGAGGTTGACCTTGCAGGCCTGCAGCACCTCGAGCGTGTCGCCGGCGTCGTAGACCATGTTGCGCTCACGGCCGGTGCCCGGGATGGGCAGCAGGTGATGGTGCAGCATGAAGATGCGAAAACGTGCCGGCACGGCGAACTGCTCGGCTCGAGCCAGGCGTAGCGCGAGCGCCCGATCGTGCCGTAGTCGAGGTCGGGCTCGGTCGAATCGACCCCGACGATCGAGATGTCGCCGGTGTGCAGCACGACGCTGCGCGGCCCGAACAGCTGCTCGAAGTGGACGTAGCCGACGTTGCGCGAGTCGTGGTTGCCCGGGATCACCAGCACGTGCGGGCACTCGAGCCGCTCGAGGTAGCTCTTGGCGACCGCGAACTCCTGCTTGAAGCCTTCGTTGGTGAGGTCGCCGGTGACGGCGACGACGTGCGGACGCAGCTCGTTCAGCTCGACCACGGCGCGGTCCATGAGATTGGGCACGAAGTACGGCGAGCCCGCGTGCAGGTCGGACAGGTGGGCGAAGGTGAACGGCCGGCCGTCGTGACCGATGGTGTCGTCTGTGATCGCCCGCGGCGGATGCGCGCGCAGCATCGGGTCCTCCCTCACTCCACGACCACGACGCGCACACCGCCCTGCTTGTCGCGCACCGAGAAGGTCGTCTGATTGCCGCTCGCGGCGGAACCGCAGGCTGAGCTTCGAGCGCCCCACGCTGAGGTTGCTGACGCTCGACCTCGCCGAGCCACTTCGGGCAGCACCGGGTTGTGCACGTAGAGCACGTTCTCGCCGGCGTTGGCATAGAGGCCGAGGATCGCCTGCAGCATCAGGAACGGCGCGGCCGGCGGCCTCGGCGTCGGGCGAGCAGGCCATGGGGTAGGCCACCGGCTTGTTGACGGCCTGGCGCGTGAAGCCGCAGAAGAGTTCGGGCAGCCGCGAGTAGTCGTGGGCGAGCGCGACGTCGAACATCGCGCCGGCGAGCCGGTTGGCCTCGTTGCGTCGAAGCCGTGCTTCTTGAGGCCATTGACGATGAGCGCGTTGTCGAACGGCCAGACGCTGCCGTTGTAGTAGCTCATGGGGCTGTAGCTCGCCGCGGACTTCGCCATCGTGCGCACGCCCCAGCCCGAGAACATGTCGGGCGAGAGCAGCCGCCGCGCCACGGCCGGCACGTGCTCTTCGGCGACGATGCGCGACCAGAGACAGTGCCCGGCGGTCGAGCGATCGTCTTGACCTGGCGCTTGTCGCCGTCGAGGGCCATCGCCACGTAGCCCTCGTCGGCCATCCAGAAGTGCTCGTTGAAGCGCAGCTTGAGCGCTGTGGGCCTCGGCCTGCAGGCGCTCAGAGAGCTCGACGTCGCCGAGCTGGCCGAACAGGCTCGCCAGGCGGCGCTTGGCGTAGTAGACGTAGCCCTGCACCTCGGCCAGCGCGATGGGCCCTTCGGCGATGCTGCCGTCGGCGTGCACGACGGCGTCGTGAGCGTCGCGCCAGCCCTGGTTGACGAGACCCGCGCGCGAGCGGCGACGGTACTCGACGAAGCCGTCGCCGTCGAGGTCGCCGAGGTCGTCGATCCAGCGCAGCGCCGCCTCGATCGGGTCGCGCAGCAGCTCGAAGAACTCGAGGTCGCCGGTCCACATCACGACCTCGCAGATGAGCAGCAGGTAGAGCGGCGTCGTGTCGACCGCGCCGTAGTAGGGCGTATGTGGGATCGCCTTCAGCGCGGCGAGCTCGCCGCCGCGCAGCTCGTGCAAGATCTTGCCGGGTTCCTCTTCGCGGAAGACGTTGTCGGTGCGTGCCCTGCAGCCGCGTCAGCACCTGGATGACCTCGACGGCGGGGCGCGAGTCGAGCATGAGGGTCTCGAGCGCCGCGAAGATCGCCTCGCGGCCGAAGGGCGCCACGAACCAGGGGACGGCGGCCGCGACGAACGCGACCGTGCGGGGTCGAGGTCTGCAGCATGCGCAGGTCGGTCTGGCCGCGGCGCAGCACACCGGTGACCTGCTCGTTGTCGGTGAAGATGTCGGTCGACTCGGCATACCAGCGCTCGTAGTCGCGACGGAGCTCGCTGAGCTGAGCGGTGAAGTCGCCCTCGCGCAGCGGCGGGGCGCCCGGCATCTCGACCTCGACGGAGAAGCGCAGCACCTTCCGCTCGCGCGGCGCGAGGCGCAACCGGAACGTCGCGACACCATCCTCGATCCGCGCGGCGGCTGCTCGAAGCGCACGATCGTCTTGCGCAGCACTTCGTCGAGGCCGTAGTAGGCGAGCGTCATGGTCGTGCCGTCGTGCTTGGGGGCGAGCCGCGTGCCGCGCTTGCGGCGGCGCATGCCGCGTACCTCGAACATGTCGGCGAAGTCGGCATCGAAGGCGAGCCCGATCGCGACGTCGACCGGCCGTCGCGAGTAGTTCTTGACACGCAGCTGTTCGTACAGGCGGTCCGAGATCAGGCGCGTGCGCCGCAGATGGACGGAGGTCTGCGCGATGCGCTCGCCGTCAGCGCCCTTGATCTCGAGGTTGGTGAACTCGGCCGAAGACAGGAAGTCGCGCTCCGCGGTCGACGACGAGCAGCACCGGCCGGCGGCCGCCGACGGTCAGGTCGAAGCGGCTCAGGAACCGCGTGTCGCGGAAGTACAGGCCGAACGGCGAGTTGTCGGCGGCCGGGATCAGCCCCTCGTCGTTCGCATACAGGAACAGCTCGTCCTCCTTGAGGACGAGCGGCTGCCGCGTGTTCTCGCTCATCACGAACCGGTCGGCGCCGACGCTGGGCGCCTCGCGCTCGCCGAGCGCCTCGAAACGTTCGTCACCGATGACGATCTCGCGCTCGGGCACCGGCGCGGGCGTGCCTTGTCCGGCTTTCGGCTGGTGGTCAGGTTCCAAGGTAGACGGAGGTCCCTTTCGTGAGTCGGTCGGCCGGGCGGCCAGGGGGATAGTCTACAGCCCTGCGCGGCCGCGGGCCACGATACTGCCGGATACCCGTTGCAGGCACGCGTCACTCGCCGGGCGCCTCGCCGGGCGGCGCCGGCGCGCTAGCCGGCGCCCATCTCGGCCAGGAAGGCGTCCATGAGGTCGGCGCCGCTGCCGAACGCGCGGCCCGTCAGCGCGGCCGAGCGTTCGCAGAAGCCGCCGGGCGCAGCCCCTGCCGATCCGGCTGGCGAGGCGGCGGCGGGTGTGGCGGCGGAGCCGCCCGAGCCGCCGCCGAACACGAACGGCACAGGCCAGTCGACGTGGGTGCGCAGGCGCAGCGGCGTGTGGTGGTCGGGCACGACGAGCACCGCGGCCGCAGCCGATGGTCGAGCAGCGGCCGCAGGATCGCGGCGTCGACGCGTTCGATCGCCTTCACCTTCTCGGCCGTGTCGCCCATGTGAGCCGCCTCGTCGGGCGCCTCGACGTGGACGAAGACGAAGTCGTGACGCGCGAGCGCCGCAAGCGCGGCGCGCGCCTTGGCGGCGTAGTCGGTGTCGAGGTCGCCGGTGGCGCCGGGCACGTCTACGACCTCGATGCCGGCGTAGCGGCCGATGCCCTTGACGAGGTCGACGGCGGCGACGACCGCGCCGTCGAGCCCACGCAGCTCGCCGAAGCGTGGGCAGCGTCGGCGCCCTGCCCTGGCCCCACAGCCAGATGTCGGTCGCCGCGCCGCCGCGCGGCGGCCACGAGCGGGCGCGCTCGCTCCATGAGCTCGCGCAGGGTCGTGGCCGCCGCGCCGCCGCGCGGTAGCCAGTCCGCCGCGAGGCAGTCGAGGTTGTCGTGGGGCGGCGTGCAGACGGCGTCGTCCCTGCCGTCCCGCCAGACCAGGAGGTTGCGGTACGACACGCCTGCGTGGAACTCGAACGCGGCCGCCCGAGCCCAGCTCGTCGTCGAGCAGGCGCATGAGTCGCCGCCGCCTCGGTCGCCGGGACGTGGCCGGCGGTGAAATCGGCCATCACGCCGTCGACGATGGTGACGAGGTTGCAGCGGTAGGCGACGTCGTCGGGGACCGAGCTCGACGCCGATGTTGGCGGCCTCGAGCGGCGCGCGTCCGGTGTAGACGGCCAGCGGGTCGTAGCCGAGCACCGCGAGGTTGGCGACGTCGCTGCCGGGGGCATGCCCTCCGGCACGGTCCGCACCATGCCCGATCGATCCCGCTGGCGGCCAGCGCGTCCATGGCCGGTGTCGCGGCCGCCTCGAGCGGCGTTCGGCCGCCGAGCTCGGCTAGCGGCTCGTCGGCCATGCCGTCCGGCACCAGGAGCACTCGTTTGCGGGCTGTCACCGCGGGTCCTGCAGTCGTCTGGGTACTCGCCGTCAGCGCGGTCGGCGCGGTCTCCGCACCTCAGACACGCACGCCCAGCACATGCTCGATCTCGGCCAGCGGCTCGGCGGTGAAGACCGGCTGCCGCCGCCGTGCGCACCGCGGTGTCGGGGTCTTTGAGACCGTGGCCGGTGAGCACGCAGACGACGCGCGCGCCGGCCGGCATGCGGCCGTCGGCGCGGGCCTTGCGTCAGGCCCGCGATCGAGGCCGCCGAGGCCGGCTCGCAGAACACGCCCTCGGTGCGCCGCGACCAGCTTGTAGGCCTCGATGATCTCGTCGTCGGTGACCATGTCGATGAAGCCGCCCGAGTCGCGCGCGGCGGCCAGAGCCTCGTCGCCGCGCGCCGGGTTGCCGATGCGGATGGCGGTGGCGATCGTCTCGGGCTGCTCGACCCTGTGACCCAGCACGAGCGGCGCCGCGCCGGCCGCCTGGAAGCCGATCATCTTCGGCAGGCGGTCGGTCACGCCGGCCTCGCGGTACTCGCGGTAGCCCTTCCAGTAGCTGGTGATGTTGCCGGCGTTGCCGACCGGGATGCAGTGGTACTGCGGCGCGCCGCCGAGCTCGTCGCAGATCTCGAACGCGCCGGTCTTCTGGCCCTCGATGCGGTACGGGTTGACCGAGTTGACGAGGGCGATCGGCATGCTTCGCCGCCGCCTCGCGCACGATGTCGAGCGCGACGTCGAAGTTGCCCGCGATCGAGATGACGTGGGCGCCGTAGACGATCGCCTGGGCGAGCTTGCCCATGGCGATCTTGCCCTCGGGGATGACGACGATGGCGCGCGATCCCGGCCTGGGCGGCGTAGGCCGCCGCCGAGGCGCTGGTATTGCCGGTCGAGGCGCAGATGACGGCCTTGTAGTCCTCCTCGAGCGACCTTGCTGATGGCCATCGTCATGCCGCGGTCCTTGAACGAGCAGGTCGGGTTCATGCCCTCGAGCTTGAGGTACAGCTCGACGCCCAGCGAGGCGCCCAGGTTGCGGCGCCGGCACGAGCGGGCGTGTCGCCTTCGCCGAGCGTGACGATCGGCGTCGCTTCGGTCACCGGCAGGTACTCGCGGTAATGGGCGATCACGCCCCGGCCGCGCTGGCGCGGGCGCCTGCGGCGCCCCGCCCCGCGCCGTCACGTGCGTCACGCGCTGCCATCTGTGCCCTCCAGCCTGATCACGCTCGGCTTGCTGCGCACGACGGGCAGCGCCTCGACGCGCGCGAGGGCGGCGAAGAACGCCGCCTCGCGCACCGGGTGCAGCACCAGCACGAGCTGGGCCGAGTCCTCCTGGCCGAGCTGCTGCATCGAGGGATGCTCACGCCCTCGTCGCCGAACACGCCGGCGAGCTGTCGCCAGCACGCCGGGCTGGTCGGCGACCTGCACGCGCACGTAGAAGCGCGAGACGACCTCGTCGTTGGGGAAGAAGCCGAGCTCCTTGTAGCAGGTGCAGTTGCCGCACGAAGCCGCCCGGCGCCGTATTGACGATCGAGATGATGTCGCCGATGACGGCCGACGCCGTCGGCGTGCCGCCGGCGCCGGGCCCGAACAGCATGATCTTGTCGAACGAATCGCTCTCGAGGAACACGGCGTTGTAGGCGCCCGAGACGCCGGCCAGCGGGTGGTCCGCCGGGGATGAAGCAAGGGTAGACGCGCACGTTGACGCGTCCGTCGATGAGCTTCGCGACGCCGAGCAGCTTGGGCACCAGTCCGAGCCCGCGGCCGTGGGCGACGTCGATGTCGGTGATGTGCTCGATGCCCTCGTAGGCTCGACATCGGCGAGGTGCACGCGGCTGTGGAAGGCGATCGACGAGAGGATCGCCATCTTGGCGGCGGCGTCCTTGCCGGTGACGTCCTCGGTCGGGTCGGCCTCGGCGTAGCCCGAGCTCCTGGGCCTTCTTGAGCGTCGGCGCGTACTCTGCGCCGGTCTGCGCCATCGCCGACAGGATGTAGTTGGTGGTGCCGTTGACGATGCCCATGATGCCGGTCACCTGGGCCGCGGCGAGCGACTCGCGCAACACCTTGATCACCGGCACGGCGCCGACCGAGCTCGCCTCGAAGCGCAGGAAGGTGTCGGTTGTCCTCGGCGGTCTGCAGCAGCTCGCGCGCCGTGCTGGCGACAGGAGCTGCTTGTTGGCGGTGACGACCGCCTTGCCGGCCTGCAGCGCCGGCAGCTGGAAGGTGCGCGCCGGCTCGATGCCGCCGATGAGCTCGACGACGATGTCGATCTCGGGGTCGTCCACGATGTCGGCGAAGTCCGTCGTCACCCGGACGCCGGGCGGCACCAGCTTGGCGCGCTCGGAGCTGAGTCTCGCAGACGGTGCGCAGGGCGACGTCCTTGCCCGTGGCGAGACGGATCTCGTCGGCGCCGTCGTGCAGCAGTCGTCCCACGCCCGACCCGACGGTGCCGTAGCCGACCAGCCCGATCCCGACCTGTTCCACTGGGTTCCTCCCGCTCGCTTGCTCGCCGTTGGGGGCCGCGAGAGCCCCGCGCTAGACGGCCGTGACGGGCCGCAAGCGGCCGCTGCAGGCGCACCACGTCGTCCCACGTCTCGCGCTCGATGATGAGATGCGCCTCGCCGTCGCCCACCATGACCACAGCGGGGCGCGGCTGCATGTTGTAGTTGTTGGCCATGACGTAGCCGTAGGCGCCGGTGCCGGGCGTGACGAGGATGTCGCCCAGCTCGGGCGGCGCGATCTCGACGTCGCGCACGAGCACGTCGCCCGACTCGCAGTGCTTGCCGGCCACCGTGACCTCGACCTGGCTCGCGGGCACGTCGGCCTTGCTCGCCAGCATGGCCTCGTATCGCGAGTCGTAGAGCATCGGCCGGATGTTGTCGGTCATGCCGCCGTCGACCGCGACGTAGGTGCGCACCCCCGGGATCTCCTTGATCGTGCCGACGCGGTAGGCCGTGACCGCCGCCTTGCCGGCGATCGAGCGCCCCGGCTCGACCAGCAGGCGTCGGCAGCGGCAGGTCGTGGCGCGCGGCCTGAGTCGCGCGCGGCGCCGACCACGGCGTCGGCGAACTCGGCGATCGACGACGGCTGGTCGCTGCTCGGTGTAGCGGATGCCCAGCCCGCCGCCGAAGTTGAACAGGCGGCAGTCGAAGCCGTACTGGCGCGTGCCAGTCGGCGACGGCGGCGAACAGCACCTCGACCTCGCGGCGATACGACGAGAGGTCGAAGATCTGCGAGCCGATATGGGCGTGCACGCCGACCAGCTCGAGGCCCTCGGCGGCCAGGATGCGGCGCACCGCTTCGTCGGCCAGACCGTCGCTGCAGGCCGAAGCCGAACTTGGTGTCGGCCTGACCGGTCTGCACGAACCTATGGGTGCTGGGCTGCACGCCGGGCGTGAGCCGCACCAGCACCTGCTGGCAGGCGCCGCGCCGCCGCGCCGCGGCGTCGAGCGTCGCGATCTCCTGCAGCGAATCGACCACGAAGAAGCCGATGCCGTAGTCGAGGGCGAGCTTCGATCTCGGCCGGCGACTTGTTGTTGCCGTGGAAGTAGATGCGGGCCGGCGGAAAGGCCGCGAGGCGCGCCGCGGCGAGCTCGCCGCCCGAAGCGACGTCGAGCGACAGGCCCTCTTCGGCGACGAGCTCGCACATCGCCCGGCACGCAGAAGGCCTTGCTGGCGTAGACGACCTCGAACCCCTCGAGCCGCAGCCGAAAGGCGTCGAGGTAGGCGCGGCACTGGTCGCGCAGCGTCTGTTCGTCGTAGATGAACAGCGGCGTGCCGAACCTGTCGGCGAGCTCGACCACGTCGCAGCCGCCGATCTCGAGGTGGCCGGCGTCGTTGTGACGGCTCGTGTGCGGATAGATCAGCGTGTGGGTCATGCAGCCATCCTACTCAATACTCGATGCCCTCGCGGGCGTCGACGCCGGCGTCGTAGTAGTGCTTGACGGCGCGCATCTCGGTGACCAGGTCGGCGAGCGTCGATGAGCTCGTCGGGCGCGCGCCGGCCCGTCAGCACGAGCTCGACGTGCGCGGGCTTGTCTGCGACACAGCGCGCGCACGTCGTCGATGCGGCACCAGCTCGAAGTACAGCGCCGTGACGAGCTCGTCGAGCACGACCACATCGTACTCGCCGCTCGCCACATACTCGCGCGCACGTGCGAATCCGGCCGCGGCGGCGGCCAGGTCGTCGGCGCTCGCCTCGCCCTTGACCACCCAGTGGTCGAGTCCGACCTGCTCGACGTCGATGCCCAGCCGGCCGGCCGAGACGATCTCGCCCCAGGTCGGGTCGGCCTTCATGAACTGCAGCACGAGCACGCGCAGCCCGTGGCCGGCGGCGCGCATGGCGAGACCGAACGCGGCCGTCGTCTTGCCCTTGCCGTCGCCCGTGTAGACCTGGACGTAGCCCGTGCGCTGCCCGCTCATCGGCCGTCACCCGCCCGGTAGGTCATGTGCTCAGTAGGTGTAGAAGCCCGCGCCGCTCTTGCGGCCGAGCTTGCCGGCCGCCGACGTACTCGCCGAGCAGCGGCGAGGGCGCGTAGCTGCGTCGTCGCCGAGGTCGCGCTGCGAGCGTCTCGAGGATGGCCTTGGTCGTGTCGAGGCCGACGAGATCGGCCAGCGCCAGCGGGCCCATCGGGAAGTTGGCGCCGAGCTTCATGCCGGTGTCGATGTCGGCGGCGCTGGCGACGCCTTCGGCGAGCGCGCTGCGCCGCCTCGTTGATCATCGGGAAGAGGATGCGGTTGACGACGAACCCGGGCGAGTCGGTGACCGTGATCGGCGTCTTGCCGACGGTCTCGGCGAACGCGCGGGCCGTGGCGACGGTCGCGTCGGACGTCAGCTCGCCGCGCACGACCTCGACCAGCGCCATGGCGGGCACCGGGTTGAAGAAGTGGATGCCGACGAACCGCTCGGGATTCGGCACGAAGGTGGCCGAGCATGGTCACCGAGAGGCTCGAGGTGTTGGTGGCGATGATCGCGTCGGGACGAAGCGCCGCGGCGGCGGCCTCGAGCAGGCCCCGCTTGATCGCGAGCGACTCGGGCGCCGCCTCGATGAACAGGTCGGCGTCGGCGCCGGCCGAGACGTCGAGGCCGGTCGTGATGCGCGCCAGTGCGGCGTCGCGCGTCGGCCTGCGCCAGGCGCGCCCTTCTCGACGGCCCGGCCGAGCTGCTTGTCGATGCCGGCCATGCCCTTGGCGATGAACTCGTCGGCGATGTCGATCATGACCGCCTGCAGTCCTGCCTGGGCGGCGACCTGGACGATGCCCGCGCCCATCTGTCCGGCTCCTGCGACCAGCAGCTTCTGGACCTTCACAACGTTCCTCCTTGGACGCCGACGATCGACGGCCGGCGGCACGCGAAACCCCGGGCCGCGCAGCCTGTCTGTTGCGGCGGCGGACCGGGGCTGTGGCGCCGGATTCAGGCCGACCCTATGCTACTATAGCGCGTGCTGATGGACTGCAAGTTCCTCGACTCCTACCAGGCAGACGTCGACGGCAGCTCCATCGCCGTCTGGTACTGTCGCAAGCGCGATCCGTTCGTCCTCGGTCAGAACCGCGAGATCGCCCTGCGCACCTGTTCGAGCTGCCGGCTGTCCGACTACACGCGCCCGCCCAGCGAACTGGCCAACGAAGTCGAGCGCCGCAACCAGGAGCTCGTCGCCCTCAACGCCATCGTCTCCGCCGTCAACTCGTCGCTCGACCTCGACACCGTGCTCAATACCGGCCTCGACAAGGTGATCGAGATCCTCCAGGTCGACGCCGGCTGGGTTGCCCTGGCCTCCGACGACGACGAGATGCGGCTCGCGCTGCATCGCGGGCGTCTCCGACGAGTACGCGCGCCAGATCTCGCGCCTCACGGCCGGCGAGGGCATCGTCGGGCTCGTCGCCCGCGAGCAAGAGACGACGGTCGTCGAAGACGTGCACGCCAGCGCCGAGACGCTGCCGCTGGCCCGGCGCCGAGGGGCTCGCCACGATGCTGGCGGCCCCGCTCAAGGCGCAAGGCAGGCTGCTCGGCGTGATGGTCGTCGCGACCCGCGGCAAGCGCTCCTACTCCGCCGACGACATCTACTTCGTCAGCGCCGCCGGCGCCCAGCTCGCCTCGGCGATCGAGCACGCGCTGCTGTTCCGCGAGCAGATCGAGCGTGTCGAACGCGAACGTCGCCTGCTCGAAGCGGTCGAGACCGTCAACCGCAGCCTCGGCAGCCACTCCGTGCCGATGACCGTGCTCGTCGAGGCCGCTCGCCTGATGGAGACGTCGCAAGTCGGCGCTGCTCGGTGTTGAAGGGCGACTCGCTCGTGGCCGAGGAGGTCTACAACCTGAGCGACGAGTTCCGGCGCATCTTCGTGCTGCCGGTCGACGACTCGATCTCGGGTCGCGCCGTCACGAATGGCGAGACGGTGGCCGTCGACGACGTCGACGCCGAGCCGCTCGTCGACTCGTACCTCGTCGCCGGCGGGCGGCTACCGCGCCTTCCTGACCGCGCCCCTGCAGTCCTACAAGGGCACCTATGGCGCACTTTCCGTGTTCTTCGACGACGCCGCGCCGCTTCAGCGACGACGACATGACCATCCTGCGACACGTTCGCCAACCAGGCCGCCGTGGCGCTCGAGAACCAGCGCCTCATGCGCGAGAAGGACCAGCTCGCGCGCACCGACGGCCTCACCGGCGTGCTACAACCGCAGCTACCTCGAGCTCGCGCTCGAGCAGACCATGCGCAAGGTCCATCGCAACGGCGGCGCCGTCAGGCTCCTGTTCATCGACGTCGACGACCTCAAGTCGGTCAACGACCGCTTCGGCCATCAGGCCGGCGACGGCGTGCTGCGCGAGCTTGCCGCCCTGCTGCTCGCCGGCAGCTGCCGCGAGACCGACACCGTGGCGCGCTACGGCGGCGACGAGTTCGTCGTGCTCATGCCGGACACCGACGAGCGACGGCGCCCGCCAGGTCATGGCCAAGATCGACGCCGGCCATCGCCCAGCGCAACACCGCCGAGCAACGGCGACGTGCCCGCTGCAGGCCAGCATCGGCTGCACACCGCCGGCTGGCCGACCCCGAAGAGCTCCTGCTCGCAGGCCGACCGCAGCATGTACGAGATGAAGCGCCAGCGGGCGGCGGCGACCTGACGGTCGCCGCCGCCCGCCATCCCCGCTACCATGGAGCGATGAGCGTCGACCCCTCCAGCCCGCCAGTCGTCATCGCCTGCGAGACGCTGCGCGACGAGATCACGCGCGTCGCCGGCGACCTCGAGGTCGAGTTCTTCGAGGGCCTGCTGCACGACTACCCCGACCGTCTGCGCGCAACCCTGAACGAGCGCATCGCGGCGACGCCCGGGCGCGCGCACCATCCTGCTCGGCTACGGCCGCTGCTGCAACGGCACCGCGGGCCTCGAAGCGGGGCCGCACCGCCTCGTGCTGCCGGCGGTCGACGACTGCATCGCCATCCTGCTCGGCTCCCGCGACGAGTACCTGCGTCAGTTCACGCGGCTGCCCGGGCACCTACTACTACACGCGCGGCTGGATCGAGTACATCGAAGACCCCTACCAGGAGTACCTCAAGATGATCCCCAAGTACGGCGAGGAGAAGGCCGCGCGAGATCGCCCGCCTGATCCTCGCCCACTACCGGCGCGTGGCGCTGATCGACACCGGCACCTACGACCTCGACGACTATCGGGAGTACCTCGAGCACGGTCTGCGAGTTCTACGACCTGCCGCTCGAGGTGCTGCCCGGGCTCGCTGCGTCTGCTCGAGAAGCTTGTCGTCGGGCCGCACGACGACGAGTTCATCACGGTCGTCGCCCGGCGAGGTGCTCGACGAGCGCCGCTTCTGGGAGGCCGCCAAGGTGACGGCGGGGAGCTGATCCGGATGCGCGTCGGCGTCGTCCAGATCGTCAACGCCCCGCCCGACATGGACGCAGTCGCTGCGCGCCGGCCTCGCGCGCCTCGACGAGGCGCGCCGGGCCGGCGCCGACCTGGTCGTGTTCCCCGAGCTGTTCCTGGCCGGCTACTACCTCGACCAGGAGATGGCGAGCGGGCGAGCACGGCCAGGGCCGCGCTCGCCCGCCTCCAGGCGGCCGTCGACCAGCTGCGGCTGGCCTGCGTCGCTCGGCCTGCCCGACCTGCGCGACGGCAAGCTCTTACAACGCCGTCGCCATCCTGCGCCCGAAGCGCGACCCGGAGCGCTACGCCAAGACCCACCTGTTCCGCGAGCGAGAAGGAGTTCTTCACGGCAGGGTCGACGCTTCTGGACCGGCGAGATCGCCGGCTGGCAGTGCGGCGTGCTCGTCTGCTACGAGCTGGGCTTCCCCGAGGTCTCGCGCGCGCTGGCGCTCGGCGGCGCGCGCCTGCTGCATCGTGCCGGCCGCCTTCGGGCGCGAGCGCGCCCGCATCTGGACGCTCGCGACCGCGGCGCGCGCCCTCGAGAACGGCTGCTACCTCGCCGCCGCCGGCCACGCCGGCAGCAACGGCGAGACGGTCTTCGCCGGCCACAGCCGCATCGTCGACCCGACCGGCGGTCTGCTGGCCGACGCCGGCGAACGCGCCGAGATGCTGCTCGTCGAGATCAGGGACGCACCGTCGACGAGGTGCGCGCCGGGCGACCGCGACACACATCCCTACCTCGCCGACCGGCGGCCGGAGCTCTACGGGGCGCTCACCGAGCCGCGCGAGCCCGGCGAGCCGTCCTAGCCCTCAGGCGCCCGGCTTGTCTGCCCCATCCGTGGCCTCGTCGCCGGGCTCTTTCTCACCCTCGACTCGAGGCTGAGAATCGGGCTCGGCAGGCGCTTGCGCCTCTTCGCTGGCCGCCCGCGCGAAGTTGAGCTGCATCGCGGCGAGCGTCGAGCGAGGCTCTCCACCTCGGCCTCGCCGGCGTCGGCGGCGACCTCGATGAGCCGCGCAGCGCTTCGATGGCGACGCGCGCATCGTCGAGGTCGCGCAGCTCGCGGGTCTCGTCGGTGAGGCCGAGCTTCTGGTAGCCGAGCGTGCACGAGCTGATCATCATGTCGTAGACCACGTCGACGACCCGCAGGCGCTTGAGCTGCCGCCTGAGCAGCACGGCGCGCTGCTCGTCGGTCAGCGCCTCTTCGCGCTGCGTGTTCGTCGGCGTGCGGCTGCCCGGCGTCATCGCCGGCGTCGGCACCGGCGGCCTCGCCGTCGCGCGGTTCGTCGCTTGCCTCGTCGCGAAGCTCGTCGTCGCTCATGATGAGGACTCACCTCCCCGGCCGTCGCCGGCGATCGCGTTGGCCCGCGCCACCGTCTCGGCGTAGACCTCGTCGATGGACTGGCCCGCCGGCATGGGCGCGCGCCTGGCGCTGGGCGCCGTTGCCCTCGGCCAGCAGGCGCTCGACGTCGGCCAGATGGTCGGCGCAGCCGAGCCGCTCGGCGGCCGGCGCCGCCTGCTCGACCAGCTCGCGCACGGCGTCGGCCGCCGGCACCTCGCGCGGCGCGCCGCCGTCGCCGCAGCCAGTCGACCAGCTTGCCGTCGAGCCCGTAGCGGATCGCGCGCCACAGGTTCTCCTCGATGTAGCGCGTCGGCGAGCACCGGCAGCGGCGCGACCCTCGTCGTACGTCGGCCGCCAGCGCGGCCACGAGGCCGTAGCCGAGCGCAGCGATGGCCATGCGCCTGCCACGGCTCGGTCTGCACGTCGCAGATGCGCACCTCGACCGTGCCGTACTTGTGGTGCGGCCGCACGCACCACCAGATCTGCGTGAACTCCTGGATGCAGTTCGTGTCGAAGAGCTCCTCGAAGAAGCGCCGGTGCTCGGCCCAGCGAGCCGAAGATGTCGGGGATGCCGCAGCGCGGGAACATCCGGACGAAGGTCTGGGTGCGCGCCGAGTGCAGCTGCGTCCAGACCGCTTCGATGAACGGCGAGTTGGCCGACAGCGCGAGCAGGTGCGGCAGGTAGCCGCGCAGGGCGTCGCAGATGGCGATGGCGCGGTCGGTGCCGCGCACGCCGACGTGCACGTGGCCGCTCCACGTGTTGTTGCGCCAGGCGACGTACTTGAGCCCGTCTTCGACGAGCGCGGTAGTGCGGCGTGTCGATGATGCGCTGGTCCTGCCAGCGCGAGAACGGATGCGTGCCGGTCGCGCCCAGCAGGTAGCCGTGGTCGCGGGCGAGAGCGAAGAGGCCGGCACGGCGAGCGACCAGGCGCGCGGGCCGCCTCGGTGAACGTCTCGCACTTCTCGGTGGTGACCTCGATCTCGCGAGGTGATCAGCTCGCCGCGCGATGCGTCGAGCTCGCGGCGGCGCGGCGTCGCGCAGCTCCTCGAAGCCGTCGGCGAGCGCGAGGGTGTCGGGGTCGAGGATCTGGAACTCCTCCTCGAGGCCGACGGTGAAGTCGGTCGACCGCTCGCGAAGCGGGCCTCGACCTCGGCGAAGTAGCTGTCGTGGCGGGCACGTCACGCGGCCTAGTATACCTGCGCCCGCCGACGCCCGACGGGAACGGGCAGGGGGCGGCGGCGGGGCGCATGCCGCGCGCCCGCCCCCGCGGAGAGCCATCTTCGTGTGC
The DNA here is from genome assembly GCA_963833555.1 of uncultured Actinomycetes bacterium. Classification (GTDB taxonomy): domain Bacteria; phylum Actinomycetota; class Thermoleophilia; order UBA2241; family UBA2241; genus CAWHYB01. The sequence continues at coordinate 32,377 of CAWHYB010000009.1, read as the reverse complement.
GGCGGCGCTACCGCGCCGCCGCTACCGCGGCCGCCGCAACCGGCGTCAGGCGACCCCGAGCAGCGTCTTGGCGGTGGCCACGGCCTCGATCGCGTCCTCGGAGTAGCCGTCGGCGCCGATCTCGTCGGCCCAGGCGCGCGTCGTGGGGGCGCCGCCGATCATCACCTTGACGGAGTCGCGCAGGCCGGCGGCCTTGAGCGCCTCGATCGTCTTCTGCTGGTTGGGCATGGTGGTCGTGAGCAGCGCCGAGAGCAGCAGCAGGTCGGGCTTGACCTCTTTGACCTTCTCGACGAAGGTCTCGAGCGGCACGTCGCAGCCGACGTCGGTGACCGTGAAGCCGGCCGCCGAGAGCATCGAGCAGACGATCGTCTTGCCGATCTCGTGGATGTCGCCGGCGACGGTGCCGGCCACGGCGACGCCGGGCGCCTGGCGGCCTTCCTTGGATGCGTCGAGGGCGGGCTGCAGCACGGCCACGGCGGCCTTCATGGCCTCGGCGCCCTGCACCAGCTCGGGCAGGAAGAACTCGCCCTTGCCGAACAGGTCGCCGACCTCTTCGATGCCCTTGACGAAGCCCTTGTCGAGGATGTCGGCGGCGCGCAGGCCCATGTCGAGGCCCTTCTGCGGCCAGCTCGGCGGCGACCTCGTCTTCGCCGTCGATCACGGCCTGCGCCATCTGGGAGTAGATTTCCTCAGTCACCGGGTCCTCCTTCGACGCACTACTTCCGTCAGCGAGACCCTTCTTGGACCGGACGCGCGGGTCGCCACGCCGGCAAGAAGCTATCGATGCGATCGCGCCCGAAGCAGCCACGAATCCGCATCGGCTGGGCCGGGCTCGAGGCTACCTGAACGGACGCAGCCTGCTGCAACGCTGACGCCGACGGCGCGCGCGACCGAGTGCGGCGCGCCTGCGCCGCGCACAGTGTCGGCTAGGATGGGCGCGGCGTCATGCGCGGGCTCCGCGCTCCGGCACCGGGCTGACCGCCGCCGGTCCACAGGATCAGGAGGGGACCGCCGTGAAGCTCAGCCTCGTCCCCCAGGAGCACGGAGTACTTCCGCCTCTTCTCCGAGATGGCGGCCAACCTCGACGACGGCCGCGCGAGCTGCTCGTCGAGCTCATGACCGACTTCGCGAGGCCAAGACGCAAGGCCCGCGAGATCCTCGAGCACGAGCACGTCGGCGACAAGATCGTCCACGACATCGTCCAGCGCCTCAACAACACGTTCATCACGCCCCTCGACCGCGAAGACATCTACGACCTCGCCGTCGACCATGGACGAGATCCTCGACAACATCGAGGCGGCCGCCGACGTGATGATCCTCTACCGGCATCGAGGTGCCCGCCGAGCACGCGCGTCGAGCAGGCCGACGTGCATCGCCAAGGCGACCGCGCGTGCTGCGCGAGCGCATCGACAATCTCGAGAAGCGCAAGGGCCTGCGCGAGCACTGGATCGAGGTCAACCGCCTCGAGAACGACGGCGACCGCCTCGTACCGCGACGCGGTCGCCGAGCTCTTCGACGGCGACATGAAGTGCACCGACATCATCAAGTGGAAGGACATCTACGAGACGCTCGAGCGCGCGATCGACGAGTGCGAGCACGTCGCCAACATCCTCGAGAGCATCGTGCTCAAGAACACCTGATGCTCCTTCTCATCGTCATCGTCGTCGTCGCGCTGGCCTTCGACTTCACCAACGGCTTCCACGACACCGCCAACGCCATCGCCACCTCGGTCTCGACGCGCGCGCTGTCGCCGCGCGTCGCGGTCGCCATGGCGGCCGTCCTCAACATGGTCGGCGCCTTCGTCGGCCAGCACGTCGCCAAGACCGTCGGCAAGGGCATCGTCGAGACCGTGCACGGTCGACTCGCAGACACGTCGTCCTGGCGGCGCTGATCGGCGCCATCGTCTGGAACCTCATCACCTGGTACTTCGGCATCCCGTCGAGCTCGTCGCACGCCCTCATCGGCGGCCTGGTCGGGCGCCGCCATCGCGGCGGCCGGCACCAGCGCCGTGCAGTGGAGCGGGCGTGCTCGACAAGGTCGTCCTCCCCATGGTCGTCTCGCCGGTGATCGGCTTCGTCGATCGCCTTCGCCGCTCATGATCGCTGCTCCTCTGGGTCGTGCGCCGCTGGTCGCCGGCGCCGGTCAACCGCACCTTCCGCCTGCTGCAGATCGTCTCGGCCGCCGCCATGGCGTTCGCGCACGGCACCAACGACGCGCAGAAGACGATGGGCATCATCACCCTCGCCCTGGTCGCCGCCGGCAACGATCCGACGACGCTTCGCATCCCGACCTGGGTGATCCTGTCTGGCGGCCGCGGCGATGGCGCTGGGCACGCTACTTCGGCGGCTGGCGCATCATCCACACGCTCGGCTCGCAAGGTCATCAAGCTCGACCCCATCCACGGCTTCGCCGCCGAGACGAGCGCCGCCGGCGGTCATCCTCGTGTCGCTCGCACTTCGGCTATCCCGTCTCGACCACGCACGTCATCACGGCCGCCATCATGGGCGCCGGCTCGACGCAGCGGCTGCTCGGCCGTGCGCTGGGGCGTGGCCGGCAACATCCTGACCGCCTGGGTCCTCACGCTGCCGGCTGCCGCGCTCATCGCCGGCTCTCGTCTACGCTGCTCATGCATCACGCCTGTCTCGTAGGCGATCGAGCTCGGCCGCGCCGAACGGTTGCACTTCGACGACGTGCGCAGCAGCTAGCGTAAGTCAGACTTGCCACGTCGCAGGAAACGCGACGCGTCGCCCCACGACGACCAGCGTCCGCCGTGCGCGGCGACGTAGACTACGGAGGTGAACATGAAGATCCGCCTCATCGAGCCCGAACCGCCGGGCATGAACGTCTACAGCATGGTCCTGCTGCCGCGGCTCGGCCTGCCGATCATCGGCGCCACCCTCACGGCCGCCGGTCACGACGTCGGCGATCTACGTCTCCAACATCGCGCCCATCGACTGGGACGACGTCTACGCGCCGACCTCGTCGGCATCTCGACGACCACCTCCACCGTCACCGAGGGCTATCGCTTCGCCGACCGAGTGCCGCGAACGCGGCATCCCGGTGATCATGGGCGGCTCGCACGTCACCTTCATGGCCGACGAGGCGCTCGAGCACGCCGACTACGTGGCGCGCGGCGAGGGCGGCGAGCAGCTCATGCTCGAGCTCATCGACGGCGCTCGAGGCGGGCGCGCCGTTCGACGGCATCCTCGGCCTGTCGTTCCGCCGCGACGGCGAGGTCGTGCACAACGAGCCGCGCGGCCAGCTGCACCGACCTCGACGAGCTGCCCTTCCCCGACCTCGACGCTCATCCACGGCCACGAGAACGCTCAAGACGACGCCGATCATGACGAGCTGGGGCTGCCCCTTCAACTGCAACTTCTGCTCGGTCACGGCGATGTTCGGCCGCAAGTACCGCTTCCGCAGCGCCGAGAACATCATCGCCGAGATCAAGGAGAAGCAGCCGCGCAAGATCTTCTTCTACGACGACAACATGGCCGCCGACAAGAAGCGCCTCAAGACGCTGCTGCAGACGCATGATCGACGAGGACCTCGTCGTGCCCTGGTCGGCGCAGGTGCGCACCGACGTGGCCCGCGACCCCGAGCTGCTCGACCTCATGCACCGCTCGGGCTGCGATCGCGTCTACCTCGGCCTCGAGTCGGTCAACCAGGCGACCCTCGACGCCTTCGACAAGCACCAGAGCGTCGACGACATCGTCGAGGCCATCCGCATGCTCCACGAGCACGGCATCGACGTCACACGGCATGTTCGTGCTGGGCGCCGACACCGACACCAAGCGAGTCGGTGCGCGACACCGTCACCTTCGCCATGAAGAACCACATCGACACGATCCAGCTCAACATCCTCACGCCGCTGCCCGGCACGCCGCTGTTCGACGAGCTCGACGACGAGGGCCGCATCTTCGACAAGCGCTGGCACCTCTACGACGCCCAGCACGTCGTGTTCACAGCCCAAGCAACATGACGCCCTACGAGCTGCAGCGCGAGGTCGTGCGCGGCTACATGCGCTTCTACTCGCTGCGCCAGTGGGCTCAAGTACTTCTTCACGTTCCGCTTCACCAAGCTGCTGTTCCAGAGCTGGGGCTGGTGGATCGTGCGCACCTGGCGCAAGAACAAGGCCAACCAGGCTTTCATGGCCTCGATCCAGAAGCTGCCGGAGTACAACCCGCAGCTCATGAAGACGGCCCGCTCGAATCGTTAGCGAGCACGACGGCGGGCCGCACGCCGGGTACGGCGTGCGGCCCGCCGTCGTTTCAGCCGATCCGCTGGAGCTGTACGACCTGGTAGACGATGATCGCCGCGTAGACGGCCGCCAGGCCCACGCTCGCGTAGCAGCACTGCCGGGCGTCGTCGCTGCGTCCAGAGAAAGATCGCACCCAGCCGTCACCACGCCCATCTTGACGAGCGCAGCCGGCAGCGAACCCGTACCGCAGAAAGAACCCCATGATGGCGTTGGCCTCGGTCGCGCCCAGCGCAGCGCGCGTGCGGCGTGAGCATGACGTCCTCGATGTTCAGCACCCAGAGCAGGATCAGCGACCACGTGATGACCGTCGCCCGCAGGCGCGCGCGCGATGCGGCCGCGGGCGTGGCACACGAACAGGCAGCGCCGCGGCCACGGCCGCGGCGCCGCGCGAACGTAGGGCGTGATCGACGTGAGTCCGCAGTCGCGGGCAGGTCGCGCACGACCGCCAGACCGCTATGCCGACGCGCGAGGCGCGGCGCCGCGCAGCGGCGCCGCTCCGTCCCGAGGTAGGCCTGGTCGGCGGCGGCGCCGGCTGCGCCGCGCCGCCGCTCCCGCACGAACTGCAGCGGCCCGATCGCCCGGCGGCAGCGTGTCTTCGCACGTCGTGGTCGACCACGATCCTGTCGCCTTCGATGCTCATGGCGTCTGCCGCCTTTCGAGCGATCGTAGCGTCGGCGCGCCGTGCTCGGATGCCTTCGCGCGGCTCCTCTTACCCGCTGAGCGCCGAATGTCAGCCTGATGGGCTCGACAGCAGCTGCATCGCGGCTCGACCGGTTGAAAGCGCAGGGGGTCGATGGTAGGGTACGCCGGACTTCGGACCCGCTGGCCGGCGTCGCGACGAAGTGCCGGATCGAGCAGAAGCGCTCACCTCGTGGGTGCGACGACGACGTCGTCGTGCCCCGCAAGGAGGCGATGCGATGAAACGCAAGCGCAGACTCGTCGCTCGCTCGTCCTCGCCGTCCTCCTCGCCACCCTCGTCGTCCTCCCCTCCACCGCCTCCGCCGACCCTCTCTCGCAGAAGCGCGCCCGCGCGCGCGAGATCATGAAGCAGCTCGCCGTCCTCGACACGCAAGATGGAGAAGGTGGTCGAGCAGTACAACGCGGCCAACGCCCAGCTCGACGCCGTCAATGCGCAGCATCACGCAGCAACGAGCGCAACCTCGCGATCGCGCGCTACAACCTCGCCGATGGCCAAGACCGACGCTCGAGCAGCGCGTCGTGGCGCATGTACAAGCAGCGCCCCGTCGAGATGCTCGACGTGATGCTCGCCACCAAGAGCTTCTACGACGCTGGTCGACCAGCTCGACCTGATCAACCGCGTCGGGCCAGAGCGACGTCGACCGTGGTCGACTCGATCGGCACGCTACGAGAACGCGATCGTCGACCGCGCAGAAGTCGCTCGCAGACCGATCGCACGGCGGCCGCGACAGCTGGTCGCCGAGCGCGCCGCCGAGAAGGCCAGCGTCGAGAGCGCGCTGGCCCAGCGCCAGTCGCATGCTGCAGGGCGTCAAGGCCGCAGATCGCAGCCGCTCCAGGCCGCCCAGAGCAGGCGCCGGCCCAGCAGGCGCGCCCAGAAGCAGCGGCGCCTACCGTCCGCGGCACCGGCGCCCGGCGCCCGACCACGGCGGCGTCGTCGGCTATCGCCGCAGCAGTTCCTCGGCGTGCCCTACGTCTAGGGCGGCGCCGACGCCCGACGGGCTTCGACTGCTCCGGCTTCACCATGTACGTCTACGCGCAGCTTCGGCATCAGCCTGCCGCACAACGCCGCGGCGCAGCAGGCCAGCGTGACCGCCGGTGCTCGCCGGCCAGGCCCAGCCCGGCGACCTCGTCTTCTTCGGCATCCCCGCCTACCACGTCGGCATCTACGTCGGCGGCGGCAGCATGATCCACGCGCCGCACACCGGCGACGTCGTCAGCTATCGGCTCGACGGCCGGCGCCTCGGCGCTTCGGCGCGGCCCTGAGCGCGCCAGGCAGCCGCTCCGACGCCGGCACCTCGCCGCGCGTCGACCAGGCCGCGCGCTCTCGTTCGCTGCCCATCTCGGCGCCCCAGAAGGTAAATATCTGCGCGCGCCTGCCGATGATGGAGGAGGACCCGATTGTCGGAACGGAGATGACGTGACGTGAAGACGGTAGACGAGCTGCTCCAGGAGATGGTCGCGCGCACCGCGTCCGACCTTCACATCAAGGCCGGCAGCCCGCCCGTCATCCGCGTCGACGGCGAGCTGCACCTGCTCGACGAACCGCGCTCTCAGCCCCGAGGACACCAAGGACGCCGCGGCGTCGATCATGACCGACAAGCAGATCCGCCGCTTCTGCGAGCACAACGAGATCGACTTCGCCTACTCGGCGCCCAACATCGGCCGCTTCCGCGTCAACATCTACCGCCAGCGCGGCAGCATCTCGCATCGCCATGCGCCAGGTGGCCACGCAGATCCCATCGTTCGAGGAGCTGCACCTGCCCGAGATCATCAAGCGCCTCGCGCTCGAGCCGCGCGGTCTGGTGCTCGTCACCGGCACGACCGGCTCGGGCAAGACGACGACGCTGGCGGCGATGATCGACCACATCAACAACACCCTGCGCCGCCACATCGTCACCGATCGAGGACCCGATCGAGGTGCTGCACAAGGACCGCAAGGCGATCATCAACCAGCGCGAGATCGGCCTCGACACCGAATCGTACTCGTCGGCGCTCAAGTACGTGCTGCGCCAGGACCCCGACGACATCCTCATCGGCGAGATGCGCGACGTCGAGACCGTCTCGGCGGCGCTCACGGCGGCCCAGACCGGCCACTTCGTGATGAGCACCCTGCACACGATCGACGCCACCGAGACGATCAACCGCATCATCGACTTCTTCCCGCTGCACCAGCAGAAGCAGGTGCGCATCATGCTCGCCGGCACGCTGCGGGGCATCATCTCGCAGCGCCTGCTGCCGCGCGCCGACGGCCAGGGCCGCGTGCCGGCCATCGAGGTCATGGTCATGACCAACCGCATCCGCGACTTCGTCCTCGACGCCGACCAGACGGCGCATGATCGGCCAGGCCATCAAGGAGGGCGAGTTCTACGGCATGCAGACCTTCGACCAGGCGCTGCTGCAGCTCTACGAAGAGGGCATGATCACCCTGCACGACGCGGCCCAGGTGGCCAGCAACCCGCACGACTTCAAGCTGCTCGTCCAGTCGTCAGGGCCACGACGTCAGCCTGATGACGTTCTAGCCGGCGTCCCGCCGGCGCTCGTCAGTCCGGCTGTTCTGGCGCCTTTCGTCCGGCCACCAGGCGCACCCATGCGCACACCCCCGCACAGACGGCGCGAGCGACGCAGCCCGTCGGGCGCCTGACGCGGCGCGCGCGCGGCCTGCCTCGCAGCGCCGGCGCCGTCGCCCGGCGCCGGCCCGCGGCTACAGCAGGACCTTGCGGCTCTCCAGGTGCAGGTCGACCTTGCGCTTGATGCGCTGCAGCGCGTTGTCGACCGTCTTGCAGTCGCAGTCGAGCTGGCGGGCGATCTTCTCGTAGGACAGCCCCTGCAGGTAGAGCCGCAGCACGCGGCTCTCGAGGTCCGAGAGCAGGCGCGTGAGACAGTGCTTGAGGCTCTCGACCTCTTCGGACGAGATCACCTGGTTGACCGGGTCGTGCACGGACGAACCGGGCAGCACGTCGGCCAGCGAGCAGTCGCTGTCGTCGCCGGCGTCGCCCGGTGTCTGGCTGAAGGACAGGTAGCCGTTGAGCGGCACGTGCTTCTGCCGCGTGGCCGTCTTGATGGCGGTGATGATCTGCCGCGTGATGCACAGCTCGGCGAAGCTGCGGAACGACGCCTGCCGGTCTTCGCGGTAGTCGCGCACCGCCTTGTAGAGGCCGAGCATGCCCTCCTGGATGAGGTCCTCGGAGTCGCCGCCGGCGAGGAAGTACGAACTCGCCTTGAGGCGCACGAACTGGTGGTAGCGCAGCATGAGGGCGTCGAGGGCCGACGTGTTGCCGCGGCGATACGAGTTGACGAGGGCGATATCGGAACTCTCGGAGTGGACTTGAGGGTTAGACAGGTGGCCGGCGCTGCGGCTCGTTTCGGCCTGTCGCCGCTGCTTCATGCCGTTGACCCCCCTGTGCTGAGCCTGAGATGATGCGGCCCTACGTCGCCCTGCCGTCCTCATCCGTTCCAGCTTGCGCCAAGTCTCAACGTCAACTTTATCCTCAAGTGTTGACGGTATTCTACTGGTCTTTTCGTGGTTTGCAAGCTTTTTGTCGATGGCGCCGATCTCGGCCCCGAGCTCGCGCGGCGTCATGCGCCGCACGCCGGCCCGGGTCGCCGTGCGCTGCACCTCCTGGTCGGCCGAGACGACGACGATGGCGGCGTCGGCCGGCTGCTCGGCGATGCGCCGGGCGATCAGCGTCGTCGGCCGACTTCGAGCCGCCGGCGAAGCACACCTCGACGCGGGTGCCCGCTACCGGTTCGCAGGTCGGCGCGCGTCTGGCCGTGCGCGTCGAAGACGAGCGCGACGTCGGCGTCCGTGCAGCGCGGCGAAGCCGGCGAGCTGGTCGGTCAGCCAGTGGCGCCGGTCCTCGAGCTCGCCCTGCGTCGATCGACCGGGAAGAGCGCGTGCAGCACGTTGTAGCCGTCGACGATGTAGGAGTCGTGAGCGGCCATCGTGCTCAGGCGCCGCGCTGGCGGCGGGCCTCGTAGAGGAAGAGCGCCGCCGCCACGCTCACGTTGAGGCTGTCGACCGGGCCGCGCATGGGGATCGCGGCGAGCTCGTCGCAGGCGCGGCGCACCAGCGGGCGCAGCCCGCGGCCCTCCGCGCCGAAGACGAGCGCCACCTTGCCGCTGAGGTCGAGGTCCGTGTACGGGCGGCCGGCGTCGCCGGCGGCCCCGTAGACCCAGAAGCCGGCCTTCTTGCAGTCGCGCGAGGAAGGCTGACGACGTTGGTCACGTGGGCGATGTCCAGGTGCTCGGTGGCGCCGGCCGACGCCTTGACGGCGGCCGGCGTGACCGCGGCCGAGCGGTGCCGCGGCAGCGCGAGGCCGCCGGCGCCGGCCGCCAGCGCGCTGCGCGCGACGGCGCCCAGGTTGCGCGGGTCGGTGACCTCGTCGAGCACGACGACGAGGTCGCGGCCGAGCAGATCGTCGGGCGGCGACGTACGGATAGTCGCCCACGCGAGCAGGCGACGCCCTGGTGCTCGCGGCTGCCGGTGAGCCGCGGTCCAGCTCGCGCGGCTCGACGCAGTTCGACCGCAAGGCCGTCACGCTCGATCTCGACGCCGTGACCGCGCAGGCCAGTCGAGGGCGGCAGGCGTCGCGGCGAGCCTGTGCGGCCGGCGCTTCGCGCCGGGCGCCAGGCCAGCCGCACCACCTGCCGCCCGTAGAGCCAGTCCATCGCTCAAGTCCTGCGCAGGCCGATCGCGGCGCTCAGCTCGCCGCGCCGCCGGCGCACGACCTGCGTGCCGCCGGCGGGTGTCGCGCACCTCGAAGCCGGCGGCCTCGATCGCCGCGCAGGCCGTCGGCCTCGGCCCAGTCCTTCGCGGCACGGTAGTGGTCGCGCAGCAGCGCACGCATACGTGGCGTCGCCGCACGAGAGGCGCTCGTCGACAAGGCCGGCGAGGTCGTCCCAGCGGCCCTCCGCCGGCAGGCGGGCGGCCGGCGGCAGGGGCACGTCGTCGGTCGCGCAGACCTCGCCGTCGCCGCCGTCGCCGCCGTCGGCACCGCGCACCGCGGCGACCGGCTCGGCAGCGGGCGACCACAAGGTGTCGTCGGGCAGCGAGATGCAGAGCGTGTCGAGGCACTCGACGATGAGGTCCTCGACGTCCTCGAGGACGGCGGTGTCGGCGGCGTGACCGGCCGCGTCGGCCGCGCCCACGTAGCGGAAGAGCTCGCCGGCCAGCGCGAACAGCTCGCCGAGGGCGCCGGCGGTGTTGAGGTCGTCGTCCATGTGCTCGGCGAACGAGCGGCCGCGCGCGCTCGACGGTCCGGCGCAGCTCGCCGGCGTCGTGGGTGTCGCCGCGGCCGGGGTTGTCGGCGCGGAAGCTCGCCGTGCGCACCGCTTCGATGAGGCGCTCGTAGGCGGCCCGCGCCTCGTCGAGCTTCTCGACCGAGAACTCGAGCGGGCTGCGGTAGTGCGTCGTGAGGAAGTACGTGAGCACGACCGGCGCGGGGTAGCGGTCGAGCACCTCGCGCAGCAGGAAGATGTTGCCGACCGACTTGGCCATCTTCTCGCCCTCGCTGCGGATCATGCCGTTGTGCATCCAGACGCGCGCGAAGGGCAGGCCGGCGGCCTCGGACTGGGCGATCTCGTTCTCGTGGTGGGGGAAGATGAGGTCGCGGCCGCCGCCGTGGATGTCGAAGCCGGCGCCCAGATAGCGCAGGCTCATCGCCGAGCACTCGATGTGCCAGCCCGGACGGCCCATCCCCCAGGGACTGTCCCAGAGGTGTCGCTCTCGCCGGGTTTGGCGGCCTTCCAGACGGCGAAGTCGAGCGGATCCTCCTTGCCGGGCTCGGACTCGATGCGCACGCCCTCCTCGAGCTCCTCGATGCGCTGGCCCGAGAGCTTGCCGTAGCCGGCGAAGCTGCGCACGCGGAAGTAGACGCTGCCCTCGGCTTCGTAGGCGTGGCCGGACGCGACGAGCTGACAGACCAGGTCGACGATCTCGGGGATCGTCTCGCTCGCCTTGGGCTCGACGTCGGGGCGCGGCAGGCCGAGACGGTCGGTGTCGGTCGAGATAGGCGGCCGTGAACTCGGCGGCGACCCGGCTCGGGGTCGTGCCCTCGGCGTCGGCCTTGGCGTTGATCTTGTCGTTGACGTCGGTGATGTTCTCGACCAGCGTCACGAGATAGCCCCGCTGGATGAGCCAGCTGCGCAGCACCGCGAAGGTGACGTAGGGCCGGGCGTTGCCGACGTGGATGAGGTTGTAGACCGTGGGACCGCAGGCGTAGATGCCGACCGTGCCCTCGTCGCGGGGGACGAACTCCTCCTTGCGTTGCGTGAGGGAGTTGAACAACCGGATCACCGCGGGTCTCCTTGGTCGAGTGGTTCGTGCGTGAGTGTGAGCACCGTGTCGAGCCGGCGCCGAGTCTCGTCGGCGTCGAGCGCGGCCAGGACGTAGTGCAGCTCGGGGCCGTGCTCGTGGCCGGTCAGGACCTGGCGCAGCGGCATGAGCAGGTCGCGCGGCCCGAAGCCGAGCTCCTTGCCGCGCCGGCGGTACTCGGCCAGCAGCTCGCGCGCCTCGTCGGGGGCGAGGAACGGCCGCGGCGCCTGCTCGCGCAGCCCCGCGAAGAGGGCGAGGCGGTCGCGGGCGGCGATCGCCGCCCGCCGCGCCTCGCCTTCGAGCTCGGGCGGATCGAGGACCTGCGCCGCCAGCGCGGGCACGTCTGCGTACTTCTCGAGCGACGGCTTGAGCGCCGCGGCGAGCGCCCGGACGGCCGGCGCCGGGGCGCCGGCCGGCAGGCGCTCGCCGACGCGGCGCTCGTGCTCGCCGTCGCTCGCGGCCATGATCCACTGGTGGTTCAGCCAGTCGAGCTTGTCGAGGTCGAAGATCGCGGGACTGCCCGACAGCGCCCCCAGGTCGAACTCGGCGACCAGCCGGTCGAGCCCGAGGACCTCGTCCTCGCCGTGCGACCAGCGACAGCAGGGCCAGGTAGTTGACGATCGCCTGCGGCAGGTAGCCGAGCTCGCGAAACTCGCCGACCGAGGTGGCGCCGTGGCGCTTCGACAGCTTGCCGCCGTCGGGGCCGAGGATCAGCGAGTGGTGCGCGTAGGCGGGCGGCGTCGCGCCGAGGGCGGCGAACACGAGGAGCTGGCGCGCCGTGTTGGTCAGGTGGTCGTCGCCGCGGATGACGTGACTGATCGCCATCTCATGATCGTCGACGACGGCCGCGAAGTTGTAGCCGGCGGCGCCGTCGGAGCGCACGACGATGAAGTCGCCGATCACGTTTGAGCTGATCCGCACGGTGCCGCGGATGAGGTCGTCGAAGACGATCTCGCGCCGGGGCACGGCGAAGCGCAGCGCCGCCGGTTCGCCGCGCGCCAGGCGCGCCCGGACCTCGTCTGGACCGAGCGTCCGGCAGTGGCCGTCGTAGCGCGGCGTGCGCCCCTTCGCGCGGGCCTCGGCGCGCAGCGCCTCGAGCCGCTCCTCGGCGCAGAAGCAGTGATAGACGGCGCCGCTCGCCAGCAATCGCTCGGCTGCGCTGCGGTAGCTCGCCGCCCTCTCGGTCTGGCGGTATGGTCCGTGCTCGCCGCCGCGCCCGGGGCCCTCGTCCCAGTCGAGTCCGAGCCAGGCGACATCGTCGAGGATCGAGCGCTCGTGCCGCTCCTCGGAGCGGGCTACGTCGGTGTCCTCGATGCGCACGACGAAGCGACCGCCGTGGTGACGGGCGAACAGGTAGTTGTAGAGCGCCGTGCGGGCCGAGCCGATATGGAGACTGCCCGTCGGGCTGGGTGCGAAGCGCACTCTCACTGTCGAGTCAAGGGTTACCGTCGACCACCTTCGTATCGCGCTTCGAGGACCCTCGGAGTCTACCACCGGCCGTACCCGCAAACCCCGGGTGATACACTGGCAGGCCGAACGAGACGGCGTCAGGAGCAGCATGAAGAACCCGATCCAGGCCCCCGATCAGGCCGCCACGCCCTACGTCGACGCCTTGCTGGTCTACCGGTCGAAGGGCATGCTGCCCTTCCACACGCCGGGTCACAAGCGCGGCAAGGGAGCTCCGCCGATCATGCGCGAGATCTTCGGCGGCACGCTGCTCGACGTCGACGTCGCCATGGCCGGCGGGGTCGAAGACACGCGCGAGTCGACGGCGCTGGTGCGCGCCGCCGAAGATCTCGCCGCGGCCGCCTGGGGCGGCGAGCGTTGCTTCTTTCTGGTGAACGGCTCGACGAGCGGGGTCCACGCGCTGCTGCTCGCGCTCGCTGGTCCCGGCGACAGCGTGATCGTGCCGCGCAACGCCCACAAGTCGGTCCAGGCGGCCCTCATCTTCTCGGGCGCCGTGCCGCACTACGTGCAGCCGGTCATCGACGAAAGCTGGGGCGTGGCCCTCAACGTGCCGGCCGAACGAGTCGCCGCCGCGGTCGGGCAGCACCCCGCCGCGAAGGCGGTCTTCATCGTGTCGCCCAGCCACAACGGCGTCTGCGCCGCGTTGCCCACCATCGCCGAGACGGCCCACGCGGCCGGCATGCCGCTCATCGTCGACCAGGCCTGGGGGCCTCACCTGCGCTTCTGCAGCAAGCTCCCCGAAGACGCGATGACGGCCGGCGCCGACGGCATGGTGGCCAGCACGCACAAGCTCATCAGCGGGATCACCCAGTCGTCGGTCCTCGTGGCGCGCGGCGAGCGGCTCAACTTGGGGCGCCTCGAAAGCATCGTGGCGATGACCCAGAGCACGAGCCCGCAGGTGCTGATCTACGCCTCGATCGATGCGGCGCGCGCCCAGATGGCGACCGAAGGCGAGAGCCTCTGGGCGCGCGCCGTCGACAACGCCGAGCTCATCCGGCGCCGGCTCGCCGGGCTCGCCGGCGTCCGTGTGCTCGGCGACGAGGTCCTCGAGCAGGCCGGCGCGGCCGATTTCGACCGCACGCGGGTGACCGTGTCGGCCTGCGGGCTCGGCCTGACGGGCTACCAGCTCGAGACGACGCTGCGCGACGACTACGGCATCGCCGTCGAGGCGGCCGATCCCCTCACTGTGCTGCTCAACGTCACCTACGGCGACTCGCGAGCCGATGTCACGCGCTTCGTCACCGCGATGCGCGACCTGGCCACGCGGCGCGCCGACAGCGCCGGCGTCTCGTGCGAGATGCCCGCCGCGGGATGGCCGAAGGTCACCCGCCAGGTCATGTCGCCGCGCGACGCGTTCTTCGCGCCGTCCGAGTCGGTCGCCGTCGCTGCCGCGGCGGGCCTGGTGAGCGCCGAGATGGTGGCGCCGTACCCGCCTGGCATCCCTGTGATCGCCCCCGGCGAGGAGGTCTCGGACGAGGTCGCAGCTTACCTCGTCGAAGCGTCCGCGCGCGGGATGCACGTGCACGGGCCCGAGGACCTGACGCTGCGCACGCTACGCGTCGTGCGCTGACGGACCACCGTTGGCCCGCCGCCGAGTCCGAGACCGCACCATCGACCTGGGCGCCCTCGCGGCAACCACGTTGCTCGCGGCCGTCCTGGTCGTCGTGTCCGGCTGCGGCGGCACGCCGGGCGTCTACACCAACGACACGTACGGTTTCTCGCTGCACGTCGCGCGGCCGCTGGTCGAATGGCGCACCGCGTCGGCGAGCGGCGACACTGCCTTCCAGGTCTCGTTCGTCGATGAGGGCGGCGCTCGCGCGGGCGAGCGCTACCTCGACTCGCTCACCGTAGCGGTCGTCAGGACCGGGGCACAGGTGGGCGCCGACCAGCTGACGCAAGTGCGCGCCGCGCTGCGCTCGCTCGGCGCCCGTATGGCCGGTCGGCTCGGGCAGGACCTGCAGGCACAGGCGCCCAGCGACGTCTCGCTCAACGGCGTGCCGGGGATCGTCCTCCCGTTCGCGGTGACGATCTCAGGGCAGCGCGTGGTGGGCTGGGAGTACCTGCTGGCCGGCAACGGGCGGGTCTACGTCCTGACGGCGAGCGCCACGGCCGGACACTGGGGCGCCGACGAACCGCTGTTCGAGCGCGCGATCACCTCGTTCAAGACCAGGTAGCGCTCGGCCAGAGTCCGCCCGAGCCTCCGGCCTCGCGCAAGCCCCTAGATCCTGATGCCCAGCCCGCTGGCGGTGAACAGCGGATCGAGGATCACGCCCTCGGCCGCGAAGGCCTCGCGGCCGCCCTGCTCACGATCGACCACGCAGAGTACGGCACGCACGTCGAGGCCGGCATCGCGCAGCACGTGGACCGCCTGCAGTGCGGCCCCGCCCGAGGTCACGATGTCCTCGACCACGACCACACGCTGCCCCTTGTCGGCCCGGCCTTCGAGCAGCCTCTTGGTGCCGTAGTCCTTTTCGCCCTTACGCACGATGACGAACGGCTTGCGCGCGGTGAGCGAGAGAACGGCTACCAAGGCCACGGCACCGAGCTCGGGACCGGCCAGCAGGTCGAACGGCTCGTGGGCGGCGAGCTTGTCGTTCAGACCGATGGCGAGATCGCCGAGCAGGTCGGGACGCGTCTCGAACAGGTACTTGTCCAGATAGAAGTTGCTGCGTCTGCCCGAGCGCAGCACAAAATCGCCTTCGAGGTAGCTGGCCGCCATCAGACGGTCGCCGAGTTCGCTCACCGAGACCTCCCCCTTGTACTGCCTTGCGCCGTGGTGCGCCGTGGTGCGGCTTGGTGCGGCCGCGAAGTCGCTAGGCGCCGCCGATCGACACCCCTTCGATCACGACCGATGGCGTGAGGATACTGCCGCTCGGCACCCAGCGGGTGTCGTCTCCCAGCGCCACGATGCTGCGCAGCATCGAGACGATGTCGCCGGCCATGGTGACCTCGCGGACCGGCGTACCGAGCCGACCCGATTCGATGAGCAGCCCGTTGATGCCCACCGAGAACTCGCCCGAGACCGGGTTGGCGCCGGAATGGATGCCGATGGCATTGGTGACGAGCACACCGTGGTCGATGCCGGCGATGAGGTCGGCCCACGGCGTCTGCTCGCCCGAGAGGATGAGGTTCGTGGGACCGACGCCGGGTGTCGCCTGGTAGGACCCGCGCACGCCGTTGCCCGTCGAGTCGCGCCCCTCACGGTGCCCGGCCTTGGTGTTGTAGAGGAACCCCTGCAGCGTGCCCGACTCGATCAGCGGCGTGCGCCGGCAGGGTACGCCCTCGCCGTCGAACGGCGCGCTGGCGAGCCCCTCCGGGTGGATGCCGTCGTCGATCAGCGTGACGCCGGGCCCGGCGACTGCGTCGCCCACACGCCCGGCGAACAGCGAGCGGCCCTTCTGGACCGCCTCGGCCGTGAGCGCCGAGCTGAGCACGCCGAAGAACGAAGCCGACACGAAGGGGTCGAGCACAACGGTGGTCTTGGTCGTCTTGGTCTTGGCGCCGCCGAGCAGCGCGACGGCGCGGGTCGCCGCCTCGGTGCCGCAGGCCTGCGGGTCGAGCTCGACCGGCGCCCGGCCGACCGTGAACGAGAGGCCGGTCTCGATCTGGCCGTCCTGCTCGGCCAGCACGTAGGCGTAGGCATAGCAGTGACCCTCGCGGTAGCTGCCACGCACGCCGGCGCTGTTGGCCAGGAACACCTGGCTGTCGGCGTCGGCATAGACCGTCTCGTCGACCGACTTGACGCGCTTGTCGGTGGCCAGCGCGGCACGCTCGACGGCGAGGGCGAGCTCGATGCGCTGTTCGTCGCTCGCCCCCTCGAGCCGCGGGTCGAAGACGTCGACCGCTTCGGGCTCACGCCCCGGCTGGGGCATGACGGCGTCGGGATCGCGATCGGCGACGGCGGTAGTGGCCAGCGCGGTCGCGACCACGTCGTCGAGCGCCGCCGGCGAGAGGTCGGACGAGTACGCGTAGCCGACCTTGCCGTCCTGGAAGACACGCAGGCCGACGCCCTTGCGGCGCGCCGCGGTGAGCTCCTCGACGGCGCCCCTGAAGATCTTGACCCGCCGTGAGGTGGCCTGCTCGGCGTAGACCTCGGCCTCGGCAGCGCCGCGCGCGCGGGCCAGTTCGAGCAGCCTGTCGACCGTGTCGAACATCAGGCCGTGCCGCCCACGGTCATCGCGGCGATGCGCAAGGTGCCCTGGCCGGTGCCGACCGGCACGCTCTGGCCGTCCTTGCCGCAGATGCCCGACTTCACCAGGAAGTCGCCGGCGATCATGTCGATGCTGCGCAGGATGTCGATGCCGTTGCCCACCAGCGTGGCGCCGCGGCAGGGCGTGGTGATGCGACCCTTCTCGATGAGGTAACCCTCGGCCACGCCGAACACGAAGTTGCCGCTGGCGGGCTCGACCTGGCCGCCGGCGAGGCTCTTGGCGAAGAAGCCGCGCTCGGTGGCGGCGATGATCTCGTCGGCCGTGGCGTCGCCCGAGGCGATGTAGGTCGTCGTCATGCGCGGGATGGGGATATGACGGAACGACTGACGGCGGCCGTTGCCGGTCGGCGCCGCGCCCATCTCGCGGGCGCGCAGGCCGTCGTAGAGGAAGCCACGCAGGCGGCCTTCTTCGATCACCAGCGTCTTCTGGGTCGGGTTGCCTTCGTCGTCGATGGCCGCCGAGCCCCATTCGCCGGGGATGCTGCCGTCGTCGTAGGCGTTGACGATCGGGGCCGCCACGACGTCGCCGATCTTGCCCTCGTAGATGGACGAGCCCTTGGCGATGCCGTCGGCTTCGAGACCGTGGCCGCAGGCCTCGTGGAACAGCGTGCCGCCGAAGCCGTTGCCGAGCACGACCGGCATGGGGCCGCTGGGCGCCGGCTGGGCGTCGAGCATGGTGACGGCCTTGCCGGCCGCGACACGGGCGAGATCCTCGACGACATCGTCGGAGAGGATCTCGAAGCCCTTGCTCTTGCCGAGACTCTCGTAGCCGGTCTGGATGACACCGTCGCGCCGGGCGACGACGTTGACCGTGAAGCGCACGCGGGTGCGATCGTCGGTGACGTGGTCGCCCAGGGAGTTGGCGATGAGCACGCGCTGGCGGCTTTCGAGATAGCCGGCCATGACCTGGTGGACGGCAGGGCCGGCGGCGCGGGCCGCCTCGTCGGCGGCCCGCAGCAGCCCCGCCTTGACGTCGGTCGCGACGGCGGCGGGCGGGACTTCGACCTGATCGGGACGCCCGCCGCCGCCGCGACGCACCTGGCCGAGGTCGACGACGCGCGCGCCGCCGGCGCCGCCACGCATCGCGGCGGCGACGGCGCCTGCGGCGCGCGCGCAGGTTCTCTTCGTCGATCTCGTCGGAATAGGCGTAGTAGGTGCGGTCGCCGGTGGTGAGCCGCACTCCGAAGCCGGCCTCGCGACCACCCGAGGCGCGTTCGACGCGCCGTTCTTCGAGTGAGAGCCCGAGCGACCAGCGGTCTTCGACGAACACCTCGGCGAAGTCGCCGCCGTTGCGCAGAGCGCGGCGGATGGTGGCGTCGAGCAGATCGGTCGGGAGCTCGTCGAAGCGCATGTCCTGGGTCATTCCCCGTTCACGAGGGTGCGATAAACGGGACGTACTGTATCACGCACAGGCTCACGGCCGGCCGCGTTATGGGAGGCTTGCGATCCGCCCGGTTCGGCGGGAGCGCCGCCGGAGGGATCGTCAGGAGAAGACGAAGTGCAGGCGGCAGCGTTCGTCGCCCTCGCTGATCGCCGAGAAGACTTCGACGGCGGCGTCGCTGCCGGCGCCGGCGAGGTGCTCGATGAAGCCCTCGAGGTAGGCGCGGTGCATGACGCAGACCAGGTCGGGCTGTGAGGTCGAGAGCTCCTTGAAGGCACAGTTGCGCACGTCAAGGGCGAGCGCGTTGCCGTCCCAGGCGACCTGGGGCAGCATGCCCGCCTTCTCGCCGACGTCGAGCATCGCGCCGACGAGCTCCTTCTGGCCGGCGCGCCGGTACTCGGGGTGCGCGGCGATGTAGACGCGGCCGGCGTCGACGCCGGCCGCGCGGCAGACCGCGCCGACACGGTCGAGGTCGCCGGTCTCGGCGAGCGCCTTGAGCGCAAGGCTCGACAGGAAGTCGTAGCGGCGGGGCGGCATGACGAGCGACGACACGGTGCCGCTGAGCTCGTAGAGACGTGCCGGACGGCCGCCGGCGGCGCCCTTGCGGAGGGAGGTGATGAGCAGGCCCGCCTGCTCGAGCTTGGTGAGGTGCATGCGGGCGACGTTGGGGTGCAGGCCGAACTGCTCGGCGACTTCGGCGACGGTCACTTTACTGCCTGGCTGCTCGATGATCGAACGGTAGATGCGGTAGCGGGTCCCGTCGGCAAGGACGGAGGTCAATCTCTGTTCCTGGTCCATGACTCCCCTGACTCCCCCTGTTCGACACGACATCGTATCGGAAATCACAAAGAGTAACAACGCTGGCAACAGGACAAACGCAGCACCCTGCAAAGGACATTCTGGCACTCGTGCGCTAGACTGCGCCCACGTCGGATCACCACCAAGGAGTACCGCGATGAGCGAGTCTGCCCACACCCCGCGAGCGAGTCGTCTATGAGCCTGCTGCAGGCCCTGCTGCTGGGTCTTGTCCAGGGTCTTACCGAGTTCCTGCCGATCTCCAGCTCGGGCCACCTCATCCTCGTGCCATGGCTGTTCGGGTGGCACTTCTTCCAGGACAATCCCGCACTCAACAAGACCTTCGACGTGGCCCTGCACGCCGGCACGTTCGTGGCCGTCCTTGCCTACTTCTGGCGGCAGGTCGTCAGCATCCTGCGGTCGTGGGTGGGCAGCCTCAAGAAGCGTCGGATCGACGACGCCGAGGAGCGGCTCGCCTGGCTGCTGCTCATCAGCACGATCCCGGCCGGCCTGGTCGGCGTGGCCTTCGAGAGCTTCGTAGAGGGTCAACTCGGCAAGCCCTACCTGATCTGCATCATGATGATCGTCTTCGCGATCGTGATGTTCGTGGCCGACCGCATCGCACGGCTCGACCGCCACATGGACGATCTGCGCTGGCCCGGCGCCCTGGGTATCGGCGTCGCTCAGGCCGTGGCGCTGTCGCCGGGCGTGTCGCGTTCCGGCATCACCATGGTCGTCGGCCTGTTCCTCGGTCTCGACCGCGAGGCGGCCGCACGCTACTCGTTCCTGCTGTCGGTCCCGGTCGTCGGCGGGGCGGCAGTGCTCAAACTGGCCGAACTCGCCAAGGACGGCATGCCGGCCGGCATGGCCGGCTCGTTCGCGGTGGGCATGGTCGCGGCCGCGGTGAGCGGCTTCGCGGCCATCTGGTTCCTGCTGGGCTACCTGCGCCGGCACACGTTCACGATCTTCGTGGTCTACCGGCTCGTGGTCTCCGTGGCGCTGCTGGTCATCATCGCCGCGGGACTGCGGCACGCGACCGGGATCTGACGGCGGCACGGGCGGCGGCGCGGAGCGCCGCCCGCCGTCGCATCGCTTGCTATACTCTAGCCGCTCCCCCGAAACGACCACGGCGTCTTTGGAGCCCTCATGCGCACACTGACCCTCGGCGATCGCGGCAAGGAAGTCTCAGACGTGCAGAAGCGCCTGCACGCGCTCGGCCACGAGCTCGGCCGCGAGGGCGTCGACGGCTACTTCGGCCCGCGCACCCGGGACGGTCTGCGCGCGTTCCAGCAACAGCGCGGCCTGCTCGCCGACGGCGTGCTCGGTCCCAACACATGGCGCGAGCTCGCCGAGGCCGGCTACGGCCTCGGCGACCGGCTACTCTATCTGCGCGTGCCCCCGTTCCGCGGCGACGACGTCCTGGCGCTGCAGGTCAAGCTCAACCTGTTCGGCTTCAACGCCGGCCCCGAGCGTGGCATCTTCGATGCGGCCGTCGAACGCGCCGTGATCGACTTCCAGCGTAACGTCGGCCTGCCGTCGGACGGGATCGTCGGCGACGAGACCCTTGTCAAGCTCGACGCGCTGCGCAAGGCCGAATCGGGCCGCGAGGGCAAGAAGATCCCCGACCGCGACGACGGCTTCGTCGCCGACACCGACCTCGCCGGCAAGGTCGTGGTGATCGACCCCGGCCACGGCGGGCAGGACGCCGGCGTGGTCTCGGTCGAGGGCCTGCTCGAAAAGGACCTCGACCCTGGCCGTCGGTCTGCGCTTCGCCGAGCTGCTGCGCGCCGAAGGCTGCCGGGTGGTCATGACCCGCGAGTCCGACCAGACGGTGCCGCTGTACGTGCGCACCGACACCGCCGACCAGGCCCACGCCCAGTACTTCGTGTCGCTGCACTTCAACGCGGTCAAGAGCCCGGCGGCGGCGGGCGCCGTGTGCGCCTTCTTCCAGCGCAACCACTACTTCTCGGAGCACGGCGCCCGCCTCGCCGACTACATCGGCGCCGAGGTCGGCGCGCTCACCGAGGCCGGCTACCTGGGCGGCCTCGGCCGCAACTACGCCGTGCTGCGCGAACCCCACGCGATCTCGGTGCTGGTCGAGCCGCTGTTTCTCAGCAACCCGGCCGAGGCCGCGCTCGCCGCGCGGCCCGACTACGTCGAGCAGCTGGCGCAGGCGCTCGTCATGGGCATCTCGCGCTACCTCGCGCGAGCCTGAACCGTGGCCGCCGCGCACGCGACGCACCGCGCCCCCGAACGCCTGACCGCATGAGCCCGGTCGGCTTCACCACGACCCAGCAGCAACGCCTGCGCGAGCTCGGCGCCGAGCCCTCGGCGGCGGCGGCGGACTTCGCCGACGCCGCCGCCCGCGACGAGGCCTTCCGTGAGCTCGAGACCGCGCTTGTGGGCGCGGGCCGGCGTGCCCTCGATGCGCTGCGCGCCGGCCCGCGCGTGCCCGCGCTGCGGCGGCTCGAGGCGTCGCTGCGCGACGCCCTCGCCGCCGCCGGCCTGGTCGAGGTCGTCACTCCCTCGCTCGTCAGCGACGAGGCCCTGCGCAAGATGGGCGTCGAGAGCGGCAGCGAGCTCGCCGAGCAGGTCTTCCGGCTCGACGGCGGCCGCTCCCTGCGGCCGATGCTGGCGCCCAACCTCTACACGGTGATGCGCCGCCTCAGCCGTTCCTGGAAGCTGCCCTTCGCGATCTACGAGATCGGCTCGTGCTTTCGCCGCGACACGAAGGGCGCCAAGCATCTCAACGAGTTCACGATGCTCAACCTGGTCGAGCTCGGCACCCCGCTCGAGGCCCGAGAGGCGCGTCTGCGCGAGCTTGCCGGTCTCGTCCTCGATGCCGCCGGCGTGACCGGCTACGAGTTCGTCGGCAAACACTCCGAGGTCTACGGCGACGAGCTCGACGTCGTGGCCGGCGGCATCGAGGTCTGCTCGACGGCCCTCGGCCCCCACCCCCTCGACGACGCCTGGGACATCACCGACCCGTGGGTCGGTTTGGGCTTCGGCGTCGAACGCCTGCTGGTCGCGCGCGACGACCTGTCGGGCATCGAGCGCGTCGGCCGCAGCCTGAGCTACCTCGACGGCGTGCGGCTGTAGCTCCCCGGTCCGGTCCATCGCCATGAATGCGACGGGGCGGGATGTGGCATCCGCCACACCCCGCCCCACAAGCGCCTCGTCAACAGGCGCGAGTCCTCTTGTCTCTAAGTCCCTCAGTCCGCAGCCGCGGCCGCCCCGACCATCTCGGCGTCGGCCGTCTCAGCGGCCTTCACGAACTCGGCCTCGACGGTGATCTTGACATCGTCGCCGACCAGCAGGCCGCCGGCCTCGGTGACCACGTTCCAGCTCAGCCCGAACTCCTTGCGGTTGAGCTTGCCGGTCGCCGAAAGACCCAGCCGGGTGTTGCCCCAAGGGTCGGCCACGGGACCGGTGATCTCGGCGTCGAGCACGACCTCGCGGGTGACGTCCTTGATGGTGAGGTCGCCGGTGATCGCATACTCGCTGCCCGCTCCCTCGACCTTCGTGATCACGTAGGTCATGTCGGGGTACTGCTCGGCGGCGAAGAAGTCGGGCGAGCGCAGATGGTCGTCACGCTGCTCCTCGCGAGTGTTCACGCTCGCGGTCTTGACGGCGACCTTGCCCGTCGAGCGCGACAGATCATCCTCATCGATGTCGGCCTCGACGCTGAAGTCGTCGAACCGGCCGCGCACGGTGGAGACGACCATGTGGCGTACGGCGAACTCGAAGCTGCTGTGGATGGGATCGGTGGTCCAAGCCATGACGGGCTCCCTTCGACTTTAGTTGGCTAGCCATATATGTTCGGATATGTGGCAAGCCAAACATTTCCCGAAAACGGGTAGACTCAACTGACGCAATGACCGACGAACCTACACAAGCGACGCAAGAGACCGCCGAGACGCTCCATCTGGCCTGCCGGCGCCAGCCTCAGCCGAGCGCCATCGCCGAAGAGGCGGGACCGACCGTGCACGCCATCTTCCGCCTGTCTCGCGCCAACAAGACGATGATCGGCGGTCACCTGCGCGAGCTCGGCCTGGCGCCCGGCCAGGAACTGCTGCTGCTGCAGTTGTGGGACCGCGACGACTGTACGCAGACCGATCTCGTCGAGCGCCTCGGGATCGACCCGTCGACAGTGACGAAGATGCTCCAGCGGCTTGAACGCGACGGCTGGGTGCGGCGCTGCCGCTCCGGCGACGACGGCCGCGCCACCCTCGTCACCCTCACCGACGCCGGCCGTGACCTGCGCTATCACGTGACCGCGCTCTGGCGCGACCTCGAGCGCGAGACGGTCGGCGGCCTTTCGCCGGACGAGCGCGAGCAGCTGCTCGCGCTCCTGCGCAAAGTCGAGAGCGGCATTCAGGGCGCCGGCGAGCCGGTCGGGGCCGACTGCGGGTCCTGAAACGAAGCGGCGGGAGGCGGGTGTGGCGTCCGCCACACCCGCCCCCCGCCGGGGCATCCGCTTGTCGGCCTGGCTACCTGCCGAGCAGGGCGTCGATCTTCTTGACGCCGTCCGAGGCGTCTTCGGCGTAGGCGTCGGCGCCGATCTGGTCGGCCCAACGCTGCGTGCAGGGCGCGCCGCCTACGACTGTCTTGAACGGCAGTCCTTCGTCCTTGATCGTCTTCACGACCTTGCGCTGCTCCTCCATGGTGGTGGTGAGCAGGGCGCTCATGCCGATGATGTCGGCATTGATCTCTTTGGCCCTGGCGATGAAGGTCGCGGCCGGCACGTCACGGCCGGCGTCGGTCACGTCGTAGCCGTGCGCCTTGAGGTAGGCGATGACGATCGCCTTGCCGATGTCGTGAACGTCGCCCTGGACGGTGCCCACGATGACGGTGCCCTTCTTCTCGCCCTCGCCGCCGACCATGGCCGCGTTGCAGACGCTCGTCGCCGCATCCATCGCCTGGGCCGCGAGCATGAGTTCGGGGAGGAAGACCTCGCCGCTCTCGAACGCCTCGCCGACCTGGCTGATGCCGACCACGAAACCCTCGTTGACGATCTCACCGGGCGCCATGCCGGCCTCGAGGGCGCGATGGGCCACGTCGTCGGCCGCCGCCGCGTCGTAGTTCACGATCGCGTCGATCGCTTCCTGGATCAGCTCGTCCCTGTTCGCCATAGCCGTCAACTCCTCCTCAACGTATGTGCCGTCCGCTGTCGCGTGTGTGTCACGGCATGACCTGCGACTGGAGCCCCGGCGGGGCTGGGAGCCTCGCCCGCGGGCCGTCTGGCGTCGGACGCTAGTATACAGGAGGCTCTGTGCGGCCGCGCCCGGCGTCGGGCCGGCGACCGGTCGTGGGGGCGGCCTCGCCGGCAACCCCTGCTACAATCGAGCCCATGCGGTATCTCGGTGCGGTCATCCGCCCTCCCAGCGAAGCCTCGAGCCTGATCGTCCAGGTCACCTACGGCTGCTCGAACAACTCGTGCGACTTCTGCTCGACCTACCTCGACAAGCCCTTCGCGGTCCGGCCGCCCGACGAAGTCGTCGAGGACGTCACCGGTCTGCCCGACAGCATCAAGCAACGCGTGCGGCGGGTGTTCCTGGCCGACGGCGACGCGCTCTCCCTGTCGCGCCGCCGCCTCGAGGACGCCCTCAACCTGCTGCGCCGCGAGCTGCCCGCGCTCGAGCGGGTGAGCTGCTACGCGAACGCCCAGAACCTCCTCAAGAAGAGTCCAGACGATCTTCGCGCCATCCGCGAAGCGGGGCTCGAGCTACTCTATCTGGGACTCGAGTCAGGCGATGACCAGACTCTGGCCGACATCCACAAAGGCGTTACTGCCGCCCAGCAGGTCGAGGGCTGCCGCAAGGCGCTCGCCGCCGGCCTTGAGCTATCGGTGACGGCCATCCTGGGGCTCGCTGGACCGGAACGCTCGCTCGTGCACGCCGCAGCGACCGGCGAGGCGCTCTCGGCGATCGACCCGCAGTACATCGGCGTGCTCAGCCTGATGGTCGAGCCCGGCACACGCATGGAAGCCCGGGTGCGCGGCGGCGAGTTCATCGTTCCCGACGCGCTCACCATGCTGCGCGAGCTGCGCGGCATGATCGCCGCCACCGACGTGAGCGATTCCGTCTTCCGCTCAAACCACGCTTCGAACTACCTGCCGGTCGGCGGCCGTCTGCCGCAGGACAAGGAGGCGATGCTGGCGGCCCTCGACACCGTCCTGGCCGATCCCGACCGCGTGCGCCTCAAGCCCGAGGAGTGGCGGTTGCTGTAGCTGTGATCGAGATCGTCGACCACGACCCGGCCTGGCCGGATGAGTTCGAGGGGGCGGCGGCGCGCCTGCGCGCCGCCGCCCCCTCTCTCATCGTCGCCGTCGACCACATCGGCAGCACCGCGGTGCCCGACCTTGCGGCCAAGCCCATCGTCGACCTCATGCCGGCCGTCGCGGCGGGACGCTCCGGCGATCTCGACCGGTGCGTCGCGCCGATCTGTGCGCTCGGCTACGAGTACGTCGCGAAGTACGAGGACGAGATGCCCTACCGGCGCTTCTTCAAGCTGCGGCTGCCCGGCCGGGCCGGACACAACGTCCACCTGGTCGAAGAGGGCAGCGAGTTCTGGCGCCGGCATCTGAGGTTCCGCGACATCCTGCGGGCGCGTCCCGAGGTGGCCGCAGAGTACGCGGCGCTGAAGCGTTCGCTGGCGCCGCGTTTCGACGACCCGAACGACTACGCCGAGGCCAAGGGCCCGTTCATCGAGTCGGTGCTGGCGAGGTTCGGGGTGGAGTGAGCCGAGGGGGCGGGGGCGGGCACAGCCCGCCCCCGCCCGGAGTGTCGACTACGGCAACGGAGCGGTCGTGAGATCGCGGGTCAGCACGCCGAGAACGCCACCGATCATGAGCGTGTCGCTGCCCACGAACTGGACGCTGGTCAGCATCGCCCGGCTGCCGGCGGGCAGCCCGTCGTTGGACCACGTCAGACCGCCGTCGGTGCTGGTCACCACGGCGCCCTCGGCACCGACGGCACAGAGCTGCGAACCGGAGCGGGCGAGGGAGACGATGGCCCCTCCGAGAGGAAGATCGGTCCCTCGCTGCCAGGTCTTGCCGCCGTCGCTACTGGCCCACGACGTCGACCCGGCGACCAGCAGTGCGTGCGTGGCGTCCTCCATGATCACACCCCCGGGCCAGTACTGCAGGTGGATCCAGGACCATGTACGTCCGCCGTTGCTGGTGCACAGGAGGGCAGGATGAGTAGTGACGGCTCCCAGGAGGGCGATGCCATGCTGGGCGTCAGCGAAGACGATATGACCGATGCGCACGCCGCTCCCGAATGTCTTCACCGACCAGTTGCGCCCGCCGTCGACGGTACGCAGCAGCGTGCCCTTGTCGCCGCCGGCCCAGCCGTGTTTGGCATCGAAGAAGAAGACCTGGCGCAAGGGTATGTCGACGCCCGTGTGCTGCACCGTCCAGTGGTGGCCACCATCGGCCGTATGGACAGCGACGCCGCTCCGGCCGACCGCCCACGCTTGGTTCGCACTGACGGCCGCCACGGCAAGCAGACGGCGGCGGCGGGTGACGCGCTGCCAGTGGGCGCCGCCGTCGGCCGATCTGATCACGTAGTCGGCGGCGCCCCAGACCGTGCCGTCGGGGGTGGCCGCGAGACTGTTCACCGTCGACTTGGGAGCATTGGTCACGTGAGACCACGTCGTGCCACCGTCGGTGGTGTGCAGGTACACGTTCAGCCAGTCGCCACGCGCGACCCAGCCGTCCTGCGTATCGGCGAACGCGACCTCGGCGCCACCGAGGCCAGGGACCTCCCGCCACGTCGCACCATCGTCGGTCGAGTGCAGGGCATAATAGGGCGGAGAGCCCGGCGGAGGACCGACATTGGGAACGGCCCAGATGCCGTCGCCGGTCACGGTCAGCCGGTCGGACCCCGGGGCCGAGCGCACCTTGTGCCAGCTCGCACCGCCATTGGTGGTGGACCAGAGCGACGTGGGGTTGGTCGCCCAGCCCTTGCTAGCCGACGTGAAAGCCACGCTTCTGATGTTGACACCCTTCAACGTCGTGAGGGGCTGCCAGGTGACCCCCATGTCGGTCGTGCGCCACATCGGCGTCGCGACACCCATGCCCGATCCAGCTTGCTCGTCGTTGTCGGCAAGGACGGCCTGTTCGCCGCCTTGCGGGGCCAGCGCAGCGAAGGTCGTGTCGTCACTATCGATTCGAGGCACGGTCAGCGGCGGACTCCACGTCTGACCGCCGTCGGTAGTGGTGTAGAGCGCGGGAGTGTCGTAGCTTCCTCTCAGAACCCAACCGAAAGGTCCAGCGAAGCGCACCGTGAAGACGTCACTCGCGTACGTCCCCGACATCGTCAGGCTCGGCTGCCAGCTGGCACCGCAGTCCGTCGTGTGGAGCAGCATGTCGGTCCTCTGGGCCGCGTCCGTGCCCCAGGTCCAGCCCTCCTGGGATGATACGAACTGGATACCCTGCGGGCTGGCGAAGCCGGGCACGGCGCTCGTGCGATTCCACGCCCACGTCGCGCCGCCGTCCCGAGTGACCAGCAAATCCGGCTCGGAAGTGGCGACGAACAGCGTGCCCGGCGCCGGCGCGGCGATCATGTGCGCCGGATAGCCGTGCGGCAGCGGCCGCGACCAGGTCCAGAGGCCGTCGGGCGAGGTGAAGGGCGCGCCGAGGGTGAGGGGTGGGGCGACGGCCGAGGCCGGCGCTGCCCGCGTCGGCATGGCGGTCGCCACCGCAACGAGGACGGCCGCAGCGATCACCGCCAGGGTCAAAAGGATGCGTGCGACGACGGAACGATGGTTCATGACCACTCCTTGCGCAGCCCGGCGGCGCCTTCGTCGCCGGGCCGACGTGCACGGCCGCTCAGCCGTGCCCTTTGCGGCGGAGGTCAGGGAACGCAGGTCATGCGATGCGCGCTGCTACTGCCGACGCCCCCCGATCTGGCGCATGGCTCCGTAGTTCATGGTACCACCGGCCGGCGTCTGCCGTTGCTAGCTCCGGCGCTCCTCGCCGCGCAGATACGAGCCGTAGCCGCGCTTGAACTTGGTCGCGGCGTACTTCTGCAGCTTCCACTCGGGGATACGGCACTCGGGGCACGCCTCGAAGAAGAGCTTGTTGCGCAGCCAGCGGGCCGAACGGCTGGTCTTTGAGTCGCGCACGATCATGATCTTGCCGCAGTGGGTCGTCAGACGGGCGTGAGTGGCGCCCAGCACCTCGAACTCCTTGATGCCGTGTAGCAGACCGCGCCGCGAGGGCCACAGCTTCATCTTCTCGACGAGCCGGAACAGCGGCACCTGCTTGCGGTAGTAGACCGGTTTGTTGGGGTCGGTCGGCACGCCAATGAGTGTAGCAGGATGAGGCTCAGCCGCCCCGCCTGTCCCTCAGGTGAACGTGCGGTAGAAGGGCTGCCCATCATAGACGGCGCGCGTAGCCCAGCCGTCGATCACCGTGTCGAAGCTCAGCCGGTCGGGGATCCAAGCGTCGGTGCCGACACGGAACGCGCCGTCCGGCAGCGGCACGAGCGCCATCTCATCGCTCGGATAGAGCCAGGGGGCGACCAGCAGCAGGCGCCCGCGTCGGCAGACGACACGGAAGCCCGGCAGCCAGGGATTGTACGAGCGATACGTGCCCGTCAACTGCGCCCACGAGGGATCGGCGAGCGGCTCGGGCCCGAGCGTAGCGCCGTCGCGGATGTAGGTCGAAGGACCGTGGCTGAGCGCGACGACGGCGGAGCCGTCGTCGCGCTCAGCCCGCAGGTGGAACGTGTCCCACACGGGGTGCGGCGCGAGGAACAGATCGTCGCCGCGCCGCTCGAGCACGACGTCCTCTTCCCCACTCGCACCCGCACCCGCGTCCACAAGCAGCAGACGCCCATCGCGAGCGGCCAGCGTGAGTGCGCCTGACTCGCCTGTGTACATTCCGGCGTACTCGCCCGCGACCTCGCCGAGCAAGGTCGGGTCGGCGGGCGGCGGTGGCGGGGGCACGTCTGCCCCCGCCACCGCCGCCCGCACCGCCTGCAGCGCGAAGCGCGCGATCTCCATGCGGTCGTCGAGCCCGTTGAGCAGCACCATCACGGCGATGCCGGTCGCAGGCTCGGTCACGAGCAGCGTGTTGAAGCCGACCATCCCGCCGGAATGCCCGACGCAATCGAGCCCGTCGATCGTGCGCGTCACGAGACCGTAACCGTAGAACGACCCGGGTTCGTCGGGATCCTCGGCGACCTTGCTCGTCCACAGCCCGAAGGCGTCCTCGGAGAGCAGCCGGCGCCCATCGGGCCCGACGCCGCGGTTCAGGATCAGCCGCGCGTAGGCCATCATGTCGGCCGCCGACGAGACGATGCTGCCGTCGGCCGTGCAGCTCTCGATCAGCGGCGCCTCGATGAACGGCTGCCCCACGTGCACCGGCCGGTCGTCACACTGGCGCTGGTAGCCCTTGGCGACCGGCAGCGGTGAATCCCGCCGGATGGTCGTCTCGGTGGCCGTCATGCCGAGTGGCGCCACGATCCGCTCGGCGACGAGCTCGTGGACAGGCCGACCGGTGACCGCCTCGAGCGCCAGACCGACCAGCTTGTAGCCGTCGTTCGAGTAGAGGAAGTGATCGCCGGGACCGTAGGTCGTCTCGGTCTCGCGCAGCGACCAGAGCGCGTGGCGCGCCTCGGCGCTGAACTCGGTCCCCTGCATGAGGCCGGACGTATGGCTGAGCAGGTGGTGCAGCGTGATCGGCGCGAACCGCGAGCGGACCGAGAACCAGGGGACGTGCTCGGTGACGGGGCAGTGGAGGTCGATGCGGCCGGCGTCGTGCTCCTGCAGGAGCACCGCGGCCGCGAACGACTTGCTGATCGAGCCGATCTGGAACCGCGTCTCGGGCTCGACCGGCGTGCCGGCGGCAAGATCGGCGAGCCCCTGGCAGACGAAGCCGAGGGTGCGCTGCCGGTCTGTCAGCCCGATCGCCACGCCCGGCGCGTGCATGCGCGGCAGCCGCGCCGCGACGAACTCGTCGACGGCCGCAAGGGCCTCGGTGAGGCGCTGGAGATCGGTCGCCGACGTCACGCTCATGGTGTCATTCTTTCAGACGGCGGGCCCCCCCGGTAGTGCAGCGATTCCGCGGGCAGGGCGCCCGTGGCCGATCGGGGCCGCGCAGGTATAATCGGATGTCGTGAACACGCCGCCGCCGCGAGCCCGCCACACCGCCTCTCAGGTTCCGACGTCCGTCCGCCCAAGCCCCGCAACAGCGCGGTGACGCCGCCGGCGACAGGCATCGAGACCCCGCCTGAGGCCGACCGTACCGTCATCGCCCCGTACCATCGGCTTCATCTGGCGCTCGTCATCGGCACGCTGGTCCTCGCGCTCCTCCTGGGGACCGGGCTGCGTATCGATTCGATGCGCCACAAACACGGCTTCCACGTGGACGAATGGTGGTCGTACGAGACCGCCTCTGGGCATCTGCTCGATTTCAGCACGCAGCACGGGGTCTCCCTCTATGGGCGCTGGGTCCCAGCCCGCGAGTGGAAGCAGCAGTGGAAACCGGCCTCGGCAGTCGATTTCGCCCAAATCGCCCACGACCTCGGGGCCCACGACGTCCATCCGCCCTTGTACTTCTGGGCGCTCCACGTCTGGATGCTCCTCTTCGGCGTGCGCTTCTGGACCGGCCCGCTGCTCAACCTGCTCATCGACATCCTCACCGGCGCGGCCCTGTTTGGGCTCGCCCGACGCCTGCTGCACGATCCGCTCGCCGCCGCGCTCGTCGTGCTGATCTGGGCCGTGAGCCCCGCCGTCCGGGTCACCTCGAGCATGGCCCGCATGTACCCGCTGCTGGCCCTCTTCGCGGTGCTGTTCGTCTGGATGCTGGTCCGGGCGGTCGACGACCACGAGCACGTCGGGCTCCGCGCCTCGCTTCCGGCCCTCGCTCTGCTCACGGCCGCCACGTTCGGGGGCATGTTCTCCCAGTACCAGTTCGTGCTGATCGTCGCCGGCGGCGCGCTCTACGCCGCGGTCAGGCTGGCCCGCGCCGACTGGCGGCGCTGCCTGGGCGTGCTCGCATCGCTCGGCGTCGGACTCGCCCTGGTCGCGATCGCCCAGCCCTCGATCGTCGCCCAGTTCCGCCTCGAAGCGCACAAGGCCAGAGAGCCCTTCACCAACGCCGCACTGGCCGCCAAGGTCAATGGGACGACCGACACCGTGTTCGGCTTCTTCGGCTTCAACAAGACGTGGCTGACCCGTGCGATAGACGGACCCGTCCGCCTCGGCGGGATCCTGCCCAGCCATCGGGTCTCGCCCTTCGTGTTCCTCGTCGGCTGGGCGACCGTCGCGCTGCTCGTCGCCTTCATCGTGCCGCGCTCCCGCGCCTGGTTGTTACGCCGCGACCGACGCGGTCTGCTCGCGCTCGTGTTCCTCGCCTGGATCGCCGGCACGATCATCGCGCAGAACCTGCTCTTCCTGGCGCAGCCGGCCGTGCTGAGCGCGCGCTACCTGGCCGCCGCCTGGCCGTTCTTCGCCTTCGTCCCGGTGCTGCTGGGCCGCGCGCTGGTGCCCCGCGCCCCCAACGCGCTGCCCGCCGCGTTCTGCCTGGCCTTCATGGTGCCGGCGACGTTCGCCCCGGTGAACGTCGCCTCCACGCTCGGACCGCTCCGCGCCGTGAAGGATGCGCGCCGAGCGGTCGTCGAGACGACCATGCCGAGCACCCTGCCCATCGCGTTGTGGTGTATGCCCGACAACACCATGGTCTACGTCGACCTCGCCGCACGGCTGCTCACCCAGCCCTCGCGCTGGCTCGATCCCCTGTCGACCGGCGACTACTTCGTGCTGCGTCTAAAGGGCGGGCAGGGCGGTCTGCGGGAGCTGCGTGCCCACCGCCTGCTGACGCCGATCCCCGGAGTGTCGAACGGCTTGGTCGTGTATCGCATCGGACCGCCGCGCTAGCATCCGGGCGCTTGCGGCACGGACAACGGCGCGGAGAGCATGCTACAGGCGATGGCAGGCCGGAAGGGGTCGTGGTGAGGGCGTGTCTGATCGTCGTTGGTCTGGGGCTGTACCTGGCGGCCGGTGTCACCGCATTCCCTCTCGCGAACGAGCACGGCGACGCGATCGATCAGGCGGGGGTTATCGTGTTGTGCGCCGCGATGATCGTCGTCGGGACGATGATGCGTCTGGCCGGGACGAGCCGTCAGCGGTGAGCACCTTGAGGTGCTGCGTCAGGGCGCCGGGCGAGGGCGACGCGCGCTGACTTCCCGCGGGGTCGGTCTGGCGGGGAGTGCGGGAGTCACACCCGCCTACGCGGATTTA
>CAWHYB010000008.1:0-141037 GCA_963833555.1 uncultured Actinomycetes bacterium | reverse complement strand
GTAGGACTGGAAGACGATCTGCACCGGGGTATGCATCGGCGGGCACTGAGGCATCGAGGCCCTTGATCGTCTCGTCGTGGTGCTCCCTGACGCGAGGAAGCTGAGCAGGCCGGGCACGGCGAGGCCGGTGACCTTCTGGTGTTTCGTGTCGACCCAGCCGAAGAGGTAGGCCGGAGCATCGTCCTGCGTCTTGTAAAGGCCTTCGAAGGCGGCCAGCTTGACGGGCTGCTGGCGCCAGACCTCCTTGCCGTGCTGGTCGCCGATGATCGGCATCGCGACGGCGGCCAGCAGGCCGACCGCGAGGGCGTGCGCTCAGCGTGCGGCGCACCATCCATTTGTGCCGCCTCTTCAGAGATACCAGGCGCAGATGCCGATCACGAAGAAGGTGCCGACCACCCAGGGGCCCGGCGACGGCATGCAGGAACGCGGCACGATCGAGGCGGTTGAAGACCGCGCCCAGAAGCTCGTCAGTCGCGGCCCGGCCGTTCACGAGGTGGTAGCCGGCGGGCGTCTGCTGCCACGAGTTGGCGACGACGATCCAGAAGGCGGACAGGGTCGCGCCGACAGCCACCAGCAGGCTGACAGCCAGTAGGCACGCTTGCGGGAGACGCGATTCTCGCCGATACAGCAGCACGCCGAGGAAGCTGCCGACTCCAGAAAGAAGGCGAACACGCCCTCGGCGGCCAGCGGCGCGCCGAAGATGTCGCCCACGAACCGCGAGTAGGCCGCCCAGTTGGTGCCGAACTGGAACTCCATGGTGATGCCGGTGGCCACGCCGACGGCGAACGTGGCGGCAAGGATCTTCTTCCACATCTCCGAGGAGGCCTTGTCGATCTCGAGGCCGCTCTTGTAGTAGCGCCGCTCCGCGATGACCAGCATCACGCCGAGGCCGATGGAGATGGGGACGAACAGGAAGTGGAAGCCGATGGTGAAGGCGAACTGGATGCGAGCTAGCAGCTCTGCGCTCATGCCGTGACGACCCCCTGTTGTGGACGACGATATGGAAGAATGCCGGCGTATTGTAGCGGAGGCGTCAGGGGGGCGCCGTTGGCGGCCCCGCCCCGAATTCAACCTCAGAGACGGCGTTGCCGAGTAATGAGTGGATGGACACCCTAGTGCTTGCCGGGGTGCCTGTGCTACCATGAGCCCACCGGGGGCCGGCCCAACAGGGCCGGCTTTCATCGTGTAGGAGGTTGGTCGTTGTCGGTAGAAGAAGCGCTCGAATGCCGCGAGTGCTCCGCGATCTGTGAGAAGGTCGTCTACCCGGCCGAGTGCCTGTCGGCGAACTGCCGCTACCTCTACTCCTTCAAGAGCACGGCGCACCTTCTTCGGCTGCATCGAGAAGGTCTTCACCACGAGATCGACCTCGAGCGTTTCGACGACATCGAGCGCACCAAGGGCGGCTTCGGCGTCGTGAAGATGGTGCGCCAGCCGCTCGAGCAGTGCGCGGTGGCCGTGCAGAGCTGCTACCAGTGCGCCGAGGTGCCGATGTGTCGCAACATGTACTTCCGGCGGCGCGATCGTCGGCCCGATCGAGTCGATCGAGGAGATAGGCCGCTCTCGGTAGGCTCGCGGGCGTGCGCGTATGCTCGCTCCGCACGCCGTGCGGGGTATACTCACGACAATACCGCCGGCTCTCCGGCGGTCACCAACTTCGTTGGGGGCGAATCGGTTTCGACATGGAGTGACTCCGGTCGGAGCAGCAAGCCGAGGTGCGGTGGCCTCGTTAAACTGCCGGAACAACACACTGCCGAGAGTAATCTCGCGCTGGCTGCCTAAACAGTAGCCACGTCGCCTCCGCTGGGCCCACGGGCGGAGACCTGGCACCGCTAGTGGGCTAGGGACCCGCCGGTCCGCCCTGTCCGGCCGCGACCGAAGTCAACCGGGGCTGGCGACCCAGATCCGGCCGACGCGGAGCTGGTGAGCGAGACGAAAAGCGCCGGCTAAGCTTGTAGAGACTCCGCTAGGGCCTCCGTGGACGCGGGTTCGAATCCCGCCGCCTCCACCAAACACCAGCATTATCGGAGGTCGTTTCAGGCCTCAGTCTCGAGCCTGTCACCCCGGTGAAGGTGGCAGGTCTTCCGCCGCCGCAGAGCGAGCTCACGACCGGCTCGCCGCTCTGCCGTCGCGGACGGCGGCGAGCTGTTCCACGGCGAAGTCGAGGTCGGCGATCTCGTGGAGCGCCGACACTTGCACGCGGATGCGCGCCTCTCCCTTGGGCACGACCGGGTAGAAGAAGCCGACGGCGTAGACGGAGCGCTCGAGCAGCCCGGCCGCGATCGACTGGGCGTCGCGCGCCTCGCCGACCATGACCGGGATGATCGGGTGGCCCGCCCCGCGCGTCTCGAACCCCGCCGCCTCCACCGCCGCGCGGAAGTGCTGCGCGTTGCGCCGCAGCCGCGCACGCAGGTCCGGCGACCTCTGCACGACCTCGATGGCCGTGATCGAAGCGGCCGCGATCATCGGCGCCAGGCTGTTCGAGAAGAGGTAGGGGCGCGAGCGCTGCCGCAGCAGCTCGACCACCTCGCGGGAGCCGCACGTGAAGCCGCCGCTCGCGCCGCCGAGCGCCTTGCCCAGCGTGCCGGTGACGATGTCGACGCGCTGCGCCGACGCCGTGATGCTCCGGCGTGCCGCGCCCATGCGTCGCCCAACACGCCGAGGGCGTGCGAGTCGTCGACCATGACGAGGGCGCCGTAGCGCTCGGCGAGCTCGCAGATGTCCGCGAGGGGCGCGATGACGCCGTCCATGGAGAACACGCCGTCCGTCACGATCAGGATGGTGCGCGCCCCTCGCGCCTCCTTGAGCTTCTCCTCGAGGTCCGCCATGTCGCAGTTGCGGTAGCGGTAGCGCTGCGCCTTGCAGAGGCGGATCCCGTCGATGACGCTGGCGTGGTTCAGGGCGTCGCTGATGACCGCGTCCTCCGGCCCGAGGAGCGTCTCGAAGAGGCCGCCGTTGGCGTCGAAGCAGGAGGAGTAGAGGATCGCGGCCTCCATGCCGAGAAAGCTCGCGATGGTCTCCTCGAGGCGGGTGTGCAGCGTCTGCGTGCCACAGATGAAGCGCACGGACGACATGCCGTAGCCCCACTCCTCGAGGGCCCGTGCCGGCGGCCGCCACGACGTCCGGATGTGACGAGAGGTTCAGGTAGTTGTTGGCGCACATGTTGAGCACGCGGCGCCCGTCGGCGAGCTGCACCCACGCGCCCTGCGCCCCGGCGATCGGGTGCTCGACCTTGAACAGGCCCTGATCGCGCGTGTCCTGCAGCTCGCTGCAGAAGCCGATCCCTCGACGACGTCGGTGATCACGACTCTCCTCCAGGCTGGCGTGGTTCGGGGCCTTCGCTGCTCGAGCGCGGCCGGCCACTCGAGGATGATCTTGCCGGAGTGGCCGGAGCGCACGATCGCGAACGCCTCCTCGTACTCGGCGACGGGGAAGTGGTGGGTGATGACGGGAGTGACGTCGAGCCCGCTCTGGACCATCGCCGTCATCTTGTACCAGGTCTCGAACATCTCCCGTCCGTAGATGCCCTTGAGCGTGAGCCCACCGAAGATCACGCGTTCCAGCTCGACGGGGGTCTCACCCTCCAGAAAGCCGAGCAGCCCGATGCGGCCGCCGTGGGCCATGGCGGCGATCATGCTGCGCAAGGCGTCCTTGCTGCCGGACATCTCGAGGCCGACGTCGAAGCCCTCCTGCATGCCGAGGGCAGCCATCGCCTCGGTCAGGCCGGAGGTGCGCACGTCGACGGCGAGCGACACGCCCATCTTCTCGGCGATGCTCAGCCGCGTCGGGTTCACGTCCGTGATCACGACGTGCCGCGCACCGGCGTGGCGCACCACGGCCGCCGCCAGGCAGCCGACCGGCCCGGCGCCGGTGATGAGCACGTCCTCGCCGACCAGGTCGAACGACAGCGCCGTGTGCACGGCGTTGCCCAGCGGGTCGAAGATGGCCAGGGTGTCGAGCGGGATCCGCTCGTCCGCCGGCCAGACGTTGACCGCCGGGAGCGCCAGGTACTCGGCGAAGGCGCCGGGGGCGGTCGCGCCGATGCTCACGCTGTGCGCGCAGAGATGACGGCGACCGGCGCGGCAGTTGCGGCAGTGGCCGCAGACGATGTGCCCCTCGCCGGTCGCCAGCTCACCGAGCTCGAGGCCGCGCACCCCGTCTCCCAGCTCGACGATCCTGCCCACGAACTCGTGGCCGGCGACCAGCGGCACGGAGAGCGTGCGCTGCGCCCACTCGTCCCACTCGTAGATGTGCACGTCCGTGCCGCAGATGGCGGTCTTGAGCACACGGATCACCACTTCTCCGGCGCCGGCGCTGGGCACGGGGACGCTCTCGAGCGACAGACCGGGTCCGCGGTTGGTTCTTGACGAGCGCGAGCATGGACTCCAAGGCGTCTCCTTTAGTCGGTCGCGGGGAACGCCCGCGCCAGCCCATCGAGGCGCGCCCAGTCGCGGTCCACCTGGGCGCGCAGATCGTCCAGGCTCGGCGCCACGGTGCGGAAGCGCCCCTGTCGGCCCAGGTAGTCGTCGAGCGGCGTGTCGTCGGGGCGCGCGTTGATGCGGTAGCGCTCGCCGTCGAACACCTCGTACAGCGGGAAGAGACCGCAGGCCACCGCGAGGCGGACGAGCTCGACGCTCTCGGCGGGCTCCGACTTCCAGCCCGCCGGGCAGGGCGACAGCATGAGCAGGAAGCGGAAGCCCGGCATGCCCAGAGCCAGGCGCAT
Organism: uncultured Actinomycetes bacterium; assembly: GCA_963833555.1. GTDB lineage: Bacteria > Actinomycetota > Thermoleophilia > UBA2241 > UBA2241 > CAWHYB01. The sequence goes on along the minus strand of CAWHYB010000008.1, from coordinate 136,317 downwards.
CTTGCGCAGGAAGTCGTCACGGTGGGCGAGCGACAGCGTCGCCGCGTAGGGCACGCGATGCGCGGCCATGATCGCCATGATGTCCTTCTTGGCCTCGGCCTTGCCGCGCGGGGTCGTGGTCGTCTTGGCGCCGCGCGGCGTGGCGCCGCTGCGCTGCCCGCCGGTGTTGCCGTAGATCTCGTTGTCGTAGCAGATGTAGAGGACATCTTCGTTGCGCTCGGCGGCGGCGGAGAGCGTCGCCAGGCCGATGTCGTAGGTGCCGCCGTCGCCGGCCCAGCAGATCGTGGGGTCGGCCTCCCCGTTCAGCTGTCGTCACGCGGGCGATGCCCGTCGCCACGGCGGCGGCGCTGGCGAAGGTGGTTTCGATGGCCGGAACGCTGTAGGCGCTGGCCGGAAAGGCGCCGGGCGTGACGACGGCACAGCACGCCGGGATGACCAGCGTCGGCGTCGCCGCGCCGAGCGCCTCGTCGAGCCACTGCAGGCCCAGCGACATCCCGCAGCCGGGGCAGTTCGTGCTGTCCGGGCGAAGGAGGTGAGGACGGGGCGCCGTGCCGGGCGCCGGCAGCGAGGTCGCCATGGTCAGGTCACCTCCCGCGGGAAGAAGACCGGCGCCTCGGCGCGCTCGCGGCCGGCGAGGTCGTCGAGGACCCGCTCGATGAGCGGCGGGTCGACTTCGCCGCCGCCGAGCCCGACGATGTAGCCCTGCAGCAGCACGTCGGGCCGCTCCCTCAGGCTGGTCGCGATCTCGTTCCACATGATGCCGCCCGACCCCGGCGAGTGGTCGCGATCGAGCACGGCCACGCGCCGTGCGCTGCCGATCGCGCGCGCGAGCTCGTCCCTGAGGAACGGGCGGAAGAGCTTGAGCTGCACGAGCCCGACCTTCTCGCCGGCGCTGCGGCGCGCCTCCACGACACGGCGCAGCGTGCTCACCGTGGTGCCCGCGGCGATGAGCACCGTGTCGGCGTCGGCGGTGTGCTCCGCCTCGAAGGCGCCGCGCGGCCGGCGGCCGAAGACGCGCGCGAACTCGGCGCCGGCCTCGTCGAGCACCTCGGGCACCCGCTCCATCGCCGCCTGGATCTCCTCGCGGTGCCGCTGCGTCTCGGCGCGGGCCCATCATCTGTCCGTAGGTGCGCGGGTGGTCGGCTCGCGCCCGCAGCGCCAGGTCGAGCGGCGGCAGGTAGGCGTCCACGAGGTCCTGCGGCGGGAGGTCGACCACCATGCTGGTGTGCGAGAGGAGGAAGCCGTCCTGGGTCACCATCACGGGGAGCAGCACGCGCGGGTCCTCGGCGACGCGAAAGGCGAGCAGGATGGTGTCCACCAGGTCCTGATGCGAGTCGCAGTAGAGCTGCAGCCAGGGCGCGTCGCGCAGGGCGAGGCTGTCGCCGTGGTCGACCCAGATGTTCCACGGCGGACCGATCGTGCGATTGGACACGACCATGACGATGGGCAGGCGTGCCAGTCCGGCGGCGAAGACGTTCTCCGTCATGTACAGGAGTCCGTTGGAGGAACTGGCGGTGAAGGAGCGCGCTCCCGCGAGCGAGGCGCCGATGCAGACCGCCATGGCGCTGTGCTCCGATTCCACGGCGACGAAGCTCCCCTTGCTGAAGCGCGCCGCCATGACGTTCTCGATGATCTCGGTCTGGGGCGTGATGGGGTAGCCGCCGCCGCCGCAGCCGCGGGCGGCGCGGTTGGCTTCGCCGGCCGCGATGAGCGCGTGGCCGGCGGCCTGGTTGCCGGTGACGACGGCTCTCGTCATCTCGCGTCCCTCCTCATGTCGGCAGCATCGCGAGGGCGCTGCGCGGGCACTGCGCCGCGCACAGCCCGCAGCCTTTGCAGTAGTCCTCGTCGATCGTGCAGCTCGTGTTGCCGACGTGAGTGAGGATGCCTTCGGGGCAGTAGACGACGCAGTCCCCGCATGCCGTGCAGGCGCCGCAGCTGAAGCAGCGCTGCGCCTCCTCATATGCGATCTCCCGGCCCGGCTGGTCGGTGAGGCCCCGGCGCACCTCGAGGAAGCTCGTCCTGCGCGAGCTGGGCCGCCGCAGCCTGCCCCTGGCCATGGCCACGTGAGGGACATCGCGGAACGTGAGCACGGAGGCATCGACCAGCGGCGCCGGGAGCGAGGGCGCCTCGCACGCCGCCCAGGGCGGCGTGCAGGCGCCCTGCCGCCCGGCGCCCGCTGCCGATGGCCGCCGCCACCGTCCCTTCGGACCCGACCAGGTCGCCCGCGGTGCAAGCCGGTGCGTCCTCAGCTCCGGGCAGCAACTCCTCCTCGTCGAGCGCCGAGCCTGCCGGCAAGAGACGTACGTTCGGTGCCTGGCCGAGCGCGAGCAGGACGGTGTCGCAGCGGAACTCCGCCAGGGCCTCGTCACCATCGACCGGCACGGGGCGCGGTCGACCCGACTTGTCGGGCTTGCCGAGGGTCATGCGCCGGCAGACCAGCGCGGTCCCATCATCGGCTTCCTCCAGTCGCAGAGGCGTCGCCAGTTGCTCGATGCGGACGCCCTCTGCGAGCGCCTCCTCGATCTCCTCATCGATCGCCGGCATCTCGGCGCGCGTTCGCCGGTAGACCACGAGCGCGTCCTGGGCGCCGAGGCGGAGCGCCACGCGAGCTGCGTCGATCGCCGTGTTGCCGCCGCCGGCGACGACGACACGTCGCCCGCGCAGGTCCGGCGGCCGGGTGCGGCTGAGGTCGAGGAAGTCGAGCGCCCGCAGCACGCGAGGGTCGTCGGCGCCGAAGTCTGCGGTGCGCGTCTTCTGCAGCCCGGTCGCCACGACCACGCCGTCATACTCGCGTCGCAGCTCGACAAGGCGGGAGCGGGACACGCGTTGACCGCTGCGCACCTCGCACGCCGTGCGCGAGGATGAAGGCGATCTCGCGGTCGATGACCTCGCGGGGCAGCCTGTACGCCGGGATCCCGGTGCGCAGGAGCCCGCCGAGTTCGTCGCCTGCCTCGAACACGGTCACGGGATAGCCGAGCCTGGCGAGTTGGTACGCGGCGCTGAGGCCGGCAGGGCCTGAGCCGATCACGGCCAGACGTTCGGGACGAGTCGGTCGCGTGGGTTCAGGCCAGGGCGCGCGAGTCGCGACGTGGCGCTCCAGCTCGCGCGATGTTCACGGCTTCGTCGTGCTGGCCGCGTGAGCACGCCTGCATGCACGGCGCCGGACAGACGCGCCCGCACGTCCCCGGGAAGGGCGAGGTCGCGAGGATGGTCTTCAGTGCGGCCTCGTAGTCCCGCTGCGCCATCGCCTGCACGAAGCCTCGCACGTCGTTGCCGGCCGGGCAGGCGTCGCTGCAGAAGGGCGTCAGTGTCGCGCTGGCGGGGATACGAGTGGCCCACGAGCCCGTGTGCACCGCCGGCGCGCCGCCGATGTCCTCGTCGAACATGCTCGCCACTCTGGGCGGGCGGACGGCGTGCGGCGACCGGCACGATGATCCCCGGCAGGCGGGCCTGGCGGACGCAGTCGTACGCGCTGCGCGCGGCCTTCAGGTTGGGCTCGCCCAGGCCGAGGTGTGCGATCGCGGCCTCGGCGTCGGCGAGCGACAGTCCGAGGATCTCCGCGGCGCCCCCGAGCAGAGCGGTGTTCACGATGGGCAACGCCCTCGTGCCCAGCCCGTTGGCCACGGCGATAGCCGACGCATCAAGAGTCGCCACCTGCGACCGGGGAAGACGTCCGCGAACGCGTCCGGCGGCAGCGGGGTGTTGATCACGATGCATCCCAGCGCGTCCATCCCCTCGGCCGCCTCCGCTGCGATGAGGCCGGCGTCCAGCACGATCACGTGGTCGGGCTCGCGAACGGGATAGTGCTCGGTGATCTCTTCGTCGTCCGCGCGCACGAAAGCCTGGACCGGCGCGCCGGCGCGCTCCGCGCCGTAGCGGCCGAAGGCCTGCACGTACTTGCCACGCAGAAAGTACGCGGCCGCGATCAGTTTGGCGAGTGTCACACCACCGCGGCCGCCGCGGCCGTAGATCGTGATCTCGATCATCGCGTATCCCTCTTCGCGCGTCGTTGTGGCGGCGCACCAGCCTGGGCGGCGACGTACTCCGCGTACCAGGCCATGGCGGCGAGGGCGCGTACCGCGGCGACCGGCGAGTAGAGGATGACCGGATCGTGTCGCGCGCCGCCCGGGAAGGTCGCGGCCTCGAGCGTGCGCAGGGGGACGTTGACGATCGGCTTGCCCGTCCTCTCCATGAGCGCGGTCACGCGCTCGAGAAAGGCGATCTCGGCAGGGTTGAAGCGGCCGCGGCCGGGCGTGCCCGGCCCGCCGCCGGCGGACGCGGCATCGTCTGACGTCCAGCCGGTGGACGGGCTGCGCAGCACGCCCAGCACGACGACGGCGTCCACCGCCTCGCTCTCGGCGAGCAGCGTCAGCGTGCGCTCCGCGAGGTCGGGGCCGACGGATGCCACGAGGTCGATGGGGTTGCTGCGGCTCCAGTAGCCGGGCAGGAGCTTGTCCAGCTCGGCGAGGACGTGAGGCTCCAGCGGGGCCAGCTCGAGGTCGTTGCGGGCCAGCTCGTCGGCCGCCAGCACGCCCCAGCCTCCACCGAGCGTCATGATCGCCACGCGGCGGCCCGGCGGCAGCGGGAGTGCGGTGAGGCACAGCGCCAGGTCGAGGCTCTCGTCGGGGCCCGTGCGCACGAGGCAGCCGGTCTGGCGGGCCGCGGCCAGGAAGACGTCGGCCGCGCCCGCCATGGCGCCGGTGTGCGATGCGGCGGCGCGGCTGCCGTACTCCGTCATGCCGCCGCGCAGCACCACCACCGGCTTCGTGCTGCGTGGTGCGGCGCATGACGTCGAAGAAGCGGCGGCCGTCGTCGACTCCTTCGAGGTAGACGAGGACGGCCGTAGTCTGCTCGTCGTCTCGCAGCGCGTCGAGCACGTCGAGCGCGCTCGTGCACGCCTCGTTGCCGACCGTCACGTACTTGTCGATGCCGATGCCGCGCCGTTCGGCTGTGGTGACGAGCTGTACCCCGATGTTGCCGGACTGGGAGACGACGCTCAGGTGGCCGGCTTGCGGCCGCAACTCCAGGAAGCCGACGGCGTGGAGCCGGCTGTGCGTCGCGACCAGGCCCATGCAATTGGGGCCGATGAGCGTGACGCCCGCGAGTCCGCGCCGTTTGGGCCAGCTCCGCCTCCGCGGCGGCCCCTGCCGCTCCCGCCTCCGAGTAGTCCGCAGCCACCACGAGCACGACGGGGATCCCGCGCTCGCCACACTGCTCGACCACAGCGTTCACCTGAGTGGCCCCCAGCGTCACCAGCGCCAGGTCCGGGGCTTCCGGCAGCTCCGCGACGCTGCCGAAGGCGGGCAGACCGCACACGGTGCCGCCACGACGGTTCACGGGATAGATGGCGCCGGTGAAGCCGCCGTCGATGAGATTGAGGAGGAGGGAACCGCCCCATTTGAGAGGGTCGTCCGAGGCGCCGACGACCGCGACGGCGCGCGGCGCGAACAACGGGGTCAGATCGGGGGCGAGGTGACGCGTGGGAGAAGGGCGGCCGCGGATGCGCCGCGCTCCCCGGCCGGATCGAGGATCACGAGCGCGTCGGCGGCCACGGGCGTCGCGTCTTCCACGATGAGAGGGTTCACGTCGATCTCGGTCACGGCTGGATGATCCGCGGCAATGCGCGCGAGCGCGCGGATAGCGGCGGCCAGCGAGGCGCGATCCACGGGCGACATGCCACGGAAGCCGTCGAGCAGCGCGCTCGCCCTGATCCCCGCAAGCATGCCCTCGATGTCCCGGTCCTCCAGCGGCGTCACGCCGAGCATGATGTCCTTGTGAGCCTCGGTGAAGATCCCCCCGACGCCGAAGACGACGACCGGGCCGAAGAGAGGATCGCGCTTCATGCCGATCATGAACTCGCGCGTCCCCCGGATCATCCGCTCTACCAGCAGTACGGCGTCCTGATCTTCGGCGAGAGCCAGCAGCGAGCGGGCCGCGGCTCGGACGGCTTCGTCGCCGCAGAGGTCCAGGGCGACCAGGCCGCGCTCTGTCTTGTGACTGATGCGCGGCCCGACGGCCTTGACGACCACCGCACCGCCGAGCTGGCGGGCTATCGCCACAGCCTCGTCCTCGCGGCGCGCGACGCCGCCCTCGGGGACGGCGATCCCGTAGGCGGCGAGCAGCGCCTTGGCCTGCCCCTCGTCCAGCGCGCCGCGCTCGTGGGCTATCGCTTCAGCCACGACCGCGGTCGCACTGCGTCGGGCCGCAGGAGATGGCGTCAACCCGTCCCGTTCGCTAGGCCTCTGCCTGTGCATGCACACTCCCCTCGGCACAGTCGCACCATACTGCACTTACCCGTGTGCCAGAGACGTTGACCTAACGCTCCAGCTTTCGCCTCATTGATCACTCAGCCCTGTCGTTCAACCAGGCTCTCGATCGCTTCGCGAAGGTTCGCAAGCTGTCCCCCTAGGTCGGCCGACGTTGTCAAGACGACAATGTGCCCCCGCTCATCGCCCGTTCACGATGTCCGGTGCTCCCGCGCCTTCGGCGAGCCGACAGCGTGCCATCGGCTCGCCATTTCCGCACCGGAGACAATCGGACTAAGATGAGCAGTAACCTGATGACCGGGGCTTGGTCAGGGTCGGCGCAGTCCCGCGTTCTCGGGGGGGTCAGCGAACGTAGTGTGGGGGTGTACCATGCGTCTCTCTCGATCACTTCTCCTTATGGGCATGGCTTTAGGCCTCGTTATGTCCGGCGCTTTGCTCACTTCATCGGCAGCCTGTTTGAGTAAGCAGCCGAAGGCAGCCGCCACGGGAGCGACCATCATTGTCGCCAAGTCCGGCGGGGCCTATTCGACGATCCAAGCCGGACTGAACGCCGCCATGCCAGGCGATACCGTGGACGTTCGGGCAGGAACCTACAACGAGCGGGTCACCTTCCCCAGATCCGGGACCGCCGGCAACTACATCACCCTCCAGGGAGAGCCGGGGGCGATCATCGACGGCACGGGGCTGTTTGACACGCTCACGGGAACTTGCGGACTCGTGTACATCGAGAACAGGTCCTACGTGAAGGTCATCGGTCTCACGGTCCAGAACGCCGTCAAGAGCTCCAGCAAGATCTTTCAAGCTGGCATCTGGGTGAGAGGTGCCGGCAGCTTCATCGAGATCCGGAACAACACTGTGTCCAACATCGTGAATTCCACCAGAACATCCGGTTGTCACGGCATCGGGGTCTACGGCACCAACGGGACGACCTCCCTGAGCAATGTCATCGTCGACGGCAACGAGGTCACCAGGTGCAAGACCGGGTGGAGCGAGAGCATGGTGGTCAACGGCAACGTCGAGAACTTCGTCGTCGCTCATAACAAGGTCCACGACAACGACAACATCGGAATCGACTTCATAGGTTTTGAAGGCGAGTGCCCGACCCCTGCGCTGGATCAGGCCCGGAACGGTGTCTGCACGGACAACGTCGTCTACAACATCACGTCGAGCGGCAATCCGGCCTATGGAACGGACCGGTGCGCCGACGGCCTCTATGTGGATGGCGGGAAGAACATCACCATCGAACGAAACAAGGTCGACAACTGCGACATCGCGATCGAGCTGGCCAGTGAGCACCGCGGGAAGAGCACCGAAGGCATCACGGTGCGCAACAACTTCGCTTCCCGCTCGTACCAGGGGAACCTCGAGATGGGCGGATACGCCGCGAACAAGGGAAACGCGGTCAACTGCGTGCTCGTGAACAACACGACCTATCAGGGGACGGGCGGCGAGATCGTCGTTCAGAACAACTGCAGCGGGATCACGATCAAGAACAACATCCTGGTTCGTACTGACGCGTCCGTCGGCTACATTGTCCAATGGGGGAAGAACAACACCAACATGACCATCAACAACAACCTCTACTTCGGCGGCAGCGCCAGCAGTCCCGGTGCTTGGCCTGACTCTGCGGCCCTCTTTGCCGATCCCCAGCTCGTGAACGCCTATCTGGACATGCACATCGCTTCCACCTCTCCTGCGATCGATCGGGGTGTCAGCGTGGATGCCGGCACTCTGGACATCGACGGCCAGCCGCGCGTACAGGGTGTGGCCATCGACCTTGGGGCCGACGAAGTCCGCTGAGTCGGGAGCCTAAGCTCGCTGGCCGGTTCACAGAGGCTCTGTGGCGCCGATTCGCCTTGGCTTGGTCCTTCGCCGAGGTGGCGAGCCGCCGCGCGAGGCTGGCCGTGGTTGCCCGACGGCGCCTACCCCTCAAGTGACATCTCGGTTCTTACCAGAGGGTGACGCCCCGAGTGCGGGCGGCGGGGTAAGGTCTCCGAGTGACCGGCAGTGTCGCGACGTGACCGGCCACGCTCGGGAGACCGGCGCGCGGCCGCAGCCACAGGAGGCTTTCAGGGATGAGCGATGTCAGTGAGCAGGGAGTCCAGGTCGTGCCGCCGGCATGCGAACGGCCGGGGTCGGGCGTCGACGGCGGCGACGTGGTCGTAGCAGCGCGTGACCTCACGCGCCGCTACGGCACCGGCGACGCCGCCGTCGACGCCCTCAGCGGCATCTCCATCGACCTGGCGCGCGGCCGCTTCACGGGTGTCATGGGTCCCTCGGGGTCGGGCAAGTCGACCCTCATGCACGTCATGGCCGGGCTCGACGATCCGACCAGCGGCACCGTGTGGATCGACGGCATCGACATCACGGCCCTGAAGGAGCGCCAGCTCACGCAACTGCGCCGCGACAAGGTCGGCTTCATCTTCCAGACCTTCAACCTGCTGCCGATGCTGACGGCGCAGGAGAACCTCGTGCTGCCGATGACCATCGCCGGGCGCAAGATCGACAAGGCCTGGCTGGACACGCTGGTCGACGCCGTCGATCTTGGCGACCGCCTCGGCCATCGCCCCTCCGAACTGTCGGGCGGCCAGCAGCAGCGCGTCGCCATCGCGCGGGCGCTGATCGGGCGGCCGGCCGTCATCTTCGCGGATGAGCCGACCGGCAACCTCGACTCGAAGACCGGCGACGAGGTGCTTGCCCTATTGCGGCGCTCCGCCGAGGAGTTCGGCCAGACGATCGTGATGGTCACCCACGACGCCCACGCCGCGACCAGCGCCGACCGCATCGTCTTCCTCCAGGATGGTCGCGTCGTGCTCGATTGTGGACGCATGAGCCGCGACGAGATCTACGACACCATCAAGTCGCTCGAATCGACCTCGGAGCGGGCCGGGAACGGCGGTTCGGCGCGATGATACGCCTCACGATCCGCGATCTCTGGAGCCGCAAGCTGCGTACGATCCTGACGACGCTCGCCATCGTGCTGGGCGTCGCCATGATCGCCGGCACGTTCATCCTGACCGACCAGATCGACAAAGGTTTCAACGACATCTTCGCCAAGGGCGCGGTCGGCACCGACGTCACGGTCACCCCCAAGACCGCGTTTTCCGGCAACTCCTTCGCGCCGACCGGCACACTCCCGTCTGCGATGCTCGACAAGGTGCGAAGCGTCAATGGGGTCCTCGAAGCCGCGGGCATCGCCTACGGCAGCGGCTCCGTCGTGATCGACGGCAAGCCTGTGACGACCGGTGGCGCGCCGACCATTGTCTACTCGACTTCGCCGTTCCGCTTCAGCCAGAGCAAGTACGTCGCGGGCGGCCCGCCCACCCAGGACGGGACGATCTCGGTCAACAGCAAGCTCGCTACCGACAAGCACCTCAAGATCGGTGACACCATCGGCCTCTCGACCGGCCAGGGGCTGCAGCAGGTGCGCTTGGCTGGCATCTTCAACTTCGGCGACTCGACGTCCATCGGCGGCGCCACGATCGTGCAGACGACGCTGGCCGACGCGCAGCGCTGGTTCGGTCTCGAAGGACAGTACTCGGAAATCGCAGTGGCCGCCCGCCCGGGCGTGACGCCCGAGACTCTTGCGGCACGTATCAAGGCGGCGCTGCCGTCGTCGGCCGAGGTCAAGACGGCCGCCCAGTCGGCGGCCGACTCGAGCAAGCAGATCAGCGACGCCATCGGCAAGGTCCTCACGCCGATCCTGCTGGCATTCGGCGGCGTCGCCGTCATCGTCGGCGCCTTCATCATCTTCAATGCCTTCTCGATCACCGTCGCGCAGCGTCTGCGCGAGTTCGCCATGTTGCGGTCGCTCGGGGCGACGCGGCGCCAGGTGCTCGTCTCGGTGGTCGGCGAAGCCGCCCTTCTGGGATTCGTAGCCTCGTTGCTCGGCATCGGGGTGGGCATCGGGCTGGCGAAGCTCATGCTCAAGGCCTTCGCCAGCATCCCGACCAGCGGCCTCGTGCTCGCGCCGCGCACCATCATCATCTCCCTGGCCGTCGGTATCGGCGTCGCGGCGATCGCGGCGCTCGCGCCGGCGCTGCGCGCCACGCGAGTGCCGCCCGTCGCCGCGCTGCATGAGGGCGCCAAACTGCCCCAGTCGTGGGCCGGCCGGCACGCTGTTCCCACCGCGGCCGTGGTCGCGGTCGCCGGCGTGGCGATCGCCGCCTGGGGCATGCTCGGTCACATGGCCACGGCCCAGCGGTTCCTGCTGCTCGGAGGCGGCGCGGTCCTGCTGTTCGTGGCAGTCGCCATGGTCGCCAAGTACGTCGTGCGGCCACTCGCCCAGGTCATCGGCTGGCCAGCCGCCGCGCTGGCCGGCACCAGCGGCCGGCTCGCGCGCGACAACGCCGCGCGCAACCCGCAGCGCACCGCGGCGACTGCCTCGGCGCTCATGATCTGCCTGGCCGTCGTCGTGCTCTTCGCGGTGATGGCGCAGGGTTTCAAGGCCACGTTCGTGACGGCCATCGACCGTTCGCTGCACGCGTCGTTCGTCGTGTCGGCCGACAACGGCATGCCCGTCCCGGCCAAGGCGCTCGACACGATCCGCGGCGTCTTCGCCATCGACGACGCCGCCGGCATCTATGCGACGACGGCACAGATCAACGGCGAGAGCACAGCCAGCGCCATCGGCGTGAACCCCGCCTCCTTCGCACCCCTGTGGCGGTTCCAGTGGATCGATGGACGGCAGCAGCGCACTGCTCGGCCAAGCTGAGCGGCAATGCCGCCATCGTCGAGGAGCAGTTCGCCAGCAAGTACGGGCTGTCGCCGGGCAAGAGCTTCGTGGCCATGAGTTCCACCGGCACGAAGCGCACGCTCAAGGTGATCGGCGAGTACCGCGATCCCACGCTCATGACCGGCTTCACCATCGCCCAGACCACGTATCGACGAACTGTTCCCGGCCGACCAGCGCGACCCCATCTACATCGTGGCCTCGACGTCTGCGGCCGACCCCGGACAAGTCCAAGCCGATGTCACCACCGGGCTCAAGGCCTTCCCGACGGCGAAGGTCCAGACACGCGCCCAGTACACCGACTCGGTCAAGAAGCAGGTCAACGGACTGCTGACGATGATCTACGCCCTTCTCGGGGTCAGTGTCGTGATCTCGATCTTCGGCATCGTCAACGCGCTGGTCCTCACGATCTATGAGCGCACGCGCGAGATCGGCATGTTGCGCGCGATCGGCGCAAGCCGCCGTCAGATGCGCCGCATCGTGCGCTATGAGAGCGTCATCACGTCTGTCATCGGTGGCGTCCTCGGGCATCGTCATCGGCATCGTGTTCGGCTACGCCGTGATCTCGCGGCTCGGGTCATTGGGCCTGACCTTCGAGGTGCCGTGGGGCCAGCTCATCGTGTTCCTGGTGGTGGCCGGCTTGGTGGGCGTCCTGGCGGCCGTGCTGCCCGCGCGTCGCGCCTCGCGCATCGACATCCTCGACGCGATCCACTATGAGTGAGCCGGTCGGTGGCCGGCCTGCCGGTGAAGGGCCGCAGGATGGGGAACAAGGCAGCAGGATGAGAGATCCTCTGGAAGACGAACTGGCGGCGCGCGCAGCGGAGCTGCGCGCGCTCTTCGCCGCCACGCCTGACGCAGACAGGGGGCCAGGCGCTGCGGCGCCCTGGTCGTACCTCGAACTGCGGGAGCGCCGGCGGCGGCGATGGTTCCTGCTCGCCGGCGGCCTCCTCGTGGCTGCCGGCGCCCTCCTGTTCGTCCTCATCGTCAGCGGCATCTCGTTGCTTGGCGTGATGATCCTCGCGCCCGGCGTGCTGCTGCTGGCGGCGGCGATCGGCTGGCGGCCGTTCTACTTCCTCTACCTGCCGGGTCTCGCGCTGACCGGCTGGGGCGGCGGCATGATCGTCGACCGCGCCCTGCATTCACCTGCTTACCTCAGTCTGGTCGGGCTCGGACTGGGCCTCGTCATCGCCTGGATCGTGCGCCGCATCCAGGCCGGCTGGGCCCACCGGACCCCGCTCGTCGCCGGTCTGCTCATCGGCGCGCTCGGGGCGCTCGCCGGCCTGCACCACCCGTGGTCCGTGGTCTGGCACGGCTGGCCGCTCGTGCTCGTCGCTCTCGGCGTCGTGCTGGTCGTGCGCGCCGTACTGCCCGCCCGCAAGGCGGGCGGGCCTACGGCGCGCAGCTAGTCCCTGTCCCCTGTGCATCGTGATGCACCGGGGACGCAAGTCCCGGTGGCGGCTTCCACACCTGGGCCTCGCGCGGCGGCGCAGGCCTTCGACTCCATCATGCCGACGGTCATGAACGAAGCCTTGCCGGGGGTCCTGGTCGCGATCGTGCTGTTGCTGGTGCTTTCGGCGTCGATGTCGACGCTCGCCGGGCTGATCATGGTCTCGGCCTCGTCGATCTCGGTCGACCTGGTCAAGGGCGAGATCAAGAAGGACATGAGCAAGCGCGACACCGTGCTGCTGATGCGCATCCTCGTGATCGTCTTCGTGATCCTCTCGGTCGTCATCGCTCAAGAGAAGTGGCAGCTCCATCCTCAGGGATCGAGTGGCCCGCACCGCGTCGCCCGGGCGCCCATTTGCCGCGGCGCCGTGCGGGCCGCATCATTGAGGCGTGAGTACGCCCTCCTTTGAACAGGGACCCATCCGTCCGCCCAGCGAGGCGCGCAGTCTTCTCGTGCGCGTGATTCGCGAGTGCACCTGGAACCGCTGCCGCTTCTGCCCCGTCTACAAGGGCCGCCGCTCGTCGCTGCGCTCGCTCGACGAGGTGCTGGCCGACGTCGATGCGATGAAGACGGCCGCGGCCGTGCTGACAGCCGGCGGTCATTCAGGCGCCGCCGGCGCGGCGAGTCCGGCCGGTTCCCAGGCGCCGACCGGGGCCGCCGTCGAGGCGGCCGTACGCGATGGTCTGGTGCCACCCGAGGCCTGGCAGGTCGCGCTGTTCCTGCGCGACGGCGCGCGCACGGCGTTCCTGCAGGACGCCGATCCCTGCGCCGTCGCGCCGGCGACGCTGGTCCAGGTCATCGAGAGGGTGCGAGCGGCGTTCCCATCGGTCGAGCACGTCACCGCGTACGGGCGGGCGGCGACGCTCGCGCGTCGCCGCCCGCCCGACCTCACCCGCTTGCGGAACGCGGGACTCACCCGCGTGCACATCGGCATGGAATCGGGCGCGGACGCAGTCCTTGCCCGCGTCGACAAGGGTTGCACCGCGGCGGAGCTTGTCACGGCCGGGCGGCACGTGCTCGAGGCCGGCATGGAGCTGTGCTTCTACGTCATGCCGGGTCTGGGCGGCCGCGGCCTCGCCGGCGAGCACGTCCGCGGGACCGCGGCCGTGCTGCGCGAGGTCGCGGCCGCGGCCCCACCTGAGCGCCCTCTCGTCGTGCGCCTGCGCACGACCGCCGTCGTGCCGGGCACGCCGCTGGCCGGCGACGAAGCCGCCGGCACGTTCACCCTGCCCGACGACGTCGAGGTGGCCCGCGAGCTACGGGATCTGTTCGTCGCGCTCGACGGAGTACACCTCGAGCTTCGCTCAGACCATGCGCTCAACCTGCTGCCCGATCTCGAGGGCTCGCTGCCCGAAGCGCGCGAGGAGCTCGTCGAGATGCTCGACGAGCTCCTCGCACTCCCGCCGGACGAGCAGGCCGAGTTCTCTCTCGGCGCCCGCGCCGGCGTCTACCGCCGCCCGGCCGATCGGCTCGACCCGCAGCGTCGCGAGGCCCTGCGCCGGCGCGTCCCGGGCGCCGACGGCACCGACGCGCCCGTCATCCTCGATGTCGCCAAGCGTCTGCGCTCGCGATTCCTCTGAGCTACTGCCGGCGGCCCTCGCGGCGAGGGTCAGGCGCCACTCATGTCGCCCGTGAGGTAGCGCTGGATCGTCGGCCCGACCGCCTTTGCCAGCGTCTCGACGTCGGCCGAAGCCAGCGGCTCGACGCGGCCGACGTAGCGCATCAGGGCAAGGCCGATGAACTGCGAGCCGGCCAGCGTGGCGCGCAACTCGGCGTCCGGCACGCCGAGGGCGGTCGCAATGGGGCTGAAGATCTCCTTGACGAGCAGGCGGCGGACCAGGGCCGCCGCCTGCTCGTTCGAGATCACTGAGCGCAGCATGGCCAGGAACACCGGCCGGTTGTCGGGCTCCTCCCAGACGGACAGGAAGCGCCGCACGATCTGCTCACCGATGAGGTCGGGGTCGCCGGCCAGCAGGGCGGGCAGCAGCTGCGACGGCGAGATCGGCAGCTCGATCGTCGCTTCGAAGAGATGCTCCTTGGTCCCGAAGTAGTGATGGACCAGCGCGGGGTCGACGGCGGCGCGGGCCGCGATAGAGCGTATGGTGGCGCCGTCGTAGCCTCCGTGGCCGAACTCGACCCGGGCGGCGGCGAGGATGCCCTCGCGTGTGTCCGGCCCGCCCGGCCGGCGACCGGTGTGAGTGCCGCTGTGAGTGCCGACGCGAGGGCCTGCGCCGTGCGACGCCGGCTGCCCGCCGCTGCGATGCCCCAGCGCGGCCGGCTCGTTCACCGGGAGGCCCCGGCGGCAGCGCCGCGCTCGGCGCGTGTCATGTCTTCGTGCCCCTCGTGCTCACCGAGCCGGCGGCCAGTCAGCAGCGCGGGGAAGAGGGCCAGCAGCGCTGCCAGGGCCGCCGCGTAGAACGGCCAGCGGAACGAGCGACCGATCGTGTCCTGGTAGATCGCGCCGATGTGCTGTTCGATACGTTGCTGCGCGACTGCCTGCGGCGAGCCGGCGGGTGCGCTGCCGCCGGTCTGGCCGGCCTGGCTCAGCCGCGAGGCGGCGGCGCCTCCTCCGGACTTCGCCGCCGCCGCCGCTTCGCTGCGGATCGTAGCGACGAGCTGTGCTCTGGCCGGCGCCGGCATCTGGGTCTGGGCGTTCACGTAGCGCACCGCCTCACGCGTGGCGCTCGCGGCGTTCGTCGCGACGGTGTGCGAGAAGATCGCCACGATCACGGCGACGCCGAGTGTGAAGCCGACCTGGCGCAGCGTGTTCAGCGAACCCGAGCCGACGCCGCCTGACCTGCGGCGGCAGAGAGCCCATGGCCGCGGCCGAGAGCGGCGGCCATGGCGAAGCCCATGCCGGCGCCGATGAAGGCCGCGCGCCAGATCACGTCGCTCAGGTGGGCGGTACCGCCGAGCTGGGCGAGCAGGACCAGGCCGACCGTCGAAGAACGCCGCGCCCGACGGCCGCCGGCAGGCGGGGCCCGATGCGGTCGACCAGCCGGCCGGCGTTGGGCGCGATCACCAGGGCGATCAGCGGCATGATCGTCAAGGCCAGCGCCGCACGGAGCTCGGAGTAGCCCAGCACCGAGACCAGGAAGATGACGATCATGAGGAACGTGCCGCCCATGGCCATGCCGATGAACATGATCGACGTGTTGGCGGCCGTGAAGGAGCGGATGCGCAGGAGCTTGAGGGGGAACATCGGGTGCGCAGCGCGCAGCTCCCACCAGACGAACAGCGGGTAGGTGGCGATCGCCACCGCAAACAGGGCGAGGACCGGGGCGGACAGCCAGCCCCAGGTGTTGCCCTGGACGAGCGCGAGTGTGAGCAGGAACAGCCCGGCGGCCGAGATGGCGATGCCGGGGAAGTCGATGCCGCCGCCGCTCGCGCGTGCGATGCTCGGGGATGACGAGCAAGGCCGCGACGACGGCGAACACGCCGATCGGGCACGTTGACGAAGAAGATCCAGTGCCAGCTGCCGTAGGTCACGAGCAGGCCGCCGAGCGTCGGACCGACGGCCGCCGCGGCTGTGCCAAGGGCGCCCCAGAGGCCGACCGCCATGCCGTGCTGGCGCTGGGGGAACGCGCCCAAGACGATCGCCAAGTGACACGGTGACAGGGCGGCGCCGCCGAAGCCCTGGCCGACACGGAAGGCGATCAGCCAGTCGATGTTCGGCGACAGGCCGCAGAGCAGCGAGAAGAGCGTGAAGAGTGACGAGTCCGACGACGAAGACCAGTCTTCTGGCCGTAGCGGTCGGCGACGCGCCCCAGCGAGAGGAAGCTCACCGCGAGCACGAGGTTGTAGGCGTTCAGCACCCACGAAACGTGGGTGACGGTCGTGTGCAGGTCGGTCGATGATGGCCGGCACGGCGATGTTGACGATGGTGACGTCGAGCAGGGCCATGAACATGCCCAGCGAGACGGCGGCGAGGATCCACCACTTGCGCGGATGGCCCTGGTCGAGCGAGCCGGCCGCGGTAGCGTCAGGGGTAGTCGTGGTCATGCGGTTCTCCTTGCGGTCGGATCGGATGACGTTGGTGCGGCCGCCGTCTCGGCGGCGACGCTCAGCAGGACGAAGGTCTCCTCGAACGTGGCCGGCACGACCGTGAGGCGGGCGGCGATGCGGCGCGCGTCGAGCGCAGCACGCACGCGCGCCGCATCGCCGCCGGGCACCCGCAACCATGCGGCCGGCGAGCGCCAGCGGCAGGCCGGCCGCGTCAAGCGTAGTGAAGGCGTCGTCCCAACGGTCGCACTCGACCTGGACCGCGGTCGTGTCGCCGACGACCTCGTCGATCGTGCCACTGGCGATCACGCGCGCCCACCGGCCATCACGACGAGCCTGTCGCACTGCTCGGCCTCGTCCATGTAGTGCGTGGTCACGAGGGCGCCGGCGCCGCCGTCGACGGCGCCGTGGACCGTGTCCCACAGACGGGCGCGGGCGAGCGGGTCGACGCCCGACGTGGGCTCGTCGAGGACGAGCAGGTCGGGGCGGTGGGCGAGCGCGGCGGCGAAGGCGAGCCGGCGGCGCAGGCCGAGCGGCAGGTCGCGGACGGCAGTGTCCGGCGGCGTGCGCAGATCGAGCGTCGGGGTCGGCGCGTCTGGACGGCCGCCGGCCATGCCGAAGGCGCCGGCGCTGAACTGCGAGATTCTCGGCGACGGTGAGGTCGTCCCAGAGACCGAGGCCCTGGGGCACGTAGCCGAGTCGGCGGCGTGTCGCCCGCGAGGGCGGCGCGCCGAAGAGCCGGACGATGCCCGCGTGGGCGCAGCAGCCCGAGCAGCAGCCGGATGAGCGTCGTCTTGCCGGCGCCGTTGGCGCCGAGCAGGCCGACGACCTCGCCCGGGCCGACGTGCGAGTCGACGTCGTCGACCGCGACGAAGTCGGCCGAAGTGCCGGCGTCACGACGCGCACGTCGCGGCGAGAGGCGCTCATACGCGCCGCCTCCCGCCAGGCGGCTGGGCGGCGCGGGACCAGCGCGGCGACGATCACGGCGTCGGCCAGGTCGGGCGTCAGCGGGGCGCCGTGCGGCGCGACAGCGGTCGAGTCGCCGTCCCGAAGGGCGCCACAGCCGCCAGGTGCGGCCGCGGCGCCACGTCGGCCAGCGCCTGCGGCGCCAGATCCGTCGGCTGCCGCGCGACCGGCGGCGACCGGCTCGACGAGCTGCGCCGGGCATCGCCGCGACGATCGTCGTGGGGGCGCCTGCGGCGAGCGCGCGGCCGCGTCGAGCACGAGCACGAAGGCCGCGCGCTCGGCCTCGTCGAGGTAGGTCGTGCCGAAGAGCACGGCGGCGCCGGCGGCGGCGGCGTCGGCGATCAGCCGCCACAGATCCGCGCGGCTCACCGGGTCGACGCCGGTCGTCGGCTCGTCGAGGATCAGCAGCTCCGGCTCGTGCAGCACCGCCAGCACGAAGGCGAGCTTCTGGCGCATGCCGCCGGAGAGCTCGCCGGCGAGCCGGTCGCGGGCGTCGTCGAGGCCGGTGCGCGCGAGCAGGGGCGCGGCGCGGGCGGCGAGCGCGTCGCCGCGCAGCGCCGTACGCGCCGCCGGCGAACTCGAGGTTCTCGTCGACCGTGAGGTCGGTGTACACGCCGCTGCGCCGGCCGACGACGTAACCGATCTGCGACGCGCCGGCGGGCGCCGCACCGTGCCCGGAGGTCGGCGCCTGCACGCCGGCGAGCGTGCGCAGCAGCGTCGTCTTGCCGCTGCCGTCGCCGCCGACGACGGCCGTGATCGCGCGCCGGCACGGCGAGCGTCACGTCGACGAGCGCGACGTGGCGTCCGTAGCGCACGGTCAGCTCGCGGACGCCGCAAGTCGCACGGCGCTCACGCCGTCGAGCTCGCGCGGCCGAGCCGGCCGCCGGCGTCGTCGCTGCCCGCCGGCGCCAGGTCGCGGCGGAAGCGCAGCACCGACAGGGTGAAGACCACGGCGCCGAGCACGGCCAGCATCAGGAACGGGAACCAGAGCGCGGCGAACGGCGTCGCCGCGCACCATCACGCCGCGGGCGATCTTCACGAAGTAGGTGAGCGGCAGCACGTAGGCGATCCAGCGCACGCCGGCGGCCATCGACGTAGAGCGGGAAGATGAAGCCCGGAGAGCAGGATCTGCGGCAGCAGCGTCATCATGGCGAGCTGGATGGCCTGGCCCTGCGTCTGCGAGACGGTCGAGATGAGCACGCCGATGCCGAGGGTGACGAACAGGAAGAGCACGGCGCCGAGCGCGAAGGTGAGCACCGAGCCGCGGAACGGCACGTCGAAGACGAGCATGCCGGCCGCCACGATCAAGCACCATGTCGACGGCGGCGATCAGCAGGTACGGGGCGATCTTGCCGACGAACACGTCGGCCGGCGCGGAACGGCATGACGGCGAGCTGCTCGAGCGTGCCCGCCTGGCGCTCGCGCACCACGCCGAGAGCGGTCGCGACCGTGCCGACGAAGACGAGGATGAGGCCGAGCAGGCCCGGGATCATGATCACCGGACGTCTTGCAGCTCGGGGTTGAAGAGGACCTCGGGCGTGGGCAGCGAGGCAGCCGCCGCCGCGGAGGCGCCGAGCGGCGGCGCGCCGACGGTCGGGGGCATCGTCAAGGGCTCAGGGATTCGCGCGCCTGCCGAGCGCAGCTGGCTGAAGGCGGTGACGGCGCTGCGCGCGGCGAAGAGCTCGGTGCCGTCGACCAGGATGGCGCGCCGGCTTGCCCACAGCCGCGCCGCCCGCGGGCGGCCGGCGGTGGGCGTGACGATGGCGACCGACCGCCTCGCCGTCGCGCAGCGCGTCGTAGGCCTGCCGCATAGCCGTCCGCCGGGCCGCACTGCGACGACGTCGAACTGAGCAGGGCAGGTGCGGCGGCTGACCGGCCGCGGCCAGGGGGCCGACGACGATCGTCGGCACCGGCTTGACGTCGAAGCTGGCGGCGTAGCCGAAGACGACCAGGAAGAGGAACGGCAGCATGAACAGCAGCGCCACGGTGCGCCGGTCGCGCCGCAGCTGGCGGAACTCCTTGACGACGATCGCCCACATCGGCCGCTCCCTTCCGTCGATCCATCATGCCGCGCTCGGCGCACTCGCCGCACCGTTGCCTCGCGTCTCGCCCGCCGCGCGTCGAACGGCGTAACTCAACAATCGGTGAATTCTACAACCGTTGAATTCCTCGTCAAGCAAGAGGCAGGGCGGGGCGGCGCTTTCGCGCCGCCCCGCCCTGACGTAGCATCAGGAGCCGTCGGAACGGTCAAGAGACCGCGGGTCGCGACCATGATCGCGCACGCGCCGGCCGAGGAGGAGCGCCAAATGAAAGTCATCGTGCGGCCACCCGGTCGAGCCTTCAGGCAGGCGCTCTCGGAGCATCCCGGCCGGGACACGATCGACCCGCTCGCGGCGCGGGTGCAGCACGCCGGCTTCGTCACCGCGCTGCGCGACGCCGGCGTCGCCCTGGTCGAGCTGCCGGCCGACGACGATCTCGCCGACGCCTGCTTCGTCTCGGACGTGCTCATCACGCTGCCCCGGGCCGGCGGTGTCGGCGGGCCGAGCGCGCTCGCGGTCGCGACCAGGCCGGGCGCGCCGAGCCGGCGGCCCGAGGTCGACGCGGTCTTCGACGCGGCCCGCCGGCTCGTCGGACCGGCCTGCGTCGTGGCGCGGATCGAGGATCCCGGGACGCTCGACGGCGGCGACGTGATCGTCTACGGCGACCGGGTGGCGATCGGGGTGTCGGCGCGCACGAACCGGCAAGGTGCGGAGCAGCTTGCCGGGCTGGTGCGCGCCGTCGGCTACCGGCCCTACCTGTGCCCGGTCGAGGGCCGACTCCACCTCGCGAGCTGGGTCACCGTCGTGCGCCCCGACCTGCTGATCGGCGTCGAGGGCGGCTTCGCCTCGCTCGACGCGGCCGGGCCCGATGTCGCCCCGCGCGGCGAGATAGCCCGCATCGTCGTGCCCGACGACGAGGTCGTGGCGGCGAACGTGCTGCCGCTCGGCGGACGCACGTTCCTGGCGGCGGGCAATCCGCGTGCGGCGGCGGCGCTGCGCGCCGCCGCCGCACGCGTCGTAGAACTCGACCTCGACGAGTTCACCAAGGCCGATGGTGGCCCCACCTGTCTCATCGCCCACGTGTTCTGATCCTGGGCTCTCTGGCGGCCCGGCGGTCACACGGCCTCTCTGCCGACCGCCGGTTTCAGTTTCGAGGCTCTGCTGTCGATTATCGAATGAGAACACGTGCGCGCACGAGGCGCGGCAACGGCGGTGGGGCCGCTGGGCCGCGCGGGCAGGCCCGCGGCGCGTCCGACCGGGCTGGAGGTATCGGGTGGCTGCTGGACCCCGTGACGAGGTCTCGCCAGAGCGCTTCCTCGTCGACGCAGGTGTCGAGAAGCTGCGCTCGCAGTCATTGACCGCACTGGCGGATGCCGCCCGCGGCGCCGTCGACGATCTCGGGCCCGACAGGGCTCTCCCGCTGATCTGCTCCCGTCTGCTGCGTGCCATGGACTGCACCACGGCGGTGCTCTCGCTGATCGACGCCGCACGCGACTCGCTGGTCTCTGTGGCCGGCTACGATGTCAGCGGCGTGCGGACCAAGGTCGGCGGCTCGCGTTCGCTGTCCGGCGATGCCGTCGTCTCCCGCGTTGTCAACGGCCATGAGCCGCTGTTCTCGGCCGGCGAACCCGGCGGGGACGACGACGGCCCGGAGGTTGTCGGCCAGAGCGAAACGAGCTCGCTGGCCCTGCCGCTCGTGCTGCACGGCCAGAGCATCGGCATGATCGAACTGCTGGCGGGTCGCAAGGAGCGCACCTACACGAGCGCGGAGCTGATCCTGGCCCAAGGCGTCGGTGCCGTAATCGCCCAGACGATGACAGAATCGCGAGGCTTCGCCAAGTATCGCCACGACCCCCTCGAGCGGGAGGGCGCGGGCAAGGCCCCCGACGGCCGCTCCACGGTGGAGCGCACACTCACTGACATCGCCCAACGGCTGACCGAGGGCCTTGAGGTGCAACGCTGCGACGTGCTCATCCGCCAGGAGGTCTCGGGCGCTGTCAAGGTCGTGGCGCGGTACGACATGGGCGGCGACGACACGCCCTGGCAGCAGTATGGACTCGGCGACATCGGCGCCCGCGCGCGCGCCGCGGCTGACCGTTGCGTCGTCTATGCCCATGACGACGACCTCGAGCTGCCGGCAGAAGAACGGGCGGAGATGGTCGCGCGCGGTCAGCGTGCGGTGATGTACGTGCCGATCGTGGCGGCCGACGAGGTGGTCGGGTTCCTGTGTGCCGTCGAGTCACGTCACTCGCGCCGCTTCACCAAGGCAGACGACAGTTTCGCGACCCGGCTTGCGGGTGAGGCGGGGGTGGCCGTCGCCAGTGCCCGGGTCGTTGACCAGCTCCACGCCCAGAACCAGGAGCTGCGGCTGTTGCTCGAGACCGGTGCCGCCATCGCTTCGAGCGTCGATCTGCGTGCAACACTGTCGACGATCGCCGAGCGGCTCGCGCAGACGCTCGGCGTGGCGTGGTCGAACGTCTACGACTACCACGCAGACAGTGACGAGCTTGAGGTCATCGCCTACTACCAGGTGCCCGGCGTGCCGTCCGATAGCGACTGGCTCGAGCGACGATTCACCGCCGCGGACTGGCCCGAGGGACTCGCCGCGGTGAGGTCGCGCACCCCCCAGGTGAAGTACTACGACTACTCGACATTGTCGTTCGATGATTTCGCCCAGATGGCTCCCTGGGGCGAGAAGGCGACGCTGAGCTTGCCGCTCGTGTATGGCGGCACCGTGCTCGGTGTCCTCGATGTTGCCGAATCGCGCTACCCTCGGCGGTTCACCGACGACGAGCTGCGGCTCGCCGCCGCCATCGGCAGTCAGGCCGCCGTCGCGATTCACAACGCCCGTCTCTACGACGAGGCGACGCGGCGCAACGCGGAGCTCGAGACGTTCCTGGACGTCGCTGCGACGCTGAGCTCGACGGCCGATCGGCAGAGGGTGCTCGGCGGTATCGCGCGGCGATTGCGTGAGGCGCTCGGTTCCAACAGCGCAGAGGTCTACGAGTACGTTGCCGGCGCAGCCGAGCTGCGGCTTGTCGAGTACGACGCCGACGAGGCGCTCGATGACGGCGACTGGCGGGGGGTCTACGAGCTCGCCGAGAGTCCGCTGCTGGCACGCTGCATCGAGCGGCGCGAGGCGATGGTCGTGCGGCTGGCCGACCTCGGTGAGACCGACTTGGTGCGTGCCGACATGGTTCTTTGGGGCGACGCATCTGAGCTGTGGGTACCGATGGTCTACCGCGATCGCGTGCTCGGACTGATCACCGCCGCGGACATCGCTCCCAACAGACGCTACAGCGACCGTGAGATCCGCCTCGCCGCCGGCATCGCGTCGCAGGCGGCAGCGGCGCTCGAGAACGCGAGAGGCTACGAGCGTCTCGACCACGAGCGCGCATCGCTCGCCAAGCTCAACGCGCGGCTGTCTGCCTTCACCACGCTCACGGGACAGATGCGCGGACTCGTGGCAGAGGACAAGATGCTCGAGCTGCTCGGCCGCATCATGTCCGAAGCGCTCGGCTTCAACCAGTGGGTCGCCTACCTGTACGACGATCCTGACGGCGAGTTCTTCAACGTGCGGCAGTCGTTCGGCGGCACGCCCGAGATCGACGAGCACTACCGCAGCACGCCCATCCCCGCGAGCGTGCTGAACGGCCTGGTCGCGGCCGCCACGCGCATCTCACAATCGTTCTTCGTCGACCACATGCACCACACCTGGAGCGACGAGGAGAACTTCTACCTGCCGGGCGAGGAGCTCGTCGACGATCGCGAGCCCGGCGAATGGGACCGGTTCGATTCGCTGTTCGTGCCGATGATCGGCCAGAAGGGGCAGCTCATCGGCTACATCGAGGCCTACGACCCCCGCGATCGCCAACGGCCGACTGAAGACCTTGTCCAGATGATCGAGGTGTTCGCCGGCAAAGCAGCCAGCAACATCGAGCTGCAGCGAGCCTACGACGAGCTCGCCGAGCAGACGCGCACGGACGGCCTGACGGGCCTCTACAACCATCGCTTCTTCCAGGAGAAGCTCATTGCCGAAGTGACGCGCGCGAAGCGCTTCCACAATCCCCTGACGCTGCTGATGATCGACGTCGACAACTTCAAGGACTTCAACGACACCTACGGCCATCCCGAAGGCGACCGGCTGTTGCGGGCCCTGGCCGAGCTTCTGCTCGCCAAGACCCGGGTCGATGTGGACTTCGTCGCCCGCTACGGAGGCGAGGAGTTCGTGGTGCTGCTGCCCGAGACCGACGTGGGCGACGCCACGCTGGCGGCGGAGCGGCTCCATGACACATTCGAAGCTGGTCTGCGGCCCGGGGAGCAGGTCGCTGAGGCCATCAGGCGGGCCACTGAGGAGCAGACGTTCGCCACCACGGAGGGAGAGAGAGGCCAGGTCACCGTGAGCGTCGGCATCGCCGCGTTTCCAGACCACGCGGCGACGCCGGACCAGCTTGTGGCCAACGCCGATAAAGCCCTCTACCTGGCCAAGCGCCTCGGCAAGAACCGGACCTGCGTGTACGGCCACTAGGCCGAGCCCGGCTTGGCGGCGCCGGCTCGCGCTGGTAGCGTGGCGGGCGACCGTACAGGGAGGCGCGAGCGTGACCGCCAGCTTCACCAGGGACGACGTGCGGGCCGAGGCGCTTGCCGCCGAGGCCCGCATCAGGCCGTTCATCCGCGAGACGCCGCTCGAACCGTCGCCGGCGCTCGCCCGCGAAGGCGGCTGCAACGTGTTCCTCAAGCTCGAGAACCTGCAGGTCACGAGCTCGTTCAAGGCGCGCGGCGCCTTCGCCAAGCTGCTGTCGCTCAGCGCCGCCGAGCGCGCCGCCGGCGTCACGACCGCGTCGACCGGCAACCACGCCAACGCCAGTGCCCACGCGCTCGCGCTGCTCGACATCGCGGGCGAGATCTTCCTGCCGTCGAGCGCCTCGCCGGCCAAGATCGAAGCACTCACCATGCGCGGCGCGCCCCTGCGCCTCGTCGACGACGACCCAGGCCGCGTCGAGACCATCGCCCGCGACGAGGCCGAGCGCACCGGCCGGGTGTTCATGTCGCCCTACAACGACCGACGGGTCATCGGCGGTCAGGCCACGGTCGCCCTGGAGCTCGAGCGGCAGCTCGGCGGGCCGCCCGGCGTGGTGATCGTGCCCGTCGGGGGCGGCGGCCTGATAGCCGGCATCGCCGGCTGCCTCAAGGCCGCCGCCCCCGACGTCACCGTTGTCGGCGTGCAACCCGCCGCCTCGCCCATCATCGCCGCCTCGCTGGCCGCCGGCGGCGAGTTGCTCGAACTGCCGTGGTCGCCCTCGCTGTCAGACGCGACGGTCGGTCTGGTCGAACCGGGTGCGATCACCTATCCGCTCTGCCGGGATTGCGTCGACGAGTGGGTGCTCGTCGACGAAGACGAGATCGCCGCCGCCATGCTGCTCGTCATGGCCCGCCACTTCGTCCTGGTGGAGGGCGCCGCGGTGCTGGCCGTGGCCGCCTTTCTCAAGACCGCTCAGCAGTGGGCCGGCCGCACCGTCGTCTGCATCGTGTCGGGCGCCCGCATCCCCCTCGGCGTGCTCGGCGAGGTGCTGCGCGGCACCTAGCGTCGGCAAGCGCCGAGAGCAAAGCGCTCAACAGCTGGCGCGACATGCCGATTGAGATGAGGATGGCGGGCGCGGCTTGCCGCGCCCGCCCTACCAGCCCGCGTATACTCGACAGGCGACGGCAGACCAGG
Organism: uncultured Actinomycetes bacterium; assembly: GCA_963833555.1. Lineage (GTDB taxonomy): Bacteria > Actinomycetota > Thermoleophilia > UBA2241 > UBA2241 > CAWHYB01. Next base: position 111,149 of record CAWHYB010000008.1, on the reverse strand, counting down.
CCACGGGAGCGCACGTGACATCGAAGCGGCGATCGCAGACCGACGAAGGGCGGGGCCAACCCCGGCGCCGCGCCTCTGCACCAGCAGCCGAGCCGTCCGGCGGCGACAGCCTGGCTTCTGCCCGCCGGCCCGACCACGATGCGCTGGTCGCCGAGGTCGGTTCGGCGCTGACGTCGGTCCTCGACCTCGAAGAAGTCCTGCCGGCGATCGCCGAGCGGGTCGCGCGCGCTCTCGATGTTTGGGAGTGCGACCTGTATGAGTACGACGCTGACGCCGACACGATCACCGACACTGCCGTTTGGGCGATCGAGCTCAGTGACGCCGACCGAGACTGGGTGGGGAAGGTCATCAGCCTCAACGATCGTCCCAGTCTGCGCCCCATCGTCGAGCGGCGCGAGGTCATCGAGCAGCACGTGGACGACCCAGACCAGCCCGCGGAAGAGGTCGCGATCATGGTCGAGTGGGGCGAACAGTCGTGCCTCAACGTGCCACTCGTCTACAGCGACGCGGTCATCGGCTGTCTGACACTGATCGAGACGCGCTGGCCGCGCCATTTCACCGCCGACGAGCACGCCCTCCTTGTTGCCCTCTCGCGACCGGCGGCCGTGGCGCTGCACAACGCCCGGCTGCACCGTCGTACCGAAGAGCAGGCGCGTTACCTCGCGTCGCTGCTCGAGTCCGGGCGCGCCGTGACCTCGGCAGTCGAGGTCGACGAGGTGCTGGCGCGCCTCACCCGGGAGGCCACCGAGACCCTGCGGGCAGGCTACGGCATCGCCTATGTCTACGACGAGACGATCGACGCGCAGGTCTGCCGGGCGATCCACGAACGCACGTCATCGCCCACGACGCCGGTCGTCCTAGGCACCTCTTATGACCTCGCGCCTCGGCCGTCGCAGCGCGCCGTCCTGTTCAGCGACGAGGTCGTCGAGGATCGCATGAGCGACGCCGGTCTCGTCGCCGATCGGCGCGCCGATCTGGAAGAGTGGCACGTCAAGACTTGTCTGCGCGTCCCCCTGAGGTTCGAGGGCGAGCCGCTGGGGGCCCTGTGCCTCTACGAGACCGGCCGCGAGCGGCGTTTCAGCGACGAAGAACGACGCTACGCCAAGGGCCTTGGCGAGCAGGCGGCGATCGCGATCAACAATGCGCGGCTCTACGAAGCAATCGACAGCCAGCGCCGGCGCCTCGATGTCCTGCTCGACTCGACGCGGGCCATCACGTCGACGGTCGTGCTCGAGGAGGTGTTGGCCAACGTGGCCCGCGTGACGGGCGAGGCGCTGAAGGTCACGTCGGTCGACATCCACGCTTACCATCGCGACCGCGACATCCTGACGCTCGAGGGCTACTGGTCGCTCGACGGAGCGACCAAGGACGACCTCGCCGCGATCGGCACCGTCATCTCGCTTGCGGACCGGCCCGATTGGCGCGCATCACTCGACTCTCGCAGTATTCGCGAGACGAACATCGACGCGATGCCTGCCGAGGAACGAGCGATCTGGGACACATACGGCTACACCGCCTGTCTCGAAGCGCCGCTCGTCAACGGCAACGACGTGCTGGGTGTGCTGAGCGTCGCAGAGACGCGGCGGGCTCGGGTCTTCAGCGCGGCCGAGAAGGCGCTCTTCGGCGAGCTCAGCCACATCGCCGCGACGGCGATCCACAACGCTCAGCAGCATCGGCGTCAGGAGGAACAGAGCCGGCGGCTGGCGTCGCTTCTCGACGCCAGCCGCGCGATAACGTCGACCATCGTGCTCGACGACGTGCTCGCCATCGTCGCGCAGCGCGCCGCCGAAGCCATCGGCGCCCAGATCTGCGTCATCTACGAATATGTTCCAGACGACGACAGCATGGCAGGCAGGTCGGTGTATCCGCCCGAGGCGGCCGCCACGCTGGCGTTGAATGGCGCGCTGGACTACTCACTCGACGACAACCCGGTCGATCGCGAGCTACTCCACCAGGACGAGGTCGTCGAGCAGCGAGTCTCCGACCCCGCCCTGGCGGAAGTCGTCCGCGAACGCATGCGGCACGCCGGCGAGAAGACCTGGCTCACCGTTCCGCTCGCGTTCAAAGAAACACGACTGGGGCTCATGGTGCTCGTCGAGTGCGATCAGGAACGCCACTTCGCGAGCGACGAGGTCGAGTCGGTCACCGGGTTGGGCGAGCAGGCCTCGATCGCCATCCACAACGCCCGCTTGTACGAGGAGCTCGACCGGCAGCGGCGTTGGCTCGATTCGCTCGTGAACGCCAGCAAGGCGATTACGTCCGGCATCGAGCTCGAAGAGGTGCTCACCGAGGTCGTGAGGTCGGTCGGCGAAGCGATGCGCACGTGGCGCACGTCCATCCACGGACTCTCGCAGTCCGACGACCACCTCACCCTGCTGGCGCAGTGGTGCCGGGACGGGCTCGACGACGCCGACATGGCGGACACCGGTTCGGTCGTCGACCTGGCCGACCGGCCCGATCGACGACGCGTCATCGAAAGCGACGAGGTGATCGTTTCCTCGCGGGGCGACCCGGGCCTCGATGAGCATCGCCGGACACTGATGGACGAGTGGCACTACTCCGCGACGATGAGCGTGCGGCTGGTCTATGGCGGCGAAGTGATCGGCATCCTTGGCCTCGCCGAGACCGATCCGGCGCGGCGGTTCACCAAAGCCGATGCGGAGCTGTTCGGTGAGCTCGCCACGCAGGCGGCGATCGCCATCCACAAAGCCCAGAGCTACCGTCAGCGCGAGGAACAAAGCCGGCGGCTCGCGTCGCTCGTTGAATCCACCCGAGCCATCACGTCGAGCGTGGTTCTCGAAGAGGTTCTCACGACGGTCGCCGAGAAGGCCGCCACGGCGCTGGACGCGGAACAATGCGTGATCTACGAGTATCTCCCCGACGAGGACGCGATCGCCTACCGCTCGTTCTATCCGCCCGAGGCGTGGGACGGCTTCGAGGAGCACCTCGGCGCTCACTATCCGCTGGCTGACGACGTCGCCGATCGTGCCTTGCTCAAGACCGGCGGCGTCTTGCGGGAGTGCGTCTCGGATCCCGCCTTGAGCGACGCCGTCCGGGCGGACATGGAGTCATGGGGCGAGAAGTCCTGCCTCAGCGTCGCGCTGATGTTCGAGGGCACACCGCTGGGCCTGATGGTGCTGCTCGAGCACGAACACGATCGTCACTTCACGGACGAGGAGTGCGAACTCTTCCAGGCGCTCGGCGAGCAGGCGGCGCTGGCGTTCAACAGCGCGCGCCTCTACCGTCGGCTCGAGGAGCAGAACCGCCGTCTGCTCGCCCTGCTCGAGTCGAGCCGAGTCCTCACCACCGTGCTCGACGAGGACTCGACCGTCGCCGGCATGGAGGAGCAGATCGCCGACCTGCTCGGTGAGGGCTGGGCGATCGCCGCGACAGTGCCCAAACGTGCGGGCGAGAAGCTGAACGGTCGTGCCGCCCCCTCCGCGCCCGGCGACCCGCTGATCGAGGAGGCGCTCGCAGAGCGCCGCCTCGCGCAGAACGGGGAGGGGCAGCGCCCCCGGCTGGTCGTGCCGCTCGTCTTCGCCGACGACGAGAGCGGGTATCTCGACATCGTCGGGCCGGCGGGCCGCCGGCTCGAACACGACGTTGTCGAGTTCGTGCAGACCGTGGTCAATCAGACCGCGGCCGCGATTGAGAACGCCCGTCTCTACCGGCGCGTCCAGCGCCTGGCCGTCACCGACGATCTGACCGGTCTCTACAACCACCGCTTCTTCTACGAGCGACTACGTGCCGAGCTGAGAGCGGCGCGCGCGCAGCGCGCGCCGCTCTCGCTGCTGTTGATCGCCATCGACGACTTCCAGTGGCTGCGAGACCGCCACGGCCACGAGACCAGCGACGCGATCCTGCGCGCGGTCGGCGAGACCCTGGCGACCCAGGCTCGCGACGACGTCGACATCGCGTGCCGCTACGGCGGCGAGGAGTTCGCCGTGATCCTCCCGGGCATCGCGCTGGAGGTCGGCAACGGCGAGGCCGCCGCGGCGATCGCCGAGAAGCTACGGGCGGCGATCGAGAAGCTCGAGGTCGGGCCGCTACGGGCGGGTCTTGTCACTATCACCGTCGGTATCGCCGCCTACCCGGACCACGCCGCCGACAGTGACGGCATGATCGCCCTCGCCGACAGCGCCCTGGCCGATGCCCGGCTGCAGGGCAAGAACCGCGTGGGGACGGCGCGGGCGTGGGTATGAGCGCCGGCGAGCGCGGAGTTCGTGAGACGCCGGAGGACCGGCGGTTCAAGGTTCTGCAAGACGCCTGCATCGGGTTGAGCGCCGGCGGGGACCCTAGCGACGTCCTCGGCCTCGTCTGCAGAGGGCTCGACCTCGCCTTCGGCGGGGTCTCGTCGGACATCTACGAGTACGACCACGTCGCGGACGAGCTCATGGCCGTGTGGTCGTTCGTGCCGGGCGATCCCGGTGCCGCGGCGGCCTTCGTGGGCACGGTCTACCCGCTGGCTGAACACGCCGCGTTCAAGCGTGCCTTTGAACGCGGTCGTCTCGTCGCCTACCACCCCGACGACGCGAGATTGAGCGAGACAGACCCCGACCCACACCGGCAGATGGTGACTGGAGGTTCTCGCAGCGTCGTTGAGGCAGGCCTACTGTTCGGCGACGAGGTCCTGGGCCTCCTGTCGATCGGAGGGCCAGGGCCGTCGCTGCATCTCGACGACGAAGAAAGGGAGCTCGTCCTGGCCTTCGCGGCGGTCGCCGCCACCGCCATCCGTGCGGCGCGGCTCGAACGCCGGGTCACTGAGCGGGTCATCCGCGACGGTCTGACCGGTCTACCCGACAGGCGCACGCTGCTGGATCGCCTGGGGGCCGAGCTCGCCCGTGGCCGCCGCTACGGTCGCGCCCTGTGCCTGCTGCTGGTCGACATCGACCGCTTCGGGCTCTTCAACGATGCCTACGGTCGCGCGGCGGGCGACGAAGTGCTGCGTCTCGTCGCCCGCATCCTCGCGTCGGACCTGCGCCACGACGTCGATCTCGCCTGCCGTTCCGGCGGCGGCGAGTTCGCGGTGATCCTGCCCGACACGCCGTCGGCCACGCTCGAGGTGGCCGAACGCGTGCGCCGCAAGGTGGCCGCCGCCAGCTTCAGCTCGGCCGGCGGCGACGCCGTCGGGACCGTGACGGTCAGCGTCGGCGTCGCCGCCTTTCCCGGCGCGGCCGACACCGCCGAGGGTCTGCTGGCAGCGGCGACGTCCGCCCTTTCGGGGGCCAAGGCGGCCGGCGGCGACCAGGTGATGGCGGCGGCCGCCCGCGTCTGAACGCCGCGTGCACGGTTGCCACGACCGTTTGCACTATCTAGACTGTGCTTACTCGTGCCGCGCCTCTGCCGCTGCAGCGACAAGTTGCGACTCCGGAGGGTGGAGGGTGGTGCCGAGGGACCATCGACCGGACCTGCATACCGCGCCCGAACAGCGCAGGTCGCAACCGGCCGGCCACCTGAGTCGGTCCCTGACACACCAGGAGCAGACATGAGCAGACCCGCAAGCGGCGGGGCGATCCGAGGACGCATCAGACGTCGTCGGCTCGCCATCGCAATCCCAGTCGTCCTTGTGCTCGCCTTCGCCGCGATCGCCGTCGTGTCGGCCGGCAGCGCCGTCGCCCATCCGAGCGAGGGTCAACCGTGCAGCTGCCACTCGCCGAGCACCGCGGCCACGGTGACGCTGAAAGCGTCGGTGGCCACCATCCACCCCGGCAAGTCCGTCAAGCTGAGCGGCACCGTCGCGACCAGCCCGACCTGGACGAGCGTGAAGCTGCAGAAGCGCAAGGGCACCGCCGCCTGGAAGACCTTCAAGACGGCGACGCTGAGTTCAGCGGCCTACTCGGCGTCGTGGAAGGCGCCGACGGTCAAGGGCACCTACAAGTTCCGCACGATCTACCTGGGCGACAACCACCTCAAGAAGGGCATCTCGCCCACGCGCACTGTCAAGGTGAACTAGGCGGCGACGGGTCACCGGAGACTCGGACCGTGACGGGGCGGGGGCGGGCCGGCTGATGCCGGCCCGCCCCGCCCTTCGTTAAGCGGGGCGGCGCCTCACGGCGCCGCCCCCTTACCTCACGGCTTGTACTTCTGCACCATCGCGTCGTAGCCGGTCACCACTCTCCATATCTGACCGCAGACGTACACGCCGCGCCCCGGGTCGAGCGCCAGCGGTCCGCCGTAGTCGTCACCGCCATCCTGCCAGCCGAAGTCGGCTTGCCAGGCCAGCGTTCCGCCGCCGCTGCGCTTCTCGAGCAAGAGGTCGGCATCGGTGTCCGACGGCTCCTCGTAGCCGGCCAGGTACATGCTGCCCGACGGCCCGGCGACCACTCCCCAATAGGCGCGGCTGCCGAGCGGGTTGCCCGACGAAGGCTTGGTCTGCTGCCAGGAGACCCTGCCACCCGCTCCGATCCGGGCCAGCCACGACTTCGGCGGCGAGTTGCTCGCCGTCCCGATCCGCTGACCGGCGAGCAGGAGCCTGGAGCCGCTGCTGTCGAGGCACATGGCGTTCACGTCGTCGTTGGTGTCGGCCTTGGCGAACGTCTTCAGCCACGCCCGGTGTCCGGCGGCGTCGTAGCGCGCCAGCGCGGCATCCGAACCCGCGGCTGAGATGAAGTCGACGCTGCCCGCCACATACAGGGCCTTCGCGGCGGGCGACCAGACGAGCTGCGACGGTTCGTCGTAGAGATGGTCCGAGCCGTCGACGCGGTGCGCCCACAGTCGTTTGCCGGCGGCGGCCGAGAGCCTCATCGTCACCCAGTCGTTCTTGCCGTTCTTGGGCACCGTCGTGCCGATGACGTAGCAGCTGCCGGCGCCGTCAAGCGTGAGCGCCGTCGCTCTGCTTTGCAGGGTGGGCCCGCTGTAGAGGCTCTCCCAGAGCACATGGCCGCCCGGCGTGAACTTGCGGGTGACGATGGCGTCGACCGGTGCTCATGCCGCCTTGCATGTCGCCGGTCACGTAGATGTCGCCTTTGGCGTCGACCGCGACGTCGGCGGCGCTCGTCGAGCCCACCGCCGGGACGTTCCTCTGCCAGAGCCACATGACCGTCCTTGGCGGCGAACCGCACGACGGCGAAGCCGCGTGTGGGCACGCTGCTCCAACCGCACACGACCATGTCGCCGTTCGGTGCGAGCGCCAGTGCCTCGGCGTTCGCGTCGGCGCCGGCCGGCGCCCAGCTGACGCGCCAGATCGGATCGTGCGCGGTGCCGGTGGCGTTCGCGGGATAGCGGGCGGCGATGAAACGCCATCCCGGTCCCTGCGTCATGCCTTGCACGCCGCACACGTAGACGGTGTGCCCAGGACCGATGGCGATGTCGTGCCACTGGTCCTGGTTGACGGTCGGGCCGTAGATATCGGTCCAGAGCAGATGGGGAATGCCGAAGCCGGGCGCGGCGACGGTCGGCGCGGCGACGGCGAGCAGCAGCGCAACGGCGATGACGAGGCCGGCGCCGAAGCACCTGAGGCGGTGAGCAGCCATGAACGACCCTCCCTGGTTGACCCCGTGGCACCCTGATTCTACGGCGCGGACGGCTCCGGTGCCCAGTCATGGAACACCGGCCCCCACGGCGCGAGTCGCGCGGCCATGACCGCGAGCGCCGCTGGGTTGTCGTCGACGAGCAGTGCGCTGCGTCCGGCCGCCAGTGCCGCCTCGCCGGTCGTGCCGCTGCCGGCGAAGAAGTCGAGCACCAGGTCGCCGGGCCGTGAGTGCACCGCGACGATGCGCCGCAGGATGCCGAGCGGCTTCTGGGTGGGGTAGCCGGTGCGTTCCTTGCCGCTGGTCGGCACGATCGTGTGCCACCAGACGTCGGTGGGGGTCTTGCCGCGCGCCGCCTTCTCCGGTGTGACCAGCCCGGGAGCCAGATAGGGGATCCGGTCGATCGCCTCGTAGTCGAAGGTGTAGCTCGCCGGGGTCGGTCACGTACCAGAGGATGGTGTCGTGCTTGGCCGGCCAGCGGCGCCGCGTGCGGGCGCCGTAGTCGTAGGCCCAGATGATCTCGTTGAGGAAGCACTCGCGACCGAAGACCGTGTCGAGCAGGACCTTGCAGTAGTGCGCCTCGCGATAGTCGATGTGGAAGAAGAACGAGCCCCGCGTCGACAGCACCCGGTCGCGCCTCGAGCAGCCGCGGCTCGAGGAACGCCAGGTAGTCGTCGTGGACGTCGAGGTAACTTTGCGAGCCCAGCCGCTCGGTCGTGTAGCGGCGACCGCCGAAGCCTGTGCGGTCGCCGCCGTCCCCTTCGGCGCCGACCGTCTTCAGACTCGTGAGCGACTGCTCCTTGCCCGTGTTGAACGGCGGGTCGATGTAGATGAGGTCGGCCAAGCCGTCGCCGAGACCCGCGCAGCACCTCGAGGTTGTCGCCGAACCAGATGTCGAGGTGGGGAGCGGTCACTCGGAGCCCTCCTCCTCGCCGGCGCCGCCCGCCGCCAGCGTCTGCTCGATGCGCCGGTCGGGCACCAGCCAGATCGCCGCCACCAGCACGTACAGGGCGTAGGAGATCCACGGCTCGACGAAGGCGGCCCCGATCGCGACCACGTAGATCAGCGGTGAGATCTTGCCCTTGACGTCGCGGCCGACCGCCCGGGCCAGCATCGAGTCGGCGCCCCTGACTGCCTGATGATCACGGTCTGCAGGACGTAGTAGGCGATGGCCGCTCCGATGAGCACGACGCCGTAGAACACCGTCGGATCCTTGGCGAAGTGGTTCTCGCCCATCCAGCCCGTCGCGAAGGGGAACAGCGACAACCAGAACAGCAGATGAATGTTGGCCCACAGCACGCCGCCCGTGATGCGCTCCGTCACGTAGAGCATGTGGTGGTGGTTGTTCCAGTAGATGGCGAGGTTGGCGAAGCTCAGGACATAGACCAGGAACACCCAGCGCTGCGTCCACAGGTCGGTCCAGTGCGCCCCGAGCGGCACGCGCAGCTCGAGCACCATGATGGTGATGAGGATGGCGATGACGCCATCGCTGAAGGCCTCGAGGCGGTTGCTCCGCATGGTCTGGAGTCTACCAAGCCCGGAGCGGGTATCGCTGATGGCAGGGAACGACACGGACGAACGGAGGCTTCACGTGGACTACACGGTGATGGACGTCAAGGATCACGAGGGACGCCGCAAGGCGGTCGCAACGACGCTCGGCGCGCAGGCGATCCGGGCCAACCAGTTCGACTCGGTCCCCGGGCTCGAGGGCCACGGGCATGCCGAGCTCAGGACGGGCCAGGAGGAGATCTACGTGGCGCTCAGCGGCGCGGGCCGGATCGTGATCGAGGGCGAGCAGGTCGACTTCGCGCCCGGCTGCTATGTCCTGATCGGGCCGGGCGCCTTTCGCCAGGTGATCGCCGGCCCCGAGGGACTTTCGTACTTCGTGGTGGGGGCGCAAGTCCAGGAGCCGCAGGAGCCGGTCGCGAGCTGACCACGGCTGAATGGCCGACATCTACAAGAGCCACTAGGGAGGAGGGGGCTGCCGCGGACCAGGTCAGCGTGGCAGCCCGGTCGACCGGTCTACCCCCGATAGAACTCACATGACCGGTCCTGGTCGCGGCGGCTCGGGGCGACGCCGCGCTGCCCTCAGGAGAAGTCGGGGAACAGAAGCTCGATCTCTGCGCGACGGCGGACGACGCCGGCTTGGGACGCACGATTGTCGGTGAGCTCGCGCTGCAGGTCTTCGACCTTCTCCTCGAGCACTCGCGCAAGGCTCTCCGGCTGTGTCTCGAACAGCGCGAGGAGTCCGTCGAGTTCGCGGACCCGAGACCATGTCGCGCGTGCTGCCTCGAGTTCGCGCCGCAGACGTGAGCGGACGCCGGGCAGCAGGAGGATGAGGCCGGAGAGTCCTCCGGCCTCGAGTCGGCTCTCGAGCCGGGTCACCTCCCGATCCATGGCTGCCCTGTCGCCGGCGCTCGCCAGCTCCCCGCGCCAGATCGTCGCCGCTCTTCGGGTCCGCAGGGCCTCGAGGTCCTGCCCGTGTCGCACCAGTCGCGCGGCGGTCGCCGCCTCCTGTGCCCGGAGGGCCTCGAGCTCGTGCGCCAGCACTGCGTACTCGCCGCCCTGGGGCGGACGTGACAGCTCGCGCAGGAACGGGTGGACCTCGCCCGTTGGATCGAGGGTGAGGAGCAGGGAGTCGCGCGCTCGTGTGACGCCGACGTACATCACGCGCCGCTCCTCCTCGATCTGGGACGGGCGTAGCCGCCCCAGGTCGCTGGCGTAGTCGGGGATCACGACTGAGTCGTACTCGCGACCTTTGGCGGCGTGGATGGTCGCGATGACGACCCCGTCGGCCTCGTCGTTCTCACTGTCCAGCTCTTCGCCTGCAGCGTCGACGCAATCGGGCGTTCGCGGGATCCCCGCTTCGTCGAGGGCCATCGCGACGAACGCGAGTTGGGACTGATACCGACACAGCACCGCCAGCCTTCGCCACTCGCAGCCCAGCCGCTCCTGCTCCTGCCGCAGGAACTCGGCCGCGGTCCTGCCGCGCACCATCCAGTCCGCGTGTGCGAAGAGGCGCACCGACCCCTCGGCGGCTTCGGGGGGCGGCCTGAAGTCCTTGGGCTCGCGCATCGTGTTGTTCTCGATGAGTCGGCGCGAGGCGCGCACGATCGACCTCGAGCAGCGGTAGTTGGTGGTCAACGTGTAGGTGGCGGACCACGGTCTGGGCGGCATGGAGTCGTGGAAGGTCAGGATGCTGTCGAGCTTGGCGAACCGCCAGCCGTAGATGAGCTGGTCGTCGTCTCCCGCCACGAACAGGTCGCGCCGAGGCCGCGACAGAATGTCGATCAGCGCGAGCTGTGCGCCGTTCAGGTCCTGGTACTCGTCGACGAGCACGTGCTCGTAGCGGCGCTGGATCAGGTCGCGGTGCCGCGGGTCGGCCAGCATGTCGCGGACGGCGAAGTAGATCTGGTCGTCGAACGACATCTGCCGCGCCCGCGCCTGGCGGCGCTCGTAGGCCCGGCATACGGGCGCGAACGGCACGATCGGGGCGGGCTCGTCGTCGGTGAGAGACTCGATCTCGACGGAGATAGAGGCCGGCGGCTCGAGCCCCGCCCGCACACGGGCCAGGGCCTTGAGGAACTTGTCCAGGCGGCGAGTGTCGGGCGCGGCCCCGATGACATGCGTCGACGATGCGTCCGTGAGCGCGTCGATCGACGACGATGCGTCCTTGAGCGCCGACTCCATCAGCCTGCGCATCGTGCCGGTGTCGGCCTCCGTGCCCAGGCGCGTTCTCATGATCTCTCGCTGATAGCGATAGCCGAACGCGTTGAAGGTGGCGCAGTGGATGGCCGCGTCGCCCGTCATGATCTCCCTCGTGGTCGCCAGGCCCAGGGCGGCGAGACGCTCGACGAGCTGGTCGGCCGCCTTCGTATTGAAGGCGAGCATCAGGATGGCCCCCGGACCCACCCCGCGACGCACCAGCTCGACGGCGCGATTGACGAGTGTCTTGGTCTTGCCCGAGCCTGCCGGCGCGAGGACGCGAGCGGGTCCCCTGCCGTGCGTCACCGCCAGTTCCTGACTCTTGTCGAGGGTCTCGCGCTCGATCGGGGAGGCGGTCGCCCTGGGCCGACCGCGTCTCGCGTCGGGGCGCCGATCGAGCCCGTCCAGGGTCGCACAGCCGGTCGCCACGGCGCCGTCTCGGAGCAGACTCCCGATGTCCTCGACGTCGAGCCTGTCGATGTCTCGCACGCCCAGCGAAGGGCGGTCGAAGACGGACGCAGAGAAGGGGAAGCCGACGACGCAGGGACTCCGTCGGGCGACCAACGGGTGGACGAACCGTAGCAGCACCACCCCGCTCTGAGCGAGGAAGGCGTCGAGGCCGGTCGGCGAGTACCACACGCCGACCGGCCCTCCGGACCACTCACCCGGATCGTCAGTCCACGACCTGCGCTCCTCGAAGTCGACACCCGGGAAGCGGGCCTTCAGCGAGGCCATGAGGGCGGCCGCATCCGCCGCGTCGAAGACGACGCGGCGGATGCGGCCGCCCGGCAGTCCGTTCGCGGCCGGAGCATGCGAATGAGAGCTGAAGACCATCCTCTGTCACTTTAGGTCCGCGACTGCTCGCCGGCAGGATGACGTTCGATTCGGACTGTTGACGTTGGCCGCCAAGGTGGGCTGACGAGAGCGCTGCTATCATCGCGCCATGGACGAGCGGGCGGGAGTCGATCCGCGGCGGGTCGCGGAGCTGTGGGAGCGCGAGCTCGAGTGCTACGAGCGCGAGCATCCGCGCTGCTATGCGCTGCGCGAACGGGCGCGGCGCAGCATGCCGCGTGGCGTGCCGATGAGCTGGATGGAGAGCTACTTCGCCCACCCGCCGGTCTGGGTGAGCGGCGGCTCACGGCGCCCACTTCGACTGCGTCGATGGGCGCCGCTTCCTCGACACCAACATCGGCGACAAGAGCACCTTCTGCGGCATCGACCCCGAGCCGGTCGTGCGCGCCGTGCAACGGCGCGTGGCGACCGGCTCCGCAGTTCATGCTGCCGACCGAGGACGCGATCGCGGTCGCCGAAGAGCTCGCCCGGCGCTGGGGACTGCCGGCCTGGCAGTTCACGCTGTCGGCCTCGCAGGCCAACACCGAGGCGCTGCGCCTGGCGCGGCACGCGACCGGTCGCAGCAGGGTGCTGAGCTTCACCGGCAACTACGGCGGCCACGGCGACGAGCTGCTGGCCGCCTTCGCCGGCGAGGGCCGCCTGTCGTACCTGGGGCTGCCGCCGGACGCGGCGCGCGACCTCGACGTGGTCCAGTTCAACGACCTCGATGCGCTCGAGCGGGCGCTCACGCCGCGAGGAGCACGCCTGCGTCCTCACCGAACCGGCGCTGACCAACGAGGGCGTCGTGCTGCCCGAGCCCGGCTTCCACGAGAGGCTGCGTCGCCTGACACGCGAGCACGGCACACTGCTCGTGCTCGACGAGACCCACACGCTGATCTGCGGACCGGGCGGGCTGACGCGGGAGTGGTCGCTCGAGCCCGACGTCGTCGTGGTCGGCAAGGCGATCGGCGGCGGCCTGCCGTTCGGCGCCTACGGCATGAGCGCCGAGCTGGCCGCCGCCTTCGAGCGCGGCCGGAGCCTGGCCGGCGTGCCGGGCGAGCTGGCCACCGGCGGCACGCTGTTCGCCAATGCGCTGAGCATGGCCGCCGCGCGGGCGGCGCTGACGCGAGGTCCTCACGCCCGAGGCCTACGCGCATACGACGGCGCTCGGCGCGCGCCTGGCCGACGGCCTCGAGGCCGTCGTCACGCGCGCCTCATTGCCCTGGAAGGTCCAGCGTCTGTACGCGCGCTCGGGCTTGAGCTTCAGCGGCCGCCTCGCCCGCAACGCGGCCGAGGCCGACGCCGACGAGCAGCCCGAGCTCAACGCCCTGCTGCGCCTCTACCTCGCCAATCGTGGCATCTGGGAGGCGATCAGCACGGCCGGCCCTGCCCTCTCGGTCGCGGCCACCGAGGCCGACGTCGACGACTACATGGCGGCGTTCGAGGAGTTCGCGGGCGAGGTGGAGTAGCAGCAGAGGCGGGTCCGGCTCTGATTCAGCTGCCCCAGTGTCGCGTTCCCAGGACCGCCGCGCGCTCGACGCCGGTCGTCTCTTCGACCTCGTCCCAGTAGGCGTCGATGGCGGCTCGCGTCAGCGGCCCCGGCGTCCCGGCGAAGACGGCGGTCTCGATCTGGCCGACCGGCTGGATCTCGCGTCCTGCGCCGGCGGCGAATGCCTCGCGGCTCTTGAGGACCTCGTCGACGGTGCAGTCCCGTTCCTCGACGTCGAGCCGCTTGAGCATCATGCGGCGCGTGATCGAGTCGAGGATATCGGCCGTGAGCGGCGGCGTGCAGAGCACGCCGTCGGGCGCCACGTAGAAGAACGCGGCGTTCTGCAGCTCAAGGACTCGTCCCTGCGGAGTGACGAGCAGGGCCTCGTCGTAGCCGCGCTCCATGGCGATGCGCTTGGCCAGCATGTTGCCGGCATACGAAAGCGTCTTGGCGCCGGACAGCACGGTCCGCGGCGTGTCGACGATCAGCGCGAGGCGCAGGCTGTCGAGCACCGGCGGGATAGGCTCGGCGAACGCGATGCGCCGGCCGGTCCGGGTCAGCACCACGCGGATGTCGCAGCTCTCGGGGCCGAGCGCGGCCACGATCGCCGCGATGTCGTCGGCGACGTCCTGGGGGTCGCAAGGCAGCCGCAGCGTCGCGCACGAGCGCTCGAGCCGCTCGAGATGCTCGGCCAGCGTGAGCGGGCGGCCAAGGTAGACGCGCACGTACTCGAAGATGCCGTCGCCGCGCAGCAGGCCGTCGTCGGTCACGGGGATGGTCGCTTCGCCCACGGTCGTGAGCCGGCCATTGAGCGTCGCCGGATAGTCCTCGGTGCGGCGGATCACGGGCTCTGTGTCGATCAGCACGGTCTGTCCCCTCCTGTCGCTTTACGCTTCCAACTCGTTTCTATGTTACTCGGGGCCGCCGGGGCGCACCAACGCGTCACGGGACCGGCACCTGGGAGCTGCTCTACGCCTCGAGGCGGCTCGCGGCCCGAAGCGGGCCCGCGTATGCTTGACCACATGCCCCGCCTGATCCCGCCGACTATCGCCGAGGACACGCCGAGCGAGGGCGAGCGCGTCGTCTTCGACGCGCTCGCCCTCGCCAAAGGCGCCGACGACTGGGTCGTTCTGCACTCGCTCGACCTCGCCAACCACCGCCGGCGGCTCGAGGGCGAGATCGACTTCCTGATCATCATCCCGGGCAAGGGCGTGCTCGTGCTCGAGGTCAAGGGCACCCACCATCTGCGCCGCCACGACGGCCTGTGGTTCTACGGTAACGATCCGCCACCCCGAGGGGCGCGGGCCCTTCAGGCAGGCTTCCGAGGCGATGCACAGCCTGCGCGACCGGCTCGTCCATCAGCACCATGATCTCGCCAGGGTGCCGTTCTGGTCGGCGGTCTGCTTCCCGTTCATCGACTTCGCCGAGGAATCGGAGGAATGGCACCCGTGGCAGGTGATCGACCGTCGCGCGATGCGCGGCCGGCCGCTCGCCCAGCTCTGCGCGAACGTGCTCGAGCAGGCGCGCAGGCTGCTGATGGCCAAAGGCGAGCCCTGGTTCCACCCCGACAGGCACGAACCGACCCCGGCCCAGACCGACGAGCTCGTCAAGGCCCTGCGCGGCGACTTCGAGTTCTTCGAGAGCCCCAAGTCGCGTACGCGGCGCGTCGACGACGACGTGCGCCGCTACACCGAGGAGCAGTTCGAGGCGCTCGACGCGATCGACGCCAATCCGCGCATCGTCTTCGATGGACCGGCGGGCACCGGCAAGACGTTGCTGGCGATCGAGGCGGCCCGCCGCGGGGCCGCGGCGGGCCGCCGCGTCCTGCTGCTCTGCTTCAACCGGCCGCTGGGCCGCTGGCTCCAGGACGAGACCCTCGAACTGCGCCCGCGAGCGAGCGCGAGTGCATCGGGCAAGGGCCCGGGAGTGGTGGCCCGCACGCTGCACGAGCACATGCGCCTGCTGGCGGGTGTGACGCCCACGCCCGCTCAGGTCTGCAGCCAGGCGTTCTGGCAGGACGAGCTGCCCGACGTCGCCTCCGAGGCGCTGCTCGAGCGCGTCGAGCGGGCCGGCAAGGACGGCGGGCACAGCCGCGAGGTCTACGACGAGATCGTGCTCGACGAGGCCCAGGACATCCTGCGCCCGAGTTACCTCGACTTCCTCGACATGAGCCTGGCCGGCGGGCTGGCCGGCGGCATCTACCGCTTCTTCGGCGACTTCAGCTACCAGCGCATCTACGACGCCGCGGCGCTCGGGCTCGACGACGTGATCAAGCCCGGCGGCCTGTTGAGCGGCGCGTTCCGTTACGACCTGCGCGTGAACTGCCGCAACACACCGCGCGTGGCGAAGCTGGCCTGCGCGTGCGGGGGCGTCGTGCCCGGCTACAGCCGGGTGCGACGCCCCGACGACGAACTCGAACCCGAGATCCGCTACTGGCACGACGCTGCCGGCCAGCAGAAGTTGCTGCTCGACGTCCTCGAGGAGCTCTACACCGAGGGCTTCAAGGGTCCGAACACGACGATCCTGAGCCCGCTCGGCGACGAGCACTCGTGCGCGTCGACGCTGGGCAGCGTTGAACGCTGGCGCGACCGCGTCGAGCCGCTCCTCAAAGAGGCGCGGATCGTGGCCACGCCCGAGGTGGCGGGCGACGGCGACTGGCCCGCCGCCTGCATCCCCTCAGACCTCGACGGGGTCGATCTGCATTCCAGCAAGACCCGCTTCTGTTCGATCTATCGCTTCAAGGGTCTCGAAGCGCCCGCCGTCGTGATCACCGACATCGAGGACGTCACCTCGCCGGCCGCCTGCTCGCTGCTCTACGTGGGCTGCACCCGCGCGCTGCACCGCCTGGTGATCCTCGCGCACGAATCACTCGCGACGAAGCTGCAACGCCCGGCCTGATCCCCCTCGCCCGACTCGCGGCGTGGTTGTAGACTCAAGCATCTGTTGAGGGGGCGCCCGCGCCGACCAGGGTCGTCCTGCAACAATCCGAGGGGGACTCATGAACGTTCGCAAGCGGTCCGGGATCGTCGTTCATCTGGCGCTCGTCGTCGCACTCGCCGTGTGCGCCCTTGCGCTGCCGGCCATGGCCGGGGCGGCCACTGCGCCGGCCATCCCGAGCTCGTACATCATCACCGGCGTGCCCGACTACCAGCAGATCCAGGCCGTCGGGTGCGGCGCTGCGGCGTTGCAGATGACCCTCAACTACTGGGGTCCGTTCGTCGACCAGAAGGCCGTCTACGATGCGGCTCGCACCTCGAGCGGGACGGCGTTGCCCGACGTGGCGCGCGCCGGTCAGTTCAGCGCGTTGTCCTTCTCTGCGGGCAACAGGTTCCCGTCGGCCGACGGGTGGGGCTATCCGGACCGGCCGCTCGGCTACGCAGGTTTCTACTTCGCCTCCACGTCCCCCTGGCTCGACCAGCTCAAGGCGATCGTCGCGCAGGGCTATCCGGTGCAGTGCCTGACCGACTGGCTGCCCGATGCCTATGGTCCGCACTACCGCCTCATCGTGGGCTACGACGACGCCGAGGGCGTCGTCATCATCCACGACCCCTGGGCGCGCGAGTTCAAGCAGGACAGCGACTACCAGGGCTCGATGAACCAGAACGCCGCCTATGACCGGCAGGGCGACTTCGTCGGCTGGAAGTGGAGCTATGCCGACTTCCTCGCCGTGTGGAAGCTGCCGACCGACGGCTGGGGCATCGCCGGCCACAACTACGGTGCAGCTGTCGTGGCGCCGTGGAAGGTGACGATCACCGCGCCCGTGACGGTCGCGGCCCAAAAGCCGTTCAAGGTGCAGATCAGCGCGACGTACCCGTGTCCGGCGCCGTTCGGCACGGGCGGCTTCCCGACCTTCCCAGCGTCGGACGCCACTCTCGTGCTCTCGTTGCCGGCCGGGGTCACCGCGGTCGGTGGTGCCACCATCCCGCTGGGCGGGATGAGCGCCGGCCAGACGAAGGACGTGACGGTCACGCTCACCGCCTCGGGTCCCGGCGCGGTCAGCCTGGGAGCGACCGCGAGCGGCACGGTCTCGGGATCGCTCGGGGCCTGGCGTGACTACCCGGCATACAACTACACGGACCGCATCGGCGGGTCGGGTGCTTCGGCCGTCACCGTGACCCCATAGCTCGCGGGCCCGCGACCGCACGACCGCACGACGGGGCGGGGGCGGCGGGAGGCGCTGATGCGCCTCCCGCCGCCCCCGCCTTCCCTTCGCCCCGACCCTAAACGAATATCCCAGTCGCCGTTCGTCAAGAACGGCGATCTCGCCGCCGATGCCCTGTCGTGGAGGCTTTGCGTCCCGTGGGTGACGCGTGCCTCGACATCTCCGCCGAGCCAGGGAGAGGACCGTTTGAGCATCCGCCTGCGGACGGCGACCATCGTCAGCGTCACCATGCTCGTCCTCACGCTCGTCCTCGTTGTCGGCACACGGAGAGAGATCGACGCTGCCTTCGCAGGGCTCGAGCGGCGTGACACCGAGAAGAGCGTGCGGTTGTCGCTGAACTGGGTGGCAAGCCAGGGCCCTCCGCTCGCCGCGACAGCCGCCGGCTACGGCAACTGGGACGACACGCTCCGGTTCGTCGTGGACCGGAGCCCCGACTATGTGCGCCGTAACCTGCAGAACGGCGAGCTCGTCACCCTCGGGCTCGACTTCATGGTGTTCCTCGACACTCGCGGTCACGTCGTCCATGTCAAGGTGATCGACCGGACGTCCGGTTCCTCGCAGGGGCTGTCGGAAGGTCTCGTAGCGTTCCTCCAGGGCCAGCCCGCGGCGCTGCGGTTCCGTGACCCGCGCACGACGATGTCGGGGCTCGTCGCGCTGCCGTCGGGGCTCGCGATCGTGGGCGCGTCGCCCATCACGAACAACGAGGCAACTGGCTCCATCAGGGGCACCGTCCTGGTCGGGTACCTGCTGCGGGAGTCGAGAGTCGGCGGGCTCACCAAGGCGACCGGCGCCGACGTCTCCTGGTTCTCGCTGGCCGCCCCGATCCCCGCTGACATCGCCGCCGCCCGGATCGCCGCGCCGACCAGTCACGCCATCATCGTGCGCCCGCTCGATGGCGGCACGGTCGCCGGCTACGGCGTGCTTGACGACATCCAGGGACAGCCGGGAGTGGCCGTCAAGGTCACCCTCCAAAGGTCGATCGTGGCGCGGGGTCACACCGTCATCGTCTACGCGATCATCGGACTCCTCGGCTTCGTCGTCATCAGCGTGTTCACCCTCATCGCGGTGCTCGACCGCTCGGTGCTTGCCCGGTTGGCCGGTCTCAACAAGCAGGTGAAGGAGGTCGAGGCTTCGGAGCAGCCCGGGGTACGGCTGACTGTCAGGGGCAGGGACGAGATCGCTCAGCTCGCCAACGGCATCAACGGCATGCTGGGAGCCCTGGAACGGTCGCAGACCAAGCTTATCGAGATGGCGACCACCGACGCGCTCACGGGTGTGAACAACCGCCGCCGGTTCGAGGAGGAGCTGGCGCGAGAGCTGCTCGAGCAGGAGCGGCTCGGTCGCGGGGGCGCGCTGCTGTGGTTCGACCTCGACAAGTTCAAGGACGTCAACGACGTGTTCGGCCACGCCGCCGGCGATGAGATGCTGATCGCATTCGCGGAGGCGTTGCGCAGCGAGACCCGCCGCTACAGCGCGCTGGCGCGGCTCGGCGGCGACGAGTTCGCGATGCTGCTTCCCGGCGCAAGCGAGAGCGAAGCGTTGCAGGCGGCCGAACGGCTGCTGGCCGTGTCGCTCTCGTTGCAGTTCAGTATCCGGGGCCGCGAAGTGGGCCTCAGCACAAGCATTGGAGTGGCGCTCTACCCACGGGATGGGGCGACCGTCGACGGGCTGATGGCGGCCGCCGACACCGCGATGTACGAAGCCAAGAGGACGGGACGCGGCCGGGTCTGTGTCGCCGCTGTGGAGCCCGCGACGTAGGACCGCGGTCGCCGGTCCGGTCGAGCATTCGACAGTGACCGACCCCGCCGTTGAGCTATAAGCAATCCTCATTGGCCATATATGACCATTGCCTTTACACTGCGCCGAACTAGGAATCGAGGAACGTTGCGCTTGACGGCGCTCCGTTCGGCAAGGAGAAGGCATGAAGGTCGCAACGACGCCCGACGAGATCCACCATCTGGTCAACGAACTGAACTTCAAAGAGAAGGTGGAGCGCTCGCTCGACCTGATCTCGCGACGCCTACCGCGAGCACGGCGACGGCCTGGTCGTGGCCAACAGCCTCGGCAAGGACTCGGTCGCGGTCTGGGACCTCGCCAAGCGCGTCAGCCCCGACATCCGCGGCTTCATCGTCACCACGCGCTTCAAGCCGGCGGCGACCATGCAGTTCATGGCCGAGACGGTGGCCCGCTACCCCGAGACGCGCGTCTTCGCAGAACGACGTCGAGATCCCAGACGAGCTCTACGCGACCGATCCCGACGCGCTGCTGCGACCTGCTCAAGGTCCAGCCGGTGCGCCGCGCCATCGAGGAGATGGGCGTGAGCTGCTGGGTCACCGGCCTGCGCTGCACCGAGGGCCGCACGCGCACCGACTACCTCGAGCTCGAGGAGCGCGACGAGGGCCTGCTCAAGCTCAACCCGATCCTGCCCTGGCACGAGCGCGAGGTCTGGCAGTACATCGCCCTCGACCAGGTGCCGGTCAACCCGCTCTACGGCGAGGGCTACCGCTCGCTGGGCTGCGAGCCCTGCACGCACATCACGACCGGCGCCAACGAGCGCGACGGCCGCTGGATCGGCACGAGCAAGTGCGGCGGCGAGTGCGGCATCCACACCCGTCCGCTCAAGGTCGACCGCTCCCGGCATGAGCGCGACGGCCGGGAGCTGACGGCGGCGGGGGCGACGGTAGTCGCCCCCGGCGGCCCCGCCGGCCGCCGCGCTTTCGCTAGCGGCCGCGCGCCGTCGGCTTCGGCGGCCGCCACCGCTGGTGGCTGGCGGGCGGCGGCTGGGCTCGTGCTGGTCGGCGGCCGCCTACAGCGGCCGTCGGCGCTCACCTCAATCCCGTATCTGTCGTTGACGGGGCTGCTGATCGGCTTCCTCGTCGGTCTGACCGGTATGGGCGGCGGCGCGCTCATGACGCCCGATCCTCATCTTCTTCTTCGGCTTCAAGCCCGACGCTCGCGATCGGCACCGACGTCACCTACGGAGCCATCACGAAGACGTTCGGCGCCTGGCGGCACTGGCGCCTCGGCTCGGTCGACCTGCCGCTCGTCGCTCTAGCTGGCCGCTCGGCAGCGTGCCGAGCACGCTGGTCGGCGTCGGCCTGATCCACTACCTGCAGACCACCTACGGTGCCGGCTCGACTCGTTCTTGTACCGGATCATCGGCACCGCACTCGTGATCGTCGGCGTCACCCTGGTCGCGCGCTCGTGTCGTGAAGGTCGACACGGCTCACCGGCGCGAGAACATCGATCTGTCGCTGCGCCGCAAGATCCTCACCGTGATGCTCGGCGCCGGCACCGGGTTCGTCGTCGGCCTGACGTCCGTCGGCAGCGGCACGTTCCTGGGGCTGTTCCTGCTCACGGCCTATCCACTGGTGACCAGCCGCGTGGTGGGCACCGACGTGTTCCACGCCGCGATCCTGCTGCTGGCCACGAGCACCGCGCAGTACAGCATCGGCAACGTAGACCTGTGGATGGTGGCCGCCCTGCTGCTCGGCTCGATCCCCGGCATCATCATCGGCTCGCAGCTCACCATCCGCACGCCGAACCGGCTGCTGCGCATCTGCCTCGCGGTGGTGCTGTTCCTCAGCGGCCTGGCGCTGTTCGGCAAGGCGTAGCCGCATCGCCTCGCGGGCGAGCCCCGGCGATGCCGGTCCGTCAGTCCGGCGAGATCGTCCGCGTGGCTCGCGACGGGATCGCGTAGAAGACTTCGATGGCAATGAAGACGGCGACGCTCGCCTTCGCGCTGGCGAAGGCCAGCGCGAAGGCGAGCGCGAACGCCGTGGGGCCCACCGCGACCTGGCGCGTCACCGAGGCGATCGTGGTCGTTGGTGTGGCCGCCGCCAGCAGGCGGCGGCCACTCGACGCGTACAGCCACAAGCCGAAGAACGCCAGGGCGACGAACAGCGCCACGCCGCTGTAGATGAGCGTGCCGACTCGTTCTGCTGGGTGGCCCAGGCTGTCGGCGAGCAGCGTGGTCGTGTAAGGCATGGCCGTGATGCCCAGCAGGAGCAGGCCGTTCAACAAAAGGAACGTGTGGTCGACGCGCTGGATGATGTTGAACACGTTGTGGTGGTTGGACCAGACGATGAGGATCGACAGGAAGCTGATCACGAACGCCAGGTAGATCGGCCACTGGGCGACCAGGGTCTGCCAGAGCGCGCCGCCACCGGCACGTTCCCACTGGATCGCCGGCACCCGCAGGTTCAGCACCAACAGCGTGGCCGCGATCGCGAACACGCCGTCCGAGAAGGCTTCGACGCGGCCGGTCTCGCTGGCCTCGAACGACGCGCGGCGGCCGTTGGTGGGTCGTGCTGTGGTGAGGTCCTGCGACATGTCTGCTCCTGGCGGGACTGCGCTTTGCTGTCATACTAGCCCATGCGACCGGCCCACCGAGCCGGCTGTGGCGAAGGGGGCGAGGGTGGCGGAGGCGTCTGATCGTGGAGGCGCGGCGGCGTGGGCGCCGACGGCGCCCACGCCGCCGCGCTCGGTCAGCGCGCCGTCGCCGCCGAAAGACGGCGGCTGGGTCGTGCCGGCCGGCCAGCGCCCGGACGACGTCCCCGACGAGATGGCCCCGCAGCCTGTCGCCGCCGCACTTCGGACCGTCAGCCAGTCGCTCGCCGCGGGCCGCCACGCTGTGGCGGCCTTGCCCGCCTCCGACGGCGTCGCGGGCGCGGCCGCGACCGTGCCGGCCGCCGCCGGCTTCGATCAGACGATCGTCTCTGGCTGGAGCGCGCCTGCGGTCGGCGGCTTCGACCAGGTGACCAGCTCCGACTGGTCCACGCCGATGCCAGTCGCGCGTGCCGCGCGAAGGCCCGCACGCGCGAGGACCGCGGACTGGGGCGTGCCCTCGTCCCTGGGCGACGCATTCCGTGTCGGCGACCGCGCCGACAGCGCCTCGCCGGCGTCCTACCAGGACATCGCCCGCCTGCGCCGCGAGGCCGTCACGAAGTTGCGGCGCGTCGTGCGGGCCGTGGTGACGCTGGCTGTGATCGGCGTGATAGTCGCGATCGTCGTGTCGGGGCTGCTGGACCAGGCAAGGACGAGCTCGTCCTCGAGCGGCGGCAACGGCGGCGGCCAGGTCGGCCAGGCCCCGACGGTCGCCGAACGCGCCCACTTCCGTGCCCTGCTTGACCGGCTGAAGGCGCTCGAGGCCGGTCTGCCGGCCAAGGTAACGGCGCCGCGACCGCTCGATGCGCGGAAAGCCGCGAGGCTCGCTCGGGCGATCCAGAACTGGCCCATCGGCTTCACGGTGTCGAACCACTCCCAGCGGCTCGCCGACAGGGCGGCGGCCTTCGGCAGGGCGCTCGCAGCGTGGCTGAAGACGCCTGGCGATGCTGCCCGCCATGCCGCCTCCCTCAAGGCCCTGCGCGCCTGGGACAAGGCGGACCCCACCTGGAGACTGCCCTGACGCCGGGTGGCGGCGACACCGGCGGCGATGTCGGCCGCGGCGACGCCGGCGACGCCGGCCGCGCCGCGGCCGTCGTCGGCGAGATCGCCGCTATGGCAAGCGACCAGAACCGAGCCGGCATGGCGCGCTACGGCATTCGCGTCGACAACGCCTACGGCGTCTCGGTCTACGAGCTGCGGCGGCTGGCCAAGAAGCTGGAGCGCGACCACGCGCTGGCGCTGGCCTTGTGGGAAACGGGCATCCACGAAGCGCGTCTTCTGGCGGCCTTCGTCGACGAACCAGATGCGGTCGATGCTGCGCAGATGGAGCGCTGGGCGGCGCAGTTCGATTCGTGGGACGTCTGCGACCAGGTGACGACGGACCTGTTCGACCAGACGCCGCTCGCCTGGACGAAGGCCGCCGAGTGGGCGGTGCGCCCCGAAGAGTGGGTCAAGCGTGGCGGCTTTGCCATGATGGCGGGGCTTGCGGTGCACGACAAGGCGGCGCCTGACGAGGCTTTTGCGCGGCTCCTGGCGCTCGTCGAACGCGAAGCGTTCGACGAGCGCCACTTCGTCAAGAAGGCCGTGAACTGGGCGCTGCGTAACATCGGCAAGCGCAACGTCGCGCTGAACGTCGCGGCGCGCGAGTGCGCGGAGCGCATACGCGCCGCCGCCGACACGTGTGCCGGCGGGCCGCGCGGGGGCGACGCCGCCACGCGTGCGGCACGCTGGGTGGCCGTCGACGCGCTGCGCGAGCTGGCGTCGCCCAAGGTCGCGGCGCGTCTGGCCCGTGCCGGCCAGCGGACGAGCGAGGCCTCACGGCCCGCGCCGGCGGCGTGCCGGAAGTTGACGACGGGCGTAAGCTTGACTCTGCGACACGTCCGGGGCGTCGCGATGCGCTGACAGGCGCGGCGCTCGGCCAAGGCACTCAGACCCGGCGGCGGCCTCATGCCTGACAGGGCTTCTCTCTCTCCACCTCTCGATCTTCGCTATCCGCGGCTGCTGGGCGTCGCCCGGTGGCTGCAGGGTCACCGTCGCGTGGTGTTCGCGGTGGCCCTGGCGATGGTCGCCGGCGTGCTCGTCTTCGACTTGCTCACGCCGGCGGAGTGGATCGCCGGCGGCTTCTATCTGCTGCCGCTGGCACTGATCGCGGTGACGCTGCATCGCACCGGCACAGCCCTCACCGCGGTGCTGGTGTGTGTGCTGGTCGCGCTCGTGATGGTCATCCAGCACGTGTGGGACAGCCCCGAGCAACTGCTCTATCTGTACTTCATCATCATCGCCAGCGGCGGACTCGTGGTCCTGTCGGACCTGTGGTCGCAGCTCGACGAGGTCGGCAGCCGCGCCATCCACAGGGCGCGTCTCGCCCAGGCCGAAGCCGACATCGTCGGCCAGACGTCGACGTCGCGCGACCTGACCGAGCTCGCCGGCGCCGCCCTGCGGCGAGTCGCCGACGAGGTCGGCGCCGACGTCGCGATGGGGTTCGTGCTCAACGACGGCTGGCATCTGGCGACCGGCGTCGGCGTGAAGGCCGAGGCCTTCGGCATGGGGTACGACGACGAGCAGCTGCCGATGGTCCGCCAGGCGCTCGAACAGGACCAGGTCCTGGCGGTGAGCGACGCGCCGGAGTGGTTCGCCGAACGCGGCCTTGCCCTGCCGGACCTCGTGCGTGAGTACGACATGCGCCGCGTTCTCTCGGTGCCGCTCCGCGCGTTCGACAGGCCGCTCGGCGCCATGGTCTTCAACCGCCCCTCGCAGGCCGGAGCGTACTCTCGCGAGCAGATGCGCTTCGCCGAAAGCGTCGCCGGCCACGTCGCCGTGGCCATGGAGAACGCTCGCCTGATGGCCCAGCTCGACGCTCGCCGACGCGATCTGTCCCTGGTCGTCGAATCGAGCCTCGATTTCGCGGCGAGTCTCGAGCCGCGCACCGTGATCGAGGCCGTCGTCGAGCGCCTCGTCACCGCGCTCGACGTAAGTGCCTGCGACATCCATGTGTTCGAGCCCGACCTCGGCTCGGTGCGGACCCTGGTCAGCTACGACAACGGCCGGTTCGACTTCGGCGAGGTCGTCGGCCGGCTGTGGCCGCTCAGCGAGTTCGCGGCCACGAAGACCGTGGTAGAGACCGGTAGGCCGATCGTGATCGAGAGTATCGACGACGACAGGCTGACCGATCGTGAGCGGCGTCTGCTGCGCGGCAACCGCAAGACGAGCCAGCTCGGCCTGCCTCTCAAGGTCCACGAGCGCGTCATCGGGCTGGTCGAGCTGTTCGACGACAAGCCCGGCCGCCGCTTCCTGCCCGAGGCGATCGAGCTGGCCGAGGCGATCTGCC
Organism: uncultured Actinomycetes bacterium; assembly: GCA_963833555.1. GTDB lineage: Bacteria > Actinomycetota > Thermoleophilia > UBA2241 > UBA2241 > CAWHYB01. Next base: position 85,779 of record CAWHYB010000008.1, on the reverse strand, counting down.
AGTTCGCGGCGCTCGCCATCGACAATGCTCACCTCTATGACACCGAACGCGAGTCGGCCGAGCGGCTCGAGCGGTTGGCCGGCCAGCTGCAGACCCTGCAGGAGATCTCCTACAAGCTCGGTCGGCTGCGCGACGAATCGGCGGTGCTGCGTGAGGTCGTCGAATCCGGCGCCGAGCTGCTCGACGCCGACATCTCGGCCTACGCGGTGCATGACCGCGACGTGATCGTGGTGAAGGCGTTCCACGACAGGGACGGCTTCTCCGCCACGCATGTGAGCGGGGCGGAGGAGACTGTCCAGTTGCTGCAGCGTGCCTTGCCGGCGCTCGCCGAAGCCGCGCGCGGCGACGAAGATCAGGGCGACGGAACCGCCGGGCGGGCCGTGCCTGTCGATCTGACCATCGTGCGCGAGGGCGCACTGATCGTGCCGCTCAAAAGACATCGGCCCGACGCCGTCGCCGCTCTGGTGTTCCGCCGCGCCCGCCTTCGCGAGTTCGGCGACGACGACAGGCGGCTCGCGACCACGCTGGCGTCGCAGCTCTCGCTCACGCTGCGCAACATGCACGCCTTCCAGCGCGAGCACCAGATCGCCGAGACGTTCCAGACCGCGTTGCTCGTCGCTCCGCCGGTGCTCGCCGGCGCCGAGATCGGCGTGCGCTACCAGGCGGCCTCACAGGCGGCGCGCGTGGGCGGCGACTTCTACGACATCCTCTCGCTCGGTCCAGGCAGGGTAATGATCGCCGTCGGCGACGTCTGCGGTCGCGGGCTCGACGCGGCGCTCGAGACGGCGCTCGTCCGGTACACGCTGCGTGCCTACGCCCAGGAGGGCTCGCCCGGCGAGGCGTTGTCGCGTCTGAACGCCGCGCTCCTCGCCCAGGATCCCGACCTGCCGTTCGTCACGGTGGTGGTGGCCTACCTCGACGTCGTCAAGCGGCGGCTCGAGTTCGCGGTCGCCGGGCACCCGCGCCCGCTCGTCCTGGCCGGTCGCCGCAAGTTCTCGATCGCCAAGGCCGGCGGCTTCCCGGTGAGTCTGTTTCCGGGAGAGACCTATCCCACGAACCGCTGCGTCCTGCCCGAGGACACCACGCTCGTGTTCTTCACCGACGGCCTCACCGAGGCGCGGCGCAACGGGCACATGTTGGGCGAGCGCGGCCTGCGCGAGACGGTACGGCGCCACCTCGACCTGCCGGCGCAGGAACTCGCCGACGCCCTCACCAGCCGCGCCGCGCGCTACGCCGGCGGACGCCTCGAGGACGACATGGCGGCCGTCGTGGTGAGACTGCCCTAGAAGTCTAGGTGACCGGGCCGTCGGCCGGCGCGGGCCGCTGCGGCAGGTGACGGCCGGTGTGCAGGTAACGCAGCACGCTCGCCCCGTCGACGAACCCGACGAAGCGCCCGTCGTCGATGACGGCGAGCCGGCCGGCGCCGCTCGCCGTCAGCTGGTGGAAGGCGAGTGACGCGGGGTCGTCGGGGGCCACTGTCTGCAACTTGTCGGCTGCCGTCATCACATCCTGGACCTGCTCGACGCCCCAGCTACGCGGGTCTGCGCCCTGCAGATCCGAGACGCATACCAGCCCTTCGAGCCGGCCGTGATCGTCCTGCACGGGCAGACAGCGCGCGTCGAGGGCGAGGAAGTAGTCGTCGGCCGCCTTGCGCAGGGTGATGTCGCCGGGGATCCAGGTCGGCGGCTGGGTCATCACGCGGCGCACAGGCACGCCGGCGAGCAGGGTCTCGGTCTGGCTCTGGCCATAGGCGGCGCGCGAGGCCTGCAGGAGGATCCAGCCAACGAACGCCGTCCAGAGACCGCCTGCGAGGCCGGTGCCGAGGCCGAGGGTCGCGAGGCCGCCGAAGGCCGAGATGACGCCGAAAGCGACGAGCAGATACCCGAACACGGTGCCCGTGCGTGCCGCCCAGCGGGTGGCCTTGGTGAAGTCGCGCGTCACCGCCCAGAGCACCGAGCGCAGCACGCGCCCACCGTCGAGAGGGAACGCGGGCAGGAGATTGAAGATGCCGAGCACCACGTTGATGTAGCCGAGATAGGACAGCATGAACCCGCTGACCGTCTCGAAGCGCAGAGGCACCGCCGCAAGCAGGCACAGGCCGCCGATGACAACGCTGGCGAGCGGCCCGACGCCAGCCATCACGACCTCGCGTCCCGGGCTCGTGGCCTCGGATTCGATGGTCGACACGCCGCCCAGCAGGAACAGCGTGATGCCGCGCACGGGGATGCCCTGGGCACGGGCCACGAGCGAGTGGGCGAGCTCATGCACGAGCACCGACACGAACAGCAGCAGCGCGACCACGACGGCCACCGTCCAGTGCGTGGCCGGTGACCAGCCGAAGGTCGAGTAGCTCGACCCGATCGAGAAGGCCATGAAGACGAAGATGAGGATCCAGCTCGGGTGGATCGAGATGTCGATGCCGAAGATGCGGGCGATGCGCCAGCCGCCGCTCATGCAGGCTCCTTGGTCGCTGCTACCGGCAGTGTTCCCTCCGACGGGCGGGCGTGAACGAGGGTCCCCGCCGCCTTCACGACGAGAGCTCGACGATCGTGGCGAGGCCGTCGGCCACGGCGAGGACGCGGGCCGCAGGCCCGCGTCCTCGCCGTGCCGCGGCGACGGCCTCGCCGGCGTCGGCGAACGTGAGCATGCCCATGTGTTCGATGAGCTCGCGGTCGCCGGCGCCGATCACCGCGACCCGGTAGCGCAGCATGAGCTTGGCCATCATGTAGGCGCGCTGCCCGCCGGGGCCGAGCGGCTCGACGCAGCCGCGCTCGACGATCTCCATGGGCCGGGCGCCGGCCAGCAGCGCGCCGAAGTTGCGCTCGCCGGGGCCGTCGCCGGCGCCCAGGGGCACGTCGGCGGCGAAGGCGATCAGGCCGCCGTCGACCAAGGCCGGGCGGGTGGCCAGGCCGACATACGTGGCCGCCCGCGACGCCTGGTAGAGGCTCGCGTCTTTAGGCGCCGGCACGCCGGCCAGCACAAGGTCGAACGGCTCGCTCTGGGGCGCGACCCAGGAGCGACGGTGTGCCGCGGCCAGTCTGGCCTGGGCGGCGGCGGGGTCGCCGGCCGCGAGGCCGGCGACCCCGCCGCCGTCGGCCAGCACGACGTTCAGGGCGAAGCGCAGACGCGTCGCCGCGGCGATCTCGCGCAGCGCCTCCTGGAAGGGGTTGCCGTCGAGCCGGCACAGCCGCACCGCCGGCTGGTCGAGGAACACCGGGTCGTGCGTCCAGGCGATCGTCTCTTCGGCGGCGCAGCCGATCGCGACGGCCTTCACGCCGCCCGAGAAGCCGGCGTAGAGGTGTGGTTCGACGATGCCGACGGCGACCACGAGGTCGGCCTCGGCGACCATCTTGGCGATGCGAATCGTCTTTCCGCCCGAGGTCGTTCCGAGCCGCACGCTCGGCGAGTCGATCCCCTGGGCGTCGCTGATCTCGAGTCGCGCAGCGAGGTCGGGGCCGGCCGCCACCCGCTTCTCGGCGGCGGTCGTGCCGCGGTGCAGGCCGCAGCCCACGACGAGCCGCACCTGAGCGTCGCGCACGCCCGCTGCGGCGAGCTCGTCGAGCAGCGCCGGCAGGAGAGCGGCGGTCGGACAGCCGCGGCTCAGATCGGGCACGACCAGCGCCACGCTGCGCGCGCCTCGCGCGATACTCCGCAGGGGGGGCGAGCCGACGGGCGCGGCCAAGGCTTCGACGATGGCCGCTCGCAGGTCGGGAAGCGAAGCCGGGCGCGCCGGCGGCACGAACGTGCAGGGCGCGTCGACGGGCAGGCAGCGACTGCCGCTTGCGAGCCAGGGCGCCGCTGAGACGGTCATGCCGTCCGCGCCGGTCGGCAGACGAAGAACAGGACGAGCATGATGGCCGCGCCGACCGGCGGGTAGGCGATCGCGCTGACGAAGCCGATGACCAGCCAGGTGACGACCGGACGTCTCGTGCGGCGCGCCGTGCGGTAGCCGGCATACAGGCAGACCGGTAGCTGGATGGCGAACAGGAGCTGCAGGACGAGGGGCGGGAAGTGCATGGTCCGATTATAGCGAGCGGCGTCGCAGGGCCGCTCGAGGCGCCTACGAGCCGGCGGCGTAACGCCCCAGCAGCCGGGTGACGGTCTCGCGCAGGGCCTCGGCCGCGGCCGGCGGTGATAGCGGCAGCGCCTCGCCGCCGAAACGCAGCAGCTCGTGCGTGAGCCAGTGCTCGTCGAGGTAGGGCTGCAGCGCGAGACAGGCGCCGTCGGGCGCCGGCACGACGGGCTCGCGCTCCGCGATCCAGCGTGCCGTCTGCGCGCTGTACCAGACCGTGGCGCGCTTGGCGGCGTACTGCTCGGTCGAACGCACGCCCTCGCGGCGGAAGAGCTCGACCTCGACCTCGGGTCGCGGCACGAAATGCTCACCGCGCAGGGTCGCACGCTTGGTGGTCGCCACGCGGAACGTCCGCGTGCCCTGCGAGCTGCGACACCAGGCGACGTAGAACCACTCGCCGCGGGTGCGCACGAGCAGGTAGGGCTCGACGACGCGGGTGCTGGTCGCCCCGGTGCCCGCCGACCAGTAGTCGATCTCGAGCAGGCGGTGCTCGCCGACGGCCACGTTGACGGCGTCGAGCACCTGTTCTGAAGCCGGCAGGTGCTCGGTCGCGGCGACGGACGGGGGCGCTGCGCGCCGGGCGCGGCGCAGCTTCTGCGCCGCGCTGCGCAGCGCGGCCCCGTGTTCGATCGGCAGCTGTCCGCCGAGGATCTCGACGGCCAGCAGCAGCGTGTCGACCTGGAGCGGCGACAGCCGCGCCGGGCGCGCGAAGGCCGACGAGGCGACATCGCAGGTCACGACCAGCGTGTCGCCTTCGACCTCGGCCTAGACGAGCGTGCCTTCGCCGCCGAAGTTGACCAGGTTGAGCAGACGCACGTCGCCGATCACGTCGGCGGGGGTGACGTTCAGGGCGGCGCACACGTCGACGATCGCCACCGGCGTCTCGTCCTCGTCGCCGGCGGCACGACAGACGTCGTGCAGGTAGGTCATCAGGGCGGCCAGCCGGGTGAAGCGATCGACTTCGACCTCCCAGTCGACATAGCGCGCGCCGCGCGGCCGCCGCGCGCCGGCGCCGTTCGCCGTGGCGTCGCCCCGCGCGCGGGCCTCGGCCAGCAGGTGCTCGGCCGCGCCGGCGTCGAGCGGGGGACGGGCGAGGCGCTCGTCGAGCCGCAGGAGCTGCGCCCGTAGCGTCGTCGCGCAGCTCCTGCGGCTCGAGCAGTTCGGCCGCCTCGCCGAGCGACAGCACCCAGGCGACCAGCTGTGCGCCCGAGTTGAAGGGCGTCTCAAAGAGGATGTCACCCTCGGCCGACTCGCCCTCGTCAGGCCGTCCGCGGGCCGGCGTCGCAGTGCCGGCCTTGGCGAAGTGGGCCTCGACCCACCAGGCCATGTCGGCGGTCACCCGCACGGCGGCGGTGCCGACGGGCTCGCCGAGCTGCCACGCCGGCCTGTCGAGATAGTCGTCGATCGAGAACCGCGGCGGCGGCGTGAAGTCGTGCGGTGCGCGTGTCGCGAACGTGACGCGCGAGCGCAGCCGCGACAGGCGGAACGTACGCAGCGCCTGTCGCATGTGATCGAAGGCGATCAGGTACCACTCGTCGCCGACGAGCAGCAGGCCGTAGGGGTCGACCGTGCGCTCGAGCTCCTGGTCGCGGCCGATCGAGTAGTAGGTGAAGCGTGACGGTCTTGCCCGCAGCGACGGCCTGCTGGAGCTTGGGCAGGGCGGCGGCGGCGCGGCGTTGCTCGCGTGCCGGCAGCACGCTCACCGGCGGCGCCGCGCCGCCGCCCGACAGCAGCTCGGGCCGGCCGTGGGTGAGGCTGAGCAGGGCAAGTCGCAGCGGTTCACTGTAGGCGAAGCGGTCCTCGAGCACGAACAGGCAGGCCGCCAGGGCCGCGAGCTCGTCGGGTGTGAACTCGATGGCCGCCAGGTACCAGGCCGACGCCGGCAGCGAGTAGAGCTCGCCGTCGGGCGTCTCGCCGGCTTCGCCGGCGATGCCGACGCCCAGCGCGGCGAGCTCCGCCCTGTCTTCATAGAAGCGCCGCTTGAAGGCCTCGTCGGTCATCAGGGCATAGCCCTCGACGCGCCGGCGGATCTCGTCGGCGGTCGCGGGCTGGCCCGGCCGTGAGAGCAGGAACGCGACCAGGGACAGCCGCCGGATGAGCTTGTCGGCGTCCTTCGAGAAGCCTTCCTCGCGAGGTGGCGCTTCGGACGGCGTCACGGAGCGACCTCGAGCGACCGCTTCGTCGGCCTGAGAGTCAGCGTGTGTCGTTGATCGTTGGGCACGCGCCAAGCTTACTTCACGACGACCCGCACGACTCGGCTCACATTGGCCACATGCGGCACCTTGCGCGAGTCGACGTCGGTGTAGCGCTTGCCGCCTGGGAACCAGACGCGCAGGTAGTAGGTGCCGGTGTGCGCCGGCGTCCAGCTGAACGTCGCCCTCGACGTCGCGCCGAGCGTCTTCGTCTTTACGACCGACCAATCGCGATACGTCACCAGGATCGACCCGTCCGCGAGCGTCGTGAGGTGCCGCCGCCCGCGCTGGAGGCGCACTCCGACGCCCGAGAAGTTGGGCGCCACCGAGCACACGAACGTGACCGCGTGACCGTACGGCACGGTGAGATGGTTCGCGCTGAGCGAGACCGTGGGCACGAGCGCGACGTAGAGCTGGTAGGCCAGTTCATCGAACGGCGTGGCCGGCGCGTTGGCCACCTGGCGGCTGTCCGACCAGATCACACGGTAGCCGCCGGGGGCGGTCGAGATCGTCGGCTCGATCTGCTCCACGATCGGAGTCGCGCCACCGTAGAAGCCGCCGACGGTGCAGACCGGCACGACCTGTCCGCTGGAGCCCTTGAAGAAGATGTCGCTGTCCCCGTCGGTGGCCCCCTTGTGCCCGCCGGTCATCGCGTAGGCCTGACCGCTCACGCCGAAGCGGTCCGGTCTGGCCAGCAGGGCGACGGTCTTGACGCTGCCGCCGACGGCCTTGGAGGCGGGTTCCCAGCCGCTGCCGGCGTAGGCCGCCGACAGGAGCAGCCAGCTCGCCCCCTTCGCCGTCGCGTGCAGGTAGTCGACACTCATGCTCGGCTTGCCCTTCCAGAAGAGGGCGGCGTGAGGTTCGGGAGTGAGGGTGGCGCGCCAGATCTCGCGGCCGTGCCTCGTGGTGTCGTCCCAGACCGCATGGCGGTCGTCGATCCAGAAGACGCCCTTGGCGCCGACGACGGGACCACGCTGGCCCAGGTCGGAGTCGCCGCTCGGATCGACTCTCGTTCCGGCGGTCGTCCGGTCGAACGTCGCTTCCTCGTAGTCGGGCGTGCCGTCGGCGTCGGAGTCCGTGCTCAGGTCGAGCATGAAGACCTGTGGGGCGGTAGGCGCCGAGGCCCGGTCGTCGAGCCAGGCGAGGACGATGTGATCGCCATCGGCCTCCTTGACCAGACCGAGGTCGGGCACGATCTGGTTGCTCGGATCGGGGCCCGAGACCAACCTTCTGGGGTAGCGGGCGGCCGCGACGCCGGTCTCGCTGCCCTTCCATAGCCAGACGTCGAAGTCGGTGGTGGCAGGGTCGTCCTGCTGCATCCAGGCGTAGTAGACGGTACCGCCCACGTCGAGGACGGTCACGCCGCGCTGATCGGCGGTGACGGGTGTCGCTCCGATCGGGCTGAGCGGGAAGTTCCAGCCGACAGCCGCGTTCCAGCCGTAGACGCGCGCCAGGAACGGGCCCACGACGACGGGGATCGGCTGCAGCTCGAGGCCCGCCATCGGTCCGCTCATGTCGGCAAGGCGCATGCTCACGTCGCTGTAGGCGTCGTCGACGCCCGGCGGGTAGAGCGGCACGCCGTCGACCGCGAGTGCCGGCGCCGCGCAGCAGAACAAGACGACTCCGATCGCGACGGAGAGAATCAGGACTCTGCACTTCATCGATCTACCCCCCTGAGAAGACGACGGTGCGTGACCGCGCGTGGCGGTCGGAGCGAGCGGGGGTGTGGGCCACCGGCCCACACCCCCGCCCACCTGGTCGAGCTACTTCACGACGATCTTGACGACCTTGCTGACATTCGCCACGAACGGCACGTGATAGTCGAAGCCGCTCGCCGGCTGGGTCTTGGTGCCGTCGGCGTAGTACAGGTCGGGGCTCCCGCCGAACGATGCGCGCAGGTAATACGTGCCCTTGAGCGTCGGCTTCCAGGTGAACGACGCCTTCGAGCTGCTCGACAGGTTCTTGGTCGCCACTGTCTTGACCAGCCTGGATGGCTTGCCGAGCGCAGGCATCGCCTTGACGAGCTGCAGTGTCACCGGCAGCCCCCCGAAGATGGGCGAGACGGTCACCGTCAGGGTGCCGCTGTGGAGCCGCAGCAGGCTCGTCCGGCTCGCCCGCAGCGAGACCCTCGGCACGAACGCTTCGAAGAGCTGCGCCTGGCCGTTCTCTTCAGGATCGACCACAGTATTGAGCTGGCTGTCGGCCCACACGACACGTTCGAACCCGAGGAACGAGCCCGGTTTTGCCGGGTCGGGCACGAGACCGATCGCCGGCTGGTTCGAGGTGGCGTTGAACTTGCCGGTGCGGCCTGCCGGCGTCTCGAGGTCGTAATTCGTCATGCCGCGATCGCAGACCGGCATGCGCGCTCCGGTCGACGGATCGTAGAAGAAGATGTCCTCGTCGCCGTTCGCCGAGTCGCCGTGGAGGCCGGTCAGCGCAAAGTAGCTAGACGATGTCGAGCTCGGCGCCCAGGCGCAACTCAGGGTGCGGTCCCGATAGCCGTTGGGGATGGTGGCCGAGGTGAGCAGGGCAGCCTTGCCGGCGACCTTTGCGGCGAACGGTTCGGCGCGGCCGTCGGGGTAAGGCCCGCTGTGCAGCCAAGCGGCGCCGGTGCCCGTCGTGATGAGCCCGGCGTTGTCGTTGCTCGATGACGTGTCGTCGTAGAGGGCTACGCTCGGCATCGCCCCGTCGGGTCCGCCGCTGGTGAAGTCGCTGAAGCGCACGTCCGTGCCGAACATCTCGCCCCAGTTCGTCCAGAACGTATAGCGGTCGTCGAGCCAGAAGACGCCCTTGGGGCCGACCTCGGGACCGCGCTCGCCTCGGGCGGCCACGTCGGTCATGTCGATGGCCATGCCGGTGTCCCAGAGGACCGTGTTCGAGTCGGCAGCGAAGACGCCGCCGGAGAGGTCGGCGTAGTAGATCTGCGGCACGATGCCGAAGTCACGGTAGTCCTCCCAAGCCACGATGAGGTGCTTGTTGGCGGCGCCAGGCTCGTTGACGAGCCCGATCGCGGGGAAGCTCTGATCGCACTCGACCGGGATGGGATCGCCGAGGTCGTTCGAGTCGTAGCGGCCCATGACCAATGCGCGTGGGAACGCACTGGTGGGGTTGTCCGGGTCCGCGGCAGAAGGATCGGGTGTCGGTATGAAGCGCACGCCAGGATCCTCAGTGCCCTGCCAGATCCAGATGTGGTTGTGATAGGGATCGCTCGTCGCCTCTCCCCAGACCACCGTTATGGTGCCGTCGTCCTGGACGGCGACGTGAGCGTCGTGCTGCTCCGTGGCCATGTCGTTGTGCAGCTTGATGAAGGCGCCGGTGGCGAGATCGGCGAGATAGACCTGGTACTGGTAGCCGGCGGCGCCGAGGATGCCGTCCTTCTGCGTCCAGACGACGTAGTTGTCGGCGACTTGCGTCTCGCCCTGCCACTCGACGCCCGCCATATCTTTGCCCTGCCAGACCTGCTGACCGGGCGGCGTCGTCGCGATTGCCGGCGCCGCGCTGAGCAGGATGAGCAGCACGGCGCCGGCCACCAGCGCGAACAGCGCGAGCGGGCGGGCGTGCGATGGCCGGATCGTTCTCACGTCGCAACCTCCCTCGGATGACCCCATGGTCCGTGGCGCGGCATGACGTGGTGTCGGCCGCGTCGTGGCACTCAGTCTACCATCGGCTACGGAGCCCGGCTTCCTGAAGTTGCGCGGGGCGGGGGCGTGGGCCGGCACCGGCCCACGCCCCCGCCCCATGAGGTCGGTCAGACCGTCTGCGCCTCGGCGGCGGCGATGATGCGGTCGAACTCGCGGCCGAGGTCGTCGGGGAAGCCGATGGGCTCGGCCGCGAGGATCTCGCGCACCTTGTCCTGGGCCTTCTCGACCGTGCTCTTGGCGCCGGCGGCCTTCCAGCCTTCGTAAGTGCCGGTCTCGCCGAGCTTGGCCTGCCAGAGCTCGCGAACGTGTCTGGTCGTGTGCTTCTCGAAGAGGTAGTTGCCGTTGAAGCCCATCTTGACGATGAGGTCGCGGGCGATCGTCTCGTCGCTGACCTCGACGCCGCGCAGGATGCGCTTGACCATGCCGAGGATCTCGTCGTCGACCACCATGTTCTCGAGGCACAGGATGCGCGAGCCGTCGAGCAAGCCGGTGCCGAAGGTCACGTCGGCGCCGTTGGCGTAGGCCATGAACATGGCGATAGCGTTCTCGTAGGCGCTCTGGATGCCCGGCTCCTTGGCGGTCGTGGCGCCGGCGCCGTACCAGGCCGGCACGCCGTAGAAGTCGGCCATGTGGCCCTGGACCGAGCGGATCAGGATCGCCTCGGGGGAATTGCTCGCGTAGGCGCCGCTGTTCATGTACATCGCGGTGGGGCCACCCCCGTGGATCACAGGCGCGCCCGGGTGGGCGAGCTGCACGAGGGTCGTGCCGCTGCACGAACTCGGCGTTGTTGACCACGGCCGAGCCCGCGATGGTGATGGGACCGGTCGCGCCGAGGATCGGCATGGGGTAGAAGCTGATCGGGATGCCGGCCTCGGCCAGGGTGAGCGCGAGGTCCATGCCGAAGCGCTCCTGGTGCAGCGGGCTCACGGTGCAGATGATGGCCGTGAAGGTCGGCCGCCGGCGCAGCTCGTCGCGGCCGCCGGCGAGCGCCGCCGCCATCTCGATCAGGCTGCGCGCCTCCCAGTCCTCCTTGATCGAGACGACGATGCTGTGTTTGGCCGAGTTGCGCACACAGGCGTCGAACTCGTGCAGCACGCGGCTCTGGGTGGGGCAGTCCTGGGCGCTCACGACGGCGCTCGTGGCGCGAGACGTTGTCGAGCGCCTGGACGACCTTCGCGCAGTTCTCGAGATCTTCCTTGCGCGACGGCCGCACGACGCCTGTGAGGGGGTCGCGGTAGGAGACGCCGCAGCCGTCGGAGGAGATGTAGATGTGCTCGCCGTCGAGCGGCAGGTCGTACTCGGGCGTGCGTCCGCCGAGCACGAACTCGTGGGGCGCGGTCGCGAGCGCCTTCTCGACGATCGCTCCGCGGGATCTTCGCGACCGTCGTCTCGCGGTCGACCGTAGCGCCGTTAGCCTCGAGGATGTCGAGCGCCTTCTGCGAGTAGAACATGACGCCGACGTTCTCGATGACGTCGAGCGTGGACTGGTGGATCTGCTTGACCTGGTCGGGAGTGAGCAGCTCGAGCTTCACTCGCTTGCTCACGTAGCAGCCGTCTGCATAGGCCATGATGGGGTCCTTCCGGGAGATGATGGGCGGCGCCCGTTCGCGCGGAAGTTCTTCGACTTCCGCGCGAAGCCGCGCCGCCGGATGCGTGCCGGCCTACTGCTCCGGGTGGTCTCTGGCGGCCGATTTGAGGCGGCGGCTCTTCTTCACGCTACTCCCTGCTCCATGTCTCGTCGGCCGATTGGCCAAGATCATGTCCAGTTGGACAGGATAGCGGGAAACCTATCCACATGCGCGCCGGCTATTCGTTGGTCCGCGCCGGTCCGCTCCCGCCCGGCGGCCGACCGACGTCGGTCAAGTCCGCTAGCGTTCCGCCGAGGCGATGATCGCGTCGAACTCGCGGCCGAGGTCGGCGGGGAACTCGGGCGCCTCGGCAGCGAGCAACTCGGCGACGCGCTGCTGCGCGCGGCCGGCCGTGCTCGGCCGTCCGGCCGCGGCCCAGCCGTCGTAGGTCCCCGTCTCGCCGAGCTTCGCCTGCCAGAGGTCGCGCACGTGGGCGCGGGTGTGCGGCGCGAAGAGGTAGTCGCCCCTGAAGCCCATCTCGGCGATCAAGCCGGCGGCGAGCTGCTCGCTGTCGACCGTCACGCCCTGGACGAGCCGGCTGACCATGCCGAACACCTCGTCGGCGATGACGAGCTCTTCGAGCGACATCTGCGTGACCGAATCAAGCAGGCCGGCGCCGAACAGGAAGTCGGCCCCGGCGAACAGCTCGAGCATCATGCCGAGCGTGTTCTCGTAGGCCGACTGCACGCCGGGCTCTTTGCCCTTGGTGCCGCCCCAGCCGAGGCCGGCGGGCATGCCGTAGAACGCCGCCATCTGTCCCTGCACGGCGCGCAGCAGGAGCGCCTCGGGGACGTTGGCGAAGTAGGCGCCCGTGCGCATGTAGAGCGCGGTCGGGCCGCCGGCGTGGATGATCTTCGCGCCGGGGTGAGGCGAGCTGCACGGCGGTGATCGCGGCGAGGATCTCGGTGTTGTTCACGACGGCGGCGCCGGCGGGCGTGACCGGCGCCGTGGCGCCGAGGATCGGCATCGGGTAGAGCATCATCGGGATGCCGGCCTCAGCCAGCGTGAAGGCGAGGTCCATGCCGAAGCGTTCCTGATGGAGCGGGCTCGACGGTGCAGAGGATGACCGAGAACGGTGGGCCGCTCGCTCAGCTCGCGCGAGCCGCCGGCGACCGCCTCGGCCATGCGGATGAGGTCGCGCGCCTCGGTCTCGTCCTTCACCGAGACGACGATGGCGTGCTTCTCGGAGGCGCGCATGCAGGCGTCGAACTCGTGCAGCACGCGGGTCTCGACGGGACAGTCCTGCGCGCGGACGAGCGGCCGAGGTCGCCGAGATGTTGTCGAGTCCCTGCACGACGCGCGCCGCGGCGGTCACGTCGGACTTGGTCGAAGGGCGCACGCCGCCGTCGTGCTCGCGCACGAAGGTCGCGCAGCCGTCGCTGGTGATGTAGGCGTGCTCGCCGTCGAGCGGCAGGTCGTAGTCGGGCGTGCGGCCGCCGAGCGAGAAGGAGTGGGGCAGGGTGGCTCAGGGCGCGTTCGACGAGCTCGGGCGGCAGCTTGGCGACGGTCGTCTCGTAGTCGACCTCGGCGCCCGCCTCGGCGAGCACGTCGAGGGCGCGTTTCGAGTAGTACACGCAGCCGACCGTCGGCTGAGGATGTCGAGCGAGGTCTCGTGGATGCGGCGGACCTCGTGCGGCCGAGATGATCTGCAGCGGCCGGCGGGCACCGGTCCGGCGGGTGTCGGCATGGGTCACTTACGTCTCCTTGGGGTGATGCGCGGCCGCTGCAAGCCGCCGGGTGCCGTGACGAACGGCGAGGTCGACGGCGCGCACCAGCGCGTCGTAGTCGGTCGCGAACTCGACGGTCTCGCCCGGACGCAGCTCGTGCGGGCTGATGAGCACGCAGACGTCGCTCGTCATGCCGGCAAGCCAGGCGCCTTCGATCAGCGGCCGCAGGCCGCCGCGGCTCGGCGTCGCGCCGCCCGAGGGCGATCAGGGCGTGCCAGGCGGGCTCGTCGGGAAGGTGCGCGTCGGGTACGTGGCCGAAGGCGTCGAGGCCGGCGGCGCCGGCAGGCGCCGCCGGCTTGTAGGAACACTCCAGGACGGTCGCGCTGAGCACCGGATCGAACGCGCTCGAGGCCCGCGAGCGGCGCCGCCGAGACGAAGTCGTAGCCGTAGAGCGGCGCCGCCGCCGGAGCGGATCTCGGTGCGAAAGCGCGGGGCGAACCCGTCGACGCACTGCAGGCAGCAGGTGCCGCCCAGCGAGAGCAGCGGCGTGTCGCATGTCGGCTACGGCGGCGACTGCGGCGAGCACGTCCTCGGCCTGGCGGAAGAGCTCCACGGCTGGGCAGCTGGCCAGACAGGCAGGCGAAGTTGACCGAGATGCCGGCGAGCGTGGTGCCGGGCAGGCGGGCGAGGCGGCTCGCCGCCTCGCCCGCCGCGTCGGGCACCACGCCTTCGCGCCGGTCGCCGAGATCGATCGTGAGCAGCAGCTCGATCGGGTAGCCGGGCGCGTGCTCGCCGAGGGCGCGGGCCGCCGCCGGGTCGCAGAGCATGACGCGGTCGGCGACTTGCGCCGCGGCGGCCACTTCGTGGGGCTCCGGCGCCCGCAGCAGCGTGAGGGGCGCAAGCGCCTGAGCGGCGAGCCGCACGAGTGCGGGCAGGCGAGAGTCGGCGAGGCCCACGGCGCCCGCCTCGAGCATCGCCTGCCCGACGAGCGGCTCGCCGTCGACGGCCTTGGTGACGCCGATGAGTTCGATGCCGCGCGACAGCAGGCCTCGGGCCAGCGTGTCGGTCGCGGCCGAGATGGCGTCGAGATCGAGGGTGACGAAAGGAGACATGGCGACCCGTCGTTGGCGAAACGCCGGCCTCTGGGCGCCGGCCGGGAAAGTATAATCTCGCTGGAGAGGCGCCGCCAAACCGGACGGCGCCCGTCATCGACCGGTCGCCGACCGGGACACGAACGGAAGAGGTCGCATGACCCATCCCGGAGCCGACATCACCGTCAAGGACGGACACCTGGTGTTCGAGGAGCTCGACGTGGTCGCGCTCGCGCGCCAGATCGAGACGCCCTTCTTCCTCTACTCGCCGCGACGCGTCCGCTGGAACATCAGCAGTCTCGTCAACGCCTTCACCCGCCGCCACCTCGACACCGAGATCTTCTTTGCGAGCAAGGCCTGCTCGAACCTGTGGTTCCTCGATCAGGTGCGCCGCACCGGCATCAACGTCGAAGTCAACGCCGGCGGCGAACTTTCGAAGGCGCGGCGTGTGGGCTTCGCGCCGCGCCAGATCATCTTCAACGGCGTGGCGAAGACCGCCGGCGAGATCGGCGCCGCCGTCGAGCTCGGCATCCGCGCGATCGTGGTCGATTCGCTGTTCGAGCTCGAGCGCGTCGCCGAGGTGGCGCGCGATCACCTCAAACCGGCGCGGGTCGACCTGCGCATCGACGTCGACGTGCCCACGATGACCCACCCCGGTCTGATGACCACCCACGGCGGCAAAGCCGGGATCGACCTCGACGACGCTCTCGACGCGTTCGCCTTCGCCGGCGCCCACGAGTTCCTCGATCCGCGCGGCCTCCATCTGCACATAGGCTCGCAGATCACGGGCGTCGAGCCATACCTCAAGGCAGTCGGGACCGGTCTCGACCTCATCGACCAGATCGAAGCGGCCACTGGGCTGCGCATCGAGCATCTCAACGCGGGCGGCGGTTTCGCGATCCCGTATCGCGACAAGCCGATCTGCGAGCCTGTCGACTACTTCTGTTCGCCGCTCACCATGGACGACTACGCCGAGGCGATCTGCGGGGTGATCGAGCGCCGTCGGCCGGGTCTCAAGCTGTTGCTCGAACCGGGCCGGTCGATCGCCGGCAACACGGCCATCCTCGTGACGACGATCGAGAACGCGAAGGTCAAGGGCGTGCGCGACGGGCAGGGTCGGCGACTGGGCGACGAGCACTGGCTCACGGTCGATGCCGGCTTCAACACGATCCTCGAGCACACCAACTATCGCTGGTACTACCGCACCGCCGTCGCCAGCCGCGCCGGCGAACCGGCCGACACGCCGTTCCGTCTTGCCGGTCCGCTGTGCGACGGAGGTGACGTCTTCGCCGGCGACGACGACACCCCGTACCGGCAGTTCCCGGCGGGCACAGGCCCCGGGGACACCGTGGTCTTCTTCGACGTCGGCGCCTACTCGCTCGAGATGATGAACCCCTACAACGGCCGGCCGCGGGCCGCCGCCTACGCAGTCCAGGACGGCAGCGCCGGACTCATCCGCACGCCAGAGTCGTTCGACGACATCGTGGCCGGCGACGTGATGCCGAAGATCGCGACACGACCGCGTAGCCGGCCGGCCGCGCCGAGCGCCGGCTAGCCCGACCCGGCGGCGCGCTAGAGCAGCGTCGCGAGACGCTCGGCGAGCCGCGGCACGACGACGACCTCGAGGGCCCTGTCGCAGAACGACTGCAGGTTGGGCAGGGTGCGCCGCGGGAGGCGGGCGTTGTGCGGGGACTGGGCCACAGCCGGCAGAGGGAGGGTCGCGTCGATGTGGGCCCTCCTCAGCCTGGCGAGAAGCTCGTCGCGCTCCCCGCGCGAGTCGGCCAGCACGATCAGCCAGCGCCAGTTCGTGTGCGACCCGGGCGCGCCGGCGGCGTCAACGACAGTGAACCCGGCTCCGGAAAGTCGGCGCGCGGCCGACTCTGCGAGGTCGCGCCTGCGGCGCAACGTGTCATCGGCCGCGCGCAGCGCGCGCAGGCCCGCGGCCGCCGCTGCTTCGTCGATCCGATAGCCGTTGGCCATCGTGTCGACACAGTCGTGCGAGAAGCACTCGTCGTCGGTCGGGATGACGGCCGATCGCAGCGCTTCGATGCGTCGCCGCAGCTCCTCGGTCGCGCACGCGACCAGCCCGCCGCCGTTGGGGACGTCGGCGAAAGCGAATGCCGCGGCATCGCCTGCCGTGCCGACCTGACGGTCGCCGCTGGTCGTGCCCAGCGCCTGCCGGCCGTCTTCGATCAGCGTCAGCGAGCGCTCGGCGGCGACGAGCGCGAGGGCTTCGGTCGGCGCGGGGTACCCGGCTTCGTGGACGGTGAGCAGTGCGCGTGTCTCGGGCCCCACGAGCCGGTTGGCGTCGGCCGCGTCGAGGAAGGGACGATCGGGAGCTTCGATGTCGGCGAACACCGGGTGGCCGCCGACGTGGATCACGAGATTGGCCACCGCCGCCGACACCAGCCCCGGAAGAACGACCTCGCCTCCGGCGGACAGGTCGAGCCCGAGGAGCGTCAGGTGCAGCGCCGCCGAACCGCCGGCCACAGGCACCACCGGTCGCTTCAGCAGCTCCTCGGCTGCGTCTTGCAGCCGCTGGACCTCTGTGCCTTGCGTGAGCCAGCCTGACTTGAGGGCCCCGGCTGCGAGGTCTGCGCCTGTCGGCTCGTCCGTGGTGGTCACTCCCCGATCGGGAAACGGGATGACGTGGTGGTCACTGGAATCCACGAGGTCGGCCCTTGCTGGTGGACGATTGCACGCGATGAGTACCCGTTCTCGCTGGAAACAGTCATGGAATGTCCGCCGGCAGGAGGTGACCCGGCCGCGCGGCGCGGCTCGCGAATGCGAGCCGCGCCGCGCGGCCGGTGATGCGCCAGGGTGGGTCAGCTTATGATGATGCCCGGCCTGGTGTGGGCGAGTCGATAGTGGGTGGCAGAGGTGCCGAGCTTCCAGTACACGTGGTAGTGGTCGGTGGTATGGGCGTCGACCACCTTCTGGCCGGAGCTGTTGGTGCCGACGAACTCGGCGACGTGGTCCCAGGAGCCGTCGCCGGTCCAGTCGTAGTAGACGAAGTCGCCTTTGCCGACGTTGCCGATCGAGGGCACGACGTCGGTGTAGCGTGAGGTCCAGGCAGCCTGCTGGAGGATGCAGGCGATCCAGGAAGTGGCTGTAGTGGTCGTCGCCGGGCGAGTTCGTGCCGTTCTTGTCGTACCACCATCCGGACTCGTAGGCGCTGCCGAACTTGGGGTAGCCGCCCGCGAACATGACCTGCGAGCCGAAGTTGGCGCAGTCGGCGCTGAAGTGCGTGTAGGTCGGGTTGTACGCCAGGGCGTACTTGTCGGCGTAGGCCATGGCGGCGGACCGGTCGAAGCTGAGGTTGGCGATGTAGTACAGTGGCGCGCGCGTCGGAATCCGTTCGGGATCGCCGGACAGAAGCGGTGCGGCAGGCTCGACCGGCACGAGCCGACGGTGTGCCTGGGCCTCGAGGCGGCGAGCCGCCGCCGAGACGGCGGCGGCCGACGCGCCGCCTTCTTGCAGCAGGCGTGGCGTGAGATCGCAGGAGTAGTCGTCGCTCACGATGCGCCAGCCGCCCGCCTCGGCGACCAGCCTGAGGACGTGGTCGAGCCCCTCACCTTCGGTGTTGTCGCGGCCGCGGTCGTCGACCCACGAGCTGAGGGTGACGGCGTGGGCCGAGACGATGGCGGTGCCGGCAGTCTCGTCTATGGTGACCGGCCCGAGCGTGACTGTGCAGTCGACGGCGTCGATCAGGTGGCCGAGGCCGCGCGCGAGGCGCTGCTCGCCCAGCGCGATCGTCGCCTCGCGCACTGGCACGGTCGAGTCGACGGCACAGAAGCCGGCAAGAGCTGCCTTCGGCGACGGGCCGAGCACGCCGGCCGCGCGCGCTTTGAGGTAGGCGGTGGCCACGTCGGTCGGGCCGGCGGGCGGCGGCTCGGGCGACTGCGAGCCGGCGGCGGTCTGGACGGCGCCGGACGACGGCGCCAGGACCGCCGCGGCGGCAAGGATGGCGAGCAGCAAGAGCAGCGCCGCTCGCGTTGGGGAGAGGTGGTGCATGGGGCCCCCTTTCGGGTGGGTTTATGGGCTTGTGGCGACGGCCGTGACCAGCCAGTCTCCCGAAGCCCCATCCCGCCCCAGAGTGAAGAACAGCGTCGTGATGCCTGTCGTAAGAGGGCTGTCGTGCCCCACGACGAGGCGGACCCTGACGGCCATGGTGACGCTGCCGGCGCTGGGGTCTCCCCAGACCCGCGCCGAGAGGTACTCGATGTAGTGGATCGCCTTGAGCTCGCGGCGCGGCCACACGCGCTGCCTCGAAAGGAGAAGTCGGGCCGCGCGGACACGCCCCTGCGCGACCAGCCGAGTGAGCCGCCGCACGACGGCCGCGGCCTGCAGCGCCACTGCGCTGCGAGAGACCGCGGGCGTCGACGTGAGCGGCGGCGGTGAGGCCGGTCGCGGCGTGGCCGCGACCGGCCTCACCGCCGCCGCCGGAGGCGCCAAGGGGACCGTCCGCCCGCACCCCGCCCAGGCGGCCATGGCGGCCAGCGCCGCTGCTGCGAGAAGCAGCGAGACGGCGACGGTGAGCGGGCGGTGCGGGCGCAGGTCCATGGCACCATGCTGCGCATGCCGGTGCGCGCGGCCAAGGATGACGAACCGCCCTCCGCGGTGACGTTGTCCCGTGGCGAGGGTGACCACCCGCGGCTTTGCGCCTGCGGGGGCCCGACGACGAGTAGGACCAACCCCGCGGCCGTGGGAGAATCAGCGCCGTGAATGGGCCATCATCCGATCGCCCCGGCCGCGGCCGGCGGCGCCGCGACCGCCTCTCCGAGGACCTCGAGGCCGACCTCGGCGACTCGCACGCGCCGCGCGGCGCCACCCTGCGCTGCGACCTCAAGCGCGGCATGCGCTCGGGACTCGAGACCTTCTGGAGCCTCGCCAAGTCGATGGTGCCCGCCTACGGGCTCGCCCTCGTCCTCGCCAAGCTCGGCGTGATCGCGGTGCTCGCCCGCGTCGCCCAGCCCGTGATGTCACTGGTCGGCTTGCCCGGGTCGGCGGCTGTGCCGCTGGTGCTCGGCTATGTCCTGAACGTCTATGCCGCCATCGGCGCGATGACGGCGCTGCACCTCACGGCCCAGCAGATCACTGTCCTGGCGCTCGCCATCCTCATCGGCCACAACCTGCTCGTCGAGGGCGCCGTGCTGCGCAAGGCCGGCATGAGCGGCGTGGGCTTCGGCGTGTTCCGGGCGCTGAGCGGGCTGTGTGCCGCCGGCGTCGCCAACGTGCTCATGAGACTGGTCTCCTGACCATGTGGCCCCTGGTCTCGGAGTTCGTGCACGGCTCGTTCAGCCTGCTGTCGCGGGTGTTCCTCATCGTCATCCCGATCATGGTCGTGCTCGAGCTGTTCGAGGGATCGCGGCCGTTCCGGGCGCTGGCGCGCGCCTGGACGCGGCTCATGAAGCCGCTCGGCATGAACGAGGAGATCGCGGTCCCGACGCTGGTCGGGTTCCTGTTCGGGATCGCCTACGGAAGCGGCGTGATCATCCGCGAGACACGCCGCCGCGAGGTCGGCCGTCGCCAGGTCTTTCTGATGAGCGTGTTCTTGAGCCAGGTCCACGCGATCGTCGAGGACACGCTCGTGTTCGTGGCCATCGGCGCGTCGGCCGTCTGGCTCGTGCCGTACAGGCTGGCGTGGGCGGCGGCGGCGACCGCGCTCATGAGCGCGGTCGCCGCCGCCGCCGCGCGCCGTCGCCATCCCGGATCAAGCTGAGTGGAGCGGTCGTCATCGTGGTATTGTTGACAAGCCTTATCGAGTTACTCCAGGAATCAGTGGCGATGACCGTGACGCGGTGAACATCTCAGCCAAGAGCAAGTACGCCGTCAGGGCGCTCGTCGAGCTGGCCGAGCGCACGAACGACCGGCCGGGGCAGCTCGTCCGTCTCAACGATCTCGCCACGCAGCGGGGCATCCCCCTGCAGTTCCTCGAGCAGCTCTTCGCGGCATTGCGGCGGGCCGGCGTCGTCAGGAGTCGCCGTGGCGCAAGCGGGGGATACGTGTTGGCGCGGCCGGCCGACCAGATCACGGTGCTCGAGATCGTCGAGACGCTCGACGGACTGGTGTCGCCGGCCGTCTGCACGCAGGGCGAATGCGACCGCATCGACGAGTGCGGGCCGGCGGCCGTGTGGCTCGAAGCCAAGCAGGCCGTCGAGCAGGTGCTCGGCGGCACCTCGATCGCCGATCTCGTCGAGCGCGAGCGCAGCTTCGCGAGCCACGAGACCATGTACTACATCTGAGCGGAGGACCCACGTGAAGATCGCACACGACATCGCGGAGCTCATCGGCGGCACACCGTTGGTGCGGCTGCGTGCGCTCTCCGAGAAGACCGGCGCCACCATCGTCGGCAAGCTCGAGTCGTTCAATCCAGGCGGCAGCGTCAAGGACCGCATCGGCCTCTCGATGATCGACGCCGCCGAACGGGCCGGCACGATCGCCCCGGGCCGCACGACGATCATCGAACCGACCAGCGGCAACACGGGTGTCGCGCTGGCGATGGTCGCCGCGGCGCGCGGCTACAAGCTCATCCTCACGATGCCCGAGACGTTCAGTGTCGAACGCCGCAACCTGCTGCGTGCCTACGGTGCGCAGCTCGTGCTGACTCCAGGGCCCGACGGCATGCGCGGCGCGATCGACGAAGCCGGGCGGCTGCTTGCCGGCGAGCCCGGCGGCTTCATGCCGCAGCAGTTCGAGAACCCCGCCAACCCCGAAGCGCATCGCCTCACCACGGCCGAAGAGATCTGGACCGACACCGACGGTGCGGTCGACGTGTTCGTCGCCGGCGTGGGGACGGGCGGCACGGTCACCGGCGTGGGCCAGGTGCTCAAGGAGCGCAAGCCGGGCGTCCAGGTCTACGCCGTCGAGCCGGCCGAGGCGCCTGTGCTGTCGGGCGGGCAGCGGGCTCCGCACCGCATCCAGGGCATCGGCGCCGGCTTCGTGCCGGCGGTGCTCGACACGAGCGTCTACGACGGCATCGTCACGGTGAGCGCCGACCAGGCCTTCGAGACGGCCCGCGCCCTCGCCACCGACGAGGGCATCCTCGTGGGCATCTCGGCGGGCGCCAACGCGTTCGCCGCAGGCGAGCTGGGCGCCCGCCCCGAGAACGCGGGCAAGCTCATCGTGACGATCCTCTGCGACACCGGCGAGCGCTACCTCTCGACGCCGTTGTTCGCCGACACAGGCGCGACCTCGCTGATCGGCGGCTGAGGCTCGTGGGTGATCAGATGGACGATCGCGACAGACCGGCGGGCGACGCAGGCGCGACGCGGGCGGCGGGCGGCGCCGGCCCTGCCGGCGCCGCCCTGATCGCCGCCGTGGGCTCGCTTCTCGACCCGCTCGAGGCCGTGCTCAAGCCGCTCGGCCGCGTCTGCGTCGCCTTCTCGGGCGGTGTCGATTCGAGCGTCGTCCTGGCGGTCGCGACGCGCGTGCTGGGCGGCGGCAACGTGCTCGCCTTCACGGCCGTGTCCGAGACCTATCGCGACGAGGAACTCGCCGAGGCGCGCGCCTTCGCCGCGGCGCTCGGCGTGCGTCACCTCACCTGGCAGACTCGCGAGCTCGACGACGAGCGCTTCGTGGCCAACGACCACGACCGCTGCTACTACTGCAAGTCGACCCTGCTCGAGGCGATGGAGCGGGCCGCCACCGAGGCCGGCTTCGCGGCCCTGGTCGACGGCGTCAACGCCGACGACCTGAGCGACGAGCGCCCGGGCCTGCGCGCCTCGCGCGAGCACGGCGTGCGCCACCCCATGGTCGAAGCCGGGCTGGGCAAGGCGGCGGTGCGCGCCTTGGCGCGGGCGCTCGACCTGCAGGTGTGGAGCAAGCCTGCCCAGGCCTGTCTGGCCTCGCGCATCGCCTACGACCAGTCCGTCACCGCCGACAAGCTGCGCCAGGTGGCGGCCGCCGAGGACGTCGTGCGCGAGCTCGGCTTTGGTCCTGAGCTGCGCGTGCGCCATCACGGCGATCTCGCCCGCGTCGAGCTGCCCGCCGACGACCTGCGGCGCGCCGCCGGTGTCGAGGTGCGCGAGACGCTGGTGCGCCGGCTGCGCGCCCTCGGCTTCACCTACGTCACCCTCGATCTGCAGGGCTTCCGGTCGGGCAGCATGAACGAAGCACCCCACCGCGACACGCGCGATACCTCCAGTACCACCGAGACGCGCGAAAGGAGTCCCCAGTGAAGCGTTCGTCCCTGGCCGCTGTGTCGGCTGTGGGCGCGGGCGCCTGGTGCGCTGCGCGCACGGGGCGCCCGCGCCGCTTCTTCGAACGGATGGCCCGCGACGTCCAGGCCGTCAAGGAACGCGACCCGGCGGCGACCAGCACACTCGAGATCGTCACCTCGTACTCGGGTCTGCACGCCCTCTGGCTGCACCGCCTCGCCCACCCGCTGTACCGTTGCGGCATGCCGATCGTGCCGCGCTGGATCTCGCAGGTCGAACCGCTTCCTCACCGGCATCGAGATCCACCCCGGCGCCCAGATCGGCGAGGGCTTCTTCATCGACCACGGCTCGGGGGTCGTGATCGGCGAGACCACCGAGATCGGCGACAACGTCACGATCTACCAGGGCGTCACCCTGGGCGGCACCGGCAAGGAATCCGGCAAGCGCCATCCCACACTGGGCAACGACATCGTCGTCGGCTCCGGCGCCAGCGTGCTCGGCTCGATCAAGATCGGCGACAACGCCAAGATCGGCTCGGGCAGCGTCGTCGTTCACGACGTGCCGCCCAACGCCACGGTCGTCGGTAATCCCGGTCACCCGGTGCTGCTCGACGGCCAGCGCATCGGCATACCGGACATCGACTACACGCACCTGCCCGACCCCATGGCCGAGGCCGTGAAGTGCCTGGTCGAGCGCATCATCGCCCTCGAACAGGAGCTCGACGAGATGAATCCGGAGCGCCGCGCGAAGCGCCGCTCGCGCATCGTCCGCAATCAGGAGATGCTCGAGCAGATCCTGCAGTTCAGCGAGGGCGAGGGCATCTGAGCGGGTATGCTACTATCGCCCGCGCCAATCCAGCTCTTCAGGGAGTGTGATCCCCAGTGAGCCACGTCCGACGTCTCGTGCTCGATGTCCTCAAACCGCACATGCCGACCATGCTCAACCTCGCCGACAAGCTCGGCGATCTCGAAGGCATCGCCGGCGTCGACATCACGCTGTTCGAGATCGACAACAAGGTCGAGAACATCAAGATCACGCTCGAAGGCAACGACATCGATTACCAGGAAGTCGCCGAGGTCATCCAGGACTCCGGCGGCAGCATCCACTCCATCGACAAGGTCTCGACCGGCCGTCAGCTCATCGACGAGGCCGAGACCCCGCAGGATGCCGGCGCCCGCTGGATGCGGTGACCCGCAGCCGTCCCCGTAGCACATGAGCCCCGGACCCGACGGCGGCTGGCTGCGCGAGCGGATCGCGACCCTGCGCCACTACCACCGGGTCGCCGAGGTCGGCGAGATCGCCCGCCGCTACTTCGCCATGAACGCCTTCGACGGCGTGCTCACCACGCTGGGCGTGATCGTCGGCGGCTACATCGCGAACGTGCATGCCAAGCACCAGATCATCGCCGTGGGGCTGGGCGCCGCGGTAGCCATGGGAGTCTCGGGCTTCTACGGCTCGTATCTCATAGAGCGCGCCGAGCGCGACCGCTCGCTGCGCGAGCTCGAAGAGGTCACCCTCTCGAGCCTCGAGGACTCAGACATCGCGGCCGCGTCGACCTATGCCACGATCGTCATCGCGTTCGTCGACGGCGTGTCACCGTTCGCAGCCGCCTTGCTGGTGCTCCTGCCGTTCTTCGGGAGCATGGTCGCCATCCATACGGCCTACCTCATCGGGGTGGTCGTCGCGTTCGCCGAGCTGTTCCTGCTGGGCCTGTTCCTGGGGCGGGTCTCGCGCCAGCGCCTCGTCTGGTCGGGGGTCAAGCTGTCGCTGGCCGGCATCCTCTGCCTGGCGATCAGCGGCCTGCTCGACTGGGGCCTGCGCTGAGGCCGCGGTGAGCGAGTCGAAGAACAGCGGCGGCGGCCGTGCGGGGCGGCCACGCCCCGACACGGCGGCCGCCGCCGAGGCGCTGCTGGCCGGGCTGAACGAGCAGCAGCGCGAGGCCGTCGAGCACCTCGACGGGCCGCTGCTGATCCTCGCCGGCGCCGGCTCGGGCAAGACGCGCGTGCTGGCCCACCGGGTCGCCTACCTCATCGCGCGTGCATCGCGTGCGCCCCGACGAGATCCTCGCCATCACCTTCACCAACAAGGCGGCGGCGGAGATGCGCGAACGCATCGCCAGCCTGGTCGGGCCAGTGGTGCGCATCATGTGGATCTCGACCTTCCACTCGATGTGCGCGCGCATCCTGCGGCGCGAGGCCGAGCGCCTCGGCTATCGCTCGACCTTCTCGATCTACGACGCCGACGACGCCAAACGCCTCGTCAAGCGCTGCCTCGCAGAGCTCAACCTCGACGACAAGCGCTTCACGCCCGACGCGATCGCCCGCACCATCTCCGACGCCAAGAACCGCCTGCAGGACCCGGCGGCCTTCCGCGAGCAGTTCGGCGGCGGCTATTTCAACCGGGCCGCCGCCGACGTCTACGAGCTCTACGAGAAGAAGCTCATCGAGATGAGCGCGATGGACTTCGACGACCTGCTCATGAAGACGGTCAACCTGCTCGAGCTCTTCCCCGACCGGCTCGAGCACTACCGGCGCACCTTCCGCTACGTCATGATCGACGAATACCAGGACACCAACCACGCCCAGTACAGCATCGCGAACCTGCTGGCCGGCGAGCGCGGCAACCTCGCCGTGGTGGGCGACGACGACCAGTCGATCTACTCGTGGCGCGGCGCCGACATCCGCAACATCCTCGAGTTCGAGCGCGACTACCCCAACGCCAAGGTGATCCGCCTCGAGCAGAACTACCGCTCGACCACGAAGATCCTCGACGTGGCGAACGCCGTGGTCGCCAACAACCGCCGCCGCAAGGGCAAGAACCTGTGGACCGCGCGCGGCGTGGGCGCAGCGGTCGGCGTCATCGAAGTGGCCGACGAGCACGCCGAGGCGCGGTTCATCGCCAGCGAGGTCCGCAAGCTGCTCGACGAGGGTGTGGGGGGCGAGGGGCCGTCCCGGCCCCTCGCCCCCAACGACATCGCCGTGCTCTACCGCACGAACGCCCAGTCGCGCGTGCTCGAGGAAGAGTTCGGGCGCTACGCGATCCCCTACCAGGTGGTCGGCGGCACGCGCTTCTACGAGCGCGCCGAGGTCAAGGACGCGCTGGCCTACCTGGCGTCTGGTCGCCAACCCCGCCGACGAGCAGCGTCTGCTGCGCATCATCAACATGCCGCGGCGCGGCCTGGGGCAGACGACGATCGGCCGGCTGCAGACCGAGGCCGCGACGATGGGCGAACCGCTCTGGGACGTGATCGAGCGAGCCGGCGACGTCGCCGGGCTGACGCCCGGCGCCACCGCCTCGCTCGAGAAGTTCGCGGCCGTGGTCGAGGCCTGGCGCGCCGCCGTGCCGACGCTCACGTCGGTCGCCTCGTTCGTGCGACACGTGCTCGACGAGAGCGGCTACATGGAGATGTTGCAGGGCCAGGACACCCTCGAAGCCGAGGGCCGCATCGAGAACCTCGAGGAGCTCGTCGGCGTGGCCGCCGAGTACGATCAGCGCGCCGAAGACCCTTCGCTCGACGGCTTCCTGCAGGAGATCTCGCTCTACGCCGACCTCGACACGATGGTCGACACGAACGAGCTGATCACCTTCATGACGCTCCACAACGCCAAGGGCCTCGAGTTCCCCGTGGTCTTCATCACCGGGATGGAAGAGGGCGTGTTCCCCCACCAGCGCGCGCTCGACGAGCAGAACCTCGAGGAGGAGCGCCGCCTGGCCTACGTCGGCATGACGCGCGCGATGGACCGCCTGTATCTGATCCACGCCCGCTACCGCGAACCTCTGGGGCGGCAGCATGTACGGCCTGCCCTCGCGGTTCCTGGCCGAGATACCGGCCGACCTGGTCGAGGTCACGAAGCTGGCGGCGCCCGCGTACGCCGGTGCGGGCGGTGGCGGGCGCTACAGCCGCGGCTCGTATGGCGGCGGCGGTCCGGGTCGCGGCTCGTACGGCGGTGGTGGCCAGGGCGCAGGTCGCCGCGGCTGGGACGATTCAGCCGACTGGCGCGACCGCGACGACGACGGCATCGGCGGCTCGGGCAAGCGCATCACCGGGCTCGAGAAGCAGCCCGGCGACGAGGTCGTCGAGCAGTTCTTCGCGGCCGGCGACCGCGTGCTGCACGCCACGCTCGGAGAAGGCACGGTGGCGAGCGCCGAGCCCGGCGGCATCATCGTCGTGCGGTTCGAGAACGACGGCTCGGAGCGGCGCCTGATGGCCACTATCGCGCCGCTGCGCAAGCTGCGGGCCTAGACAGGCGCCCTCAGCCCCCGGGGCTTGCGGCTGGACTCTCGCCTTGGTCCGCGGTCACGGGCTGGTGCCCGTCTCGTAGACCAGCCAGGTGTCGTCGGACATGCGGGTCATCACCATCCACAGACGGTGACGAGCGGCCACGGGACCCCATGCGGTCTCGCCCGTCGGCGTGACGAAGACGTCGACGGGGAACTCGACGGTCGCGTAGGACTCGGGGTGCGCGAAGACCTGGTCGGGATACACGGCGAGCAGCCTGGCGTTGCGGATGCCCCACTTGGCGTTCGGGTCGGCCGCCGGCGACTGCGGGACGATCATGGCGCGCGCCTCGGCGAAGTGCCGGGAGCCGACCAGCCGCCAGAACTCGCGGGTGGCGGCGACGGCGCCGGTGGGGGCCGTTCCCGCGGTGATCTGCGGCGACGGCCGCGGCTGGGGAGCCGCCGCCGGCGGCGCTGCGCTCGACGGCGCCGCCGGAGACACTCTGGCCGAGCTCGAGGTCGAGTCACCGCAGGCGGTCACGCCGGCCGCGGTGAACAGCACGAGTGACGCCGCCGCGGTCACGCCGATGAAGATCAGCGGGCGCGGTCGGCGCGGAGCCGGCATGGTGAAGGGGCGCAGACTCATGTGGTCCTCCTCTCGCCGACAGACCTGACGCGGCAACCTCATCACAGCGCCGTCGGGCTGTACAGGATGACAATCGGGGGCGGGCGGGGTGGCCGTCGCGACGGCCACCCAGCCCGCCCCCAGCCGCCGTCCATGCGCTAGAGTTGCACGCACCAGCGAAGGAGGATCCAGCCATGGCTGTCGAGCTCACCCGCGACGGCGCGGTCGCCGTCGTCACCGTGTCCCGCCCCGAGGTCCGCAACGCCCTCAACCGGGCCACCAACGACGAGTTGCTCCACGCGGCCCGCGAGCTCGCTCACGACGCTGCTGTGCGCGCGGTCGTGCTGACCGGCGCCGGCGACAAGGCCTTCGTGGCCGGCGCCGACATCGCCGAGTTCCGCGCGATGAGCCCTGAAGAGGCGCGCCAGGCGAGCTGGCTCGGCCGCAAGGTCATCGAGGCGATCGAGGGATCGCCACAGCCGTGGATCGCCGCCGTCAACGGGTTCGCCCTCGGCGGCGGCTGCGAGCTCGCGCTGGGTTGCGACATCCGCTTCGCCTCCGAGAACGCGCGTTTCGGTCAGCCAGAGGTCGGGCTCGGTGTCACGCCCGGCTGGGGCGGCACCCAGCGCCTGCCCCGCGAGATCGGCAACGGCTGGGCGTCGTACCTGTGCCTGAGCGGCCGCATGATCGACGCCGCCGCGGCGCTGCGCGTCGGATTGGTGCAGGCAGTCTTCCCCCAGGCCGAGCTCATGACCGAGGCGCTGAAGCTGGCCGCCGAGCTCGCCGCGAAGCCGCCGCTTGCGGTGCGCTACATCAAGTCGCAGATCCATCACGCCCTGAACGTCGACATCGAGGCCGGCCACGAGATCGAGCGCGACCTGTTCGCGCTCTCGTTCGCCAGCGAGGACCGGCTCGAGGGCATGGACGCGTTCCTGCAGAAACGCCCCCCGAAGGAGTTCGGCGGAAAGTAGTCCGGTCGAGGTGCGGCCGTGCGGGACACGCCCGCGCGCCAGCGCGAGCTGCTCCGCGAGAAGGGTTGCGGGTGCGACGTGAGGTAGCCCCTATGGCGCGCCCGCCGCCAGTCCGGCTCGTCTCAGCACCTCGTACACGCCCGGCGTCGCGGCCACCCAGACGTCGGCGTCGTCCTTGACCTGCTCGGGAGTCTCATCGGTGAGGGCGGCGACGGCGAGGGCCGTGCGCGGCACGGCCGGCGCCGTCGCCGCCCCGTCGACATCGCCGTCGTCCCACTCGTGCACGGCCGCGAAGCCGGTGCAGTCGGTGAGGTCATCG
Organism: uncultured Actinomycetes bacterium; assembly: GCA_963833555.1. Taxonomy (GTDB): domain Bacteria; phylum Actinomycetota; class Thermoleophilia; order UBA2241; family UBA2241; genus CAWHYB01. Next base: position 57,196 of record CAWHYB010000008.1, on the reverse strand, counting down.
CCGAGGAAGATCGCCGTCTCGAACGGGCGTCCGTCTGGTCCGCCCGCCGCGAGCAGGCGCAGCGTGGCCGTGCCCTTGCTGACCGGCTCGGGCGGGCGCAGTTCGACCAGGAAATGGCCGGTCGCCACGGCCAGGCCCGACTGGCGGGCCGGGTCGAGGATCTCGGCCTCGAGCAGCCGCAGAGTCGCGGCTGGGTCGGGCGCCTGGCGGTAGTGCAGGTCGAGCATCGGTCCCTTGTTCTCGACCACCAGGCCGAGGCTCTCCGCGTCGAGCATGCGCACGCGGCGGGCCATCGCCTGGACTCGCTCGACGTACTGCTCGGCCGACGGATCACGGATCACGGTCCCGTCGGGGCCCATCAGGTCGAAGCCGTGCAAGCCGACGTAGCGCGCGCCGGGCACACCGACCATCGCCGCCGCTTGCCTCACATCGCGGCCGGTGACGAAGGCGAGCAAGCCCAGGCGCGGCGCGAGCGCAGCGAGCGCCGCGCGGAACGTCTCGGGCACCACGGCGGCGTAGGGGTCAGAGACGATGGGGGAGACGGTCCCGTCGACGTCGCAGAAGAGGGCGGTCGCGCGCGGCTCGCGCGCGACCGCCCTCAGACACGCAGCCAGCCGCTCGCCGCCGTGCAGGATCAGCTCGTCACCTGTGCCGGTCTTGTCGTCCATCTCGCCGTCCAGCGTATCGGATTGTCCTCCGCGAGGGCCAGACAAGAGCGCCCGTGGCGTGGTGCGCACGGCAACGGCCGAGGGCGCACGTTTGTCCTGCTCTTGGGCTTGGAGTAAGGTTGGCGCGTCCTTTGGCGAGCGCGAGGCGGGCAGTCATGACAGACGCACCGGGACGAGACGCCGCGGAGCTCGCGGCGACCACCGGCAAGCCGGTCCAGAAGGCCGATCCCTATCTCAAGTCGATGCTCCTCGGACTCATCGAGGACAGCTACCTGCATACCGGCACCTTCACCCAGTTCGCCGCCGAGATCATCCAGGTGATCGCCTACGCGGCTACCGTGCCGGTCGCCTTCACCGAAGGCTTTCTCAGGGCCTATCTGTCGATCGACCGCATCGACGAGACCGACGACGGTCAGATCAAGATCATCCCCAAGAAGGACGCCACCATCGAAGACATGATGCGCGAGGTCGACGAGATCACCGCCCAGGTCGATCCGACCGCCGTGTTCAATCCGGTCGTGCGCTCGAAGCTCACCGCCGTGCACGAGGCCTCGAGCAAGTCCATGAAGTACGACCTGAACACGCTGACGACCATGGACGACGGTCAGCTGATGGACGTGCTGCGCCAGATGCAGAAGGAATCCGAGGACCTCGAGAAGCAGGAGGAAGACTCGGGCGGCCGCGACGAGTCCCGCGACTACATCCGCGCGAAGCTCGACACGATCCGCAAGAACGTGCGCACCTTCCAGGCCCAGCAACGCCACTCGCTCGAGGTCGTCGATCAGGGATTGACGGAGACGGGCGGCGCTCGAGAGGCCGCCTCCGGCGGCTCTGCGCCGCCCGCGACGTCGCCCGCGGCACCCGACCCGTCCGACGAGCCACCGGCCTGAGCCGGGACTCGTCCGCGAGACCGCAGGGCAGGATTAGCCTGTCCGCCGCCAAAAGTGACGACACCGACATGATCCACTTCTCCGACAGACTCGCAGACAGCATCCTGCGGCGCCGCAGCCTCGTGTGCGTCGGGCTCGACCCCGACCTCGAGCGCCTGCCCGCCGCGCTGCGCGCGCAGTACGCCCGCCGTGTGCCCGAGCTGGGCGAAGAAGGCGCCGTCGCGGCCTGCTTCGCCGAGTTCGCCACCGGCATCATCGACGCGGTGGCCGATGTCGCCGCGGCGGTCAAGCCGCAGGCCGCGTTCTTCGAGCAGTACGGCGCCGCCGGCTGGGACGCGCTGCGGCGCGTCGTGGCCTGCGCCCGTGAGCACGAGCTGCCCGTCATCGTCGACGTCAAGCGCGGCGATATCGGTTCGACCTCGGCGGCCTACGCCAACGCGCTGTTCGGCGGCGCGCCGGCCCTGGCCGGCGCGCCGCTGCCCGGTCTGGGCGCCGACGCGGTCACGGTCAATCCCTATCTCGGTGAGGATGCCCTCGCCCCGTTCGCTGCGCGCTGCGCCGAGGGCGAAGGACTGTTCGTGCTGGCCCGTACGAGCAATCCCGGCGCCGCCGAGCTGCAGGACCCGCCGCTCGCGGAAGGCGGCCGGCCGGTGTATCTCCGGGTCTGTGATCTCATCGCCACCCTGGGCAAGGATTGTGTCGGCGCGCACGGCTACAGCGACGTCGGCGCGGTGGCCGGCGCCACCGCGCCGGGGCCGCTGGCGGCCGTGCGCGCCGCCCTGCCGCAGGCGTTCCTGCTGATCCCCGGCTACGGCGCCCAGGGCGGCGGGGTCGAGGCGCTCGCCGGCCTGGCTAGCGGCGATGCCGGGGGCTACATCGTCAATGCGTCGCGGTCGATCATCTACGCGTACCGCGAACGGGGCGGCGACTACCGCCGGGCGGCCGCGGCCGCCGCCGGGGAGATGCGCGCCGTGATCGGGGGATTCTGATGGATGACGACAGGACACGCAGACCGTTCAGTACAGACGACCCGGGCGCGACCGGCCCACTGTGGCCGCTGCCCGAAGACGATGACGACGAAGGCACGCTCGGCGACGCTGACCTGACGCGGCGGGCGGCGTTCGAAGCCTTCGGCCGCCCGCCCGACGACGAGCGCACCACGGTGCTGCCGCCGTCCGGCCGCGGCGGCGCGCAAGACTATCAGGTCGACCCGACGCTGGTCGCCGCCGACGATCGCAGTCGCTGGCTCGACGAGCCACTCGACGAACCGTTGGCGCCGTCGCGCGCCGCCGGCCGTGCCGGCCGGCCGCGCGCCGCTCCCCGCGCAACCGCCGCGCGGGTCCCGCCTGGCCGCGGCTCGCCGCGCCGGTGGTGCTGCTGGCCGCCATCCTGGCGGCCGGGACGCTCACCATGCAGTCCGGCGTGCTCGGCGGGAGCGCGACGCCGAAGAACAGCCCGACCGCCACATCATCGACCAAGGCTAAGCACAAGTACTACCGGGTCAAGGTCGGCGACACGATGGGCGGCATCGCGGCCAAGCTCGGTGTGACCGTCGACGCCCTGCTGAACGCCAACCCCAGAGTCAGCAGCACCACGATTCAGCCCGGCGACAAGCTGGTGATCCCTCCGAAGTAAGCGGCTGAGGCGGGCGGACGCGGCGGGCGCGGCGTACGCCGCGCCCGCCCGCCGCGTCTTGCCGACCCCCCGTTCCAGTCTTTCTCGCACCATCCCCCGACGGTCGCCGTCGGCTCGCTCCCATGCCCGTGACACGTAGGGCTACAGATGTGGGGGGAGATGCCGATAGTGTGTTGCAAAGTGGGGAGGAGTGGGGTAAAGTGGCCCATATGCAGCGCTCGGTGCTTCTGGGGGAGTACGATTTCACGCTCGACGCGAAGAACCGCGTCGCGATCCCGGCCCGTCTGCGGCCGGCCTTCGCCGAGGGCGTCTTCATCACTCGCGGCTTCGAGAACTGCATCGCCGTCTACCCGCCCGAAGAGTGGGACCGCTTCGTGGCCGACGCGCACGGGCGACCTGCCCGAGATGAGCGAAGAAGGGCGCAAGATGCGCCGCTTCATCTTCGGCGGCGGCCGCTGAACGACCAGCTCGACGGGCAGGGCAGGATCAAGGTGCCTGCCAACCTGCTCGAGTTCTCCGGCGTCGAGCCGCGACGTCACCATCATCGGCGTCCAGGACCACATCGAGATCTGGGACCGTGCCGCGTGGGCGCGCTATCGCAAGCAGATGGAGGAGGGGGCCGATGCTGCCGCAACCAACTTGCAGTCAGTGAGTACGAGATGGCACTGGCCCACATGCCGGTCCTGCTCGACGAGCTCGTCGAGCTGCTCAAGCCAGCGCCCGGTGAGAAGGCGTTCGACGCGACCTTCGGCGCCGGCGGTCACGCTGCGGCGGTAGCCGAGCGGCTGGGCAGCGACGGCCTGCTCATCGCCTGCGATCGTGACCCGACCGTCGCGGAGTACTTCCGCGACTTCGCGCGGCAGGCGCCGTGTCGGACCGAGCTCTATCACGGCGACTTCGCCGAGGTGCTGGCCGACTACGACGATGCTTCGTTCGACATCGTCTACATGGATCTCGGCGTCTCCTCGATGCAGCTCGACCGCCGCGAGCGCGGCTTCTCCTATGCCTACGACGCCCCGCTCGACATGCGCATGGACACTGCCCAGGACGTGACGGCGGCCGATCTCGTGAACACGCTCTCGGCCGACGAGCTGACCGACGTCTTCCGCCGCTACGGCGAGGAGCGCTACGCCAAGGATATCGCCCGTCGCATCGAACGGGAGCGCATCCGCACGCCGTTCACGACGACCGGCCAGCTCGTCGACGTGATCAAGTGCGCCATCCCCACGCCGGCCAGGTTCGGCGCCGGCAATCCCGCGCGGCGCGTCTTCCAGGCACTGCGCATCGTGGTCAACAACGAGCTGGAATCGCTTGCCCAGGGTCTCGAAGAGGGCTATCGCGTCCTGCGGCCCGGTGGCCGGCTCGCCGCGATCTCGTTCCATTCGCTCGAGGACCGCATGGTCAAGGAGTACTTCAAGGGTCACGGCGCCGGGCTGCATCTGTCCTCCGGGTCTGCCGATCTGCGTCTGCGGTCACGAGCCGACCATGCGCGTGCTGACCCGGCGACCGATCATGCCGCGTGCGCGTGAGATCGAGATCAATCCCGCGCGCGAAATCGGCGAAGCTGCGGGTCGCGATCAAGCTGGGAGGCCTGAGATGGCTTCGGCAGCACCCGCGGCACGGCCGCTGCCGGCGCCCGGCGTCGCGAGCTCGACGAACCGGGGCGCGCAGCGCGGCGCCGTCCGCGGCGCCGCGCGCCGCGCCCCGACCCGCCATCAAGGCGCTGCCGGTACGTCTGCTCGTCTTCGGCATCGTGCTCGCCTTGCTCGCCGTCGGGCGCGTCACGCTGAGCTTCGCGGTCGTCCAGAAGAACCTGCAGACCGACGCCGTGACGCGCCAGTACCGCGCCCTCGACGCTGAGAACCAGCGCCTCGCGGAGACGGCGGCCGGCCTGTCGTCGGCGCTCACGGTGCGCAACCTCGCGGTCAACAAGTACCACCTCACGGTCTCGCCGACCGTGCAGTTCATCACGATCCATCACCGGGGCACGACGACGCAGACCAGGAACTGATGGCCGGCGCCGGGCCCCGCGGGGGAGGCTCGCGCTCGAGCGCCGCGCGGCGCGGCGGACCACGCCGGCCTTCCGGCCGGCGCCTGCGCCGCGCCCCCGGCGCCTCTCGCACGACGATCGACGGCCGCGTCCGGCTCCTGCGGACGATCTTCGTCATCGCCTTCGTGCTGATCGGCGGCAAGGCGATCGCCCTGGCCTCGACGCAGGGCAACCTCATCCGCATCGCTCACAGCCAGCAGGTGCGGACCGTCGTGTTGCCGGCCCACCGTGGCTCGATCGTCGACCGGCAGCGGTGAGCAGCTTGCCGTGGACGAAGCCGCCAAGACGGTCTACGCGACGCCCTACATGCTCGACGACGCCCAGGTGGCCGCCGAGCAGCTTGCCGCGGCCCTCGGCCTGAAACACTGGCGGCCGCGTCTACCGGGCGATCGACGATCCCAAGAGCGGCTTCGCCTACGTCGCCCGGCAGGCGGACCCGGCGCTCGCCGACAAGGCGACCGCCCTGGGCCTGCCGGGCGTCGCCAGCTATCCCGAAGAGAAGCGCGTCTACCCGATGCGCACGGCGGCGGCTCAGGTGGTCGGCTATGCCGGTCTCGACGCACAGGGCCTTGCCGGCATGGAGTACCAGTACGACAGGGAGCTCGCCGGCAGGCCCGGCAAACAGGTCGTCGTCCAGGATCCGGCGGGTCGCGCGCTGCGGACCATCCAGTCGATCCAGCCGGTGCCGGGCCAGGACGTGCGGCTGACTATCGACAACGGCATCCAGCTCATGGCCGACCGCGTGCTGGCCGACACCGTACGCCTCTATCACGCGAAGGGCGGCACGGCCATCGTCGAGAACCCCAAGACCGGCGAGATCTACGCCATGTCGAACGTGCCGCTGGTCAACGCCAACAGGTTCGGTGACTTCCCCAAGGACCAGGGCAACAAGGCGATCATCTACAGCTACGAGCCCGGCTCGACCTTCAAGGCGGTCACGGTCGGCGGGGCGCTCTCCGACGGTGTGGTCAAACCGACGACGCGGTTCAGCGTGCCGGGCGCCTACCAGGTCGGCGACCGGGTCATCCACGACTCGGAGCTCCACGGCACCGAGACGCCTGACCGTCCGTCAGATCCTCGCGCAGTCGAGCAACATCGGCGCGGTGAAGATCGGCCAGAAGCTCGGCCAGGCCAGACTGCTCTACTGGATCGCGCGCGTTCGGCTTCGGCAAGCCGACCGGCATCGACTTCCCGGGTGAGGTGTCGGGCTTCGTGCTGCCCGGCGACAAGTGGTGGAGCTCGACGATCGGCAACGTGCCGATGGGACAGGGCATCTCCGTGACGCCGATCCAGATGGTCGCCGCCTACGGTGCGATCGCCAACGACGGCCTGATGATGCGTCCCTTCCTGACCGCCCAGGTGGGCACGCGACGTGCGCAAGCCGCACGCGACGCGACGTGTACTCACGCCCGCCGTGGCGCGCGAGCTGCGCTCGATGCTCTCCGACGTGGTCGCCGACGGCACCGGCATCGCGGCGCAGATCCCAGGCTACGTCGTGGCCGGCAAGACGGGTACGGCGCAGAAGGCGCTCGCCAACGGACTCGGCTACTCGAAGTACGACTACGTGGCCTCGTTCATCGGCATGGTGCCGGCCGACGATCCGCAGCTCGTGGTCGCTGTGGTGGTCGACGAGCCGTCGGTCCACTACGGCGGCACCGTCGCCGCGCCGGCCTTCCAGAAGATCGCCAGCTACGCCCTGCAGCGCCTCGAGATCGCGCCGTGAGAGTCCCGACGGCGCCGGCTCCGTCGTGGCGGTCCGGCAGGGCCCCCGTTCTGCTATCATCGCCCGGCATGGATCTAGCCGCTCTCGCCGCCGGTCTTGACCGCGACCGACTCATCGGCGACTTCCGACGTCGAGATCGGATCGCTCGCCTGCAACACCCGCGATGTCGTCGCCGGGTCGTTGTTCTTCTGCATCCCCGGCACTCGCGCCGACGGTCACGAGTTCGCGCCGGCCGCCGTGGCGGCCGGCGCCGTAGCGCTCGTCTGCGAGCGGCCCCTCGATCTCGCCGTGGCCCAGCTCGTCGTGCCCCGCACGCGCCCTGCGATGGCGCGCATGGCGGCCCGGTTCTACGGCGAGCCGACGCGTGAACTGCGCGCTCGCCGCCGTCACCGGCACCAACGGCAAGACGACGATGGCCCACCTGCTGGCCGGCATCACGGCCGCCGCGGGGCTGCCGACAGCCCTGCTCGGCACCGTCGTCAACCGCATCGCCGGGGTCGAGACGCCGGTCACGCTCACGACGGCCGAGTCGCTCGACCTGCAACGCATGTTCCGGCAGATGGTCGATGCGGGCGACGAAGCTGCGTCATGGAGGCGTCGTCGCACGCCCTGGCTCTCGACCGCACGGCCGGCATCGACTTCGACGCCGTCGCGTTCACCAACCTGACGCGCGACCATCTCGACTTCCACCCGACCTTCGAGGACTACTTCCTGGCCAAGCGGCTGCTGTTCCTGCCCGGCGAACGGCGGCAGCCGCACGCCGCCGCCGTGATCAACGCCGGCGACCTCTTCGGGCGCCGCCTGATCTCCGACTGCCGGCGCCCGTACGGCGTCGACCTGTGGACCTTCGCGACAGAGGGCGACGACCTCAGGGAGGCGGGACCTGTCGAGGCGATCGATGTCGCCGCGGTCGATCTCGACCTGAGCGCCGACCGCTCGGCCTTCACGCTCGTCTGCCGGCGACTCGGACTGCGCGAGCGCATCGAGATCGCGCTGCCGGCACGCTTCAATGTCGTCAACGCCGCGACGGCGGCGACCTGCGCGCTGGCCATGGGCCTGCCCGCCGCCGCCGTCGTCGCGGGGCTCTGCGCGGCGGACGGTCGTGCCCGGCCGGCTCGAACCCGTCCGCTGCGGGCAGCCGTTCGCCGTGCTCGTCGACTACTCGCACACACCCGATTCGCTGGCGAGCGTCCTGCGCGCCGTGCGGGCGGTGACCCCCGGCAGGCTGCTGTGCGTGTTCGGCTGCGGCGGCGACCGCGACCGCGGCAAGCGGCCGCTCATGGGCGCGGTCGCCGCCGACCTCGCCGACCTGGCGGTAGCGACCTCCGACAATCCGCGCAGCGAAGACCCGAAGGCGATCATCACCGAGATCGTCGAGGGCGTGACCCGGCAACGTCGCGACCACGTCCTCGTCGAACCCGACCGCCGTGCCGCGATCGCGCTCGCGCTGTCGCTCGCCCGGCCGGGCGATGTGGTGGTCATCGCCGGCAAGGGACACGAGACCTACCAGATCCTCGGCGCCGAGACGATCCACTTCGACGATCGCGAGGTCGCTGCCGGCGAGCTCGCCGCGCTTGGGTACCGGGCGACCGGAGTCGCTGCGGACGCTGACCACTCGGGCTTCGGGACAGATGCCTCGACCGACCGAGCGGGGCGTCATGATACCGCTGCCGCTGGGCGATGCGGCGGCCGCCTGCGGCGGCCGCCTCGAGGCGGGCCGCCCCGACGCGCCCGTCACCGGAGTGACGATCGACAGCCGCGCGGTCGAGCCGGGCGACCTGTTCGTCGGCGCTGCGCGGCGAGACGTTCGACGGCGGCGACTTCGCCGGCGCCGCGCTCGGCGCCGGCGCGGTCGCCGCCGTCGTGCGCCCCGAGACTGCGGCGGGCATGCGCGCCGGATCCGCCCGCATCGTCGTCGACGATCGCCAACGTGCGCTGGGCGCCCTCGCGGCGGCGGTACGCCGCCGCTCGGGCGCCCTCGTCGTCGCCGTCACCGGCAGCGCCGGCAAGACCTCGACCAAGGACATCCTGGCGGCCATGCTGCATGCCCGTCGCGCGCGTCGTCGCCACACGCGGCAACCACAACAACGAGATCGGCGTGCCGCTCACAGTCTTCGAGCTCGAGCCCGACACCGAGGTGCTCGTCTGCGAGCTCGCCATGCGTGGCCGCGGCCAGATCGCCGAGCTGGCCGCCATCGTCAGACCCGACGTGGGGGTCATCACCAACATCGCCCCGGTCCATCTCGAACTGGTCGGCACCATCGAAGAGGTGGCCGCCGCCAAGGCCGAGATCATCGCCGAGGTCGGCACGGGCGGCCTGGTCGTGCCGGTCGACGAAGCCCTGCTCGAACCCCATCTGCGCTACCACACCGGACGTCTCGTCACCTTCGGCGGCGACCGCGGCGACGTGTGCGTGGTCGAGGCGCGCAGCCGGGGCAACGAGACTCATGCTCTGATCGATGCGTTCGGCCGTCGTGCCGCCTTCGACTTCAACTTCAGCGGCGGCCACTACCTGCTCGACGCGCTGGCGGCGATCGGCGCGTTCATCGCTCTCGGCTACACGCTCGAAGAGGCCAAGACCGGAGCTCGTTGCGGTCGAGTTCTCCGCGTCTGCGCGGTCATCTCGACGAGCTGCCCGGCGGCGGCCTGCTGCTGAACGACGCCTACAACGCCAATCCCGTCTCGATGAAGGCCGCGATCGACCACCTCTGCGAGGTCGCCGGCGAGCGGCCGCGCGTCGCCATCCTCGGCGACATGTACGAGCTCGGCGCCGGCGCCGCGGCCTTCCATCGCGAGGTCGGCGAGCACGCGGCCGCCGCCGGCGTCCGCGTGCTCGCCGTCGGCGAGCTGGCCCGCGACTACCTGACGGGCTCGCCCGGAGAGCCTGGTTCGCCACGGTCGACGAGTGCATCGCGGCGCTGCCCGGCGCGCTCGCCACCGGCAGCGCCGTCCTCGTCAAGGCCTCGCGTGCCCTGCGGCTCGAGCGCGTCGCCGAAGCGATCCTGGCCCGGTCTGACCGGCGCCGAAGGGACGGCGAGCGCTGATGTTCAGGGCGCTCGCCGCCGGCATCACGTCGATGGTCGTGATCCTCATCGTCGGCCCCGCCTTCATCGAGTGGCTGCGCCGCAACGAGTTCGGCCAGACCATCCGCGAGGAGGGTCCCGAGGGCCACAAGATCAAGGAGGGCACGCCCACGATGGGCGGCGTGCTCGTCTGGCTGGCCGTACTCGTGCCGTTCTTCATCTTCAGCGATCTGTCGGTGGCCTCGTTCTCGGTCCTGGTCATCGCCCTCGGCTGCGCGCTGATCGGCTTCACCGACGACTGGATGAAGATCATCAAGGGCCGCTCGCTCGGTCTGTCGGCTCGCTGGAAGCTGCTGCTGCAGCTCCTGCTCGGTCTGCTCGCGGGCTTCATCGCGCTGCACTTCGCCGGCCTGACGACGAGCATCGACATCCCCTTCACCCATCACCAGTGGCACCTCGGCACGGTCGGGCTTCTACGTCATCGTCTTTCTCGTCATCGCCGGCGCGAGCAACACGGTGAATCTGACCGACGGGCTCGACGGGCTCGCGGCCGGCAGCGCCGCGATCGTCCTGGTCGCCTACGCCGGCATCGCCTTCATCATCGGCCGCCACGAGCCCGACCCCGGCATCCTCGACCTCTCGGTCATGTCGACCTGCATCGTCGGCGCTTGTCTCGGCTTTCTGTGGTTCAACACCTTCCCCGCCGACGTCTTCATGGGCGACACAGGCTCGCTCGGCCTGGGCGGCGCCATCGCCGGCATGGCGATCCTCACGCGCACCGAGCTGCTGCTCATCATCATCGCCGGGCTGTTCGTGATCGAGGGCCTCTCAGTGATCCTCCAGGTGGCCTCGTTCAAGCTCACGCGCAGGCGGATCTTCCTGATGGCGCCGCTGCACCACCACTTCGAGCTGCGCAACTGGTCCGAGACGAAGGTGATCGTGCGGTTCTGGATCGTGGCCGCCATCTTCGCCGGCATGGGCTTCGCCATCTACTACGCCACCTTCTGAACCCTCAGGCGTGCGTTGACGCTGGCCGGCTTCGGCAATCCCCCTGCAGAAGGCCGTCGCAAGTCGGGCGCAGGCGCTGCCTTCGACCGGAGCGTGAACACGAGGCTCGAGGGCGGCTTGAGGGACCCTCAGGGATAGCTGGAGACTGTGCGCGGCAGGGTTCCCGGCGCAGCTCCGGAAGAGCCTTGAGAGGAAACCACGCGGAAGGACAATTCGTGACCATCGGCCTGCCAGACATCCGTTCGCTTGCCGTTCTCGGTCTCGGCCGCTCGGGCCGTGCGGCCGCGCTGCTGGTGCGCCGCGTCGCCCCGGAGATCGAGGTCGTCGCGGTCGACGCCAAGGACGAAGCCGAGCTCGGCGACACGCCGCGCGAGCTGCGCGCCGCCGGCGTCACGCTGGCCTTCGGCGGCGACGCAGTGCTGCCGGCCGGCGTCGGACTGCTCGTGAAGAGCCCGGGGGTCCCCAACGAGTCACCCGTCGTCGAGGCCGCACTCCACATGGGGATCGCCGTCTGGAGCGAAGTCGAACTCGCGGCACGGTTCCTGGACGCACGCTGGATCGCGATCACCGGCACCAACGGCAAGACGACGACGACCGAACTGACCGGTCAGATGCTGCGCGACGCGGGGCTGGCGGTCGAGGTCGCGGGCAATGTGGGCAGAGCGCTGGCGAACCTGCCCGGGGCGGTCGCGCCCGACGCCGTCGTGGTGGCCGAGCTCTCGAGTTTCCAGCTCGAGCACATCGAGAGCTTCCGGCCGGACGTCGCGGTCCTCCTCAACCTGACCGAGGATCACGTCGACCGCCACGGCGGCTACGACGGCTACGTCGCCGCCAAGCTGCGCGTGTTCGAAAACCAGGGTCCGGACGACCTCGCGCTGATCAACGGCGACGACCCGGGCATCGAGGCGGCCCTCTCCGGGGAGGGCTGCCGGGCGGCGCGCGCCTGGGCGTGTTCTCGCTGGACGGGGGCGCCGGCGGCGCCGGCGACCGCGCCGCACAACTCGCTGGTGTCACGCACGGCAGCTTGTGGCTGGAGCTGCCGGGCGGGCATGCTGAGCTGTGCCCGGTCGCCGAGCTCGCCCTCAAGGGCGACCACAACGTCGCCAACTCGCTGGCCGCCGCGGCTGCGGCGGCGGCCGTGGGCGTGCCGCCCGGATCGATCGCCGAGACGCTGCGGAGCTTCCCGGGCGTCGCCCACCGTCTGCAGGTGGTCGGCGTCGTCGACGGCGTGACCTACGTGAACGACTCGAAGGCGACCAACGTCGACGCGGCGCTGAAGGCGCTCACGGCCTACTCCGGGGCGGTCCATCTGATCCTCGGCGGATCGCTGAAGGGCGCCTCCTTCGACCCGCTGGCCGAGGGTACCGAGGGCCGCGTCAAGGAGGCGATCCTCATCGGCGCAGCGGCGGAGCAGCTGCGCGACGCCTTCGAGCGGCGTCGCACGGCTGTGGGCGAGAGGGCCACGCCGTTCGTCGTGCTGCCCGACATCGACGCCGCCGTCGCCCACGCCGCGCGCGTCGCTGTGCCGGGCGACGTGGTGCTGCTCAGCCCCGCCTGCGCCAGCTTCGACCACTATCGGGACTTCGAGCACCGGGGCGAACACTTCTCAGAGTTGGTCCACCGTCTCGAGGAGCGCATGGCGAGATGACGGCGCGCCGGCCGACAGACCCCGGAGCCGACGACGAGCTGCGCCCCCCGGCGTGGCTCGACTCGCCTGCGCCGGAGCGCCGCGCGGCCGGCGAGCGGCGGGCGGGGCAGCGGCGCGAGGCGCCGCTGCCCCGCCCGCCCCAGCGCCGGCCTGTCACGGAGCGGCGCGGCGACGAGCGGCGCAAGACCGCCGCCCGCCGCCACGCCGCCCCCGGCCAGCGGGAGCGGCGCTTGTTGCTCACCACGACCCTCCTGCTTCTGCTCTACGGCCTCGTGATGGCCTACAGCGCGTCGACCGCCAAGGCGTTCTTCACCTACGGCTCGAGCTGGTACATGATCGAGCGCCAGGCGTTCTTCGCGGTGATCGGCCTCGTCGCCATGGTCCTGTGCGCGCGTATCGACTATGTCTGGCTGCGCCGCGCGGCGGTGCCGCTCTGGATCTTCGCGTTGGCGACGCTCCTGCTCGTGCTCGTCCCCGGTGTCGGCAGCCAGATCAACGGCGCGCGGCGCTGGTTCCTGGTGGCGGGCTTCTCGTACTCTCCTAGCGAGCTCGCCAAGCTCGCCAGCGTGTGTCTGATCGCCGGCATCGTGATCCGCCGGCCGGCCGACCTGCTCAAGGCCCGCGGGTTCATGCGCATCGTGGTCGATCGGCATCCTGCCGGCGGCCGTGCTCATCATGGCCGAGCCCGACCTCGGCACGACGCTGATCCTTAGTCTGGCCGTGATCAGCGTGGTGATCGCGGCGGGTGCGCGCGCCCGTCACCTGGTGACGCTCGGCTCCGCGGCCCTGGCCGCCGTCGCCCTCGCGATCGTGTTCGAGCCCTATCGCATGTCGCGGCTCACCGCGTTCATCGACCCCTGGAAGGACCCGCGTGGCAGCGGCATGCAGTACGTGCAGTCGCTCGTCTCGATCGCCTCGGGCCGCATCTTCGGTGTAGGACTGGGCAACTCCATCCAGAAGTTCGGGTTCCTGCCCGAGCAGACCACCGACTCGATCACCGGCATCATCGGCGAGGAGCTCGGTCTGATCGGGCTGCTGGTCCTGATCACCCTGTACGTGGTGCTGGTGTGGACGATCTTCCGCATCGCGCTCAACAGCAGGGAGCCGTACGGCAAGCTGCTGGCCGTCGGCATCGGCAGCGCCATCGGCGGCCAGGCGGCCGTCAACATCGGGGCGGCGCTCGGCGTGCTGCCCCTGACCGGCGTGCCGCTGCCGCTGGTGTCGTTCGGCGGCTCGAGCCTGGTCATCGTCCTGAGCGGCATCGGTATCGTCGCCAACATCGCGAGCAACCGGAGGAGTCACATCGGTGTCACCCCTGAACGACAGACGCATCCTCGTGGCGGCGGGCGGGACGGGCGGCCACATCACGCCCGCCCTCGCGGTCGCTGACGAGCTCGCCGCCCGCGGCGCCGCCGTCAGCTTCGTCACGACGCCTTCCCAGGTCGAACGGGTCTCGGCCCGGTTCCCGACGTTCCCGCTCGAGATGCGCGGGTTCGAGCGTCGACTACTGGCGGCGTCGAACGTCACGCTCTGCGCCGTCTCATCGCTGCGGCGCCTCGCGCGTGGAGCATCGTCTCCGAGGTACGCCCGCACGCCGCCGTCGGCGGCGGCGGCTACTTGAGCGGGCCCGTCGTGGCCGCCGCCGCCCTGCGCGGCGTGCCCTCGCTCGCCATCGAAAGCGACGCCCATCTCGGCGTCGCCAACCGTCTCCTCGCGCCAATCGTCAAGCGAGTCTGCCTGAGCTTCCCCATCGACGGCCGGCAGCCGCCGCGGTTCGTGGTGACGGGGCGACCTTTGAGCGCGGCTCAGCTCGACGCCGACGCCGGCCGGGGCCGTGAGGTCTTCGGCCTTTCCGGCGAGCTGCCCGTCGTGCTCGTCTTCGGAGGCAGCCAGGGCGCGCAGAGCATCAACCGCGCCTGCCTCGACGCGTTCGCCACAGGACCCCTCGACTTTGAGCTCCTGCACGTCTGCGGCCCGCGCAACTACGAAGCCGCCCGGGTGGCCCTCGCGGCCGGCGGCGCCGACGTTGAGCGCTACAAGCTGCTGCCCTACACTGAGGACCTGGCGCACGCCATGGCCGCGGCCGACCTCGTGGTCGGACGTGCGGGCGGGTCAGTCGCCGAGATCGCCGCGCTCGGACGGCCCGCCATCCTCGTGCCGTACCCGCATGCAACCGCCGACCACCAGCGCAAGAACGCTGAGTGGATGGCGAAGGCAGGGGCGGCCGTCATGGTCGCCGACGGCGACCTCGACGGCCGCCTCCTCGCCGAGCTGGTGCGGGGGCTTCTCGTCGATCGTGCGCGTCTCGGCCGCATGGCCGCGGCAAGCGCCGCGCTGGGACGCCGCGACGCCACGCAGCGCGTCGCCGACCAGGTCGAGGCGCTGGTGGCGCAGCGCCCCGCGACGGCCGGCTGAGCGCAGGCGATACGGACGATCCGCACAACGACAGAGACGAGACTGGGGCGATGAGCGACAGGAAGGTGCACCACGTGAAGCAGCAGCCGGCGATCCCGCAACCGGTCCACTTCATCGGCGTCGGCGGCGCGGGCATGAGCGGCATCGCCGCGGTCCTGGCGCGGCTCGGCGTCGCGGTCACCGGTTCCGACCTCAAGGTCTCGCGCTACACGCGTCATCTCGAGGAGTGTGGCGTCGCCGTCGCCATCGGCCATCGCGCCGATCAGGTGGGCGCTGCGGCGCTGGTCGTCATCTCCTCGGCCATCCCGCCGGCCAACCCCGAGCTCCAAGAAGCGCGCCGTCGCGGCTTGCCTGTGCTGCAGCGTGCCGAGATGCTGGCGCGCATCATGGCGACGCGGCGCGGCGTCGCCGTCGCCGGCACTCACGGCAAGACCACGACCTCGTCGATGATCACGCACGTCATGCTCCAGGCGGGCCGCGAGCCCACCTTCCTGGTGGGCGGCGACCTGAACGACGTCGGCTCGAACGCGGGTGTCGGTGCGGGCGAGTGGCTCGTGGCCGAGGCCGACGAGAGCGACGGCAGCCTGCTGTTCCTGCGGCCCGAGATCGCGGTCGTCACCAACGTCGAGCTCGATCATCACGCCAACTACCGTTGTCTCGCCGACGTGCACGACGTGTTCCGCAAGTTCGTGCGACTGCTGCCGCCGACCGGCCTGCTGGTCGCGGCGAAAGGCAGCGGTGCCGACTTCCTCGGCGACGAGAGCGAGGCCGGCGTCGTCTGGTACGGCATCGACCGGGCCGGCGAGGCAGACTCTGGCCTCGGCGCGGGCGCCGGCGGTGCCTCCGGCACCGCGAACGGCGCCCGCGCCGACCTCACTGCGCAGGTGGAGCGAGTCGACGACACGGGCAGCGAGTTCGTGGTGAGCGAGCGCGGCGAGCGCCTTGGGCGCGTCGACGCTGCGCGTTCCCGGCGAGCACAACATCCTGAACGCGCTCGCCGCGCTCGCCGCGCTCAAGGCCATGGGGGTGTCGTTCGACGAGGCGGCGCCGCCGCTTGCAGCCTTCAGCGGCGCCGCCCGCCGCTATCAGGAGCTCGGTCGTGTCAACGGAGTCGTCGTGGTCGACGACTACGCCCACCATCCGACCGAAGTCGCCGCCACCCTGAGTGCGGCGCGCAGCGGCCACGTACCGACGCGTGATCGCCGTGTTCCAGCCGCACCTCTTCTCGCGCACGCGCTATCTGCAGCGCGAGTTCGGCCGAGCCCTCACGCTCGCCGACGAGGCCATCGTCTGCGACATCTTCCCGGCGCGTGAGGAGCCCGAGCCCGGGGTCACGGGCAAGCTCGTCGTCGACGCGTATCTGGCGGAGCGTCCGGGTGGTCCGGTCTACTACCTCCCGCGTCTGGGTGATGCCGTGCGCCATCTTCAACAGCGGGTACGCGACGGCGATCTCGTGCTGACGATCGGCGCGGGTGACGTCGTGCGGGTCGGTGAACGCCTTCTCGCGGCACTGGCGCCCAGCGACGATCGCCGTCCCCGAGGGAGCCGGACAGGTGCGATGAAGCTTGCAGCCATCGCCCGGCGACGCTGGCTCGTCACCGCAGCGCTGGTGGCGCTGATCGTCGTGATCCCCCTCGCGCTCTATGCCTGGGGCCGGAGCTCTCCCGTCTTCGAGGTGCGCCACATCGTCTTCACAGGCGAGCGCCCGGCGCACACCCGTCACCTGCGCGCCGCACTCATCGAAGCCTTTCGGGGTGAGAACCTGTTCACCGTCACGGGAGCGAGTGTGCGCAAGGCGCTCGCCCGCTTCCCCTACGTGCACGAAGTCTCGATCGATCGCGCCTTCCCCGACACTCTCAAGGTGACGCTGTCCGAGTTCGTTCCGGCGGCCCTGCTTCTGAGCGAGCGGCCATGGTTCGTGGTCTCGACTGAGGGCAGGGTGCTGGCCAAGGTCGAGGCCGGCAGTGCATCGCCCTCGCCCGGCACATCGGGCTCTCCCGCGACGGGCTCGACCTCGCCGTCGCAGCCCAGTGGTGTCCCCGACGCCTCACCGGCCCCCGACGCCAGCGCCCCCCCGTCGTCCGGCGGCGCTAGCGGCGCAGGTGGCGATGTGTCCGGCGGCGAGCCGGGCGCGGGCTCACGGACCACCCTGATGACCGTGGCCACGCTGCCACACCCGCCGGCCGGGGCCAAGCTGCCGGCCAGCACCCGGCGCCTGCCGGTGCTGGTCGCCGATGTCGCGGCCGTGGTCGGCCAGACGGTGACCGACGCGCACGTGCGGGACGCGCTGAGCGCGCTGGCGGCGTTGCCACGCCCCTTGGCCCGCCGAGCCGCCGGCGCGGCCGCCACCACTACCAGCATTCGCCTCCTGCTGACGGGGGGCCCCGTCATCGAGGTGGGCGACACCACCGAGCTGCGCGCCAAGATGCTCGCCCTGCAGGCCGTCCTTTCGCGCTACGCTGCGCGGCACGTGGCCTGCACCTTCGTCGACGTGTCTGTGCCCGGCCGCCCGCTGGCCGCGCCGATGCTGCCGGTGCAGACGATCCAGGTGCCGAGTGCACCCACACCCACCGCCACGGCGACGCCCTAGTCCCGTGCCGGACTGATTGACACTCCGCGTGACAGGCCCATATGCTACGAGCGTGGCCGTGGCTCAGCCCATCGTTCAGGGTCTGTGCATAACAAACGCCCTGCATAATGGGAATATCTGGAGTCTCGCTCCACAGCTTTTCAACAAGTCTCAGGGACCGCTCGACGGTGGTCGCCGACAGCAAGTAAGCCTCGACTTCAACAGGAGGGTTAAGGCGCCATGATCGAGTCTTCAGGCAACTACCTCGCGGTCATCAAGGTCGTCGGCGTCGGCGGCGGCGGCACCAATGCCGTCAACCGCATGGTCGACGCCGGCCTTCGCGGTGTGGAGTTCATCGCGGTCAACACCGACGCGCAGGCGCTGCAGATGTGCGACGCCGACGTGAAGATCCACATCGGCAGCAAGATCACGAGGGGTCTGGGCGCGGGCGCCAATCCCGACATCGGCTACCAGGCCGCCATCGAGAGCAAGGACGAGCTGCGCGATGCGATGAAGGGTGCGGACATGGTCTTCGTGACCGCCGGCAAGGGCGGCGGCACCGGCACCGGCGCCGCCCCGGTGATCGCCGAGCTCGCGAAGGAGCTCGGTGCGCTGACGGTCGGAGTGGTGACGCGGCCGTTCATGTTCGAGGGCAAACGCCGGGCGCGTCAGGCCGAGGACGGCATTCGCGAGCTGCGCGCCAAGGTCGACACGCTGATCATCATCCCCAACGACCGGCTGTTGCAGGTGGTCGAGCGCCGCACCTCGATCATCGACGCCTTCAAGGTCGCCGACGACGTGCTGCGCCAGGGCGTGCAGGGCATCACCGACCTCATCACCGTGCCGGGCCTCATCAACCTCGACTTCGCCGACGTGCGCACGGTCATGAGGGAAGCCGGCACGCGCCCTCATGGGCATCGGCGTCGCCGGCGGCGAGAACCGCGCCGTCGAGGCCGCCAAGGCGGCCATCAGCTCGCCGCTGCTCGAGGCCAGCGTCGAAGGCGCGATGGGCATCCTGCTGAACATCACCGGCGGCAGCGACCTCGGCCTGTTCGAGGTCAACGAGGCGGCCGAGATCATCTCGAGCGCCGCCGACGCCGACTGCAACATCATCTTCGGCGCGGTCGTCGACCCGTCGCTGGGCGACGAGGTGAGGGTCACCGTGATCGCCACCGGCTTCGACTCGCCCGCGCGCCGGCGAGCGTCGCGCCGGCGACGCGTTCCAGGTCCGCGCCGGCGCCGGGGATCTTCTCGAGGCGAGCCCGACGCCGTCGTTCGAGGTCAGCGACGACGTGCTCGACATCCCGAGCTTCCTCAAGGACCACTGACGAACCCGCGGAAGTGGGGCGGGCGGCTTTCGCCGCCCGCCCCGTCCTTTGTCCTGAATCTCCGACAAAAAGTGCCGGTTTGCAGGTAAAGCGTCATGGCGCGGTCAGTCCGTGCCCGATTGCATGTGGACATCGCTATTCTCTATGCTCTTGCGCTTGACGGGCCCGGTTGGGCTCGATCGCTCGATTCCCATGAGAAACAAGCAAAGAAACATCATCATCCTGCTCGCCGTCGCGGCGCTAGTCGTCGTCTCGGCGTTCTTCATCTATCCACCCGGCAAGAAGACCCACCTCGGCCTCGACCTGCAGGGCGGCCTCGAGATCGTCTACAAGGCGGAGCTGCCCAACGGGCCAGGTCCCCTCCAGCGACCAGCTCGACCAGACGCATCGGCATCATCAACCGGCGCGTCAACGGCCTCGGCGTCACCGAGTCGGCAGTGCAGACCCAGGGCGCCGACCAGATCTCCGTCGCGCTGCCGGGCGTCAAGAACGTCGACCAGGCGATCCGCACCGTCGGTCAGACTGCGCAGCTGCAGTTCTTCAACGACGGCAGACGCAGCGTCTGGCCGGCCCAGCCGACAGCCTCGCCGCAGCGATCAAGCAGGCGCAGACCGCCGCGCAGATCCCCAGACGGCCGGCGCCAAGGCGCGAGCTCGACAAGCTGGCTAGGGGCGAGACCGTCGACGAAGTACCTCGCCGTCGTCGCGCCGCCCGGGCAAGGCCGGCAGGCAACACGGCGACCGTCTACTTCATCTACAAGCTGCCGCCGGCCATGACCGGCAGCGCCATCACGAGCGCCAGGCAGGCCTTCGACCAGAACAACCAGCCCAACGTCCAGATCGACTTCACCGAGCCAGGGCGGCAAGGAGTTCGGGCAGATCACCAAGCAGCTCGCTCGACCGGCGAGCTCGCGGGCGACCGAACCAGCCTTCGCCATCGTGCTCGACAACCAGATGGAGTCCGACCCCAGTCGTCGACTACAGCGAGAACCCCAACGGCATCCAGGGCGGCAGCGCCGAGATCACCGGCAACTTCACCATCGCCGAAGCCAAGGACCTCGCCCTGGTGCATCAACACCGGCGCCCTGCCGGTGACGCTCGACCAGATCGAGAGCCAGGAGGTCTCGGCGACCCTCGGCAAGGACTCGCTGCGATCAGGCGCCTCATCGCCGGCCTCGCCGGGCTGGGCCTCGATCCTCGTCTACCTGCTCGTCTACTACCGCTTCCTGGGCCTCGTCGCCGACATCGCGCTGATCATCTACGGCGTCCTGCTCTGGGGTCTGTTCAACGCCATCCCCGTCACGCTCACGCTGCCCGGCATCGCCGGCATGATCCTCACCATCGGCGTCGCGGCCGACGCCAACGTCGTCATCTTCGAGCGCATCAAGGAAGAGGTGCGCCGCGGCAAGCACCGTGCGCTCGGCGATCAACTCCGGTTACGCGCGCGGCTTTCGCACGATCCTCGACGCCAACGTGCTGACGCTGCTCACGGCGGTCGTGCTCTTCGAGTTCGCCACGGCGCAGCCCAAGGGCTTCGCCTTCACGCTGATCCTCGGCGTGCTGGTGAGCATGTTCACCGCCGTGCTCGCGACGCGCGCTCTGCTCGGCCTGCTGTCCGACTTCGCCTTCTTCAACCGGCCGTCGTTCATGGGCGTGCAAGGCCTCCGACATCACGCTCGACGACGAAGCCGCGGCTCGCGCCGCCGGTCCGCATCGCGCAGCCGGCGCCGACGGCGACACCGGCATCCTCGTGACAAACGGCGGCCGTGGCGTCGGGCACCCGGCCCGCCAAGCGCCGCTCGTCGACCGCGCGCAAGAAGAAGAGAGTAAGCGCATGAACTGGTTCCGCAAGATCTACGCGTTCGACTACATGGGCCACAAGTACTGGTGGTTCGGCTTCTCGGGCACTCATCATCGGTATCGGCCTGCTGAGCCTGTTCATCCGCGGCGGCGGCAACCCGCTGCGACGGTCTCAACTACGGCCTCGAGTTCAAGTCCGGCACGCGCATCGTCGCGTCCTTCGTCAAGCCGGCCGACCACGGCGAGTGTGCGCGCAGTCGTCGACGCCCAGGGTTACGCCGACGCCGTCATCCAGCAGGTCGCAGGCCGAAGGCGCTCGGGATCGACCTTCCAGATCTCGACCCGCACGCTCAGTCCCGACCAGGAGCAGGCCCTCAAGGCGGCCCTCGACAAGAGCTTCACGATCGCCACGACCACGTCGGGCAGCCGACTGGAACGTCAACACGGTCGGCGCCACCTTCGGCCGTGAGGTCATCTCGTCGTCGTACAAGGCGATCGCCATCGCGCTGATCCTCATCCTCGTCTACGTCTCGCTGCGCTTCGCCTGGAAGTTCGCGATCGGCGCCATCGCGGCCGAGTTCCACGACCTGCTCGTCGTGGTCGGCATCTACTCGCTCACCGGACGCGAGGTCACGACCGGCACGATCGCCGCCGTGCTCACGATCCTCGGCTACTCGCTCTACGACACGGTCATCGTCTTCGACCGCATCCGCGAGAACGCAGCCCAAGCTGTCGCGCGATGCCCTACGGCGACATGGTCAACCGCTCCATCTGGGAGACCCTGACGAGGTCGATCAACACCACCCTGATGACGCTGATCCCCGTGGTCTGCCTGCTTCTGTTCGGCGGGGCCACCCTCAAGGACTTCGCCTTCGCGCTGCTTGTCGGCGTTTCATTCGGGCGCCTACTCGTCGATCTTCGTCGCGAGCCCGGTGCTCGACGCTGCTCAAGGAGCGCGAGCCGCAGTACCGCAAGCTTGCGGCACGTGCGGCCGAGCAGTCCTAGGCCTGCGGTCTCGTCCTCAACGCAGGCTCGACCTCGAGCGCTCGTCGAACCCGAGAGTGGCGGCGACCGGGCTGACTCTCCTGCAGAGAATGAGGCGCTGGAGGCCGAAAACGGCCGTTCGCCGCTTTACAGCAGGGGGGTCGTCGACCTAGTGTCGCAATCGCTCCGGGAGCGTGGCAGTCTCTCTGCCGGTCACAGAACCACCGGTCACAGAACCACCCGGCGTCAAACGAACGGATGTTCGTCTGCCGCCGATTCAAGTATGAGGGGGTCAGCCATGGGCGTTTCGGGAACGATGGGCAACGGCAGCGCGTACCATGGCGACGCTTCTTCGATGGTGGCGGCGGCGGTCTGCAGCTCGACTTCCGCGCCGGTGTCGATGTTCCCGTACTCAGTCTGAGCGGCGAGTTCGACATCGAGAACGTCCCTGAGATCGAACGGTTCCTGCGCCGCAACCTCGGTCCGCTGTTCTTCAAGAGAAGCGACATCGTGATCGACCTGGGCCTGGTATCGCTCGTCGACTCGACTTTCGTGGGGTTCGTTGTGTCGCTGGTACGCAAGCTGCACGCCGACCATCACGAGTTGCTGATCACGCGTCCGGTCGGCTACGTGCGCCGCACGCTGGGTCTGGTGGGGCTGCCCAATCTCGTGCCGGTCTATGAGTCGCTCGACGAGGCGTTCGTCGCGCTGGAGTCGGGGGGGCCGCTGATCCCGCCGCCGTTCGAGCTGGCGCGGATCACAGTGGGCTCGCCGACCGGCGCCGCCCCGGCACACTGAAGCAAGGCGTGGCGGCGGCGGCCGCCGCCGCCGCCACACGCCAGGGTCAGCTCGCCCTTCTGACCGCGAGGGTCACGCTCAGTTCGGCCTGTCGCGCCGCCACCGCGCGCGCCTGGAAGGCCCGCATGCGGCAGGCGTCGCTGCAGTACTTCTTGGCGGGATTGCTGGTGACGAACTCGCGACTGCACGGATCGAAGCTGCAGTAGCGCGTCATCTCTTCGCGCGGATGCTGCTTGCGCGACGGCCGCTTGAGTTCGTCTCTCCAGCCGCCGTTGTGCAGCGCGCAGATGCTGGAAGGGTTGTAGGTCGAAAGGCGAGTCTGGCAGCCGGCCACGGTGCAGATGCGACCCCCGCCATAGGTCTTGCTTCTGCTCATGTCGTCGACCTGCAGAGACAGACGGCGCCCCCGGAGACCTCTGGTGCTGCGATACTCCATGGCCGATCTCCTCGTCTCCCAGCCGCCGAGAGCGCCCGGCGTCGCCCAGCGCGCTCCGGGCCGTCGGTTGCCTAGACTGCCGCGCTCTCGAGTGCCTTCTCTCGTGTCGGGTAGATGCCGAAGATCCGATCCAGGCCAGTGATCTCGAAGATGCGAGTGATGTTCTCGTCATGGCAGACGATGTCGAGGGTGCCGTTCTGTGGCCGCACACGCTTGGCGCCGCTGACCAGGACGCCGAGAGCCGTAGAGTCGATGAACGTGACGTCGGCGAGATCGACGACGATGTGCTTGGCGCCTTCGTCGATGCTCTGGATGAGGACTTCCTTGAACTGGGGCGCCGAGTAGATGTCGACCTCCCCCTGAAGAGCCACGACGGCGACTTCGTCGCCGACGCGGATGTGTTCGACGCCGAACTGCGGTCGCTCGTCCATGCGCTCCCTTTCTCCCCCCCGGGGCCGGTCCCCGATGGCCGATTGGATCGTGTCGCACCAGCCTCGCGGCCAGCGCCATCGGACCCATATATGACCACCGTTGCGAGGCCCCAAACGCAGCCAGGATGTATGAAGTACGGCGGGACCGTAGGCCGGCTCGCGGCCGCGCGCGGGCGGTCGTGGTCGAGGCACGCACCGGCGCCGAGTGAAACGGTGCCGCGCTCGCACCCCCCGGTGGTTGCTAGGGGGCGGTCGGCAGGGGCCGTTCCGGCACCTGCCGACCGCGTACCGCGTAGTCGACGATCATGGCGTCGGTGAGCCACTCGACCGGGGCGCGGTCGTCGGTCCAGGGATCGTCGGCGGGCGCGCGCGGGCGCATCTGCGCCGACAGGAGCCTGGTCAAAGGCTGCAGCGGCGCCGGGACGCCGCGCGTCGGCGAGGCGGCGGCGCAGCTCGGAGAGCGGCGCCGCCGCCGACAGGCCCACGACGAGCTGGTTGAAGCGCAACGCCTGCCAGGCCACGACCTGGGGGAACTCGGTCGCCAGCGTGCCGGCGATGCCGTCCGCGAGACGGGTATCGCCGGGGATGGTCGAGACGTTGAGGGCGACGATGCCGCCGGGCGCGAGGCGGCTGCGGCACAGGGCGAAGAACTCCCGTGTCGTGAGGTAGAAGGGGACGTAGGGCTGGCGGTAGGCGTCGATCATGATCAGGTCGTAGCGGCGCCTCGTGGCCTGCAGGAAGGGACGGGCGTCGGCTGTGTACACACGCAGGCGCGGGTTGTCGCCGAGGCCGAAGTAGCGCCTGGCCACCGCCGTCACCTGCGGGTCGAGCTCGACCCCGTCGTAGGCGACGCCGGGGTAGAAGACGCCGAAGGCGCGCGCCGTGGTGCCCGCGGCGTTGCCCAGCATCACGGCGCGCGCCGGAGTGCGACCCAGCAGGGCGGGCAGGGTCAGGAACATGTCCCATTCGCCGCCGGTGAGCACGGTGCCGGGCCGCCACACCGAGTGCACGGCGTAGCCCTCGTTCAGGTACAGGTAGCGCACCAGGTCGCCATGCGCGGCCGAGCCCTGCTGGACCACCTGGATGAACTGGTAGCGCGACTCGCCCTCGTAGATGACGCCGGGCTGCGGCTTGATGAGGCCCGGCGGCAGCGCCAGCAGCAGCGTCAGCGCGACCGCCGCGGCGAGCCAGCGCCGGCGCAGCAGCATGGCGCCGGCGACGGCGACCACGGCGGCCGCGCCGAGCAGGGTGCGCTGGGTGCCCACGAGCGGGATCGTGACGAGGGCCGGCACGAAGGTGCCGAGCAGGCTGCCGGCGGTCGAGAGCGCGAAGACGCGGCCGGCGGCGGCGCCGGCCGCGTCCACCCCGGTCACCGCCAGCCTGATGGCGAACGGCGTCACCATGCCGAGCAGCACGACCGGCGGCGCGAAGAGCAGCAGTGAAGCGAAGAACGAGCCCACCACCGCCCCGGCCGACAGGTCGGCGATGCCGCGAATCGAGATGTCCAGGAACGGGCGCGCGACGAACGGCACGACGGCGATGAGGGCGGCCGCGGCGAGCACCAGGAAGCCGAGGAGGCGGGCGCTCGGGTGCCTGTCGGCAAGACGCCCGCCGAGCCAGTAGCCCAGGGACAGCGCGGCGAGGATCAGGCCGATGATGTTCGCCCAGACGACGGTGGACGAGCCGTAGTAGGGGGCAAGCAGCCGCGACGCCGAGATCTCGGTGGCCATCGAACCGATGCCGGCCAGGAAGACGAGCGGCAGCAGCGCACGTGGCGCACGCGAGAGGGCCGACGGTAGGGAAGTGGTGGAGGTAACCGGGCTCGAACCGGTGACCTTTTGGCTGCCAGCCAAACGCTCTCCCAACTGAGCTATACCCCCACCGATGGGAGTGCCGGTGGCCGCACCGGCGGTGGATGAGTATACCATCCAGCCTCGAAGCCGCAACAAAACGGGCCTGGCGCGGGCCTTTGGCGGAGTCCCTGCGCGCGTCGGGCCGGCGCGCTATAATCGTGACAGGCCGCTCAAGCGACCGACCCCGTCGCCCGACGACTATCCCGTATGCGATCGATCATCAGGAGACTCTTCGCAACCCTGCGCTCGCGCCGCACACCCCTCCTGACGGGGCTGCTGCGCGTCGCTTTGATCCTCGCGCTGGCGACCGTCGTCATGCAGATCCTCGCGCCGGCGACGTATCGCGTCGCAGACGGCGTCGCCACCTTCCAGTTGCAGCCGACTGCGCCGTGGCACGGCGGCCACGTCATCATGCCGCTGGGGCCGGCCGGGGTGCTCGCTCTCAAGACGCACGCCACGCCGATGGACCTCAAGCTCGACTTTCGCCTCGGCGGCGGCGTGCCGTCGCTGGACGAGGCTCGCTCGCTGCTGGACGGCGGCGGCGCCATCAAGCGCGACGCCGCCGCCGCGTTCGACGCCTTCCTCGTCACTCGGATCCCCTGGCTGGCCGCGTTCGGTGCGCTCGCGGGCGTCCTCGCGGTGAACGCCGGCAGGCGCTACTGGCGGCGGCTGGTGCTCCATGCGGCGGTCGGAGTCGCCTGCGTGACGATCGTGAGCGGGGCCTTCGTCGCCGTGACGCTGCTCACGATCGACCGTACGCCGGCGGTCGAATACGAGGGGCTGGCTGCCAACATCCCAGACATCGTCAAGGTCGCACGCGCCATCAACGCCGACTCGCAAAGCGGCCCGAACAGTGTGCAGGACCTGGTGCGCGGCCTGCAGCGGGTGGCGGGTCAGCTCGACGCCGTGCGACCCGCCGGCCCGACCGAGGGCGTCACGCGCGTCCTCCTCGCCAGCGACGTGCACGACAATGTCGTCGGCATGATGCTCGCCACGCAGCTGGCGCGCAGCACCGTCGCGCCGGTGTCGGCGGTCGTACTTGCCGGCGATATCACCAACCGCGGCACGAGCGCCGAGGCCGGGCTCATGACGGGCCGGCTACAGACGGGCGGGCTCCCGGTCGTGATGGTCGGCGGCAACCACGACGACGCGCCGGCCATGAGGCGCTTCGCGAGGGCCGGCTACATAGTGTTGAACGACTCGTCGACCGCCGTCGCCGGCCTCACGATCTACGGGCAGACCGACCCGTTCGCCTACTCGCTGATCGCCTCGCCCGACCCTGCGGCCATCGCAGCCTCATCGGCCAACCTGCTGGCCAGCTGGAAGAGCCTCGTCGTCAAGCCGCCGCTGCTCGTGGTCCACGAGAAGCAGCAGGCCACCGGCGTGATCGCATGGGCGCGGGCTCACGGCGAGGCGCTAGCGGTCGCCTACGGGCACGACCATATCCCGTCGGTGGAGCGAGACGGCAGCGTCACGCTTGTCGATGCGGGGACCGGAGGGGCCTCGGGCTACGGCGAGGTCGGTCAGACGCCGGCCAAGGCGATCGGCTCGATCGACCGTCCCAGCCAGACGCTCTACACATTCCAGCTGCTCGATTTCAGTACAGGTGACACGCCTGGCCTGCTATCGGTGACGACCATGCAGTACACGGGACTGGCCGGCGTGTCGGCGGCGCTGTACACGCCGATCGTCAGGTAGTAGCGCGGAGGGGCGGGCGCCGCCCGCCCCCGCCCACCGCCCGGTATACAATCCAAAGTCCCGGGGAAGCTCGCGAGCGGCGGGTCGCTCCGGCCGCACCCCCGTGCCACCCGCCCGAAGGGACGACGACAGATGGACGAACGATACACGCCGCAGCAGATCGAGGAGCGCTGGCAGCGGGTCTGGCGCGAGCGCGACGCGTACCGCACGCCCGATACCTCGGAGCGGCCCAAGTTCTACTGTCTCGACTTCTTCCCCTATCCGTCTGGCGACGGGCTTTCGGTCGGTCACTGCCGCAACTACGTCCCCACCGACGTCGTCTCGCGCTTCGAGCGCATGCGCGGCCGTGAAGTGCTGCACCCGATGGGCTGGGACGCCTTCGGCCTGCCCGCCGAGAACTACGCCATCAAGATGGGCGTGAGCCCGCGCGTGACGACCGAGCGCGAACATCGCCAACTACCACCGCCAGATGGACATGATCGGCCTGTCGTTCGACTGGTCGCGCGAGATCGCGAGCTGCAACCCCGACTACTACCGCTGGACGCAGTGGTTCTTCCTGCTCATGCTCGAGCGTGGCCTGGCGTACCGTGGCACCGGCCAGCAGTGGTGGTGTCCGGTCGACAAGACGATCCTCGCCAACGAGCAGGTCGTGCAGGGCCGCTGCTGGCGCTGCGGCAGCGAGGTCACCAAAGTCGACCTCGAGCAGTGGTACTTCCGCATCACCGACTACGCGCAGCGGCTGCTCGACGACCTGGGCGACATCGACTGGCCCGAGCAGATCAAGCTGATGCAGGCCAACTGGATCGGCCGCAGCGAGGGCGCCGAGGTCGAGTTCGCCCTGCCCGGCCGCGACGACACGCTGACCGTCTTCACGACGCGTCCAGACACGCTCTACGGGGCGACCTACATGGTGCTGGCGCCCGAGCATCCGCTGGTCGACGAGCTCACCACTCCGGAGCAGCGCGCGACCAGGTCGGGACCTACCAGGACCAGGCGCGCCGGCAGAGCGAGATCGAACGGCTGGCGACCGACAAGGAGAAGACGGGCGTGTTCACCGGCGCCTACGCGGTGAACCCCGTGAACGACGAGCAGATCCCCATCTGGATCAGCGACTACGTGCTGACCGGCTACGGCACGGGCGCCATCATGGCCGTGCCCGCACACGACGAGCGCGACTTCGCCTTCGCCACCAAGTTCGCCCTGCCGATCGTCGAGGTCATCGCCCCGCCCTCGGGCGCCCAGGGCACGCTGACCGAGGCCTACACCGGCGACGGCGTCATGGTGAACTCCGGGCGAGTTCGACGGCCTGCCCGCGCCGGGCGAGGCCTTCGAGGCGATCGTCGCGCGGCTGGCCGAGCGCGGCCTCGCCCGTGCGAAGGTCAACTTCAAGCTGCGTGACTGGCTGATCAGCCGGCAACGTTACTGGGGCGTGCCCATCCCGATCGTCTACTGCGACGCCTGCGGCATCGTGCCGGTGCCTGCCGACCAGCTGCCGGTGCTGCTGCCCGAGCTCGAGGACTACAAGCCGACCGACGACGGCAAGTCGCCGCTCGCGCGCGATCCCGACTTCGTCAGCACCACCTGTCCCCGCTGCGGCGGCCCGGCGCGGCGCGAGACAGACACGATGGACACCTTCGTCTGCTCGTCGTGGTACCACTTCCGCTACCCGTCGCCGCACGACGACGAGGCGGCCTTCGACCGCGCCGCTGTCGACTACTGGCTGCCGGTCGACCTCTATGTCGGCGGCGCCGAGCACGCCGTGATGCACCTGCTCTACGCACGGTTCTTCTGCAAGGTGCTCTACGACGCCGACTACGTGGGCTTCACCGAGCCCTACGCGACGCTGCGCAACCAGGGCATGATCCTCGCCGAGGGCGGCCAGAAGATGAGCAAGTCCAAGGGCAACGTGGTGACGCCCGACAGCGTCGTCGAGCGCTACGGCGCCGACAGCCTGCGGCTCTACGAGCTGTTCATCGCGCCGTTCGAACAGGCGGTCGCCTGGAACGACCGCGGCGTGCAGGGCTGCCTCCGGTTCCTGTCGCGCTTCTGGTCGTTCGCCCTCGGCGTGGCCGAGCTCGACGCCGATGCCTCGCCGGTGGGGGCGGCGGGCGGCGACGGTGACGGCGCCGACGCCCGCCGCGTCATGCGCACGCTCCACAAGACGGTGCGCAAGGTGACGGGCGACCTGCAGGACTTCCGCTTCAACACGGCGGTCGCGGCACTGATGGAGGCCTTGAACGAGGTGCTCGATGTCTGGAACGAGCGCCGCGACCGGCTCGACGCCGTCCAGTGGCACGAGGTGGCGATGGCGTTCACGCTGCTGCTGGCGCCGATGACGCCGCACATCGCCGAAGAGGTCTGGGAGCGGCTGGGCCACGAAGGATCCGTCGTCGACGCACGCTGGCCGGCGCTGGGACGAGAGCCTGGCGGCCGACGAGGTCGTCACCGTGGTGGTGCAGGTCAACGGCAAGCTTCGCGACCGCCTCGAGGTGCCGGCCGACGCGGCGCGCGACGACGTGCTGTCGCTCGCGCGCGCCGCGTACAACACCGGACGGTTCCTCGAGGGCAAGCAGGTCGTCAAAGAGGTCTACGTGCCCGGCAAGCTCGTCAACTTCGTGGTCAGGTAGGCGGCCGGCGGGGCGGCCGCCCCGCCGCCGCCTGTCAGTGTCCACCCTCCGGCCCGCGCATCGCCAACCCCAGCCGCCCCTCTGGCGGCTGACCCGTCGCCGTCTCGGCGTTACCTTGGGTGTCGTCCGGTCCCCTCGACACGCGGAGCCCGTCATCGACATCTCACGGCGCCAGGCATACGTCTACATCGGCCTTGCGGTCGTCGTCGCCGCACTCGGCGCGCGTTACCTGTTCGCTTCGCACACGCCGGCGCCGGCCGAGGGCCAGCAGCTGCTGGCCCTCACCTCGTCGGCGCCGTCGTCTCCGGTCGTCGCGGCCAGCGCCACGGCGCAGCCGCTGCTCGTCGTCTACGTCTGCGGTGCCGTCAACCGGCCCGGCGTCTACCGGCTGGCCCCGGGCTCGCGCGTGGCCGACCTGCTCGACCACGCCGGCGGGCCGACCGCCAAGGCCTCGCTCGAGGCCATCAATCTGGCCGCCAAGCTCGCCGATGGGCAGCAGATCGTGGTGCCCGACAAAGGCGCACCGGCGGTCGCGGGCGCGGGTGCAGGCGCGGCGGCAGGCGGCTCGGCCGCTGCCGGCGCCTCTGGTGGTGCGGCCGCCCCCGGCGCGCCCGTCAATCTCAACACCGCCTCGCTCAGCGAGCTCGACGCGCTGCCCGGGGTCGGCCCCTCGACCGCACAGAAGATCATCGACTACCGCACGGCCAACGGCGGCTTCTCGAGTGTCGACGACCTCAAGAACGTCTCGGGCATCGGCGAGGTCCGCTTCGCCGCCCTCAAAGACCTGGTCACGGTCTAGCCGCCGCATGTCCGGCTGCTCGTCTCGCGTCCCGTGAGACCGCCGCCGACGGTCCACCTGCTGGTGGCCGGCTACGCCGGCGGTCTGGTGGCGTCACTCGCGTGGCGGCCGTCGGTGCCGCTGCTCGCTGCGCTGACCGGCGCGGCGGTCGTCTGGGCGATCGCGTGCCGGTCGCCTCGGCTCAGCGGCGGTCCGGTCGTCCTGCGGGGCGCCTTGGCCATCGTGACCGTGGCGGCCCTCGTGCCGTTGCTGGCGGTCGCCGGCCTGTCGGTCGGCGCGGCACGACTCGCCGGTCTCGGACACAGCGCGCTGCGTCCTCTGATCGGCCACAGCATCACCATCGAGGCCGTCGCCCTGACGCTGCCGTCGGTGAGCGGCGACAGGGTCCAGCTCGACGTGAGGGTCGTCTCGAGCAATGGTTCAGCCTTGTCCGACAACGCGCTGCTGCAGCTCGATGTCGGGCGCGGCGAAGCCGCGCCCTCCTTCACATCGCTCGGCCCGCTGGTCGAGGGCGCCCGCTTGCGGTTGGCCGGCGTCCGGGTCGAGCCGCTGCCGCAGGCGAAGCCGGGTCAGTTCGACTACGGCCGGTACCTCGCGCGGCGCGGCGAGCACGCAGTGCTCGCCGCGCCGCTCTCCTCGCTGCGGATCGTGGGGCGGCGAGGCGGCCTCGCCGGTCTCTTCGACCGTCTCCGCCTCGCCGCCCGCAGCCACATCCGCGCTGGCCTGCGCTCGCCCGTGCGCGATGTCCTCGAGGCGATGGTCCTCGGCGACGACGACTACGTGGCCCAGGGGCCCATCGACGACTTCCGTCGCAGCGGCCTGCTTCATATCCTCGCCGTGTCGGGCGAGAACGTCGTCCTGCTCTGCAGCATGGGCTCGTTCGTGCTCACGCTCGGGCGTGTGCGACGCGACCTTCGCTCCCTCATCCTCATCCCGTCGGTCGTCGCCTACGTCGTCGTGACGGGGGCAAGCCCCTCGATCATGCGCGCCGGCGTGTCCGGGGTCGTCGGCCTGCTGGCCATGCTCAGCTCGCGTCCGGCCGACGGCTGGTTCCTGTGGCTCGTTCCCGGCTCGTTCATGCTCACCATCAATCCGAACGTGGTGTTCGATGTGAGCTTCCAGCTCTCGTTCGCGGCGGTGGCCGGTCTGCTGCTGCTCTCGCGACCGCTCACGCAGGCGCTTTCGTTCCTTCCCTCCTGGCTGGCCGAGCCGGCGGCGATCACCAGCGCGGCGAGCATCTCGACCGCGCCGGTGTCGATGGCGACCTTCGGACAGACCTCGCTGGTGGCCGTGCCGGCCAACATCGCCGGCGGCTTCGTGCTCGGCCCGATCATGTTCCTCGGCATGCTCAGCGTCTTCGTGGGCTTCGTGTGGACGGGGCTTTCGATCCCGCTCAACGTCGTCGCGGGCCTGTTCACCGGATTCCTGCTCACGGTGGCGGCCTGGTTCGGCGATCTCTCGTTCGCGGTCTACGAATGGCATGGTCTCACGCTCGGCTTCGCCGCCGTGTTGCTGCTCGGCGGCGAGCTCGTGGCGCTCGCCATGCTGGCGCATCGCACCGGCGAGACGCTGCGCCGCTACGCGGGCGGGCGACGGCGCCGGGGCCGCGTCGTGGTGGCCGCCCTGGTGCTCGCTGGCGGTGGCGCTGGCCGCGTCCCCGGCCCCGGCGACGGCGCCCGCCCGCCCGACACTCACCATCCTCAGCGTGGGGGAGGGGGCGGCCGCGCTGCTGCAGATCCCCGAAGGAGCGACGGTCCTGATCGATGCCGGGCCGGCGCCGCTGCGCCAGTGCCTGGCCGCGCACGGCGTGCGTCGCATCGACCTCCTCGTACTTTCACACGGACATGCCGACCACACGGCCGGTCTGGCCGACGTTCTCGGCGCGATCCCTGTGGGCCAGGCGCTCGTGCCACAGCCGACCGCGCCGTCGGCATCGCTCGCCCGGGTCACCGCCGAGCTGACCGCGGCGGGTGTGCCGGTGCGTCCCTGCACAAGTCCGGTGACCCTCGCGCTGGGCGGCGCCCGGCTGACCATCCTGCCGACGGGCATGAGCGGCGCGGGCGACAACCAGGGCGAGAACGACTGCGCGCTCGTGGCCGAGGTCACCCTCGACGGCGAGACCGTCTTGCTCCCGGGCGACGCCGAGGCCGAGGCGCTCACGCCTTTGGCGGATCTCGACCGTTGTGCCGTCGTCGAGCTGCCCCACCACGGCAGTGCGGGGGGCTACGACGACGGCCTGCTCGCCCGGCTTCAGCCGGGTCTGGCCGTCGTCTCGGTCGGCGAGAACGACTTCGGCCATCCGACGGCCTCGATGATCGCCCTCATGCACGACCACGGCATCCCGCTGCTGCGCACCGACCGCTGCGGCGACGTCGTGTTCACGGCCGCTCCGGCCGGTCTGCAGCTGAGCGTGCAGCATCCGCCGTGATAGGTGGGGGTCGGCGGCGGCGCGGCCGCGCCGCCGCCGACCCCCGACCCGCTAGAGCTCCTTGCGTCGAAAGACGACGACCGCGAGAGCCACGAAGCCCGCCGCGAGCACCGCGGTCACCAGCAACGGCCAGGCGAGCGCGAACGACTCGTTGCGCATGAGTGGCGCCGCGGAAGCCAGCAGACCGGCGGGACTCCAGTCGCGCGTGATGGGGAAGGCGCTCAACACCGCGAGTGCAGCAAAGCCGCCCAGGCCGGTGCCGGCGGCGGCCGCCTGCGAATCGAACGCGGCCGAAAGGAACAGCATGAGGGTCGTGACCATGGCCGCCAGCAACAGCCAGAGTCCCATCGCAGCCGCGAAGCGCGCGACGTCGCCCGCCGTGCCGAACAGCACGGCCGTGACGACCACGCACAGCACGGCGCCGGCCGAACGCGGCGGCCGTCAGCAGAGCGAGCTGCGAGAACGCCTTGGCGACGACGAAGCCGGCACGAGAGAGCGGCTTGGTGAGGACGAGGACCGCCGTGCCGCTCTTGCGCTCGCTCGAGATGACGGCTGCTCCCGTGATGATCAGGGCGAGCAGGACGATCTGCGAGAGGTCGCCCATGTAGGAGAGGTACGAATCGGCCGCGGTCGGCGGCGGGTACTTGATGACGACCCCCGGGTTCGACTGCGCCGTCGCCTTGATGATCGCCGGGGTGGCCTTGGTGATCACCGGCGACAAGACGGCGAAGCCCAGCGCGATGCCCGGCAGCACCCAGAGCCGCCACGTCTTGACGGTCTCGCGCAGCTCCTTGGCGAGGAAGGCCACAAAGCCGCCGCTCATGGCTGATCCCCCACGAGCTCGACGAAGACCTCTTCGAGGCTCGTCTCGTCGAGCTCGAGCCGTTCAAGGGCCAGGCCCGAGGCGGCGATGAGGCCCGGCAGGGCCCGCTGCGCCGCCTCGACGTCGCGCACGGTGAGCCGCAGCGTGTGGCCCTGGCGCTCGAGCTGTTCGAGCCATGGCTGGCCCTGCAGGGCGCGCGCCACGGCGGCCTGATCGTCGACCTCGAGCAGCAGGCGGTGGCCGCCGCCGTGGCGCGCCTTCAGGTCGTCGATGGGCGCCTGGGCGAGCACATGCCCCTCGGCCAGCACCGCCACCGTGTCGCACACGCGCTCGACGTCGGCGAGGATGTGGGTCGAGAAGAACACAGTCGTGCGCCCGGCGAGCGCGGCGATCATCTCGAGCACCTCGCGGCGGCCGAGCGGGTCGAGGGCACTGGTGGGTTCGTCGAGCAGCAGCAGTCGCGGGGCGTTGATCAGCGCCTGGGCCACGCCCAGGCGCTGCTTCATGCCTCGCGAGTACCCGCCGATGCGCGTGTCGATCTGGCGCAGCCCGGCGAGGTCGAGCAGCGCCTCGACGCGGCGCCGCAGCTCGCGCTCGTCGATCTCGAACAGGCGGCCGGCGAAGGTGAGGAACTCGCGGGCGGTCATCCAACTGTAGAAGCCGGGCACGTCGGGCAGGAAGCCGATGAGCGCCCGCACCTCGTTCGTGGCGCTCACCACGTCGTGCCCGAGCACGCGGGCGCTGCCCCCGGTGGGGCGCGCCAGCCCGGCGAGGATCCGCAGCGCGGTCGTCTTGCCGGCGCCGTTCGGGCCGAGGAAGCCGAAGACGGAGCCCTCACGCACGGCGATGTCGACCCCGTCGAGGGCGTGGTGGTGCCCGAAGTCCTTTGTCAGGCCTTGGAGCTCGACGGCGTTCATACCGGCCGCTCCGCCTCGGGCTCTGACCGTCCGGTGGCGTCGTCGCGCCGCGGCCCGTAGAGCACCTCGACGGCGGCCCGGGCGCGGTCACGCGCCGGCAGATCGACGACGAACTGGTCGTCCGAGAGCGTCTCCGGGAGTCGCCCGAGAGCGAGGTAGAGGACGGGGCCGATCAGGTTCGCCACGAGGATGACGGCGACCCAGACCCACCTGTTGCGGAAGCGGATGCGTTCGTTGGGCCGCGGCAGCAGGTTCACCAGGGCGACGATCTTGAGGGTCCAGTCGAGCAGCGAGAACAGACCGATGACGACGAGCAGCGCGGGGTCGTGCAGCAGCGAGCTGGCGGCGACGAACCCCTCGACCGACATACCATGTGCCACGCTTTGCCTCCCCTGCATCGAATGCGGCGGGCCGCAGGCCCGCCGCACGCTCCGCGCGAATCATACCTGCCCGGCGGGAGTCCTTCGAGCGGTCCGGCCGAGATGCTATCCTCGGGGCATGGACGATGAGACCCCCAAGCTCAGCCCTGCCTATCTGATCTACGGCACCGACCATCCCAAAGTGCGCCGAGCCGTCACACGCCTGCGCCGGAGGGTCGTCGCCGAATCGGGCAGCGACATGAACGTCGAGACGGTCGATGCTCGCGACGCGGTGGTCGCTGACGTCCTGCTGACGGCCGACACGCCGACGTTCACGCTCGGCACCCGGCTTCTCGTGATCGCCGGCGCCGATGCCTGGAAGGCCGCCGACCGCGACCGCGTGGCCGACTGGCTCGCCGACCCGGCTCCCGGGGTCTGCCTCGCCCTGGTCGGCGAGTCGTTCCGCAAGACCGAGCGCCTGTACAAACTGCTCGACGCGAGCGGCCAGGTCCTGCACTACGAGCTGCCCAGGCGGCAGGCCGAGCTCGCCGACTGGGCCCGCAAGCGCGCCCGGGCGCAGGGTGCCCGCCTCGGGGCTTCAGAGGCGCGGCATCTGGTCACGGTCGTGGGCGCCGATTCAGAACAGCTCGACAGCGAGATCGCCAAGCTGGCGAGCTACGCGGACGGGCCGGTCAGCCGCGACGACATCGACGCGGTCTGCACGGTAGCCGTCGAGGCCCGGATCTACGAGCTCACCGATGCGGTCGGCCGGCGCGACACGCACGGCGCCTTCCGCATCCTCGAGGGTCTTCTCGCGTCGGGCACGAAGCCGTCGGGCGAGATCGCCCGCTCGACCCTGTACTCGCTGGTCCGCTATGTGGGCCAGCTCATGACGGTGATGGACCTGCCGCGCGGCATGCCGGCGGCCGAGGTCGCGGGCACGCTGGGCATCAAGCCCTATACGGCCCAGAAGCTCCTCGAGCAGCGCGAGCGGTTCGAGCGCCACACGCTCGAGCGGGCGCTCGCGGCGCTGGCCGACGCGCAGGCGGAGATGGTCGGAAAGAGCGTCCTCGAACCCGAGTTCACGCTCGAACTCGCGCTGGGACGGGTGCTGGCGGCGCGCTAGGTCAGGACGTGCGCCCGGCGACGAGGCGGGCGACGCGGCTCTTCTTGCGAGCGGCGTTGTTCTTGTGGATGACGCCCTTGGCCGCGGCCTTGTCGATGCTCGACGCGAGGTCGGCTGCCACGGTGTTCATGGTCGCCTCGTCGTTTTCGGCGATGCTCGTTTCGAGTCTGCGAAACAGCGTATGGATGCTCGACTTGACCTGGCGGTTGCGCAGCCGCTGCTTGACGGCAAGGCGCATGCGCTTCTTCTGCTGCTTGATGTTGGGCACGTCGGTCCTTCGGTTCGGGACGCCTGGGAGCCTGCAAGGCAGGCGAGTGATGGTAGCACAGCCCGCGCGAGGCGGGCAAGCCTGGCCCTTCTGGTAGACTATGCCGTCGTTTACCCGGCGGGTGCGGCGCTCATGCCTGCAGGCATGAGCGCCGCACCCGCCGTCACACTCGCAAGGCCCGAAGGGACTCCCTGGCGAACCTATGACCCATGACTGAGAGGCAGCGCAAGCTCGCCTGGGCGGCGGTCATCGTCGCCTCGGCAACGGGCGGCTCGCGGGTGGTGGGCATCGCCCGCGAGATCCTCACCGCGAGCGCCTACGGCGTGAGCGTCGACATCAACACTTACGCGTCGATCTCGGTCATCCCCAACCTGATCCGCCAGCTCTTCGCCGATGCTGCGATCAGCGCGGCCTTCGTGCCGATCTTCACGGCGCTCTTCGCCAAGGGCGAGCACGAACGCGCCTACCGGCTCGCATCGAGCCTCCTCAGCTTCATGATGGTGGTCGTCGGGGCGTTCGTGCTGCTGCTCGTGGTGATCGCGCCGTTGTTCATCCATCTCTTCTATCCCGAGTTCACTCACCAGCCTTACGTCTACCATCTCTCCGTCAACATGCTGCGCATCCTGCTGCCCCAGGTGCTGCTGTTCAGCATAGCCGGCGTGATCATCGGGGTGCTCTACTCGTTCGAGCGGTTCACCATGCCGGCGGTCATCTCGATCGTCTGGAACCTCGTCATCATCGCCTTCATCTCGTTCTTCTCGCAGCCGTCGTCGCTGGGCATCTACGCGCTGGTGGTGGGGACCGTCGTGGGTACCGTGGCCGAGCTGGCGCTGCTCGCCGTGGCCCTGCACGGGCTCGACATCCACTGGCGGGTGAGCTTCGCCTGGGCCGACCCGATGCTGCGCCGCGTCTTGGTGCTCATGGTGCCGGTCACGATCACGCTGGGCATCCTCAACTTCAACGCCCTGGTCGACTTCTTCTTCGCGCAGTTCGTGAGCGACAGCGCCGCCGCCCAGATCAACTATGCGTTCCGGCTCTACCAGCTGCCCCAGGGGATGTTCGCGATCACGATCGGCACGGTGCTGTTCCCGACACTGGCGCGCTACGCCGCCGCCGCCGACACCGACAACTTCCGCGAGACGCTCTCGATGGGCTTGCGCCAGATCTTCTTCGTATCGCTGCCGTTCATCGCCTGGTTCGTGGTCATGCCCGACGCCGTCGTGCGGCTCATCTACCAGCACGGCCACTTCACGGCGGCCGACACCGCCGAGGTCGCGGCGGTGCTCGCCTTCTTCACGCTCGGCATGGCGTTCGCCAACGCCAACATCATGCTCAACCGCGGGTTCCAGAGCCTGCAGCGGCCCTGGCTGCCGCTCTATGTGGGACTGATCAACCTGGCGCTGAACGCGCTGCTCGACCTGGCGCTCTACAAGCCGCTTGGCGCGCGCGGCATCGTGCTGTCGACGTCGATCGTGTCGCTGTTCAACTTCGTCGCGCTGCTGTGGCTGATGCGCCGCCAGCTCGGCCTTGTCGACGGGCGGCGCATGGCGCTGTCGGCGGCGCGCATCTTCGTCTGCACCGCCGCGCTCGCGCTGGTGAGCGGCGCCGCCTGGCATCTGCTGCGCGGCTTCGCGGCCGGCGGACTGCTGCCCCTGCTCGCGGCCGTGCTCGTCGCGGTGAGCGCCGGCGCGCTGGTCTATCTCGGCGTCGCCAAGGCGCTGCGCGTCGAGGAGCTCGATGTGCTGCAGATGCTGCGGCGGCGGGCGGGGCGGTCGTTGCCGACCGCCCCGCCGACCGATCCCCTCATCTGATGGGCGGCTTGACGGTGAGCGTCATCGTGCCGGCGACGGCGTCTCCGATGCTACCCTAGAGCCATGGACCTCGAGCACATCCGCAACTTCTCGATCATCGCCCATATCGACCACGGCAAGTCGACGCTCGCCGACCGCATCCTCGAGCGCACCGGCACCGTCGCCGCGCGCGACATGAAGGAGCAACTCCTCGACAACATGGACCTCGAGCGCGAGCGCGGCATCACGATCAAGTCGCAGGCGGTGCGCATCGCCTACACGGCCCGCGACGGCCAGCACTATCAGCTCAACCTGATCGACACGCCGGGCCACGTCGACTTCACCTACGAGGTCTCGCGCTCGCTGGCCGCTTGCGAAGGCGCGGTGCTGGTCGTCGACGCCACGCAGGGGGTCGAGGCCCAGACGGTGGCCAACGCCTACCTGGCCATCGACAACGACCTCGAGATCATCCCCGTGCTCAACAAGATCGACCTGCCGGCCGCCGACGTGGCCGAGACCGAGGCCGAGGTGCACGAGCTCACCGGCGCGCTTCACGACGAGCTGCTCGCCATCTCAGCCAAGACCGGCGAAGGCGTCGACGAGGTGCTCGAAGCGATTGTGGCCCGCACGCCGCACCCCGAGGGCGACCAGGCCGGCCCGTCGCGCGCCCTGATCTTCGACTCCCAATACGACCAGTACCGCGGCGTGATCGCCTACGTGAGGGTGGTCGACGGCTCGTTCGCGCGGCGCGAGCAGGTGCAGATGATGGGCACAGGCCAGCGCGCCGAGATCGAGGAGCTCGGGTTCTTCGGGCCCGAGATGTCGCCTCTGGAGCGCCTCGAGACGGGCGAGGTCGGCTACATCATCACCGGCGTCAAGGAGGTCGCCCAGGTCCGCGTCGGCGACACGATCACGTCGCTGCGTCGCCCCGCCACGCAGCAGCTGCCCGGCTACAAGGTCGTCCACCCGATGGTCTTCTGCGGGCTGTTCCCGACCGAGGGCGACAAGTTCGGCGAGCTGCGCGACGCGCTCGAGAAGCTCACGCTGAACGACGCCGCCCTGTCGTGGGAACCGGAGACCTCGCAGGCCCTGGGCTTCGGCTTTCGCTGCGGCTTCCTGGGGCTGCTCCACATGGACATCGTGCGCGAGCGTCTCGAGCGCGAATACGACCTCGAGCTGATCACCACGACGCCCAACGTCGAGCTACCACGCGTTCCTCACCAGCGGCGCCATGGTCGAGGTGCGCAACCCGGCGCAGATGCCCGAAGCGGTCGCCATCGAGCGCGTCGAAGAGCCCTACGTCGCGGCTTCGGTGATCCTGCCCAGCGAGTTCGTGGGCACGGTGATGGAGCTCTGCCAGGGCCGGCGCTCGGAGTACATCGACATGAAGTACCTCTCGACGGAGCGTGTCGAGATGCACTACCGCCTGCCGCTGGCCGAGATCGTGCTCGACTTCTTCGACCAGCTCAAGAGCCGCACGCGCGGCTACGCCTCGCTCGACTACGAGTTCTGGGGCTACCGCGAGGGCGACCTCGTCAAGCTCGACATCCTGCTGGCCGGCGAACCGGTCGACGCGCTGTCGCTGATCGTGCCCCGCGAGCGCGCCCACCTGCGCGGCAAGGCGCTGGTCGAGAAGCTACGCCAGAAGATCCCGCGGCAGCTGTTCGAGGTGGCGGTGCAGGCGGCCATCGGCAACCGCGTCGTGGCCCGCGAGACGATCAAGGCGCGCCGCAAGGACGTGATCGCCAAGTGTTACGGCGGCGACATCACGCGCAAGCGCAAGCTCCTCGAGAAGCAGAAGGAAGGCAAGAAGCGCATGAAGCAGCTCGGCGTGGTCGAGGTGCCGCAGGATGCCTTCCTGGCCGTGCTCGAGCTCGACTCCGAGGGCAAGGACAGGGGATGAACCCGGCCGGAGCGGCCGCCGCCCCGCGCCACCTCTACGTCCACGTGCCGTTCTGCGGCGCCCGCTGTGAGTACTGCGAGTTCTACGCGGTGCCGGTCGGGCGCGAAGGGCGGGAGCAGCTCGTCGACCGCTACGTCTCCGCGCTGCTTGTCGAGTGGGGACTGGCGCGGTCGCGGTACGGCGTGCGCCGCCTCGAGACGGTGTTCCTCGGCGGCGGTACGCCGTCGCTGCTCGGTGAGGAGCGGCTGGAGCGGCTCCTCGAGCCGCTCCAGCCGCTCCTCACGCCGCGCGCCGAGGTCACCGTCGAGACCAATCCCGAAGACGTCACGCCCGGGTATGCCGCCTGGGCGGCGGCCCGCGGCGTGCGCGTCTCGCTCGGCGTGCAGAGCTTCGCGGCGCGCCTGCGCGACGAGCTCGGCCGCAGCACCGCCGCCGACCCCGAACGAGCCTTCACCGTGCTGCGCCAGGCGGGCGTACGCGAGCTCGGCGTCGACCTGATCTTCGGCATCCCCGGGCAGACGCTCGCCGATGTCGACGCCGAGCTCGCGACCGTCGCCCGCCTGGCGCCCGACCATGTGTCCTGGTATGAGTTGTCCGTCGTGCCGGGCACGGCGCTGGCAGCGCGTGTCGCGCTGGCCGGGGCGGGGCGTCTGGGCCGACAAGCCCCTGAGCTGCCCGACGACGACGCGGCGGCCGAGCTGTTCCGGCGCGCGGTAGCCGGTCTGCGCAAGCTCGGCTACGACTGGTACGAGGTCAGCAACTTCGCGCGGCCCGGGCATCGCTGCCGCCACAACAGCGCCGTCTGGCGCGGTCAGGACTATCTCGGCCTGGGGCCGGCGGCGGTCGGCACCGTCGGTGCCGACCGCCGCCGGGACCTGCCCGACCTCGACGGCTGGCTCGCCGCGCTCGAGCACGGCCTCGACCCGCAGTGCGAGGAGGAGGCGCTCGCGGGCGCGACCCGCGCCCGTGAGCGCCTCCTCCTCGCCGCGCGCACCGGCCGGCGCGTGCCGCTGGCGGCGCTCGAAGGCGTGCTCGACGAAGCCGCCCTGCCGGCGCTGGCCGCCGTTGGATTGGTCTCGCTCAGAGGTGGTACACTGCGAGTGACGCGAAGGGGGCGCTACGTTGCCAGTGCGGTATGCGTGCGCCTGTTTCGCGATTCTCTGTTTCTGGAGGCGTGAATGGCCCTGACACCCAGACAGGAGAAGGTCCTGCGAGCGGTGGTCGAGGAGTTCATCGCCTCGGGCTCGCCGGTCGGCTCAAAGCTCCTGTTCGAGTCGCACCACCTGAGCGCGGCGTCCTCGACGATCCGCAACGACCTGGCACAGCTCGAGGAGCTGGGTCTGCTCGACCATCCCCACACGTCGGCCGGCAGGGTGCCGACCGATGCCGGCTACCGTTTCTATGCCGATGCCCTGCTGAAGGACCGCCGCGACCCCGGCAGCCTGCCGCTCGACCAGGGCGCCGTGCAGACCGAGATCGACGCGGCCCTCGAAGAGACCGCCGAGGCGCTGTCGCGCGCGACCGAACTGCTGGCCATCGTCTCGGCGCCGTCGCTGACCACGACCACGATCCGCCACATCGAGGTGCTGCTCCTGCAGGCCCACGTGGTCATGGTCGTCATCATCACGGCCGCGGGCGGCGTGACCAAGCGCGTGTTCCAGTTCGATCACGCCGTCGACGAGGGTCTCGCCGAATACGCCCGCGGGTACCTGAACGAGCGACTGACCGGCAAGCAGCTCGGCACGCGCGCCGTCCAGTCCGTGTTTCGCAGTCTCGAACTGGGCGCGCAGGAGACCGCCTTCCTGGCGGCTCTGCGGCCCGCGTTCGACGTCGTCATGCAGGCCGACGCGGCCAGTCTGCACATGGGCGGCCAGGCCCGGCTGCTCGAGCGCCTGAGCGAACAGGGCGGCGGGCATCTGAACGACGTCGTCGCCCTGCTCGAGGAACGCTACAACCTGCTGCAGCTGCTGTCCGAGGCGCTGCGCGGCCCCGATCTGTTCCTGCGCATCGGCAGCGAGATCGGCGCGCCGTCGCTGCGCGCCTGTTCGCTGGTGGCGGCGACCTATGGGGTGGCCAATCGCAACCTCGGCGCGGTGAGCGTCGTGGGACCGACGCGGATGGACTACCAGACGGCGATCGGAGCGGTGCGCGGCGCGGCCACCACCCTCAGTTCCTGGCTCGAAGAGATCTGGTAGATGAAAAGAGACTACTACGACGTGCTCGGCGTCGATCGCGGCGCCGACGACGCAGAGATCAAGAAGGCGTTCCGCAAGCTCGCGCGCCAGTTCCACCCGGACGTGAATCCCGACGACCCCGAAGCCGAAGCTCGCTTCAAGGAGCTTGCCGAGGCCTACGAGGTGCTCTCGGACGACCAGACGCGGGCTGCCTACGACCGCTACGGCTTCGACGGGCTCAAGGGCCAGACGGTGCCCGACTTCTCGCAGTTCGGCTTCGCCGATCTGTTCGACGTCTTCTTCGGCGGCGGGGCGACCCGTTCGGCTCGGTGTTGCGCGGCGCCGGCGGCGCCGGCCCGTGGGGCGCGTCGGCCATGGCGGGCTCGCCGCGCGGCGACGACGTCGAGGTCGAGGTCGAGGTCGAGTTCGTCGAGGCGGATCTTCGGTGTCACGACCGAGGTCGACGTGCGGGTCGACATCGCCTGCGAGACCTGCGGCGGCAGCGGCGCGCGGCCCGGCACCGGGCGCGAGACCTGCCCGCAGTGCCAGGGCACGGGGCGCATGCGCGAGGTCAGCTCGCTGGGCGGCTTCGGTCAGTTCATCCGCACCAGCACCTGCAACGTGTGCCGCGGCCAGGGCAGCATCGTGCGCGAACCCTGCGAGACGCTGCCGGGGCACGGGCAAGCAGCGCGCCACCCGCACGATGACGGTCGAGATACCGGCCGGCATCGCCGACGGGCAGCGTCTGCGGCTCAGCGGCGAAGGCGGCGCCGGCGGACCCGGCGCGCGCGCCGGCGACCTGTACGTGCTGGTCACGGGTCGAAGCCGACCAGCGCTTCATGCGCGACGGCGACGATCTCGTCTATCGGCTCGACGTGACGATGGTCGACGCGGCGCTGGGCATGACGACGGTCGTGCCGGCGCTCGACGGCGACATCGAGCTCAAGCTGCCGGCCGGCAGCCAGCCCGGCGACGTCAAGGTGTTCCGCAACCGCGGCGTGCCGGTGCTGCAGGGCTACGGCCGCGGCGACCTGCGCGTCGTGCTCAACGTCACCGTGCCGCGCCACCTGAGCGACGAGCAGCGCGAGCTGCTGCAGCGGTTCGAGGAGCTGTCGACCGACAAGAACTACCAGCCCGACGAGGGCTTCCTCGACAAGCTGCGCGCGGCCTTCCGGCAGTGACCGCGTCGCGCTTCAGACGCTGCACCCTCGAGCTTGCCGGCGACCGCTACGACGAGGCGGTCGGCGCGCTGCTCGACCTGGGCGTGACCGGCTGGCAGGAGCGCCTGCCCGTGCTCACCTTCTGGCTGCGCCGAGCCGGCCTTCGCAGCCGCCGAGGCCGGCGGCGGTCTCGACGCGCTGCGCTCGCTCGGGCGCCTGTTCGTGCGAGCCCGAGCAAGGCGGCTGGGAGGAGAGTTGGCGGCGCTTCCACAAGCCGGTGACGGTCGGCGGTGTGACCGTGCGGCCGCCGTGGGCGCGCGCCGCACCCGGACACGCTCGACGTGGTCGATCGACGTCGGCATGGCGTTCGGCACCGGCTCGCACGCGACCACGCGGCAGGGCCTCGACGGCACTCGCTGCGCTGCCGCGCGGCTCGCTGCTCGATGCCGGCACCGGCACGGGCGTGCTGGCGCTGGCCGCGCTGCGGCTGGGGTTCGCCCCCGTCTATGCGTTCGACAACGATCCCGAGGCGCTGGCTCAGGCCGAAGCAGAACGCGCGGCGCAACGGCCTGGTGCCGCT
This sequence comes from uncultured Actinomycetes bacterium, assembly GCA_963833555.1. GTDB lineage: Bacteria > Actinomycetota > Thermoleophilia > UBA2241 > UBA2241 > CAWHYB01. The sequence goes on along the minus strand of CAWHYB010000008.1, from coordinate 13,286 downwards.
GCTGTTCGACGCCGACGCGACCGACGAGTCGCTCGAGCTGCCGGTCGCCGACGTGCTCGTCGCCAACATCGCGCTGCGCCCGATCGAGGCTCTGGGCCGGCGGTACGCGGGGGCGCTCGCCGCAGGCGCAGCGCACCCGCAGACGGTCGTTGCTGGCCGGCCTGCTCGAGGAGCAGGTGGCGGCGGCCGAGGCCGCCTTCGGCGGCTACCGCCGCCGCCGCGCCGACACCGAGGGCGAGTGGACCTGCCTCGTGCTCGAGGCGCCCGCCGATGGCCGCTGAGCGGCCGCCTGCGCGTCCACACGACCTTCGTCGGCTGCAAGGTGAGCCAGGCCGACAGCGAGGCCGCGCTCGGCGCGCCTCGTGGCCCGCGGCTGCCGGCCTGCCGCCGAGCCCGCCACCGGCCGACGTTTTGGTGCTGGTGACCTGCGCAGTCACGGCCGAGGCCGAGCGATCCTCGCGCCAGCTCGCCCGCCGGCTCGCCGCTCACGGTCGCCCGGTCGTGATCGCCGGGTGCGCGGCCGCGCTGCGGCCGGAGCAGTTCGACCGCGACGGCATGCTCACCGTGTCCGGGGATGGCACGGTGGCCGACGCCGACCAGGTCGTCGCTGCGGTGCTCGCCGCCGCCGGCACCCGGCAGACAGCTTCGCAGGCACGGATCGTCCCTGTGCAGCCGGCGGCTTTCGCGACGTCGCCGGCCCGGCGGGGCCGTGCCGCCGGCCGCACGCGCTTCACGCTCAAGGTCCAGGACGGCTGCGCCGGGGAGTGCGCCTACTGTGCCGTGCGGCTGGTGCGCGGCCGGCCGCGGAGCGTCCCGGCCGCGCAGGTCGAAGCGGCCGCCCACGCGGCGCTCGCCGGCGGCTGCGGCGAGATCGTCGCTGTCGGGCATCGACGTGGGCGCCTATCGCGACCCCGCCGATCCGGCCGCGGGCCTTGCCGCGCTTCGTCGAGCGGCTGGCCGCGTCTGCCCGGCCTGGCGCGACTGCGTCTCTCGTCGCTCGAGCCGGGCCACCTCACGGCCCGCGGCTGCTCGAAGCGCTTGCTCATCCCAAGGTCGCCCGTCACCTGCACGTGCCGCTGCAGTCGGCCGACGACGGCGTGCTTGCCGCCATGGCGCGGCCCTACACGTGGGCCGGCTACGCAGAGAAGCTCGCCGCGGCGCGCGCGGCGCTGCCGGGCCTGGCGCTGACGACCGACGTCATCGTGGGCTTCCCGGGCGAGGACGACGATGCCTTCGAGCGCACGCTCGCGGCGATCCCCGGCTTCCAGCGGCGTGCACGTCTTCACGTACTCGCCGCGGCAGGGGACGCCGGCGGCGGCGCTCGCGCCGCCGCCGGCGTCCACAGTCAAGGTCCGCGCGCGCCGGGCTCGCGAGGCGGCGGCGGCCGCGCAGAGCGCGGCCGCCGCCGCCTCGCTGGGCGCTCCCGCCGACGTGCTCCTCGAAGAGTTCCACGACGGCTTCTGGAGGGGGTACAGTTCGACGTACGTGCGCTACTACCTGGAGGGCGAAGCCGGAGCCGCAGTCGGACCGGGCCGCCTTGTGCGGGCGGTCGGCTACGAGCGCTGGCGCGACGGCCTCAGGGGACGCGTCGCGTGACGAGCGACGACCAGGCTACCCGGCCCGAGGGGCCGAAAGGACGGACCACATGACTGACACGACCGACCAAGCAGCCGCCGGCGGCCGGCATGGCGCCTGCGTCTTCTGCCGCATCGCGGCCGGCGAGATCCCGGCCGACGTGGTCGCGTCCGACGAACACTTCGTGGCGTTCCGCGACCAGCAGCCGCTCGCCCCCGTCCACCTGCTGGTCGTGCCGCGGCGCCATGTCGCCTCGCTCGACGAGCTCGAAGGGCTAGGCGCCGACGACGGCGCCGCGCTGCTGCCCTTCATCGTGGCGACGGCGCGCGCGGCCGGCGTGGCCGAGAGCGGCTACCGGTTGATCACCAACACCGGTCCCGACGCCGGCCAGGAGGTCATGCACCTTCACTGGCACATCGTCGGGGGCCGGCCCCTGGGAGGTATGGCGTGATACGTGAGGCGGGAACACTCGAGGCGCACATCAAGGCCGACACCGTAGTGGCCCTGAAGGGTGGCGACAAGCAGCGCACACAGGCGTTGCGACTGCTCACCGCGGCCCTCAAGAAGGCCCGCATCGACGCCCGCGAGACGCCCACCGAGGCGCAGGAGATCGGCGTCCTCAAGCGCGAGCGCAAGCAACGCCTCGAAGCGATGGAGATCTACGCCAAGGCCGGGCGCGACGAGCTCGCGGCCAAGGAGGGCTACGAAGAGGGGCTCATCGCCGGCTACCTTCCCGAAGAGCTCAGCGACGACGAGATCGGCGGCGATCGTCGACGAGGCGATCGCCGAACTGGGCGCCAGCACCCCCAAGGAGATGGGCAAGGTGATGGGCGCGGTGATGAAGAGGGTCGCCGGGCGAGCCGACGGCGGCGTGATCAACCAGATGGTCCGTGCCCGGCTCGGCGGCTGACGAGGAGACCATGACCCAGAGAACCATCGAACTGGACGACAACAGCGAAGCCCTGGCCCTGGCCGGGGAGCACGACGCCAACCTCAAGGTCCTCGAGCGCGAGCTGAGCTGTCAGGTGACGCTGCGCGGCGACCAGCTGCGTCTGAGCGGCGACGAGGGCGGCGTGGAACAGGCGGTGAACGTGGTCGGCGAGCTGCGTCAGGTGATCCGCGGCGGCCGCCCGGTCGACGCCCGTACGGTCGAGTCGCTGATCGACATCGCCGTCAGCGAGAACGGCAAGCCCTCCGAGGTCTACGGCGACATCGTCTGGACGCACCGCGGCCGCCAGATCGGCCCGCGCACGACCAACCAGAAGCACTACGTCGATGCCATCCGCGCCAACACGATCACCTTCGGGATCGGTCCGGCCGGCACCGGCAAGACCTATCTGGCCGTGGCCGCCGCCGTCGAGGCGTTCTCGAACAAGCACGTGGGGCGGATCATCCTGACGCGGCCGGCGGTCGAGGCGGGCGAGAGCCTCGGCTTCTTGCCGGGCACCGTGTCCGAGAAGGTCGACCCCTACTTCAGGCCGCTGTTCGACGCGCTCTACGACATGATGAGCGGCGACAAGCTCGCGGCGCTCGTCGAGAAGGGCGAGATCGAGATCGCGCCGCTGGCCTACATGCGCGGCCGCACGCTGAACGACTCGTTCATCATCCTCGACGAGGCCCAGAACACGACGCCCGAGCAGATCAAGATGTTCCTGACGCGGCTCGGCTTCGGGTCGCACATGGTCGTCACCGGCGACGTCACGCAGATCGACCTGCCGCGCGGCCGCCAGTCGGGCCTGGCGCTCGTGCCCGACGTGCTGGGCGACATCCCCGACATCGCCTTCGTGCAGTTCGACAGCCGCGACGTGGTGCGCCACAAGCTGGTGCAGCGGATCGTGGCCGCCTACAAGGACTACGGCGAGCGTCAGCAGGCCGACGAGCGCCGCGACGGCGACGTACCGGGCGGGCTGCCGTGAGCATCATCACTGTGGAGTTCGACAACCACACGCGGTTCGCGGTCGACGCCGAAGCCGTGACGCGGCTGGCGCGGGCCGTGCTGGCCGGCGAGGGCGTGGCGGCGGGCGAGCTGGGCGTACGCTTCGTCGGCGAGCGGCGCATGCGCCCGCTGAACCGCGACCACCTGGGCCACGACGAGGTCACCGACGTGCTGGCGTTCCCGCTCGAAAACGAAGAGGAGCTCGCGTTCGGCGGCCCCGGCGAGCCGGTCGTGTTCGCCCGCAACGGCGACGTCGCCGACGACGAGGCGGCGCGCGAGGTGCCGCGGCTGCTCGGCGACGTGGTCGTGTGCCCGCACCGGGCCGCGGCGCAGGCGCGCGCCGCCGGCACGCCGCTGGCCTTCGAGATGGCGATGCTGCTCGTGCACGGCACGCTGCACGTGCTCGGCTACGATCACGAAGCCGACGCCGGAGAGATGGCCGCTGCGCCAGGCGCGCTACCTCGACGACGCCGGCTGGGAGCGACTGCTTGGCGAAGCCTGACAGCAGTCGCAGCACGCTCCTGCAGAGCTTCAACTACGCCTTCGACGGCATCATCCACGTGGTGCGCACGCAGCGCAACATGCAGATCCACCTCGCGGTGGCCATCGCTGGTGCTGGTCGCCGCGTTCTTCTTCGATCTCGACCGCCTCGAGCATCGTCGCGCTGTTCGTGGCGATCTCGTTCGTGTTCATCACCGAGATGCTCAACACGGCGCTCGAGTACGCCATCGACATCTTCACCTCGCGCTACGACCCGCTGGCCAAGATCGCCAAGGACGTGGCCGCCGGGGCCGTGCTGATCGCCACCCTGAACGCGCTCGCCGTGGCCTACCTGGTCTTCTACGACAAGATCGCCGGCATGCCGTACTCGGTGCTGGCCAAGGTGCGCCAGACGCCGATCGACGTGACCGTCATCGCGGTGTTCCTGCTGCTGGTCGTGGTGATCGCCGTCAAGGCCGTGACCGGCCGCGGCACGCCGCTGCGCGGCGGCCTGCCCTGCGGTCACGCCGCCGTGGCCTTCGGCGGCTGGGTGGCGATGACGTTCATCGCCGTCGGGCACGGCCTTCGCCCTGCCCATCTCGGTGATCGCCCTGGTGATGGCGGTGCTCACCGCCCAGAGCCGCGTGCAGGCCGGCATCCACACCGTGCTCGAGGTGGTGCTCGGCGCGCTGCTGGGTGCCGGGCTCACCGTGCTCATCTTCCGGCTGTTCTATCCGTTCTACTAGGGGCGCAGAGCCATGACCGACGTGACGATCGCGGGCCGTACCGGCCGACCGATGGCGAGCGGCGGCTTTGGCGTGCCGGCCAAAGCCGCCGCTCGCACCGCCTACGCGCCCTACTCGGGCTTGCGGGTCGGCGCGGCGCTCGCCGCCGACAGCGGCGGCGGCCTCTACGTCGGCGTCAACGTCGAGAACGCCTCGTACCCGGCCGGCCTGTGCGCCGAGCGCGGCGCGCTGGCCGCCGCCGTGGCCGCCGGCGAGCGCCGCTTCACGTGCGATCGCCGTGGCCACCGCCGACGGTCGCGCGCCGTCCTGCCCTGTGGCGCCTGCCTGCAGGCGCTGGCCGAGTTCGGCGACCTCGACGTCGTCGCGCCTGGCCGGACGACGCCGGCGCCGGTCGCCCTGGCCAGCGCCCCGTGCTCCCGACGCCCTGCGCGTCGTCGGCGCTGCGCGACCTGCTGCGCGCGCCCTTCGAGCCTGCCGGAGCGCTCATGAGCGCAGCCGTTCCGCTCGGGCTTCGTCGCCGTGCTCGGCCGCCCGAACGTCGGCAAGTCGACGCTCGTCAACCGTCTCGTGGGCCAGCAAGGTGAGCATCGTCTCGGACCATCCCGCAGACGACGCGGCGGCGCATCAGCGGCGTGGTCACCGGCGCCGGCGTTCCAGCTCGTGCTGCTCGACCTGCCCGGCTTCCAGCGGCCCTTCGACTCGCTGACGCGCAAGATGCAGGCGACCGTCGACGCCACGCTCGCCGAGGTCGACGCCGCCCTGTTCATGCTGAACGCCGCCGAGCCGCCTGGGCGGCGGCGACCGCTTCATCGCCGAGGCCGTCGCGTCGGCCCAGCACGCCGTACGTGGCGGTCCTGAACAAGATCGACGTCGTCACGCCCGACGTGCTGCGCACGCGCGCCTGGCGGCAGGCCGCCGAGCTGCTCGACGGGGGAGAGGTGCATGCCGATCAGCGCGCTGCGCGGCGACGGCCTTGTCGAGGTCGTCGCCGCGCTCGTCGCGGCCATGCCCGAGGGTCCCGTCTACTTCCCCGAAGGCGAGCTCTCGCGACCAGCCGCTCGAGCTGCTCGTCGCCGAGCTCATCCGCGAGCAGGCCCTGCGCGTCACGCGCGAGGAGGTGCCCGCACGCCGTCGCCGTCCAGGTCGAGTCGATCAGCGAGCGCCCCGGCGACTCGCTGGTCGAGATCGAGGCCGATCTCATCGTCGAGCACGAGTCGCAGAAGGCGATCCTCATCGGCAAGGGCGGCGCGTCGTCAAGCGCATCGGCAGCGGCGCCCGGCGCGAGATCGAGGCGGTGCTCGGCGCGCAGGTGTTCCTCGCGCTGCGCGTCAAGGTGCGCAAGCACTGGCGGCGCGACGACCGCTACGTCGACCGCCTGCTCTGACCGACGGCGCCGGCCGCTCGCGCTTTGATATACTCGAGGCGTGGCGCGAGCGCGATCTTGCCGGCGTGCCGCCTCCGGAAGGAGGGCCCGCCCAGTGCACGCCGAAGAGCTCGCCAAGACGATCGACCATACGCTGCTGCGTCCCGACGCGACCGGCAAGGACGTCGAAGCGGCTGCTGCGAGGTGGCGGCCCACTACCATTTCGCGGCCGTGTGCGTGCTGCCGCTACTGGGTGCCCCTCGCCCGCCGGCTGCTCGACGACTCCGACGTCAAGGTCTGCACGCGTGGTCTCGCTTTCCCTTCGGCTCCGACGGCGTGCGTGCCAAGGTCGCGGCCGCCGAAGAGGCCGTCGGCCGCCGGCGCCGACGAGATCGACGTCGTGATGTGCCTGCCGGCGATGCTGTCGGGCGACTTCACCTACGTGCGCGACGAGCTGCGCCGATCGTGCATTCGCGTCCGTGTGGCGCGGCGTCAACAACGGGCCGGGCCTCGTGCTCGTCAAGGTCATCATCGAGACCTGCTACCTGTCGACCAAGCTGAAGAAGATGGCCTGCAAGATCGTCGAGGACACCGGCGCCGACTTCGTCAAGACCTCGACCGGCTTCGGCCCGCGGGGGCCACCGTGCACGACGTCGAGCTGCTGCGCGACGCCCTCAGCGAGCGCGTCGCGGTCAAGGCGGTCGGGCGGCATCCGCACCTACGACGACGTCGAGCGCCTGATCAACGCCGGCGCGGCGCGCATCGGCACGAGCGCCGGCGGCGAGATCATGGACGAGTTCTACGCTCGTCAGTAACGGGGTCGCCAACAGGGTTCCCCACACTCCGAGGGGAATAGAATAGCCGCCAGCCCCATGGATGCCCCATCCGTGACAACGCCGCTCACGACCGCACGGGCGGCCTTCCGTGCCGTGCCGCGGCTGGCGCGTGCGGTGCCGCGCACCATCGGCTGGACCGGCATAGCCCTGCTGCTGATCCTCGCCGTGGCGGCGCTACCTGCGTCTGCGCGGGGTAAGCTGGGGTCTGCCCTACAGCTACCAGAACGCCGACGAGCGCGTCGTCTTGCAACGCGCCTTCCGCATCGCGCGCGGCCACCCCAATCCCGAGTGGTTCTACTATCCGTCGCTGCTCTTCTATCTGATCGGAGCCGCCATCCGGCTGGTCGTCCGAAGTGGTGCACGCGCGCGGCGGCTCGCTGCTCGCCCCGGCGACCTTCGTCACCGACCCGTCGCCGTACTTCCTGATCGGCCGCAGCGTCGTCGCCGCCTGCGGCGTCGCGTCTCGGTCTACCTGATCTACCGGCTGGGCCGCGAGGCGTTCTCGCGCCCGGTCGGACTGCTGGCGGCGCTGTTCCTGGCCGTCGAGCCGCTCCACGTGCGCTACTCGCACGTCGCCGTGACCGACGTACCGGCCACCATGCTGGGCCTGCTCGCGCTGCTTCTCTTCTTGCAGGCCGTGCACCGCGACGACCGCCGGCGCCTGCTGGCCGGGGCGGTCGTCGCCGGGCTCGCCACCGGCACCAAGTACAACCTCGGCATGCTGGTGCTGCCGGGCGCCATCGCCTGCTGGTATGTCGGGCGCGGCCGGCTTGCCGGCCGGCCGCCGTCCTCGAGTTCGCCTGGCGCGCCGCCCGCCGTGTGGTCGCGCCGATGGCGCTCGGCTTCGTGATCGCGACACCGTTCGCCGTGCTCGACCTGCCCCACTTCGTGCGCGACTTCTACCGCCAGAACCGCATCGTCGCCAACGGCTGGCTGGGCTTCGAGAACGTCCACAACGGCTACTGGTACAACCTGCAGCGTCAACCTGCGTGGGCTCGCTCGGGGTCGTGCTGCTCATCCTCGGGGTCGTGGGGATCGTCCTGGCGCTGCATCGCCGCAGCCGCGCCGATCTCGTGATCGTGCCCTACGTGCTGGTCTACTACCTGTACGTGAGCTCCTGGCACGAGCTCATGGACCGCTACATGCTGCCCATCGTGCCGCTGCTCATCATCCTGGCGGTGCGCGCCTGCGTGGCGCTGGTCGGGGTGTCGGGAGTGCGCCGCCGCGCGCTCGCCTTCGGCGTCGCGGCGGCGCTGCTGCTGGGCGCCATCGTGCTGCCGGCAGGCGCCACGATCAGGTACTCGCGCTCCCTGAGCGGGATCGACGTCCGCAGCGTCGCGAAGGCGTGGATCGAGCAGAACGTGCCGCGCAACGCGGTGATCGCCATCGAGCCGTACGGACCGCCGCTCGTGCCGCGCGTGACGATGCCGTTCTATCGCGCGGCCGGCGTCGCCGCCGCGAGCTACCACATCGTGCGACTGCCGCTGCCGCTGCCGGGCCGCGATCGACTCAGCGACACCGCGCTTTCGTACCTGCTGCGGCGTGGCGTCGACTACGTGGTGGTCAGCTCCGACGTCTACGATCGCGTGCTGGCGGCGCGTGGCACGTATCCCGCGTCAGGTCGCCTTCTACGGCGAGCTCGCCCGGCACGGTCGCCTCGTGCGGACCTTCACGCCCACCGCCGGCGAGCAGGGCCCGGTGCTCCGGCTCTACAGGCTGCCGGCCACACTCACGGTCGCCTCGCTGCGGTCTGTAACACCCTGACCGCTGCGCCCGCCCGCCGCCCGCCCGCCTGCAGCGCGCCCGTCGCCTGGCCCGCCGTCACCTGATGGCGAGGTAGCTCCCGAACCCGACCGGGATCGGCAGCCAGAAGTTGATCAGCGGTAGACGAGCACGACCGCGATCGCTTCGGCAGGGGGCACCTCGAAGCTCACCAGCATCGTGATCAGCAGCGCTTCGACCGCCCCCAGACCGCCCGGCGTGGGCGACCAGCGTGCCGACCGCGTAGGCGACCGCGTAGCTGACCGCCAGAGCCGGCAGGCCGACGTGATAGCCGAACGCCAGGAACACCAGGTAGAGACAGAGCAGATCGAAGAACCAGAAGACGCACGAGTAGACGACCGCCGTGCGCTTGGCGCCGCGATGCGTGGACATGCGGCGCATGCCGGCGAACAGGCTGTCGAGCCACTCGTCGATGTGGTCGGCCTGGATACGCTCGCGCTTGGTGAGGCGGTTGATCAGCGCCGGCGACCTGCGAGACGCGACGGCGCATGTGGGCCCGATGGCGGTAGAGGTAGAGACCGTAGCCGGTAAGCCACAGGAAGAAGCCGATGAGCAGCACTGCGAAGCCGTAGCGCCAGGGATCGAGCCGGCCGCTCGAGACGACCGACAGCAGGGCGACCAGGAACACGACCCACAGCACGATGTAGTTGAAGAAGTTCTGGGCGGCGATCGGCCACGAAGATCAGACCGTGAGGGACGTCGCGCTTGCGCAGCGCGTTGTAGCTGACGACCATGCCGGCCGCGCCGCCGGCGCCGAAGAGGTGGCTGAACGGCAAGGCCGGCGAGGACGATGTTCAGGACGGTGCGGTAGGCCAGCCGGATGTCGAGCACGCGCAGGATGTGGCGGAAGAGGTTGGCGTAGCCGATCAACGCGACGCATTCGAGGACGACCGCGATGACGAGCAGCGGCCAGTGGGCGTGGCGGATGCAGCTGCGAGCGCCTTCTCTGAGCCGACGAGCCGCGGGAGCAGCAGGTAGAGGACGAGGACGATGACCAGGAAGAAGATGACCCTGCGGAGTGCTTTGATGCCGTCCCTCCAACCTGCGCACGACCCGGGGTGCCGAGCGTATCACAGGGGGGCGGCGGGGTGAGGGACTCACCCCGCCGCCCTGCGTCAGTACAGGAACATCGGCTTGCCGAGCACCTCGCGCACGAGGGGGCGGTAGTTCGTCGCGTCGTAGAGCTCGTCGACGTCGACGCTGCGCTGGCCGCCGATGACGAGCTCGAGCGGCGACGTGACGTAGCTGCCGCCCTGCAGCCCGACCAGGATCCGCCACGTGGCCGGCGGCGAGCTGGTCGAAGGCGAGCGTGCCGTATGAGGCCGCGACCATGCGGTCGAGGACGTCGGGCGGGCCCGAGCGGATCACGTAGCCGAGCTGCTGGAACATGATGTTCACGCCGGTGCGGCGTTTGATCTCCTCGGCCACCGCCTGGCCGATGCCGCCCAGCTTGCGATGGCCGAACGCGTCGGCTTCGCCGGTTTCGACCATCTCGCCGCCGGCCGGCACGGCGCCCTCTGAGATCGTCATCATCGCGTAGTGCGAGGGGTTGTCGTCGCGGTCGGCCGTCAGGAACGCGGCGAGCCGCTCGATGTCGAACGGCACCTCGGGGATGATCGCGCGGTCGGCGGCGGCCAGGTAGGCGGCGTAGAGGCTCGTCTCGCCCGAGTGGCGCCCGAACAGCTCGACCACGCCGATGCGTTCGTGCGAGCCCAACGACGTGCGGAAGTTCGTGATCATCTCGACCGAGCGGGTGACCGTCGTCGAGAAGCCGATGCAGTAGTCGGTGCCGATGACGTCGTTGTCCATCGTCTTGGGGATCGCCACGACCGTGACGTTCTCGCGGTTCAGCCGTTCGGCGAAGCTCAGCGTGTCCTCGCCGCCGATCGGGATCAGCGCGTCGAGCCCGAGGTGGTCGATCACGCGCAGAGCGTGAGCGGTGCAGTCGACGGCGCCGTCGTCGCGGGCGCTGCGGTCCTGGGCGCGCACGCAGGCGGGCACCTCGGCGGCCTTGACGCGCTGGGGGTTGGTGCGCGAGCTGTGCAGCACCGTGCCGCCGGTGCGGTCGATGCGGCGCACGGTCTGGCGGTCGAGCGGCATGGTGTAGCGAGTCGACCGTGGCCGCGTCGTCGGGGTCGATGTTGAGCACGCTCGCCCAGCCGCGGCGCAGCCCGACGACCTCGATGTCGCGGCCCGCTGCGCGCTCGACGACCGCCTTGATGGCCACGTTCAGACCCGGGACGTCGCCGCCGCCGGTGAGGATGCCGATGCGCCGAATGCTCGCCATGAGACCTCCAGAGATGAGGCTGGTGCTGGTGGCCGGCGCGCCCACGCGCCGGCCCGTCCGCCTCGTTGCCTTGGTTATTCTCGAACGCCGCGCGAATCTATCACGAGGAAGGTCGTAGGGGCGTGGGTTGATTTCTGGCGGCGGTTCCGGCACACTACCTCGCCAGCGACAACAAGCGCTTCGCCCCTCCAGATCCCCTCCTTCCTCCAGCCCGGCACTCGCGTGCTGCTTTGGGACGCAGGTCGGAGGGGGGCAAGCGCGGTCAGGCCCGGCGGGACAGGCAAGTCCGCTGCCGTCCGGGCACATGCCGTCGGAAGGACCACGTGACTGGATGGAAGAAAACCGTCGCGATCCTCATACTCAGCACCACAGTCCTCTCGCTCACCTCGAGCATCTTCCTGTTCAGACCTGAACGGGCCCACGCGACCACCGTCGCCACCCTCGCCTCACACCTCAGCCAAGTCCGCCAGCGCCTGCATCAGGCACGAGCCGATCTGAGCGGAGCGCGCAGCGCCTACCAGACCGCCCTCGCCGCCGCGCAGGCCGCGGCACCGCCCGCCTCGCCATCGTCGTCGCCTTCGCCGGCAGTGACGCCCGTGGCCGATCCCAGCACCGCAACCACGCCACAGCCCGCCGCGGCGGCGTCGCCGACCCCAGATGCCCTGGCCGCACTGCTCCTGCACGTGAAGCAGGCGCGGCAGCGGGTGCACAGGCTGCACCTGCGTGTGCGGGCGCTGCGTCGACAGTTGCGCCTTGCACGGGCCATCGCCGGGCATCGCTGGATGCCGGTCATCCGCGACGCGGCCCGCAGGAACGGCATCAGCGCCACAGGCCTCTCCGCGATGATGAAGCTCGAATCGGGCGGCCGCTTCAACGCCACCAGCGGCGCGTTCCACGGCCTGTTCCAGTACTGCTGGTCGACCTGGCAGGCCGCCTGGAACCCGTGGCGGGCGCGCTCTATCTACGACGGCGAGGCGCAAATAAGGGCGACCGCCTTGGCCATCCATCGTGGCTGGGGGGCGCGGATGTGGCCCTACACGTACCCGCGCGCCTTCTAGTCCGCGCGCCTTCCAGGGCTGCTCAGCTCATGCTCATGAGGTAGCGCTCGGCCGACGACGCCGCGGTCGACCCTTCGGCGACCGCGGTGGCGATCATCTTGACCTTGCCGCCGTAGCTTGCGAAGTCGCCGGCGGCGAACACGCCGGGAGTGTCGGTCTCCATGGCCGAGTTGACGGGCTGGCGGGTGCCGCTGATGGCCAGCCCCCAGTCCTCGACGCCGCGCAGCTCGGGCACCTGGCCGATGCTCACCATGAGCAGGTCGGCGGGCAGCTCGAGCAGCGCGTCGTCGTTGAGCGAGACGATCACCGTCTCGAGCCGGCCCTCGCCGGCGAGCTCGACGATCTCACCGTTGGTCACCAGCTTGATGTCGCCTTCGCGCAGGCGCTGCTGCGAGAAGGCATAGGCGCTGAACTCCTCGCGGCGGTGGACGATGGTGACGTCGTCGATCTTCGTGCGCAGCGATAGGGCTGTGTCGAGAGCCGAGTCGCCGCCGCCCACGACCACCGCGCGGCGGGCGTCGATCTCGTCGATCGGCGGCAGCCGGTAAGTCAGGCCCTTGCCTTCGTAGGTCTGCTCGGCGGCCAGGCCGAGACGCCGTGGCGTGAAGCGCCCGAGCCCGAGCGCCAAGACGATCGTGCGCGCAGTGTCCTCGCCGCGCGCGGTGCGGATGGTGAAGCCCTCGCCGTCGCGGCCGACATGCTCGACCGGTTCCCACTCGTGCAGCGACGCGCCGAAATGGTCGGCCTGGCCGGCCAGGCGCATGGCGATGTCGCGCGAGAACAGCACGGGTAGCGCCGGGAAGTTGGTGACGGGCTTGGTGGGGTAGAGGTTGATGAGCTGCCCGCCGAAGGCCTCGGCCTCGAAGACCGCGGTCGACAGCCCACGCATGCCGCCGTACATGGCGGCGGCGAGTCCGCCGGGGCCGCCGCCGATCACCACGAGGTCGTAGCCGGCCATTCGTCACCCTCCAGGGGATAAAGCAGAGTAAAGCACTCCTGATTATGCCACACGGGGAGAGGTCGCAACCGGAGCGAGCCCACATGGTCCTGCGGCGGGCCGCGCGCTGAAGCGCGCGGCCCGCCGCGCTCCTGCTAAATGTCTCGCGGTCGTCGCGCCGAGCGCGGCCACCCGAGGCTCGTGTCCCCGCGAGCGTTCATCGGGCCGGAGTGGCGGAACTGGCAGACGCGCCGGACTCAAAATCCGGTGCCGTTCACGCGGGCGT
>CAWHYB010000007.1:0-532643 GCA_963833555.1 uncultured Actinomycetes bacterium | reverse complement strand
GCAGCACAATCGCGTCCGATTGACCACCGCCAGTCACGCCTGCCGCGTGTTTCCTAAACCTGGTGTCGCTGGTTCGATTCCAGCCGGGGGCACCACGATTCTCCCTGCATATGGCGATTTCGATTCTGCGCGCACCGCGCACTTCACTTCCGAATCGGCAATTCCTGCCGACATTTGCCGACGAGACTCGGCGGCATGCCAAGGCACCGGCGATCACGACTCGGTACAGACAAGACGCCAGGCCTGCCCTCGACGTCAACGTTCCTCCCCGTGTGGCCCCGCAGTCGGGTCCTCAACCCTTCACCAGACCAGATGGACTGGACCCGCAGCTGACGTGCTGCGCGCCTGCGCTCGTCCTTCTGTCCCGGAGAACGAGCGATGCGAGACACAGCCCGACAGTCCGATGCTAAACTCGCCTGCACGATGTCGGGATTCGTGGTCGCCTCCTGGCGGGACCGTTCGGTCCGCCGATATGCCGCAGAGAGCCTGCTCGAGCTCGCCAACTCGCTGGCCCCTTCGAACATCGTGCCCAATCGTCCCATCGTCCAGGAGTCCCCCGGACTGACGCTGGCCGTCCTGAACCCCGTCTCCAGTGTGCGTGTGACTGAGGGCTGTGTCTGCCTCGGTATGTTGCTGGACTCAAGGGCGGACTGGTGGAAGGCGGGCTTGGACTCTCCAGACGGGTCCTACGCGCTCTGTCGCTCCAACGACGACTGCATCGAACTGCTGACCGACGACTTCGGTTCGCGACCGATCTGGTACGTGCAGACCACCGACGTCTTCCTGGCCTCCACCTCACAGCGCGCCATCGTTTGCATACTCGGAGACTTCAGACTCAACGAGCGGGCCGTGTCGTGGATGCTGTCCGCGGGCCATCTCGGTCCCGAGGAGTCGTGGGATGACCGTCTGCGGCGCGTGCCCCGGGGCACGCGCCTGGCCCTCGATCGACACAGCTGGGTGCTCACCGCTTCTCATGCCACATCCCTGGACGACGTGCCAACGGTGCCCATCAGTGAGACCGATCGGGTCGCTGCGATGGGCATGACCATCGCGCAGACATGTGAGGCGCTCGACTTGAGCGTGGCCGACTGGCGTCTGCCCCTCTCCGGGGGCAAAGACAGTCGCTGCCTGCTGATCTACCTGCGACGCGCGGGCCATGGGCCGAAGTGCATCACCTGGGGCATGGAGCCATCCCGCCTGGCTCAGGACAGCGACGCTCACATCGCGCCTCGCGTCGCCGAAGCGATGGGCGTCGAGCATGAGTACTTCGTGGTGGACAGGACTAGCGAGTCTCAGATCGATGCGCTCGGTAGGTACATCGCCGCCTCTGAAGGTCTGACCGACAACGTGAACGCGTACCTCGACGGCCTCGACATGTGGCGTGCGCTGTATGCGTCCGGAGTGGTCGGCGTCATTCGCGGTGAAGTGGCCATGGGTTGGTATGAGGTCCAAGCGCCGAACCAGGGTCGCCGGGCCATAGCGCCCAGCCTCGATGACTACGCGGGGCACTCCGTCATTCGGCGACTAGACCTTCCCGCCCAACTCTGGCCTGAAAGGCTCCGACAGCAGCCGGACGAGACGGCGCAACAGCACGCCGATCGCTTGTACTTCGAGATCCGCCTGCCCGGAGTGCTCGCCGCGCTCAACCACTTGAAGTGTGCCTATGTCGAGGTTGCCGAGCCGCTGCTCTCGCGCTCTCTCGCGCAGGTGACGAGGCGGATCATGCTCACGGGACGGGCGATTCCGGTGATGCGAGACCTTGTGGTGCAGGAGGGACCGAGTCTGTCTTTCGCCAGCGCCTCGGCGCTCGCCTCGGTCGAGCGCTGCGTACGTGAAGGACCCGTCGCCCAGGAGGTCGTTCGTGAGCTATCGTCTGAGACGGCGGCTCGTGTGTTCTCGCAGGACGCACTCGAGCTCTTGCTTGCCGGGATGGCGGCTCGCTCCTCTGACACGGGGCTGGCATGGAAACGCGTCCTCCGCGGCGCGGCCCGTCTTGCTCCAGCCCGCGCCGAACGGCTGGGAAGGCGGGTAGTACCGATCTCCGTCCTCCCGTTTGAGCTTGCCTTCAGGGCGTACATCGCAAGCCGAACAGTCGCAATGCTGGCTTCGGACGCAGAAGCATCGGCCTCGTCTGGGCGTCGTCCGAATCCCGTCCCCTGAGAACCAACCGCCGGGGACCGTCTCCTGGGAGCGGGGCCAGTCGTCTCGGACTGCCCTTCGCCGGCTAATCGGCGACGTGTCGGCGTCTTCCGTGAAATGACTGCAAAAAGCCCATGTCGCGTTGCCACTCAGGTTAGCTAGACCTGTGCGACTCATCACCTGTCAGCGCCCTCCTTTGGTAGATATGCGCTAGCATTCCAGCACTCCCGCGTCAGGAGCGGGCTGATTGACGTGCTGTCGTAGGAGGAGTGATGGGCGACACCGAGGCCAACATCTCAGCGGTCTTCGCCAGGTCTCGCGCGGAGAAGGGACCGTTCGATCCCGCGCGTCCGGAGCACGAGGCACTCATCCACGCCGGCGATGATGCCGTCCAACCTCTGATCTACGGCGATCTGGCAAGGCATGCGCGCGTATATCGAGGCGGAGGACCTCTCCCACGAGAAGACCGCCTCCTATTGGGCGGTCGAGGACTGCCTGATGATCCTAGGGGCGATCGACACGCCCGGATCCCGCGCAGAGCTGGTAAACCTCCTAAACACCGATCTGCCGTACTCCGGCTTCTACGAGCCCGTCATTAAGGCGCTCGGGATCTGCAAGCCCCCCTATGCGGATCTTCTCCCCGGGATCGTGGCGGCGGCGAACGGACCGTGCGTGGCACACAGGGGCGCGAACCTGGGAGAGCTCTGTCGTCTCGCGCGCACGATGGGGGCACGGATCCCCCTCGCGCCGGAACAGACCGTGAAGATGCTCAAGGACTCGACCGGCGAGTACGCCCTCGAGTTCATCGGTGACTACGTCCAGGGGATCGATGGTTGGCCTGCGGGGCTGCGATGCGCGTTCTTCTGGTTCTACGGCGTAAGGGTCGAGCACGCACGTAGCATCGCTGACGCCATGCCCTACTACGCCGCTTCAGTGCTCGCCAATCCCAGTCCGGATGCCGCCGCCTGGAGCAAGTTCTCCGGCGAGAGTCCTTCCCCGGCGACGGCCGAGCGCCTCGCGCGCACTTACCCGCTGCCGACTGCGGCGGCAGTGGAGTCCGCAGACGCAGCCGCCGCGGCCCCTGTCTCTGCCGCCACGGCGCCGCCGGCCTGGTATGCGGACCCCATGGGGCGCCACGAGTATCGCTACTGGGACGGCGCGGCCTGGACTGTGCACGTGGCCGATGCCGGCGAGCAGTCCACGGACCCTCTCTACGCCGAGACGAAGACGGCAGACCCCGAGGTCGAGAGAGTCCGGCAGCTGATCCCCGCTCTGGGCGGGGATCCCAAGGCCGCCCTCCTGGCGGCGGACACGATCAAGAAGATCGGCCGGCCTGCCGTGCGACCCCTCATCGATACGCTCCATGACGCCAACCCCGAGCTGCGCTCCTGGGCGGCTCGTCTGCTTCGCGACGTCCCCGACGAGCGAGCCGTCGAGCCGCTGATCGGCGTGCTGTCCGACGGCGAGGCGCGCGTCTCCAGCAACGCCATCGCGACCCTCGGCGAACTGCGGGACGCCCGCGCCGTCGACCCGCTCCTTCGCTGTCTGACCAACGCCGATCCTGCCATCCGCTGCGATGCCGCAGCGGCACTGGCCCACTTCGACACCACTCCCAACGTCAGGGAGGGCCTCCTGGGTGCGCTCTCCGATCAAGAGCGCAACGTCCGCGGCCTGGCGGCGCTCTCCCTGGGAGAACTGAAGGAGCCGCGGGCGGCCGAGCCGATCGCTCGACTGCTGCAGGCGGAGAGCGACCCCGTCGTCAAGGGCTACTTCTCGCAGGCTCTGGCGATGCTCCCTGAGCCGTCCGCGGCATCTCCGGTGAGTGAGCCGCTCACCGAGCCAGCCCCGGCCGCTGTGATGACCGTCGATGCCGCGTACGCCTCCTTGCTCGATGACGACCACGCCGTGCGCAGGCAGGCGATCGCCGCGCTGCGGGCCTCCGGCTGTGAGGATCTCGCAGAACCGAGGGACTTCTCCATCCTCGGCCGCACGCCGGGGGAAGCCTATGACCGGGAGGCGTTCATGGACGATGTGCGCCGCTTCCCCGACTTCGACATCGCCTACGTGCGAGCGGCCTACCCGACCCGCAGCGAAGACCACGCCAACGCCGATGTCTCCATCCTGGCAGACGGCCTGCTCAGGTGCCGCCGCAAGGGCTACGTGCTGGCCAGGCTGTCCTCCTACTACACCTGGAAGGAGGAGTGGCTCAAGGCCCTGGACTTCGGGACGGCCGCCGTCCTTGCGGGAGACCCGTCCGCCGGGCCCGGCGACATGGTGCAGGTGCTCCAGCTGTTCTGCGAGCTCTTCGCTCGAGTCGGGCTGCCAAGCGATGCCGAGCTGGCAGAGCAGGTACAGGCGCGATATTCACTCGGCCCCGTCGAAGCCGCAGCGGTAACGAAGGCCGCAGGAGCGTTGGGCAGCGAGTACCCAGAGGACGCCACCTGGGCGGCAGAGACCGTACGGAGCAAGCTCTCGAACACCCTCGCTGGCGCACGCTGAACGGAGCATGATCGATTCGGTGGCAGGTCGGCGTCGGCCATGAAGCTCATCTTCGGCCGCAAGGGTTATGACTCGTCGTCGCCTACGACAACGCCGCCGCTGAGAGCTTCATGGCGACGATCAAGACCGAGCTCATCCACCGCCAGCGCTTCAAGACAAGAAACGCCGCGCGGCTCGCGATCTTCGACTACATCGAACGCTTCTACAACCCGCTGCGCCGCCACTCGACGCTCGGTCAAATGAGCCCGATAGACTACGAGTTGGCCGCCGCAGCGGCCAGTTCATGAGGGGCTAGCATTGCTAGCCGAGAACTGTCCATCGAAGCGGGGCAACTCCAGACTTCGTGATGAAACTACCCGACGCCCTTATGTTTCGCTGGCCGGGTGTTCTTCAACGAGCACGTCCGCAAGCACCTCAGGGGGCATCTCGGCCCGGGCTTCGCCGCTGGTCCAGCTCGCGCCGGCAGCGGCGATCATCACGGCGACGATCGCGATGATCTCGAACGGGCTGAGGCTCTGTGAGGCGATGAGGAAACCAGTGACGGCTGCGACCGCCGGCTCGAGGCTCAACAGCACCCCGTAGGTCGAGGCGCGCAGCCTCCGTATGATGAACAGCTCGACGAGGTACGGCAGCGCCGAACAGCAGGGCCACCGCCACGCCGAGGGCGAGCACCGACGACTGATCGAGCGACCGTGGCCCGGTGATGAGCAGCAGCGGGGTGAGCAACACGCTCGATCCCAAGAGCATCAGCGTCGTGATGCTGAGCGGCTCCGCGTGCGTGACGGCGCGCTTGGCAAGGGAGATGAAGGTGCCCCAGCAGCACGCCGCGAGCAGCGACAGCCCCAGGCCAAGCGCGCTCACCGAGCTCGTCGGTCCGGCCAAGAGCACGACGCCGGCGGCTGCGAGAACGACCCACACGAAGTCGAGCCGCCGGCGCGAACCCAACACGGCCACGGCCAGCGGGCCGAGGAACTCGACTGCCACGACCACACCCAAGGGAGCGTTGGAGATGGCGCCGTAGAAGCTCAGGTTCATGGCGAACAGCGAGAGCGTCAGCAGGACGATGGGCAGGCGGTGACCTGGTGCCGGCAGACGCAGCGATCGCGGCCGCACCAGGACCAAGACGGCGGCCGCGATCGCGGTCCTGAGCCACAGCGCCTCGACGATGCCGACCGAAGCGATCAGGCGCGTGGCCAACGCCGAGCCGCTCTGGAACAGAGAAGGCGACGGCGACCACGAGCAGCGGCGCCGTAAACGACGACCGGAACCCATCCGCTCGCTTCAACTCAGGTCCTTTCTCACAAAGATCGTGCGCCGTCGCGACCCGCGCACCCAGGTTGCGGCGGACGCAGCGGCTGCCCAGACAGTACTGCCCTCGTTAATCCATCGGGAGCCGCAGTGACCGAGTTGCGGCCAGGGACCGGTCGATGGTGACGATGATCGCCAGGGGTCCTGGTCTCTTTGGCCCAGTGTAGGGTCACCTACGGCGGTTCCATGTCTCTTCCACGAGATGTGGCCGGGCGCCAGCCTATCACTGGCGCTGAGGCCAGCGGCTTCGGCAGGGCCACGATATGCTCATGCCCTCTCGCCACACGACCCGGGCTCGACAGGACTGCCTTCGCGCAGCAGGATGGGGCCATGCCCCGTGCCATCTTGCTGATCGACATGGACGCCTTTCGCCTCGGCGGAGCAGGCTCGCCGTCCCGAGTTGCGGGGACAGTCGGTCATCGTCGGCGGCAGGGCCGAGAGCCGCGGCGTCGTCAGCACCGCCTCGTACGAGGCGCGCGCCTGCGGGGTGCACACAGCGATGCCCATGTCGCAGGCTCAGCGCCGCTGCCCGCAGGGCGTCTTCCTGCCCGTCGACATGGCGGCCTACAAGGCGGTCCAGCAGCAGCTGCTTGCCCTCTACGGGCGTTTCACCGACCTGGTCGAACCGGTCTCGATCGACGAGGCCTTCCTCGACGTGACCGGCAGCCGGCGGCTCTTCGGCTCACCGCAGGAGATCGCCGGCCAGATCCAGCGGCTCACGAGCGACGAGCTCGGCCTCTCCTGCTCGATCGGCATCGGGCCCACCAGGCTGCTCGCCAAGCTGGCCGCCGAGCTCGACAAGCCCGGCGGCCTCACGACCCTCACCCGTGACGACGTGTACGGCCGCCTGCGCGCCATGCCGGTCGGCGCCGTCTCCGGCATTGGGCCGGTGACGGTCAAGCGTCTGAGTTCCCTCGGCATCACGAGCATCGGCGAGCTGCAGGACGCGCCGCTTCCCTTGCTCGAGACCTCGTTCGCCAGGGGCGCCGCCTCGCTCAAGGAGCTCGCCTTCGGCGGCGACGACGCCCCGGTGCGCGCCGAACGCCCGGCGCCCAAGTCCATGGGCCACGAGGTGACCTTCGCCAAGGACACCGCGGCGCCCGAGTTCCTGCAGGCGACCGTCCTCGATCTCGCCGACCGGGTGGCGGGCGATCTGCGGCGCGCGGGCTACGCCGGCCGCACGCTGGCCCTCAAGCTTCGCGACGCGCACTTTCACACCGTGAGCAGGCAGCGCACGCTGCCCGCTCCGACGAACACGACGCAGCTCATCTACGAGGCCGCCCTGGCCCTTCTTGCCGATCTGCATGAGCCCGGCCGCCTCCTCCGCTTGGTCGGCCTCACCGTGAGCGGCCTCACCGAGACCCGCCAGAGCGCGCTCGACGACTCCGCGCGTGACCATGCCTGCGACGAGGCCATCGACCGGGTTCGGGCTCGCTACGGCTCTCGTCGGTGGCGGGTCTAGATCCTCTCGTGCTCAAGGCCACATGCGCCTATCAGCAGGACAGCATCGAAACCACCGTCCGGAGTGTGGTAAAGTACCAAACATGCGCGCGCCCCTGATTTCCAGGCCACCACTGTCGCCAGTACCGGCGAGACGTCGCTTGAGTCGTTGGAAGTCACCGCACGTCTGGTCGACATGGCCGGTACTACGGCCGGGTGTGAGGGGCCATCTGCCGCCGTGTCGCCCCGGCTGATCGAGGCTTCGCCCCCGAGTCACGTCACGGAGGGCGTGCCCCGTTCAGACGCAGGCTGATTCGCGACACCCCAAAGACCGGGAGTCATGGATGTCGATGCAAGGAGGCCACAAGCAGATGGTCCAGGAAGTCGCCGATGCCGATGCTGTGGTGGACCAGTACGAAGGTGACAAGTCCAACCTGATCCAGATCCTGCTCGAGATCCAGCGTCAGAAGCGCTGGCTTCCCGAAGAAGATCTCAAGCGGGTGAGCCACCGGCTGGACGTCCCTCTGGCCCAGGTCTACCACGCGGCCACGTTCTACAAGGCCTTCAGCCTCGTTCCCAGAGGACGGCACTCCATCTCGGTGTGCCTCGGCACCGCCTGCCACGTGCGTGGCGCCGCCCTCCTCCTGGACAGGGTCGTGGAGGCGTTCGGGGCGAGACCGGGCGGCACGTCCGCCGACAGGCGATTCAGCGTGGACACGGTGAACTGCCTCGGCTGCTGTGCTCTGGGGCCTGTGATGCAGGCCGATGGCGAGTACTACAGCAAGCCGTCCAAGAAGGAGCTGGTGCAGCTAGCTGCTGCTGCCGACTAGCAGGGCGACCGGAAGGATTGTAGCGTGGCCAGACTGAATTCAGTTGCCGATCTCGACTCGTACAGAGGCGAGCTTGTCGCCGCTCAGGATGAGAACAGGCCCTGTGTCACCATATGTTCCGGTACCGGCTGCCATGCCCTGCGCAGCGACCAGGTCAACGAGGCCTTTGTCGACGAACTCAAGCGGAGGGGGCTTGACGACCGAGTAGAGATACGCAGGACGGGGTGTCACGGCTTCTGCGAGCGCGGCACGATCGTCAGCATTCTGCCCCAAGACGTGACCTACCTTCAGGTCAAGCCGAGCGACGTCGCCGAGATCGTCGCCAAGACTCTTCTGCAGGGCGAGGTCATCGACCGGCTGCTCTACGAGGACGCCGACGGGCTGAGGGTCCCGCAGGAGAACGAGATCCCCTTCTACAAGCATCAGAGCCCGTTCGTCTTCGGCCTGAACCGCTTCATCGACCCCAAGAACATCGACAGTTACATCGTGCGCAGCGGCTACAGCGCGTTGGCCAAGGCGCTGTTCCAGATGTCCCCGCAGCAGGTGCTGGACGAAGTGAAAGCGGCTCAGCTGCGAGGAAGGGGAGGCGGCGGCTTCCCCGCCGGTGTGAAGTGGCAGACGACGAAGGACGCGCCGGGCGATATCAAGTACGTGGTCGTGAACGCCGACGAAGGCGACCCCGGCGCCTACATGGACAGGAGCCTGCTCGAGGGCAATCCCCATCGCGTCCTGGAGGGGTTGACCATCGGCGCCTACGCCATCGGCGCCCACCAGGGCTTCGTCTACGTCCGCCAGGAGTACCCGATCGCGGTCGAGAACTTGTCCGTCGCGCTGGAGCAGGCGCGTGAGTACGGTCTGCTCGGCCCGAGCGTGCTGGGCTCGGGCTTCGCCTTCGACGTCCGCGTCCACCGCGGTGCCGGCGCGTTCGTGAGCGGCGAATCCAGCGCCCTGATGTGTGCCATCGAAGGAAGAGTGGGCGAGCCGCGGCCGAAGTACGTGCGGACGGCCGTGAGCGGCATCTGGGGACGGCCCACCAACCTGAACAACGTCGAGACCTGGGCCACGGTGCCGCTCATCGTCGACAGAGGTGCTGAGTGGTTCAGCGGCATCGGTACGGAGCACAGCAAGGGGACGAAGATCTTCTCCCTCGTCGGCAAGGTTAAGAACACCGGTCTGGTGGAGGTCCCCATGGGCACGGAGCCTTCAGGGAGATCGTCTACGACATCGGCGGCGGCATTCCCAACGGAAAGAAGTTCAAAGCGCGTCCAGACGGGTGGTCCTTCCGGCGGCGTGATCCCCGAGGAGTTCCTCGATCTCCCCGTGGATTTCGACGAGCTCGCCGAAGCCGGATCGATGATGGGATCCGGCGGCATGATCGTGATGGACGAGGACACCTGCATGGTGGACACGGCCAGGTACTATCTGGACTTCCTTTCCGAGGAATCGTGCGGCAAGTGCACCCCCTGCCGGGAAGGCATCTCCCAGATGCTCAAGATCCTCAACAGGATCTGCGCCGGGGACGGCCGGGAAGGCGACATCGAGCTCCTGGAGGAGATCTCCGAGGTGGTGAAGGACTGGTCGCTCTGTGCGCTGGGGGGACGGCTCCGAACCCGGTGCTCAGCACCATCACCCATTTTCGCGATGAGTACGAGGCGCACATGCGCGAGAAGCGCTGTCCGGCCGGCGTCTGTAAGGAGCTCATCTCCTACTACATCGCGCCCGAGAAGTGCCAGGCCTGCATGATCTGTCTCAGGAACTGCCCGGCCGAGGCAATCATCGGGGGCAAGGGGCTGATCCATATCGTCGACCAGGATAAGTGCACCAAGTGCGGGACGTGTCTGGAGGTCTGCCCGTCGCGCTTCGACGCCGTCGTCAAGCTCTCGGGCGTGCCGGTGCCCGAACCTCTTCAAGAGGAAGAGCGGGTGCTCCGACGGGGACGGTCGCACGCCATGGCGGGCGGCTCGGAGAAGGAAGGCAGCGCAAATGAGTGATGTGACTCTGGTCATCGATGGACGTGACGTCTCCGCCGAGGAGGGCACGACGATCCTCGAAGCGGCACGGCAGGCGGGGGTCGACATTCCCACTCTCTGTCACCATGAGCAGGTAGGTGCGTTCGGCGCCTGCCGGCTGTGCACCGTGGAGATTGCCAAACGTGGTCGCTTGCGACTCGTCGCCTCCTGCGCCTACCCTGTCGAAGAGGGACTCGTCGTGCAGACCGAGTCCGAGCGCGTGGTGAAGGGTCGCAAGCTGATCCTGGAGATGCTGCTGGCCTGCGCGCCGAACGCGCAGGTGCTCAGGGAATACGGGAGCAGATACGGTGTCGACAGCACCAAGTTCGATGTCGACGCGAGCTTCTGCATCCTCTGCGGTCTGTGCGTGAACTACTGCGCGGAAGTGATGGGGAAGCACGCCATCGGCTTCATCGGCAGAGGGGTGGATCGGCAGGTGATGTTCCTGCCCGATGCGGCCGCGGAGGAGTGCCCGCAGTGCGAGGAGTGCTTCACGCTCTGCCCGACCGGAGTCTGGCCTTCGAACTACGGCGTCGCGCGCGCACCGCTCAAGGCCTGGAGCTGAGCGGCCGCTACACGCCGCACGCGTTTCGCGAGCAGGCCGCGCGGCTCTGCCGCTCGGGCAGTCGCGGCTCAACATGGTCGCAAAGAGCTCGGGCCCGTCGATCCAGAACGGTCACTCTCGCCGCCGACGTAATGCTGACACGACGCCTCACTACGGCGTGTATGGTGTCAAGCTTCTTGGACACTTAGCCCGAATATAGGTGTGAGTCTCCACGGTGAACGAGGAGGGGTCGGCACTGTCCGAGAGCCTGATGGGGCCTGATCTCGTTGGTAGGCGGCGACCTCCTCGGCGAGCTCGGCCGCGGTGGCGATCTCGCGCTGGCAGAGGTACTCGTACTTCAGCGAGCGGTTGAAGCGCTCGACGACGCCGTTGGTCTCGGGGGCGTAGTGGCGGGTGCGGATGTGCTCGAGGTGCGGCCTACATCTGGCACTCCCTGGACGGCGGCACCTGGACCCAGGCCGCCTACCCCGGCGGCCAGGGCCTGGCCGTGACCGTCTCGGGCGTCGGCGCGCACACGCTGAGCTACTACGCCGTCGATGGCGCCGGCAACACGCAGGCGGGCTACAGCGTCCGCCTGGTGACGATCGCCGCAGACGGCCAGAGCGCCACGCTGAAGGCAGCTAGCGACCTTCCGACCGTGGGGTCCCACCTGACCCCGCACGGCCAACATGGACGTCATGCGGTGCGTCACACCGGGCGGGCAGGACACCGGCGGCGCTAGCGCAAAGGGTGCAGGGGTGAGGGTGGCGTGCCCCTCGGGCCCGCTTCACAGAGTCTGCCGTCGGCCGTGTCGGCGCCAAGCAAGGAGTGCCTGCAGCGGGCGACAATGAAGGCTCCCGACACGTTTCGAAGATTTGTGCCCTCCTCGTGCGGCGGCTCCCGGCCTGGAGCCGCCCACATCCGCAGTCGCCAAGCTACAGCGGATCGCCGTTCAAGTGTCGTCCCCGGACCCTTGGTGCGGTCAAGCGAGGTCGAACCGATCGAGGCTCATGACCTTGTCCCAGGCGGCGACGAAGTCGCGCACGAACTTCTCCTGCGCGTCGTCGCTGGCGTAGACCTCGGCGATTGCGCGCAGCTGGGAGTTCGACCCGAAGACCAGGTCGACGCGGCTCGCCGTCCACCGGATCTCGCCCGTCGACCGGTCGCGGCCCTCGAAGGTCTCCTCGGCCTCGTTCACTGGCTGCCAGGTCGTGCCCATGTCGAGGAGGTTGACGAAGAAGTCGTTCGTCAGCGTCCCCTTGCGGGCGGTGAGCACACCGAGGTCGGAGCGGTCGTAGTTCGCGCCGAGCACGCGCAGGCCGCCCACGAGCACCGTCATCTCGGGTGCGGTGAGGGTGAGTGTGCTCGCCTTGTCGACGAGGAGATGCTCGGCAGGCGTCTGCCGGCCCTCGCCCAGGTAGTTGCGAAAGCCGTCCGCGGCCGGCTCGAGCACGGCGAACGACTCGATGTCGGTCTGCTCCTGCGTCGCGTCCGTGCGCCCCGGGGTGAAGGGCACCTCGACGTCGAAGCCGGCGTCCCTCGCGGCCTTCTCGACGGCGGCGCAGCCGCCCAGCACGATCAGGTCGGCGAGCGAGATCCGCGTGCCGCCCGCGGCCTGCGCCGCGAACTCCTGCTGGATCGCCTCCAGCGTGGCGCAGGACCTGGGCCAGCTGCGCGGGGTCGTTGACGGCCCACTCGTTCTGCGGCGCGAGGCGGATCCGGGCGCCGTTGGCACCGCCGCGCTTGTCAGTGCCGCGGAACGTCGACGCCGAGGCCCAGGCGGTGGCGACGAGCTGCGACACCGACAGTCCGGAGGCGAGGATCTTGTCCTTGAGGGCGGCGACGTCCTGCGCTCCCACAAGTGGGTGGGAGACCGCAGGCACCGGGTCCTGCCACAGCTGCGGCTCGGACGGCACCAGCGGACCGAGGTAGCGGCTGCGCGGCCCCATGTCGCGGTGCGTCAGCTTGAACCACGCCTTCGCAAACGCGTCGGCGAGCTCCTGCGGGTTCTCGTGGAAGCGCCGCGAGATGGGCTCGTAGACCGGGTCCATGCGCAGGGCGAGGTCGGTCGTGAGCATCACCGGGGCGTGCCGCTTCGAGGGGTCGTGGGGATCCGGCACGGCGCTCTGCGCCGCGGGGTCGGTGGGGACCCACTGCTTGGCGCCGGCCGGGCTCGCTCGAGAGCTCCCACTCGTAGCCGAACAGCGTGTCGAAGAAGCTGGTGTCCCAGGTCACCGGCGTGGGGGTCCAGGCGCCTTCGAGGCCGCTGGTGATGGTGTCGTCGCCCTTGCCGGTGCCGTAGGCGTTGCGCCAGCCGAGCCCCATCTCCTGCAGCGGGGCGGCCTCGGGCTCCGGTCCCACGTTGCCGGCGTCCGCGGCGCCGTGGGTCTTGCCGAACGTGTGCCCGCCGGCGATGAGAGCGACGGTCTCCTCGTCGTTCATGGCCATCCGCCGGAACGTCTCGCGGATGTCGCGGGCCGCCGCCAGCGGGTCCGGGTTGCCGCCCGGGCCCTCCGGGTTCACGTAGATGAGGCCCATCTGGACGGCGGCCAGCGGGTCTGACGAGCTCGCGGTCGCCGCTGTAGCGCTCGTCTGCCGAGCCAGGTGTGCTCGGTACCCCAGTCGATGTCCTCCGGCTCCCAGGCGTCCTCGCGCCCGCCGCCGAAGCCGAAGGTCGCGAACCCCATCGACTCCAGGGCGCAGTTGCCGGCGAGGATCATGAGATCGGCCCAGGAGATCTTGCGGCCGTACTTGCGCTTGATCGGCCACAGTAGCCGGCGCGCCTTGTCGAGGTTCGCATTGTCCGGCCAGCTGTTGAGCGGGGCGAACCGCTGCGTGCCCGAGCCCGCGCCGCCGCGACCGTCGCTGATCCGGTAGGTGCCGGCGCTGTGCCAGGCCATGCGGATGAACAGCGGACCGTAGTGGCCGTAGTCGGCCGGCCACCACTCCTGCGAGTCCGTCATCAGGGCCAGGAGGTCGCGCCGCACGGCCTCGAGGTCGAGAGTGGCGAACTCGGCGGCGTAGTCGAAGTCCGCCCCCAGCGGGTCGGCTGCCGGCGGGTTGCGGTGCAGCACCGTCAGGTCGAGCTGGTTGGGCCACCACTCCCGGACCGTCGCCTTCGGCCGCGGGCCGGACCGGGCTCGTGCTCTCGTCGGACATCTCCATCTCTCCTCTCATGCCAGCGGCGGGGCTACCGGGGTAACGGGATGGCTGTCACTCGCGAAACCCTGAGGGCGTCACCCTGGGCAGTCTAGCCCCGGCTCCCGGTTCGGTCGAGCTCAACCGGCGTTGAGCCGACAGAGGGGTATGGGGATCTGCGGTTGCCGCCCTCTTGGAGCCCGAGCTCCCCGAGTTGCCCTTCGCTGCCCAACCTGAGCGCAGCAGCAACGTCCACCCCCGGGCGTGAACCATGGTGAGGACGAGCCTGTCAAAGCAGCGGAGACGAAGGGCCGACGCCTGGTCGGCGGCGCGTCGGTGCGAGGTGCCCTGTGCGGCAGTTTCCCAGGGCGCACAGTTCGGGTGACCTGTCTGGGCGGCGCTCAGGTCGTGGCAGCGTCCTGGATCTCGGCGACCGTCGCGGCACTCGGCAATCCGCTCGAGAGGGTGACGACCATCACGGTCGGTCCGAACGACCTGGCGGCGTCAAAGGCCGCCCGCACGCCGGCGAAGACCGACTCCTCATCCCCCGGGGCGAAGCTGCTCAGCTGTCCCACGGTGACGCCCAGGCCGGCTCCGCTGGCCGCTCGGACAGCGGCCTCGATGGCTGCGTGGAGATGCTCCTGCCGCAGCGGGTAGACGGAGAACTGCAGGCCGACCCCGCTCTCGCCTGCGGACACGTCAGCGTTCATCTCTCAGGCTCCCGCGATGGTGATCGTGAGCGTCTCCGGATCCTCGAGGCGATGGGCGGCCCACTTCTGCAGGTAGAGGGTGCCGATCACGAGGGGCTGGTCACTCTCCGGTTCCTCGTAGCGGACCGTGTTCTTGGTCTCCCTGGCGCGGCACATCGTCACCCGCAGCGGTTCCATGTCGCTTCTCCTTTTCGATGGACCCTGGCGCCGGCGTGAAGGTCGGACCCCCAGGCTGCCGCGTCAGGCTACTCCTCGAGTGCTGCGACGAGCTCGCGGCGTTGGCGCGGCGAGAGGCCGCCGATGGTCTTTGTGGGGCTCACGCGGCAGTGCTCCAGGAGGCGCGCCACCCTGACGCTCCCGTAGCGCGGTGCCGCGCCAAGCACCTCGGTCAGCTTGGCCGAGGAAGGCGCTGCTCTCGCGATGATGAGATCGTCAAACAAGGCCTCGACGCCGAGCTTGTCGAGTCCGACGACCAAGCCATGCGGGCGCTCGTCCGGCGACTTCTCGGTCAAGCGCGTCGAAACCTAGCAGCCCGTCTTCGTTGGCTCCGACGACAGGACTACCTGTCCTCGCTTCTCACGGCGTGAGAGTCTGAACAGCCGGCAGTCCCCACCTGCCAACCGGGTCGTGCACTGAGGTCGAGCGTTGGCCTCATGCCTATGCCGCCCGCGTGACCTCGCCATCGGCCTGACCGATGCGAACGGGAATCGAGCTGAGGCGCCGTGGTGCCGCGACCCAGGTGGGGACGGGCGGCGCCGGATCGAGGCACTCCGGGCAGACGATGGCCGTGCGCTCGCCACGCCGCAGGCGCACGCCCCGTTCGCCCAGCATGATCGTGGTGCCGCAGCGGGCGCAGGTCTCGATGCCCCAGAGGCGCGACAAGGCCTCTTGCTCCCGTCCTGCGCGATGCCAGTTCCGGCTGCCTGCTCTTGCGGCTGTCGCGACGGGAGTGGTGAACGGATGGCGTCTGTTGCTGCCCATGACCCTACCTCTGCTGCCGTGTCGCCGTTTCCTCGTGACGACGTGTGTCCCGCAGATTCCCAGAGGGCCGTCGTGTCATGCATGCGAACTGAAAGTCCTCTATGACACTACTAGGGGGACGCGGTCGTGGCGGTCGCGAGCGCGGGTCGCCGGCCGCGCTGGGGCAGAAGTGGCGGCGGGCGGGCTCGCCGAGATCGCCCTTGGACTCAATGACCCAGCCGGCGAGATGGCGGCGACTGCTCCGTGACTCTTTCGCGAGCCCACACAACGCTCAAGATTGTCGCATGGCTCGTCGGCAGGCTGTCGGCCACCCCGCATAACTCCCTGCAGCCGCCGCAATTAGCGCTCCGAGACACAACACGGGAACCCGTGACGGGTGACCCGGTCCTAGCTTCGCCTCTTCGTAGCTGTATCATCAAGGCACCAGGGCGTTGCGTCCGTCGGTTAGGGGGAGTCATGTCTCGTCGTCTCGTCGCTCTGCTCGCGCTTGCGATCTGCCTGGCCGCCGTCTGCGCTGTTCCATCGAGCGCGTGGGCGCTCGCCTTCTCGGGGCAACCGCCCAAGGTCGGCGGCAACCCGTACTGCGTGGCCGTGGCCGACTTCAACGGCGACGGCAAGCCAGACATGGTAACGGCGAACGCAGCCTTCAGTACGGTCAGCGTGCTGCTGGGAGACGGCGCCGGCGGCTTCGCGGCCAAGACCGACTTCGCGACCGGCTCGGGTCCGCGCAGCGTGGCCGTGAGCGACTTCAACGGCGACGGCAAGCTCGACCTGGTGACGACGAACGACGCCAGCACGGTCAGCGTCCTGTTGGGCAATGGCGCCGGCGGCTTCGCCGCCAAGACGGACTTCGCGACCGGAACGAGCCCGTGGTCGGTCGCCGTCGGCGATGTCAACGGCGACGGCAGCCTCGACCTGGTGACGGCGAACCGCGATTACTCCGGCACCATGAGCGTGCTGCTGGGCCACGGCGACGGCAGCTTCGCCGCCAAGACCGACTTCGCCACCGGCCGCTACCCGGTGTCCGTGGCCGAAGGCGACTTCAACCGCGACGGCAAGAAGGATCTGGCGGTGATGAACAACGGCTCCGGCACCGTCAGCGTGTTCCTCGGCGACGGCGCCGGCGGCTTCACCGACGCCGTGGATCTCACCGCGGGCATCAACCCGGATTCCGTGGCTGTGGGCGACTTCAATCGCGACGGCAAGCTCGACATCGTGACCGCCGACCAATACTCGAGCGGCACCGTCAGCGTGTTTCTGGGCCACGGCGACGGGACGTTCGCCGCCAGGGCCGGCTTCGCCACCGGGACGGAGCCGAGTTCGGTCGCCGTAGGCGACGTCAACGGCGACGGCAAGCTCGACCTGGTGACGTCGGACTCCGATTACCACGGCAGCGTCAGCGTGCTGCTGGGCAATGGCGCCGGTAGCTTCGCCGCCAATACCGACTTCCCCGTGGGCAGCGTTCCAGCGTCCGTGGCCCTCGCCGACCTGAACGGCGACGGCAAGCTCGACTTGGCGACGGCGAACTTCAACGCTGCCACGGCCAGCGTGCTGTTGGGGAACGGCGCCGGAGGGTTCGTCGCCCCATCCGAGTTCGCCACCGGCGCGGGGCCAGGATGGTCGGTCGCCGTCCGGCGACTTCAACGGCGACGGCAAGCTCGACCTGGCGACGGCGAACATCGCCGCCAGCACGGTCAGCGTCCTTGCTGGGCAAGGGTAATGGCGGCTTCGTCGCCAAGACCGACTACGCCAACCGGCGCCAACCCCTACGTCGTGGCGGTCGGCGATCTTCAACGGCGATGGCAAGCCCGACCTGGTGACGGCCAACAACACTCCGCCACGATCAGCGTGTTGCTGGGCAACGGCGACGGCGGCTTCGCCGCCAAGACCGACTTCGCCACCGGCACAGCCCCCTGTCTGGTCGCTCTCGGCGACTTCAACGGCGACGGCACGCTCGACGTGGCGACGGCCAACTGGGGCGACAGCACGATCAGCGTCCTGCTGGGCAACGGCAGCGGTGGTTTCGCCGCCAAGACCGACTTCGCCACCGGCAGCCACCCGTTCGGTGTGGCCGTCGGCGACTTCAACGGCGACGGCAGGCTCGACGTGGCGACGGCCAACCGCGGCCTCAACACTGTCAGCGTTCTGCTCGGCAACGGCGACGGCGGATTCGCTGCCAAGAGCGACTTTGTCACCGGCGCCAACCCGTACGCCATTGCCGTCGGTGACCTCAACAGCGACGGCAATCTCGACGTGGCGACGGCTAATTTCAACGACAACACTGTCAGCGTCCTGCTCGGCAACGGCGACGGCGGCTTCGCGGCCAAGACCGACTTCGCCACCGACTCCAATCCGATCTCCGTCGCCCTCGGCGACGTCAACACCGATGGCAAACTCGACCTGGTCACCTCGAACACCAACTCATACACAGTCAGCGTGCTGCTGGGAACCGGCACCGGCAGTTTCGGCGCCAAGACCGACCTTCTCACGGGCGCCAACCCCTACGGCGTGGCCGTCGGCGACGTCAACAACGACGGCAGACTCGACTTGGTGACGGCAAACTACAATGCCAACACGGTCTCCGTGCTACTCAACCAAGGGCCTGGGCCAGTGGGTACGATGCTGCTTCTTGGCGGCGCTGACGCCACGAACTCGAGGCTGGCAGAGATCGACTCGACAGTCAGCGGCGCTACGCAGATGCGGTTCCGCGACTCGGGCGCTAGTTGGGATTCCTGGCAGGCCTACTCCGATCGGGCCCTGTGGACGCTGCCTGCCGGCGACGGCTCCAAGACCGTCCAGGCCCAGTATCGTAACGCCTCCGGACAGCTGCTCGACCTTGCTGACTCGATCACCCTGGACACGACTGCGCCCGTCACCAGCGATGACGCCCCCGCCGACTGGCAGGCCTCGGGTTTGACGGTCACCCTCACGCCGTCGGATCCCGGCGGCTCGGGAGTGGCCTCCACCCAGTACAGGGTCGACGGCGCCACGAGCTGGTCGAGCGGAACCACCGTGGCGGTGAGCGGCGACGGCATCCACAGCATCTCCTACCGCTCGACCGACAATGCCGGCAACGTCGAGAAAGTTCAGACCATCGGTGTGAAGATCGACGCCATGGCGCCGGTGACTACCGACAACGCCAGCCCTGGCGGGGTCGCCACCTGGCACCCCGGTCCCTGGACCCTGCAGCTGACCCCGATCGACCCCCTGGGCGCCGACGGCAGCCACTCGGGCATGAGCGGCGGTGCGGCCACCACCCAGTACTCGACCGACGGTGGCACCACCTGGGTGACGGGCACGAGTGTTCCCTTCGCCGCCTGGAAGCGGGGCGGAGGCTCGGGAAGCTATGGGGTGCTCTATCGCTCCACAGACGCGGCCGGTAACCTCGAGGCGACCGAGAGCGCCACAGTGCTGATCGACAGCTCCGCGCCGACCTCCTCGGACGACGCCGCGTCCACGCCACAGACAGGTCCCGTGACCGTGCACCTCCTGGGGACCGACGCCTTCTCCGGGGTGGCCACCATCTGGTACTCGCTCGACGGCTCGACCTGGGTGTCGGCGCCCTACCCGGGGGGCGCCGGCCTGCCGGTCACGATCGCCGGCGCAGACTCCCACACCCTGCGCTACTACGCGATCGACGCCGCCGGCAACGTGCAGGTCGGCTACCGCGTCTGTCAGGTGACGATCTCGGGCGGCGGGAGCTCGGGAGTACGGGCCCTGCATGCCCCCCTGCGCAACTCGGCCCGCAGGGTGCATCGCCGCGACTAGCGAAGCCACAGGGCGGAGGTGAGGCGTTCGCCTCACCCCCGCCCACAGCCTGACCCGGCGTCGGCTCTGTGTCGGCTGCTCACCAAGAGTCGCTGCACGTGCGCATGGACGACGCCCTGCACCTGTTTCGCAGACCTCTGCGCGGGTCTTGCGCGACACGACTAACGGTCCACTAACACCCCTCGGGTACCGTTCGAAGGCAAGCGTCCCAGGGGACAGGGGGTCGAGGTGGCCAGGCCGCGGAACTGATCGAGGGCGTACGCGATCGGGACGTCACCGTCGTCTTGGTGACCCACTACATGGATGAGGCCGAGCGGCTCTGTGATCGCGTGGCGCTGCTTGACGAGGGACGAATCGTCGCCTTGGACACCCCGACGGCACTGGCCGGACAGGCCGGCGGCGGCCAGCGGGTGCGGTACGTGCCCTCACGGTCCTTTGAGGACCGTCTGCTGACTGTCGCATCGATCTTGAACGAGACCGGCCGCCTGTCTGGTGGCAGGCGGCCGGCGCTCGCGCGCAAGGGTTCTGGGCACCCGCCTGAGGGGTCGTAGCTCAGGGAGCCATCCTCGCGCTTCGTGCCGGGAAACCACGGGGGGCTCGTTTCCCAGCCGTCTTCATCCTTGAGGGCATGGTGTAGCAGGAGCGCGCCTCAAGCGGGCTCGCTCCAGTCCGACAGGCCAATGATATCGTGCATCATATACAATGCAATGCCTCTGGCCGCATTTGGCACCCACCTTCGCCGTGGGCGGGCGCCAGAAGAGATGAGGAATGGTCCACTGCCGACGACAGGGCGGGGGTCCGACAGGCAAGCGAGCGCGAGAGGAAGTCGAAGTCGGCGGAGGAGGTCGGTCGACATGCAGGAAGAGAAGGTCCGGATCGGTTTGGTCGGCGTCGGGTGGTTCGGCGGCGTGCGGGTGGCCGGCGCGCGCAAGAGCGGCGCGGCCGAGTTCGTGTCGTGTTTCGACCTCGTCCCCGAGCGGCGGGACGCCTTCGCCGTCGAGCACGGCTGTCGGGCGGCGCAGAGCCTCGCGGCGATGCTCGGCGATCCGGAGGTGGAGGCCATCCTGATCGCGACTCCGCATTCCACCCACCTTGGCGCTGGTCGAGGAGGCGGCGGCGGCCGGCAAGCACATCTTCGTCGAGAAGCCGCTTGTGCTCACGGTGGCCGAGGCGAAACGGGCGGCCGAGGTGACGGAGAAGGCCAAGAGTCGTCCTTCAGGTGGGCCACAACCGCCGCCGTCAGCCGGCCAATCGTCGCATCAAGGCGATGATCGACGGCGGAGAGCTGGGCACCGTGCTGCAGCTCGACGGGGTGCACACCAACCCGGCGGCGACGAACCGGGCGGCATCGCGCCTTGGCGACTCGACCCGGCGGAGTGCCCCGCCGGCGCGATGACCGCGCTCGGCATCCACACGGTCGACACCTTCCACTACCTTGCGGGGCCCGCCAAGCGCGTCGTCGCCTTCAGCAAGCAGATCATGGGCAAGCACGAAGCTCGACGAGGCGACATCCGTCCTCATCGAGTACGAGCGCGGCCCCGTCGGGTCGATCACCACGTCCTACTTCGCCCTGCGGTCGTCTCCCTGGGCGTCTACGGCACAGACGGCAACGCCTGGAACGAAGACGACGGCGCCAGCCTGTTCGTGCAGAGGGCCGGAGAGGTCGGCCGAACCCAGCTCGACGTGGCAACGCCTCGACACGGTGGCGGACGAGCTGGCGGAGTTCGCGCGCTGCGTCGCGCAGCGGTGACGAAGCCCGAGACCGGGGCTGCGGAGGCCCTGGAGGTCGCCGCCGTGCTCGAGGCGATCATCGAGAGTGCCGCCTCGGGCCGAGCCGTCGAACTCGCCGACATCCGCTGAGTGCAGAAGCGACGGCCGTCGCTCGTTCCTAGACACGTGTCGGCATTCAAGTGCGCTTGCCTCGGCATTATGCCGGTGAACACACCCCCTCGTCGGCGGGTCCGTCACGAAGCTAGACGAATCACCCAGCGTGGGGGGCGGCTGCCCGACCGATACTTCCAGGAGAGCGAGAGGAGATCGATGGCGAAGCTAGGGGTCGGAGACCTCGTCCTCTACGAGGGCAAGAGGTGGCGAGTGACTCGTCTTGCTCACCATGCGCTCCGCAGAGAACGCGACACGATCGTGCCGCTCGACGAGCTGCAGGCGACACTGCTGCTCGAGGCCGCTCCGCCTGGAAGCCAGCCTGCGTTCCAGATAGTCCTGCCGGAGAGCAAGTGGGACGAGGTGCGGCTGCTCGACGAGTAGCCAGCCGGTACGGCATCGGTATCGGCAGCGGCGTGAGGCGCTGCTAACGAGCCTGCTGCTGGGCGACGACCTGTCTTGAAGACCTGTGTCGTCGCGAAGGGCGCCGCGCTGCCGCTGGCGGTGCCGGCCCTCGCGGCCCTGCTGCCGCGCCCGGCAGCGGCTCCGCCGGGGACGGCGTGGGCGCTGCGATCGCGCACTGAGCGGTGCCGGCCCGAGCCGGCTTCGTCATTCAAGACGAAGGAGCTTAGCGCCGGCGCGCTACTTGCCGGTCAGGGGGAGGTCACCCAGCTGCGAGCCGAGATCGAGCGCATGAGACGTCCCGTCGAGACGATCGCCGAAGAGCTTGAGATGTCCGGGCACGAGCCCGAGGGCTGGCGCGCGAGGCGAGCGCTCGACGGGAGGCCCGTAGCGAAGCTCACAGTACTCATCCTGGCAAACGTCTGCTAATGTCTACCCGCGCTTCGCCATCATAAGGAACTGGAACCGGGGGTGCGGCTTGAGCGATATATGCGGAGAACGCTTCTGGGCTGTCGTAGATGGCGCGCTCCTGCCCGCCGACGCCGCGACCATACCGGTCCAGGATCAGGGCTTTCTCCGCGGAGACGGCGCTTTCGAGGTCATCCTCGTCTATGGAGGACACCCGTTCGCTGCAGGCGAACACCTCGATCGGCTTGAGCGCTCCTGCGCGGCCTTGCTTCTGGAGTGCTCCAGGCGGCGCGTGGAGAGAGACCTTCTCACTCTGGTTGATGCTTCGGGCCCGCGCTCCTACGCCGTCCGGATCCTGCTGACCCAGGGCCGCCGCACAATCCTGCTCGGCGAGCCGTGGACTGCGCCGGCGGGGCCATGCCGGCTACGGTCGATCGAGAACCATCCGCAGCCTCTCTTGGCAGGCGTCAAGTCGCTCTCCTATGCTGGCAATATGCTGTCGAAGCGGCTGGCGCTGGAGGAGGGCTACGATGACGCTCTGTGGGTGAGCGCCGACGGCTACATCCTGGAGGCCCAGACTGCCGCTTTCTTCTGGGTCTCGGCTGAAGGTCAGCTCTGCACACCTCCGCTCACGGAGCCCATCCTGGACTCAATCACTCGAAGGCTCGTGATTGACCGGCTCGACGTTTTGGAGCGTCGCTGCCCACCCTCAGAGCTCATCACGTGCAGGGAGGCCTTTCTTGCCGGCACGACCAAGGAGATCCAGCCCGTGGCGGCAATCGATGACCGCTGGTTTCCCGATTCTCCGGGAGAGGCCACAAACCGGGCCATGGAGGCATACAGGCAACTGATAGCTGCCCGAACATCAGTGGCAGCTTGCTGGGTGAGCCAGAGTGCAAGAGCAGCAGGTACGCACAGTGAATGATCGGCAGAACACGTCTCATATTTCTCGGCTCGGACCAACGCCAGCGGGGGAGGGCCCCATGAGGACGGAAGTCGACCGACACTCTCATGTCCCCATCTACGAGCAGATCGCTCAACACCTGCGTGCACGTGTTCAGGAGGGCGAGTTTGCCTTGGGCGACCAGCTACCGACTGAGGACGAGCTCACCGTGGCATACGCGGTCAGTCGCTCGACCTTGCGCAAGGCCCTTGCACTGCTTACTGGGGAAGGGATGGTAGCCCGCACCTCGGGAAAGGGCACGTTCGTCACGCTGACAGCTCTGCGCCAGCCTCTTCACGAGCTGAGCAGTTTCGCCGAGAGTATGAGCGAGCAGGGCTACACCATCAATATCCGGCCCCTCTCATCGGAGCTTGCACAACCCACACCGCGTATCCGTGAGCAGTTGCGCCTGAAGGACGGCGAACAGGTACTTCTCCTCGAACGGCTGCACGTGGTGGAGGGCAATCCGGTGGGCGTGGACCGCCTTGCGCTACCCGTTTGGGTCCAGCAGCGCGTGGATGTCGAGACTCTGCTGACGAAGTCGACGTACCACGTCCTGGAGGAGGCGGGAATCGCCTTTGGCAGGGCCGAGCAGCGTGTGGCTGCCACCAGTGCATCTGCCCGCCTCGCGGAGGTGCTCCTCGTGCGCGTGTCTCACCCGATTCTCATGGTGGAACGTCTCGCCTTCTCGGCCGAGGGGCAGCCTGTCGAGCACATGCTCGGGCATTACCGCGGTGATCGTGTCATGCTCGATATGAGTCTAGCGCGGAGTCTGTCCCCGGTCGTCATCGCGGGCCCGGTCTACGAGTAGGCTGACTCCGGACGATGACTCCTTCAGGCACGACGACGACTGCGTGGCCCACGGTCATTGACAGTCAATGCTCTGCTGATAGAGTCTGGACTCGTGCCCATACGTTTACGTACGTTTGGTCCCTGGGGGAAAGGAGTCTTCGTGGCTGAGCAATGGTCGGTGCCGGAGGATGGCAAGCGACTCATGGAGGAGCTCGCCGGGGGTCGGCTCAGTCGCAGGCAGTTCCTGCTGCGAGCGTCTGCTCTCGGACTCTCCGCAACCGCGATCGGCTCGCTTCTTGCCGCCTGTGGCGGCTCGAGCGGCAGTTCGACCAGTGGATCGACCGGCACCGCTGGTGGTTCCCCGAAGATGGGCGGCACCCTCGTCTTCGCGTGGGACTCGGAGCCCCAGACCATCGATCCTGCCATTGGCTGGAACCTGCTCGATGTGCAGGTCATCCGAGCCGTATTCGAGGGCCTGTTCAACTACGTGCCCAAGCCAGGCGAGGCGGGCACTGAGCTCATCCCCAACATCGCCGCCGCCATGCCCACTGTCACGAACGGCGGCACGACTTACACGATCCCAATCAAGTCCGGTGTCAAGTTCCAGGCACCTGTCGGACGCGAGGTCACGGCCGACGACTTCAAGTACAGCTTCGAGCGCATGATGAAGCTGCCGACCGCGCCGGGCACTTACTTCTACACCAACATTGTCGGAGCTGTCGCCTATCAGCAGGGCAAGTCGGCTCACGTCTCCGGCTACAAGGTCCTCGATCCCCACACCATCCAGGTCGACCTCATCAAGCCCGACCTCGCCTTCACCAAGTCACTCATGGAGTTCTGCGACGTCGTGCCCAAGGAGTGGGTGGAGAAGTTGGGCAACAAGGCGTTCGGCCACCATCCCCTGGGCACCGGCCCCTTCATGTTCGACCACTGGACACAGGGCCAGGAGATCGTGCTCAAGCGCAACCCCGACTACCATGATGCCGCCCAGGTCCACCTCGACGGCATCAAGTTCCAGCTCTCCGACAATGCCCAGACCGCCTTCCTTCAGCTTCAGCGAGGCGAGGTCGACGTGCTGGGCAACAACGTGCCGCCGGGCGATGTCGTCATGGCGATGAACAATCCGGCGCAGAAGAAGTACGTCTACACGGAGCCGGTCATCGGGACCATCTATATGTTCCTGAACGGGCAGTTCCCGCCGCTGGACAACGTCAAGGTGCGCCAGGCGATCAGCTGGGCGATCGACCGCGAGAAGCTCGTCAAGCTGGTGGGCGGCCAGGCAGAGGCTCTCTACCAGGTCTATCCGCCCGGCATGCCGGGCTATCAAGCCGACAAGAAATGGTATGGCTATGACCTGACCAAGGCCAAGCAACTGCTGTCCGAGGCAGGCTTCGCCAACGGCTTCAAGACCGAGCTCTACACCGACAACGTCGATCCCTACCCCAAGCTCTTCCAGTCCATCCAGAACGACCTCGCCGCGGTGGGCATCAAAGCCGATCTCAAGATCACGAGCAACAGCACCTTCTACACGCTGTCCTCGACCAGTCGCAGGTGTCCCATGGGCCGTGAGCTGTGGTACATGGACTACCCCGACCCCTCCGACTGGATCATCTCGCTGTTCACCAAGGCGGCCGCCGTAACCGGCGCCCAGGACAACGCCTTCTGGTGGAGCCCCGTGATCGAGAAGATGGTCAAGCAGGCGCAGGCGATGACCGATGCCCAGGCACGACTCGCCCTCTATGAGCAGATGCAGGCCTACATCATGGAACAGGCGCCCTACGTCACTCTCTACTCGCCCGTCATGACGACCATGTGCAGCAAGCGGGTGGGTGGCTTCTACCTGCACGAGGTCTTCACCTACGACCCAATGCATTACTGGATCGCCTAGCAACAAGGGAGTCCTGGCGTGACGCAGACCAGTCAAGGCGGACGAGCGGACGTTCCTTGGCCCCATGGCAAACGCTCGGCGGTCGCATTCACGTTCGACTTCGACGCCGAGGAAGTGTGGATCGGAATGGACCCGGAGAACGCCTCACGGCCAGGCGTCCTCTCGCAGGGGGTCTATGGTGCCAAGGTGGGTCTGCCGCTCCTCCTGGCGCTGCTTGAGCGCCGCGAGGTCACGGCCACCTTCTTCGTCCCGGGTCGCGTTGCGGAGCGCTATCCAGTACTCGTGCGGGAGATCCTCGGCGCTGGTCACGAGGTGGGCCTGCACGGCTACACGCATCGCGGACCTGGACGGCTCTCGGGGGTGGATGAGGAGATCGCCGAGCTCGACCGCTCCCTCGATGTCCTGCATTCGTTGGGAGCCGAGCCGGTGGGCTTTCGTTCACCCTCCTGGGACTTTGGAGAGAGGACGCTCGAGTTGCTCGCCGAGCGTGGAGTCGTCTACTCGTCGAACATGATGGACGACATACGACCCTACGTGCATCGGCCGTCCGGGATCGTTGAGCTGCCCGTGCAGTGGATTCTCGATGACGCGCCCCACTTCATGTTCGACAACGCAAGCTGGGAGAAGACGATCCGCTCGCCGCGTGAGGTCGGCGAGATCTGGCAGGCCGAGCTGCGTGGCATCCACGACCTGGGTGGCCTGTGCGTCCTGACCAACCATCCGCAGATCATCGGTCGGCCCGGCCGGCTGCCGCTCCTCGAGGAGTTCATCGACTTGGTGACATCGCTGCAGGACGTGTGGGTGGCGACGGCGCGCGAGGTGGCCTATCACACTCGGGCTCGGGCCGAGGCGGAGGTGTCGTGAGCCGGAAGCCCTTGCGGGACGAGGGAATCCCTCGCGTCCACGCAGTGGGCTCTCCCGTGCAGCGAGGGCGCCAGTACGGCCGGGCGGCGAGCGCCGCGATCGACAGATCGCTCGCCGCGTACGAAGCGCTCTTCAGCCACTACTCTCACATCGACTGGCCCGAGGCGCGGCGACGCGCCATGCGCTATGCGCCGGCCATCGAGGCCTACGGTCCCGACTTTCTTGAGGAGATGGCCGGTATCGCGGAGGGCGCCGGCTGCGACTTCGAGGACATCGTGACGCTCAACGTGCGCAGTGAGCTCCGCTACGCCGGCCCAGTTGCCGAGCTCTCGGCTCTCGAGCCCAACGTGGTGGCGCCCGGCGATGGAGAATGCACGGCCGTCGTTGCCTTGCCGAGAGCGACGAGCGACGGTCACACGCTGCTTGCCCAGAATTGGGACTGGAAGACCCACACCCGCGAGACGGTGCTGCTGCTCGAAATGGAGCCAGACAGCGGTCCGGCGTTCGTGACGCTGGTGGAGGCTGGGCTGCTGGCCAAGGTCGGCATGAACGAACATGGCCTGGGCCTCGTCACCAACACCCT
Source organism: uncultured Actinomycetes bacterium (assembly GCA_963833555.1). Classification (GTDB taxonomy): domain Bacteria; phylum Actinomycetota; class Thermoleophilia; order UBA2241; family UBA2241; genus CAWHYB01. The sequence continues at coordinate 505,516 of CAWHYB010000007.1, read as the reverse complement.
CGTCAGCAGTCTGGACAGAGGCGATCCCGGCGTGCCTTACCACGTCGTGCTGCGCGCCATCCTCGAGTCCAGGAGCGTGAGTGAGGCTCTGGCCAAGGTCGTCTCGGCCACCCGCTCGTCATCGGCCAACTACCTGCTTGCGAGCGGCGACGGCCTTGCCGCCAATCTCGAATGCCTCCCCGGCGATTCGGGGCGCGTTACAGTCGAGGCGCCCCGTCATGGCGTGTTCACCCACGCAAACCACTTTCAGTGCAAGCCCGATCCGGCCCGCGACTTGGGTATGGTCCTCATTCCCGACAGCTTCTTTCGACAGGAGCGTCTGGACGAGTTGTTGGGCGGGCGAAGAGTCTCCCTGCCGCTGCTTCAGCACGTGTTGCGCGATCACGCCAACCATCCGGACGGCATCTGTGCGCATGAGCACGAGGATGAGACGGAGTTCCTGCGCTCGGCCACCATCGGCTCTCTGATCATGGATCTGACCATGAGGAAGATGTGGTTTGCTCCTGGGAACCCCTGCCAAAGCGAGTATCGCGAACTGCAGCTGGACTTCGAGGATTCCTCTGGAGCTTGATCAACTGTACGTGGGCGAGCGGCGTCTCGCCTGCCGACGCGATGCCGACGAGACGCCTCACCACGGCCAAGACGGCTAAGCACAGCCGACCACCGACCCCGCTCAGAACCTTGGACTGTGCAGCACAATCGCGCACGGCTGACCACCGCCCGTCACGCCTGCTGCGTGTTTCCTAAACCTGGTGTCGCTGGTTCGATTCCAGCCGGGGGCACCACGATCTGCCTGCATATGGCGATTTTCGATTCTCCTGCCGACGTGCCGTTTACTTCCGAGTCGGCAATTCCGGCCGACATTTGCCGACGAGAATCGGCAGGAGGCGTCGTCACGGCCGGGCATCGATCGGCATCCTCGGCAGCGCAACGATTCGGCTGGTTGCCCGTTCGGCGCACCGTCAGCAATCACTCGGTGGCGCTCCTGTGCTCTCCCGCCGACGCGTCAGAGCAGGCGGATGATCGCGACAAGGCCGACGATCACGATGACGGCGCGCAGGGCCAAGGGATTGAGCCGGCGGCCATACCGGGCGCCGATCTGGCCGCCGATGGTGGAACCCACGGCAATGGCTGTAACCACCTTCCAGTCAACATCGGTGGTCAGGATGAAGACGATCGCCGCCGTCGCGTTGACCGAGCCGGTCAGTACGTTCTTGCAGGCGTTGAGGCGCTGCAGGTGGTCGTCGATCATGATCCCGAGGATCGAGATGAGGATGATGCCTTGCGCGGCGCCGAAGTAGCCGCCGTACACGCCGGCCAGTGCCACCAGCACCTGCACGCCCAGCGTCGCGTCGTGATGCCTTTCCGGACGTGCGGCACGCCGAGCGACGAGCCGCCGCGACAGCGTCGGCTGCACCACGACGAGTACGAGCGCGACCCCGATGAGGACGATGACGACCTTGCCGAACACGCTGCTCGGTAGCACCAGCAGCAGCGTGGCCCCGGTGAGTGCGCCGATGATCGACGCGGGTACCAGCCGCTGCAAACGTTTCGACTGACCCACCAGCTCCCGTCGGTAGCCGTGGATACCCGAGGCCGAACCGGGGACGAGGCCGATGTTGTTGGACACGTTGGCCAGCAGGGGCGGGTAGCCGAGTGCCACCAGCGTGGGGAACGTGATGAGCGAGCCGGAGCCGACGATGGTGTTGATGGTCCCGGCACCGATGCCAGCGAGCAGGATGATCAGGAAGTCGGTGACGGACATCGACAGGGCCGGTCAACCGGGCGGCGCGATCAGCCTGATTATGCCTCTGCTGATCTCAGCCGTTCTCGTCATGGCCCTCGACTGTCGAGATGAAGGTAGGTCCGACGATCTGGAGCCATGTCCGATCGCCGACGGAGATCTCCTTGCGATACTTGGGCGTGCTCCACCAGTCCGCGCGCGACTTCTCGATCGCCGCGTGAACGTCGTACATCTTGGGGTTCGCCTGCACGATCCAGTCTGCCATCTGGCAACTATGCTATCTCGGATCTGCTGCCAGCATCTGTCCGGCATCCACATTCGCATTTGCACCACGCGCCGCGGCCCTGCCGCCGGTTGAGCTCTCGAATCATCCCGTCGCCTCGTACGTCGCGAACACGAGCCCCGCGATCAGCGCCGCCGCCTCCTCCTGCATCGCCGGGATGGCGTGCGAGTAGGTGCTGAGCGTGATCGAGACGGTGGCGTGGCCCAGGCGCTCGGAGACGACCTTGGGGTGGATGCCGGCCTACAGAGTCAGGGTGGCGTGCGTGTGGGGCAGGTCATGGTGTGCGCAACGGCGAGCGTCGGCTCCGCACTGTGGCATATGGGTACTACGCACAGCACTGCGGACACATCGTCCCGAAGACGCGAGGAAAGGCCAGCCATGAAAACGCTTGCGTGCAAAGACATGGGAGTGGAGTGCGACCACGTCTCGACCAAACCCTCGGCCCAGGAAGTCAAAGACGATCTCTTGGCACACGCCCAAGAGGCGCACTCCGAGATGCTCGCTGCCATGAGCGAGCAGGACAAGGCCGAGATGATGCGCCAGATGGACGAGCGCATGAAGGACGTCCCCTGAGGCGAGGCACGTCGAGCCGCGGCCTCGATTCCGGATTATTCGGCGAAAACGAACCCGGCGATCAGCGCCGCCGCTTCCTCCTGCATGGTAGGGATAGCATGCGAGCAGGTGTCGAGCGTGATCGAGACAGTGGCGTGGCCGAGGCGTTTTGAGACGACTTTGGGGTGGAGCCGGCCTGGAGCGCCAATGTCGCGCGATCGGCGCCGCCGCCTCTTCCCGCATGGCCGGGACGGCGTGCATGCAGGATGCTTCTGTGATCGCGACGATCGGGAGCTTCCGGCCTGGCCGTCCTATCCGCTAGATGCGACCGCCAAAGTGCACGGCGTAGATCATGAGCGCGAAGCCCACGGCGATCAGGATGCCGGCGATGATCTGACCCGGCCTGCGAAAGAAGGGGAACGCCCCGACCAGAAGGGCAACTCCGCCGAGCAAACCGAGCAAGGTGCCGACCTCGAAGATACGTCTCGTCGTGTGGGCCGAGAGCGTCGCAATGGTCATGAGCATGGTGACCTCCTGGTTGTGAATGGACGAGACCATACCCCAGCGGCCAAAGGCGTAGGCGCCGTTGGAGCTTGGGCGAACACCAGCCCCGCGATCAACGCCGCCGCCTGACGGCCGCCTCCCGGTATACTGGCGCGGCCCTCCGGAGTGCCGGAGAAGGCAGCAGGCAAGCGGAGGAGGCAGACGTGGAAGGGACTCTTCGCCAGGAGCGCGTCGCGGCGCTCGCGCAGGTCATCGGCGAGCGCCGTTCGGTGCGCAGCTTCGGAGGCGAGGTGCCGTCCCCTGAAGCCCTCGAGCAGATCCTCAGCGCCGGCCTCGCTGCCCCCTATGCGGCGGCGATGACGCCGGGGGCCACCCTCGACCGGCGCTTCTTCGTGCTGCCGCGGGGCAGTGAGGCGCTGGCGGCCGCCGCGGCGGCGATCCAGGCGCACGCGGCGGCGGTGCTCTCCGCCGGGACGGCGCCGCCGCCCTTGCGCTCCCGGCTCGAACCAGTCTCTCAGGGGCGCATCCCCGGGGTAGGCACGGCCCCCTACTACGTGGTCGTCGCCGAGCATGGGTCGCTGATGCCGGTCCAGCAGCAGTCCCTCGCTCACGCGCTCGAGAACATGTGGCTGATGGCGACCGCGCTCGGACTCGGCATGCATCTGGTCTCCGCTACCACGACGATGGGCGACGACCCCGGCTTCTGCCGCATCCTCGGCCTGCCGGTCGCCGAGTATGCCCTCAACGGCTGCGCCATCGGCGTGCCGGCGCAGGCGGCCGAGGTGCACCCGGTGCTCGACGTCGCCGCCGCCACGACCTGGCTGGACTGAGTCGGCAAGGGAGGGGACCGCAAAGACCGCAAGGACGGAGCCCGTGCAGCTGCTACTTCCCCGCGAACACCAGCCCCGCGATCAGCGCCGCCGCCTCCACTTGCTTCGCCGGGATGGCGTCCGAATAGGCGCCGAGCGTGGTCGAGAGGGCGGTGACGACATTGAGCGTCAGTCGAGCTCCCGGCTCGGGCAGCTGTCGGAAGCCGCACCGAGGGGCTGCAGACCAACGAACGAGACGAAAGTGATGAGGAATCGGGACGGCGGCCCGTTAGGGACCTCGAGCAACTGCCGGACGCGATGAGCCGGCGACTTCCGCACCTGGCCGACGATGTCGTGGTCCTGCGTCCCTGGAAGATCGACGACGCACCCGCGCTCATGGCCGGCTGCCGGGAGCCGGACATCGCCCGCTGGTTCAGTCTGCCGTCGCCCTACACCCTCGGACACGCCATCACCTGGATCGGTGACGCCGAGGCTGCCTGGAGCGACGGCCACGACGCCCACTTGGCCGTCGACGAGGCGACCACGGGACGGGTGGTCGGGGCGATCGGCCTGCGCGGCGTCGACCCCGCCGAGGCGCAGGGTCACTTCACCTACTGGGTCGGCGGCGCGCACCGGCGGCGCGGCTTCGCGAGGCACGCACTGGCACTGATGGCGACCTGGGCCCGCGATGATCTCGGTCTCGAGCGCCTCGAGGCGGCCGTGGCGGTCGGCAACCCCGGCGGACGCGGAGTCGCAGAGGCCGCGGGGTTCCTTCCCGAAGCCATCTATCGCAGCTACCGGCAGGTTGGCGAGCATCGCACCGACTACCTCCTCTACGCACTGCCGATGACCTCCTGGCTCCTTGGTCCAGACTGGGAGGACGGTGTCTTGCAGGCGGAGGTCGAGGCGCAGGACGAGCGCCCACCGACTGCAGAGATCGAGTTGCCAGCCGAGCTCCCGGTCCTCGAGGCACCCGGTCTGCGCCTGCGTCCCTACCGCGCCGACGACCTCAACACGCTGGTCGCCTCGATCGACGAGGAGACCGTTCGCTGGCTCAGCCACGTGCCCTGGCCCTACGGCGTGGAGGCCGGTCGCGGGTTCCTCGAGTTCGCCGCCGGCTCGTGGCTGGCGCACCAAGCCCACTTTGCGGTCGCTGACGCGGCGAGTGACATGCTGCTGGGCGGCCTCAACATCGACATCGACCTGCCCCATGCCATCGGCGAGATCGGCTACCGCGTGAACCCGGGCGCCCGCGGGAGGGGCGTCGCGACCGCCGCGCTCGGCCTCGCGGTCACGTGGGCGTTCGAGGGGCTCCGTCTCGCGCGGCTCGATCTCGGCGCCGATACGCGCAACGCTGCTTCACTTCGGGTCGCCGCGAAGATCGGCTTTCGGCGCGAGGGCACCCTACACGGGCTCGTGCGGCGCGGCGAGGAGCGCAGTGACGAAGCCGTCTGCTCCTTGCTGCCGACCGACCCGCGTGGGGGGACAGAACTCGAGTAGCACCCTGGTGCTGAACAGGTCTGGGTGACCTGCGCTGAGCGGCACCCCTTACTGCGTGTTGTCGGCGAAGCGCAGCTGCGCAATCGTCGCCGCGATGCCCGCGAAGAAGGCCAGCACGACAACGACTAGGCTGCCGGGCGTGACTGCCGTCACCCGCTGGCCGACCGAGCCGACGAACGTGGCGACGATCGACCAGGGAAACCACGGCCCCCAGCCCGTCTTGCCGAACACCTGGGCAAGCGCAAGCATCGCCAGCGCGAAGCCCAGCGGCGCCATGTAGCCGCGTCCGAGCGTGGCGATCCAGGCGACGAGCGGTGAGAGCAGGTAGACGATGGCAGCTACGATCACGACGTCGTGCACGCCCTTTTCGGCCACGGCCACCGAGAAGCCCGGCAGCGCCATGACCAGCCCGATCAGGAACGTCTCGGCGACCACCGCCACCACGAGCAGAGCCCACCACAGCGCCGCCACAACGAGTTTGGCGAGCACGAACCAGTGACGACCCACGGGCAGCGCCAGGAGGTTCTTGGCGGTGCCCTCGACGTACTCACGGGCAAAGAGATAGGCGACGATGAAGGCGAGCAGCAGCAGCCCGCCCATGCCGACCACCAAGGTGAGCGTCGCGAAGTACGAGGGCCAGGTCGCGGCCAGTCCAGAGAGGTCCGCTTTGCTGCCCAGCAGGCCGAGCTGGGCGGCGCGGCCCGGTGAGCGCACGATCCACATGAACAAGCCGATGGCGAGCGGCCCCATCGAGAGCGCCGCCAATGAGAACCACGTCACCTTGCTGCGGCGCAGCTTGAGTAGCTCCGTCGCGAGCACTCGCGTGAACATCATTGCCCGCCTCCGGTGAGTCGCAGGAAGTAGGACTCAAGGTCTTCGCGCACGGCGGTGAGCTCGGTGAGGTCGAGGCCGGCGCCCACGAGCGTGCGGGCGATCTCCGCCGTGCGCTGCTCGGCGTCGAAGACGCGCAGCTGGCCGTCGACCCGCTCGAGCCGGGCAAAGCCGGCAGCCTTGAGCAGTGCCGCGGCTTGCCCGGGTGACGAGGCGCCAACGGCCACGTAGAGGCGCTCCTTCTCACGCAGCTGGCCGCGGTCGAGCTCCTCGAGCAGACGGCCCTCGTGCACGATGCCGATGCGGTCGGCGAGGTGGGCGACCTCGGCGAGGATATGGCTCGACATGAAGACGGTGAGGCCCTGCGCGCTGGCGAGCGATCGCAGCAACTCACGGACTTCGACGATGCCTGCCGGGTCGAGCGCGTTGGCCGGTTCATCCAAGATCAGCAGCTCGGGGCGGTGCAGCAACGCCCGCGCGAGCGAGAGCCGATGCCGGTTGCCGAGCGAGAGTACGCCGGCGCGCCGCTCCGCGTTGTTCTCGAGGCGCATGAGCCTGATGGCATCGGCGACCGCCGAGTGGGTCGCGCCAGTGAGGCGGCGCTGGATCTCGAGGTTCTCGCGCACTGTCAGATTCGGGTAGGCGGTCGCGCTCTCGACGAGGTAGCCGACGCGCGCGAACACGTCGCTCGTGCCCGGCCGCACGCGCCTGCCCAGAACCTCGACCTCGCCTGCGCTTGGACGGATGAGGCTGAGGAGCATGCGGATCGTGGTCGTCTTGCCGGCGCCGTTCCTGCCCAGGAAGCCGTAGATCTCGCCGCGCCGCACGTTCAGATCGAGGCCGTCGACGGCGAGCAGGTCGCCGTAGCGCTTGCTGAGCCTGTGCGTGGCGATGGCGGGGCTGGCGCTCACGCGGATGACTCCGTGCAGCCCAGGGCGCGCAAGGCGAGCGCGGTCGCTGCGGCGATCGCCGCGGGCAGCTCAGGGAGCGGGACTCCCGAAAGCTCGGCGCTCCGCAGCCCGCCGAGTACGAACCAGGCGGCGGCATGGATGTCGGGGACGGCGAACACACCCTCGTCCACGCCTTGCTCGACGATGCCCTGGACAATCGCTACGAGCCGCGGTGTGAGGTGCTCCGCGAGGCGGTCATGGATCGCGCGGTTCCCAGGGTGGTGCAGGACCTCGATGAGCTCGGAGGCACCGGCGATGGCGGTGGAGTCGCCAAAGACGTCGCGGAGCGCAAGGAGCTTCCTGATCGCCGGCATCTGCGGTACAGCCACAGCCTGCTCGATGCCCTCGATCATCTTGTCGCCAAAGCGCTCCGCGACGGCCAGCACTGCATCGTCCTTGGAGCCGAAGTAGAGGTAGAACGTGCCCTGCGCGACACCGGCCGCCCCGACGATGTCGCTGACGGCCGTGTTGGCGACGCCGTGCTCCGCGAACACGGCTGCGGCAGCCGAGACGAGTTCGGCTCGGCGGGCTTCACGGTCGACGACGCGAGGCATGCGCACTCCAGGGGCAGAGGGGCGGCTTGGGCACGTAAATGACTGACAATCAGTCATCGTAAGTGAGAACGGCTCCCTGTCAAGTGCCAGGTGGACTCGGCCGCGAGCGCCGTACTGCCCGGCGGCAGCGGGTCGGCGCGGTGGCCGTGTCCAGCGAGGCAGCCGGCGGCCGCAACGCGTGTAGAACCGGGCCGTGGCGCGGATACTAATAGTGCCCGCCGCAGCTACTCGGTATGGCAAGGCGTGGCACGACAAACCAACTAGCGGCTTGGCGTGACACGTCTGAAGCGCGACAAGACAGGCACGTCTCAGCACGGCTGACTTGTCAGCGCCCTCGAGGTTGCGGCGGGCTTTCGCTTGCCTTCGCTACGCCCTGGTTTCGCGACGGACAAGATCGCAACTTCGTTAGGCCGACCGGCCAGGCAAGCTGAGTCGTCATCCCCCGACCAGGAGCGTCCCGCATGCAGACTTCGCACACAGCAAAGAGGTCCACCTCGTGTCTCGTACCCACAAGGCGAGCCGCGCCCAGCGACTTTGCCGTCGTCGAAGTGGCGGTGCCGGACCCGGCCCGGGCGAGGTCCTCGTCCACAATCGCTTCCTCTCGGTCGACCCCTACATGCGTGGACGCATGCGCGACGCCGAGTCGTACGTGCCGCCCTTTGCGCTTGGGCGAGGTGATGACCGGCATGGCGGTCGGCGAGGTCGTCGCGTCGCAGTCGGCCGACCTGGTCGTCGGCGATATCGTCGTGCACGACCTCGGCTGGCGCGAGTACGCCCTCGGCGCGGCGGCTGCGTTTCGCCGCGTGCCGGCCGGCGAGGCGCCGGCTCAGCGCCTGGCTCGGCGTCCTCGGCATGGTCGGCCTGACCGCCTGGGTCGGCATGCTCGAGATCGCGGCGCTGAAGCCCGGCGACGTCGGTCTTCGTCTCGGGTGCCGCCGGCGCCGTCGGCAGTCTCGCCGGCCAGATCGCCAAGCTGCGCGGCGCGGCCCGCGTCGTCGGCAGCGCCGGCTCCGCGGCCAAGGTGGCGCTATCTCCGCGACGAGCTCGGCTTCGACGCCGCCTTCGACTATCACGAGGGCCCCGTGGCCGGAGCGTCTGGCCGAAGCCGCGCCGGAGGGCATCGACGTGTACTACGACAACGTCGGCGGCGAGCACCTCGAGGCGGCCATCGGCGCCCTGCGTCCGCACGGCCGGGCGGCCCTATGCGGGGCGATCTCGCAGTACAACGCCGTCGAGTCGCCGGCGCGGCCCGCGCAACCTCGCGCTGCTGGTCGGCAAGCGGCTCACGCTGCGCGGCTTTCTCGTGGGCGACCACGTCGACAGCCGGTCGGCGTTTCTCGAGCGAGGTCGGCGGCTGGCTGGCCGACGGTCGCATCCGCCTGGCCGAGACGATCGTCGACGGCGTCGAGAACGCCCCCGGTGCGTTCATCGGCCTCATGCGCGGCGAGAACCTCGGCAAGATGCTGGTGCGCGTCGGCGGCGACTGAGCGTTGCCGCTGTCGAGCAGTCGGCGGCGGTCTGCAGAGTCTCGTTGGCGGGACCAGCCGCCACGCCTGATCACCGACCTGGCGACAAGACCGGCACCACTACTTCACGGTGCTTGGTGAAGTGGGCCGTCGCGCCACAGCACGGAAGTGAGTGGCCGCGAGTGTCCCCCGACGCCGGTATGACGGCGGCGGCACGGCCCAGTGCACGCGTTTTGTGGGCTCGAGGGTTCCCGCCAGCGCGTGGGTGACTCCTATTCCCCTGACGGCGAGGCGGGCGGCTACCGTGTCGGACCGAGCGTGGAGGCGGCGAGACCAGAGGACGCCGAGCCGCGCCCGGGAGGGCGAGGCGCAGATTTGAATGAGACGTGCGCCGCCCCTATACTGAGCATACGCTAAGAACCAGGAAGGAAACGTATGTCCCGTCCCCCCATCGAGCGCGCGGTCGCAGGCGTACCGCGTGTCACGCTCTTCAAGCCTGCCGGAGTGCCGGCCCGCGACCTCGAGCACCTCCAGCTGGCGGTCGACGAACTAGAGGCGATACGGCTCGTCGATCTCGAGGGCCTGAGCCACGAACAGGCGGCTGAGGTGATGGGGGTCTCCCGTCAGACCGTCGGCCGCGTCCTGGAGCGCTCGCGCGCCAAGGTGGCTGAGGCGCTGGTCGCCGGCAAGGCGATCCTGATCGGGGGCGGCCAGTATCGCGTCGAACCCCAACAGTGGCGCTGCTTCTCGTGCCAGACGCGCTGGATCGCCGAGCCTGAGGCGGGCCACGTCGCATCGTGTCCCTCCTGCGGGTCCACCGATGTGGGCATGTGCTGGGGCGCCGGCGAACGCTGTGGCCGGCGATGGGGCTCCGGGGCGGGCCAGGGACCCGGTCCGCACGGGCGCGGTTGCGGCCGCGGTGGCGGCGGCCGCGGTGGCGGCGAGGGCCGCGGCGCCCAGAGCGGTCGCCGCCCAACAGCCTGACAGACCAATCCTCTCAATAGTGACTACCGATTCGATAGGAGACCGAGCACCATGACTGGACAGACATCCACGAAGACCCGCGTTGCGATCCCCTCAGAGCTCCCGGGAGGTCTCGAAGCCCCGCGCTCCGGCCACTTCGGCCGCTGCGAGTGTTTCACCCTCGTCGACGTGGTCGACGGCAAGATCGACAGCGTCGAGGTGTTGACCAACGCGCCGCACGTGGACGGCGGCTGTATGACGCCGGTCCTCGCCCTTGCAGAGAACCTCGTCGATGCGATCGTGGTCGACGGCATCGGTGGCCGCCCGCTGATGGGCTTCAACCAGGTAGGCATCGCCGTGCACGCCGGTGTAGGCGCCGACGTTCAGACGACCGTGTCCGCGTATCTTCAGGGAGCCTTGCCGGTGGTGGGTCTCGAAGGAGCCTGCCAGCACTAGACGCCGGAAATGGCGGAGAAGGTGATCGTGACCACGCGAACGACGAAACGCATGTCGCGCCATGCTCACTGCTGTTCGGCCTGGTCGTCGCCGCGGGCGTCACGCTGCTCAGTGGCAGGTCCACGCCCGACTCGATCTGCGCCGACTAGACGCGAGATCGGCAAGGCGGAGACGGTCATGGGACCGTCGCCGAAGGTTGACCAACGCACGGGATCAGGCCAGTAGATTCAACAAGCGCATCGGAGGTCGTGTCTTATGCACGCAACGATCCAGAAGCCGATCGACGAGATCCTGGGGCATCTCGAGCCAGACGAGCGAGTGTTCGTAGTCGGCTGCGGCAACTGCGCCGCCAAGTGCCATTCCGGCGGAGAACCGGAGACCAGGGAGATGGCGGAACGGCTCGGGCGAAGGGGTGTCGACGTTGCCGGGTGGGCCTGCACCGATAGCGGGGTGAGCCTGTGCAAGCTCGCCATCGCGCAGAAGATGTTGAACGAAGCTCACGAGGCTGAGACTGAGCGGGCGGACTCGTTCCTCATCCTTGCCTGTGGTCAGGGCATCCACGCTGTGATGGACGCGACCGATGGAGGCGCGGTCCATCCCGGATGCGACACCATCTTCGGGGGCGAGACGGTCACCGACAACTTCATCACGGAATTCTGTTCTCTCTGCGGCGATTGCGTCGTGGAGGCCACCGGCGGGCTCTGCCCGGTCACGCTTTGCGCCAAGAGTCTCCTCAACGGTCCCTGTGGCGGCGCCAAGGACGGCAAGTGCGAGGTGGACCGAGAGCGTGATTGCGGCTGGCAGCTCATCTACGACCGGCTCAAGGTGCTCGGGCGCGTAGGCCAGATGGACGCGTATGTGGCGCCCAAGAACAACGCCCGGTGGAGCCGGCCGCGCTCCCTCACGCTCGGCGAAGGCGAAGCGACCTTCAAGTCACTCTCCGGCGATCGAACGGTCTCCAGCCGCGTCTGAACGACCGTCTGACCTCGACAAGGAGCAGAGGGAACCATGAGTGAACTCAAGCACGCACTGGAAAGCGGACGATTCGTGGTCACTGGGGAGGTCGGTCCTCCCAAGGGAGCAAGCCTGGATCACTGCTTGCAGGATGCCGAGATGCTGCGAGACCAGGTGACCGCTATCAACGTCACCGATCTGCAGAGTGCGGTCATGCGCGTCGGTTCGCTGGCCGTCTCTGTGCGACTGGCCGAACGAGGCCTGGAGCCGGTCTACCAGCTCACCTGCCGCGACCGGAACCGCCTGGCGCTGCAGTCCGACCTGCTGAGCGCTTGGGCGCTAGGCATAGAGAACGTCTTGTGTCTTACCGGGGACCACCCAATCCTGGGCGACCACACCGAAGCGAAGCCCGTCTTCGATCTCGATTCGGTGCAACTCCTGAAGGCGGCCAGCTCGCTGAACGAGGGTCATGACATGGCGGACCACGAGCTGGACAGCGCTCCCGCATTCTTCCTGGGGGCAGTCGTGACGCCGGCTGCGGATCCCATCGAGCCGCAGATCATCAAGATGAAGAAGAAGATCGAGGCCGGCGCCAGGTTCTTCCAGACCCAGGCCGTGTACGAGCCGGAAGCATTCGAGAGCTTCATGGACCAGGTACGGGGGTTCAAAGTACCCGTCATCGCCGGGATCGTGATCCTCAAGAGCGCCGCCATGGCCAAGTTCATGAACGAGAACGTGGCCGGCATCACGGTTCCCGAGACCATCATCCAGGAGATGGAAGAGACCCCTAAGGAAGATCGCAAGAAGAAGGCGGTGGAGATCAGCGCCCGGATCATCCGGCAGGTCAAGCCGTACTGCGAGGGAGTCCACATCATGCCCCTGGGCTGGGATGACCTCGTACCGCAGGTCGTGCAGGAAGCTGAACTCAGTCTGCGGTAGACGCTCCTGATCGCATTCGGGTCTGGGCGCCTGCTCTGACCCAGTCGGTGAGGGGCGGGTGGCGCCATTGGCGCCGCCCGCCCCTCTCGGTGTAGCGCCGCCGACGACCCGACAGTGGTCGGCGTCGGGACCGAGCCAGATCTGCGCCGTCGACACTCCGTACTGGTCGTCCGTGGCCGTGAGGCCGCTGACGTCGTTGCCGCTGATCTGCTGGCCGCTGTCGGATCCGGGGATACTGGAGCCATGTAGATAGGGGAAGGCTCCCACGTCGATACCTGCGAGCCCGGTCCCCCAGATGCGGGCCTGCGAGACCTGGACGCCAAGCGCGTAGTACCCGTCGATGCCGCCGTCGAACCTGCCGCTGTCGAGGTGGATGGTGTTGTCGGCGATGGTTGCGTTGAGGCGATGGTGGGGTCGTTGCAGTAGGGAGAATCGTCCTCTATCCACTCGCCGCCGGCGGCGCCGGTGGCGAGTGGGTGGTTGTCGCTGATGAGATAGTGGGGCGCCGGCTGCGGCGGCAGCAGGGAAGTGTCGTCGTTGTTGACGGCAGCCTCGAAGCCCTGCCAAAGCATGAAGGTCTCGCCCGCGTCGCACGACATCTGGTTGTGGCACAGCGCGAGGGTCAAGTCGCTGAAATCACCGACCAGACAACCGAACGCATAGGCCTTGATTGCAGCACACGGGCGACCTTGGGGTGGAGTGCCGGCGTCGCGTCTGCAAATGTGCGGAGAGCGGGGCGGGCCGCCTTGCGGCGGCCCGCCCCGCTGGCTGACCTCGGTCAGCGCTCAGCCGGAACGACGACCAGGGCTCACTTGTCGGTCAGATCGGACCACAATGCGGCCTGCACTACGAGCGGCCACTCCCTCTCGGCGTCGTACCGTGAGAACGGATTTGTGGCATAGGCCACGTAGCGGCTGCCGGCCGTCGTCGTGCCGTGGATGAGCACCGGGCGCGTTGTTGGCAGCCGGGTCGCGGTTGAGCCACATGCCGGAGACGAAGCCGTTGGACGGTCCGACGGTGGCGATGCTGGCCGGGTACCGGCCGTCGACCATCGCTCCGTTCGGCAGGGCGCTGAAGTAGGTCGTGTTCGACGGCAGGAACATGAAGTCGATGCCCGGGTAGGCGCCCGAGATCGGGCTGTTCGTGCCACCTTCGTTGACCCACTGCGCGATGCCGCCGTAGGCGTTCTGGCTGGCCTGCGTGAGTGTGCCCGATCACGAGACCGCTGGCGTTCAGGAACGAGAAGTTGTTCGTCGACGCGTTGGCGGCGATGTAGCCACCGCCCCCGGCGACGAAGTCATGGAGCCGGCTCTGCGCGACCGGGTTCTGGTGGCACCGGTCGCGGTCGCATTGCCGCGATTCGGATTGCCCCCGTTCGCGAGGCCCGGAGGTCGTGTTCGTGTACTCGAACTTGGTCGTCGAGTCGATCGCCGCTCACCTGGAAGGTGCCGTTGTAGCCGGACGCGCCGACGCCCGCGATGGTGACGCTGGCGCCGACCGCCAGATTGTTGCCGTGCTGGTGGTCGTGATCGTGACGGTGTTGTCGGTCTCGGTGGCGCCCGTTGTCGACGAGGCCGCGATGTGGACGAGTGCCGGGCCAGGCGGCGCCGATGTTGTAGATGACGCTTTCGCCGGCGAGCGGATCGGTCGTCGAGTTCTCGAGCGAGTCCGCTCCAGTCACGGTGGCCACGTACTGGGCGTCGGAACCGAAGAGGATGTTCAGGCACGCCGGCCGAGTCGGCGTTCGAGCCGGCCGGGTTAGGCACGCTGCTGACCAGCATCGCGACCTTCGGGTCCTCGTCGACCGGCGTGGTCTGCGGCTGGGCGCTGGTGCCACGCTGCGCTCGACACATGCCGGACTGCTTGCCGGCGGCGTCGAGCGCGAGCGGCGGCGGTGGCGTTGGCCGCGAAGACGAGCGATGCCGGCCGGCATCGTGCCGCCCGTCGTGCTCGTGAAGCGACGTCTCGGCCATGCCGCCGTGGATGCCACTGCGCAGGACGCCGAGGATCGCCTGATCCTCGTGGACGCCCTTCAGGGTCACGGCGTACCAGTTGGCCCGCGCCTTGACGCCGCCGCGATGCCGCCGGTCGAGAGTGTTGGGCGCCATGACCAGCCTGGTCTTCGGCGCGAAGGTCGTGTCGCCGCGCGGCACCTCGACCGTGTCGGCGCCCCACAGGAGCCCGTGGCTCCAGGCGGCGGGCGACGCGTAGAGGATGGTGATCTTGCTCTCGATGTCGGTGCCGGCGGCGAGCGCGTTCCAGGCGATGTCGCGTAGCGCCTGGCTCATCGACACGATGTAGGAGCCCGCCTGGTAGGTCGTGCCCGTTCCAGGTGAAGTCCTTCTTCGCCACCTGCACCTGGACGCCGTTGTGGAGCAGCCACTGGACGAGGCGGTTGGCCTCGGCGTCACTGCGCTGACCCGCCCCGAACGGGATGATGTAGGCCGTCGGATACTGGACCATCCAATTGTTGGCGTAGTCCGTGAAGCCCAGGCCCGTGAGGTACGGGCTGTCGGCGAAGGCGTTCATATCCGTCGGCGCATTCGCGACGCCGTTCAGGAACATCTTGAGCTGGTCGCTCATCATGGCCTGACGGTTGTCGAGCCAGTAGTTGGCCGACGAGTAGAAGTTGAGGTACTGCCCTGTCTTGGCGGTCAGACGGCCGCCGTCGGCGGTGGAGTCGTCCATCTCGGAGGTGGAGCTGTCGACGCCGAGGAACTCCATGTAGGTCTGGCCGTAGAAGGGTCCCCAGCCGTCCCAGGTCTGGGCGTACGACGGTCCCGCGGGACTGACCGCCGTGCCGCCGCCGGAGGCGGGGAGGCCCGAGGTGGCCGCAGTGTAGGTGAAGGTCGTGCTCGAGGGCTTGCCGGTGACCACGAAGGTGCCGTTGTAGCCCGCCTCCGCGACACCGGAGATGACGACCGTATAGCCCACGCTTATCTGCGAGCTGTTCGACGCGGTCGTGGTGATCGTAGCGGTCGTGCCCGACTCGGTCGCGCCACCGGGGGCGGTGGCGATGGTGTAGGTCGTCGGGAAGTTGCCGCTCGCGTTCCAATCAAGTACGGGGCTCTGAAGCCCCATGCCGGCGGCGGCGAAGTCGGCCTTGGTCTGCGTGACCCGCTTCGTGTTCCACGTGTAGTAGTTGACGGCGTCTGTGCCCGGGGTTGAGGGGCTTCGTGTCGCCGTCGACCAGCATGGGCCGCTCGTAGCCGTGCAGGTGCAGGGCGCCCGTCGCCAAGTCACTCCTGCTGCATGGCCGAGTCGATCTGCTCCTCGGGCTGGGACTGCAGAGAAGTAGTCGCGGTTGGTGTCGGCCACGCCGGGCACGTTGTTGGCGCCGCCGCCATTGCCGCGGGTGCCCATCACGCGACCGTCGGGGTTGGAGGTCGGCACGACCACGAGGATCGCGTGATCGAGCAGCTTGTCGACCGTCGCGTTCTGGCCGTAGCGCGTCTCGGTCAGGTCACGGATGACCTGCATCATGGCGTCGGTGCCCTCGTACTCGTTGCCGTTGATGTCGGCCTCGACGTAGATCGGGCATCTTGACGTTGTCGCTCCCAGCGGCGAAGCCTGCTGCGCCAGGCTGGGATCGGTCAGCTCGATCGACGCGCAGGACTCTGCCAGCGCGAGTAGTCGCGCCGCTGGGCGGCCGTCTCGAGATCGTTGATGACGACCGCGTACATGTCGCGGCCGCCGGCCGACTTACCCGATACCCACCAGGTCATGCGGTCGGGCAGGTGCGCCGCCTTCGCCTCCGCCTGGAACTTGGCCAGCTCGGGGGCGATGTCGACGTACGGCATCACCGCCAGGGTCGACGAATCGTGCGGTGGACCCTGGAGGTTGGAGACCGCCTCGGTGGAGGGGACAGGTACCGGCCAAGGTCTCGCCGTAGGTGGGCCCGATGCCGGGCGACACAGGTTGGCCGTTCCATGGTGGCGACAATGGGTCGGCTAGTGCCGGCGCTACGACGACGAGCGTCAGAACCCGAGTGCCAGCAGCGTCGATAACCACTTTGCGCATGATGACTCCTTCACTGGGATCGGGCGGTCGTGCGGACAAGCTCAGGAGTGCGTGTCGCACAGCGGCCGCGGTGCAAGAGAGACGGCTCGCTTACTCCATGGACCCCCTTGTCTGGTCGGCTCTGACGCGAACTCGTGGGAGCAGGTCGGACGTCGAGCAGAGAATGGAGAACGGTTCGGTACCAGAGCGACCGGATGCTCCGTGAGTCGGGTTGGTCGAATGTCCCAGAGGCGGCTCCCCTTCCCTTGCTTGGCGTCGCGTGACGCGCGATCGCGAACAGGGAGACATGGAGAAGCAGCCGCACTGGTCTGCTTGTGGTGAACCCCTTCTGCCCGAACCGCGCTGCGTCTCGTCACCGACGTGAGGACAGCTGTATAGGTCCCCGTGCGAGCAATGTCAAGCGTATTCTTCCCTGCAAATCAACGTATTTACTACGTAGCTGACAGTACCTCGCGTCGGGCCGATGCGATGCCTCTACGCAATGGGGCATTCATGCCTTCTCAAGTGCGGTCTCGCGGTCCGGCAGTCCAACTCTCCAGGCCCGGTTGGCGACGGCGCAGAAGACTGGAACGAAACGCTGCCGCCGGCACGCTCTGGTCCTGGGGTGAGAACGGTGGCGGCCAGCTCGGCCTGGGCGATCTCTCGAAGAGGACTCGGCCGACGCGTGGGCAGCGCCTCCACCTGGGCAACGGTGGCCTGCGGCGACTTCTTCAGCCTCGCACCGAAGACGAACGACACGCTCTGGCCCTGGGGCCACAACGGCCTTGGGCAGCTCGGCCTGGGCGACACGGTGAACAGGACGACACCGACGAAGGTGAACCTCGCCTCGCAATGATCGTCACGGTGAGCCGTCGCTGAAGAGGAAGAACGGGGTCGCCGTCACGGCTGCCATCTCGGCCAGGTAGACTCCCTCGATCACCGTAGCGATGAGGGTGAAGAGACGCAGGGGCGGGAAGCCTGGGTCGGAGGCTCGACACTCCCCCTGGCGTGGCAGCGGTCCTTGGTCCAGTCACGGCGTGGCCCGTTTGCACTTCTCTCGGGCTCGGGGCGAACGGACACGAGCGGCACCTCGGGCACCGGCAACATCATCGTCGGCTGGGACGACGGGCCGCGGTGGGTGGGACAGCTACCATCGAGTCGCGTGCATGGCGGTGAGTCAATGCCACATTGTCACTCGCGTTATACTGCTTTCGTGCCCCTGATCAGCCGCATCAGCCCCGAGCAGCTCTACGCGCGACGCTGGCAACTGCTCGCCCTGACCTCGGTGGGCGCCTTCATGGGCCCGCTCGACGGCTCCATCGTCGTCGGTGGCGCTGCCCAAGATGGGCCGCAGTCTGCACCTGAGCTTCACCGCCTCGATCTGGGTCCAGGCGGCCTATCTGCTCGTCATGGCGGTGCTCCTCATCCCGCTGGGGCGCCTGGCCGACCAGCGCGGGCCGCGTGCACTACTACCTGGCCGGCATCGTCGATCTTCACCGTCGGCTCGCTCTTCTCGGCGCTCAGCATGAACGTGACCTGGCTCATCGCCAGTCGCGCCGTGCAGGGAGCCGGCGCGGCGCTGCTCGTGGCCACCTCGGCGGCGATCGTCACGGCCGTCTTCCCGCCCCAGGAGCGGGGCCGCGCCCTGGGCATCAACGTCATGGCGGTCTACCTCGGCTCTGAGCGTGGGGCCGCCGCTGGGCGGCTTCCTCACCGACCACTTCGGCTGGCGCTCGATCTTCCTCGTCAACCTGCCCATCGGCATCGCCGTCGCGGCCTGCGGCTACCTGCTTCTGCCGCGCCACGAAGCGCGGCGACGAGCGGGCCATGCGCCCCGACCCCCTCGGGACAGGTCTCTGGGGGCTCTGACCCTCGTCTGCCTGCTGGTGCCGCTGACCTTCGCCGCGCAGTGGGGCTGGACGTCGCCGCGCACCCTGGGCCTGCTCGCCGTCGCCGCCGTCGGCCTGGCGGCCTTCATCTTCGTCGAGCGGCGCGCGGCCGATCCCCTGCTCGACCTCGACCTGCTCTTTCACAACCGCCTCTTCGCGGCCGCCAACACCGCCGCCCTGCTCAACTACATGGCGCTCGGCGCGATCACGCATCCTGACGGCGGTCTACCTCGAGGTCGTGCAGGGGCGCTCGGCGGGCCTCACCGGCTGGCTGATGCTCGCCGAGCCGGCCGTGATGGCCGCCCTGAGCCCCTTCAGCGGACGCCTGAGCGACAGGGTCGGCTCGCGGCTGCTCGCCAGCGGCGGCATGGTCATCGTGGCGCTCGGCATGCTGCTGCTGGCGACGATGCCGACCTCCTCGGGGCTCGCTGCGGGTCATGGCCAGTCTCGGCGGTCGTCGGGCTCGGCATGGCCGCCTTCAGCGCCCCCAACATGAGCGCCATCATGGGCAGCGTGGAGAAGCGGCAGCTCGGGTTGGCGAGCGCCTTCGTCGGCACCATGCGAGTCACCGGGCAGGCGCTCAGCGTGGCCGTCCTGGGCGGCATCGCGGCGAGCACTCTGGGGCCGGCGGGCGGTCGCCTGCTGCTGACCCTGGGCACGCCGGTGCCCGGCCAGAGCCGCGCTGCCGCGCTGGCGGCCGCCGCCTATCGTGCTGCATCACTACGCGCACGGCTACCGCTACGCGATGTTGACGGGCGCCGGGCTCGCCCTCGTCGGGCGCGCTCGCCTCGCTGACGCGCGGGCAGCACGTGCCCTTGCCCGCGACCGAAACCGCGGTGCGGTCTGGCGAGGGGGCGGGCGTTGGCTCCTGATACGAGGACGCCTCTGCTTTGCGGGAGGCGTCTGGCCGCCGACCGGCTCTCAGAGATCAGAGCACCGGGCTCCCTCTCGTCGCGCACACTGGCAGTAGAACTGGCACATGCGGCTTTCGACGGTCGCGACCGCGGAACAGCGACTGTGCCTACGCCAACGCGCTCGTCTCCCCAGCGCGGACGCGGCGGGGTCGCCACGCGGCGACCACCACGAGCCCACAGGCCGCGGCGAGCGATGACGAGCCGCGGTGCGGCGAACTCGGCGATCAGGCCCCAGAGAGCGAAGCCGACTCCCTGCGCGAACATCAACCCGGCCGTCTGGGTGGCCAGCGTGCGGCCGCGAAGCCGCTCGTCGCTCGCCGACAGCAAGGTCTGGTCGTAGCCCGGCATGTAGGCGCTGCCCAGTCCGGCCAGAAACAGCAGGGCGACCGCCCCGGCCAGTCCGGGCTGCCAGAGGAAGGCCAGCAGCGGTAGGCAGGTGAGCAGGGCGCCGGGCACGACCAGTCGTCGCTGCGTCTCGGCGGAGCCGGTGCGCGCGACCCAGAGGTCGCCGAGAGCCGTGCCGGCAGGCAAGCCGGCCAGGTAGAGGCCCACGGCGCCCGCTGCGCGGCCGATGCCGTGGACGTAGGGCGCCGCCAGTGCCTCTGGTGCCGCCGTGCAGGCCGGCAGCAACCAGCCGAAGGCGAAGAGCCGTCCGAGCAGCGGCTGGGCGAACACCTCGCGCAGCCCGGAGAGTGAGTCGCGCAGCAAGGAGAGTTCGCTTCCCGACACGCGCCGTGGTCGCGCACGGGTGCCCAGCCGCAGCAGCAGCGCCGAGAGGGCGAAGGCCGCGGCGTCGAAACCCAGTGTGGCGCGCGGCGAGAAGGCGAGCAGCACGAGGCCGCCGGCGAGGTTGCCGGCGACCTGGCTGACTTGGGCCACGAGGCGGATCAGCGAGCGGCCGAGGATGAAGGCCGGCCCGTCGCCGAGGATGTCGGTGAGGGTCGCTGCCCGTACACCGGAGAACACCGGGGCGATCAGGCCCAGCACGAAGAGCAGTCCGAGCAGCGCCCAGACGGGCAATGCGAAGACCGCCATCACGCCGACCACAAGGGCGCTCGCCAGGTTGCAGCCGACCAGCACCCGGCGGGCGGGCAAGCGGTCGACCACAGATGACAGCAGGGTGCCGCCGAACAGATACGGCACAAAGGCCGAACTGAAGGTCAGGGCGGCCAATGCCGGCGAGCCCGTCTTCGCGTAGACCAAGACGGTCATGGCGACCGCGGCGATCGTGTTGCCGAGCATGGAGACGACGTGCGCGACAAAGACGGCGCGAAACTCCGCGATGCGGAAGACGTCGCGATAGCGGGCCGGTCTAGGTTCCTGCGTCACGACTCTGAGCTTCTAGCGCCTCGCGACCGCTGCTGAGATCCTGTCGATGCTCGCCATCTCGGCCTCCGTCAGACGCAGGTCCATGGCCGCCGCGGCCGCCGTCGCCTGCTCCGGCCGCGAGGCGCCGGGGATGGCGACGACCGTGTCGCCGTAGTGGGTCACGAGCCAGGCCAGAGCGACCTGCGCCACCGACGCGCCGTGCGCCTCGCCGACCGCGCGCAGCTCGGCGATCAGCGGCGCCGTGCGCGCGCAGGCCCTCGGGCGTGAGGAAGCGGCTCGAGGGGCTGAGGCGCGAGCGGCGTCCCCAGGGCAGCGCGCGGGCGAGCGCCGGATCGTCGTGGTAGCGCCCCGTGAGCACGCCCTGGGCGAGCGGCGAGTAGGCGATCAGCGTGACGCCCAGCCCTTGCGCGGCGGCGAGCACCCCGTTGGACTCGACGCGGCGGTCGAGCAGGTTGATGCGCACCTGGTTGCGTGGCGAGGGTGAGTCCTTCGTCCCGCAAGGCCGCGGCGGCCTGCGCCATCTGCTTGGCCGAGAAGTTGGAGACGCCGACGGCGCGCACCGTGCCGGCGCGCACCAGCTTCGCCATCTCGCGCATCTGCGCCGGGATCGACGAGAGGCTCCCGGGCGAGTGCACCTGGAAGAGGTCGATGGGGTAGGGCTGCAGGCACGCGATGCGCGTGCCGATCGTGCGCGGGATGTCGCGCGCCGGCTTGGCGATGGGCAGCCACTTCGTGGCGACCACGACCGTGCCGGGCTCAACGCCGCGGTGCTGAAGGGCGGCGCTGAGGGCGCGCTCGGAGGCGCCGTTGCCGTAGGCCTGGGCGGTGTCGAACCAGGTGACCCCGCCCGTCGAGCGCCGCGTCCACGACCGCGTCCATCGTCCCCTGGTCGAGGACCGACCACATGCGCCCGGTCATGTTCTTGCCCTGCGAGAACTGCCAGCAGCCGAGACCGATCGGGGAGACCTCGACGTCGGTCTTGCCCAGCTTGCGTGCGTCCATTGGTGCTCCTTGTCCTGTGGCGATCAGTCTGGCTCGCCGTGCGGAGTGAAAGTGCTGCACGTTCTTCGATCCGCGTTCCATGATAGCGGCAGAACCGGTCACTTCATGAGCGTCGGTGAGCGGCAGCCGGCGAGTGCGACACGTCGTCGCGGCGGCCTTGCTGCCGCTAGGGTGCTAGAGTCCGGTGAGATGGAATCACGGGCAACGACCTTGGCACCGACTGTCCGCCCCGCTTCGCGGACCACGCTCCTCGCTCTCTCCCTCGGCCACGGCTGCGCCGACATGTGCTCGGGCGCCCTTTTGGCGCTGCCGCCCTTCCTGGCCCTGCAGCGCCACTACAGCTACGGAGCGGTCGGCGTGTTCGCCTTGGTGGCCAGTCTGGCGACCGCGCTGGTGCAGCCGCTCGCCGGCGCGCACGGCGACCGTGGTGAGGCTCGCTGGCTGCTGCCCGTCGGGCTCCTCCTGGCTGCGCTGGGGATCGCTGCCGTGGGCTGGACCGCGAGCTATCCGACCACGTTGCTGGCCGCCGTGGTCTGCAGCGTGGGCGCGGCCGCTTATCATCCCGAAGGCGCCCGCTGGGCCCGCTTCGCCTCAGGCAGTCGCGTGACCGCCAACATGGGCGTCTTCTCTGTGGGCGGCGGTCTCGGCTACGCGGTGGGACCGCTGTTGGTGGCGGCCGTCCTCACTCCCTTCGGCCTTCACGGCACGCCGCTCATCGCGGTCGTGCCCTTGGCCACGGCGGCCCTCGTCGTCCTCGCCTTGCAGCGCTTCCGCAAGGAGACCAAGGACGATCGCAGGATGCCGGCACTCACCGCGAACGCCAAGTCGGAGTGGCGCCCCTTCGCTTGCCTGGTCGCCCTCTACTGCGTGGCCAGCGGCGTCACGACCGGCCTGATCATCTATGTGCCGCTCTTCGCGCTTCACGCGCTCGGCGAGAGCCCCGCGGCGAGCAACCTGATGACCAGCGTGCTGCTTGGCGCCGCGGCGGCCGGTACACTGCTTGGGGCGATCGCTGCCCAGCGTCTCGGGCGGCGCTTCGTGCTGCTCGCTCCGCAGCTTGCGCTCGTGCCGGCCATCGCCTTGCTGCCCAGCCTGGGCTACGCCGCGATGATCCCCCTGGTGGTCCTCATCGGTATCGCCATGAACGCCAACGTGAGCACCGCCCTGGTGCTGGCTCAGGAGTACCTGCCGCGGCACATGGGTCTCGCCTCGGGCCTGACGATCGGCCTCTGCAGCGGCGCCGGCGGCCTCGTTGTCGCGCTGCTCGGCTTGCTCGGCGATGCCGCCGGCCCGGCCGCGGTGCTCTATGCGATCGCCGTGCTGCCGCTGGCGGTGCTTGCCCTCGCGGCCCTGCTGCCCCGCCCGGCAGCAGCGCCGCCGGGGACGGCGTGGGCGCTGCGTTCGCGCACCGAGCGGTGACGGCCCGGGTCGGCTCAGAACCCATCGCCTCTAGCGTGAGCCGGCGCGACGGCGCGCTCTTCTGTCTTCGCGCCGCCGCGCCAGATCGACGACCTCGGCCGTGCGCGTCGTGTCCTTGCGAATCCGTCGCAGACCGGGCCGCAGCGCCACGGCGGCCCGGGCTGCGACAAGCAAGACGAAGACCAGCAGCGGCAAGGCGCTGCCTCGCGCAAGGAGTTCGAGCGCAACGACCAGGCCGAGGACGGCAGTCGTAAGGAGAACGGCCATGTTCGGCGGGACTGCTTTGCCTCGCGCTGCGCGACAGACAGAGGGAGCGAGTGCCAGATAGGCGCAGATCGTGGCCGCCAGCCAGAGCGGCGACGTGACGAACGGGTCGAGAGGCCTTATCTGGGCGGCCTGGCCAAAGGAGCGCCACATATCGAGTGGCCCGTTCTTCACCCCTACAGTCACGCCGATCATCATCGTCAGAAACGCCATCACGCCGTCCATGCCGCACCGCTAGCCGCGCTCACCTCATCCTAGCCGCGATCGTGGGACGAGCAATCGTTGCGGCCTACCGATGCTTGTCGCGAGTCGCGTCTGAAGAGGTCCTCCGCCTCGCGGCGCAGAGGGGGTGTCGCCATGAAGAGGCTCGTCGTGCTCGTCCCGCTTGTCCTCGGGATGCTGCTGGTCGTGACGCTTGCGCCGGCCGCTCATGCACTATCGACTGGTGACTTCAAGCAGGTGGCCAAGCTGATCGGTGCCGGAGCGACCGGCACTCCTCGCTTCGGCCAGTCGGTAGCCCTTTCTGCGGACGGCAAGACACTGCTCCTCGGCGGCCCTGTCGACGACCAGAACCTCGGCGCCGTGTGGGTCTTCACGCGCACTGCCACCGGCTGGAAGCAGCAGGGGCCGAAGCTGACGCCGAGTTCGGGGGGCGGCAGTTTCGGTCATGCTGTCGCCCTATCGGCCGGCGGTGACACCGCATTGGTTGGTGGTCCGGATGCCGGCTTCGGCTCCGGCGGGACCGGCGCCGCGTGGGTGTTCAGCCGCTTCTTCAACGTCTGAGCGAGCAAGACGGCAACGCGGCTCTTGTCGGTGCACCGAGCAGCTCCGGCGGTTCGGTCGAGGTGGAGGCCCGCTCCCCGGACGGGACCTGGACCCAGCAGACGGCGACGCTCACTCCGAACGACGAGGTCGGCAACGGCTGGTTCGGCGAGAGCGCCGCTCTCTCGGGAGACGGCAACACCGCCCTCATCGGGGGTCCCTTCGACAACAGCTCCACCGGCGCGGCCTGTGGACCGGCTCTTGCCGGAGCAGGCTGACGTGGTCGTCTCCGGTCCTCTGAACACCAGCCCTGCGATCAGCGCCTCCGCCGCCGCCGCCGCCTCCTCCTCCGGTCGGGCTGGCCTGCCGCGCCTGGTGTAGCATCGCGCGGACAAGCGACCGCTGGAGGCTCATTGTGAGCATCGACCCCACCGCCCCCACCTACGGTGCCGCGCCTGCTCGAGTTGGGCCGCGCGGTCGCCGACCAGGTGGGGCGCGTCATCGTCGGCAAGGCCGACCAGACGCGCCTGATCACCGTCGGCCCTGCTGGCCGACGGACACGTGCTGATCGACGATGTTCCCGGCGTCGCCAAGACCCTGCTGGTGCGCACGCTTTCGGCTGCCCTCGGCCTGAGCTTCTCACGGATCCAGTGCACCGCGGACCTGCTGCCCGCCGACGTCACGGGCTCGATGGTCTTCGACCAAAGGCGCGACGAGTTCGAGTTCCGCCCGGGCCCGCTGTTCGCCAACATCGTCCTTGCGGACGAGATCAACCGCGCCACGCCGCGCACCCAGGCGGCCTTCCTGGAGGCGATGGAGGAGCGGGGGGTGACGGTGGACGGCACCACGCACCCTCTGCCGCGGCCCTTCATGGTGCTTGCGACGCAGAACCCAGTCGAGCTCAAGGGGACCTTCCCGCTGCCCGAGGCGCAGGTCGATCGGTTCCTGCTCTGCCTGCGCATGGGGTATCCGAGCCCTGAGGAAGAGAAGCCATGCTCGAGCGGTTCCGCACGCGGCGACCCTCTGGCCGAGGTGCGCGCCGTGGCCGTCGCCAGGAGACTCTGTCTGCTGCGCGCGCTGCGGTCCGTGCCGTGCACGTCGCGGACGACATCGCCCGCTACATCGTGGCGATCACCCAAGCCACCCGCGAGACAGCGCTCGCTGAGGCTCGGCGCCAGCCCGCGCGCCTCGCTCGCTCTGCAACATGCCGCGCAGGCGGCTGCCGCTCTCGCCGGCCGCGACTACGTCACCCCGAACGACGTGCAGGACCTCATCACGGCGGTGCTTGGCGCACCGCCTGCTACTCGCCCGCGATGCGGTCATCGACCGGCGGGATCCTCGAGGACGTGCTGCTCGAGGTCGTGGCGGCCGTGCCGGTCCCGGCCGAAGCCCGCGAGGACGAGCCGGCCGCCACTTGAACCGGAGGCGGTCGTGCGACTGAGGTCGATCGCGTGGGCCGGCCTGGCCGGACTTGCGGCAGCGGCGCTCCTGCGCTCCAACGCGTTGGTGTTCGCGTCGCTGGCTGCGTCGGCGCTGGCGGCCCTCGTCGTCACGACGCGGCGGCGCGTGTTCACGGCCTTCACCTTCGAGCGCACTCTCTCTCGGCGTGTCGTTTCGTGGGGCAACGAGCTCGAGATCACAATGAGCGTCACCAACGCCAAGCTCCTCCCGCTTGTGTGGATGCGCGTTCGCGACGAGTGGCCGGCGGGCTTGGAGCCCGTGGGATTCGTACTACGGCCCGTGAGTCATCGCGGGACACAGGCATTCATCGGGACCGTCTCGGTGCGTTGGTACGAGCGCCTGCGACGGCGCTACCGCGCGCGATGCGAAGAGCGCGGTCTGTTCTGGTTCGGGCCGGTCGAGTTGGAGGCCGGCGATCCCTTTGGGATCGCCGGCGTGACCCTCACGCTCGAAGCCCGAGAGGAGCTCGTCGTGCTGCCCAAGGTGCTCGACGTGCCGGGCTTCGAGCTGCTGACCGGTCACCCCCTGGTCGAGGAGACCGTGGCCCACTCGCTGGCGTACGATCCCACGGCGCTCCGTGGTACTCGGGTCTACCGGGCGGGGGACCCGATGCGAGCCATCAACTGGCGCGCCACGGCGCGGTTCGGGGCGCTGCACACGAACGAGTTCGATCCCGCGTCCCTTGCCGCTGTGCGGCTGCTGCTGAACGTGGGGGTGCTGCGCAGCTCCTGGCGGGCCATCGATCCCCAGCGGATGGAACTCCTGTGTGTCGTGGCCGCCTCGTTGGCGGCCGCGTTCGCAGCCGATGGTTTCAGCGTCGGGCTGGCCTCGAACGCGCGTATGGCCCGCGACTGGCGCGCCGTGGACGTCGAACCGGCCGAGGGTGCCCTTCCTCAAGTGCTTGAGACCTTGGCGCGCATGCTCCCGTACTCGGGTCGCGGCTTTGGCGAGGTGCTCGCCGCTGAGCTCGCCGACGAGAGCAGCCGGTCCGACTGCGTGGTCGTCACGTCGGCGCTGCCGCCGGAGGTCCGTGCGCGCGTGGCGCAGCTGCGCGCCGAGCGGCCGACCAAGGTGGTCTTCATTGGCCGCCCCACGGAGGATGAAGTCGAACTCGTCGACATCGTGGTGCCCGACGACCTGGACTGGAGGACGAGCGATGCGCTCCCCCTCATGGCCTGAGAGCGCGGGAGTCGTGCTCGGCGCCGCGGCCGAGGGCATCTGGTCCGGCGGTCTGGCGGCGGCGCTGACGGGAGCGTCGGGAGCCGCTCTGATCGTCTATGCCGGCGTCACGGTAGGCGTCGGCGCTGCATCTCGCCCGGCGCTTCAGCAGCGGGCGATGGGAGAGGGCGCTCGGAACGCCTGCTTGCGGTGGCGCTGATCCTCGTCGCGGCCGGCCTGCTGATCGTCGCCGGCCGCGCCTGGGCGCACCCATCCGCAGTGTGGCACGGCGCGCGCGGACGTCCTCTACGCCGGCGGGCTCGTCTTCCTCGGGATCTACCTGGGTCGCGCCTCGCAGGCGCCGGAAGCGGCCATGCGGCGAGCGGTACGCGGGTTCGCTCTGCTGTGCGCCGTCCTCGTATGCACCGCCTTGGCCGGCTCGGTGCCGGGATGGGCTTCCGGGGCGGTCGTCGCTTCGCTCGTCACCGGTGGGCTTCTCGTCGCGACGGTGCGGTACCGGGACCTCACCTACCTGGTCGGCCCCGCCGAACGGTTGCCCGCCTGGTCCTGGCTGCTCGCCGTCCTCGGCGCCGTGTTGGTCGTCATCGTCATCGGCGCGCTGCTGAGTCAGGTCCTTCGCGTGGACGCGTTGCTCTGGGGGATGAGTGCCCTTGCCGGCGTGCTGCGCTACGCGCTCGCGGGCGTGGCCTACCTGATCGCCTATGCGGGGGCAGGTTTCCTGCGTGCGATCGCGTGGCTGTTGGGCGTGTTTCACCTGCACGCCCTGCGCTCTGTCCGGCATCTGCAGCCCGCGCCGAGGCCGACGGCGCTCGTGCACCGCCACGCAGCAGGCCCGAAGGTCTGGAATGTGCCCAAGCTGATGGTCGAGGCCGCCGCCGCTCTCGTGGCAATCGGTCTTTCCTCGGCGCTCGTCGCGGTGGCGCTGCGCCGCATCCGTCGCGCCCTGCCCGCCGAGGTCATGGTCGTGGAAGAACGCGAGACGCTCGCCTCGGTCAGGTCGGCGGCCGGGATGTTCGCAGCGCGACTTGGGCGGCGGCTCCGCCGCCGCCTCTCCGCGCTGCGCCGCCAAGACCCGCGCACGCCGGGTGAGCTCGTGCGACATCGCTACGCGGAGCTGGAGCGTCGGCTGTCACGCGCCGGGAAGGTGCGGCTGCCCGGCGTGACCGTGCGCGACTACCTGGCGGCGGCGGCGCCGACCGTTGCGGTGCATGACGAGCGGGTACCGGGTGTCGTCGCACCGCTCGACCGGGCCACCGCAGAGGTGCCGCTACAGCCCGCAGCCGCGCAAATGCCGCTCTCGCAAGCTGCCGCGGATCTCGCCGCCATCTACGAGCTGGCGCGCTATTCTGCTCGCGCCATCGACGCGGCTGAGGCGCACCGCTTCGAGGCGCTGGCACGGGCTTTCCTGGAGTAGTGGAGCACACCCGGCCGCGATGGACGGCAGGAGCGCGGATCGGTTCGTAGCGCCCGGTCCCACGTGATCCCTTTGTCACGTGGCCAGGATGCGGGGACAGTATCGCGTCTGTGGAGGCTGCCCGCCGCCGGTCGTTTACAAAGCTAATTAGCATGGTAAACTACTCTGCATGACCGAAGAAGTCCGACTCCACGACCGCCCCGGCGACCGCTGCCAGCGACACTCGCCTTGACGACCCCGAGCTCGCGGCGCGCCTGCGCCTCGTGCTGAATCGGCTGGCTCGCCGGCTGCGCAGCCAGACACCCGGGGACCTCGAGCCCGTCGCTCACCTCGGCCCTCGTGACCATCGAGTTGCACGGGCCGATCACCCTGGGCCAGCTGGCCGATCTGCGAGCGCGTCACGCCGCCCAGTGTCACGCGCATGGTGGCTTCGCTCGAGGAGCGCGGTCTTGTGCGCCGCGAGGCAGAC
This sequence comes from uncultured Actinomycetes bacterium, assembly GCA_963833555.1. Lineage (GTDB taxonomy): Bacteria > Actinomycetota > Thermoleophilia > UBA2241 > UBA2241 > CAWHYB01. The sequence continues at coordinate 476,910 of CAWHYB010000007.1, read as the reverse complement.
CCGGCCGACCGTCGCATCGCGCGCGTCAGCCTGACGGCGGAGGGAGGGCGCACGGTGCAGCGCACCCGCACCCGCAAGACCGCCTATCTGGCCAAGCGGCTGCGCAAGCTCGACGAGTCGGAGCTCGCCGTCCTGCGCGAGGCGCTGCCGGTCCTCGAGCGCCTGCTGCGAGGACGATCGTTGAGCGACCTTCCCGAGAAAGGCGCCGGGCGCCGCGGGCCGGCTTTCCTTGCGCGCATGTTCCGCTCCCTGCGCACGCGCAACTACCGCCTCTGGTTCTTCGGCCAGACCGTCTCGCAGAGCGGCACCTGGATGCAGTCGGTGGCCCAGTACTGGCTGGTCCTCGAGCTCACCCACAGCGCCTTCGATCTGGGCATCACGGCGGCGCTGCAGTTCGCTCCCGTGCTCGTGTTCGGGACCGTCGGCGGCCTGCTGGCCGACCGCTTCGACAAGCGCAGGCTGCTGCTCGTCACCCAGACGGCCTTCACGGTGCAGGCCGCCGTGCTCTGGGTGCTCGTCGCCGAGCGGCTCCGTGCGTCTCTGGATGGTCTGGGCGCTGGCCTTGGCTCTACGGCTTCATCAACGTCGTCGACAACCCGTCTCGCCAGAGCTTCGTCATGGAGATGGCCGGCCCCGATGACCTGGCCAACGCCGTCGCCCTGAACAGCGTCATCGTCAACGTGTCGCGCATCGTCGGCCCGGCCCTCGCCGGCGTTCTGATCGCCACCGTGGGCCTCTCGTGGGCCTTCCTGGCCAACGCGGTCTCCTTCGCGGCGGTGATCGGTGCGCTGTATGCGATGCGACCCGCCGAGCTGCACCGGCGGCCCCCGGTGGCCCGCGCCAAGGGGCAGATCCGGGCCGGGCTGCGCTACGCCTGGCAGGCCTGGGAGCTGCGCGTGCCGCTGCTCATGATGGCCGTCATCGGCACGCTCGCCTACAACTTCAGCGTGATCCTCCCGCTCTACGCGCACGACGTCTTCCACCGTGGCGCCGGGACGCTACAGCGCCTTGACGGTCGCCATGGGCGTCGGCGCCCTGGCCGGCGGGCTGGTCCTGGCCTCGCGGCGGCGACCGAGCTATCGGCTGCTGGTGGCCGTCAGCCTCGCCTTCGGCGTGTTCATCCTCGCCGTGGCGGCGGCGCCGACCCTGCCGCTCGCCCTGGTGCTGCTCGTGCTCGATGGGCGCTGCCAGCCTGATGTTCATCGCCACGGCCAACTCGCTGCTGCAGCTCAACTCGAGCGGCGCCATGCGCGGCCGCGTGATGGCGCTGTGGGCCATCGTCTTCCTGGGCTCGACGCCCATCGGCGCGCCGCTGATCGGCTTCCTCGCCGGGCACTACGGCGCGCGCTTCGCGCTGGGTGTCGGCGGCGTCGCGACCCTGCTGATCGCCATCTGGGCGGGCTTTGCCCTGCGTCGCATCCGCGACACCCGCGTGGCCGTCGCGCCGACGAGCGGCGATCGGAGCTCCGCCGCGGCGAGCAGCCAGGTCCGTGCGGAACAGGCGCGCGTGGGCGCCCTCAGCCCGCCGGTAGCCACAGAGCGACCGGCCCGCGCACTGTCGTGAGGCAGTGAAAGGAGCGCTCCATGCCTGAGATCCTGCCCGGCGTCCACGTCGTGACGCTGGCCCAAGGGGCCGGCGCCTCCGGTGGCGCCATGAACATCTGTCTGCTGGTCGAGGACGGCACGGTCACCATGGTCGATGCCGGTCTGCCCGGAAGCCCGGCCGCCGTCCTGGCCTACCTGGACGAGATCGGCCTGACGCCGCAGGCCATCCGCCGCGTGATCATCACGCACCACCACGTCGACCACGTCGGCGGGCTGCCCGAGATCGTCAGGCTCAGCGGCGCGGAGGTCTGGGCGCACAGAGACGACGCTGCAGTGATCGAGGGCGCCGTCCGCCGGCCGGCATCCCGCCCGAGCGGGTCGGAGGCGATGCTCGCCGCCCTTCCGGTCGAGCAGCGCGCCGCCGCCGCAGCCCGCATGAAGCAGATGAGCGAGGTCGCGCCCGTCGCGTGTCGATCTGCGCCTCGTCGGCGGGGAAGAGCTGAACGTGCTCGGGGGCGTGCGGATCGTGCACAGCCCCGGCCACACCGCCGGTCACCTGTGCCTCTACCTGCCGGCGCCGTCGCTGCTGATCGCCGGTGACCTCATGCGCCTCGAGGACGGTCGTCATCCGCGAATCGCCGCCGGGCTTCGCCGCCGACGCCGACCAAGCGCTGGCCTCGGCGAGGAGGGTCGCCGCCCTGGGCTTCGAGCGCTTCATCGGCTACCACGGCGGCTATGCGGTCTCGGGAGCCGGCGAGCTGCTGAGCGCCAGTCTCAGCGACCAGGCGCCAGACGCCGGCACGCAGTCTTCCGCGCCCGGCGCGACGACCGAGGACGTGAAGGCATGACGTCGCGTAGCCCAGCTGGCACTCGGACCGCAGCCGGGGACGAGCACGCACGGGCGCGTTCCGTACAAGTGGATCGTGCTCTCGTGCACGACGCTCGGCGTCCTGATGGCCATGATCAACGCCTCGAGCCTGCTCGATCGCGCTGCCGGCCATCTTCCGCGGCATCCATCTGAGCCCGCTCGATGCCGGCAACTTCACCTACCTGCTCTGGATCCTCATGGGCTACGGCCTGGTCTCGGCCGCGCTCGTCGTCACCGCCGGCCGCATCGGCGACATGTACGGTCGCGTGCGCATGTTCAAGATCGGCTTCATCGTCTTCACGGTCGCCGCCGTGGGCCTCTCGCTCGTGTGGAGCACCGGCGCGACGGGCGCGATCGAGATCATCGTCTTGCGCATGGTGCAGGCGGTCGGCGGCGCCATGATGATGGCCAACTCGGCGGCCATCCTCACCGACGCCTTCCCCCACGACCAGCGCGGCCTGGCGCTCGGCATCAACGGCGTCTCGCTGCTGGCCGGCTCGTTCATCGGCCTCATCCTGGGCGGCGTGCTGGCCGCCGTCGACTGGCGGCTCGTCTTCCTGATCAACGTGCCGATCGGCATCGTCGGCATCGTCTGGGCGTTCTGGCAGCTGCGCGAGATCGGGCGAGCGCCACCGCACGCGCATCGACTGGCTCGGCAACCTCACCTTCGCCGCCGGCCTCGCCGTGCTGCTCACCGGCATCACCTACGGCATCAAGCCCTACGGCGCGTCCAACATGGGCTGGTCGAACCCCTTCGTGCTGGGTGCTGATCGTCGGCGGCCTCGCCGTGCTCGTGGCGTTCGTCTTCATCGAGCTGCGCGTCGCGGAGCCGATGTTCAACCTCGCGCTCTTTCGCATCCGCGCCTTCGCCGCCGGCAACCTGGCGGCGCTGCTCTGCGTCCATCGCCAACGGCGGCATGCAGTTCATGCTCATCATGTGGCTGCAGGGCATCTGGCTGCCGCTGCACGGCTACAGCTTCGAGCAGACGCCGCTGTGGGCCGGCATCTACATGCTGCCGCTGACGCTGGGCTTCCTCGTCGCCGGTCCCGTCTCGGGCATGCTCTCCGACCGCCACGGCGCGCGCCCCTTCGCCACCGCCGGCATGCTGCTCGGGGCGGTCAGCTTCCTGCTGCTGATGGCCCTGCCGGCCAACTTCGCCTACTGGCTCTTCGCCCTGCGTGCTCTTCCTGAACGGCGATCGCCTTCGGCATGTTCGCGGCGCCCAACACGGCGGCCGTCATGAACAGCGTGCCGGCGCGCAACCGCGGCGTCGCCTCGGGCATGCGCGCCACCTCCCAGACGCTCGGCATGCCGCTCTCGATCGGCATCTTCTTCTCGCTCATGGTGGTCGGCCTCACGACCCACGTGCCGGCCGCCATGTTCGGCGGCCTGACCGCGCACCACGTGCCGGCGCAGGTCGCGACGCCGCTCTCGCACATGCCGCCGACCGGCTACCTGTTCGCCGCCTTCCTGGGCTTCAACCCGCTGCAAGGAGCTGCTCGGGCCGCACGTGCTGGGAGCGCTGCCGGCGACCGACGTGCACACGCTCGTGAGCAAGGAGTTCTTCCCCTCGCTCATCGCCGGTCCGTTCAAGGACGGCATCGTCGACGTGCTCATCTTCGCCGCCGCCATGTGCCTGGTGGCCGCTCTCGCCTCGTGGCTGCGCGGCGGCAAGTTCGTGCACGAGGAGGCGCGAGCCGTGCACGGTCACGAGCCCAAGTGGGCGCACGGCCGACCCGGGGATCCGGCCAAAGGTGGAGCGCCGGACTGACGATGAGCCGGTCAGGGGCACCAGGACTTGTCGAGCGCCTGCGGGTGACACTCCGCCGGTGCCATTCCGCAGCCCTTGCGCGCCCGCCCTGCAGTCTGCACCATGACGAGACAGGCCGCTTCAGAGGCAGCACCCTCCGAGGGAAGGATCATGATGCCGTTCACAGCCGTCTTCATCGCCCACGTTCCTGATGCCGACCCCACCAGGGACCGGTCTCTCGTGGAGACCAATCTCTACAGGCTCTTCAGCGTCCTCGTGCAGAACACAGACCAGGCGGTCGCCGTCTGTCGGGAGCTGGTCGCCGACGAGGGTGTGCAGTCGGTCCTTCTATGCCCGGGAAACACCCACCAGGATGTGGCCCACATCGTCGCTGCGCTCGGGGACGGGGTCTCGGTCTCCGTGGCGAGAGGCGATAGCCGGAGCGCGCGCGTGGCGGCGCAGGCGATGGAGCGCGCGGGCTGGTTCTCAGAGCAGCCTCGGGGGTGAACGCCGCCATAGCAGCGCTAGAGGCGCACTGCTCTCCAGCAGCGGCATGACATCGCGACATCCACGCGCGTCTGCCCTGCGAAGCGGGGATCTGTCGAAAGGAATGCCCGCGCGTGATCGAGCACCCGCATCCGCTGTGGCTGCGGCAGTGTGAAGATCGAGCTGTAGGTGCCGAGCAACCCGATGAGACGCTCCGGGCTCACCTGCCAGTGGAAAGGCAGTCTGACGATCTCAGGGCGGCCGAAGGGCGCGCCGGGCGGCAGGCGCACGTCCGCGGGTTCGTGAGACCGCCGGTCTGCTGCCACCCCGGCACCCGTGCCCCGCAGGGCCTGCCCCACGGCCGAGCCCAAGGCGGCCTGCCAATCGAGCCCGGTACAGAGGATGCCCAAGATGCCGCCGCGACGCAGAACGCGGGCGATCTCGGGCACCGCGCCTGCGGGGTCCATCCAGTGCCAGGCAGAGGAGACCAGCACCGCGTTGACACTGGCGTCGGGTAGCGGCAGGGACTCCGCTCGTCCGGCCTGGAGGTGCACCCTCGGCAAGCTGCGGGCGAGCACGGCTCGCATGCGCTCGTCGGGTTCGACCGCGACCACTTCGTCGGCACGGGCGAGGAGTCTCCGGCTGAGAGCCCCCGTGCCCGCGCCGAGGTCGAGGACGACCGGGATGCGATGCGGCAGGATCCATTCCACCGCTGCGCGAGGCGGCCACGGGCGGTAGCGGTCATAGTCCTCGGCCACAGAGCCGAAAGAGGGGCCGCGCTCCAGGTCGTCCTTGTAGCCGCTCATTTGCTGCCCTTCCTGGTGTTCCCGGCTCCCTCTCGGCCCCTCGGGTCACGACGAGGGTCTGGCTGGAGATGGGATCACACGATGACCGACGGGTGGGGACTCAGCTGCAATGGTATACACGGGCTGAGTGCTCCGGCTGGGCGGCCGAAGCGCATCGCGTTCAGCGTTTGATGGCCGTCAGCAGCCGCTGCGACTGTCCGGCCATCTCGTGCACGCCGAAGTCTCGCAGGCCGGCGGCCTCGCACCAGCGGCGATAGTCCTCTTGGTCGTAGACGTCACCGGCACTCGTTGCCACCAGCATGTTCACGGCGAAGAGCGAGGAGGGCAGGCCAGTGCCGCGCACGAAGTCATAGATGGCCAAGGCGCCGCCGGAGCCAAGGGCACCGGCGGCGCTCACCACGACCCGCGCGCATTCCCCTGGCGACATCGAGTGGAAGAGGTTGCCGCAGAAGACGAGGCCGAAACCCCGGGCCGGTATGCCCTGCGTCGCGTCGCCCTTGATGGCGGCGATGCCGGCCCTCGCCAGGTCGTCTGCCATGAGGTCGATCACCTCGGGGAAGTCGAGCACCGTCACCTGCCAGCCGAGCTCTTGGAATGCAAGCGCCTGCGTGCCCGGCCCGCCTCCGACATCGAGCACGGTCCTGGTCTGCGGAAACAGCACCGCGAGCTGCTCCGCCAGTGGTCGCGCCCGTTGGCGAGCACCGACGCGCATCGAGCCGATGAACGCCTGCAACGACCCCGCTGTGCGCTCGAAGTGAGCCGGGCCGCCGGCGCGCAGCACCTCGGGCAGCTGCACCCAGCGGCCGAGCAGATCGTGGAGGTGCCCCAGCCGGTCGCCGACGAAGGCGGGGTCGGCCGGGTCCAGGAGTGCCCTGGCCTCGGGTGCCACGACCACGCCATCCTCTCGTTGTTCGAGGTAGTCGGCATCGACCAGTACGCTCACCACGCGGGCAGTGGCGCGCTCGTCGAGCCCGAGCTTCTTGGCGACCTCGGCCAGCGGCAGCGGATCGTTAAGGAGTGCCTCGATCAGGCCGACCTCGAGCGCCGCCATGAGCACGACCTGCGGCTGCCACTGACCCGGGAAGAGATCGACGCTGGCCACCATGCCTCCTGCCGTTGAGGTGCTCAATCCGCGGTGCACTGATGGCGCACCGGATACGACGTGCTGCCCTTACCCGACCGTGGCTCGAGCGAACCGTCGCCTCGGTGAGCGTCGCATGGGGACCTGTGCTACGCCACTGTGGCCTACGCCGGGGTGGCGTTCCCCGGTCGCGGCGCGCTGAGCGGCGGCTTGGCCCTCGACGGTCGAAGTGATGCGGGATTCACGAACCTGCTTCCATTCGGGCCCACCCGCACCGCCTTGTGAAGCGCGCTGCCGCGCACAAGATCGCGCCAGCGCAGAAACCACACTGTCCAGCCGTTGCCCCAGGTCCCGCCCCGCGGGCTTCCGGTGATCGTCACGGGGTCGCCCGGGACGGCGAGCTGGTAGTAGGTCTGGGCGTGCGCGGGGGAGAGGTTCACGCAGCCGTGGCTCACGTTGGCGAACCCCTGCGCGCCCACCGACCAGTAGGCGTCGTGCAGGTAGTCGCCGCTCCAGGTGAACCTGCACCGACCACGGCACCTCGATGTTGTAGCCCGGCCCCTTCATGTCGACCGGGTTCGCCTTCTCGATCGTGAGGTAGGTCCCGTTGGGGGTGTCGTCGCCGGGCCGGCCGGAGCTCATCGGCCAGTCGGCGAACAGGCGCCTGTCGAGATAGATGTGCACGTGGTGGGTCTGCGTGTCTGCCACGGCGATCAGCGAGCGTCCGATGACGAAGCTCTGCCTGAAGGGTGTGCGTGCCGTAGACGCCCGGCGCCCCCTCGATGCCGTTCAAGTGCGCGACGAAGCGGACCCTGGTGTGCGGCGACCAGTAGTTGCGCGGGCGGAAGTAGAGGGTCGAATCCCCGTCCCAGTACCAGGCGCCGACCACCGGCTTCGAGGTCCAGAGCTGGAGCGAGCGCTCCACGGCCCGGCGATCGCTGATGGGCCGGCTGAACGTGAGGATGACGGGCATGCCGACACCGTAGGTCTGGCCGTGACCCTCGAAGATCTGTGTGGCGAACGTCTGATGCGGGGCGAGGGTGCGGAAGGTGCTCGTTTCCGTGACCGTCCGGCCCGCCGGTCGAGCGGCCGTCGCGCGGACGGTGTAGCGCGTGGAAGTGTCGAGTGCCCACCGGCTGTGCCAGGCGGTGGCGTCGGCGTTGAGCGTGCCGGTGACGGGGTCGCCGCTGGTCCTTGCGCTGACGCGCACGATCGTCCCGCCGGTCACCCTGACCGTGATGCCGCTCTGCGGCTTGACGTTCCTGGCGCCCGTACGGCCGGCGTGATCGATAGGCGAGCCGTGGACGTGATCGGCGATGGCGTGGGGGTGGAAGAGGCGCCCTCTCGGGCGCCACTGCTGCACGCACTGCCGATGAGGCCCAGGCACAGCGTCGCGGCAGCGGTCGCCAGCGCCCGCCGGCCAAGTCGGCCCCGCGCAGAGACCGCAACGCGCTCTAGTGGTGGTATAGGTGATCCCGCCACGGCGACCTACCCTCGTCCTGTGATCTGAGGAGTGCGTTGCGACTCGCGGTCGCACTGCCGAGGGCTTTCTTCCCAGACCAGGTGAAGAAGAAGCCGCGTGAGTGTGCCGTCCGGACGGCTCCGATGTTGATTCGCCCTGCCCGAGACCCTACAGTGATGAAAGTGCCGGTCGCGGCGGCGCACCCGCGGCTCGCGACGGCACCTCCGCTCTGCGCGGAGTCTTGTCGTGAGTCGACGAAAGAGATGAGACGAAACCAATGATTGCCATGATCGGCGCTCCCGAGTTGCTTATCATCTTCGCGATCATCGCGCTGCTGTTCGGGGCCTCGCGCCTGCCCGGGCTCGGCAAGTCGGTCGGGCAGAGCATACGAGGCTTCAAGTCGGCCCTGAGCGGGGACGACGAAGAGAAGCCCAAAGAGCTCGAGGCCAAGCCGCCCGACGATGCCACGCCGCCGAGTTCGACGCCGCCGAACGCCTGACCCCCTAGGCCCGCTCCCGCAGACAGACGGCCGCCGCCGACGTTCCCCTAGGGTCGCGTCGGTCAGTCGGAGGCTATGCGGGCCGGCGACGAAGCGAGGCCCGCTTGAGGCTGCCGAACGCCTCGACGCCACTCTCATCCACGCCGGCGGTCGCGAGGGTGTCACCGCTGCCATACGGCTGGTCGATGGCCGGGGGGCCGGCCGCGGTCGGCTCGCTCAGCCGAGGTCCGCCGTCGAGCGGCATATGGGTCGGAACATCGGCCGTGGCAGTGACGGCCTCGGCCGGCGTATCGGGCGCCTCGGCCACAGACTCTCCTGCGGTGGGCCACCCGTCGACCGGTTCGTCGGCGCCGATCTCGACCGCGGGTGGGGGGCTGTCGGTCGTCGTCAGGCTCAAGCCCGACTTGATATCCGCCACCGAAGCGGCGATGTCGTCGACCCCGATCTGCGAGCGGATCTCGGAGGTGGCCGAGTTGAGGTCGCGAAGAGCCTGGCCGAGCTTATGGGTCATCTCAGGCAGCCGCTTGGGGCCGAACAGCACGACCACGACCGCCATGATTATCATCAGGTGGACGGGGTTGATCAGACTGTCGAGCATGGCACTGCCTCTGTGGCGCTGGCACGAGCGTGCGAGTTGCTGCCCACATGGTGGTCGTTGGCGCCGGCGGCGTCAATGCCCAGAGGCCGCAGGAGTCCAGCGTCTCATCCCTCAAACAGCATCGCCGGCCTCGACTCGCTGAGCGAGCAGGGCAGTCTCACGAAAAGGGAGTAGGCAAGTCATGGCTGAGTGGCGCAAGGAACCCCCCGAACGCGACAGTATGCAGATCAACCCCCTCTTCGCGAGGCCCGGCGAGGAGCAGGTGCCGCGCTGGAAGCTGCCCGAGCACGAGATGTCCCCCGCTGCGGCCTACCAGATCGTCGCCGACGAGATCATGCTCGACGGCAACGCGCGCCAGAACCTGGCGACGTTCGTGACCACCTGGATGGACGACGCGCGCCGACGCAGCTCTACGCGAGTCGCCTACGACAAGAACATGATCGACAAGGACGAGTACCCGCAGACGGCGAGCCATCGAGGAACGCTGCCTGCGGATCCTCGCTGACCTGTGGCATGCGCCCGACGCCGCATATCACGATGGGCACCTCGACCATCGGCTCGTCCGAGGCCTGCATGTTGGGCGGGCTGGCGCTCAAGCGACCGCTGGCAGCAGAAGCGCAGGGCTGCCGGCAAGTCCATCGACAAGCCCAACATCGTGTTCGCCAGCTCGGTCCAGGTCGTGCTGGGAGAAGTTCGCCAACTACTGGGACGTCGAGCCGCGCTACGTGCCGATCATCGCGAGGAGCCGTGCTGACTCCTGACGGGCGTCGTGGCCGCGTACGTCGACGAGAACACCATCGGCGTTGTGCCGATCCTGGGCGTCACCTACACCGGCACCTACGAGCCGGTGAAGGAGATCGCCGCCGCGCTCGACGATCTCCAGCAAGCGCACCGGCCTCGACGTGCCGATCCATGTCGACGGCGCCTCGGGCGCCTTCATCGCGCCGTTCCTGAGCCCCGAGCTGGAATGGGACTTCCGCATCCCGCGCGTGCACTCGATCAGCACCTCGGGGCACAAGTACGGGCTGGTCTACCCGGGCGCTGGGCTGGGTCGTCTGGCGCCAGCGTGAGTACCTGCCCGAGGACCTCGTCTTCAAGGTCAGCTACCTGGGCGGCGACATGCCCACCTTCGCGCTCAACTTCTCGCGCCCCGGCGCCCAGGTGCTGCTGCAGTACTACAACTTCCTGCGCCTGGGCCGCGAGGGCTACCGGCGTGTGCAGCAGGCCTCGCAGCGACGTCGCCCACTTCGTGGCCGGCGAGATCGCCAAGATGCCGCGTTTCGAGCATGTTCACGGACGGCTCCGACATGCCGCTGATCACCTGGCGAGCTCGCGTCCGGCTACACCGACAAGTGGGACCTGCGCGACCTCTCCAGCAAACTGCGCGAGCGTGGCTGGCAGGTGCCTGCCTATCCGCTGCCGGCCGACCTCACCGACATGACGGTGATGCGCATCGTCTTCCGCAACGGCGTCTCGATGGACCTCATGCATCTGCTGGTTGACGACATCAGGAAGAACGTCGCGTATCTCGACGGGCTCTCGGGGCCGCTGCCACGCGAGGGGCACTCAACGAGCGGCTTCCATCACTGAACATCGTCTGGTTGGATCGAGCGAACCTACTGGTGGCGAAGTTCCGCGAGGTCGGCCTGCTCAGGGGCTTCTTCGGGCACTGGGTGCTCCGACATATGATGACAGAGCAGTCCGGAGTGTGAACCCAGACGGGGCTGCGGCAGCCCGGTTCTCGTCAACAGGGGAGGGTCCCATGTCGGGCATCTTCGAGTACGTCCAGCACCCGCACGTAGAGAAGCGCAAAGAGGCTGGGCCACCAACGGTCGCAGCGGCCGTCGCCCAGTTGCACGGTCCCGGTCCGATCGGACGCTTCAACGCCAAGGTCGGGCTGAAGATCACCGTGATCGTCGGCACGATGTGGTGCGCCTACCTCTTCACGGTCCTTGCCCTGGTCAGCGCGCCGTCCGCCTTCAAGACCGGCAACTCGCTGATCATCATCGCCTGGATCGCCCAGACCTTCCTGCAATTGGTGCTGCTGCCGATCATCATCGTCGGTCAGAACGTGCAGGCCGCGGCCGCCGACGCCCGCTCCGAGGCCACCTACAACGACGCAGCGGCCGTCCTGGAAGAGGCCAAGCAGATCCAGGCCCATCTCGCCGCCCAGGACGCCGAGATCGAGAGGATCCTCGGGGCGCTCACAGCACGACCCACAGCGTGAGTCGTTCCCGACTGTGCGGGACGATCGCGTCTGACTGGACACCACTAGATACAGTCCATCGCGCAGAGACCCTCTCCCGAGCATCGTCCGCCGCACATCTCGCAGGCGTCGCCTCGTGGCGTTCCGAGCCCTGTAGGACGCCACCGATCCTGTTCGGTTCGATCGACGCCGTACGGGTAGATTCATGCGCATCGAGCAAGGAGATGACGGGATGGTCATGCAATTCCTCACCTGCCCTCACTGTGGCGCGGGCTTCGCGACATACGACGAGGTGAAGAAGCACGGGCGCGAAGCGCATCGGGACGTGACGCCCAAGCAGCATGACCTCGAGAGCAAGGTCTACCCGGCGGTCGACTTCGAGCAGCGCGACGAGCGCGACAGCCGAGCCGCCGAGAGCCGCAAGGAAGGCACCGAGCAAAGCTCCCAGCCGGACCCCGATCATTGACTGCGGAAAGGCTGTCCCTGTGAGACATAAGCGAGTGCTGGAAGGATTCGTGCTGTGGGAGTGGCTCAGAAGGGGTCGTTCTCGGAGAAGTGGGAGAGTGTCGCGGCGACCCATGTTGCGGGGCATGCTCGGCAAGGTTCTTCTCGTCATCTACCTCGTGGTGGGTCTGGTCGTGGCCAATTCGCATCATTACTTCGCGCACCTGAACGGAGTCAAGCCGATCGTCTCCGCGGTCATCGCCGTCGTGCTCTGGCCGCTCCTGCTGCTGGGAGTCAGACTCCACATCAAGTGAAGACTCTGTTCACTAGGGTGAAGGCGCCTATGGGGAGGGCCCGATGGCCATCTATGACTTCACGTGCAAGAAGTGCGGCACCGAGTTCGAGGTCACCTGCCACATGGACGAACGCGACGCCAAGGCAGTCTGCCCGAAGTGCGGCAGCCGCAAGGTGAAGCAGAAGCTCACCGCCGCATTCTCGTCGCCGCGTCCGGACAAGTACTGACGCGTCGAGGGAGGCCGCCCGCTCCAGCGTCGATATCGCTCGAGCGTTAGTGGCCGAAGAACGCTCGACCGAGCGAGTCCGGGACCTGCCACAAGACGACGTTCTCGCGGCGGCAGAGCTCGCGCGTATCTTCGTCGCGGACCGAACCGGAGGTCGCCCAGATGGCGGTGACGCCGGCCGCGATGAGTGTCTCGGGCCCGTCCGGATGTGGGAAGAAGCTGTCGCTCGCGGCGACCGCCCCCGCCGGCTCGTGACCGGCGTCGCGGGCGCGCTTGAGGGCCAGCTCGCAGCACCCGACGCGGTCCTGCTGTCCCACGCCGTTGCCTATGAGGGCGCCATCGCGGGTGAGCGTCACCGTGTTCGAATTGGAGGTGGCGCAGATCGCCCAGGCGAGGACGATGTCGCGCCGCTGTGAGTCGCTGAGCTCGCCGATGCGAGTGACCTCGGCCGCGTTCAGATCGGCCACCCAAGTGTAGTTGGGCTGACGCAGGTAGCCGCCGCGGACCTGGCGCAGCATCGGCGACTCGTCCAGCGAGCCGACGCCGAGCGCGCCGAGGGCGGGGTTGGTCAGGAACCGGCACTTGTCGCCCTTGCGAGACAGCATCTGCACGGCCTCGGGCTCGAACGAGGGAGCGGTGATGGCATCGAGCACGCGGCGGCCGGAGCTTACTCCATAGGTGAGCAGCTCGCCGGCCAGCTCCTCGGTGATCGCGAAGTTCACCATGACGAGCCCGCCGAAGATAGCTCGCGGATCGCCCATGACCATCTTGCGGACCACCTCGACGGGGTCGTCGCCGGCGGCCGCCCCGCAGGCGTTGCCGTGCTTGGTGCCGAGGGCGATACGGGGGATCGAGCCGAAGTTACGCTCGAAGCCGGCGGCGATATGGGTGACGGTCTGGATCTGGCGACCCACTTCGGCAAGGTTGTTGTAGCTGGGCTCGGTGCCGGCCAGCAGCGTGAGGCGCTCGAGAGCCAGCGGATCGGGGGTCGCGAGGTCCAGCAGATGAGCCGGCGCCTGCACCGCGTTCTCGCCGTACTTGAGGACCCTGGTGGCCTCGGCGACAAAGCCGTCGAAACGGCCGCGCGAGTGGTAGCGCGCCGACGCCAGGCAGTAGTCGGCGACCACGGCCTCGGCTCGCGCGGCCAGGGCCTCGCGGAACTCGGTGGCGTTCGGCTCGCCCTCGGACAGCCAGTGAAGCACCTCGGCGCGCTGCGCCGGCAAGCTGACGACGATGCGTCGGCCTTTGGCGGCGGAGCGCAGCATCGTCGGCCCGCCGATGTCGGTCTTCTCGATCACCGACTCGGGCGTCGAACCCGGCCTCGCGACCTCTGCGGTCAAGGGGTAGAGATCGACGCACACCAGGTCGATGAACGGCACGCCGAGCCCGTCGAGCTCCGCCAGATCCTCGGGGACCGGCCGGGCCAGAAGGCCGGCGTGGATCTCGCGCGACAGCGTCACGACCCGATGACCGAGGATGGCGGCACCGCCGACGAGGCTCGCGACGTCGGTGGTGGGGATGTCGGCTGCCGCCAGGGCCGCGGCGGTGCCGCCCGACGCGTAGATCTGCCAACCGCCGTCCGTCAGCGCACGGGCGAAGTCTTCGATGCCGGTCTTGTCGTAAACGGATAGCAACGCGCAACGATCCCGCACGGTCGGCCCCTCTCGGTCTGCTCTTGATGACGCTCTATTCTGTCACAGCGGATCGGATCGCGGCGCGAGGAACTGTGCGCGGAGGGGCGCGCTTGCGAAACCGCCGCGGTGGGTGTATCAGGTGAGTACGGAGCTGGCGTTTCGCCCGACACGCGGGGGCGAGCGAACCAAGTGCATCGGCGCCGACGGTAGTGCGGCGCAAGGGGGAAGCATGCAACTCTTGTCGCTGGTCTGCGCGTTCTCGTTCGTGTTCGTCATCGTCCTGGCGACGGTGCTCGCCGCGCGCCCGTCGCATCATCTGGAGCCGCAGCAGGCGGCGATCGGACAACGATTGGGGGATGTCCAATGAAGCGCCTCGCGTGGTTTTCTGCTGCTCTCTGCCTGGTGTGCGTCTGTTGTCTGACGCCGCTTCTGACGGCCTCGGTGGCGGCCGCGGACGTTCTTACGCCGAGTTCAACGCCTGACCGGCAGGTCTGGATGACGAACGGCACCGTCAATGCCACCGCGATCGGCCCCGACGGGACCACCTACATCGGCGGTTCGTTCACCTGGGTCGGCCCCGACACGGGCACCGGCGCGACCCTCAACACGACGAGCGGCTCCCCCTACCTGTCGATCCCGTTCGTCGACGGCGAGGTGCAAGCGGCGGTCGCCGACGGCGCCGGCGGCTACTACATCGGTGGCGACTTCACCTCGGTGGGCGGCCTCGCCCGCAACCGCGTCGCCCACATCCTGCCCGACGGCTCCGTGGATCCGTCCTTCGACCCCAACGCGAACGGCGACGTCGTCACCCTCGCCGTCTCGGGCTCGACCGTCTACGCCGGCGGCAACTTCACCTCGATCGGCGGGCAGAGCCGCAGCTGCATCGCCGCGCTGGATGCGAGCAGCGGCCTCGCCACGACCTGGAATCCCAACGCGAACAACCTCGTCTATGTCCTCGCCGTCTCGGGCTCGACCGTCTACGCCGGCGGGTACTTCACCTCGATCGGCGGGCAGAGTCGCCAGTACATCGCCGCTCTGGACGCGAGCAGCGGCGTGGCCACGGCCTGGAACCCCACCGCGAACGATGAGGTCCGCGCCCTCGCCGTCTCGGGCTCGACCGTCTACGTCGGCGGCTGGTTCACCTCGATCGGTGGCCAGACCCGCACTCGGCATCGCCGCCCTGGAGTGCGAGCACTGGCCTGGCCACCACCTGGAACCCGAGCGCGACCGGTGGCGGCCTCAACACCCTCGCCGTCTCGGGCTCGACCGTCTACGCCGGCGGGGACTTCACCTCCATCGGCGGTCAGAGCCGCGACCGGCATCGCCGCCCTGACGCGACCAGCGGTCTCGCCACCACCTGGAACCCGAGCGCCGGTGGCGGCACCGCCAGCGTCAGCACCCTCGCCGTCTCGGGCTCGACCGTCTACGCCGGCGGGAACTTCACCTCCATCGGCGGCCAGACCCGCAACCGCATCGCCGCCCTGAGTGCGAGCACCGGCCTCGCCACGACCTGGAACCCCAACGCGGACAGCTACGGTCAACGCTCTCGCCGTCTCGGGCTCGACCGTCTACGCCGGCGGGACGTTCACCTCGATCGGCAGGCTGACCCGCAACAACATCGCCGCCCTGGATGGCGACCACCGGCGCCGCGACGTCCTGGGACCCCAACGTGACCGGCAGCGGCGATGTTCGGGTCTGCTCCCTCGCCGTCTCGGGCTCGACCGTCTACGTCGGCGGCCAGTTCACCGCCATCGGCGGCCAGACCCGCAACAACATCGCCGCCCTGGATGCGGGCACCGGCCTCGCCACCGCCTGGAACCCCAACGCGAGCGGCCGGGCACGACGGGACCACGTCGTCGACGCCCTCGCCGTCTCGGGCTCGACCGTCTACGCCGGCGGCGAGTTCAGCTCGATCGGCGGCCAGACCCGCAACTACATCGCCGCCCTCGACTGCGAGCACCGGCCTCGCCACGGCCTGGGACCCCAGCGACGGCAGCGGCCCCGTCTAGGGTCTGGGCCCTCGCCGTCTCGGGTTCGACCGTCTACGCCGGCGGCAGACTTCACCTCGATCGGCGGCCAGACCCGCAACAACATCGCCGCCCTCGATGCGAGCACCGGCCTGCCGCCACGGCCTGGGACCCCAACGCGGACAGCGCGTCTCACGCCCTCGCCGTCTCGGGCTCGACCGTCTACGCCGGCGGCCGCTTCACCTCCATCGGCGGCCAGACCCGCAACTACATCGCCGCTCTCGATGCCAGCACCGGCCTCGCCACGGACTGGGACCCCATCCGCACGACAACTTCGTCTACGCCCTCGCCGTCTCGGGCTCGACCGTCTACGCCGGCGGGGACTTCACCTTCATCGGCGGGCAGACCTGCAACCACATCGCCGCCCTGGATGGCGCCAGCAACAACGGCGCCACGAACTGGAATCCCGACGCGGACGGCCCGGTCGACGCCCTCGCCGTCTCGGGCTCGACCGTCTACGCCGGCGGGGCCTTCACCTCGATCGGCGGACAGGCCACGGCAAGGCCTGGCGCGCTTCTCGCTTCTGCCCAGCGGTTCGATGAACCTCAACAACGGCGACCCCTACACGGCCAGCGCCGCAGTGACGATCAACAGCTCGGTCACGGACGCCACCGAGATGCGCTTCCGCAACGCCGGCGGCAGCTGGAGCGGCTGGGAGCCGTACAGCGACAGCAAGACCTGGACGCTGTCTGCCGGCGACGGCGACAAGACCGTCTATGCGGAGTACAGGACCGCGCCCGGCAACGCCTTGGCGCTGTCCGACGACATCGTCAGCGGCGCCTTCGGCTTCGCTGCCAGCTGACTTACGCCACCGGCGCGGGCCCGGAGTCCGTGGCCATCGGCGACTTCAACGGCAACTTCGCTCCGGACCTGGTGACGGCGAACCACGACGCCAACACGGTCAGTGTCCTGCTGGGCGACGAGTCCGGCGGTTTCACGGCCAAGACCGACTTCGCCACCGGCGCCGGCCCGAGCTGCGTGGCCGTCGGCGACTTCAACGGCGACGGCAAGCTCGACCTGGTGACGGCGAACGCCAAGGCGCCAACACGGTCAGCGTGCTGCTGGGCGACGGTTTCGGCGGCTTCGCCGCCAAGACCGACTTCGCCACCGGCGCCCAGCCGACCTTCGTGGCCGTCGGCGACTTCAACGGCGACGGCAAGCTCGACCTGGTGACGGCCAACGTCGGCGCCAACACGGTCAGCGTGCTGCTCGGCAACGGCACCGGCGGCTTCGGCGCCAAGACCGACTATCGCCACCGGCCTCGAGCCGAGATCGGTCGCCGTCGGCGACTTCAACGGCGACGGCAAGCTCGACCTCGTGACGGCGAACCACGGCGCCAACACGGTCAGCGTGCTGCTCGGCAACGGCACCGGCGGCTTCGGCGCCAAGACCGACTTCGCCACCGGCGCCAACCCGTACCAGGTCGCCGTCGGCGACGTCAACGGCGACGGCAAGCTCGACCTGGCGACGTCGAACGTCAACGACAGCACGGTCAGCGTGCTGCTGGGCAACGGTACCGGCGGCTTCGGCGCCAAGACCGACTTCGCCACCGGCACGGCCCCGTGGTCGGTCGCCGTCGGCGACGTCAACGGCGACGGCAAGCTCGACGTGGTGACGGCGAACAACGGCGCCAGCACCGTCAGTGTGCTGCTCGGTGACGGCGCCGGCGGCTTCGCCGCCAAGACGCGACTTCGCCACCGGCGCGGGCCCGCAGTGCGTGGCCTTCAGCAATCTCGACTTCGTCAACCCCACGGGCGATCTGGTGACGGCGAACTACACCGCCAACACCGTCAGCGTGCTGCTCCACGAAGGTCCGGGGCTGGCGGGAACGATCCCGCCCAGCTCCAGCCCCGACCAGAAGGCCTGGGTGACCAACGGCAACGTCTACGCCACCGCGATCGGGCCCGACGGGACCACCTACATCGGCGGGGACTTCACCTGGGTCGGTCCCCCGACGGGCAGCGGCGCCGCTCTCGATGCGACCACCGGCGTCCCCGACCTGTCCTTCCCGTCGGTGGACGGCGGCGCCGTGATGGCGGTCGCCCCCGACGGCGCCGGCGGCTTCTACATCGCCGGCCAGTTCACCTCGGTCGGCGGCATCGCGCGCAACCGCATCGCCCACATCCTGCCCGACGGCTCGGTGGACCCGAACTTCGACCCCAACGCGAACGACTGGGTCCAGACCCTCGCCGTCTCGGGCTCGACCGTCTATGTCGGGGGGCAGTTCACCTCCATCGGCGGGCAGAGCCGCAACCGCATCGCCGCCCTGAATGCGAACACCGGCGCCGCCACGGCCTGGAACCCCAAGGCCAACAGCACGGTCAACACCCTCGCCGTCTCGGGCTCGACCGTCTATGCAGGCGGCTGGTTCACGTCCATCGGCGGGAGGAGCCGCAACTGCATCGCCGCCCTGGATGCCGGCAGCGGCCTCGCGACGTCCTGGAACCCCAACTGCAACGGCCGGGTCAACGCTCTCGCCGTCTCGGGCTCGACCGTCTATGTCGGCGGGTTCTTCGGTGCCATCGGTGGCCAGAGCCGCGCCGCTCTCGCCGCTATCGACGCCGCCACCGGCGCCGCCACGACCTGGAACGCCAACGTGACCGGCACCGCCATGTTCGGGGTCAGTTCTCTGGCCGTCTCAGGCTCGACCGTGTACGTCGGAGGGGGCTGGGACTCGATCGGCGGCCAGATCCGTCACGGGATCGCCGCTCTCGATGCGAACACCGGCCTCGCCACGGCCTGGAACCCCAATGCGGACGGCGGGATCAACGCTCTCGCCGTCTCGGGCTCGACCGTCTATGTCGTGGGAGACTTCAGTACCATCGGCGGGCAGTCCCGCAACGGCTTCGCCGCCCTGGACGCCGGCACCGGCCTGGCCACGGCGTGGAGTCCCAACGCGGACAGCCAGGCCGGCACCCTCGCCGTCTCGGGCTCGACCGTGTATGTCGGAGGGGGCTTCACCTCGGTCGGTCTCCAGTACCGCAACCACATCGCCGCCCTGGACGCCAGTGGCGCCGCCACGGCCTGGGATCCGAACGCGACGGGCGGAAGCCCCGACGACTACGTGACCGTCGACGCCCTCGCCGTCTCGGGCTCGACCGTCTACGCCGGCGGGCAGTTCGCGTCGATCGGCGGGCAGAGCCGCAGCAACATCGCCGCCCTGGACGCGAGCAGCGGCGCCGCCCTGGGCTGGAACCCCGGCGCGGACAGCCAGGTCAACGCCCTCGCCGTCTCGGGCTCGACCGTGCTCGCCGGCGGGCAGCTTCAGCTCGATCGGCGGGCAGAGCCGCAACCTACATCGCCGCTCTCGACGCCTACGGCGCCGCCACGGGCTGGAACCCCGACCGTCCGGACAGCCAGGTCAACGCTCTCGCCGTCTCGGGCTCGACCGTCTATGTCGGCGGGCAGCTTCAGCATCGATCGGCGGACAGAACCGCAACAACATCGCCGCCCTGAACGTCGGCAGCGGCGCCGCCACCGCCTGGGACCCCAACGCGGACAGCGAGGTCAACGCTCTCGCCGTCTCGGGCTCGACCGTGTACGCCGGAGGGAGCTTCGGTTCCATCGGCGGGCAGGGCCGCGACAATCATCGCCGCCCTGGATGCGGGCAGCGGCCTGGCCACGCCCTGGAGCCCCGACGTCGAACGATCAGGTCCTCACTCTCGCCGTCTCGGGCCCCAATGTCTACGTCGGCGGCAAGTTCACCTCCAGCGGCGGCGACCAGGGCGCCTACCACTACCTCGCCGCGTCTCGCTACCGATCCCGGCGGCAGCCAGGTCACCTGGAGCCCCAACGCGAACGACTGGGTCTACGCCCTCGCCGTCTCGGGCTCGACCGTCTACGCCGGCGGGCAGTTCACCTCGATCGGCGGCGCAGAGCCGCGGCCATCTGGCGCGCTTCTCGTCGCTGCCCAGCGGTTCGATGACGCTCAACGGCGACGCCGTCTACACGGCCAGCACGACGGTGACGATCGACAGCTCGATCGCGGGCGCTACCGGCGCCACCGAGATGCGCTTCAGGAACGCCGGCGGCAGCTGGAGCAGCTGGCAGACCTACAGCGCCACGAAGGCCTGGACCCTGTCCGCCGGCGACGGTGACAAGTCGGTCTTCGCCGAGTACAGCACCTTGGCGGAGCAACCCCCTGGAGTTGTCCACCAGCATCGTGCTCGACACCACCCCGCCGGTGACCACTGACAACGCCAACCCCGGCGGGGTCGTGACCTGGCACGCCGGTCCCTGGACGCTGACGCTCTCGCCCTCAGACCCGCTGGCCACCGACGGCAGCCACGCCGGCATGGTGGGCGGGCCGGCCAAGACCGAGTACTCCACCGACGGCGGCGTCACCTGGGTCACCGGCACCAGCCTGGACTACGGGCGCTGGCGCCGAGGCGGCGGCTCGGGCGTCTTCAGCGTGCTCTACCGCTCGACCGACGCGGCCGGCAATACCGAGACACCGCAGTCAGCGACGGTGCGCATCGACAACTCGCTGCCGACTGCCACAAACGACGCTCCTAGCGGCACGCAGACCGGGCCCGTGACCGTGCACATCAGCGGCCACGACAGCTTCTCGGGGGTGGCCTTCATCTGGTACTCGCTGGACGGCGGGACCTGGACACAGGTCGCCTACCCAGGCGGCGTAGGCGTGCCGGTGGCGATCTCCGGCAACGGTGCCCACACGCTCTGTTACTACGCGGTCGACGGGGCCGGCAACCTGCAGGCCGGCTTCAGCGTCTGCAGCGTGACGATCCAGAGCGGCGGTTCGGCGCCGCTGCGCCTGCTGCACCGCATCAAGGTGTACGGCCACAGGTAGGCGCGAGTACGACCGCCAGGCGGGGGCGGGGGAGCGGCTGCGCCGCTCCCCCGCCCCCGCGCGCCCTACACCGCCAGCCTGGTATCTCCATCGTTTGAAGACTTGTGCTGCCGAGGCTGTTCCGCTTCACTTGAGGGCACAGGTGAGCGCCGTCGTGGAGAGGAGCCACATGGCAGCGGTGTTGATGCTCGGCAACGAGGCCATAGCCCGGGGGGCCTGGGAGTCTGGGGTCCAGGTCGCGGCCGCCTATCCGGGCACCCCCAGCACCGAGATCGTCACCAACCTCGTACGCTACGACGGCATCTACGCCGAGTGGTCGACCAACGAGAAGGTGGCCTACGAGGTCGCCTTCGGGGCCGCCATGGGCGGCGTCCGGGCGCTCACGGCGATGAAGAGCGCCGGCGCCAGCGTGGCCGCCGACCCGCTCATCAGCTCGGTCTACACGGGCGTGAACGCCGGCCTGGTCGTCTGTGTCGCCGGCGATCCCGGCATGGCCAGCGGCATGACCGAACAGGACGACCGCTACTTCGGGCGCATCTCCAGCATGCCGATGCTCGAACCAGCCGACAGCCAGGAGTGCTACGAGTTCGTCAAGCTGGCCTTCGAGATGAGCGAGACCTTCGACGTGCCCGTCATGGTGCGCATGAGCATCCAGACGGCGCACCAGAAATCCATCGTCGAGCTCGACGGGCCCGAGAGCGGCGGCCGCCGCGCGCCCGAGCGGCGGCCGCCTGACCGCAACACCGAGAAGTACTGCCTTCTGCCCAGGTTCTCGCGGCCGCTGCATCGCAGCCTGCTCGAGCGCGTCGAGCGCTTGCGCCAGTACTCGGAGGCGAGCCCGCTGGCGCGCGTCGAGGCGGGCGCGAACGGCGCCGGCGACGTTTCGCTGCGCGAGGGCGCCGGCGGCACGTCGCGCATCGGCGTCGTCTCGGCCGGGGCCGCCTACATCAGCGCCAAGGAGGCGCTGCCCGGGGCGGCGTTCCTCAAGCTCGGCTTGATCCACCCGTTACCCGTCGAGGCCATCCGTCGCTTCGCCGCCACCGTCGATCGCCTTTTCGTGGTCGAGGAGCTCGAGCCCTACATCGAAGAGCAGATCCTCGCTGCCGGCATCGCTTGTGAGGGCAAGCGCTGGTTCCCGCAGTGGGGTGAGCTCACGCCGGTCCGGGTGGGCCGGGGTTTCTACGCTGCCGGCCTCGACCTGCCGCGCTGGGCCACGGAGAAGGCCGCCGAAGACGAGAGCGTCATTCCGCGTCCCCCGGTGCTCTGCACCGGCTGCCCGCATCGCGGCATGGCCACCGCCATGAAGAAGCTCGACCTCGACGTGCACGGCGACATCGGCTGCTACGACCTGACCACGCTGCCGCCGGTGAGCCATATGCATTCGGCCATCGAGATGGGCGCGAGCATCCCGATAGAGCAGGGCTTCACGCGCGCGGGCGGCAGCGCCAAGGGGTCGATCGCGGTCATCGGCGACTCCACCTTCTTGCACAGCGGCCTCACCGGGCTCCTGAACGCGGTGCACCAGCGCGCCAACGTCACCGTCCTCATCCAGAACAACACCATCACGGCGATGACCGGCGGCCAGACCAACCCCGGCAACGAGAAGACGCTCGCCGGCACGGAGACCAAGCCGGTCGACCTTGCGGCCATCTGCGGTGCGCTCGGCGTAGAGCACATCGAGGTCGTCGACCCCTACGACTACAAGGCGTGCCTCACGGCGCTCAAGGCCGGGCTTGCCTATGACGGCGCGGCGGTGATCATCACCAACCGGCCCTGCATGCTCTTCCCCCGCAAGATCCCCGGCGACGCTCCTTACGAGGTGGACGAGGAACTCTGCACTGCCTGCCAGCAGTGCATGAAGCTCGGCTGCCCGTCGCTTCACCATGTCGAGGCCACGCACAAGAACCGCCGCAAGGTCGAGATCGACATCGAGACCTGCACCGGCTGCTCGCTTTGCTCCCAAGTCTGCACGCCGGGCGCCATCAGCAAGGCGGGCGCGGCATGAGCCACGCGAGGACCACGAAGATGGCAAACGCCGCCGGCGGTCATCACCGCGACGGCCAGGTCGACGACATCATGGTCGTCGGCGTCGGCGGGCAGGGTGTGATCGTGGCCGCGGCGATCATCGCCGACGCGGCGCTCCTGCACGGCGGTCTCGAGGTCAAGCTGAGCGAGACCCGTGGCATGTCGCAGCGCGGCGGCAGCGTCTGCTCGCACATCCGCATCGGCAAGAGGGTGGTGGCGCCGTCCATCAGCCCCGGCGAAGTCGACTACCTGCTCGCGTTCGAGGCTGCCGAGGGGCTGCGCTACGGGGTATCCGTCCACCCGGGTGGCGTGGCGATCGTCAACACTCAGCACATCGTGCCGCCGCTTGCTTCGCAAGGCGAGTTCGTCTATCCGTTCGATGCGATCGAGCGTCTGGCCGACGGGACGCGCCAGGTCATCGCCGTCGACGGCAATGCGGTCGCCGAGGAGGTCGGCGACGTGAAGGTCGCCGGTGTCGTGCTCGTGGGCGCTCTCTCCTCGTGCCTGCCGTTCGTCGCCGAGACCTGGGAGCGGGCCATCG
Organism: uncultured Actinomycetes bacterium; assembly: GCA_963833555.1. Classification (GTDB taxonomy): domain Bacteria; phylum Actinomycetota; class Thermoleophilia; order UBA2241; family UBA2241; genus CAWHYB01. Next base: position 453,606 of record CAWHYB010000007.1, on the reverse strand, counting down.
CGAGAAACGTGCCGGCGAGGTGGCTCGACATGAACCTCGCTGCCTTCGTGGCGGGGCGGCAGGTCGGCGAAAGGGCCGATGTCGCAGGCAACCCCGGAGGAGGCGAGCGCGCATGAGCACCACGGCGAGCAGCGCAGTGGACCAGAGCGTCTGCTTCGATCCTCAGGCCGAGACGCTCGAGCTCGGCGCCCTCCGGGCGCTCCAGCTCGAGCGTCTCCAACTGCAAGTCGCGGCGGCGTACGAACGCAGCGCCACGTATCGGGAGATCTGCCGTGAGGCGGGGGTCGAGCCCGGGCAGATCCGGACGCTCGATGACGTACGCAGGCTGCCGTTTCTCGAGAAGGCGACGCTGCGCGAGACCTATCCGGACGGTCTCATGACCTGCGCTCTGAGCGACGTCATCGAGGTGCACAGTACCTCGGGGACCACCGGCAAACCCACGCCCATCTGGGCCACGCGACACGACATGGACGCCTGGGCGCTGCGCAACGCGCGCTCCATGTGGATGGTCGGTCTGCGCCCCGAGCGACCTCCTTCAGAACTGCTTCGCCTACGGCCTGGCGACAAGCGTCGGGCTCCAGTACGGAGCCCAGAAGGCGGGGATCGGCGTCGTGCCCGCCGGCATCGGCCGGCACGAGCTGCTCATCGACCTCATCGTCGACCTTGGCGTGACGGCGCTTTGTACGACGCCGTCGTACGCCCTGTTCCTTGCCGACAAGGCCTTGGAGCGAGGCATCGACCTGTCGCGCGACTCACAGCTGCGTGTGGGCCTCTTCGGCGCCGAGCCGTGGCCCGAGTCGGGCCGCCGGCGCCTGACGAGCGCACTCGGCGTCGACGCCTTCAACGAGTACGGCATGGGCGAGTTCCTCGGCCCCGGCATGGCCTGCGAATGCCCCAACGAGGACGGCATGCACGTGTGGTCTGACCACCTGCTCGTGGAGTGCATCGACCCGGAGAGCGGCGAGCGGGTCGGCGACGGCGAGGCGGGCGAGCTGGTTTGGACGTCTCTCGTCGGCGACGCGATGGCGATGATCCGCTACCGCAGTCACGACATCTCCTCGCTCACCTGGGAACCGTGTCCTTGCGGCCGCACGCATCCCAGGATCGGACGCATCACCGGCCGTAGCGACGACGCCCTCTCGATCGGCGGGCTGATCGTGTTCCCCAGCCAGATCGAGGAGGTACTCGTGAACTTCGCCGAGATCGGCAACAACTTCTGCATGGTCGTCGACAGCGTCCGCAACCTCGACCGGCTGACCCTGCAGGTCGAGGTGCGCGGGCTGGGTGAGTTCACCGAGGACGCCAAGGAGCTGTTCGCCAAGAAGGTGGCCGCGGCGACGAAGGCGACGGTCGGTGTCACCCCGCGAGTCGAGCTGTCAGAGCCCTTCTCGCTGCCGCGCATGACCAGTGGCCAGGGCAAGACCGCCTGCCACCGCGTCGACGACAGGCGCGGGGGTTGAGTGCCATGTCGCCCGGTGGCGTGCCGGAGCCGCGCCCCGTGGTGCGCGAGCTCAGTGCCTACGTTCCGGGCCGTCCGGCGGCCAGCGAGGACGGCAGCCTCGCGTCCAACGAGTCACCCTGCGGTGCTTCACCTACGGTCGGAGAAGCGCTGGCGTCGGCGGCGGCACGACTTCACCGCTACCCCGATCCCCTGGCGAGCCCTCTGCGCCGTCTGCTCGGCTCGCAGCTCGGCGTCGATCCCGAGACGATACTGGTGGGAAACGGCTCCGACGAGCTGGTCTACCTGCTCGTCCTGGCTTACGCGGCCTGCGGCGGATCGGTGTTGTGCGCCGATCCGCCCTATCGGATCCACGACATCGCGTCGCGGATCGTGGGTGCGTCGGTCACCAGAGTCGCTCTGAAGGATTGGGTCCACGACCTCGACACGATGGCTGGGATCGACGCCGACATCGCCTTCGTCTGCAACCCCCACAACCCCACGGGAACGGTCGTTTCGAGTGACGAGTTGCGGTCCTTCGTCGCCCGTTGTCGCGCCCGGCTCGTGGTGCTCGACGAGGCTTACATCGACTTCGTCGACGACCCGGCCGCAACGACGCTCGTCGGCGAGGCGGCCGGCAAGCTCGTCGTCACTCGCACCCTGTCCAAAGCCTACGGCCTGGCCGGAGCCCGGGTCGGGTACCTCGTCGGCTCGGCGGAGATCGTCGACTACCTGCGGCGCATCCGGCCGCCGTTCTCGATCGGGACGCCCGGCCAGGCTGCCGCCGAGGCGGCGGTCAAAGACGACGCGCACCGCCGGCAGACCCGGGAGCAGGTACGTGAAGGCCGCCGGCGCCTGACCGAGCTGTTCGAGGCGGCCGGCTATCAGGTCGTCCCCTCCCAGGCGAACTTCGTGCTGGTGCTGACGGGCGAGACGGACGACCTGACCGTCCGACTGGAGCGACACGGTGTCAGCGTCCGGCCCGGTAGCGCGCTCGAGGCTCCCGGCACGGTGCGCGTCACCGTTCCCTCGCCTCAGGGGTTCGTGTTGCTGGAACAGGCCCTTGCGCTAGATCGCCACTGACCCGGCAACGGCGATCCATCGGCACGTTGACGCGGAGTGCGGGAACTCGGGCGAGGCCGCTTCCGCGACTGCGAAGAACGCGCTCGGCGCCGAGGAGAAGCTAGCCGCCGACGCACTGCCGCGGATGTGATCCCAGACCGTGACCTTCAGCGGCGGCGCTTCAGCTGAGGCTGTGCACCCGTACACGGCGGCCGCCACGAAGACTAGCGCCGCGGCCGGCTTCAGGTGCTCGATGAACGTCGTAGCCGGGAGCGGGAGTCTGATGGTGTCGATCGATAGAGAGTCAGTTCGCATCACGACGCACCTGGCATCGGCAGAGTGGCTTGAAACAGTGCGGATCGGGCGGCGCATGTAGCATGGGGACAGACGGGGCCGGCGGGATCGGGAACGCGCAAGGCGCTTCGATCAGGCAGCCCGGCGACGGAGAGGAGTTGACACACGGCAGCAGATTCTCGAGTCGAGTTCCTCAAGACCCTTGCGAGAGAGCTCGCCCCGCTCGGTCAGACGGCCGCCGAGCTGACGGCGCAGCTGGCGGCCTGCAGCGCCGGCCTCGGTCTGTCGGCGCAGTTCTTCGTGTTGCCGACCATGGTGCAGATCATCTACGAGGAGTTCGGCGACGAGCGCATCGCCTTCATCCCGGTCGGTCGTGGCACGATCGATCTCGAGACCCAAGCCCTCCTCGAGAGTGTCGCCGTCTCGGTCGGAAAGGGCTGGATCAGCCCGGGGGCGGGGACGCAACGGATCGAAGCTCTCGCCGCCCGTCGGCCGCGCTTCTCTCTCTGGCTTCGGCTGGTGGCCGGGGGACTTGGTCCCGCTGCCATCGCCCTGCTACTGGGCGGCGGCCCGCGCGAGGCCGTCGCTGCCATGGCTATCGGACTCGCCGTGGCCGTCTTTCACGGCCTCGCCCGTCGCAGGGGTCGCCTGGAGGGGCTGCTGGAGCTCTCCTCGGCGGCCTTCGCCGCTTGTCTCGCGCTCCTTCTGGGTCACGTCCTGCAAAGGTTCGACGCCACGACCGTCGTACTGGCGGCGATAGTGCAGCTGCTTCCCGGCCTGCGCATCACCCAGGGCGTCTCGGAACTCGCCTCGCACGACCTCGTCTGTGGCACCGCGCGACTCGCCGGGGCGGGCATGACGCTGCTCAACTTGAGCATCGGTGTGGCGCTCACCTGGACCGTCTTTCACAGGCTCCACGCGTTCCCCTTGCTGGGGCGCGCGCACGGAGCCACGACGGCGATGCTGGTGGCGGCCGTGATCGGAGCGGCGCTGGCGTTCTCGGTCTCTGAGAACGCCCGACGCCGCGACGTCGGCTGGGTCTTCGTCGCCGTGATCGTCGCCACTATCGCCAGCCGCTTCGGTGTGTGGGTGCTCGGCACGACCCTGGGGGTCGGCATCGCCAGCCTGGCCGTTGGGCTGGCCGGCAACGTCTACTCGCGCCATCTGCACCATCCCAAGTCGACGATCACGGTGCCGGGGCTGACCGTGCTCGTGCCGGGTGCGCTGGGCTTCCAGGGCGTTCTGAGCCTGGTGAGCAAGGGCGGCGCCAGTGGCGTGAACGTACTTGTGACGACGCTGCTACTCGCCGTGGCGCTGGTAGTCGGTTCGACCATTGCCGAGGCGATCGTGGCGCCACGGACCGTGAGTCAGCGCGTGATCGAGCCGATCGCCCTGCCGCCCCGGCTGCCGCGACTGGGGCGCCGCGGGCGCCCGTAAGGCTCGTTGCTTCCCAGCCCGTCCGTTCGCCCGGTCAGGCCATGCCGCCAACGCGGTTATCGACGCGTAGTGTGTGGTACGAGCCACTATTGCTAATCGGCATGCGGCTACGGACGGGAGCGGCGCTCCCGCTTCCTTCGAGAGGTGATCATGATTCTCATCGTGCAGCACAAGGTACGTGACTACGACACGTGGAAGCCCGTGTTCGACGAGCACGGAGACATCCGCAGGCGCCACGGCGCCACCGGCCACGAGCTCTACCGGAGCGTCGACGATCCCAACGAAGTAACGATCGTGAACCATTTTCCATCCAAGGAGCAGGCCGAGGCGTTTGCCGTCGACCCGTCTTTGAAGGAAGCGATGGAGCGCGGCGGCGTGATCGGTGAGCCGCGCGTCACGCGGGCCCGGGAGACCGAGACCGTCGGCTACAAGGCGAAGGCCGCGTAGGTCGGAAGGCCTTGCGGGCGGGCGGCGCAGCCGCCCGCCCGCCGGAAGCACAAGTCTGTCAGAGCAAGCGCAGCCTCCTCGAGGCTGTTGACCCAAGGAGCGACCATGTCGGCAGAAGACGACGTCCGCGAAGCATCAACACGGTTCTACTCAGCGCTGAACGGCATGCTCGACGGCGATACCGACTCGCTGGCAAACGTCTGGTCACACGGCGCCGAAGTCACGACGATGCACCCCATCGGCGGTCGCGAGTCGGGGTGGGACGAAGTCCGAGGATCGTTCGAACAGGTCGGCAAGGTCGCCTCGGGGGGCCACGTCGAACTGCGCGACCGGAGTGTCCATGTCCTTGGGGATGCGGCCTACGAGATCGGTGTCGAGTCCGGGCAGGCGACGATGGCCGGCGAGCGGGTCACCATCGAGCAACGCGTCACGAACATCTACCGGCGCGAACCCGGCGGGTGGAAGATGGTCCATCACCACACCGACATCTCGCCGGAGATGGTCGGGATCCTCAGGCGCCTGCAGGCCGCGTGACCACCTGAGCGCGACTGGAGTAGACGGCGCGTCGCTGCCCACAGTCTCCGACACTGGCCTCCCCGACGCCTCCACCCCACGGGCGGGCGAAGTCCCGCCCGGGGGGTGCGAGCGCTCGAATCGACGGAGACAGGAACCCGAGGCAGAGGCGGAGGCGATGCGCAGAGACGACGAACAGATCACCGATTGCGCGGAGATCGACAGGATCCTGGCTGACGCGCCGGTGATCCGCCTCGGCTTGGTCGACGGCGAGCGGCCCTACGTCGTGCCGCTCAACCTTGCCTGCCGGGGCGACGTGTTGTGGTTCCATTGCGCCGGCCTGGGTCGCAAGCTGGAGTGTCTGCGCGCCAATCCAGAGGTCTGTATCGAGGTCGACCGGCTGATCGAACTCAAAGGCGGGGAGAGCGCCTGCGGCGGCTGGACGAGCTGTTACGAATCCGTGATCGGTTTTGGCACGGCGGAGCTCGTCGACGACGTGGCCACCAAGCTCCAGGGTCTTGGGGTGATCATGCACAAGTACTCGGGCAGACACGGTTGGGACTTCGCCCCGGAGATGGTCGAGAAGACGATGGTCGTCCGGGTGCGGCTGCGCGCGCTGACCGGAAAGCGCTCGCCCGCTGCCGCTCCGCGATCGACGGCGCTGACGTCCGCATCGTAGCGGCCCGCCCCGCCGAGCGACGCGGTTGGCTGTTTGAGGCTGGGGGTATCGTCATGCCGTCAGGATGCATCTGCATCCCGAGGCTCTCGGGCTCAAGCCCGGGACCGGGGGCCCTTCTTCAAGGAGGGCCGCTTGATTCGCAATATCGCCATCATCGTGTACCTGGTCGTCGGCGCGGTCGTTGCGAACTCCCATCACTACCTCGCGCATCTGACCAGCGTCACGGCTGTGCTCTCGGCGGTGCTCGCCGTCGTGCTGTGGCCGCTGGTCCTGTTCGGAGTCAGCCTGCATCTCAAATAGGAGGGCACGATGCACAGCGCGCTTGTGGCGTCACTGCTGGCCTCGGTCCTGAGTGGAGGAGCCGTTCCGATCGCGTGGGTGATCGGCATCATCCTGATCGTCGCTGGAGGCGTCGCCCTCTTCCGCCGCAGGCTGCTCATGGGAGTCGTGCTGATCGTGATCGGGATCATCTTGGGCGGTCTCAACATTCTCTGACCCGGTCGCGCGGCAGCGGCGCGATACGTTGGCCGTGAGTCGGACCTCCGTGCCCGGTGCCCGGTTCGACAGTGCCTCCTAGCGCGGGCCCGATTCCCCCTGTGGGGCAAGCTTCGGTTCGCGCGGCCTTCGGGTGCGCCAGCGGAACAACGCACCCATGATCGCGCCCAGCAGCAGACCCAGGATCGCGGAGAAGAGCACCAGCCAGACGAGCGACACCGACGAAGTCCCGAACACCCAGCTGACCTTGACGTGGCGCGTATTTGCCACCGCCAGGGCGATCAAGAAGACGAGAAGCGCGACCGCCATCACGGCGTAGAGGTAAAGGCGGACCCGATGAGCCTTGCGGGCGAATCGGCCGCCGCGCGTTTCTGTTGCGGTCGGAGTCGCTCCTGCGGCAGCGATGTTGGCGAGAGGATCAGCCGTCACTTCTGGCCCTGATTCGCCCGGCGGTAGTTCGCTGAGATCCACCCGTTGCCCCTCCTAGAACGCAGATGTCGCCGGGCTCGGCCGCAGCCGGCCCGCGGTCAGCCCGCCGTGGCGTGGCGTCCTTCGACAGCGCGACGAGCCTGGAAGGCTCCAAGGCGGCAGCGATCTGAGCAGAACTTCTTGGCCGGGTTCGTCGTGACGAACTCGCGACCGCAGCGCTCGTAGAGACAGGTACGGGTCAGTTCCTCACGGGGGGCGAACTGGCGTGTGGACGGCGCACATCGGGCGGTCCAGCCCTCATGCAGGCAACACACGTCGCTGGGGTTGTAGGCGGAAAGGATCGTGACGCACGCTTCCGCCGCGCAGACCCTTCCTGCCCCATAAGTGCTGGGACGCTCGACGCCGCCCCGACCCACGACATTGAAGCCACGTCGACTGCCATACTGGCCAACTGCTGCGCCGTACATGCAACCCTCCCCGCCGCCGATCCGCCGCCGTAGGCATACCCAACCGGCCAGGCGCGATAACCTGGCCGGGCCTCGCTAGAATGGGCGCGATCGATGTGCGGCGAGTGCACGAGGAGGAACGAAGTGACCGACGAGCACAGGCACGAGCCCCCCGCCGATCCGGCGCGTGGCGACGAACCATTGGGTCTCCAAGAGACCGAGATGCGCGAACTGGGCTACTGGGTCGTCGACCGCGTCGTCGAGCATTTCGTCCATATTGCCGACGAACCCGCGATCCGCACTGGTGCACCGGCCGATCTTTGGGCCTTGCTGGGCGGCCCGCCGCCGCAGGACGGCGGCGACGCCCTGCAGGCCGTGAAGACGCTCGCCGATGTCGCGCTCACACACATGCAGCACGGCGACCATCCCCGATACTTCGCGAGGGTGCCTGGGCCGTCGTCCTATGCCGGCGTGCTAGGCGATTGGCTCGGGACCGGTTTCAACGCCATGGCTGCGTCGTGGAGCGGCGGATCCGGACCGGCGACCCTCGAGCTGGTGACGCTCGACTGGCTGCGCTCGCTGCTCGGCATGCCGGCCGGTACGGAAGGCGTGATGACGAGCGGCGGTTCGATGGCGAACCTGACGGCCTTGGCCGCCGCGCGCGCCGCCGAAGGGCCCGGCGTGTGCTACCTGACCGACCAGACCCACGCGTCGATCCCGCGCGCGCTGGCGGTGCTGGGTTTCCCTGACGACCACATCCGGGTGCTCGACAGCGACAGCGCGTTGCGGATGTCGCCGCCGACGCTTGCCGACGCCGTGCGCGAGGACGCCGCGGCCGGCAGACGGCCCGGTTTCGTGGTCGCCACCGCAGGGACCACGAACACGGGGGGCGTCGATCCTCTGGGCGAGATCGCCGGCCTCTGCCGGTCTGAAGGGCTCTGGTTCCACATCGACGGCGCGTACGGCGCGGCGGCCGGCCTCTGCGAGGCCGGCCGCCGCGCCCTCGCTGGGCTCGAGCTTGCCGACTCGCTGGTGGTCGATCCGCATAAGTGGCTCTTCCAGCCCTACGATCTCGGGTGTGTGTTGGTGCGCCGCCCCGGCGCCCTCAAGCAGGCGTTTCACATGAGCCCGGACTACCTCGTCGACGTGATGGGCGTCGACGAAGAGGTCGATTTCCGCGATCGCAGCGCGGAGCTGACTAGGCGCGCGCGGGCGATCAAGCTGTGGCTGAGCTTCCGGATCTACGGCGTGCGGCACATGGCCGCCGCGATCGAGCGCGGTATGGCTCTGGCCGACTACGCCCAGCGATCGATCGAGAGCGATGAGCTGTGGGAGGTGGTCACTACGGCCCAGCTCGGAATCGTCACCTTTGCCCGCCGGGGTGCCGGCGACGATGACCACCAGTCGCTGGCCTCCGGCCTCGCGCAGGACGGGTACGCGGCGCTCACCAGCACACGGCTGCGGGGCCGACCAGTGCTTCGTCTGTGCACCATCAACCCGCGCACGACGGCCTCTGACATCGCTGTGACCCTGCAGAAGCTCGGCGTCCGCCCCGCCGGGTCCGAGCCACCGGGCCACGAAGGAGTCTGACATGATCACAGGAGGTCACGTCGTCCTCTTCGCCTCCGACGCGAGGCCGCGCGGGCCTTCGTCGGCGCTCACTCGCGTTCAGGGTGCCTGGGGCGGGCGATCTGCGTCTCTAACAGCCCACGCACCCGAGTCCGCCCCGGGACTGACCGCGATGTTGAAGGTGGACTCCCGCCGGTGACGAAGGCGACCAACGTGACATCGCCCTCAACGTCTTCATCTCGATGCCGATAGAATGGGTGCATGGCAAGGCTTTCTGAACCCTCCGGTGATCACCACGCAGTCGGCGTAGACACGCGCTCGGTGCCGACCCTCTGCCTGGACGATCTGCGGGCCGGTGAGCGCGACGCGTTCCTGCGCTTTTACGAGACCTACCGGACGTCCATTTACAACTTCGTCCTGCGCCTGATGCGCGGCCGCGGCGACGCCGCGGCCGTCACCAATGAAGTCTTCGTGACGGCCTACCGGCAGATCCTTCTCGACGAAAGCCGATTCGACCTGAGACCGTGGCTCTATGGGGTCGCCGTCAGCGTCTGTCGCGACCGTCGAGGCGATCGCGATGCCGGCGACAGCGGTCGCGAGCCGGACGGCGACGACGGGCCTCGATCGGGTCAGCGCGGTGCGAGCGATCTGGACCGCCGCGCGGAGCAGGCGCTGTCGACGCTGGGCGACGACCACTACACCGCGCTCCTGCTCAACGACGTCTACGGCCTTCGCCCGGAAGAGACCGCGATGGTGCTCGGCATATCGACCGGTGAGATGGGCGCGCTGCTGTTCCGGGCGCGAGAGCGGTTCTTGCGCGCCTTCGAGGAGCCCATGACGGACCAGCCCGGCGCGCCCTGCCGGCTCGCCGAACGAGTCGCCGCGAGTTCTGTCGGTCGTCTTCTGCCCGTCGACGAAATGCGCAAGCTCCGCGAACACGCTGCGTACTGCAAGCCTTGCCGCACCACGATGAAGCCGTGGGGTGAAGCCGCATTCGGTCTGGCGCTCTTCCTCGAAGAAGCCTTGCTCCCGGAGGCGCTGCAGGCGGCGCCGATCTTCGGCGCCGCGACCGAGCTTGGTGTGGCGGCGGGCTCGAGCTCGCCGCCGGTGGCGATCGCCGGCGCCGCAAGCGCCGCCGCTGCCGGCGCCGGGACGCTGGCCAGGATCAGATCGGTCGTCGCCAGCAGAGCGGCCGCCTACGCCGTGGCTGCGGTCTGTCTTTCGGCATTCATCGGGCTGGCCGCGTATGCGGGCCAGCACCATCCGCAGCCGGTGGGACAGATGACGCCCTCACAAGTCCGCGTCGTGATCGTGCCGGCTCCGGCCGCGTCACCAGACAAGTCGCCTGCGGTCGGTGGCAGCCATCCGACGGTGACCGAAGGACCGGGTGCCACTGCGGCGACACCCGACGAGACAGTCGACTGGGCTACCTCCAGCCGAGTCGTGGTGACGCCGCAATCTCCGGCCGGCAGCGGGCTCATCGGGTTTGACGCCAGCGCGGATGGAGGCAGCGGATCGGCGGCGGCAGACAGGACGCTGCAGACCGCGATCGCTGCGGCTGACGATCACAGATCCATGGTATCTACGGCTGTCCGCAAGCAGCCGGGCCACGGCGGGAGCGCCAGCGTCAAGCAGCGCCAGATCCACGCCAAGCTGCACGCTGCTAAGAAGGCCGCTCGACATCAGGCCAAGGCCATCAAGACGACGAAGGCCGCGAATCGGCATGCCGCACACCACGACGCGAAGATCCCCAAGCGCAGCGGCCAGGGCCACGCCGCCAAGCCGGGCAAGAGCGGCAAGCCCGGCAAGCCCGGCAAGAGCGGCAAACCCTAGGTCGAGCGGCACGCCGACGCCGCGCGCCGTTGTTTGGAGTTGGGCGTCGTGACTCAGACCGGCCCCGCAACAGATCTCTCAGTCGAGCTCGAGGCCGTGCTCGGCACGGGGCTCGACAAGGTCGTCGCCGGCCTGTGTGTCGACGGTGGGTGGATCTCTCTTGTTCACGGCGAGACGCTCGATCTGGCCTGCCACCGCGGCATCTCAGACGCCTACGCAGCGACGATCGCCAGTCGTTCCCTATGACGAGGCCGCGGCAGGTGTCGCCTTCACCGGGCAGGAGACTGTGATCGTGGCCGACACGTCGGTCAGTCCGCTGGTGCTGCCGCCGACCCTGAGCGAGGGCATCTCCACGCTGCTCGCCTTTCCGCTCGTCGCCCAGAGCCGGGCGCTCGGGGTCTTGACGGTCGTGACGCGCCGGCCGCGCACCTACTCCGCCGACGACGTCGGCTTCGTCGGCGCGGCCGGCGCCGAGTTGGCCTCCGCCATCGAACACGCCCTCGTCCTGCGCGAGCAGCTCGAGCGCATCGGCCGCCAGCAGCTTCTTCTGGACGCCGCCGAGACGATCAACCGCAGTGTCGATTCGGCCTCGCTCGAACCGATCATCCTTGCCGAGGCGGCGCGGCTCATGGACGCCCCGCAGGCGGCCCTGCTTGCGGTGCGCGGCGACGTGCTGGTCGCCAAGGCAGGTGCATGGGCTCGATGACCGCTACCGGCAGCTCTTCGTGGTGCCGCTCGAAGGCTCGCTCCTGGGGCGGGCGGTACTCGGCGGCGAGACGGTGGCCGTCGACGATGTCGATGCCGAGAGCACGACCGCAGACCGGGTCGGCGGAGGCGGCGGCTATCGGTCGTTTCTCGCGGTGCCGCTCGAGAGCTACCGCGGCACCTACGGTGCCCTCGCCGTGCTTCTATGACCGTGCGCGGCACTTCAGCGACGACGACAGGACGCTGTTTCGCACGTTCGCGATCCACGCCGTCATCGCGCTCGACAACCGGCGGACTCATCCAGGAGAAGGATCAGCTGGCGATTCACGACGGCCTCACCGGTGTCTACAACCGAAGCTATCTGGAACTGACCCTCGAGCGCACCGAAAAGGACGTGCGCCGCAACGGCGGCGTGGTGAGCATCCTCTTCCTTGACCTCGACGACATGAAGAAGGTCAACGACGAGTACGGCCACCAGGCCGGCGACGCCATGCTGCGCGAGCTGGCCGCGCTTCTCGAGGCGAGCTGCCGCGACACCGACATCGTGGCGCGCTACGGCGGTGACGAGTTCGTCGTGCTGATGCCGGGCACCGACGAACGGGGTGCCCGGCGCGTCGCTCTCAAGGTCGACGAAGCGATCGCAAGTCGCAACGCCGCGACCAAAGGACCGGTGCGTCTCTCGGCGAGCATGGGCATGCACACGGCCGGCAAGGCCGACATCGACGATCTGCTGCGCGAAGCCGACCGCCGGATGTATGCCATGAAGCGGTCACGGGCGCGCGACCAGGAGCAGTGACGGCGGCCGCGGCGGCGGCCACGGCCGCCGTCACTGCCTACGTGGAGGTGGTCGTACCACTCGCGCCCGGCGTGAACATGCCGGGTGCGAACGCCTCGCCGAGACGCCGAGCCAGCGCCGCGATGATCAGTGCCGTCGCTTCGATGTCGCTCGCGGCGGCCACCTCGGCGGCCGAGTGCACGTAGCGCATCGGGATACTCAGCGCCAGCGAGGCCGCCTCGCCGGCCGCCGCGAACTCCTCGGCGTCGGTCAGAAGGCGGCCGGCGTAGGCCTTGGTCTGCACCGGGATGCCTTCGCCGGCGGCCACCTCCATGGCGAGTTCCGTGAGCGGCCGGTTGGTCGTTGTGCCCAGTCCGAGGATCGGCCCGCCGCCCAGTCTTCACCTCGCCGGAGAGCAGTGTCGCGTCGACGCCCGGATAGTCGCTGGCGAAGTCGCCGTCGACGACGATGGCCACGTCCGGCCGCAGCCGCCGGGCCAGGGCCTTGGCGCCCATGCAGGTCGTCTCCTCGTGGGATGTCGAGACGGCCGTCAGGCGGGCGCGGCCGGGGGCCGCCGCGTAGAACTCGAGCGCCCGGAACGCGGCGTAGACGCCGGCCCGGTCGTCGAGCGCGAGCGAGGCGAACCGTCCGGGCGCGAGCTCATGGAAGCCTTGGTCGAACGTCACGGCGTCGCCCACCGCGACGCGCTCGAGCGCTTCGGCTCGGTCGAGCTCGCCCCGATGTCGACGAACTGCTCCTTGATCGGAGCGGCTTTGCCACGTTCGGCCTCGGGCACGATATGGGTCGGCGGCCGCCCCACGACGCCGCGCACCGGTCCCCCGGCCGTGTGGATCAGCACGGTGTGTCCCGGCAGCAGCTGGTGATCGAGCCAGCCGACGGCGTCGAAGCGCACGAAGCCGGCCTCGTCGACGTGGGTCACGATCAGCCCGATCTGGTCGGCGTGGGCGACGGCGACGACCTGCGGCCCGTCTGGCGGTCCAGCCGCCGCCCAAGGTTCCCGATCGCGTCGGCCTGCGGCTTTGCCGTCCCGTCGAGCGGCGGCCCGGCCAGCCGCCGGCGAAGCAGCGTCCTGCACCGCGCCCTCAAAGCCGCTCGGGCGACGGACAGAGACACAGGTCCCGCAGGAACTCGAGGTCGAGACTCATCACGACTCCCTTTCGCACGGTGCGGGCGCGTCCAGGCGCTGCTCTTACGCAGCATCCTACGTCCGTCGTCGCCATCGCGGGCAGGGTCCGATGCCGACCCCCTTGCCATTCGTAGGTGAGTCGAGATACTGTGCGACTGGAGGGCCGCCAGGGGGCGCGCCGTCACGACCGGGTCGAAGCCGAAAGGGGGACGTCGTGAAGACAACCGTGTCTGGCTGGCTCCTGCGTGGCGCTCGTGGTGGGCGCGCTCGTCGTCGTGGTGAGCTCATGTGGCGGGAGCAGCACCACGACCGGCAGCTCGACCGGCGGCGGCGACACGCCCAAGAAGGGCGGGACCATGACGTTCTCGTGGCAGAGCGAGCCGACGACGCTCGACCCGGCCATCGCCTGGAACCTCATCGACTGGCAGATCGAGCACGACGTCTTCCAGAGCCTGTACGGCTACGCCGCCAAGCCCGGCGTCGCGGGCACTCAAGCTCGTGCCCGAGCTCGCCGCGGCCATGCCCGACGATCAGCAACGGCGGCAAGACCTACACGATCAAGATCCGCACGGGCGTCAAGTTCCAGCCGCCGGTGAACCGCGAGGTCACGGCCGCAGGACTTCAAGTACAGCTTCGAGCGCATGATGAGGCTGCCGCTGGCTCCGGCACGTACTTCTACACGGGCGTCGTCGGCGCCGACGACTACCAGGCCGGCAAGGCCGAGCCACATCGCCGGCTTCAAGGTCCTCGACGACTCACACCCTGCAGATCGACCTCATGTCGCCCGACCTCGCGTTCCTCAACGCGCTCGGCATGGAGTTCTGCGACGTCATCCCCAAGGAGTGGGTCGAGAAGTGGGGCGACAAGCAAGGTCGGCCGCCATCCGCTGGGCACCGGGCCCTTCATGTTCGACCACTGGACGCCCGGCCAGGAGATCGTCCTCAAGCGCAACCCGAACTACTGGGAGGCCGGCACGCCGTATCTGGACGAGATCACGTTCGACCTCTCCGTGAATCCCCAGACCGGCTTCCTGAAGCTGCAGCGCGGCGAGGTCGACGTGCTCGGCGACAACCTGCCGCCGGCGAACGTCGTGCAGCGCGAAGGCCGATCCCGCCTGGAAGCACTACGTCTACTCGACGCCGATCATCGGCACGATCTACCTCTTCCTGAACACGCAGCATGAAGCCGCTCGACAACGTCGAGGTGCGGCAGGCCATCTCCTGGGCGATCGACCGCGAGAAGCTCGTCAAGCTGCTCAGCGGCCAGGGCCAGGCGCTCTACCAGCTGTATCCACCCGGCATGCCGGGCCACCAGGCCGGCAAGAAGTGGTACGGCTACGACCCGGCCAAGGCCAAGCAGCTGCTCGCGCGAGGCGGGATTCGCAACGGCTTCAAGACCATGCTCTACACCGACAACGTCGACCCCGACCCCAAGCTCATCCAGTCGATCCAGGCGGACCTGGCGGCTGTCGGCATCAAGGCCGACGTCAAGCTGATGAGCAACTCGACCTACTACTCGTTCACCTCGACTCCGGACACGGCCATGATGGGCACGGCGCTGTGGTACATGGACTTCCCCGACCCGTACGACTGGATGACGCTCTTCAACAAAGCCAGCGCTGTGCAGGGCGGCATGAACAACGCCTTCTGGTGGGACCCGACCGTCGAGCAGATGATCGCCGACGCGCAGGCCATGACCGATCCGACAGCGCGGCTCGCCAAGTACGACGAGATCCAGGCGGCGATCCTCGATCAGGCCCCGTATGTGACCCTGTACTCGCCGGTCATCACGACGATGTTCTCGAAGAGGCTGGGCGGCTTCTACTACAACCTGGTCTACGGCTACGGGCCGGAGGACTACTGGATCAAGTAGTGGGGGAGACAGTCGTCGTAGGCGCCCGGCGCCGCGTTACTGTACAATGCTCGTTCGTGCATGACGGTAGTCGTGCGATCACGTAACCACCACTCAAGAAGAAGGGACGCCTGTGTCGAGTTCCAGGGGCAAACCACGGCCTGACCGAAAGAAGGGGCGGCCCGTCGATCCTTCACGACGTCGCTACTGTCACTTCTGCAAGGACAAGGTCGTCGTCGTCGACTACAAAGACACCGTCGCCCTGCGACGTTCGATCAGCGATCGCGGCAAGATCAAGTCGCGCCGCGTCACCGGTACCTGCCGGCGTCATCAGCGCCAGGTGGCAGTCGCAGTCAAGCGTGCCCGTGAGATGGCGCTGCTGCCGTACGCGACGGCCGGGCGCGATCTGGGCAGGGAAGGCGGCCGCGGCTCGCGGCGATAGCCTGGCCAGTCGCCTAAGCCCGGCGGCCGTCAAGCCTTCCACCTGCGGCACGCCGCGGATCCCGTCTACTGACGGCGGCGTCCCGAGAACCCATGATGTGACGACACGCGGTCGCCCGGCTTGCTCGTCGCCCGCCCGACCGCGACTGCAAGGACGTTCGGAACCGTGAACGCATCGGTCACACGCACATCAGCCGTGACGGTCGCACGGCGCACGTTCCGCTCGCTGCACGTCCGCAACTACCGGCTGTACTTCATCGCCCAGATCATCTCGATGAGCGGCACCTGGATGCAGTCGATCGCACAGGGCTGGCTCGTGCTCCACCTCACCGGCAGCGCCCTCATGCTGAGCATCACAGTGGCGCTGCAGTTCGGGCCGGTGCTGTTCATCGGTCCGTGGGGCGGACTTATCGCCGACCGGGTCGACAAGCGCAGGCTGCTCATGGCGACCCAGTCGGCCATGACCGTCCTGGCCGCCATCCTCGGTCTGGTCACGCTCACCGGCGCCGTGCGGGTTTGGATGGTCTTCGTGCTGGCCGGCCTGATGGGGGTCGCCAACTCACTCGACAACCCGGCCCGGCAGTCGTTCGTCATCGAGATGGTCGGCGCCGACGACCTCGCCAACGCGGTGGGGCTGAACAGCGTCATCATCAATGGTTCGCGCGTGGTCGGGCCGGCTCTCGCCGGCATCCTCATCGCCACCGTGGGTCTCGCGCCGTGCTTCCTCGGCAATGCCGCGTCGTTTCTGTTCGTGATCGGCGGCGCTGGCCGCGATGCGAACCGCGGAGCTCCATCGCGGCCGCCCGGTGGCACGCGCCAAGAGACAGTTGCGCGCCGGCTTTCGCTATGTGTGGAACACGCCGGAGCTGCTGATCCCCCTGGCGATCATGGCCGTCGTGGGAACGCTCGGCTACAACTTCTCGGTCCTGCTGCCGCTCATGGCGAAGGTCGCCTTCCACAGGGGAGCGGGCACCTATGGCGCCTTCAGCACCGCGATGGGGATAGGCGCCCTCGCCGGTGGTCTGTTCGCGGCCGGCAGGACGCGGCCGGACCGCCGGCTGCTGGTGGGCGCCACGGTGGGCTTCGGCGTCTTCTCGGTAGCCGCCGCCCTCGCGCCTGGTCTGACTCTGGAGCTCACCGCACTGCTCGTCATGGGCGGCTTCTCGGTGATCTTCGTCTCGACGACCAACTCGCTGCTGCAGCTCAACTCGGTCGCGGCCATGCGTGGCCGGGTGATGTCGCTTTGGGCGATGGTGTTCCTGGGCAGTACGCCCATCGGCAGCCTCTTGACCGGCGTCGTCGCGGCGCACTTCGGGCCGCGCACTGCGTTCGCCGGCGGCGGCGTGATCACCCTACTGACCGGCGCGGTGGCTGCGTTGGTCCTGCGGCGGCGGCTGCGGTGCGCAGCCGCCGCCGCGCGCCCGCCTGAACCGCAGACACGCTGAAACCGGTCCGGCGGCCGATGTAGAATCGTGCCGCGAGCGTTCAATAGTCGAGACCTTCCGGCCGATGAAGAGACCGTGGGTGCGGGCCGACCGCGAAGGGCGGTCCGAGCGCGGCCACGAGAAGGGGAGAACGAGCGTGCTCCTGCAGGGCAATCTCAAGGAATTCAGCCTGCCGAACGTCTTCCAGCTCGTGAAGATGAGCGCCAAGACCGGTGCCTTGTCGATCACCCGCGACGACGAGTCGGGCAAGATCTTCTTCCGCAACGGGCAGATCCACTTCGCGACCGCCCACCCGGGCACCATGCCGCTCGGCGAGCGGCTCGTCAAGTCGGGCCACATCACGAGCAAGCAGCTGCAGGCGGCCCTTGCCGAGCAGAAGAAGAAATCCGCCAAGGGCCGCATCGGCGCAATCCTGCTCGAGCACGGCTACATCGACCGGCAGACCCTCGAGCAGGCCGTGCGCGACCAGATCGAGGACGTCACCTTCAACTTCTTCAGCTGGACCGACGGCGACTTCATCTTCGAGGCCGACGAAGACGGTGAGCGACGAGGACATCCTCGTCGAGATGAACGTCGAGTCGGTCATCATGGAGGGCTGCCGCCGCATCGACGAGTGGGAGCTCATCTTCGACACGCTGGGCTCGCTCGAGCGCGTGCCGCGCCTGCGCTACAACGACATCGTCGAAGAGGACGGTGGCGTCAGGCTCACACCGGACAGTGGCGCGTCGTCTGCTGGGTCGACGGCCGCCACGACATCAACACCATCCTCAAGGAGTGCGGCCTCGACCGCTTCAACGGTGCCAAGGTCATCTACGACCTGAACCAGAACGGGCTCGTCGAGGTCAGCGACGCCGCCATCGAGGAGATCGGCAAGGGTCGCTCGATCGATCGTGCGTGGCCCGATCGACGTCTACAACCAGGTCTTCCTCAGCACGCTGTCCGACGCCAACGTGACCGAGCACCTGCGGGTCGAGCTCATCGACGAACACGAGGTCGAGATCCCGATGGTCGCCGCCACACTACGCCGCAAACGGCTCAGGCGAACCCGATACCCTGGTCTACACCGCGAGCGTGAGCACGCCCGAGGACGCGTGGCGCCGGCTGGTCGCGCAGAGCTCCGGCCTGGTCGTGCTCGCCAACGCCAACTCGATCGACAGCCTCAAGGCCTCGGTGCGCGACTTTGCCTTCGTGAAGCAAGCTCGGCGACCTGCCGACGTCGTGGCCACCTACGTCTCGATGGAGGAAGAGACTCGCTCGACACGACGGCCGTGGCCAAGGCGCTCGGCCTGGCCGACGAGGTCCCCATCGTCGCCTGCAGCCTGCGCGACAAAGCCTCGGTCGAGGCGGTCGTCGCCAAGGCGCTCGTGCTATGATAGACGGCGCCTGATCAGTTTCTCCCTGCAAGTGCGGCGCCTTGTCAGTTCCGCCCCGCAAGGGGTAGAGTCAACCGGACCGCACCTCGACCCACCTTTCGCCCATGGAAGGACCCGACCACATGTACTATCCCACGTACCGCATGCGGCGCTGCGGCGCACGCCCACGCTGCGCCGCATGATGCGCGAGACGGCGCTCTCGCCCGACGACCTCATCTACCCGCTGTTCGTCTCTCACGGTGAGAACGTCAAGCGGCCGATCCGCTCCATGCCCGGCTGCGAACAGCTCTCCATCGGCAACCTGCTGCCCGAGGTGCGCGAGATCCAGCGGCTCGGCATCCCGGCGGTCATCCTGTTCGGCATTCCGTCGCACAAGGACTCGGCGGCCACCAGCGCCTACGATCCCGAGGGCGTCGTGCAGCTCGCCGTGCGCGCCATCAAGGACGAGGTCGCCCGACCTGGTCGTCGTCACCGACGTCTGCCTCTGCGAGTACATGGACCACGGCCACTGCGGCGTCGTGCAGGACGGCGAGATCGTCAACGACGTGACGCTCGAGCTGCTCGCCAAGATGGCGGTCAGCCACGCCGAGGCCGGCGCCGACATCGTCGCGCCGTCCGACATGATGGACGGCCGCGTGGCGGCCATCCGCGCCGCCCTCGACGACGAAGGCTTCATCGACACCGTCATCATGGCCTACTCGGCCAAGTTCGCGTCGGCCTTCTACGGCCCGTTCCGCGACGCCGCCGAATCGCCGCCCATGTTCGGCGACCGGCGCACCTACCAGATGGATCCGGCCAACGGCGAAGAGGCCGTGCGCGAGGCGCTGCTCGACATCGAGGAAGGCGCCGACATCGTCATGGTCAAGCCGGCGCTGCCGTATCTCGACGTCATCAAGATCGTCAAGCAGGAGACCAAGTATCCCGCTGGCCGCCTACAACGTGAGCGGCGAGTACGCGATGATCAAGGCCGCCGCCGCCAACGGCTGGCTCGACGAGCGGGCCTGCGTGCATCGAGGCGCTGACCAGTCATCAAGCGCGCCGGCGCCGACCTCATCCTCACCTATCACGCCAAAGACGCCGTGCGCTGGCTCGCAGCAGGAATTCTAGAGCACGACGGTCGCGGCGGCGGGGGCAGGCAACGGCGTCCAGCCGTTGCCTCCCCCCGCCCCATTCTGCATACTTCTATCGAGACGATGAAACTCCACCTACGGTCTGCGACCCCGTCCATGGAACCATCGCAGCACGCCGAGGCACGCGCGCCACACCCGGCCGCTCGACGCGAGCTCGCCGCGCGTCGTCGCCTGGGAGGTCACGCGCAGCTGCAACCTCGCGTGCGCCCACTGCCGCGCGTCGGCCCTGCACGGCCCCTACGAGAGCGAGCTCTCCACCGACGAAGTGCCTCAGGCTCGTCGGGCAGATCGCCGCCACCGGCGACCCGATCCTCATCCTGACCGGAGGCGAGCCGCTGCTGCGTCCCGACATCTTCACGATCGCCGACGCGGCCCGCGAGGCGGGCCTGCGGGTCGTCATGGCGCCCAACGGCACGCTCATCACGCCTGAGACCGCGGCCCGCATGAAAGAGGTCGGCATCGGCCGCATCAGCGTCTCGATCGACTTTCCCGACGCGGTCGACCACGACCGCTTCCGCGGCTGCCCAGGCGCCTTCGACGGCGCCATGCGCGGCATCCGCGTCGCTCAGGGCGCCGGCATCGAGATCCAGATCAACTCGACCATCACGCAAGATGAACGTCGCTCATCTGCCGCGCCTGCTCGCCCTGGCCGAAGAGCTCGGGGCGGTGAGCTTCCATCCGCTTCTGCTCGTGCCTACCGGCCGCGGCAAGGACCTCGCCGAGCAGGAGCTCGACCCCGACGACTACGAACGCACGCTCAACTGGATCTACGACGCCCAGCAGACTTCGAGCTTGTTCTTCAAGCCGACCGACGTGCCTCACTACTGGCGCGTCATGCGCCAGCGCGCCAAGGCCGACGGGAAGAGCCTCGAGGTGCACCAGCATTCACACGGCGGCATGAACACGCTCAGCCGCGGCTGCCTCGCGGGGGTCGGGTTCTGCTTCATCTCGCACGTCGGCGAGGTGCAGCCCTGCGGCTACTTCGACAAGCTCGCCGGCAACGTGCGCAAGCAGACCTTCGGCGAGATCTGGCGCGACTCGCCGCTGTTCACGCACCTGCGGGACCTCGACGCGCTCAAGGGCAAGTGCGGCGCCTGCGAGTACAAGCGGGTCTGCGGCGGCTGCCGGGCGCGCGCCTACGAGTGCACCGGCGACTACATGGCCGAGGAGCCGTACTGCGCCTACATCCCGAAGGGCTGGGTGCCGCAGCCGGCCTGACCAGTCGCTGCCGGTGGGTCAGACGCCGCCGGACTCAGAAGTGCTTGTCGAGCTGGAGCGCCTCGTCGACCATGCCGTGCTTGCGATAGAGCGCCGCCGCGCGGTCGTTGCCGGACACCGTGGCGACGGCGGCCTCCTTGCAGCCGGCAGCCTCGAAGCGGCGCAGGGCCGCGGCCGGCAGCGCGTCACCGACGCCGCGGCTTCGACGCCGCCCGCCCGACGCACGGACAGCCACCGGGCCGGCCAGCGGCGCTCGGCACTGCTGAGATCGCGCATCTAGGCCTCGGCGGCGCCGATCTCCGGAGCGACCACAGCCATCACGGGCGCTGGATGGCGCGCCACAGTATCATGTACCGTCAGTCACAAATGATCGCGGCGCCCAGAGACTGTCAACGGGAGGATCTTTGAACATCGAGACATCGAAGCGCCTGTTCGACGAGGCGCGGCAGTACATACCCGGGGGAGTGAACTCGCCGGTGAGGGCGATGAAGGGTGTCGGCATGCCGCATCCTCTGTTCATCTCACGCGCCCGCGGCGCTCACATATGGGATGTCGACGGCAACGAGTTCGTCGACCTCGTCTCGTCGTGGGGGCCGATGATCCTGGGCTGGGGACAGCCGCAGGTCGTCGCCGCACTTCATGCCCAGGTCGACCTGGGCACGAGCTTCGGCGCGCCGACGGCACTCGAGGTCGAGCTCGCCCGCCTGATCTGCGAGGCCGTCCCGTCGGTCGAGCTCGTGCGCATGGTCAACTCGGGCACCGAGGCGACGATGAGTGCCCTGCGTGTGGCGCGCGGCTTCACCGGGCGCGACAAGGTGGTCAAGTTCATCGGCTGCTATCACGGTCACGCCGACCCGTTCCTGGCGGCGGCGGGCAGCGGCGTGCTCACGCTGGCACTGCCCGACAGCCCTGGGGTCACGAAGGGCACGACCTCGGACACCATCCTCGTCGAGTACAACGACGCGGCGGCGCTGCGCGCGGTGTTCGCGTCGCACGGCGACGAGATCGCCTGCGTCATCGTCGAGCCTGTCGCCGGCAACATGGGCGTCGTTCCGCCGCAACCGGGGTTCCTCGAGGAGATCCGCCGGCTGTGTACCGACGCCGGCGCGCTGCTCATCTTCGACGAGGTCATCACCGGGTTCCGCGTCGCGTGGGGCGGCGCGCAGGAACGCTTCGGCGTGATGCCCGACCTCACCACCCTCGGCAAGATCATCGGCGGCGGCCTGCCGGTCGGCGCCTTCGGTGGCCGCGCCGACATCATGGAGACGGTGGCGCCGCTCGGCTCGACCTACCAGGCCGGCACGCTGTCCGGCAACCCGCTCGCGATGGCGGCCGGCATCGCCACCCTGCGGGCGCTTGCCGAACCTGGCGTCTACGAGTCGCTCGAGGCGCGTGCCGTGCAGGTCTGCCAGGGCCTCGTCGCCGCGGCCTCGGCGGTCAGCGAGCGAGCGCCGACCACGCTCAACCGCGTCGGCGCCATGATGACGCTCTTCTTCTGTGACGGGCCCGTCACAAGCTTCGCTGAGGCCCGCCACGCCGACACAACGCTCTATGCGCGCTACTGGCGCCATATGCTCGACAGTGGCATCTACCTGGCGCCGTCGCAGTTCGAGTCGGCGATGGTGTCGCTGGCGCTGACCGAAACCGATGTCGCCCGCGCGGCCGAAGCGGCCGGCGCGTTTTTCGCAGGCCTGTAGGACGACGAGGAGGAGGGGCCCATGGGACGTCCCGTCGACAAGAACGCCGTGCCGGCCGTCACTGTGCCGCGCCTCGCGCTCTATCTGCGCAAGTTGCGCGAGCTGCAAGGCCGGGGCCTCGAGCGTGTGTCCTCGAAGCAGCTGGCCGAGATGATCGACCTGAACGCGGCGCAGATCCGCAAGGACTTCTCGTACTTCGGCGAGTTCGGCACGCGGGGCGTCGGCTACGAGGTCGACCGTCTGGTCGACGAGATCAGGCGCTGCCTCGGGCTCGAGCGCACCTGGAACGTGATCATCATCGGGGCGGGCTCGCTGGGCACCGCCCTCGCCCGGTACCGCGGCTTCGCCGAGCAGGGCTTCAGGCTGGTCGCCATGTTCGACGCGTCGCCGAAGAAGGTCGGCGTCGGCTTCGGCGACGGGCGCACCATCCGCGACGCCGCCGAGATTGAGCCGTTCTGCCGTGACGAGCGGGTCGACATCGCCATCATCACCGTACCGGCCCACGCCGCCCAGTCGATCATCGACAGGGTGGTCTCGCTCGAGCCCGACCGCCGCGTGCGCGCCATCTTGAACTTCGCGCCGGTCAAGGTGCTGGCGCCGCGCGACGTCGTGGTGCGCCAGGTCGACTTCTCGAGCGAGCTCATGTTCCTGTCGTTCTACCTCGATCGCGAGCTCTGATGGCCGACGATCAGGCAATTCGCGAGGCGCTGTGGGCCGCGGCGGCGCCGTTTGCGACGGCGCCGCCGCCGCGCTTCGCGCTGGTCTACGCGCCGCTGTTCCGGGCGCTCGCGCCCGAGGCCGCTCCCGACCCCTACGTCCTGGCCATCGAGCTCGTCTACGAGGGCTACCTCACCCACTATCGAGTGAGCCGCCTGCTCGGCGCGAACACCACGCTGCAGACGCGGCTGCTCGCCGGCGACCACCTCGATGCCAGCGGCCTGCGGCTGGTCGCCGACGCGGGCGACCTCGATTCGATCGCCCTGCTGACCCGGCTGATGGCGACTTGCTCCTGGTTGCGCGCCGAGGACTGCCCGTTCGCCTGCGACGACGACCTCTGGGCCCTGTGCGTGGCCGGCATGGCATCGTCGGCATCCGGCGGCAGCGGCCTCGCGGCCCTGCGTGTCTTCGACGAGGTCGGCGCGCTGTTCGGCCGCGGCCGCGCCGAACGCCTGCCCCAGGTCGTGCGGCGGGCAGCGGCGTCGCTGTCACTGCGCCGGCCACAGCCGCTGCGCGCCGCCCTCGGCATGGAGCACGAGGTCGAGACCGACGCGCAGCACCCGGGCTCAGACGATGCCGGCGCCGCGGGCGCCGCACTCACCGCCATGGCTTGCAAGGAGCCGGCGTGAGGCTGGCCGAGTTCGTCGGGCTGCTGCGCCGCGAAGGCGAGCTGGCCGTCGTGACGGCGCCCGTCGATCCGTATCTCGAGATGGCCGAGATCGCCGACCGCGCGAGCAAGGCCGACGGTCCCGCGCTGCTCTTCGAGCGTCCCGAGAGCGCGTCGGGTCACAGCTCGCCGGTCGTGGCGTCGCCCGGCAACGCCCATCGGCTGTCCGGACCGCCCCTGCCCGTACTGATGAACCAGTTCGGGTCGTACCGGCGGCTCGAACTGGCCCTCGGCGCGCCACTCGACGAGATCGCCGCCCGCATCGGCGAGCTCGTCGAGCTGCAGGTGCCCAGGGGGCTGGTCAGCAAGGTCAAGGCCTTGGGGCAGCTGCGCGAGCTCGCCTCGTTCGCGCCGAAGCCGACGAAGAAGGCGGCCTTCCGCGAGGTCGTCGTCGAGCCGCCCGACCTGGGCAGGCTGCCCGTACTCACGACCTGGCCGGGCGACGGCGGCCCGTTCATCACCTTGCCGGTCGTGATCACCAAGGACCGCGAGGGCCGCCGCAACGCCGGCATGTATCGGCTGCAGGTCCACGATGCGCAGAGCACTGGGATGCACTGGCACGTCCATCACGATGGGGCCGCGAACTTCCGGGCCGCCGACGGCCGGCTCGAGGTCGCCGTCGCCATCGGCACTGATCCTGCCGTGACCTACGCCGCGACGGCGCCGCTGCCGCCCGGCATCGACGAGCTCATGTTCGCCGGCTTCCTGCGCGGCGAGCCGGTCGAGCTGGCGCCGTGCGCGACGGTCGATCTCGAAGTGCCGGCCGACGCCGAGATCGTCCTCGAGGGCTACGTCGAGCAGGGCGAGCTGCGCCGCGAAGGCCCGTTCGGTGATCACACCGGCTACTACTCGCTCGCCGACGACTACCCGGTCTTCCATCTGACCGCGATGAGCATGCGCCACGACGCGGTCTACCCGGCCACCATAGTCGGCCGCCCGCCGATGGAGGATTGCTATCTGGGCAAGGCCACCGAGCGCCTGTTCCTGCCCCTCCTGCGCCTGACACTGCCCGAGATCGTCGACCTGGAGCTGCCGATCGAGGGCGTCTTCCACGACTGCGCCGTGGTCTCGATCCGCAAGGCGTACCCCGGTCACGCCCGCAAGGTGATGAGCGCGTCTGGGGGATGGGACAGATGATGTTCACCAAGTTCGTCGTCGTCGTCGACGAGCACGTCGACGTACACGACCCGCGCGAGGTCGCCTGGCGCGTGTTCAACAACGTCGACCCGCGCCGCGACACGATGATCGTCGACGGGCCGCTCGACGTGCTCGACCACTCGAGCCCGACGGCCGGCTACGGCGCCAAGATGGGCATCGACGCGACCAGGACCTGGCCCGACGAAGGTCACGGCCGCGAGTGGCCCGACGAGCTCGCCATGGACCCGGCCGTCGATGGCGCGCGTCGACGCGTCGCTGGGCCGAACTGGGTCTCGGGTTTCGGCGCACGTGACCGCGATCTCGATTCCCAGCCGCCACCGGTCGGAGCGTTTCGGGCCAACAGCAGGGCTTCTCGACAGCGTGCCCGGCCTTCTTTACACTGACTGACATGACGCAGCCGGACGACAAGATGCCCACCGATCGCGACGCAGGCGAGGTGCCGACCGCCTCCGCGCGGCCCGACGAGCCCGCAGCCGCCGCGACCGGTGGCGACGCTCCCCACGTCCGCACCGCACGCCGCTTCTGGATCCTGTCGATCGTCAACTGGGCGATCGCCGTCGTCTGCTGGGGCGTGAGCTCCTATCTGGGCAGCGGCGCAGCCCGCCAGCATGTTCCTCTACACGATCCTCTTCGTGGTCGCCATCGTCGCGGTCATCGTCGGCTTCGTCGTGCTGGCTGGTCGCCAAGTTCGGCACCGAGCCTCGGCCCGTGAACGGCGGCGCGCGCTAGCGCGCGCCGCCTCGCCCGTCACCCGACCGTGACATCCGCCTCACGCCCCGCACCGGCGTCGGCACGCCCCGCGCTCTTCGCCCGCCTCATCAAGGTCGAACACAGCGTCTACGCGCTGCCCTTCGCGTACGCCGGCGCGGTGCTGGCCGAGCAGCGCATCCCGTCGCTGGGCGACGCTCGTCTGGATCACCGTGGCGATGGTCGCGGCGCGCAGCGCCGCCATGGCGCTGAACCGGCTGATCGACGCCGGCATCGACGCTCGCAACCCGCGCACCGCCGGGCGCGAGCTGCCGACCGGCGTCGCTGCGCGCGGCGAGGTCGTCGCCTTCACTGCCGCCTCGCTCGGCGTCCTCGTGCTGTCGACCTTCTTCCTGTCGCCGCCGTGCCGGTACCTGTGGCCGATCGTCGTGGCGGCCTTCATCGCCTACCCGTACACGAAGCGCTTCACCTGGTTCTGCCACTACGCGCTCGGCCTGACCGACGGCCTGGCGCCGGCGGCGGCCTGGGTCGCCGTGACCGGCCGCGTCGCCCTGTCGCCGGTCCTGCTGTTCGTGGCCGTCGGCTTGTGGGTGGGTGGCTTCGACGTCATCTACGCGATCTTCGACCTCGATTCGACCGCGACGAGGGCATCCACTCGGTGCCCGTCAGGTTCGGGCGGCGACGAGCTCTGCTCGTCGCCGCCCTCTCTCACCTTGGCTCAGTCGTCGCTCCTGCTCGACGGCCGGCGCGCTGCTTGGACTGCCGCTTGTCTACTACGCCGGCTGTCTGCGTGGTAGCGGCGATCCTGGCGTGGTCGCACGTCGACATCGCGCGACGCGGCCTTGAGCCGGGTCGGCATGGGATTCATGACGGTCAACGGGGTCGTCGGCCTGCTGTACGGCGTCGTCGTGATCGTCACCGTGCTCGCTGACTGACCCACTCGTGGCGTCGTCGGCG
The DNA here is from genome assembly GCA_963833555.1 of uncultured Actinomycetes bacterium. GTDB lineage: Bacteria > Actinomycetota > Thermoleophilia > UBA2241 > UBA2241 > CAWHYB01. The sequence continues at coordinate 426,975 of CAWHYB010000007.1, read as the reverse complement.
CGCCGTCAGCTGAGATGGCGCATCGCCGTATAGCCTGCTGATATGCTGCACCCGGGACCGCCTTGGGGTTCGGGCCGCCGGCGGTTTGACACTCTTTTGACGATTGATACACTCGTCACAAGCCTCGGACTGTAGTGCTGTTCGGGGAGGGACAGGAGTCAGGGGGCTCACAGCGCATGGCAGCCGAAGGCGACAGCCGCGAGCCGGATCACGCGTCCGGCCACGACACGCCTGCGGCGCCGGCTACACCGCCGGCGCCGCCTACGCGCACCCCGCCGGTTCGTCGCAGCATCCCTTGGTGGCTGACCGCACTTGCTGCGGTAGGCGTCCTCGCGGTGGTGATGATCGTCTTCTACATCCCCGTCCGGCTGACTTCGACGTCCGGCTACTGCACATCGTGTCACGAGATGAAGACCGCCGGCAGCACCTGGCAACACTCGGTGCACGCCGACGTGTCCTGTGTGAAGTGTCACGTCGAGCCGGGCCTCATCAACGGCATCGTCTGGCGGTTGCAGGAGGGCAAGAACATCTGGGCCTCCTACCTGAGCGCCGGCACCGACATGGCAGCGAGCGTCCACAAGCCGACCGACGCCGCCTGCGAGCAGTGCCACCAGCTGAGCAACTTCCCGCCGGTCATCAACGGCATCAAGATCCCCCACCAGTCGCATGTCACGATGCACAACCTGCAGTGCGCCGACTGCCACAACCAGGTCTCTCACGCCACGCCCGGTCAGTCGAACGCGACAGTCTCGATGACCGTCTGCTCCATGTGCCACAACGGCCAGGCCGCGCCGAACCAGTGCACCACCTGCCACGCCACACCGCCGCCGAGCAACGTCCATCCCGCTGACTTCCTGAAGACACACGGCATCCAGGCGCTCACCCATGAGAGCGACTGCCTGCGCTGCCACCACGACAAGGCCGCTTTCTGTGACGCCTGCCACGCGCGGCCACCGGCCAGTCACTTCGCCGGCGACTGGCGCTATAGCCACGGACCGGCCGCGACGGCCGACGGCGTCTCGTGCCAGGGCTGTCATAGCGAGCAGACCTTCTGCCACCAGTGCCACCAGGTCGATCATCCCGCCGACTGGCAGCACCACCCACGGCGCCGTCGCCATCAAGGGCACCGCGTCGTGCCTCGTCTGTCACCCGCAGACGATGTGCAGCGGCTGCCATGCCCGCCTGGGGGTGACGACACCGTGATCGGCTCAGTAGCCAGACAAGCCAGGATGTTGTCGAGCCGCGCGCCTGCACGGCTGGCGCTTGCGCTTGTCATCACGGTCGCGCTCGCAACCGCAGCCCTGCCCACGAGCGCCGGCGCGCAGGCCAACCGTGACAATGACCGCTGTCTCGCGTGTCATGGGCCTGGCGCGAAAGGTCAAGTCGACGTGAACGGCGTGACCGAAGAGCATCGCCCTCGACACGAGCGCTTGGGATCATTCTTTGCACTCGCTGCTCGACTGCACGAGCTGTCATGTGGGCTTCCAGTCGCGACAGCACACTTCCCAAGAGACCAGCGGATGGTTCGAACAGGCCTCGCTCACCGCGTGCGGCGACTGTCACGCTCAGCAGGGCACGATGTACCGCGGCTCGTTCCACGGCAGACTTGTGCTGAAGCCGGGCGAGTTCGGCAAGGTGCCGACCTGTGGCGATTGCCACGATGCGCATGCCGTCGTCGACGTGACGACCCGCCGATTCCGCGAGCAGGTGACGGCGCGTTGCGAAGGCTGTCACGGCGGCCACGCGGCGACCTTCCTTGACACGTACCACGGCAAGGCTTTCGAGCTGGGTCGGGTGGGCGCGGCCACCTGCTACGACTGCCACGGTGCGCATCAAGATCCTGCCGCCGTCGGACCCACGCAGCACCGATCTCAAAGCAGCACATCGTCGCGACCTGCGCGAAATGCCATCCCGGCGCGAACGCCGCATTCGCGAGCTACCTCGTCCACGTGAACGCGACGTCACCGCGATCGTCGATCCCGGTGTTCCTCGTGTACATGTTCTACGTCCTGCTCATCGCCGTTGTCTTCACCTTCGGAGGAGTGCACAGTGTCCTCTACTTCTGGCGCGGTCGTAGACAAGGTCTCTACGACAAGTCGCACTGACAAACAGCAGCACGAGAGATTGCACTACCGGCGCTTCAACGCGTTCCATCGCTGGATGCATTTCTTGGCGCTCTCGAGTTTCACCGTGCTCGTGTTCACCGGCATGCCGCTCAAGTACAAGGACGCCGCTTGGGCGCACTGGGTGATGGGCGCCATCGGCGGCGTCACGGCGGCCGGCGTGCTGCATCGTCTGGCGGCCCTCGTCACGATCCTCTACTTCTTGCTTGAGCTCGGCTACATGGGCGTGCACGTGGTCAAGGTCCGCGGCCGGATCTTCGGCCCGGATTCGATCGTGCCCAGCAAGAAGGACGCGCTGGACATCATCGGCATGTTCCGGTGGTTCTTCGGCAGGGGCCCGTTCCCCCAGTTCAACCGCTTCACGTACTGGGAGAAGTTCGACTTCTGGTCGATGATGGCGGGCACGGTGATCATCGGCGCGACCGGCTTCATGATGTGGTTCCCTGTGACCACGACGAAGTTCCTTCCGGGCATCGCCCTGAACATCGCGCTCGTGATCCACTCCAACGAGGCGCTGCTGGCGATGGGCGTGATCTTCATCTTCGTGCACCTGTTCAGCGCTCACGGGCGGCCCGGCTCGTTCCCCATCGACAAGGTCATCTTCACCGGCTCGATCCCGGTCGATCACTACCGTCTCGAGCGGCCACTGGAATACGCCAACCGGATCCGCGAGGGGACCCTCGACGAGGCCATCGTCCTGGCGCCCAGCGGGCGCGGCGCGATCGTGGGCAACGTCGTGTCGTGGGTCATCACCTTCGTCGCGATCCTGGCGGCGCTGGCGCTTGCGGCCTTCATCGTCTGGTCGGTGGCGATCTCGCTGTGATGCTCCGGCGTAAAGGACTTGGTAGAGTGGCGCTTGTCTGCCGTCTACGAGGGGGTTCCCCGATGACCAGCAGGATCCTCGCCGGTCGCGTGCCGCTGCTTGTCGCCATGCTTGCGCTGCTGTGCGCGGGCGCGGCGGTGAGCGCGCTCACCGCCGCGCCCGCGCACGCCTTCACCACCTGGGAGCACGACGGCGCCACCGCCTGCAGTGACTGCCACGCTACCGGCCCCAGCGACGCGTCGTGCACGGCCTGTCACGGCAGCGACTTCAAGTCGGTGCCGGGTGACACCTGCTGGAGCTGCCATCAGCCCGGCCAAGACACGTCCGCGTGGCGCACGAGCGCAGGCTGTTCGAGCACCTGTCACCTCTGGAACGAGAGCCAGCGGGCTTACTCGATCGAGTTCAGCCACGGTGCTACACCTCATCTCGGCGCCGACTTCGCACCGTGCACCACGTGCCATGGTGTGAGCACGGGGTTCAGCTCTCCCGACGGCAGCCCCCACCACGCGGGCATGACGCTCACGGCACCGGCTTGCCAGGACTGTCACAACGGCACGCTGGCTTCGCAGAAGGCCAATCATGACTCGGTCAAGCCAGCGTGCACGTCCTGCCACAACGGCATGGACATCCCCGTGCAGCCGGCGACCTGCAACAAGTGCCACGCGGCGAAGACCTACGGCACGAATACGTGCACCGACTGTCACAGCGCGACCGGCATCTTCCAGCGCGAGACGGTCCACACCACGAGTCCGGCGGTCGGGGCCTGCACGACCTGCCACACGGGGCTGCAGAAGCACGCCGGGCGCGTTGCCTGCACGACCTGTCACACCAAGGCCAAGCAGTTCCACCACGGCGTGACGCGTAGTCCCGGCTTCCCGGCCTGCACCAAGTGCCACACGATGTCGCACGCGACCTGGCGCATCCCTGCCACGAAATGCGCGAGTTGCCACCGCGGCACCAACGCGGCCGCGGGCAACGCCATCGTCCACTCCCGGCGGGTCACCCATGCGGCGGTCGCTTGCCGGCGTTGCCACGCGCTCCAGGTGCATGCCAGCGGCCGCGGTAGCGGGCTCACGTGTGGTACCTGCCACGGCAGCGCGTTCCACGGACGCAAGATCGTTCCGTCAAGCTCGAGCTGCGTGCGCTGCCACGGCTCGGCCACGGCCCATGCCGTCGGCTTGCCCTGCCTGCTCTGCCACAGGAGCGCCGTGCACAACGCCTTCCCCACTGCCGGTGGACTGATCAACTAGTGGAGCGGGAGCGAAGCTGAACCTTCATCTGACACGACGCCTGCTCATCGTCAGCGATCGTGGTCGTCACGGCGTTCGTCGTGGTCACGGGCGTCGCGCTGGTCGCCACCTCGACGACCGCCTTCTGCGGGCTTTGCCACAACATGAAGGCCGAGCGTCGTCGGCGTACCAGCACAGTCGTGCACACAGCGGCGTCAACTGCGAGCAGTGCCATCGCAGCCGGGTCCGTTCTTCTTCCTGACCGCCAAGCTCGAGGCGCTGCAGGAGCCCGTCAAGCAGATCACCGGCGACTACGAGACCCCGATCCTCGGCACGGTGCGTCAACGCGTCGTGCCGGCGCTGCCACACCGACGCAAGCTGTTCCCGACGATCTCCAAGAACGGCATCAACGTGAACCACAAGCACCTGATCGAGGCCGGCTACCAGTGCATCGACCTGCCACTCGACGGTCGCCCACGGCGACGCCGTGCCCGGCCGGGCTCGCGGACGCTACCCGACCATGGACAAGTGCCTGGTGTGTCACAACAACCACTACCGCGCGGCCGACGGCACGGTCGCGCGTCAGCCGCTGCGACCTCTGTCACGTCAGCGCCGCGCGGCGGGCGCCAGGCCCAGCACGTCACACGGCCGACTGGCTCAAGACCCACGGCACCGAACGGCATCCTGTCGACCTGCAGCGCCTGCCACCCGCGACCGGGCGGTGCGGTCACCGGCTGGTGTCCCCGGATCGCCGCCGGACTGCGTCGACTGTCATCGCGGCGTCGTCATGCCGCACGCCGACGACTGGCTCACGCGCACACGGCAGCCAGCGCGCTGAAGCTCGGCGCTCAAGTCGTGCACGCAGTGCCACGACGAGCCGCCATACTGCGACGGCTGTCACCGGGTGCCGCTGCCGCACCCGGCCGACTGGCTGGAGCACGCGCCGTAAGCGGCCGCCGCCTCGTCGACGAGCTGCCTCAACTGCCACGACCAGGCCAACTGCCAGGCGTGCCACCGGCCCACCAGTCGGGCAGCCCGCAGGCGCACGACTTCCTCGACCGGCAGGCGTGCCGCAGTGGACGCCGACGCCGCGACGCCGTCACCCTCGATCCTCACCGCGCGCTCTAGGTCATGAGCCGACGACCCGACGACCAGCCAGCCACACGTGCCGGCCGCGCCGCCCGACGAGGCGCGCGGCGGATGCGGCCCGCACGCCGCGGGCCGATGCGGCCATCCGCATCGACCGCGGGCCTGGCTGCTCGGCATGATCGCCGGCCGTCGTGCGTCGCTCCTCGTCCTGGTCACCGATCGGCTTCGCGGTCGTCAACAACAACGCGCACGTGCGGCTGGTGTCACGTGATCAAGAAGGAGGTCGCCTCGTTCAAGACGTCTGAACACCATCGGCCGGGAGTCGGCTGTCAGGACTGCCACACCAAGCCGGGCGTCTTCAACTACTTCATCCGCAACCTGCAGTCGGCCGACCCACATCGTCGAGTACATCTCGGGGCGACTACCAGAAGGCCGCATCACCACCTACGTCGGCGTCGAGAACTGCGTGCAGTGTCACCCCAAGAGCCAGATCGAGAAGCGACATCGATCGTCGGCAACATCCGCGTCAACCACAAGGGCCTGCGCGAGGCCGGCTTCCAGTGCGTGACCTGCCACGCCGAGGTCGCCCACGGCGCCGCGATCCCGGTCGGCTCGCGGCCGCACGCAGTCGATCATGTCGATCTGCGCGCAGTGCCACAACGGCGTCATCCAGCCGCAGCGCTGCTCGATCTGCCACGTCAACGGCGTGCCCGCCGGGCACCGCGCAGATCACCATCGACCGTGCACATGGACCAGCCGGCGAACTGCCGTCAGTGCCACACGCAGCAGCTTCTGCGCCAAGTGCCACAACGGCCTCACGATGCCGCACCCCGCCGGGCTGGACGCAGTCCCACGGCCCGCTGGTCGTGCAGCGAGGCGCGCAGATCTGCGCCTCGTGTCACACCGACAAGGACCCAAAGTTCTGCATCGACTGCCACGGCCTCCCGATGCCGCACCCGGCCGGCTGGCTTGCCTCGCACCCGACCACCGCGACGCAGCGATCCCGCGCTCTGCAGCAAGTGCCACGGCGCGGACAGCTGCGTGCAGTGCCACGGCGTCGTGCTGCCGCACCCGGCCGCGTTCATCGCCAGCCACTTCGTGTACGCCGCGCGCGAGGGCGCGGTCTGCGTGAAGTGCCACGGCAACAACGACGGCGGCGCGGCGAGCTGCTACGGCGGCGACTGCCACACAGCCGGGCAGTCCGCCACACTGACGAGCGGCAGCTTGGCCGCTGCGCCGGGCCTGCGGTCGTGGCGCGGCTCCGGCGCTCGTCAACGCAGTCGGTCCCACATGGGGCCGTCGCGCGAGCGGTAGACTAGCGGGAGTCTTCCGGCGGCCGCTCGCGGCGGCGCCGGGTGCCGACGCCATCGAAGGAGTCTCGTGATCGCACCACCCGCCAGCTTGTTCGTCGGCGTCACCGGCGCCAGCGGCGCCCCGTACGCGCTGCGGCTCGTCGAGCGCTCGCGGCGGCGCGGCTGCGAGCTCTCGCTCTGCGTCTCCGACATGGGCCTCGCCGTGCTGCGCCACGAGCTCGAGCTCGGCGCTGGCGGAGCGCGCCGAGGTGACGGCGGCGTTCCTCGCCGCCGCCCGCGCCGAGGCGCGCGTCTTCGCCCCCGACGACCTCGAGGCGCCGGTCGCCAGCGGCAGCAACTTCCCCGACGCCGCGGTCGTCTGCCCGTGCTCGCTGTCGACGCGTCGCCCACATCGCGCTGGGCACGACGCGCACGCTCATCCACCGCGCCGGCGACGTCGCGCTCAAGGAGGGCCGCCCGCTCGTGCTGGTGCCGCGCGAGACGCCGCTCTCGAGATCCACCTGAAGCGCCTGCTCGAGGCGCGCCGCGCGGGCGCGCTGATCGTGCCGCCCATGCCGGGCTTCTACACGCGCCCGCGGACGCTCGACGACGTCGTCGACTTCGTGGTCGGCAAGGTGCTGTGCGGCGCTCGGCTTCGAGCAGCGCCTCTCGCCGCCGTGGGAGGGTCCGCAGTGACCGATGTCCATCGCCCCCCGGGTCTGCGGAGGGCGACGGCGACGGCGACGGATGGTCGCGCGACCCAGCCCGATCGCGACCCCGAGCGCATCGCCGCGATGTTCGACCGCATCGTGCCGCGCTACGACCTCATGAACCGGCTGATGACGGCCGGGCTCGACCGCCGCTGGCGCGCGGCGGCGGCGCGTCGCCGCCGCGCCGCCGCCGGCGCACAGCGCTGCTCGACGCCTGCTGCGGCACCGGCGATCTCACGCTGGCGCTGCGCGCGCCGCTATCCCGCCGCGCGCCGTCACCGGGCTCGACTTCAGCGCGGCGATGCTCGCGCGGGCGCGCGCCAAGGCCGCCCGCGCCGTCGCGGGGCGCTGCCGTACGCTTCGTTCGCCGGCGACCTGCTCGCGCTGCCCTTCGCCGACGCGACCTTCGGCGCCGTGACGGTCGGCTGGGGCGTGCGCAACGTCGCCGACCTCGACCGCGCCTTCGCCGAGATGGTCGCGCGTGGCTGCGCCCGGGGGCGCGCGTCGTCTGTCTCGAGGCGACGACGCCGCGCCGGCGCCTTCGGCCGGCGCTTCCACGCCATCTGGTTCGAGCGTGGTCGTGCCGCCCTGGGCGCCCTGGTCGCCGGCGACGCCGAGCGCCTACGCGTATCTGCCGGCCTCGGTCCGCTCGTTCCCCGACGCCGACGGGCCTGGCGGCCGTGATGCGCGCGCGCCGGCCTGCGGAACGTGCGCTATCGGCGCTTCGGCTTCGGCGCCATGGCGCTGCACGTCGGCGATGCGCCCGTGGCAGCCCGTGGACGGCCTGCGACGGCGCGGTCGTGAAGCCGGCAGACATCCTCTCCTGGCGCTCGGCCGCACAGCGCAACCGCGTCGCCGGCGGCCTCGCCGCAGTCGAGGAGCGCCTCGGCAGCGTCGTCGAGTCGATGCCCGGGCGGCTCTGCGAGGCCGGCCGCCTCGACGCTCACCGCCGGCGGCAAGCGCCTGCGGCCGCTGCTCGTGCTGCTGGCGGCGCGCGACACCGGCCCGCTCGACGGGCCGGTGTTGCGCGCCGCCGCCGCGGTCGAGCTGCTGCACATGGCGACGCTCGTCCACGACGACGTGCTCGACGGCGCCGAGCTGCGCCGCGGCCGGCCGACCGTCGCCCGCGCTTACGGCGACGAGATGGCCGTCGTCGACCGGCAACTACCTGCTCGCGCGGCCTTCGCCGAGCTCGCCGGCACGGGCGACGCGCCTGCCGTGGCGCTGCTCAGCCGAGGTCGCCTGGGGCCTCTCCGAGGGCGAGCGGCTGCAGGCCGGCGACGCCTTTCGCACGACGCGTCACCGTCGACGACTACCTGCGGCGCTGCCGGCTCAAGACGGCCGACCTCTTCGCGGCCGCCTGCCGGCTCGGCGCGCTGCTCACCGGGCTGAGCCGACGAGACGGTCGACGGCGCTCGGGGCCTTCGGCGACTCGCTCGGCCTGGCGTTTCAGATCTTCGACGACATCCTCGACCTGACCGGCGACGAGGCGCGTACCGGCAAGCGGCGCGGCGCCGACCTGCGCGACGGCACGGTGACGCTGCCGATCGTGCTGGCGCTCGAGGCGCGGCCCGACATCGGGCCGCGCCTGGCCGCGCTGCCGCGACGACGAGACCTGTCTCGCGGCGTGGTCGTCGACGATGTGCTGGCCGAGCGGTGCGATCGAACGCGCCCGCGAGACCGCGCTGGCGTTCATGGACGAGGCCCGCAGCCGGCTGGCCGACTGTCCGGGCGGCGTCGAGCGCGAGCTGCTCGACGAGCTGGCCGGCTCGGTGGTCGACCGCTACAGCTGACCCGCCAGCCGGGCGAACCGTCGAGCATGCGCCGGCAGCCGCTAGTCTGGGAGTGACATGAGCTCGGACGACAGCAGATCGACCGCCTGGCGGCGCGCCGGGCTCGCAGCACGTCTGGGACAAGGTGGCGCGGCGGCGAGCGCCTGTCGGCGCGCCGACGCCGCGACCTGCTGTCGAGCTCGACCGACCTGCTCGCGCTCGGCGCGATGGCCGACTTCGTGCGCCACCGCGCCGTCGGCGACGACGTCTACTTCATCTGCAACCGCCACATCAACCACACCAACGTCTGCCGCAACCGCTGCCTCTTCTGCGCCTTCAGCCACGACGACGGCGACGCCGACGCCTACACGCTCTCGGTCGACGAGGTGCTCGACAAGGCGCGCGAGACGCTCACCGGCGGCATCACCGAGATCCACATCGTCGGCGGCGAGCATCCCGACCTGCCCTTCGACTACTACCTCGAGATGATGCGCGGCCTCAAGGAGCTCGCGCCCGACGTCCACATCCAGGCGTTCACGGCGAGCGAGATCGCCCACCTCGCCCGCATCAGCGGGCAAGGCGGTGCGCGAGATGCTCGTCGAGCTCAAGGAGGCCGGGCTCGGCTCGCTGCCGGGCGGCGGCGCCGAGGTCTTCAGCGGCCGCGTGCGCGACCTCATCTGCAAGCGCAAGATCAGCGGCGAGGAGTGGCTCGACGTCATGCGCGCCGCCCACGGCGTCGGGCCTCAAGTCCAACGCCACCATGCTCTACGGCCACGTCGAGACGCCGGCCGAGCTCGCCGACCACCTGCTGCGGCTGCGCGAGCTGCAGGACGAGACCGGCGGCTTCAACGCCTTCATCCCGCTCTCGTTCCAGCCGGCCAACACCGGGCTGACCGAGCTGCCCGGCCCGACCGGCTACGACGACCTCAAGATGCTCGCCGTCGGCCGCCTCGTGCTCGACAACTTCCGCCACGTCAAGGCCTTCTGGATCAACGTCGGCCTCAAGCTCGCCCAGGTCTCGCTCGCCTTCGGGGTCAACGACCTCGACGGCACCGTGGTCGAGGAGAAGATCAGCCACGCCGCCGGCGTCGACACCGGTCAGGAGCTGACGCGCGACGAGCTGGTGCGCGTGATCCGCGGCGCCGGCCGCGTGCCGGTCGAGCGCGACACGCTCTACAACGTCGTGCGCCGCTACGACGAGGAGCCGGCGTGAGCGCTGACGCCGGCGCCGGCGCCGCGCGCGTCGGCCGCATCGAGTTCGTCAACTGCTTCCCGCTCTACTGCCACTTCGAGGAGGAGCTGGCGCGGCTGGGGTACCAGGCCGAGGTCGTCGACGGCACGCCGGCGCAGCTCAACGCGCCTGCTGGTCGCCGGCGAGATCGACGTCGCCCTGCCGTCGTCGATCGAGTTCGCCCGCCACGCCGACGCGCTCGCGCTGCTGCCCGGCATCTCGATCAGCTCGTTCGGCGCCGTCGACTCGATCCAGCTCTTCACGCAGATCCCGCGCGACGCAGATCGAGAGCGTCGCCGCTCACCGAGAAGAGCGCCACCTCGGTCTGCCTGCTCAAGGTGCTCTGCCGCGAGTGGGGCATCGAGCCGTCGTTCGGCGCCGCGCCAGGGCCCGCTGGCCGAGGCGCTGGCCGACTACGACGGGCTGCTGCTGATCGGCGACGAGGCGCTGTACATCCTGCGCGCCGGCGTCTACCCGCACAGCTACGACCTCGGCGAGGAGTGGCGCGCTCGTCACCGGCCTGCCGATGGTCTACGCCGTCTGCGCCGTGCGCCGCGAGTTCCTCGACGAGCGCGCCGACGAGGCCCGCGCCATCGAGGCGGCGCTGGTCGCCTCGCGCGACCGCTGCGCCGCCCATCCGCTCGAGACGGCGGCCGCGGCGGCGCAGCTCTACGACTTCAGCGACGCCTACCTCGACCACTACTTCGATCAGCTCAAGTACGGCTTCACCGCCGAGTACCGCCGCGGCCTGGCTCGAGTTCTACCGCCGCGCCGCCGCCATCGGCGAGCTCGGCGAGGTGCCGAGTCTCGGCACGAGCCGACCGACGAGGGAGACGCCGCCGCACTCGAAGCGATCGCCTCGTGCCCTGCGCGGCTCTCGTCGCCGCGCGCATCTGACGACTGGGAGCGCGTCGTAGCGGTCATGCCCGAGTGGTGGGGCGGGCGCGACCTGCGCGACCTGCTGCCGCGCATCTTCTTCGAGCACTTCAGCTCCACGTCGTTCGTCGCCGAGCGACGGAGACGGTCGGCTCGTCGGGTTCCTCGTCGGCTTTCTGTGCCCGACCACGACGACGAAGCCTACGTCCACTTCGTCGGTGTCGAGCCTGCCTGGCGCCGCGCCGGCCTGGCGCGCCGGCTCTACGAACGCTTCTTCGAGGTGGCGCGCGCCGACACGGCCGGTCGACGTGCGCGCGCCGTCACCGCGGTCGTCAACAAGCGACTCGATCGCCTTCCACCAGCGGCTCGGCTTCGAGATGCTGCCCGGCGAGCTCGAGGTCGACGGCCTGCCCGGCCACCGGCGACCCGAACGTACCTGAAGGTGCCGTCGTCAGGTTCCAGTTGCGGCTGAAGGACGAGCCTGATGGGTGACCTGCAGCCTCGCGGCCGCCTCGACGACGCCGAGGCGCTCGAGCTTCTCGAGCACGGCGATCTGCTCGAGCTCGGGGCGGCGGCCGACGCGGTCCGCCGCCGCCTCCACTCCGACCAACGACGTCACCTTCATCGTCGACCGCAACATCAACTACACCGACTACTGCGTCTCGGGCTGCCGCTTCTGCGCCTTCTACAAGACGCCGGGCAGCGGCGAGGGCTACCTGCTGGGCGAGGACGACGATCTTCCGCCAAGATCGAGGAGACGCTCGCGCTGGGCGGCACGCGCCATCATGATGCAGGGCGGCCTGCACCCCGACCTCGACGTCTGCTGGTTCGAGAAGCTCTTCTCCGACATCAAGCAGCGCTACCCGATCCACCTCCACTCGCTCTCGCCGCCCGAGATCGCGCACATCGCCGAGCTCAGCGGCCTGACCGTGGCCGAGACGCTGCGCCGCCTGCGGGCCGCCGGGCTCGACTCGCTGCCCGGCGGCGGCGCCGAGATCCTCGTCGACCGCGTGCGCGGCGAGATCAGTCCCGCACAAGATCGGCACGCGGCGCTGGCTCGACGTCATGCGCGAGGCGCACGGCTGGGCATGAAGACGACGGCGACCATGATGTTCGGCTCGCTCGACACGCCGGCCGAGCGCGTCGAGCACCTGCGCCGCATCCGCGACCTGCAGGACGAGACCGGCGGCTTCACGGCCTTCATCCCCTGGACCTTCCAGGCCGGCAACACGGCCCTCGCAGGAAGGCCACCTGCCGGCCACCGGCTGCGACTACCTGCGGATGCTGGCCGTCAGCCGCGTCTATCTCGACAACGTCGCCAACATCCAGGCCTCGTGGGTCACCCAGGGCTCGAAGCTGGGCCAGGTCGCACTGGCCTTCGGCGCCAACGACATGGGCTCGACGATGATCGAGGAGAACGTCGTGCGGGCCGCCGGCGTGAGCCACACCATCTCGGTCGAGGAGATGGTGCGGCTCATCGCCGCCGCCGGCTTCACGCCGGTGCAGCGCGACACGCTCTACGCGAGATCCGGCGCTACCGCGGCCCTGACTCCCAACGTTCGACCGTCGTGTCTCGGCTTGCGCCGCAGCACGGCTTCGCCTTCACAATCCTTAACAAACCGCACCGCTTTATCACTACGCACAGGGGCAAATCTCGTTCTAGACACCTGCCAGCTTGGCCAAGCGATTCGGGCCAGGCCAGGTGCACGCACAGGTGCCGCGGAGGAGCTCCGCCCTCCGCGCAGGAAAGGAGGGGATGTTGGCAAGCTCATCGGCAACTGTTCCGCTTCCCGAGCCGAAGCCCGACGGCAGCGTTCCGCTGGACCGTTCCCCTGAGCGGCGCCAAGGGCCTGAAGTCGAACGCGCTCGGCATGGTCTCGAGCATCGTCATCGGCGTCGCCTCGACGGCACCAGCGTACAGCCTTGCCGTCACCCTCGGACTCATCGTGGTCGTCGCGGGCGTCGGCCTCAAGTCGCCGGCGATCATGATCGTGTCGTTCATCCCGATGATCCTGATCGCCTCGATCCTACTACTACCTCAACAAAGCAGACCCCGACTGCGGCACGACCTTCAGCTGGGTCGCGCGGTCCATCGGCCCGAGGACGGGCTGGGTGACCGGCTGGGTCATGGTCGCCGCCGACATCATCGTCATGGCGAGCCTGGCTCAGATCACCGGCACGTACTTCTTCCTGCTGATCGGCGCGAACAGCTTGGCGAACTCGCTGTTCTGGGTCACGTTCGTAGGCGTCGCCTTCCTCATCATCATGAGCGTCGTCACCGCCATCGGCATCGAGATCTCGGCCCGAGTCCAGTGGTTCCTGCTGGGCTTCGAGTACATCATGCTGGTCATCTTCTCGGTGGTCGCACTCACCAAGGTGTACGGGAGCTCACCTCCCGCCGACTCGGTCCACCCCGCAGTGTCCTGGTTCGTCCCCAACATGGGTCTGGGCGCCCTTGCTAGCGGTGTGCTTCTCGGCCTCTTCATCTACTGGGGCTGGGACACGGCCGTGTCGGTCAACGAGGAGACCGAGGTAAGGCGACGTACGCCGGGTGTCGCGGCCGTCCTGAGCACTCTGGCACTCGTGTTCATCTACGTGCTCGTCACCACCGCGGCGCAGGCCTTCCACGGGCCGGCGTACCTCGGCAACAACTCCAGCGACATCCTGAGCCCGCTCGGCAACGCCGTGCTCGGGTCTGGCCTCGACAAGCTGCTCATCGCCGTCGTGCTGACCTCGGCGACGGCGTCGACGCTGACCACGATCCTGCCGGGCGCCCGCACCACGCTGTCGATGTCCGCGCACAGGGCGATCCCCAGCGTCTGGTCGCGCATCAACCCGCGCTTCACAGACGCCCGTCTGGGGGACGGCGATCTACGGCGTCCTCTCGATCGTCTGGTACGTGGGCCTGACCCTGCTCAGCCAGAACGTGCTGGCCGACTCGATCGCGGCGCTCGGCATCGCGATCGCCTTCTACTACGGCATCAACGGCTACGCGGTGCCGCTGTTCTACCGGCATCACGTGTTCGAGAACTGGAAGAACACGGTGCTGCTGCTCGTGTTCCCGCTGCTCGGCGCGGCCATCCTGACCTGGGTGCTGATCGCGTCGTTCGATTCGCTCTGGTATCCGGCGAACTCGGCCTCGGGCACGTCGTGGTTCGGCGTCGGCCCGCCCTTCGTCATCGGCGCCGGGCTTCCTCGTGACCGGCGTCGTCGGCATGGTCCTCTTCAACGTGTTCTCGAAGCGCTCCAGGCCGTACTTCGCGCGGAAGATGGAGACCGTCGACGCCATGATCCCGTGGGAGGAGAACCCCGAGGAGCTGCTCTCGGGCACGAGCGGCGGCGAAGGCGAGCCCCCAACACAGATCGCACCGACCGCGGGCGGCCTGACCGCACGCCGAGCTCACGTGACCGCCCGAATGGGGACGGGGCGGGGCGGCTGAAAGCCGCCCCCGCCCCGTTTGCATCGCTCGAGAACGCTAGAGGTTGCCCAAGCGCGCCAGCGGCCAGTAGGTGAAGAAGGCACGCCCGATGATGTCGTCTGCGCGGCACCGTGCCCCAGTACCGGCTGTCGCACGAGTCGGTGCGGTTGTCGCCCATCACGAAGTACTGACCCTGCGGCACCGTGAAGCGGCGCCTCGAGCGACCACGGCGCGCTTGGCTGGCCGCCTGAGAAGGCGTCGGCGGGATCGGTCGGCTCGGCTACGCCGTGCGACCTTGTCGACGTACGGCTCGCTGATGCGCACGCCGTTCACCAACAGGTGACCGTCCTGCGCTGGCGAGCATGTCGCCCGGCAGGCCGACGACGCGCTTGATGAGGATGTCGTTGGGCGGCGCCGGGCGGCGGAACACGATGATGTCGCCGCGGTGGACCGAGCGGTAGCGATAGACCATGCGGTCGACGAGCACGCGCTGGCCCGGGACGAGCGTGTTGGCCATCGAGGTCGAGGGGATGAGGTATGGCTTGACCAGAAAGGACTGGACGACGAGCGCCATGGCGATGGCGACCACGGCGGTGAGGCCGTAGTCGATGATCGTTCGCCGTGGGCCGCTGGCGGGGCGGATCTTTCTCAGCATCGGACTCGCTTTGTCGGCGGCAGAGGACTAGCGCACACGTTACTCCGCAACGGCAGCGACTTCAAACGGCAGAGGGCGCCGACCTACACGGTCGTGACAAGCTCGTCGTCTGCTCGCGCGACGTGCGGAGCCGAGGCGAGGCGCTCAGCCTCTGCGAGGCTGAGCGCCTCGCCACTCGCAACGATGCGCCGCCACTCGCGCCCGAGGATCGGCGCCGCCACCGCAAGCCCTGCCAGCGCGAGAAAGCCGCCGACGCCGATGGCGTAGCCGCTGATCCACCCGTAGAGCAGCGGCGCCGAGAGCGTGCCGATGAATGCGGCCAGCTGCATCGAGGTCTGCTCCATGCCCTGCACCGTCCCCAGCCATCGCCGCGGGCTGACCTGCACCAGGAACGCCTGCTTCGCGGGCATGGCGACCGCCACGGCGATGCCCTCGAGGGCGTTGAAGAGCATGAAGATCCCGAGGTTGCGCGTGAAGCCGTAGACGATCCACGAGCACGCCGAGAACGCATAGCCGGCGAACATCCAGCGGAACCGGTTTCCCTTCTCGGCCAGCATGCCGCCCAGAAACGAGAACAGCATGGGTACCGAGAACACGATCCAGGTCGCGCTCACGTACTTCATGCTCGCCCCAAGGTGACGCAGCCAGATGCTCCACAGGACCTCCCAGCCGCCCATCGCGAAGTGGCTCGTGAATGCCACGATGAGGAACGCGACCACCGGAGGGGTCAGCAGCGAACGATAGGTCGGCCGTTCGACGCTCTGCTTGCGGCGCGCGGTAACGTGCGCGGGCTCCTTGAGGAAGAGGGCGAGCAGGACCGCCATGGCCAGCGTCATCGCGCTGCCCACGATGAAGATCGTGTAGAAGCCCGACCTGCCGCCGCCGCCGAGCGTGTTGAGTACGATCGCCAGGGCGGGACCCACCACTAGCCCGCCGAACTGGGCGCTGGTCAGGAACCCGTAGGAGCGGCCACGGGTGTCTTCGTTGCTGATGTCGGCGATGAAGGCGCTGGCGGCCGGGCCCGACCGATGCGGCGCCGATGCCTTCACAGAGTCGGAAGGCCATGAACCACCAGGCGTTGGTCGTGCTCACGAACAGCAGCGTCGCGAGGGCGTAGAGGAACATGCCGACGACGACCACCGGCTTGCGGCCGATGCGGTCGCTCAGGCGCCCGAGCGGCGACGAGAACACGAACGTGCCGCCGTAGTACATCGCCGCGATGAGGCCGATCAGCCACATCTGGGCGTGTGCCTGCTCCTTGAGGAAGACCGGCAGGTACGGCAGGATGGCGCCGAACCCCGTCCAGACGATGAACGAGCTGAAGCTGATCAGCGCGAGCTGACCCCAGTCGGTGGGGCGCCCGGGGGGTCGGGTGCTGGTGTCGGGCGGCGGGGTCAACGGCTCCTCCACGATGAATCGGGCGGGCGGCGGCGTTCGCCGCCGCCCGCCCAGACACTGTCGCTAGGCTATCACGAGGCCCCGACCCCTCCCGGGCCACGCTGCCGCCCGCGTCGGTCTCTCGGTCAGATCTCCCCAGTCAGACGTCGCGCACCGCGGGCACCAACAGCCCGATGGTCGCCGGCACGATCAGGATGAGCCCGCAAAGGCCGAAGAGCGGCCCTAGGCCGACACCGGCGGCCAGCGCACCAGCGCTCAGGACGCCCAGGGCGTACACGCCCTGCGTGAGCGTGAAGCGCACGCCCCACACGCGCCCGCGCAGCTCTTCGGGCACGGTCGCCTGGATGTAGGTGTCGATCGAGATGAGCACGCCCGAGTTGGCGAAGCCCAGCACGACGAAGTCGACCATGATGAGCGGCAGCGAGTGAAGCGCCCAGGGCAGCGCGTAGCAAACGCCCATGACGATCAGCCCGATGGTGATCGCCAGGCCCTTGCGCACGTGTCGTGCGAACACGCCGACGAGCACCGAACCGGAGAGATAGCCCACCGCGATGGCCGCCTCCATGAAGCCGAAGGCGCGCGTCCCCTGGAAGCGTTCGGCGGCGAGCAGGAACGTGAGCGGATAGAAGGCGCCCACACCGGCGGCCGCGACGATGCTGAGCAGCGTGTTGGCGCGCAGGCCGACGTGACGCATGAGGAACGTGATGCCCTCGCGGATCTCGTGCCAGAATCCGGCTCGCGGGAGCAGGCCGCCGGCGGGCGGCGCGCCGGGCTGCGCCCCTTCGCCGCGCCGCCCCATCGTCATCGCGAGCAGCGTCAGGGCGGAGACGCCGAAGGTGGCGGCGTCGACCTGGAAGGTCGTCCCGGTCGAGAGGTAGTAGACGACGAAGCCCGCTGCCGAGTAGCCCACGATCTCGGTCAGGTGGTTGCTCGCAGTCAACGCCGAGTTGGCGCGCAGCAAGTCGGGCTTCGGCACGATGTCTGGCACCAGCGCCATCAGCCCGGGGTCGAAGAAGACCGTCGCACACGACGTCAGGAACGCCAGCGCGAACACGCCCGCCGTCGAGTGGGCGGCGACCACCGGCACAGCCAGGACGAGCCCGCCGCGGACGATGTCGGCGGCGATCATGACACCGCGTTTGTCAACGCGGTCGAGCACGCCGCCCGCGATCGCGCCGAAGAGCACGTACGGGAGTGTGAACAGCGCCAGCACGACTCCCGTCGACAGCGCCGAGTGCGTCGTCGTGTAGACCAGCCAGGGGAACGCCACCATCGCCAGCCGGTCGCCCATCTGCGAAACGAACTGTCCGCCGAGTAGCAAGAGGAAATTGGCGTTGCGCCCTAGAGAGCGGGGGAGGGTCGCGTCCGCGACCGTCATCGAGCCGGCCTTCGGCTCATACCCATTGTCGGCCCGAGAAGCGTTGCCAGATTTGACAAGAAGACCCCGACGGTCACGTACGATTTTGCGTATTGGGACTTGCACACACTCACGGTGCGTGTATACCATCCTGCTCACAGGCAATCGTCAACCTTTAGTTATCGGCAGGTTGACACAGAACTTTAGGATTCAACGCCTAGCTACGTCCGGCAATGCAGGTCCAGCGCAGGAGGATTCTGATGATCCGCATGTCCACCAAACTTCACTAGAGAAGACAAGGTTAGCAATGAAGAAGCTCGAAAACATGCTCACGTCACTGGTCGTCGCGCTCGCCTCTGGCGGCACCAGCAAGATTCACTAGTCCAGGCAGTTCCGATTCGGCCTACAGCATCGGTCGGTTGCTGCCGATAGTAGCGGCATAACCGATGGTGCGGGGTCAAGTTGCCTGACAAGGCTCGTAATTTCCGGGCGCTCGCCGCCTTGCTTGGCTTTGCCGCGGCGTGCGCTTTTCTGATTGCCGCATACCTGACGACCCCTTCCGACCTGACCTCCAGCCATTTGCGTGACGCCGTTGTGCTGGCGATCCTCGCTGTTGTCGCCGAGGAGATGTCCGTCTACATGCGGGATCGGGTCACGGTCGCCGCAACCGGCCTGGTCATCGTCATCTCGATCATGTTTGTGGGCGGGCTTCCGGCCATGGTGATCGCCTTCGTGGTCGGCGTGTGGGGAGCCTGGCGCGAGGATTCCCGAGAGGTCGTGGTCTACAATGCCGCGAACCTCGGCCTGTCGACTCTTCTCGCGTCACTTGTGTTCACGGCCTCATCGCATGCTCTAAGCGCCTCCACGGATCATGTGTCGTTGGGGTTGCTTGTCGCTGGCGCCCTTACTGCCGCTGCTTTCGAGATCCTGAATGACGGCTTGACCAGCGTCGGCGCCTACGTCAAGTACGGGGTTGGAATCGGCACCTTCTGGAACGAAGAGATGCGACTGTTCTTCCAGTCTCTCGCCGTACTGACTGGCCTTGGTCTGACGATCGCTGCACTCTATGCCGAGGCCGGCATCATCGCCGTCGTCCTCCTCTTCATCCCGCTCTTCGCCAGCCAGTACATGTTCAAGCTGCTCGTGCGCGAGCGCGAGCACGTGGCCACACAGCAGGAGCTGACGCAGAAGTACCTCGAGATGAACCTTGGCCTGGCGGCGGCAATGGTCGTGTTGCTCGACAGCAAGGACGAGTACACAGCCAACCACTCAGCGGCCGTCGCCATGTACTGCCGTGACATGGCGTCGATGGTCGGCATGAGTGAGGATGAAGCGGAGGAGCTGCACCTGGCGGGGCTTCTGCACGACCTCGGTAAAGTGGGCACGCCCGATGCCATCCTGCGCAAGGACAGCGAGCTCGACGACGAGGAGTGGGGGTACATCCACCAGCACCCCGAGAAGGGAGCCGAGGTACTTTCGCACCTCGCGGCCTACCAGAACGTTGCCGACATCGTGCGCCACCATCACGAGCGGCTCGACGGCAGCGGCTACCCGGCCGGACTGCGGGCTTCAGAGATACCGGATGCCAGCAAGATCCTCGCCGTGGCCGACACCTATCATGCCATGACGTCCGACCGCCCCTATCGCAGCGCGTTGAGCTCGTTCGAAGCCCTCAAGGAGCTGCGGACGATGTCCGGAACGGTGCTCGACGAGCGCTATGTCGAGGTCCTCGCCCAGATCCTCCGAGACAAGGACCTTGCCTACCGCAACGGCACCGTTACCGACTTCAGGGACGAATACCAGCGCGGCCGGCTCAGCCTGGGCCTGCGCGGCGAGCCGTTTGCCGACGTCAGTGCGACCGCGCGATCACAGGAAGACCCAGCGGCAGGCTGAGCAGAGCCCGGGCCGCGACCGCGGCCAGCAATACCTTGGCGACATCACCAGGCACGAACTGGGCGATGCCTGCCCAAAGGACCGTGTGGAGGTTGAAGGTCCCGAGGCTCCAGGCAAGCCAGCTCGCACCGAGCACATAGATCGGCAGCAGGCCCGTCAAAGCGGTCGCCGCCAAGCCGACCAGGGCGCCTGGGCGGAACCGCTGGGCCAGCGCGCCGACGAGGTACGACGCGAGCACGAAGCCGATCAAGTAGCCGCCAGCCGGCCCGGCGAGGGCGCCGAGACCCGACGAACCCTGCGCATAGACCGGCGCCACGAGGCCGACGACCAGGTAGACGCCGACGCTGAGGGCCCCAAGCCGCGCCCCGAGCACCAGGCCGCTGAGAAGCACGAAGAAGACCTGAAACGTCAGAGGCACCGGCCCGACCATGGGGATCGAGACGAGGGCTCCCATGGAGATCAGCGCGGCGAACAGCGCCGCGATGACAAGGTCGCGAGTGGGGAGGGGAATCATCAACTCCAGTTCGGCCTGCGGGAGCTGACAATGTAGAGGCCGGGGTGGGGGTCTGTCAAAGCCCCCGCCCCGGCCTCCTTGCGGCCTTTACTGGTGGAGTGTCACATCACCGGAATGGAATCGCCTGATGTGGCGATCAGGCAGCTCGAGCAGTAGGGCGCCTCGATCATCGATGCCGGCGGCTTCGCCGACCACGGGTCCCTCGCGAGTCTGGACGCTCACGCTGCGATGGAGCAGGTAGTCACGCTCGCGGAACTCACGGAGCGACCGGTCGAACCCGTTGGTCAGGCAGTCGAGGTACGCCTTCTCCAGGGTTTGCAGCATGCGCGCGAGGAGCACCGTCCGGTCCACAGTCTTCTCGGTCGCCATTTTCAGAGAGATCGCGGTTCGCCGCAGCGAAACCGGCAGATCGGAGAAATCGACGTTCACGTTGACTCCGATGCCTGCGATGACCCAGTCGACCTTGTCTTGCTCACCCGACACCTCGAGCAGGATCCCGCCGGCCTTCTTGTTCGAGACGATCAAGTCGTTGGGCCACTTGAGGTGCACGGGCACCTTCACCTGCGCCTCGATCGCCTCGGCCATGGCATTGCCGACAGTGAGGGTGAGCAGGTGCGCCTCGGGCATCGGCAGGTTGGGCCTCAGGACGACGGAGAAGAGGAGCCCTTTGCCGGGCGGCGAGCTCCAGCGACGCCCCATGCGGCCCCTCCCGGCGGTCTGCGTCTCGGCCACCACGACAGTGCCCTCGGGCGCGCCCTCGGCTGCCAGGCGCTTGGCCTCGAGGTTGGTCGATTCTGTTTCTTCGTAGTAGCGAAAGGCCTTGCCGAAGACATAGCCCTGGGCCAGCTTGGCGACGATCGGCATGACGAGGCGTCGGGGTTCCTCTTCAAGCCTATAGCCCCGCCGGGAGATCCCGAGGATGCGGTAGCCGCTGGCCCGCAACGAGTTGACGTGCTTGTGGACCGCGTTTCGCGAGATCCCGAGCGAATTGCTGATGGCTTGTCCCGAAACGAATCCGGGATTCTCGCGCAGCATCTCGATGACCGTCCGCTTACGTTGGCTCATACGCTCCGATTCGACAAAGACGATGGACGTTGTCGATTCCATGACCCCTCACTTGGTCGTTTGCCACGATGAGGCTAGTCATGGACGACGATTCTGGAATCAACCCAAGGGTGTATTTTGGCCATTGTCCGGGCCGAAACTTTCGCGATACCAAAGCACGGCCTGGACCCGGTCGACGACCGCCAGCTTCGTGAAGATGTGGTTCACGTGCGTCTTGACGGTCGTCTCGGAGAGATAGAGCTTCTCCGCGATCTCTGCATTCCTTTCTCCGTTGGCCATGAGCTGGATGACCTGCATCTCGCGGCGGCTCAGGACATTCGTGGCGCCGACTCCGCCGCCCCGATCTTGCGGCCGCAGCGCCCAGGCGGCGCGACGCACGGCGGCCGACTTGTGTCGCTTCGCCTTGGCAACGATGCGAGCGACTTGGTGTTTGGGAAGGTTCTCGAGACCGTGAGCGAGAGTGTCGCAGGCCAGGTCCTCTCCGCGCTCAATTGCGTCTTCAAGGAGCTGCGCGGACCTCGGGCCACTCGAGAGTGCCCGAATGAGTGCAGGACGCTGACCTGCGAACGCACGGTCGTCGAGCAACGCGAACCCAATCTCCGGATCAGACGCAAGTTCTTGGGTGAGGAAGTGGATGTGCCCAAGTCGAAGCTGTTGTGGAACGCACCGCCGGAGTATCGCTAGACCCTGGTCTACGTCTCCTCTTCGCCACTCAACTACTGCGCTCCAGAACTGGCACTGAAGGGCAACTATTCGAAACTCGATTTCCTCTGCTTGTCTTCGAACAGCGTCCAGCGAGCCGCCGCCCACGGCTCCCGTTGCCTCGAGACAATAGCAGTGGTTAGCGTTTGCGAGGACCACCAGGAGTGGAGAGGCGCCACGAGCCACATCTCCTGCTTGCCCGCTGTATCGCAGGGACTCCTCGGCATTGCCCGCGCGTCGATGGACTTCGCAGAGGTGCACGAGCGACCAGACGAGTGACCACTGATCCTCTTGGACCATGCTTCTTTGGCATATTTCGGACAGACAAGCGGTGCTGAGCTCGACATCTCCCATCGCTTCGTGGATCTGAGCCATGCTGTCATCCGGCATGTGCGTCAGGTGGTCGAGCCCATAGCGCGCGCAGTGCTGGCGATGGGCTGCGGCGAACTGCTCGGCCTGCGGGTAGAATCCGAGACAGATGGCAATGTCAAGAAGTGTACTCAACACCTCCGCCTCGAGAATGCGATAGCGTGACTTGGTAGCGCGTTCGAGCACGGGGGCAAGTTCTTCGTATGCTCCAACCGCATTCCCACGCAGCGCTGCCGCATGAGCGCGGAGAGCAGCCACTCTGGCAAGCTCGCCCGCACAGCTGGCGTCAGCGATTCCCTCGGCTTCGTCCCAGAGTCGCTCAGCCGCATTCCATCTTGCCATGTAAACATTGGCAGAGCCAAGACTGATGAGAGTGTGCACCTTCTGCTGACTCGTCACAGTCGCCTTGAGTGCCCTGCGGCAGAAGCGCGCTGCTCCACGAAAGTCACCTTTCCAGAAGTGGATCGCCTCGATTGAGCTGAGAGTGTGGTAGCGGCCCCATCTGTCGTCGCGCTCGTCGAACATCACCTGGGCGCGGCGGAGCTCGGTCAGAGCGTCGTCGCCGCGCCCCTCGCGGAGCGCCAGCTGGCCCATCAGGAAGAATCCCCACGGGTCTTGTCTGTCCATGCCAGGCGGGAGTCGTTCGAGCCACGATTTGAGTGCGTCGAACCGGCAGTTGTCGGTGACGAGCTCGCCGCTTCGCGACACGACGGCGAGCGCCTCGTCGGGCTCGTTGGCGGCGAAGTACAGCTCGATCGCGCTTTCGGGGTCGCCGGCGTGTTCGACTGCCGCTGCGGTCTTGCAGCTGCAGGGCGCGGAACGCCTGCGGTCCCTGCTCTTGCACGTACTTCTGCCGAAGGTAGTCCCGGAAGAGGTGGTGATAGCGGTACGTGCCGCTTGCGTTGTCGACGAACGTGAACACGTTGTGGGCGACGAGACGTTCGAGCAGACGCTGCGCGTCGTCTGCGCCGGCGACCTCACCGCGAGCTCGGCGGTCATCGAATCGAGGCAGCACGTGCGAGCGAGGAACGCGGTCGTATCGGCGTCTTCGCGACGGAACGCCTCTTCGGAGAGATACGAGAAGACGTCGCTCGTGAGCCGCGGATCGCCGAGGCGCGTGCTCGATCGAGCCGAGGTCGGTCCACTCGAGGGCGCGGCAGACGAGGACGAGGCTGGCCGGCCAGCCTTCCGTGAGATCGAAGAGTCGCTCGGCCTCATCAGTCGGCTGAACACGGACCCGTCCTGGTGCCGACATCTCGGCGACTTGCCCGGCGTCGAATCGCAGGTCTTCGAAGGCGACCTCAGCCACCTGGTCGTCGAGCTTGAGCCGGGCCGTGGCCACGGCCGGGCGGAAGCGCGTGAGCAGCGCGACGTGGACGTGGCCGGGCAGGTTGGCAAGCAGGTAGTCGAGACTCTGGTTGAGCTCGGCTCGACGACGGCCTGGTGGTAGTCGTCGAGGACGATGTGCAGCTCATCGTCGACCTCATCGTCAGCTCGAAACGAGGAGCGCGACCATCTCGGCCGGGACATCGGGCCGTCGCGCGAACTTCGGCGAACCGCTCGATGAGGATGTCGCCGAAGTCCGGCGACGCGCTCATCGCACTGCCCTGCACGAGCGATGCGACGAGGACGGCGGGGTCGTGGTCGAGAACGTCGAGTCTTGTACCAGACGGCGCTGCCAGCCGAACCGCGAGCGGCCTCGGCGACGCCGCCGTCTTGCCGTAGCCGGCCGGCGCGCGCCAACGACCAGACGCTTGCGCGCGCCCGCCGCGAGGCGGTCGAGCACCTCAGGACGGATGGATGCGCGTCCCACGTCGGGCGTCGCGATCTTGGCGGCGACGAACGCAGGAGTGCCGGCTACCTGACCTCCGGCGGCGTGAAGATGGACTCGTGGTACCCCCCATGAGCGTGTCTCCACTATACCAGCCGAAGATCGATGTCCGCCGTCCCTTGAGGTGCGAGAGGGTGACAATAGCGTCGCTCGCCGCAGGACAATGCCCTCGCGCTCGGCGTTCCTGCGGCTACAATAGTGGGCGCATGAGCTACCAACCCCACAGGCCCCCCTCTGACGGGCAGCCCAGCCACTCGCCGAACCGCCAGCCCCGGCGCCGGAAGAAGAAGGAGCCGCTCGTCGTCGTGCTCGTGGCGCTGGTCGCGGCCGTTGTGGCTTGGCCGTTCCGCAAGGTCTTCGGGGGCGGGGGCGGCCGCAGGGGCCGCATCGTGCTGATCGTGGTGCTGGTGGCGGTCGCCCTCATGCTCGGCGTGGTGGGTATCGACGCGGCCACTGGGCGCGGCGCGATCCACCGCAACGTCAGGGTCTACGGAGTCGACGTCGGCGGTCTGACGGTCAACCAGGCCGTGCAGAAGCTGCGCCACGTATCACCCAAGGGCGGCACGCTCAGCTCACCTGGAAGGGCCGTTCGTGGTCGCTCACCTCGAGCGAGCTGCGCGCGCGACTCGACGCGCGCGCAGCGGCGCGGGCGGCCTACCTGGCCACGCGCCGCGGCAATGTGGTCGCGCAGGGCTGGCGCGCCTCTCGCTGTGGCTCTCACACCGCGACGTGCAGCCGCCGATCGTCTTCGACGAGCCGCTCGTCAAGGAGCAGCTCGACGCGATCGCGCAGTGCGGTCGACATCAAACCGATCGAGGGCGCGGTCCGCATCGCCGCCGGACAGCCCCAGGTGCGGCAGGCGAAGGACGGCCGCGCGGTCGACCGCGCGGCCGTCCTTCGCCTGCTCGGCCACATCGTGATCGTGGGCGGCCGCGCGAGCGCCGCGCTGCCGGTAGTCACGGTCGCGCCGCACGTCTCGACCGCCGACGCCCAGACAGGCCGCCGACACGGCCCGCGCCTGGCTGGCCGGGCCGCTCACGCTCGCCGATCAGGACCACTCCTGGACGATCTCCCGGGCCGACGCTCGGTCAGTACCTGGCCTTCGTGCCGCAGAGACGTCCGAGCCGCGTCTGCGCGTCACCTTCGACTCGCCGGTCACGCAGCGGCTACTTCGACTACATCACGGCGCAGATCGGCAAGCCCGGCAAGGACGCCTCGTTCGCCGATCGACGGCACGCACGTCAGGGTCAAGCGCGGCACAGCCGGGCTACGGCGTCGTGCCCGAGAAGACGATCGCGCAACATCGAGGCGGCGGCGCCGCGTCGGGCGGCAGACCGCACGGCTGCAGCTCGTCATCGGCAAGGCCCCGCCCGACGCTGCAGCTACGCCGACGCCAAGGCCATGAACATCACGCGCCGGATCGGCACCTACACGACGTGGCGTCGGCGGGCACCGCCAACCGCCTGAACAACGTGGGCCTCGGCTCGTCGCTGCTCAACAACAGCGCTGATCGCGCCGGGCAAGATCTTCTCGGTCAACGCCACGACCGGCGAGCGCACCGCCGCCAAGGGCTTCAAGATGGCGCCGACCATCATCAACGGCAAGCTCGAGGACTCGATCGGCGGCGGCATGTGCCAGGTCTCGACGACGGTCTTCAACGCCGCCTTCGACGCCGGCCTGCAGATCGTCGAGCGCCACAACCACAGCCTCTACATCTCGCACTACCCGCTGGGCCGCGACGCCACCGTGAGCTACGGCTCCTACGACCTCAAGTTCCGCAACGACACCCCGAACTGGATCCTCGTGAAGACGATCGTTCACGGGCTACTCGCTGACCGTCTCGCTCTACAGCGCGCCGCTGCACCGCAAGGTCGTCTCGTCGACCAGCGCCTGGTACGACTTCGTGCCCTTCGCCATCGACAAGAAGAAGGATCCGACGCTGGCGCAAGGGCAAGACCAAGGTCGACACGCCGGGCGTCGAGCGGCAGAGCATCGACTGCTTCCGCAAGGTCTACGACGCCGGCGGCAAGCTGCTCTGGAACGACGTCTTCAAGAGCGTCTACTCGATGGTGCCCGAGGTGCTGCTCGTGGGGCAGCAAGTCCACGCCCTCATCGTCACCCAGCCCGTCGCCGTCCGGTTCGGGCAGCTCGTCGCCCAAGCCCAAGCCGAGCCCCAGCAAGACGAACTAGACTCCTGAGGCGTCTGACGACGCCTCACCGCGACTTTCCCTCTCAGGATACAAGCCCAACTTGTCGAATAGAGATTGAACGGGGGATACGCGCGCCTATTGGGCCCTCATCGACGAGTCCGGCCACCGCCGATCCCCGCGAGGATGAACAGGGAGCCAACCCATCCTGGAGGGGTCGAGCATGAATCCATCAAACCGCATTCCCCGCCTACGTGCGGCACTGCCGGCGGCGTTCGCCGTGATGCTCGTCGTGTTGGGCGCGACCGCGTCGGCTGCGCTGGCGGTCACGCCGAAGTTCGCAGGCCCCGCGATGTTCGCGGTGGGCGACCGCCCGCGCGCCGTCGCGACGGCTGATTTCAACGGCGACGGCAAGCTCGACACCGTGGTGGCCAACAAAGCGGCCGGCACCGTTTCGCTGCTGCTCGGCAAGGGCGACGGCACGTTCCAGGCCGCCAAGACGTTCAAGGTCGGGGCCGAGCCCGTCGACGTGCTCGCCGCCGACCTGAACGGCGACGGCAAGCAGGACGTGGCGGTGGCCAACTACGGGTCCAACTCGGTGACGATTCTTCTGGGCAATGGCGCCGGCGACTTTGAGGCCCCGCAGACCGTCACCGTCGGCAACGAGCCGATCCGGCTCGCCGCCGGCGATCTCAACACCGACGGCCGGCTCGAGCTGGCCGTCACGAACTACGGCGGGGCCAGCATCTCGATCCTCACCCAGGCGGCCCCCGGCGTCTTCACCGCGACGACCCATCCGATCTCCGGTGTGGCGCCGTTCCTGAACGAAGGGCCGCGGGAGATCGCGATCGTCGACGCCGACGGGGACGGCAAGCTCGACATCGTCTTCGCCACGTACTTCCGGCGCTTCCCCGACTTCACCGACAACTTGGGCATCTGGTACGGCGATGGGAACGGCGGCTTCACCGCGTCGTCCCCGTGCAGCGTGCCGGATGGTCCGATGGCGCTGTACGTGGGGGACTACGACCACAACGGCCTCACCGAGATCGTGGGTGCGAGTTGGACCATCAACGAGATCTGGGTGCTGCGTCAGTCCGCGGTGGGCGCGCGCAGCTTTGTCGTCGGGACGGACAAGGAGTCGCCGGTCTGGTCGGGCTTCGGCAACCCCGGTGACATGGTGTTCGCCGACGTCAATGGCGACACCGTCCCCGACATCGTCGCCTCCGTGCCCGGCTCGGACGTGATCAAGGTCGCGCTCAGCCGCTATCGCACGCCGTTCTGGGAGCTCGCTGCTGCAGACCAGACCGTGGCGACGTATGCCGCGGGTGACCGCCCCGGAGCTCTCTGCGCCGCCGACGTCAGCCGCGACGGCGCGGCGGATCTGCTCGTCGCCGACTACGGCAGCGACCGGATGTCAGTGCTGCGCAAGACGTGGCCTATCCGTCACGGCGCGGCGTTCGAGCCGGCCGTGCAGACCGACCTTGGCGCGAACGAGTTCAAGGCGATGGCGATCGCCGACGTGTCCGGTCCCGGTGGCGTGACCGACGGCTTGCCCGACTTGGTCTCGACCCAGTCGCTGCTCCAGTCGGCGGGCATCGATGCGATCGGCAAGGTCGCGCCGTTCTCGTCCGCGACCGCCGAGCTGGCCGGCGACGACGTCTGCGTCGCGGACTTCAACCATGACGGACTGCTCGATACAGCCGTCGTCGATACGGCCGGCAACGTAGTCCGGGTAGCCCTGCGGCAGCCGGGCGGCGCGCTCGGCCCTGCAGTCGCCTACGCCACCGGAGCCGGACCGGTCCGCGTGATCACGGGCGACGTGAACCGTGACGGCAACCTCGACCTGCTCACCTCGAACGCCGCCGGCAACAGCGTCTCGGTGCTGCTCGGCGACGGCGCGGGCGGCTTCGCCGCCCACGTCGACGTCGCCGTCGGCTCGCAGCCCGATGGGCTCGCGCTGGGCGACCTGAACGGCGACGGCAGCCCCGACCTCACGGTCGCGAACCACGGCGCCACCACCGTCTCCGTGGCGCTCGGCAACGACACCGCCGCGTTCGGCGCCGCGAGCAGCGTCACGCTGCCCTTCGCCCCGCGCGACGTCGGCCTCGGCGACTTCAACCGCGACGGCCGGCTCGACCTCGTCGCCGGCGCCGACGCCGGCAACCTGGCCGTGCTGCCCGGCAACGGCAATGGCGGGTTCGGGACGGCGATCACGGCCACCAGTGCGTCCGGTGCCGGACGCATCGTGGTCGCGGACTTCACGACCGACGGCAAGCTCGACGTCGCTGCGACCACGCCGCACACCGCCGGCCCCGGCGTCAGCATCATGGCCGGCGACGGCACGGGCGCGCTGGCGGACGCACTCGACTTGTCCATCCCCAGCGGGACCGTCGAGGGTCTGACCTCGGGCGACCTGAACGCCGATGGCGTGGTCGACCTCGTGGTCGGTGCACACGACCCGGCCGCGCCCGCCAACGGGCGCGTCTACGTCTTCCAGAACGACACCTGGGCACCGACCAGCGCTCCCGTGTTCCCCAAGGAATCGCCGGACATCCATCTCAACCACGGCTGGGCCCAGATCCCGGGCGATGCCACTGGCCGGTACTGGACGAGCATCCCGCGGACGATCAACCTCCACGCGACCGACGATGGAGCTGGGGTCGACAAGACTTACCGCATTGTCGCGGGCCAGCCGGTCGCCATGACGCAGATCAGCGTCGCGGCGCCGAAGAGCACCGTGGCCAAGTACGATCTCGTCACCTATGCCCAGGACAAGGTCGGCAACGCCGAGGACTACCTCACGGTCCCCTACGGTGTCGACACGGCCCCGCCGGTCCTGGCCGATGACGCTAAGGCGGGTTGGACAAACGCGGCGGTCACCACCGTCAAGGCGACCGCGGACGACGGGGAGGGCTGCGGCTTCGTCCCGTTGACGGTCGATCCCGAAAGCTACATCCATTTCGTCGGCTGGGGTTTCTCGGTCGACAAGGCGGTCAAGGAGACCGACTCGACGCTCTACGTGCCGGGCGTGTTCGACCAGACCAACGACGGCGTGCATGTGATCACGGAGACGCGCTACGACGGCGTGCTCAACAAGGCGACAGGGACGATCACGGTGCGCGTCGATACCCTGAGGCCGCTACTCGCGGTGTCGACTTCGCTGTCGGCGCGGGCGGGCGGGTTCTTCGACTATCGCTACCGCATCAACGACGGCACGAAGAGCTGCGGGTTGGCGACGGTCAGGCTGCTCGTGCGCAACTCGAGTGGCCGTACAGTCGCCACCTGGAACCTGGGTCGGCGCCCGACCAACAAGTCCCTTCTGTTCGAGATGCCGGCGCCTTTGGCGCGCGGTACCTACAGCCTGCGACTGTACGCGACAGATGTGGCCGGGAACATCCAGCAGAAGATCGGCATCACGAAGCTGACCGTTCGGTGATCGAACGGAGAGACGGCGCCGAACGGCGCCGCTAGGATGCGCGGGGGCGGCGGGCCGGACGGCCCGCCGCCCCTCGGCGTTCAGGCGCGGGCGACGAGCCGCAACGCCAGCTCGACGGCCTCGGCAGGGTCGTCGACAGTGTGCAGTCCTTCTGGAGTCGCGTCCGGTCCGGCCGGCGAGACCCCCCAGCTCTGCAGCAGCACGACCTCGCGACCGATGGATCGTGCCAGGCCGATCTCGGAAAGCGTGCCCCACGACCCGCCCAAGGCGATCACGACGTCGCCACTGGCGACCACGGCGAGGTTGCGGGCGTGGCCCATGCCGGTGCACAGCGAGAGCGTGAGATCGGGGGCGGCGCCGCGGCGGTCGAGCGTCGGCAGGATGCCGACGCAGGTGCCGCCGCCGCGCCGCACGCCGCGGGCGACCGCCTCCATGACGCCCGACATGCCGCCGTTGACCACGATGCAGCGGCGCTCGGCGAGCTGCTCTCCGAGCTGCTCGCCGAGCGCCGCGACCTCGTCAGAGCACGCGCTGCCGCCGATCACGCTCACGTAGACCGGATCCGTCACCTCAGGCCTCGGCGTGCGAAGCGGTGTCGGGGTGATCATCGGTGGCACCGTCGCCGGCACCGCCGGACGCGACATCGTGGCCGCCGGTGCCGATCCGACCGTGCATCAGGTGATAGCCGATCCTGAACCCGCGACGTTCGTAGAACCGCCGCGCGCCGTCGTTGACGGAGTCGACGCCGATGACGTACTCGCCGATGTCGCGCGCCAGGAGTTCACGATCGACCTCGTCGAGCAGGAGGCCGCCCACGCCGCGGCCGCGCTCGCCCGGCGCGACGCTCAGCGAGGTCAGCTCGGCGAAGCGTGGCCCCATGTCCCACACGGGGTCGGGTTCGGCGACGTGCACCATGGCGTAGGCGATCGGTACACCGGCGCGTCTGACGCACAGGCCGAACGACGCATCGTCGGCGAGCATCTCGGCGTACTGGTCCCGGCGCCGCGGCCACGACTCGCCATGGTCGACGATCGGCACAGGACTGCCGAGCGCGCGCAGGTGGTCGACCAGCGACCGCCACAGTGGCTCGAGCTCCGGCAGGTCGGCCGCGGTCAGCGGCTCGACGGTCGTGCGGTCGACAGAGGCTTCACTGATCTTGTCGCCCATAGAACTCGCTTTCGTCGCGGGGCGTGATCGCGCGCAGCAGCGCGAGCGCCCCCTGTTTGTGCAGCGGCTCGTTCAAGTTACCGCACTTGGGGCTCTGGACGCACGAGGGACATCCGGCCTCGCATGGGCACTCGTCGATCAGCAGCGCCGCGTCGGCCGCGAGCTGGTAGAAGGCCTCGTAGGCGCGCTTCGTCAGCCCGATCCCGCCCGGGTGACCGTCGTAGATGAACACCGTGGGGAGGTCGGTCTGCCAGTGCCAGGCGGTCGACAGGCCGCCGATGTCCCAGCGGTCGCACATCGCATACAAAGGTACGACTGCGATGCACGTGTGCTCGGCGGCGTGCAGCGCGCCGAGCTGCGCGCCCTCGTCGACCTGGGCGGCCAGCAGTCCGGGCGGCAAGCGTGAACCAGAGCGCCTCGGTGGTGAACACCTGCTCGGGCAGGTCGAGCGAGACAGTGTCGATCACCTCGCCGCCCTCGAGGTCGCGTTTCTGATAGGCGACCACCTGCTCGGTCACCTCGATCGTGCCGAAGAAGAGGCTCGCATCGGCCTTCAACGGCCGTGGCGGCGAGGCGCCCGCGACGACCACGTGCTTCTCGACCTTGGCCTGCGTGTAGTAGGAGCCGCTGAACGGTCTCGACCAGCACCGTCGCCGAGCTCAGATCGAGCTGCCTGACGAGGTAGCTCTCGCCGAGGTGCAGGTACACGGCCCCAGGGTGGGTGGAGCGAAAGGCGCGCTCTCGCTCGACGGTACCCAGCACGCTGCCGTCGCGGCCGTCGACGATCACGAACGTCTCGGCCGAGGCCGAGCGCAAGCCGACCTGCGGGGCCGGGGAGTGGGATTGTGACCACGCGAGCTCGCCGCCAGGGGTGCGGCGCAGCTTGCCGCTCGCGGCAAGCTGCGCCGCACGCGCCATGCCCGCTTCGCCGAAATACGTCTCATCGCGCTCGCTCAGCGGCTGCTCGTAGGCGGCAGCACAGAGGTGGGCCTCGCAGGATGTGTGGGTTGGTCAGATCGACGATCGCCTCTTCGACCTCACGCGAGAGCAGCCGCTCGGGCTCGCGCATGAAGTACTGGTCGAGGGCGTCCTGACCGGCGACCAGGACCGCCCATCCCCTTGCGTACGGCCGGCCCGGCCCCAGCGCTGCCACAGGCTCGTCATCGTGCCGGGGAACCCGGTGACCAGGGCGACGTCGAGACTCGCCGACGTCGATGCCGAGCTCCAGCGCGCTGGTGGCCACGACCGCGCGCAGCTCACCGTCGAAAAGCCGGCGCTCGATGTCGCGGCGCTGCTCGCGGGGTGTAGCCGGCGCGGTAGGGCAGCACCCTGTCGCTCGCCTGCGGGTCGCGGTCCTGCAGCCGTCGCTGGACGTAGCCGTAGATGAGCTCAGCGGCCTTGCGGCTGGGGGCGAAGCCGATCGTGCGCTTGCCGGCCAGGACCGATCTCGGCCAGTACGTAGCTCGATTCGGCCAGGGCACTCTTGCGCACGCCCAGGGCGACATCGGTCAACGGCGGGTTCCACAGCACGATCGTGCTGCTCGGGCTGCGGCGCGCCGTTCTCGTCGACCGCCGTGAACGGCAGGCCGACGAGCCGCTCGGCGAACGGCGTGGGGTTGGCGATCGTCGCCGAGGCCAGCACGAACTGGGGCGACGAGCCGTAGGCGGCACACAGCCGGCGCAAGCGACGCACCACCTGGGCGACATGCGAGCCGAACACGCCACGGTAGACGTGCGCCTCGTCGAGCACGACGTAGCGCAGGTGGTGGAGGAACTCGGCCCACCGTTCGTGGGCTGGCAGGATGCCGACGTGGAGCATGTCGGGATTGGAGAGCAGGATCGTGGCCGTCGCGCGGATGCGTGAGCGCTGCGCCTGCGGCGTGTCGCCGTCGTAGAGCGCGGCGACGACACCCCGCAGGCGCAGCGCGGCGAGCTTGCGAGCCTGATCCTGGGCGAGCGCCTTGGTGGGGTAGAGGAAGAGCGCGCGTGCTCTGGGGATCGCGGGCGTGCGCTTCGAGCGCCGGTCCCGTGAACGACAGCGACTTGCCGCTGGCGGTGCCGGTCGAGACGACGACGTTCCGACCCGCGCCGAGCAGGTCCCAGACGCGCCGCTGGTGCGAGAACAGCTCGGCGATGCCCTGCCGGCTTCAGGGCCTCGGTGAGCTCCGCGGGCAGGTCGGGCGGGCAGCGGTGCGGTGCGCGCCGCGCGCGCGGCGCGGTGCGTCACGTAGACGACCTGCTCGTGCGAGCCGTCGGTCAGGAACGAGAGGTCCGGCCATGGCGTCATCCTAGTCGATGCGCACGGCGGCAAAGATGGATCGGGCGGGGGCGGCCGTGCGGCCGCCCCCGCCCGTCTGCGGCGCGCGCGAGCGCGCGCCGCCTCGATCCCTCAGGACTATTTCGTGCGCACGCCGCAGTCGAGCGTGAAGAAGACCACGCCGCTCATGCCCGTCGTACGGTACCGACGGCGCGCCCGACGCCGACGTTGCGGAAGGCCTTCGTGAGGATGATCGCGCGTGCGCCGAGCTCTTCATCCAGGCCCTGAAGATGGCCTTCGGCGTGCCGAGGTCGCCCGCTCCGTAGGCGATGTCCTCGCCGACCTTCCAGAGCGTGCAGCCGGTCGTGTCCGTAGCCGAAGCGGATCAGCCGCGACGCCGAACGCCTCGCCGCTGTAGGAGTCGTGGCTGAAGTAGGTCTTGGCGACCATCTGGCTCGAATGGGCCCGCGCCGCTCGCTCGAGACTCGTCACGACAGTGAGTCTGTGCAGACCGCGAGACGTTCGCGCGTGGTTGACGAGGGCGAGCAGCTGACGTTCCGGCGTCCTGAGCGTGATCGAGGCCGAGGCGAC
This sequence comes from uncultured Actinomycetes bacterium, assembly GCA_963833555.1. Taxonomy (GTDB): domain Bacteria; phylum Actinomycetota; class Thermoleophilia; order UBA2241; family UBA2241; genus CAWHYB01. The sequence goes on along the minus strand of CAWHYB010000007.1, from coordinate 393,029 downwards.
GGGAGCCAGCATGAACAGCGCGACGAGCGCCAGAAGGCAACCGAGGGTCACTCGCTTCATCTCGCTCCTCCCTTCGATCGAGCCGGGTCGCCGCACCGTGCAGTGCGGCTCTTCATGGCTGGTATCGGTAGGGCTGCTGGAGACTTGAAGGAGCGTCCGGGCTCACAGGCGAGGACGATCGGAGAATGTGTAACCGCCGGAGGCAACCCGGTCGCTCGCGCGCTACGGGGCGCGGCTGGCTAGGCGCCGTTAGGGCCTGGGGTCCTGGTCTTGGTGTCGACGCCGCCCTTGTCGGCCTTGCCGCCGCCCTTTGTCGCGCCGCTCTTGCCGCCGCTCGCCTTGCCGCCGACCGCCTTGCCGTTGTCGCCAGCGGCTGCCGCCTTGTCCTTGCCGGTCGCCTGTTTGCCCGTGGCGGCCGTCTTGTCGGTGGCCGCGGCAGCGCCCTTGGCCTTTGCGGTGGCGTCCCTGGTGGCGTCGCGAGCCGCGCCCCGGCCTTGAGCGGCCCGCTGTGAGGGAGAGCCGCCTCCCAGCCGTCTTCCGTGGTGCTCGCCGGTGACTGCGACGGGCGGGTTTGCGTCAGCTGCGTGAATCCGCGCGGTGGGCGGGTGCGGTTGTTTGACGGGGGCGGCGTGGCTGGGCAGGACCCTGGCGCCGGCGGTCGCTAGCGCCATGGTGGCGGTCGCAGTCGCCGCAAGGATGGCGATCTTCGTCCCGGCGACGGCTGCTATCTGCGCGATGATGCCGCTCGGAGCGCCGATCGAGGCCGCGCCGACTCCGGTCGCGGCGGCGCCCGAGGCGGCGGCGCCGGCGCCTGCTGCGGCCGTGCCCGACACGCCTGCGCCGGCTGCTGCGCCTGCGCCGCCGGCCGACGCCGCGCCCGCGATGGACGTCGCCACACGCCAGACTTGGAGCGCCTTGGGCAGCGGTAGCATCGGCAGGAACAGGGCGAGTCCCGATACTCCCGGGGCGACGCTTTTGAGCGCTCTACGGCAATCCGGGCAGGTGCGCGCGTGCTCGACGAAGCGGCGTTTGCTGAGCGGCGAGCTTTCACGCTCGACCAGCATCAGGGCGGCACGGCGAGCCTCCGGGCAGCTGGCGGGGCCTTCAGTGGGCGACAGCTCGAGGAACGCGCTCCTGAACGCGGCGCGTGCACGGAACAGGAGCGTCTCGGCGGCACCGCGCGAAACGCCGATGATCGCCGCGATCTCGCCGTGCTGGAGGCCGTGCAAGTCCTTGAGGACGAGCGCCAGACGGTGGCGCTCTGAGAGCCGGCCGAGCGTCTGCTCCACCAGGCGGCCGGTCTCGGCCTGCTCGAACGGGTCCGTCGTGGCCGACAGTTCGTGCCGGTCCAGGGGAGTGGTCTCGGCGCGCCGCTTGCGGGCGCGCAGATGGTCGAGGCACGTGGTGGTCGCGACGCGATAGAGCCAGGCCTTCAGGGCGAGATCGGCGTCGTCGCGGGGCACCTGGCGATACGCCTTCAGGAAGACGTCCTGCGTGACGTCCTTGGCATCCTCGACGTCGCCCACCATGCGCGCCACGAAGTTGTAGATCGGCAGCCGGTAGGCCGTGAACAGCGCGGCGAAGGCTTCGGGGTCGCCGCGGCGCAGGCCGAGCACAATGGCCGCATCGTTCCTTTCGGGTGGGCCGGCGCTCGCACTGGTGATGACGGTCGCCTGTTGCAAAGGAGTCATGATGGCAACAGTATCGGCAATCCGGTTGCCGAGTTGAAGGTCTGGCGTCGCGACGCGTTGAGAAGTGTAGTCCTGCCGTGCCACGCCGCCCCTTCAACGACTCGACTGGTTGCGTGGGGCACCTGTCGCGTATACCCTTCGGCCCATGCACAGCCTGAACAAGGAACGACGGCAGGTCGCAAGGCTCCGCCGGCGTGAAGTCAGGCGCCGACGCATGGTGGCCCTCGTCGTGGTCATCCCTCTCATCACCGCTGCCGTCTGGGCGGCCTACGCATGGCCGGTACCCAAACCAGCCCGGGTGCCGGGCCCGACGGTCGTTTCGTCGTTCGGTCAGGCCCCCTCGGTCGATCGCCGCATCGTTGTCGCCCGCCTCGGGAACATCGACCTCCTGCTGCCAGTGAAGCTCGAGGCCACCACGGCGATCGCCTTCCACCCGGTCGACAACACGAACGCAGTAGACTTCACGCCTGTCGGCCAGCGCAGCGACGCCTCGAGCGTCTCAGGATCGCTGGCCGACATCTTCTCGAACGGCGGCCTCCGCTACTTCATGATGGGGGGCGACGGCAGCGACGCCTCCTCCAACACCGGTGGGCTCGACGTCGGGGCTGTCCCGGGGGCCTTCGTCTACAGTCCCGTCGACGGGAAGGTCGTGTCGGTTCGGGACAACTACCCTCTGCTCGGGCGGTACGACGATACGGAGATCCAGATCCAGCTCGCCGACGACCCCAGCCTGCTCCTCGTGATCACGCACATCGTCGCGCCACAGGTGAAGATCGGGGCGGATGTGGTCGCGGGCGAGTCAGCGCTCGGTGAGGTCCGCAAGTTCCCGCCGTCGTTCGACCAGCAGCTCCGGCAGTTCACGACCGACAACGGCGATCACGTCCAGCTGGTTGCAATTAGAGTGCCCACCCGACTCTCGGGGTTCTGAGCGTCGTGGCCGGGGCCAAGGTGCCGCCCGCGAGGCTGGCGGTGATCGGCGGATCGGGCACCCAGGGCGGATCCTTCCCCGGCGACTTGCGCTCCGATGTGGGGTCACTCGGGCGCCACCTTGTCTTCGAGACCCCTTACGGCGAGAGTCCTCCGTTCCAGCTCTTCTCGCTCGGTGGCGAACCGGTGTTGCACGTGCGCATGCACGGCTGGCGGACGGGTGTGCCCCGCGGGCTCGCGTCGCGACAGGTCTTCAGCGTGCTGCACCGCGCCGGTGTGCGTCGCGTCCTCTCCGAGGCCGGTGTGGGCAGCCTCAACCAGCTCCTCGATCCCGGCGACCTGGTCGTCTGCGATGACTTCGTCGATCTCACCACGCAGCGCGACGGCGCGGGCGTGGTCGGTGATCAGCTGCTGATCATGCGCGAACCGGTCTGCCCGGTCGGGCGCGAGGCGCTGCTCAGCAGCGCCGAGCGCCTCGCGCCCGACCGTCGCCGGTTCGCTCGTGGCACCTACGTGGTGACCGAGGGTCCGCGATTCGAGTCTCCGGCCGAGGTCCGCCATCTCAGGACGCTCGGCGACGTCGTCGGACAGAGTTTCTCGCCCGAGGTCTGGTTGGCGCGCGACATCGGCGCCTGCTACGCGGGCATCTACCTCATCGTGAACTACGGTGAAGGCGTAGTGCGCGACTGGAGTCACGACGAGCTCAAGGACCGCTTCACCGGCGATGCCGCCCTCGTAACGAGCATCGTGCTCGACGCCGCCGCGGCGCTGCTCGGTCGCGACGACAACGAAGGCTGCCACTGCCGCGACTTGCGCAAGCCCACTCTTCTTCAGTAAGTGTGGGCGGCGCGCGGTCCGAACGACTCGCGCGCGCCGCCGTCGCGAAGGCCTACTTCAGGAACCACCACGCAATCACGCCGAGGGCGTTGAAGACGGCGTGGAAGGCCATGTTCGTGTAGATCGACCTGGTCCAGTAGAACGCCGCCGAAAGCAGCGCTCCCAAGGCGAAGATCGGCACGAGGACGGAGAGCTGCTGGTGTGACAGCGCGAAGATCAGAGCCGACACGACGGCGCCGGCCAGAGGCCCCCACGAGCGCGCGAGGCCCTGGAAGATGAACCCTCGGAACACTGTCTCCTCGAGGATCGGGGCGATGACCACGGCGAGCAGCACGAACAGGACGAGGCCGCCGGTGGCGTGAGGGAAGATGCTGACGACGTTCTGTTCGGGCACCGGCCCGACGATGCGGCGGTAGACGTAGTCGTTGACGCCGCTCAGGACGTAGACGGCGACCAGGCCACCCAGGATCACGGCCAGGGCGATCCCCCAATAGCGTCCTTGTTCGTAGCCACGAAAGCCGAAGCTCCGCCACGACAGATGGTACTTCCTCAGAGAGAAGAACCACGCCCAAAGGACGAACCAGCCGTCGACGATCAGGGTGAGGATGATGGAAAAGAGTGCGAAGCCCGTGGTCGCAGCCGTCTTCGTACTGCCCGCGCTGCTGCCCGGGACGAGCGAACTGAGGATGCTCAGAGCGACCAGCGGGGCCGCTGCGATGAGGAGGGCGTAGAGCACGTCGCGCCAGGTCCACGGCACCCGGCCGGGATTGGCGTGCGGACCGACTCCGAAGGTATCGGATGATGGATCGCCGCGGGAGTCGTGCGCGGGTATCCACTCACCGGGCCCTTGCCACGCTTGCGGCTGCCAGGGCGCGGGTTCCCAGTGGCCACCCCGTCCCTGGGCGTCCGGCGTCTGACGCCCGGCTTCTGCGGCGTTCGCTCGATCCTCGTCCACGGTCCCCCTGTCTCCGGTCGCGGTCGATTCTACACAGCGGCTCCGGTGCAGGCGCCGGGGGGGCATCGGACCCAGCCGGTGGGACCTGCCACTGGATGAAGCGTAGTCCGGACGGCGCTCGGGAACGAAACCCGACACGGCGGCTCAGCCCGGTTCCGACAAGTTGCGACGCCCGAGTGGTCTGGTATACTCACCGCTCGCCCGGGGGCGCACATGTGTCGTCGGCTCGGACCGCGACAGGCTCGCCGGACCGGCCCGCGGTTCGTTGACCCCCTCGTGGAGGCCTGCTATCCTAACGTGCTCTCTGTGAAAGGGTGACAGCGTGCGCCAACTGGTGACCCTCGCTTGCCAGGAATGCAAGCGTCGCAACTACCATACCAACAAGAACAAGAAGAACGATCCCGACCGCATCGAGCTGAAGAAGTACTGTCGCTGGTGCGGGCGGCACACGGTCCACAAGGAAACTCGATAGGACCGGCGTTCGGCCGTCGCCGTACGGCGCGGCGACACCGTCGGTTCCCTTAGGGCTGTAGCTCAATTGGTAGAGCACCGGTCTCCAAAACCGGGGGTCGGGGGTTCGAGTCCCTCCAGCCCTGCCAGCTGAAACGGAGCATGGTCGTGGCGAAGGCCGTGAGGAACAACAAGACGGGGTCGGGCAAGAAGAGCCGACTCGACGCAGACCGGCAAGCGCGGCGACGTCGCCAAGGGCGCCCCCGCTAAGCGCTACGCCGCAGCGGCGCAGGCCAGGCAGCGCGCGCCACAGGCGCGCTCAGGCCAAGAAGCAGGGCTTCAAGGTCATGGCACGCTTCCTGCGCGACGTGCGCGTCGAGCTCGTCAAGGTCACCTGGCCGACTCGCAGCGAGCTCATCGCAGTCCACCCTCGTCGTGCTGGTGGCGGTCGCCATCGCCGCCGCCTACACGGGCGTGCTCGACTGGCGTGTTCAGCCACCTCGTGCACGCTCATCCTGCCCAAGTAACAGAAACGGAGTCGCCCGTGTTCCAGTGGTATGTGGTCAACACGTACTCCGGCCACGAGAACAAGGTCAAGGAGAACCTCGAGCACCGCATCGTCTCGATGGGCCAGCAGGACGCGATCGTGCGCGTCGTCGTGCCCACCGAACAGGTCGTCGAGACCAAGGACGGCGAGAAGATCACCACCGAGAAGCGTGTCTTTCCCGGCTACGTGCTGGTGCAGATGGAGCTCACCGACGAGTCGTGGTCGACGGTCAAGAACACGCCGGGCGTGACCGGGTTCGTCGGCGCCGCGAACAAGCCGGTGGCGCTCTCGCGGGCCGAGGTCGACCGCATCCTGCACACGGCCTCGGTCGAACGGCCCAAGCAGAAGGCCGAGTTCTCGGTCGGCGAGATCGTGCGCGTCACCTCGGGCCCGCTGTCCGACTTCTCGGGCGAGGTCTCCGAGGTCAACGCCGACCAGAACAAGCTCAAGGTGATGGTCTCGATCTTCGGTCGCGAGACGCCGGTCGAGCTCGGGTTCGAACAGGTCAAGAAGACAGGCTGACAGCACTACTCACGAACGAAGCGAGGATGACGTGGCCAAGAAGGTCCTGACCGTGATCAAGCTGCAGATCCCCGCGGGCGCCGCCAACCCGGCGCCGCCGGTCGGCCCTGCGCTCGGTCAGCACGGCGTCAACATCATGGAGTTCTGCAAGGCGTTCAACGCCCGCACGCAGGCCCAGATACCGGCACCATCATCCCGGTCGAGATCTCGGTCTTCGAGGACCGCTCGTTCACGTTCATCACCAAGACGCCGCCGGCGGCCGTGCTGCTGCGCGAGGCCGCCGGCATCGACAAGGGCTCCGGCGAGCCCAACCGCAACAAGGTGGCCAACGTGTCGCGCGACAAGGTGCGCGAGATCGCCGAGCTCAAGATGCCCGACCTCAACGCCAACGACGTCGAGGCCGCGATGAAGATCATCGAAGGCACCGCCCGCAGCATGGGCATCACGGTAGAGTAGGGCAGCCAGAAGAACCGCGGGCGGCCCGTCCGGCGCCCCGAGTGGGAGGCGGCCTTCGGGCCGCCGCCAGGACCACAGGAGGTACGACCATGGCCAAGCATGGCCGCAAGTACACCGCAGCGCGCGCTGCGATCGATCCCGACAGGGTCTACAGCCCCCTCGAAGGCGTGCGCCTGCTCAAGGCGCTCGAGACGGCCAAGTTCGACGAGACCGTCGAAGTCCACTTCCGCCTCGGCGTCGACGTGCGCCACGCCGACCAGATCGTGCGCGGCACGACGATCCTTCCGCACGGCACCGGCCGCTCCATGCGCGTCGCCGTGTTCGCCGAGGGCGAGAAGGCGCGCGAGGCCACCGAGGCCGGCGCCGACCTGGTCGGCACCGACGACCTCGCCAAGCAGATCCAGGACGGCAATTCGACTTCGACGTCGCCATCGCCACGCCCGACCAGATGGGCACGGTCGGCAAGCTCGGCCGCATCCTCGGTCCGCGCGGCCTCATGCCGAACCCGAAGTCGGGCACGGTCACGTTCGACGTCGCCAAGGCGGTGCAGCGAAGCCAAGGCCGGCAAGGTCGAGTACCGCACCGACCGCAGCGGCATCATCCATCTGAGCATCGGCAAGAAGTCGTTCGACGAGACGCAGCTCGTCGAGAACTACGGCGCCGTGCTCGACGAGATCGTGCGGGCCAAGCCGGCGGCGGCCAAGGGCCGCTACCTCAAGAGCGTCAACCTGACGTCGACCATGGGTCCGTCGATCGAGCTCGACTCGGCGCGCACGCGCGACCTGCTCGAGGAGCTAGACGCGACGGCCGGGTGGCGGCCGCGGCCGCCACGCCGCCGGATCCGCCTCGGCGCCGCCGGCTCGCGCAGTTGCCAGCGGCGCCGCGAGCACCTATACTGCGCACTCGCGGCGCCGCAGGGCGTCGCGGCCGATGAAGGTCGGTGCTCCCGCGGGGAGCGTAATGGGCCGGTATGGCCCGCCCACCCGAGGCGAGACGAACGCGAACTGCCGCAGCAGCCCGTTCCCGCCCGGGAGCGGGCTTTTTCGTCCGACAGTGAGGTCGAGATGCTGCGAAGAGACAAAGAGGCGGTCGGTCGCCGAGGCGACCCGGCTGCTGGCCGAGACCGAGGCTCTCTACCTGAGCGACTATCGCGGGCTCACGGTAGCCGAGCTCACCGAGCTGCGCGCGAAGCTGCGCGAGGGCGGCGCCACGTTCCATGTGCTCAAGAACACGCTGGCGCGCCGTGCCGCGGCCGAGGCGGGGCGCGAGCAGATCGCGTCGCTGCTCGACGGGCCCGACCGGCGTGACCTTCTGCGGCGACGACCCCGTGGCGCCTGCCAAGGCGCTCGTCGATTTCACGCGCACACACCCGCAGCTCGTGGTGCGCGGCGGCTTCCTGCAGGGCGTCGTCGTCGATGCCGACGGCGTGCGCGCCCTGTCCGCTGCTGCCGCCGCGCGACGTGCTGCTCGCCCAGGTCGTGGGCACCATGGCGGCACCGATCACCGGCCTGGTGACGGTCCTCCAGGGCACGCATCTCGGGCTTCGCTCGTGCGCTGCAGCAGATCGTGGAACAGAAGACGGCGGCCGGCGAAGCCTGAGCCGCCGCAGCAACGGTTTCTTAGAGACTGGACAAGTGTTCGACACGTTCAACGACGAGGTGAACTGACGTGGCAGACAAGACACTCAGCAAAGACGAACTCATCGAGCAGATCAAGAAGATGAGCGTCCTCGACCTGGCCGATCTGGTCCATGCGCTCGAGGACGAGTTCGGAGTCAGCGCGGCCGCTCCCGTGGCCGTCGCGGCCGGCCCCGCCGGCGGCGCCGCCGAAGCCGAGGTCGAAGAGGAGAAGACGAGCTTCGACGTCATTCTCCAGGCGTTCGGCGAGAAGAAGATCGAAGTGATCAAGGTAGTGCGCGCCCTTACCGGGCTGGGCCTGAAAGAGGCCAAGGCGGTCGTCGAAGAGGCCCCGAAGCCGGTCAAGGAAGGCGTCAACAAAGACGAGGCCGAAGAGGCCAAGAAGCAGCTCGAGGCGGCCGGCGCCACGGTCGAGCTCAAGTAGCCGGCGGCAAGACGACAGAATCGGGCGGGGGCGGCTGCGCCGCCCCCGCCGCCGCTCGGTGTTTGAGCGGCGCGACTTGTGGGCAAGCCACCAAGAGTCGCGCCCTCTTGCCATGTCCCGAAAACCTGTGTAGTCTATGCGGTCGTGCCGTCCGCCGCTTCTATTAGTAGCCTCGCCCCCCTGCGGCTTGCCGTCCCCTGCTTCAGCCTATCGAGAGGAGTCTCCACTTGAATCAGCCGAAGTGTCCTCGCGTGCGCACATCCTTCGCTAAGCTGGACCAGCCTCTTCCGGTTCCCAACCTCATCGACATCCAGAGAGCTTCCTGGGAATGGTTCCTCGAAGCTGGTCTCAAGGAGACCATCGAAGACATCTCACCCATACGCGACTACTCCGAGAAGCTCCTCGTCGAGTTCGGTGAGTATCAGTTCGGCGAACCCTCCAAGCCGATCGACGAGTGCCGCAACAAGGACATGACCTTCTCGGCGCCACTCACCATGGTGGTGCGCTTCGTCAACGAGGAGACCGGCGAGATCCGCGAGCAGCACGTCTTCATGGGCGACTTCCCCATGATGACGGACCGCGGTACGTTCATCATCCACGGCACCGAGCGCGTGGTCGTCACGCAGCTCGTGCGTTCTCCCGGCGCCTACATCATGGAGCCCAAGCAGGCCGAGCGCGAAAAGCAGGTGCTGATCGCCAACCTTATGCCGCAGCGCGGCTCGTGGCTCGAGCTCGAGATCGACAAGAAGGGCGCCGTCAACGTCCGCATCGACCGCAAGCGCAAGTTCCCAGTCACGGTGCTGCTGCGGGCGATGGGCTGTGGGTCCAGCGACGAGATCCTCAAGCTCTTCGACGATTCCGTCTACATAAAGAACACGCTCGACCGCGACTCGTCCACCTCGCAAGACGAGTCGCTCATCGAGCTCTTCCGCAAGCAGCGCCCGGGCGAGCCGCCGACACTCGATTCGGCGACCACCATGTTGCGCGGCCTGTTCTTCGACCCCAAGCGCTACGACCTCTCGCGAGTCGGCCGTCACAAGCTGAATTCGCGTCTGCACGGTCACCTCGCGGCTGACGAGCGCCCCGCCGCGGACGTGCGCGTGCTGACCGCGCAGGACATCGTCGAACTGATCCGCCGGCTGATCGCGTTGCCGCCCAAGTTGGGCGTGCCCGACGACGCCAAGGACTACGCCGATGCCGCGATGAACCTCATCGGCTCGCGGCGCGAGGACATCGCCGCCGAGCTCGACGAGTACGAGCACTTCGGCAATCGCCGCCTGCGCACGGTCGGCGAGCTCGTCCAGGACAGCTTCCGCATCGGCCTGACGCGCATGGAGCGCGTCATCAAGGAACGACTCACGACCGAGGACCCCGACACCATCGTGCCGGCCACACTCGTCAACATCAGGCCCGTGGTCGCGGCTCTCAAGGAGTTCTTCGGCTCGTCACAGCTCTCGCAGTTCATGGACCAGACCAACTCGCTGTCGGGCCTCACCCACCGGCGCCGCCTGAGCGCGCTCGGCTCCGGCGGCCTGACGCGTGAGCGGGCGCCTATCGAGGTGCGCGACGTGCACGCCACCCACTACGGCCGCATGTGCCCCATCGAGACGCCCGAAGGCCCCAACATCGGCCTCATCGGCTCGCTCTCGTCGTTCGCCACGGTCGACGAGTTCGGCTTCATCCGCGCGCCGTACCGCAGAGGTCGTCAAGGGCAAGGTCACCGACGGAGATCGTCTACCTCGACGCCTCCGAAGAAGAGGCCACCGTCGTCGACCCCAAGACCAAGGACGAGCGCGCGGTCACGATCGCCCAGGCGAACGCGCCGTTCGACTCCAAGACCGGCAAGTTCCTGAACGACCAGGTCCTGGCGCGGACGCGCGGCGGCGACGAGGTCGTGTCGGTACCGCCCGACCAGGTCGACTACATGGACGTCAACCCGACGCAGCTCGTGTCGGTCGCGACGGCGCTCATCCCGTTCCTCGAGCACGACGACGCCAACCGCGCCCTGATGGGCTCGAACATGCAGCGCCAGGCTGTGCCGCTGTTGACGACCGAGGCTCCCTACGTCGGCACCGGCATGGAGTTCCGGGCCGCGGTCGATACCGGCGACGTCATCGTCGCCCGGCGACCCGGCAAGATCGTCGAGGTCGACGCCAACCAGATCGTGGTCGACTGTCGGCAAGGGCGAGGTCGACGACTACTCGCTGGTCAAGTTCACGCGCTCCAACCAGGGCACGCTCATCCACCAGAAGCCGATCGTCGACGTCGGCGACAAGGTCGAGGAAGGCACCGTGCTGGCCGACGGGTCGTCGACCGACCACGGTGAGCTCGCCCTCGGCAAGAACCTGCTCGTCGCCTTCATGAGCTGGGAGGGCTACAACTTCGAGGACGCCATCATCCTCTCCGAGCGCCTCGTCAAGGACGACGTCCTCTCGTCGATCCACATCGAGGAGTACGAGGTCGACGCCCGCACGACCAAGCTCGGCGACGAAGAGATCACGCGCGACATCCCCAACCGCTCCGAGGAGTCGCTCAAGGACCTCGACGAGCGCGGCATCGTGCGCATCGGCGCCGAGGTCAACTCGGGCGACCTGCTCGTCGGCAAGGTCACGCCCAAGGGCGAGACCGAGCTCACCGCCGAAGAGAAGCTCATCCGCGCCATCTTCAAGGAGAAGGCGCGCGAGGTGCGCGACACCTCGCTGAAGGTGCCGCACGGCGAGGGCGGCAAGGTCATCGACGTCAAGATCTTCAGCCGCGAGAACAACGACGAGCTGCCGCCGAGCGTCAACCAGCTCGTGCGCGTCTACGTCGCCAAGAAGCGCAAGATCGCCGAGGGCGACAAGCTCGCCGGCCGGCACGGCAACAAGGGCGTCATCTCCAAGATCGTGCCCGAAGAAGACATGCCCTACCTCGAGGACGGCACGCCGGTCGACATCATCCTCAACCCGCTGGGCGTGCCGAGCCGTATGAACATCGGCCAGGTGCTCGAGACGCACCTCGGCTGGGCCGCTCATCGCGGCTTGCAGGCCGACGGCACGCGCATCAACGGGCCGGCCTTCGTGGCCTCGCCCGTGTTCGACGGCGCCACGCTCGCCGAGATCGACGACCTGCTCATCCGCTCGACCTCGAACGACGACGACAGCCCGGTCAAGTTCAAGATCAACGAGAAGGAGCCGGCCGGGCGGCGCTGCTCCGGCAAGGTCTGGCTCTACGACGGCCGCACCGGCGAGCGCTTCGACAACAAGGTGACGATCGGCTACATGTACATCCTGAAGCTGCTGCACCTGGTCGACGACAAGATCCACGCCCGCAGCACGGGCCCGTACTCGCTGGTCACGCAGCAGCCGCTGGGCGGCAAGGCGCAGTTCGGCGGCCAGCGCTTCGGCGAGATGGAGGTCTGGGCGCTCGAAGCCTACGGCGCGGCCTACACGCTGCAGGAGATGCTCACCATCAAGTCCGACGACACGGTCGGCCGCGTCAAGGCCTACGAGGCGATCGTCAAGGGCGAGAACATCTCCAAGCCCAACATCCCCGAGTCGTTCAAGGTCCTCATGAAAGAGGTCCAGAGCCTGAGCCTCGACATGCAGGTGCAGAGCGAGGAGGGCGGCATCCTCGAGGTCCACGAAGAAGACGACGACCTCCTGCGCGCCGCCGAGGAGCTGGGCATCGACCTCTCGGCCAGCCTGCGGCAGCGCGAGGACCGACGCCGGCGATGCCGCTGGCCGTGCCCGGCCTGAGCGGCTTCCTCAGCGCTCGCTCGCCCGATACCGGCCGAAACGAAGCCGACGACGAAGTCGTCGATGTCGCCATTGCTGGTGGGCGACGACGGCGACGAGGACGACATCGATGCCGACGACGACCGAGGACGATGACTTCGGCGACATCGACGTCAAGGCCCTGGGGATCGACCTCGACGAAGAACCGGAGACAGAGGCCGATCCCGAAGAGATCGAGCACCACGATGACTGACCCGGCGGCACGGCCAGAGGGAGTGTTCACGTGATTGACATCAACAACTTCGACTCGATCCGCATCGGCCTCGCCTCATCCAAGCAGATCGAGGCGTGGTCCAAGGGCGAGGTCACGAAGCCAGAGACGATCAACTATCGCACGCTCAAGCCCGAGCGCGACGGCCTGTTCTGCGAGCGCATCTTCGGTCCCACCAAGGACTGGGAGTGCTACTGCGGCAAGTACAAGCGCGTCCGCTACAAGGGCATCATCTGCGAGCGCTGCGGCGTCGAGGTCACGCGGGCCAAGGTGCGCCGCGAGCGCATGGGGCACATCAGGCTCGCCGCCCCGGTCTGCCACATCTGGTTCTTCAAGGGCGTGCCGTCGCGCATGGGCTACCTGCTCGACATCGCTCCGAAAGAGCTCGAGAAGGTCCTCTACTTCGGCGGCAGCTACGTGATCATCTCGGTCGACGACGAGAAGCGCGAAGCCGACCTCCCGCTGCTCGTCGAGAAGGTCGAGGAGATCAAGGCGCGCTACGACGCCTACGCCGAAGACCGTGTGGCGGCCATCCGCGCCATGCGCGGCGAGGTGCAGCGCATCCTCGACCGCGAGCTCGACGCCGAAGAGTTCCACGCCGATGCCGAGCCCGACGACGAGTTCGGCTTCTTCAACTACTTCGACATCTTCGAGACCTACCGTCGCATCGCCGTCAACGCGGCGCAGCTCGGCGCCGACGAGATCAAGGGCCAGCGCACCAAGGTCGACAAGCTGGCAGACGACTACGTCGACCGCGGACTCAAGGCGGTCGAGGTCGCCAAGACCAACGTCGACCGCGCCTGGGAGCAGTTCAAGAGCATCTCGCCGCGCGACGTCGTCGGCGACGAGACCCTCTACCTGCAGATGGAGCGCATGTTCGGCCGCGACGCGGGCTTCGAGCCCGAGAGCTTCGGCGTGTACTTCAAGGGCGGCACCGGCGCCGAGGCGGTGCGCGAGCTGCTCGACGCAGGTCGACCTCGAGGCCGAGGCCGAGGAGCTCGAAGCACACCATCGACACCGCCAAGGGCCAGCGTCAGAGCCGCGCCGTCAAGCGGCTGCGCGTGACCTCCGCGTTCCTGCGCTCGGGCAACCGCCCCGAGTGGATGATCCTCGACGTCATCCCGGTGATCCCGCCCGAGCTGCGACCGATGGTCCAGCTCGACGGCGGCCGCTTCGCGACGAGCGACCTGAACGACCTCTACCGCCGCGTCATCAACCGCAACAACCGCCTCAAGCGGCTGCTCGACCTGCAGGCGCCGGACATCATCGTCAACAACGAGAAGCGCATGCTCCAGGAGGCCGTCGACGCCCTGTTCGACAACGGCCGCCGCGGCCGTGCCGTCACGGGCCCGGGCAATCGCGCCCTCAAGTCGTTGTCCGACATGCTCAAGGGCAAGCAGGGTCGGTTCCGCCAGAACCTGCTCGGCAAGCGCGTCGACTACTCGGGCCGCTCGGTGATCGTGGCCGGGCCGCATCTCAAGATGCACCAGTGCGGCCTGCCCAAGATGATGGCGCTCGAGCTCTTCAAGCCGTTCATCATGAGCCGGCTGGTCAGCCGCAAGCTGGTCCAGAACATCAAGGCCGCCAAGAAGATGGTCGAGTCGATGGTGCCCGAGGTCTGGGACATCCTCGAAGAGGTCATCGCCGAGCATCCGGTGCTGCTCAACCGCGCCCCCACTCTGCACCGCCTGGGCATCCAGGCCTTCGAGCCGCTGCTCGTCGAGGGCAAGGCCATCCAGATCCACCCGCTCGTCTGCGCGGCGTTCAACGCCGACTTCGACGGCGACCAGATGGCGGTCCATCTGCCGCTGAGCTGGGAGGCTCAGGCCGAGGCCCGCACCCTCATGCTGTCGACCAACAACATCCTGTCGCCGGCGAACGGCAAGCCGATCGCCGTACCCTCGCAGGACATGGTCATCGGCGCCTATTACCTCACCTTCCATCCGCAGGGCGACCTCAGCGGCGCCAAGCCCGACGACTTCGACGAGATGCCGCCGGCTTACTCAGGCTACGAAGAGGTCATCCAGGCCTACGAACAGCGCCTGCTCGACCAGCGGCAGGTGCCGGTGCAGCGCGCCGAAGGCATCGCCGAATTCACGCGCAAGGTGATCCGCCTTCGTCTCGACAACGGGACCCGCGTCGTCACGACCGTGGGCCGCGCCATCTTCAACATGGAGATCGAAGGCGGCCTGCGCGAGTTGCTCGAAGACGAGTTCGACGCAGACAGCTACACCTTCCTGAACGACAACGTCACGAAGAAGGGCCTGGCGGCCTTCATCAACGAGCTGGTCGCCGCCTACGGCGCGACCAAGGTCGCCCGCCTGCTCGACGTCTTCAAGGCCGTCGGGTTCCGCTACGCGACGCGGGCCGCGGTCACGGTGTCGAAGAACGACGTCGTGATCCCCGAGAAGCGCAAGGCCGAGATCCTGACCGCGCACGAGGACATGGTCACCCAGATCCAGGACCAGTACAACCGCGGGTTCCTGACCGACGGCGAGCGCCGCGAGAAGATCGAGGAGATCTGGCGCGAGGCCGACGTGCAGATCACGGCCGCGACGAGGGAGAACTTCAACCCGCTCAACCCCATCTACATGATGGCGACCTCCGGCGCCCGCGGCGACATCAAGCAGATCCGCCAGCTCGCCGGTTGGCGCGGCCAGATGTCGAATCCGAAGGGCGAGATCATCGAGCGGCCGATCAAGTCGAGCTTCATCGAGGGTCTCTCCGTCCTCGAGTTCTTCATCTCGACCCACGGCGCCCGCAAGGGCCTCGCCGACACCGCGCTGCGCACCGCCGACTCGGGCTACCTGACGCGCCGGCTGGTCGACGTGTCCCAGGACGTGACCATCCGCGAGGAAGACTGCGGCACACACGAGTCGATCCCGATGTCGCCGTGGTCGACGCGCAAGGACGAGAACGCCGCTCTGCTGGGGCCCATCCTGGCCGAGAACGTCGTGCGGCCGCGCAGCGACCGCGTCGTGCTGAAGAAGGGCGCGAAGATCGACGCGAGCGCGATGGGCCTCCTCAAGGAGATCTTCGGCGACCTGCCCAACGCCAAGGTCGCCGTCAAGCCCACCGCCCGCGCCAAGGCACGAGAGCCTGCCGGTCTGGACTCACGAGCCCAACGAGAACCTGATCGGCCGGTACCTCGGCGCTGCCGCTGGTCGACGAAGAGACCGGCGAGGTCGTCTTCGGGCGCAACACGGTGATCGACGAGAATGTCCGCGCCCGCATCCTCGAGCACGTCGGCAGCGAGCAAGAGCTCGGACCCCATGGTGCCGGTGCGCAGCGTGCTCAAGTGCGACGTCCGAGCACGGCGTCTGCCAGCAGTGCTACGGCTACCGTCTGGCGACCAACTCCGAGGCCGACATCGGCGACGCCGTGGGCCATATCGCGGCGCAGTCGATCGGCGAGCCCGGCACGCAGCTCACCATGCGCACCTTCCACACCGGCGGCGTGGCCGGAGCCGACATCACGCACGGCCTGCCGCGCGTCGTCGAGCTGTTCGAGGCGCGCAAGCCGAAGGGCGTGGCGCGCATCGCCGAGATCGCGGGCCGTGTCGAGGTCCAGGACACCGAGCGGGGGCCGAAGCTCACGGTCATCGCCGACGACGGCACGTCGAAGGAGTACACGTTCCCGCGGCGCACGCACCTTCTGGTCGAGGACGGCGACGTCGTCGAGGCCGGTGCGGCCCTGACGCCGGGCTCGCTCTACCCGGCCGACCTGCTGAGCACGGCAGGTGACACCCGGACCGAGCGCTACCTCGTCGACGAGGTGCAGGAGGTCTACCGCTCGCAGGGCGTCGAGATCAACGACAAGCACATCGAGCTGATCGTCCGGCAGATGATGAAGAAGGTGCGCATCCTCACCCAGGGCGACACCCTCTTCCTGCCCGGCCAGCTCGTCGATCGGAACCCTTTCCGGGCCGAGAACGAGCGCGTCGTGGCCGAGGGCGGGCAGTCCCGCCGAGGCCGAGCAGGTGATCCTGGGCATCACCAAGGCATCGCTGGCGACCGAGAGCTTCCTGTCGGCGGCCTCCTTCCAGGAGACCACCAAGGTGCTCACCGACGCCGCCATCGAAGGCAAGGTCGACAACCTGCTCGGCCTCAAGGAGAACGTCATCATCGGCAAGCTGATCCCGGCCGGCACCGGTCTCCGCCGGTATCGGGCGATCGAGATCGAACCGGCCTGGAAGCGCGAGGCCGAGCAAGAGGCCATCGAGGCGCTGGGGTACGGGAGCTCGCCGCTCGACGAGGAGGGGAGCGAGGCGGGGGCAAGGCGCCGGTCGGCGCCTTGCCCCCGCCTCCGAACCTTGCTAGACTACGCGACTGCTGTCCCCTCGGACAGTATCGCCGACCGACAATCTGAGAGGTTGCATGACCACGATCAACCAGCTCGTGCGCAAAGGACGTGAGAGCAAGATCAAGCGGGCGAAGACGCCGGCGCTGAAGGCGTCGCCGCAGAAGCGTGGCGTCTGCACGCGTGTCTACACGCACACGCCCAAGAAGCCCAACTCGGCCCTGCGCAAGGTCGCGCGCGTCCGGCTCACCAACGGCATCGAAGTCACGACCTACATCCCGGGCATCGGCCACAACCTGCAGGAGCACTCCGTCGTGCTCATCCGCGGCGGTCGTGTCAAGGACCTGCCGGGCGTGCGCTACAAGGTCATCCGCGGCTCGCTCGACACCTCCGGCGTCGCCGATCGCAAGAAGGCCCGCTCCAAGTACGGCGCCAAGTCCGTAGGGAAGCGGGGAGCTGACAATGCCACGGCGCGGAACAGTCACGCGGCGAGAGATCATGCCCGACCCGGTCTACGGCAGCAAGCTGGTCACGCAGGTCATCAACAAGGTGCTGCTCGACGGCAAGAAGTCGATCGCCGAGGGCATCGTCTACGACGCCCTCGAGATCGTGCGCTCAGCGCACGGGCCGCGATCCCGTCGAGGTGCTGCAGGAGGCCATCCAGGCCCTCACGCCGCACCTCGAGGTGCGCAGCCGTCGCGTCGGCGGCGCCACCTATCAGGTGCCGGTCGAGGTGCCCGGGCGGCGTGCGCGCACGCTGGCCATCCGCTGGCTGGTGGGGTTCGCACGCGAGCGGCGCGAGAAGGTCATGTCCGAGCGGCTCGCGGCGAGATCCTCGATGCCCTGGCCGGCCAGGGCGGCGCCTTCAAGAAGAAGGACGACATCTTCCGCATGGCGCAGGCGAACAAGGCGTTCGCGCACTACCGCTGGTAGACGTCTTGCGCTCCTGCAGCGCGCATGACTCTCAGAGCGGTCGCCGACCGATCTGGGAGCTCCGACCCGAGCTGACGGCTATCGAGCGACACGACCTCCGCAAGCGACAGTTCGCGCTCGAACAGACGCGCAACATCGGCATCATGGCGCACATCGACGCCGGCAAGACGACGACCACCGAGCGCATCCTGTACTACACGGGCAAGACGCACAAGATGGGCGAGGTCGCACGAGGGCGCCGCGGTGATGGACTGGATGGCCGCAGGAGCAGGAGCGCGGCATCACCATCACCTCGGCGGCCACCACCTGCCACTGGCGTGACACGCGCATCAACATCATAGACACGCCCGGGCACGTGGACTTCACGGTCGAGGTCGAGCGCAGCCTGCGCGTGCTCGACGGCGCGATCGCCCTCTTCTGTTCGGTCGGCGGCGTCGAGCCGCAGTCCGAGACCGTCTGGCGCCAGGCCGACAAGTACGGCATCCCGCGCATCGCCTACATCAACAAGATGGACCGCATCGGCGCCGACTTCTTCCGCGGGCATCGAGATGATGGTCGATCGGCTGGGCGCCCACCCGGTCGCCCTGCAGCTCCCGATCGGCCGCGAGGCCGAGTTCAGTGGCGTCGTCGATCTCATCGAGATGAAGGCCATCGTCTGGCTCGACGAGCTCGGCACGAGTGGGAGACGGTCGCGATGCCGGACGACCTCGCGAGCTGGCCGACGAGTACCGTCACGCGCCTCATCGACGCCGTCGCCGACCACGACGACGAGATCATGGTGGCCTACATCGAGGGCGACGAGATCGAGCCGACGAGCTGCGCGCCGCCATCCGCGCGGCGACACTCGACATCGCCGATCACGCCGGTGCTCTGCGGCTCGAGCTTCAAGAACAAGGGCGTCCAGCCGCTGCTCGACGCGGTCGTCGACTATCTGCCGTCGCCGCTCGACGTGCCGCCCGTCGTCGGCCTCGTGCCGGGCAACGGCGAGGTCGATCCGCGAGGCCGCCGACGACGAGCCCTTCGCCGCGCTCGCCTTCAAGGTGAGACCGACCCGTACGTCGGCAAGCTCACCTACTTCCGCGTCTACTCCGGCGCGCTCAAGGCCGGCTCCTACGTGCTACAACTCCACCAAGGACCGCAAGCGAGCGCGTGAGTCGCATCCTGCAGATGCACGCCAACCACCGCGAGGACCGCGACGATGATCTACGCCGGCGAGCTGGCTGCCGCCGTGGGCCTCAAGTTCACCAGCACCGGCGACACGCTCTGCGCCCAGGACAAGCCCGATCGTGCTCGAGTCGATGGTCTTCCCCGAGCCGGTCATCGCGGTCGCCATCGAGCCCAAGACGAAGGCCGACGAGGAGAAGCTCTGCGACGTCGCTGCAGCGGCTCGCCGAAGAGGACCCGACGTTCCGCGTCGCACTCCGACGAGGAGACCGGCCAGACGATCATCGCCGGCATGGGCGAGCTGCACCTCGAGATCATCGTCGACCGGCTGCTGCGCGAGTTCAAGGTCGACGCCAACGTCGGCCGTCCGCAGGTCGCCTACCGCGAGACGGTCCGCGCGCCGTGCCGCAAGGTCGAGGGCAGGTTCGTCCGCCAGACCGGCGGTCGCGGTCAGTACGGGCACGTCGTCATCGACCTCGAGCCGAACGAGCCGGGCGAGGGCTACGTCTTCGAGAACCAGATCGTCGGGCGGCGCCATCCCGCGCGACTACATCCCGGCGGTCGACCAGGGCATCCAGGAGGCCATGAGCACCGGCGTACTGGCCGGCTACCCCATGGTCGACGTCAAGGTCGAGCTGATCGACGGCTCCTACCACGAGGTCGACTCGTGCGAGCTCGCCTTCAAGATCGCCGGCTCGCTGGCGCTTCAAGAACGCCGCCCAGAAGGCCAAGCCGGTGCTGCTCGAGCCGATGATGGCGGTCGAGGTCGTCACGCCGGCCGAGTTCATGGGCGACGTCATGGGCGACCTGAACTCGCGGCGCGGTCACGTCGAAGGCATGGAGCCGCGCGGCAACGGCCAGGTCATCGGCGCCACGGTGCCGCTGTCGACGATGTTCGGCTACGCGACCGACCTGCGCTCGATGACGCAGGGGCGCGCCACCTACACCATGCAGTTCAAGCACTACGCCGAGGTGCCGCCGAGCGATCGCCGGCGAGATCGTCGCCAAGGTCAAGGGAGCGTCGACGCTGGCGGATCCGAGTTGCCCTTGTCGCGCAGCGATTGTGTATACTGCCAGCCTTTGGTGCGAGCGGTCTCCTCGTCGACGACCGCCGATCGGCTATCACGTGCCCGAGTGACCACGCCTTCGGGTGTCGGAACAAAGGAGTAAGGAGATGGCAAAGCAGAAGTTTGACCGCAGCAAGCCCCACATGAACGTGGGCACGATCGGGCACGTCGACCACGGCAAGACGACCCTCACTGCGGCGAT
This sequence comes from uncultured Actinomycetes bacterium, assembly GCA_963833555.1. Classification (GTDB taxonomy): domain Bacteria; phylum Actinomycetota; class Thermoleophilia; order UBA2241; family UBA2241; genus CAWHYB01. The sequence continues at coordinate 372,931 of CAWHYB010000007.1, read as the reverse complement.
CACGCTTGTGCTTCATAACCGCGGCGTCGGCAACACCGAGTTCATGGCGTTCGACCAGATCGACAAGGCGCCCGAAGAGCGCGAGCGCGGCATCACCATCGCCACCGCGCACGTCGAGTACGAGACCGAGAAGCGTCACTACGCGCACGTCGACTGCCCGGGCCACGCCGACTACATCAAGAACATGATCACCGGCGCGGCCCAGATGGACGCCGCCATCCTGGTCGTGGGCGCCGACGACGGCCCCATGCCGCAGACGCGCGAGCACATCCTGCTCGCCCACCAGGTGAACGTGCCGTACATCATCGTCTACCTGAACAAGGTCGACCTCGTCGACGACCCCGAGCTCCTCGAGCTGGTCGAGATGGAGGTCCGCGAGCTGCTCTACCGAGTACGACTTCCCCGGCGACGAGATCCCGGTCATCCAGGGCTCGGCGCTCAAGGCGCTCGAGTGCGGCTGCGGCAAGGACGACTGCGAGTGGTGCTCGTCGATCCTCGCAGCTCACCAAGGCCCTCGACGAGTACCTGCCCCAGCCCGTAGCGCGACGTCGACAAGCCGTTCCTGATGCCGGTCGAAGACGTGTTCACCATCACCGGCCGCGGCACCGTCGCCACCGGCCGCGTCGAGCGCGGCATGATCAAGGTCGGCGAAGAGGTCGAGATCATCGGCATGCAGCGAGAAGAGCGCAGAAGACCGTCGTGACCGGCGTCGAGATGTTCCGCAAGCTGCTCGACGAAGGCGTCGCCGGCGACAACATCGGCATCCTGCTGCGCGGCACCAAGCGCGAAGAGGTCGAGCGCGGCATGGTCGCCGCCAAGCCGGGCAGCATCACGCCGCACACCCACTTCAAGGCTCAGGTCTACGTGCTGTCCAAGGACGAGGGCGGCCGTCACACGCCGTTCTTCAACGGCTACCGGCCGCAGTTCTACTTCCGCACCACCGACGTGACCGGCGTCATCACCCTCGAGGAGGGCGTCGAGATGGTCATGCCGGGCGACAACACGCGTGATGGAAGTCAAGCTCATCACGCCGATCGCCATGGAAGAGGGCCTGCGCTTCGCCATCCGCGAAGGCGGCCGCACCGTGGGCGCCGGCGCGATCTCGGAGATCATCGCCTAGAGCAGCAGACGTACGGACAGCATCGGGCCGGGCGTGTCCGCGCGAACGGCGGACACGCCCGGCCGCGTGAACAAGACGTAAGAAGGCGAGAGTGGCTCAGCAAAAGATACGCATCAGGCTCAAGTCCTACGATCACGAGCTGATCGAGCGCAGCGCGCAGTCGATCGTCGAGACGGCGCAGCGCAGCGGCGCGACCATCTCGGGTCCGGTGCCGCTGCCCGACCGAGAAGAACGTGTACTGCGTCATCAAGAGTCCGTTCAAAGACAAGGACTCACGTGAGCACTTCGAGATCCGCACGCACAAGCGGCTCATCGACATCCATCAGCCGACGCCCAAGACGGTCGACCAGCTCATGCGTCTCGACCTGCCGGCCGGCGTCCACATCGAGATCAAGCTGTAGCGCCATGACGGGCATCATCGGCAAGAAGCTCGGCATGACCCAGCTGTTCGACGACAACGGCAACCGCATCGCGGTCACCGTCGTCGAGGCCGGCCCGTGCACGGTCACGCAGGTGCGCACGCCGCAGACCGACGGCTACGCGGCCGTCCAGCTGGCGTTCGAGGACTGCAAGGACAAGCAGCTCACGAAGGCCGAGCTGGGCCACCTCAAGAAGGCCGGTCTCAAGCACGGCAAGCGGCATCTGGTCGAGTTTCGCGACATGGCCGATCTGAAGGTCGGCGACACGGTCACCGTCGAGGCATTCGAAGACGGCCAGCCCGTCAGCGTCACCGGCGTCTCCAAAGGCAAGGGGTTCCAGGGCACGGTCAAGCGGCACAACTTCGCTCGCGGTCCCGAGTCTCACGGTTCGCACAACATCCGCCAGCCCGGCTCGATCGGCGCCAGCGCCTATCCCGAGCCGGGTCTTCAAGGGCAAGCGCATGTCCGGTCACATGGGCGACGCGCGCGTCACGCAGCTCGGGCTTGCGGGTCGTCGCGCGCGACCCAGAGAACAACCTGCTGCTCATCAAGGGCGCGGTGCCCGGTGCCAGGAACTCAGTCGTCATCGTCAAGGGTAGCTGATCGTGGCCGACGAGAAGAACAAGACAGACATGCCGGCCGACGCCGCAAGCGCCAAAGCGGCCGCCAAGCCGGCCGGCAAGGCGCCGCCGCCAAGAAGCCTTCGAGGACGGCCGATGCCGCGGAGCTGAAGACCCCGGCCGCAGCCAAAGCCAAGGCCGCGCCGAAGAAGGCCGCGCCGAAGAAGGCCGCGCCGCAAGAAGGTCGAGCCCAAGAAGCCGGCACGCCCGCGCGCCAAGGCGACCACTGCCGAGCCGGCGACCGCAGATGCGGCCGTCGAAGCGGCCGCGGCGACCGGCAGAGCCGGCGTCCGAAGGCAAGGCCGCCGCGCCCGTCAAGCCGGCGCGCAAACGCGCCGCCGCGCCGGCCGCCGAGAAGCCGGCGAAGCCGGAGCGCAAGGCCGCGCAAACCGGCCCGTCCGGTCGTGCACCGCGAGGCCGACGCGCGCGTGGCTCGGTCATCGACGCCGACGGCAAGCAGGTCGACGAGCTCAAGCTGAGTCGCCGATCGATTCGGCCTCGCACCCGACGTCGACCTGCTGCATCTGGCCGTGCGCGCCGAGCAGGCCGCGCGCCGCCGGGGCACCGCCTCGACGAAGACCCGTGGCGAGATCTCGGGTTCGACCGCCAAGCTGTACCGCCAGAAGGGCACGGGCCGGGCGCGCGTCGGCTCCGTCAAGTCGCCGACGCGCTCCGGCGGCGGCACCGCCTTCGGTCCGCAGCCGCGCAGCTTCGAGATCAAGATCAACCGCAAGGCGGCACGCAAGGCGCTGGCCATGGCGCTCTCCGACCGCGCCGAGGGCGGCGCGATCTACGTCGCGCGTGGCCTTGAGCTCGACGAGCCGTCGACGGCCACGCTCAACGACCTGCTCGTGACGCTCGACATTCCGGCGCCCGTGCTTGTCGTGACCGACGACGAGCCGCAGATCGCCAAGTCGGTGCGCAATCTGTGGTACGCCGAGCCGGGCGATGTCCGGCGGCTCTCGGTCGAGCAGGTGCTGCGCAACCGCTCGGTCGTGGTCGACCGAGAAGGCGTTCTCCGTCCTGACTGGAGCATGAGCATGATCGAAGCCGAGAAGATCATCATCAGGCCGATCATCTCCGAGAAGAGCTACGCGCAGATCGACCACCACCGGTACACCTTCGAGGTGCACCCCAAGGCGCACAAGACAATGATCGCGCAGGCCGTCGAGCAGCTCTTCAACGTCACGGTCCTCGGCGTGTCTACGTCGCACGTGCGGCCCAAGCCCAAGCGGCGCGGCTGGACAGCGGGCCGCAACGCGGCCTGGAAGAAGGCGGTCGTGCAGCTGTCGCCGGCCGACAAGATCGAATTCTTCGAGGGCAGGTAAGTGGCCATCAAGAAGTTCAAGCCAACGTCGCCCGGGTCGCCGGTTCATGACGACCGATACGTTCGACGAAGTCACACGTTCCGAACCCGAACGGTCGCTGGTCGAGCCCGTCAAGCGCAAGGGTGGCCGCAACAACAACGGCCGCATCACGACCCGTCATCAGGGCGGCGGACACAAGCGCCGCTACCGGGTGATCGATTTCAAGCGCGACAAGGACGGCGTGCCGGCCAAGGTGGCGCACATCGAGTACGACCCGAACCGGTCGGCGCGCATCGCGCTGCTGCACTACGCCGACGGCGAGAAGCGCTACATCATCGCGCCGCAGGGCCTGAACGTGGGCGACATGGTCGAGTCGGGCCCGAACGCCGACATCAAGCCGGGCAACGCGCTGCCGCTCGAAACGATCCCGACCGGTACGACGATCCACAACATCGAGCTCTACCCCGGTCGCGGCGCGCAGTTCGTGCGCAGCGCCGGCACGAGCGCACAGCTGCAGGCCAAGGAGAAGGGCTACGGCGTCATCCGCATGCCCTCGAGCGAGCTGCGCCGCATCAGCCTCGCGTGCCGCGCGACGGTCGGCGAGGTCGGCAACTCCGACCACTCGAACATCGCAGGTGGCAAGGCCGGGCGCACGCGGCTGGCGCGGTGTGCGCCCGACCGTGCGCGGCACGGCCATGAACCCGGTCGACCACCCGCACGGCGGCGGCGAAGGCAAGACCACGGCCGGCCGGCATCCGGTCACGCCATGGGGTGTCCCCACGCTTGGCTACCGCACGCGGCAACAAGGCAAAGCGTTCCAGACAAGTACATCATCCGCGGCCGCAAGCGCGGCAAGCATTCGTGAGGCAGGAGGAAGCCTCTTGAGCAGGTCAGCGAAGAAAGGTCCGTTCGTCGACGAGCGTCTGCTGAAGCGCATCACCGACATGAACCAGGCCGGCCAGAGGAAGATGGTCAAGACGTGGTCGCGCGCCTCGACGATCTTCCCCGAGATGGTCGGCCACACCATCGCCGTCCACGACGGACGCAAGCACGTGCCCGTCTTCATCTCCGAATCGATGGTCGGCCACAAGCTCGGCGAGTTCGCCCTGACCCGCACGTTCCGTGGTCACGTCAAGAGCGACCGGTCGGCGAGAAGGTAGTCATGGCCGTAAAGGCACAGGCAAAGTACATCCGCATATCGCCCCGCAAGGTGCGCGAGGTAGTCGACCTCATCCGCGGCAAGTCCGTGGTCGACGCGCGCACCACGCTCGTGTTCACCAACCGTGGCGCGACTCAGATCGTCTCGAAGGTGCTCAACTCGGCTGTCGCCAACGCGGAGAACAACAACAACCTCTCGGCCGACGACCTCTACGTCAAGGAGGCCTTCGTCGACGAGGGACCGACGCTGAAGCGCTGGAAGTTCCGCGCCATGGGCGCGTGTCAATCGCATCCGCAAGCGCAGCAGCCACATCACGATCACCGTCGACGAAAGGAAGCGGTCGTAGTGGGCCAGAAAGTTCATCCGGGCGGCTTCCGTGTCGGCGTCATCCACGACTGGAAGTCCCACTGGTATACCGAGAAGGACTTCAAGTCGTTCCTCGCCGAAGACGAGCGCATCCGCAAGCACATCTTCGGCAAGCTGTCGCACGCCGGCCTGTCGCGCGTGATCATCCGCAAGGATCAGAACAACGTCACGATCGACATCCACACAGCCCGTCCCGGCATCGTCATCGGCAAGAGCGGCTCCGAGGTCGACGCGCTGCGCAAGGAACTGCACGCGATGACCCACAAGAACGTCCAGGTCAACATCATCGAGGTCAAGCGCCCCGAGCTCGACGCCGTGCTCGTCGCGCAGTCGATCGCCGAGCAGCTCGAGAACCGCGTGAGCTTCAGGCGGGCCATGAAGAGGGCGCTCACCAGCGCCATCCGCTCCGGCGCCGCCGGGATGCGCGTGAAGTGCAGTGGCCGTCTGGGCGGCGCCGAGATGGCGCGCAGCGAGCACTACAGCGAGGGACGCGTGCCGCTGCACACCCTGCGGGCGGACATCGACTACGGCTTCAAAGAGGCCAAGACGACGTTCGGGCGCATCGGCGTGAAGGTCTGGATCAACAAGGGCGAGATCATGCCCGCGGGGTACCCGGTCTCCGATCGCCAGCGTGAAGAACGCGAAGAGCAAACGCGTGAGCGCGACCGGGGCCGCAGCAGGCGACCGCGGCCGCAGGGCGATCGGCGTCCGGCAACGAGAAGCTAAGAGCGGGTAGACGATGCTCCTTCCGAAGAGAGTCAAGCACAGAAAGCACCAGCGCGGCCGCATGTCGGGCATCGCTAAGGGCGGGACTGCCGTCGAGTTCGGCGAGTTCGGTCTGAAGGCGCTCGAGCCCGGCTGGATCACCAACCGGCAGATCGAAGCGGCCCGCGTCGCGATGACGCGCTACATCAAGCGCGGTGGCAAGGTATGGATCAACATCTTCCCGCACAAGCCGGTCACCAAGAAGGCGGCCGAGACGCGCATGGGCGGCGGCAAGGGCTCGCCCGAAACGTGGGTCGCGGTCGTCAAGCCCGGCAAGGTCATGTTCGAGCTGGCGGGCGTGAGCGAGCCTGTCGCGCGCGAGGCGATGCGGCTGGCCAGCCACAAGCTGCCGATCAAGAGCAAGTTCGTCACACGGGAGGGGAACCTCTTTGAAGGCTAGACAACTTCGCGAACTCTCAGATGAAGAGCTCGCCGCGCGTATCCGCGACACGCGCAAGGAACTCTTCAATCTGCGCTTTCAGCATGCGACGGGCCAGCTCGACAACCCCCACCGGTTGACGATCGCACGGCGCGAGATCGCGCGCCTGCTGACCCTGCGCACTGAGCGTGAGGGTGTACACACGAGCGGAGGTGACGGCTGATGCCGGCCCGTAAGTCAGAGCCGGCGGGAACGCCGGCCAAGAAGGCCTCGGCGGCCCGCAAGCCGGCCGCCCGCAAGACGGCGAGCACCAAAGCGGGTTCCAAGTCCGCGGCGGCCCGCAAGGCGGCCGTCAAGAAGCCGGTGGTCGCCGAGAAGGCAGCCAAGCCGGTCAAGGTCAAGCCGGCCCGGCCGGCTCCGGCCGTCGTGCCGGGCCGGAAGGAACGGCGCGGCGTGGTGGTGAGCTCGGGGATGGACAAGACCATCGTCGTGCGCATCGACGCGGTGCGCAGCCACCAGAAGTATCGCAAGGTCGTCCGCCGCTCGAGCAAGCTGCACGCTCACGACGAACACAACGTGGCCGGCGTCGGCGACGTCGTGCGTGTCGTCGAGACGCGCCCGCTGAGCGCGACCAAGCACTGGCGACTGCTCGAGGTCCTCGAGAAGGCCAAGTAACAGAGGCGGAGACGGCAGACATGATCCAGACCGAGTCGAGACTGAGAGTGGCCGACAACACCGGCGCCCGCGAGATCCTGTGCATCAGGGTGCGGGGCGGTTCGCGCCGTCGCTATGCGCGTGTTGGCGACGTGATCGTGGCCACCGTCAAGTCGGCGACGCCTGGCGGCAGCGTCAAGAAGGGCGATGTCGTCACCGCCGTGGTGGTTCGCACGAAGAAGGAGTTCGGCCGCAAGGACGGCACCTACATCGCCTTCGACGAGAACGCAGCCGTGCTCATCGACAACCAGAACAACCCGCGCGGTACGCGCATCTTCGGGCCGGTGGCTCGCGAGCTGCGCGAACGCAACTTCATGAAGATCGTCTCCCTGGCCCCCGAAGTCCTGTAGGCCGGGGGAGCTGAGGTAACAGATGTCTCAACTGAAGATCCATAAGGGCGACCAGGTCATGGTCATCAGCGGCAAAGAGTCCGGCAAGAGCGGCAAGGTGCTGCGCGTCGACAAAGAGAAGCGCCGGATCGTCGTCGAACGCCTGAACATGGCCAAGCGGCACACCCGCCCCAACCCCAAGAAGAACCCACAGGGCGGCGTCATCGAGCGCGAGGCCGCGATCGACATCTCGAACGTCATGCTCGTGTGTCCGGCCTGCGGTCAGTCCACCCGGGTCGGCTATCGCTTCACCGACGACGGCACGAAGGTGCGCGTCTGCCGGCGGGCTGACTGCCACAAAGACATAGACAGGGCGTAGGCATGTCAAGACTCAAGGACAAATACCAGGGCGAGGTCGTGCCGGCGCTGCGCGAGCGGTTCGGTTACGGCAACGTCATGCAGGTGCCGCGCGTCACGAAGCTCACTCTCAACATGGGCGTCGGCGAGGCCAAGACCAACGCCAAGCTTCTCGACGACGCGGTCGAAGAGATGGCGCTGATCTCTGGTCAGCGCCCGGTCGTGACCAAGGCCCGCAAGTCGATCGCCGGCTTCAAGCTGCGCGAAGGCATGTCGATCGGCGCCAAGGTGACACTGCGTGGCGAGCGCATGTACGAGATGCTCGATCGCCTGGTGTCCGTGGCGCTGCCGCGCATCCGCGACTTCCGTGGCATCTCGCCGGACCAGTTCGACGGTCGCGGCAACTTCTCGATGGGCATCCGCGAACAGACGATCTTCCCCGAGATCGACTACGACTCGGTCGATCAGATGCGCGGCATGAACATCACCATCACTACGACCGCGAAGAGCGACGAAGAAGGTCGTGCCCTGCTCAGTCTGCTGGGCATGCCATTTCGTGAAAGCTAGGAGTTAGCACATGGCCAAGACATCACTGGTTGTGAAGCAGGGCCGCACGCAGCGGTACAGCACCCGCGAGTACCACCGCTGCATGCGCTGTGGGCGCCCGCGCGGCTACTTCCGTCAGTTCGGCCTGTGCCGCATCTGCCTGCGTGAGCTCGCTCACGAGGGCGTCATCCCCGGTCTGACCAAGTCGAGCTGGTAAGGGAGGCGACGAGAAGTGTCAATGACCGATCCCATCGCCGACATGCTCACGCGCATCCGCAACGCGAGCCAGGCCAACCACGCTGACGTCGAGATCCCGTCGTCGCGCATGAAGCTCGAGATCGCCAAGCTCATGCTCGAGCAGGGCTACATCGGCGGGTACGAGGTCAAGACCGGCGAGCACGGCGAACTGCTGATCGTCAGTCTGAAGTACGGCAGAAACCGCGAGCGGGTGATCTCGGGCATCAAGCGCGTCTCGAAGCCCGGCAAGCGCATCTACGCACGCAGGGACACCCTGCCGAAGGTCCTGGGCGGTCTCGGCACCGCCGTCATCTCAACGTCGCGTGGTCTTGTCACCAGCGCCGAGGCGAAGCGCCTTGGCCTGGGCGGCGAGGTCATCTGCTTCATCTGGTAAGGGACGACCATGTCACGTATCGGAAGAGCTCCCATCACTGTGCCGAGCGGCGTCGAGTTCGGCAACGACAACGGCGTGGTCACGGTCAAGGGCCCCAAGGGCGAGCTGACGCAACGCGTACCTCGCGAGATGATCATCTCGTTCGACGACGGCACGATCAGCGTCGCGCGGCCTACGGACAGCGCCAGCCATCGCTCGCTGCACGGCCTTACGCGCACCCTCATCGCGAACATGGTGCAGGGTGTCACCGCCGGCTACGAGAAGCGTCTCGAGATCGTCGGCGTGGGCTATCGCGCGAGCATGAAGGGCGCCGACCTCGAACTTCTGGTCGGCTTCAGTCACCCGGCCGTCGTCACGCCGCCAAAGGGCATCGAGTTCCAGACACCGCAGCCCCAGGTCGTGCTGGTGCGGGGCATCGACAAGCAGGCCGTCGGCGAGGTGGCTGCCCAGATCAGGGCGATACGCCCGCCCGAGCCGTACAAGGGCAAGGGCATCCGGTACGCGGGCGAGTACGTCGCGCGCAAGGTCGGCAAGCGCGCGTAGGCGTGATCGGATCCAAAGGAACGAGCGCATGAGCACGAGGACAACCGTAGAGGCGCGCGCCAAGCGGCGCACGCCGCATCCGCGGCCGTGTGACCGGTACGGTCGAACGGCCGCGTGTCTCGGTCTTCCGGTCGAACCGGGCCATCTACGCCCAGGTGATCGATGACACGACGGGCGTGACCATCGCGGCGGCGCGTTCGGCCGAAGTCGATACGGCCGGTCTCGACAAGACCGGCGTCGCGAAGAAGGTCGGCGCGCTGCTTGCGGAGCGGGCTCGCGCCAAGGACATCCAGACAGTCGTCTTCGATCGGTCCGGCTACCTGTACCATGGGCGCGTCAAGGCGCTCGCCGAGGGCGCCCGCGAGGGCGGACTGGTCTTCTAGCGAGGAGTGAAGAGAGCCTGTGGCCAGAACACCTGCTGACGGAAACGAACTCAAGGAACGCGTCGTCGACATCAATCGCGTCGCCAAGGTCGTGAAGGGCGGTCGTCGCTTCTCATTCACCGCCCTGGTGGTCGTGGGTGACGAGAACGGCACCGTGGGCGCAGGCTACGGCAAGGCCCGCGAGGTCCCGCTCGCCATCCAGAAGGCGATCCTCGACGCGAAGAAGAACATGTTCAAGGTGCCGCGCTATCGCACGACCATCCCGCACGAGGTGCTCGGGCACTACGGCGCCGGCCGCGTGCTGCTCAAGCCGGCCTCCGAAGGCACCGGCGTCATCGCTGCGGCCGGCGTGCGCGCCGTGCTCGAGCTGGCCGGGGTGCACGACATCCTCACCAAGTGCCTGGGCACGACCAACCCGATCAACATGGTGCGTGCCACGGTCACCGGCCTGAAGAGCCTGAAGACGCCGGCCGACGTCGCGCGGCTGCGCGGCCTCACGACGGCGCAGGTGCTGGGCCTGGCGTCCGCGCGACGACAAGGATGCGCCGTCCGCAGCCGCGCCGGCTCAGGAGGCCTGACGTGAGCCGACTCGAGATCACCCAGGTGAAGAGCGGCATCGGCACGCCCCCCGACCATCGGGGCACGCTGCGGGCGCTCGGCATCAAGCGTATGCACCACACCGTGGTGCACGATGACAACCCGGTGATCCGGGGCATGATCCGCAAGGTCGCCTACCTCGTCGAGGTACGGCCGGCCACGAAGAAGTCGTGAGCAGAGCATGAGCGATCTAGGTCTCCACAATCTCAAGCCGAACCCGGGCTCCACCAAGAACACGAAGCGTCTCGGTCGCGGCAAGGGCAGCGGTCAGGGCAAGACTTCGGGCCGCGGCCACAAGGGCTACAACGCCCGGTCGGGTGGCGGTGTGCGGCCGGGCTACGAGGGCGGCCAGATGCCGCTCTACATGCGTCTGGGCAAGTTGCGCGGCCCGAACAAGAAGAAGAGCATGCCGATCGGCCCGTTCCGGACCTACGCCGTGCCGGTCAACGTCGCCCGACTGGCGACCGCCTTCGACGCAGGCGCCGAGGTCACGCCCGAAGCGCTCGTCGCCAAGCGCATCGTCAAGAACACCAACACACCGATCAAGATCCTCGGCGGCGGCGACATCGGCGTCGCGCTGACCGTGCGTATGCACGCGTTCTCCGACAAGGCGGTCGAGAAGATCGAGGCCGCGGGCGGCACGGTCGAGCGGCTCTGAATGTCCCGTAGCGAGAGGCAGGGCAAGCGATGAACAACAAGCTCTGGCAGTCCCTCGCGAACTCCTGGAAGATCCCGGAGCTGCGCAAGAAGCTGCTCTTCACCGCGGGAATGCTCGCCATCTACAGGTTCGGCGCGCACGTGCCCGTGCCCGGCGTCGACGTCAACGCGCTCAAGAACTTCTTCAACAGCGGCGCCGGCGGCGTGCTCGGGTTCCTCGACCTGTTCTCGGGCGGAGCGCTCGGCAAGGTCGCGGTGTTCGCCCTGGGCATCATGCCGTACATCACGGCATCGATCATCATGCAGCTGCTGACCGTGGTCATGCCCAAGCTCGAGGAGCTCCAGAAGGAGGGTGAGCAGGGCCAGAAGATCATCACCCAGTACAGCCGCTATCTGACGGTCGGCGCTGGCCGCGGTACAGTCGATCGGCTACATCTTCCTGTTTCGCCAATACCACGCGCTGCCCAACCTCGACCTCGTCCACGGCGCGCTCATCCTGTTCACGCTGACGGCGGGCGCGACGGCGGTCATGTGGCTCGGCGAGCTCATCACCGCGCGCGGCATCGGCAACGGCATGTCGATCCTGATCTTCATCAGCATCGTCTCGCGGCTGCCTGGCGGCATCTACAAGTTCGCGAGCATGGGGCTCGCAGCTCAGATCGGTTTCGTCGTCATCGCCCTCGCCGTGATCGTCGGCGTCATCTGGATCACGACCGGTGAGCGGCGGATCCCGGTGCAGTACGCCAAGCGCATCGTCGGACGGCGCATGATGGGCGGCACGAGCACGTTCATCCCGCTCAAGGTGAACATGGCCGGCGTCATCCCGGTGATCTTCGCTTCGTCGGTCATGCTGATCCCGCCGACGATAGCGCAGTTTCTGCCGGGTGGGCAGACGAGCTGGTTTGCCAAGGCGTTCGGACCGAGCAGCGTGCCGTACATCATCGGCGAGGCGCTGCTCATCATCCTGTTCACCTACTTCTACACGGCCGTCACGTTCAATCCCGATCGACCAGGCCGACAACCTCAAGAAGTACGGCGGGTTCGTGCCCGGCGTGCGCCCCGGCCGCCCGACGGCCGAGTTCCTCGACCGGATCCTCACGCGGCTGACGTTCCCCGGCGCGCTCTTCCTGGCGGCCGTCGCCGTGCTGCCGTGGGTGCTGTTCAAGCCCCATATCCGAACGTGTCAGTTCTACTTCGGCGGCACCTCGATCCTCATCGTCGTCGGCGTCGCGCTCGACACGATGCGTCAGATGGAAGCCCAGCTGCTCATGCGCCACTACGAGGGCTTCCTGAAGTAGCATGGCGGCCAGCCACTGAACATCGTGCTGCTCGGCGCGCCCGGCTCGGGCAAGGGTACGCAGGCCGAGCGCATCGCGCCCGCTTTCGGGCTGCCGCACGTCTCGACCGGCGACATCCTGCGTGCCGCCGTCGAAGGCCGGCACCGAGCTCGGCGCGGCCGCGAAGCGCTCATGGATGCGGGCGAGCTGGTCCCCGACGAGGTCGTGATCGGCATCATCCGCGAGCGCCTGGCAGAGCCGGACACGCCGCAGGGATTCATGCTCGACGGCTTCCCGCGCACGCTCGAGCAGGCCCGCGCGCTCGATGAGATGCTCGCCGACGCCGGCCGGCGCGCTCACGCTCGTCCTGCTCATCGACGTGCCCGAGGACGAGCTCGTCCAGCGGCTCGCCGGGCGGCGCGCCTGCCGCTCGTGCGGCAAGGGGTACAACGTCGTCTTCGACCCGCCCGCCAAGGCGCGGGCGTCTGTGACGTCTGCGGTGGCGAGCTGTTCCAGCGTGACGACGACAACGAGGCGACGGTCCGCAACCGGCTGACGGTCTACCGCAGCCAGACCGAGCCGCTCATCGACTACTACCGCGCGGCAGGGCATCGTCGACGAGCGTCTACGGCGGCGGCCGCACGCCCGACCAGGTCTTCGCTCGACGTCGAGTCGCTGCTGCACGACGCCCGGCGGCGCGTGATCGTGCGCAAGTCAGAGGCTGAAGTCGGCGCGCATCGCCGCGGCCGGAGAGATCGTGGCGGCTGCCTCGACATGCTCGGCGGCAGCGGCCAGGCCCGGCATCGCGCACCCTCGAGCTCGACGGCATGGCCGAGGAGTTCATCCGGGCGCGCGGTGGCGTGCCGACGTTTCTCGGCTATCGCGGCTTCCCGGGTTCGATCTGCGCATCGCCGAACGACATGGTCGTGCACGGCATCCCGGGCGACTACACGGTGCGCGACGGCGATCATCCTCAGCCTCGACGTCGGCGTCACGCTGGACGGCTACGTGGCCGACTCGGCGCTGACCGTGCCGGTCGGCACGGTCGGCGCCGAGGCCGCCCGCCTGCTCGACGTTACTCAGGCGCTCGCTCGAGGCCGCCATCAAGGCCTGCCGAGTCGGCGGTCGCTTGGGCGACGTGTCGCATGCGGTGCAGGAGGTCGTCGAGGCGGCGGGCTTCAGCGTCGTGCGCTCGCTGGTCGGGCACGGGGTGGGGCGCGAGATGCACGAGGAGCCGCAGATCCCCAACTTCGGGCCGGCCGGCAGGGGTCCGCGGCTCGAGGAGGGCATGGTGTTCGCCATCGAGCCCATGGTCAACGCCGGCGGCCACGACGTCTACGTCGGTGGCGACAAGTGGAGCATCTTCAGCGAGCGACGGGTCACTGTCGGCCCATTTCGAGCACACGGTGGCGCTGACGGCGACAGGTCCGCGCGTGCTGACGAGGCGAGCGAGCGAGGCGGTCGGCGGCGGCGGTCGGGCGGTATCCGCCTGACCGGCGCCGCCGCAGCCTCGACTGCACGAAAACGGCTGTGGTATCATGAGCGGCCGCGTTCACGGACGATTGGGAGTATGGCGAACAAAGAAGAAGCGATCGAGATCGAGGGCGAAGTCGTCGAGGCCCTGCCGAACACCATGTTCAGAGTCCTCCTCGACAACAAACACGAGGTACTCGCCCACATTTCGGGCAAGATGCGCATGAACTACATCCGCATCCTGCCCGGTGATCGTGTGAAGGTCGAGTTGTCGCCGTACGACCTCAAGCGAGGACGCATCACTTACAGGTTCAAGTAGGCGCTCGAACCGGCGATCGAGGCAGCCAGGCCCGCCGGTCGGGGGGCCTCTGTCGTGTTCAAGTGAGGAAGACATGAAGGTCAGAGCATCAGTCAAGCCGATCTGCGAGAAGTGCAAGGTCATCCGCCGTCACGGCGTGGTCCAGGTGATCTGCACGAATCCGCGGCACCGGCAGAGGCAGGGGTAGCACATGGCACGTATCGCCGGCATCAACATCCCGCCTCAGAAGCGGGTCGAGATCGGCCTCACGTACATCTACGGCGTCGGCCGGTCGACCTCGAAGAACATCCTCGTCAAGCTCGAGCATCGATCCCGACACCAAGGTCCGCGACCTTACCGAAGAAGAGGTCGTGCGGCTGCGCGAGGCGATCGACAGCGGCGTGACGGTCGAGGGCGACCTGCGTCGCGAGCGCTCGCAGAACATCAAGCGCCTGATGGACATCGGCTGCTACCGCGGCATCCGTCACCGTCGTGGCATGCCGGTCGACGGCCAGCGCACCAAGACCAACGCGCGCACCCGCAAGGGCCCCAAGAAGACCGTCGGCGCGCGCCGCAGCAAGAAGTAACCGAAGCTACCGACGACCCGGAGGTCGAAAGCAAAAGTGGCCAGACCGCAGAGAGCCAAAGGACGCCAGCGGCGAAGAGTCCGCAAGAACATCGCCATCGGCCAGGCGCACATCAAGACGTCGTTCAACAACACCCTCGTAACGCTGACCGACAAAGAGGGCAACGTCATCGCCTGGGAGAGTGCCGGCGCCGTCGGCTTCAAGGGTTCGCGCAAGAGCACGCCGTTCGCCGCTCAGGTGACGGCCGAGTCCGCCGCGCGCAAGGGCATGGAGCACGGCCTCCAGAAGGTCGAGGTCTTCGTCCGCGGGCCGGGCTCTGGGCGCGAGACGGCGATCCGTTCGCTTCAGGCCGCCGGGCTTGAGATCCTCGGCGTCAAAGACGTGACGCCGGTGCCGCACAACGGGTGCCGTCCGCGCAAGCGGCGCCGGGTCTAGCGAGGTCGAGTCATGGCGAGAGACACATCACCTCAGTGCAAACAATGCCGTCGCGAAGGCATGAAGCTCTTTCTCAAGGGCGAGCGGTGCTTCACCGACAAGTGCGCCGTCGAACGGCGCGCCGTATCCGCCGGGCGAGCACGGTCGCGGCCGCATCAAGCAATCAGAGTACCTGCTGCAGCTTCGCGAGAAGCAAAAGGCGCGGCGGTTCTACCAGGTGCTCGAGAAGCAGTTCCACCACTATTACGTCACGGCCAGCCGGCAGCAGGGCATCACAGGCGAGAACCTTCTGCGCCTGCTCGAGACGCGACTCGACAACGTCGTCTACCGTCTCGGCTTTGGCGCGTCGCGCCGTCAGGCTCGTCAGCTGGTCCGGCACGCCCACTTCCTCGTGAACGGCCGGAAGGTCGACATCCCGTCGTACCAGGTGCGGCCAAACGACGTCATCTCGGTCAAAGCCACGAGTAAGGCGGCCGAGACTATCCGGGCCGCGACCGACCTGACCTCGTCGGTGGCACCGTGGCTCCAGGCCGATCACGACAATCTGACAGGCAAGATACTCCGGTTCCCCGAGCGCAGCGAGATCTCCGCGCCGGTCCAGGAACAGCTCATCGTCGAGCTGTACTCGAAGTAACCGGCCTGCCGCCCAACACAACGCTGACAGACCTACAGGAGGTCAGTTGCTTACCTTCCAGATGCCCAACATCACTCGTGAGCAGGTCGCCAATAACCGGACACGCTTCGAGGTAGAGCCGCTCGACCGGGGCTTTGGGCACACGTTCGGCAACGCGCTACGTCGCGTCCTCCTGTCGTCGCTCGAAGGGGCGGCCGTGAGTTCGGTCAAAATCGAAGGCGTCTCCCACGAGTTCTCGACGTTGCCCGGCCTCAAGGAGGACGTCACCGACGTCATCCTCAACCTCAAGGGGATCATCTGCCGGCTGCACGGCGAGCTCGACGAGGTCCAGGTCAGGCTGGTCAAAGACAAGCCGGGCAAGGTCGTCGCCGCGGACATCGACGTGCCGGCAGAGCTCGAGATCCTCAACCCCGATCACTACATCGCCTCGCTGTCGGGCAGCGGTTCACTCGAGATGACCCTGACCATCCGGCGCGGCACCGGCTACGTGTCGGCCGACGGCAACAAGGCCGCCGAGACGATCATCGGAGTCATCCCCATCGACTCCATCTTCAGCCCGATCAAGCGCGTCTCCTACAGCGTCGAGAGCGCCCGCGTCGGTCAGCGCACCGACTACGACAAGCTGATCCTCGACGTCGTCACCAACGGCGCCATCACCCCGAAGAGGCGCTGCGGCAAGCCGCCGAACTGCTCGTCGACCGGCTGCAGATCTTCACCGATCCTGATCGCCAGCGCGCTGCCGACGAGTTCCCGGTCGAAGGCATCGGGCCGGCGCCGGGCGGCGGCATGGACGACGTCCTGATCGAAGAACTCGAGCTCGGGGTCCGATCGTACAACTGTCTCAAGCGCGAGGGCATCCAGACCGTCGGCGACCTGGTCTCGAAGACCGAAGCCGAGCTGCTCAACATCCCGAACTTCGGCAAGAAGAGCATCGACGAGGTCAAGGACAAGCTCGGCGAGCGTGGTCTTTCGTTGCGGGGAGAGGACTAGATGCGACATCAGAACCAGGGCCGCAAGTTCAACATGCCGCCCGCCCAGCGCAAGGCGCTGATGAGCGGGCTGGCCGTGGCGGTGTTCACGCACGAGAAGATCAAGTGCAGCCAGGCGCGTGCCAAAGAAGTGCGCTCGCTGATCGACGAGAGCATCACCCTCGGCAAGCGGGGCGACCTGGCGGCGCGGCGGCTCGCCATCGCCAAGCTGCGCAACAAGGACATCGTCTACAAGCTGTTCAACGACATCGCGCCGCGCTACGCCGACCGCAACGGCGGCTACACCCGCATCGTCAAACTCGGCCCGCGCGCCGGTGACGCATGCGAGATGGTGTACCTCGAGCTGGTCTAGCCTGCCGGGCGCGCTCGATCCGATGTGATGTGGGGCGGGGGCGCCGTGAGGCGCCCCCGCCCCACAGTCGTTGTGGGGGGCGTCCGAGGGACGGGGGCTTGAGGTGTCGCTGATCGACCTGCGAGACATCCGCTATCGCTACGCGGGCGCGGACGCAGACGCGCTGCAGGGGCTCGACCTGCGCATCGAGGCCGGCGAGTTCGTCGCTCTCGTCGGGGCCAATGGCTCGGGAAAGTCGACCCTCGCACGCCTGCTGGGCGGCCTGGCGCGCCCCAGCGAGGCGACATCGGCGTTCGTCTGCGGTCACGACCTGTCGACCGACGCCGGGCACATCGGCGTGCGTCGCGAGGTCGGCGTGCTGTTCCAGAACCCTGACAACCAGATCGTCGGCGCCACGGTCGAAGAAGACGTGGCCTTCGGTCTCGAGAACCTCGCCATGCCGTCCGCGGCGATCGCCGCCCGGGTCGACGAGATGCTGAGCGAGTCCGGCCTCACGGAGCTGCGCGAGCGCGAGCCGCATCTGCTGTCGGGCGGCCAAAAGCAGCGTACCGCCCTGGCCGGCGTGCTCGCCGTGCCGCGGCGTGTGCTGGTCCTGGACGAGCCGACCGCGATGCTCGACCCCGCGGGGCGCGACGAGGTCGTGGCCGCGGTCCGCCGCGAGGCCGACCGCGGCCTCACCATCGTGTTCGTCACGCAGGAGATGGACGAGGTGCTGCTGGCCGACCGTGTCGTCGCGCTGGCGGCGGGCAGGGCCGTCTTCGACGACCTGCCCGCCGCGCTCTTCGCCGACCGCGCGCTCGTGCATGAGCTATCGCTCGGCCTGCCGCCTGCCGCTGAAGTCGGCCTGGCACTGGTCGACGCCGGACGGCTGCAGCGATTGCCGCTGACCCTCGACGAGCTGGTCGCCGCGCTGACCGTGCGAGCGCCATGATCCCCGGGACTGTCGGCCCGACGCGGGCGGTGGGCGGCGCGACGCCGCGTCCCGGCGGCGGCCCGCGAGCCATCGAGATCGTCTGCGAGGACCTCGCGTTCCGTTACGACGACGGGACGGACGGCCCCTTCGCTGTGCACGACGTCTCGCTTACCGTGCCGCCGGCGGCTCGCATCGCTCTGCTGGGACCGACGGGGTCGGGCAAATCGACCCTGCTGCAGCTCCTGCGCGGCCTGCTGGCACCCGCGCGGGGGCGGGTGCTGCTCGACGGCCGCGCGCCCCGCGACGGCGGCTACGAGGAGCTGCAGCGGCGCATCGGTCTCGTCTTCCAGACGCCGGAGCTGCAGCTCTTCGCGGCGACGTGCCGTGACGACGTGGCCTTCGGTCCGAAGCAGCTCGGGCTGCGCCCGCCCGAGGTCGACACGGCGGTCGAGCGCGCCCTCGAGACGGTCGGCCTGCCGGCCGACCGCTTCGGCGCGCGCCATCCCTATTCGTTGTCGGGCGGCGAACAACGCCGCCTGGCGCTGGCCGGCGTGCTCGCCACCGAGCCGCTGGTGCTCTTGCTCGACGAGCCGTTCGTGAGCCTCGACCCGGCGTCGCGCCGGGACCTCGAGGCGGTGCTCGAACGGCTCGCCGCGCAGGGCATGGGGTTCGTGCTCGCGACCCACGACGTCGACCGTGCCTACGCGCTCTGCGACGAGCGCGTGCTGCTCGCCGGCGGCGCGCTCGTCGACGCCGGGCCCTGGCGCTTCGGTGCGGGCGGCAGCGAGGCGCTGCTCGCGCATCGCCTGCGGCCGCCGTTCCTGGTCGAGTTGTGGCGGCGCCTTGGCCGGCCGCTCGACCAGGCCCCGCGACGCGCCGCCGCAGCGGCGGAGGAGCTCCTGCGCCATGAGGACGGCGATCGCTCAGTACTGTCCGCGCGCCTCGCTGATCCACCGCCTCGACCCGCGGTTCAAGATCGTCGCGGGCATCGTCCTGATCGTCGGCCTGTTCCTGCGCGCGTCGTTCGCGGCGCTCGCCGCCTATGCCGTGGCGGTGGCGCTCGGACTGGTGCTCAGCCGGGTGCCCCTCGGTTGGGTGCTGCGCGGGCTGCGTCCTGTGCTCTGGCTGCTTGCGCTCACGTTCGTGGTGCAGCTGCTCTTCGCGCCCGGCCCGTCGTTCGCGCATCTTGGCCCATTGCACTTCTCCTCACACGGTGTGGTCGTCGCCGGCTACCTGAGCCTGCGCCTTGTCGTGCTGGTGGTCGCCAGCCTGCTGATCACGCTGACCACGGCGCCCGTCGCACTGACGGACGCCCTCGCCTGGCTGGGCCGGCCCCTGCGCCGCCTGCACGTCCCCACCGAGGAGCTGGCCCTCATGGTGACGATCGCGCTGCGTTTCATCCCGACGCTGCTCCAGGAGGTCGACACGATCATGAAGGCGCAGCGGGCCCGGGGCGCGAGCTTCTCGAGCGGGGGCCCGCTGCGCCGCTCGCGGGCGCTCGTGCCCGTGCTCGTGCCGCTCTTCATCCTGAGCTTCAGGAGAGCGGATGAGCTCGCCCTGGCGATGGAGGCTCGCTGCTACCTCCCGGGCGCTCCGCGCACGCGGCTGCACCCGCTGCAAGCGCGCGGGCGTGACTGGCTGCTGCTCGTCGCAGTGGCGCTCGTCGTCGCCTTCGCGGAGCTGATCTGATGAAGATCGAGGGGCGCGAGTGGTGGCGGCTTGATCTCGCCTACGAAGGCACGCCGTTCGCCGGCTGGGCGAAGCAGCCGGGGCTGCGTACGGTGGAGGGCGAGCTCGAGCGGGCCCTGGCGGTCGTGTTGCGCGAGCGCGTGCGGCTGCGTGTGGCCGGTCGCACCGACGCCGGTGTGCACGCGCTCGCGCAGGTCGCGTCGTTTGCGACCGCCGTGCACGGCATCGAGCCACAGCGACTGGTGCGGTCGCTCAACGCGCTGCTGCCCGACGAGATCGCCGTCCGCTCGCTCGAGCGGGCGGCGGCGGGCTTCGATGCCCGCGCCGCCGCCGCCCGCACCTACCGCTATCGCCTGTGGCTGCCCGACACCCGGCCCGTGTTCGAGCGAGCCTGGGTCTGGGACGTGCGGGGCGCCGTGGACATCGAGGCGCTGCGCCTCTGCGCCCCGCTGTTCGTGGGCCGCAGGGATTTCGCCGCGCTGACGCCCTCGGCGCGCCTCTACCACACCTGCGAGCGCGAGGTGACCGGCGCCGGATGGCGCCTGGAAGACGACGGGCGCCAGGCGGTCTTCGAGGTCACGGCCGGCGGTTTTCTGCACAACATGGTCCGGGTGATGGCGGGCTCGATGGTCGACGTGGCGCAGGGGCGCATGACGGTGGCGGCGCTCGCCGCCGGCCTGCGCCGGCGGCGAGCGCCGCCACCTGGGACGCACTGCTCCCGCACGCGGCCTCGCCCTGGTCAGGGTAGACTACTGACGTGTTCCGTCCGTCCCCAGAACTGATCTCGCGATGGCTGTCGATGCACTCGTTCGAGGTCGCCGCAGTGGTGTTTGCCACGCTGGCGGGCCTCTATGCGAGTCTCACGATCGATGGCCTGACCGCGCGTCTGGCGATCGTGCTGTTCGCGCCGGCTGCCGAGGCCGCGCTGCCGCTGTTCGCGCGTCTGGCCGCTTCCACGCGATTGCACGGCGCACGCGTCCTGGCAGCGCTGCTCGTGACGTTCTACGTGGCGCTCGCGCCGGCGCTGATCGACAAGCTCCTCTACATGCCGGCGGTCGTCACGCTGCTGATCGTCCTCGTGCTCAGCAATCGGGAGCGGCTGCGAGCTCTGAAGGCCCGGCGTGAGCGTGGCGGGGGGTCGCCGCCGAGGGCTCAGGAGTCGGGGCGCGCAAAGCCTGAGCGCAGCCGCCGCTCACGTCGCGGCTGACGGAGAGCCGAGGCGGCTACCGGACCCGGAGCGCTGCCTCTATTTGGCGAGGAACCGGGCCACGAGCCGGGCCCGCACCGCGGGGTCGACGATCACATAACTGCCGCCGCCGATCATCTGTGGCGTTCCGGGCATGACCCACCTGTACTGCTGAGCAGGCTTCGCACGCCATTGCAGGTAGGCGAGCTCGATGAGCTGATTGGTCGAAAGGTCGGTGCCGACGCCCTTCATGAACTCCTTGCCGATCCAGGGCAGCCGCGGCACGTTCCCAGGCCTCGTGATCTTCTTCTCGAGCGCCTGCACCACCTGCTGCTGGCGGCCCATGCGGAAGAAGTCGTTGTCGACGTAGCGGATGCGCGAGTAGATGAGGGCCTGCTTGCCGGTCATGAGCTGCGGACCCTTCTTGAAGTGGACCGTGATGTTGCCCGAATACCACGACGTGATGTCCTTGGGGACGGTCACAGTGACACCCCCGACGCTGTTGATGAGGTCGGGGAACCCCCGGAAGTTGACCAGCATGATGTGGTTGATGGGCACCCCGGTGAACGAGCTGATGACGTTGATGGCAAGCGGCGCTCCGCCCCAGAAGTAAGCCTCGTTGATCTTGCCCTGGCCATGGCCCGGGATGTCGACGAGCGTGTCGCGGGGGATCGAGAGCTGGCTGACCGCGTGCGTCCGTGGATCGAAACGCAGCAGCATGATGGTGTCGGAACGCGCCGGTCCTTTGCCTCGCTGATCAGACCCGAGTATGAGGGTCGTCGACGGGGTGCTCAGCAGGCCGCCATGTGGGTCGACAAGCGCGGCTCGCGTGGCTTTCGTGATGCGGTGGTTGCTCTTGGCGACGGCACTGTCGAAGACGCTGTAGCCGATCACGGCCCAGACCCCGACGGCGACGAGCAGCGCGAGCGGGATAGCCGAGAGATACCACCAGTGGAAGCGGCGATGCCGGCGCGTCTGTGGCCCGGGCGCGGGAACGCTCGGCGCATCGCCGTTC
Source organism: uncultured Actinomycetes bacterium (assembly GCA_963833555.1). Taxonomy (GTDB): domain Bacteria; phylum Actinomycetota; class Thermoleophilia; order UBA2241; family UBA2241; genus CAWHYB01. Next base: position 351,191 of record CAWHYB010000007.1, on the reverse strand, counting down.
GCTGTGGCGCGTGACCTGGCCGCCGGTGCGACGACCTTGCCTCGCTTCGCGGGCCCGACCGGATCCTCGAGGACGTCGGCAAGCCTTCCCGGCGGTCCCTGTCCGCGATCGGGCGCGCCCGGAGGCGTTTCGGGGCGCGCCCGGCGGACGCGGCCCGCGTGGTACCTCGTGTAGGGTTTCTCGCTCGGTCGGCTCATCGGCGTCCACTTCGTTCGGCACAGCCCATGTAGGCTGCTCGGGGGCCGGGGGTCTGAAGGGTCGTTCACGAGGCTTGCGGCAATGGCTAAGTACGCCCTGCCATGGGGAGTTTCCTCTCTCCGGCATTGTACACCGTGGTATCGTGTCCGAAGTCGGTCCTCCCTGAGGGTCCCCATGCGGAGGTAGTCGCGAGTGAGTCCAGCACGCTCCATCATCGGAGTCGACCTGGGCGGCACGAAACTTGCCGTCGGAATCGTCGACGACACGCTGGGCGTGCTGTCACGCACAGTCGAACCGACAGCTGCCGAGTCGGCCGACGCCTGTCTGCGGGACATCTACCGGCGGCTCGATGCCGCGGTGGCCGAGTACGGACCCGTCGACGCCATCGGCGTCGGTACCGCTTCGATGGTCAACTTCCGGGCCGGCCGCGTCGTGCAGTCGACGAACCTGCCGCTGCGCGACGTGCCCCTGCGCGACCTGCTGCACGACCGCTACAGCGTGCCCGTCGCGATCGACAACGACGCCAATGTGGCCTGTCTCGCCGAGTTCCGCTATGGCGCCGGCGTCGGCACGAGCGAGATGATCATGCTCACGCTGGGAACAGGCATCGGCGGCGGCATCGTCACGGGCGGCCATCTCTACCGCGGCGTCAGCGGCGCCGCCGCCGAGCTCGGCCACATGGTGATCGACTTCGACGGGCCTCGCTGTCAGGGCGCCTGCCCCAACTACGGCTGCCTCGAGGTCTACGCCTCTGGTCAGGCTATGGGTCAGGCGGCTCGCGATGCGGCACGGAGCGCGCCCGGATCGGCGCTCGGCCAGGCGCTGGCCTCCGGCGAGGAGGTCGACGGGCCGCTTCTCAGCCGACTCGCGCTCGACGGCGACCCCACAGCGGTAGCCGTGCTCACCGCGATCGGCGAGAAGCTCGGCGTGGGGATCACCAGCATCGTGAACATCTTCAACCCCGAACTCGTGGTCGTCGGCGGCGGGGCGGCAGAGGCCGGCGAGATCCTCCTCGAGGCGGCCCGCCGGGTGGTCGCTGGGCGCGCGCTGTCGCCGCAGCGTGACGAGGTGCGGATCGTGGCGGCTCAGCATGGTCAGGATGCCGGCGTACTCGGTGCGGGCGCGCTTGCCATGATCGAGCTGTTCCCCGACGAGGCTCCCCGGCACAGGTAGCCCCGCCGGCCGGTGCGTCGCACCAGCCGGGCCCAGTCGCGCCGCCGCGGCCATCGGCAGGCCGTTGCCTTGATGTGAGGCGGCCGGTATCCTTGAAAGGATCGATCCATCGTGGGCGTGTGCGTACTGCTGCGCCCTTCAGGAGGTGAACAACGCCCATGGCGCACAGGATCACTGATGAATGTCTCGCGTGTGCGGCCTGCGTCGACGAGTGCCCCGAAGGTGCCATCTCCGAGGGCGACGACATCTACGTCATCGACCCCGAGCTCTGCACCGATTGCGGCACGTGTGTCGACTCGTGCCCGAACGAGGCGATCGTCTCCGACTGAGACCCAAAGCGACTCTGCGGCGCGCACGGGCGGCTGAGGCCGGCCGGGTGGCGTGACCGTTGAAGCGGGGGGCGGGCTGTGCCGGACGGCACAGCCCGCCCCCCGCTGCGTTCCACAGGCGACATGCCTGCCATCATCCGTCGTCAGCGCAGGCCACGAACGTGAAGTCCGGGCTCTGCGTTGCCGATAGAGGAAGCACGCGGGGCCCACGACCCCGACCCCCTCTGAGGGGCGGCGACCGCCGAGCGCGGCATTCGCCCTCACGATGGCGGCGTCACCGGTCGTGGGTCCCGCGTCACTGTCGCGGTGCGTGTGAGAGAATGCCGCCGTGCTCTACGTCTGCGCCACACCGATCGGCAACCTCGAGGACGTCACACTGCGTGTGCTCGACGTCCTGCGCAACGTCGAGCTCATCGCCGCCGAGGACACCCGTCGTACGCGCAAGCTCCTCTCGCGCTACGACATCCACACGCCCATCACCAGCCTGTTCGCGCACAACGAAGTCGAGAAGACCGACTACGTGCTGAGTCGGCTGCGCGGCGGCGCGCGACGTCGCGCTGGTGACCGACGCCGGCCTGCCCGGGGTCTCCGATCCCGGGCTGCGCCTGGTCGCGCGCGCTGTGCTGCCGAGGGTGTGCCGCTCACCGTGCTGCCGGGCGCCTCCGCGCCGACGACCGCGTTGGTGGCGTCGGGCCTCGCCGGGGACGCGGAGTTCCGCTTCGTCGGCTACCTGCCGCGGCGCGCAGCGGAGCTGCGCGCCGCCTTCGTCGGCTGGCGGCGCTGCGGCGGCGTGGTCGTGGCCTTCGAGACGGGCCCGCGGCTGGCGCGCAGCCTGGCCGAGCTGGCGGCCGTGGCGCCCGGAGCTCGCGGCGCAGTCTGCCGCGAGCTCACCAAGCTGCACGAGGAGGTCGCGCGCGGCGCGCTCGCCGAGCTCGCCGCGCGCTTCAACGAACCGACGTCAAGGGCGAGATCACGCTGGTCGTCGACGTGGGCGTCGCGGCGGGCGCCGGGACCTCCGGCGAAGTGACCGGCGAACTCGGCCGGCGGGCGAGTGCGGCGGCGGCGACGCTGCGCGATGCCGGGCTGACACGCCGCGACGCCGCCGCCGCGCTCGCCGTCTGTCTCGGCGTGCGACGCAACGAGGCCAAGCGCATCGTCGACGAGGTCTGGAACGCAGGCCCCGATCGTGACCTGCAGTAGACTTGACCAGTAGGGTCCGTGAGCGATCTCACCACCGCGTCAACGCCGATCCCACGTTCGGCTGAACGGAGGCGCCCGATGGACTTCCTCGCAGAGCTCGGCAGGCGCACCCTGATCCTCGACGGCGCCATGGGCACCGAGCTCATGGCCGCCGGCTACCGCTCCGTCGAGTGTCCCGAGGACTGGAACGTCTCGCAACCCCGACGTCGTCGCCGGCATCCATCGCGCCTACCTCGAGGCGGGGGCCGACATCAGTCGCAGACCAACACGTTCGGTGGCAGCCGCAGCCAAGCTGGCCGCCTACCACGCCGGCGAGCGCGTCGACGAGCTCAACGCGGCGGCGGCCCGGCTGGCGCGCGTCGGTGCGCGACGAGGTGCGCCCCCGACAAGCTCGTGGCCGGCGACATCGGCCCGTCGGGCACGCATGCTCACGCCGCATGGGCGACGCCTCGATCCGGGCGAGCTGCGCGACGTCTTCGCCGAGCAGGCCGAGGCGCTGCGTCGACGGGCGGCGTCGACCTGATCAGCATCGAGACCATGTTCGACCTCGACGAGGCGCGGGCCGCCGTGCTCGGGCGCCCGCGCCATGGCCGGCCGCGCTGCCGGTCGTCGTCTCGATGGCCTTCAAGCCGTCGCCGCGCGGCTATCGCACGATGATGGGCGTCACGCCCGGCCAGGCGGCCGAGGCGCTGCTCGAGGCTGGCGCCGACGTGGTCGGCTGCCAACTGCGAGATCACCGCCGAGGAGATGGTCGGGCCTGGTCGCCGAGTTTCGCGCCGCGACCGACGCGCCGCTCATCGTCGCAGCCGAACGCCGGCCAGCCGCGGCTGGACGAAGGGCACACCGTCTACGACGAGACGCCCGAGCACTTCGCCGCGTTCATGCCGGCGATCGTCGGCGGCGGGCGCGAACATCGTCGGGCGGCTGCTGCGGCACGACGCCGGCGTCACATCGCCGCGCTGCGTCGCCGCGCTGTGCAGGCTCGTCGACGCCGCGTCGCGGCTAGCGCGCTGAGAGCGCGGCGCCGACCGTGTCGAAGATCAGCCGCACCGCGTGCAGCGCGGTGAGCTCCAGGGATCGTAGAGCGGGATTGACCTCGACCACGTCCATGCCGATGACGTTCGCCCGCAGGGCGACGGCGCGCAGGATGCGCCTTGGCCTCGTAGTAGCTGAAGCCGCCCGGCTCGGGCGTGCCGGTGCCGGGCGCGATGCTCGGGTCGAGCGCGTCGATGTCGAAGGTGATGTAGACGTCTTCGCCCGGCTCGATGTGGGCGACGAGCTCGTCGACGGGCGTCGCGCTTGGCCTGCTCGCACCAGAAGATGCGCACGCCGCGCTCGCGGGCCAGCTCGATGTTGTCGGCGGCGGTGTGCAGGCCGCGGATGCCGTACTGGGTGACGCTCGGCGACGAGGCCGTCCTCGTGCGCGCGGATGATGGGGCTGGCGTGCGTGTAGCAGCATGCCGCCCTCGTCGTTCCAGTAGTCCATGTGCGTGTCGAACTGCACGAGGTGCAGCGGCGCCGTCGCGCGCTGCGACGAGGCCTTGAGCATCGGGTAGGTGATGGAGTGGTCGCCGCCGAGCACGACGGGGAAGAGGCCGGCGTCGAGCAGGCGCCGCACGCGCGCGGCGATGCGCGGGTGGTTGCGCTCGGGCGGCGCCGTCGGCGGCAGGTCGACGTCGCCGGCGTCGACGAAGCGCACGCCGCCGAGCAGCTCGGCGCCGGCCTCGCCGTCGTAGAACGGCGTCGGCGCCGTCGCGGTAGGCCCAGATGGTGGAGGCGTCGCGCATGGCGCGCGGCCCGTAGCGCGCTCCGGGCCGCGACGGTCGTCGCCTCGTCGTAGGGGATGCCGAGGACGGCGACGTCGCCGTCGGCCGCTGGTCGGGTCGGCGATGTAGGGCGCCTTGAAGAAGCTCGCGATGCCGGCGAAGGGCGGGGATTCGCTCATCGGGGAATCATATCGGACCGGCAACGGGGCGGGCGCGACCTTCGGTCGCGCCCGCCCTCCGGTACGCCGTGGAGCCTGATGTAGGATAGCGCCCGCAATCGCCTGCGAAGGAGGACGTCGATGAAGATCCAGCGTCGGCCGTCGACCGTGCTGCTGCCGGTGCCGGTCGTCATGGTCAGCGTCGCCGGCGCCGACGGGTCGGCGCCGAACATCATCACGCTCGCCTGGGTGCGGCACCGTCTGCTCGGCGCCGCCCATGGTCGAGCATCGCCGTGCGCCCCTCGCGCTACTCCTACGAGCTGCTGCAGCGCACGCACGAGTTCGTCGTCAACGTGCCGCGCGCCGACGCAGGTGCGCGAGGTCGACCTGTGCGGCAACGTCTCGGGGCGCGACGCCGACAAGTTCGCGGCCTGCGGCTTTCACGCGCGTCCCGGCGACGCGCGTCGCGGCGCCGCTGATCGAGGAGTGTCCCGATCAACCTCGAATGCGTCACCCGGCACCGGCTCGCGCTCGGCGCGCCACGACCTCTTCATCGGCGAGATCGTCGCCGTGCACTTCGACGAGGACGTCGCTCGACTCGCGCGGGCGCCTGCAGTCGGCCAAGGTCGACGCCCTGGCCTACGTGCACGGCGACTTCTGGTCGCTGGGCGAGAAGGTCGGCAGCTACGGGTTCACGCTCAAGGAAGCGCAAGGAAGAGGCCAAGAGTTGAGTCGCTTCGTCATCACCACGCCGATCTACTACGTCAACGCCGAACCGCATCTCGGCCACGCCTACACGACCATCGCCGCCGACATCCTGGCGCGACACCACCGCCAGCTCGGCGACGACGTCTTCTTCCTGACCGGCACCGACGAGCACGGCAACAAGGTCGCCCAGGCGGCCGAGGAGCGCGGCCTCACGCCGCGCGAGCACGTCGACGCGCTGGCGCCGAAGTTCCGCGAGATGACCCTGCGGGTCAACGCCGGCAACGACTTCTTCATCCGCACGACCGACCCCGCAGCACGAGGCCTACGTGCAGGCGCTTCGTCGAGCAGCTCCGGGCGGCGGGCGACATCGAGAAGCGCACCTACGGTGGCCTGTACTGCACCGCCTGCGAGGGGTTCTACTACGAGCGCGACCTGGTCGACGGCAAGTGCCCCGTGCACGGCATCGAGCCGGTCTGGCTCGAAGAGGAGAACTACTACTTCCTGCTGTCGAAGTACCAGGACCGGCTGCGCGACTTCTACGTCGCGCACCCCGGACTGGGTGCGGCCCGAAGTCGCGCTACAACGAGGCGCTGTCGTTCATCGAGCAGGGGCTCGACGACATCTCGATCAGCCGCAAGTCGATCACCTGGGGGATCCCCGTGCCCTGGGACCCCGAGCAGGTCATCTATGTCTGGGTCGACGCGCTCATCAACTACGTCTCCGCCCTGACCTACGCTCGTCCCGGTGAGGACCTGGTCGGCGAGTACTGGCCGGCCGACATCCACCTGCTGGCCAAGGACATCCTCAAGTTCCATGCCGTGATCTGGCCGGCCCTGCTGATGTCGGCCGGCTACGGTGTGCCGCGGACGGAGTTCATCCACGGCTACCTGCTCATGGGCGGCGAGAAGATGAGCAAGACGCGCGGCAACGTGCTCGACCCGTTCGCGGTGATCGAGGAGCGCGGCGTCGACGCGCTGCGCTTCTACCTGTTCCGCGAGGTCACGTTCGGCCAGGACGGCGTGATCTCTCTCGAGGGCTTCGAACAGCGCTACAACAACGAGCTCGCCAACGAACTCGGCAACCTGGTGAGCCGCAGCCTGACGATGATCGCCAAGTACCGCGGCGGCGCCGTCCCGGCCGCGCCCGCCGGCGCGACGAAGCTCGCGCAAGAGGGCGAGGCCATGGTCGCCGCTGCGCGCGACCACCTGAGCGCCGTCGAGATCACGGCGGGGCTCGAGGCCGTCTGGGAGTTCGTGCGCCGCCTCAATCGCTATGTCGAAGAAGAGGCGCCCTGGAAGCTTGCCAAGGACGAGGCGACAGGCCAGCACCGCCTCGACGAGGTGCTCCACGGTCTGGCGGCCGGCCTGCGCCTCGTCGCCCTGTCGCTCTATCCGGTCATCCCGGGGACGGCCGTCGAGATCCTGCGTCGGCTCGGCCAGCCGCACGAGCCCGCCGATCTGCTGCTCGAGCGAGCGCGCTGGGACGGCCTGCTGGCGGCCGACGTGGAGCAGGCGCCGTCGCTGTTCCCGCGCATCGAGTCCAGGGCCTAGCGCCCGATGATCGCGGCCCGCGACACGACGAAGGGGTGGTGACGGTGGGCCTGATCGACACCCACTGTCACCTCGACATGCTCAAAGGAACGCCCGCCGAGGTGCTCACCGAGGCTCGCGCGGCCGGGCTCGAGGCGGTCGTGACGATCGGCATCGACCTGCGCTCCTCGCGCGAGGCGGCGGCGCTCGCCGCCGCCCACGACGACGTCTACGCGGCCGTCGGCGTGCACCCCCACGACGCCGTGCGCTTCGACGGGGTGGTGCGCACGGGTCTCGAACGGCTTCTCGCCGAACCTCACGTCGTGGCCGTGGGCGAGTGCGGGCTCGACTTCTACCGCGACCTCGCCCCACGCGACGTCCAGCGCGCCGCCTTCACCGAACAGCTCGAGCTGGCGCGCGCCACCGGCAAGCCGGTCTGCGTGCACAGCCGCGAGGCGGCCGGCGAGACCTTCGCGCTGCTCACCGAACACAGCGCCGGCCTGCGCGTCATCCTGCACTGCTTCTCGATGCCCGAGTATGTCGAGATCTGCAACGAGCGCGGCTACTACATGTCGTTCGCCGGCAATCTGACATACGGTGACTCCGGTGAGCTACAGCGAGCGGCCTGTCGCGCACGCGAGGACCTCCTGCTGGTCGAGACAGACGCGCCGTTCCTCACGCCGCTGCCGCACCGTGGACGTCCCAACCGGCCCGCCTACGTCGTCCACACGGCGAGCTTCCTGGCGCGCCTGCGCGGGCTGAGCGACGAGGACCTCGCCACGCTCACGACCGACAACGCGCGCCGCGCCTTCGGCCTCCCGGCGTGAGCACCCGCCGTCCGCGGCCGCCGTCCAGACGACGCTACGGCCAGCATCACCTTGTCGACACCGGCACCCTCGACGCGATCGTGACGATGGCCCGCGTGCAGCCGGACGACGTCGTGCTCGAGGTCGGGGCGGCCAGCGGCCTGCTCACCGACCGCCTGCTTGCCCAGGCGCGCTTCGTGCACGCGGTCGAAGTCGACATGCGCTTCGCGGCCTATCTGACGGCGATGGCCGGGTCGCATGACGGGTTGGCCGTGCACATGGTCGACGCCCTGCGCTACCGCCTCGCCGATCTCGATCCCGCGCCGACCGCGGTGGTCGCCAACCTCGCCTACAACATCGCCATCCCGCTGCTCATGCGGACCATCGCCGTGCTGCCGGACGTGCGGCGCTGGGCCGTGATGGTCCAGCGCGAACTGGGCGAGCGGCTGTTCGCCCAGCCGCGTACCAAGGCGTACTCGGCGGTGTCGGTGCTGGTGCAGCTGTCCTGCGAGCGCGAGGCGCAGCGGGCCATCCCGCGCACCGTCTTCGCGCCGCCCCCCCGGGTCGATTCGCTGTTCGTCACCTTCACGCGGACACGCGTCTGGCCGGCCGAAGAGGCATACGCGCTGGAGCGGCTGGTGCGGGGCGCCTTCTCGCAGCGCCGCAAGCAGCTCGTGAACTCGCTGGCGGGCGTCGGGGCGCAAGGCGGCCAGACGCTTACCCGCGGCGACGTGACGGGGTCGCTCGAGGCGCTCGGGCTGTCTGAGCTGTCGCGGCCAGAGGAGCTTGCCCCGCCGGTGTTCGTAGCCCTGGCCCGGCAGCTTGGCTGGTTGCCCCGGCTCGAGGAGGGACAGGTCACGCCGTGAGGTCCGCGACCCCATGAGCGCGTTCGCGGTGCCGCCCCCCCGCGTCGTCGAAGTCGCCGCCCCGGCCAAGCTCAACCTGAGCCTGCTGATCGGGCCGGTGCGCTCGGACGGCTACCACGAGATCTTCTCGCTGATGGTGCCGGTGACACTGGGCGACCTCGTGACGGCGAGGCCGGCGCCGGACGGCGCCGGCCTCGCCGTCACCTGCGAGGTCGCCCCCGGCGAGCAGAACCTGGCGGCCCGCATGGTCCGTGCGGCTCGAGGCGCGCCTCGACCGCACCTTCGACGTCGAGCTCACCATCGTCAAGCGCGTGCCGGCGGCGGCGGGGCTGGGCGGCGGCAGCTCAGACGCCGCCGCCGCCCTGGTGGCGCTGGAGCGGCTCTTCAGGCTCGATCTACCGGCCAAGCTCAGCTACGAGATCGCCGCCGAGGTCGGCTCGGACGTGCCGTTCTTCCTGTGGCCGGGACCCCAGTTCGCCATGGGTCGCGGCACCATCCTCAGGGAGGTCGAGCTGCCCGAGCCGCTGCACCTCGTGATCGCCCTGCCCGGGCTGGCGCTGTCGACGAGCGACGTCTACCGCTGGCACGCCGCCGACGGCGAGGCCGAGCCCAAGGACTTCGTGGCCCGGACGCAGCGTCTGGTGGAGGTCGTGCAGCGGGCCCGTCGCCCGCGTGACCTGGCGGCCATCGTCGAGCAACGACCTCGAGGCGCCGGTCGTCGCGCGCCATCCCGAGGTCGGCTCGGCTCGTACAGCGGCTGCTCGACGAAGGCGCTCTGGCGGCCGCCATGAGCGGCAGCGGCTCGAGCGTGTTCGGCCTCTTTGCGAGCGCGGCGAGCGCGCAGCGCGCGCTCGCCGCGCTCGCCCCGCGTCCGCGCTTTGTACGTCACCGACCTGCAGCCTCGCGACGAACGTGCCGGGCATGGCACGAAGGCGCCCGCGAAGGGCAGCGGCCCCGACGGCGCCGGGGACGGGCGAGGCTGAGGTGATACACTCGGGGACGCTCGGCCGGAGGGCCTCGGCCCATGCGCGCGCTGGGGCGTGGCCAAGTGGTAAGGCAACGGGTTTTGGTCCCGTGATCGGAGGTTCGAATCCTCCCGCCCCAGCCACGACCCGCCGCCGGCGAACCAGGCAGAGCATCCGGCCCGAAGAGCTCGAGTGAGCAGTCCGGCGACAGAAGAAGGAACGTGATGTCTTCCGATCAGGCGATCTCCTCGTCGCGCGCCGAGCGTCCCCTGGCCGTCATCGTCATGGCTGCCGGCCTGGGCACGCGCATGAAGTCCGACACTCCCAAAGGTCCTGCACCCGGTCTGCGGCCGCCCCCTGCTCGTCGTACGTGCTCGACGCGGCCGCGGCGATCGGGCCGGCCCGCCTCGTCGTGGTCACCGGCCCCGGCGACGACGCGGTCGAAGCGATCGTGCCCGAAGGCGCTCGAGCGCGTCGTTCAAGTCGAGCGCCGCGGCAGCGGCGACGCGGTGCGCGTGGGCATGGCTGCGCTCGACGGCTTCGAGGGCGACGTCATGGTCCTGAGCGGTGACGTGCCGCTGGCCGATGCCGCGCTTGTTCGCGGCTTTGCGCACGCATCATGTCGATTGCCGCGCGCGGGCCACGATCACGACCGTCGTGCTCGACGACCCCGTCCACTACGGCCGTGTCACGCGCGACGCCGACGGCAACGTCAGGGCGATCGTCGAGGCGCGCGACGCCTCGCCCGAAGAGCTCGCAGTCCGCGAGATCAACGTCGGCTTCTACCTGTTCGATGCCGCCGAACTGCGCCGCTTCCTGCCGACCCTGACGACCGACAACGCCCAGGGCGAGTTCTACCTCACCGACCTTGTCCACCGGTTCCTCGAGAGCGGCGACCGCGTCGCCGCCTTTCTCACCACCGATGTCGAGGCGAGCATGGGCGTCAACTCGCGCGTCGAGCTCGCGCAGGTCAACGCCATCATGCGTCGCCGGCTGCTCGAGCGGCTCATGCTGTCCGGTGTCACGATCGAGGACCCGACATCGACCTACGTCGACTGGGGCGTCACGGTCGGCCGCGACACCGTCATCCGTCCGCAGACGATGCTCACCGGCGCGACGGTCGTCGGCGAGCGCTGTGTCGTCGGCCCGGGCTGCTTCCTGCGGGACGTCGTTCGTCGACGACGGTGCCGCGATCGTCTCGTCGCATCTCATCGAGTGTCGCGTCGGCCCGGGCTGCACCGTCGGCCCGTTCGCCTACGTGCGGCCGCGCACCGAGCTGGCCGAAGGCGCCAAGGCGGGCAGCTTCGTCGAGATCAAGGCGAGCCACGTGGGCGAGGGCAGCAAGGTGCCGCACCTGAGCTACGTCGGCGACACCACCATCGGCGAGGACACGAACATCGGCGCCGGCACGATCACCGCCAACTACGACGGCGAGCGCAAGCACGCCACGACCATAGGCAGCGACGTCAAGGTCGGCAGCGACACGGTCCTCGTCGCGCCGGTGACCGTCGGCGACGACGCCTACACCGGCGCAGGCTCGGTGATCACCAGGGACATCCCGGACGGCGCCCTCGGCGTCGGCCGCAGTCGTCAGGACAACGTCGAGGGCTACGCCGCCCTCCGTCGGGCGCGGCGCGGGGACGATCCGCCATCGCTCTGGTAAAATCAGAGGCCGCAAGTGACCCCGATCGCCGAAGGGACCGCCGTGACCGACAAGACGTGCCACGTCGCGACCACCGAACGACGGCTCATGCTGTTCGCCGGCCGCAGCAACCCGCAGCTCAGCGAGAACATCGCCGAGCACCTCGGCATCCGCCTGGCGCCGGTCCTGCTCAAGACCTTTGCCAACGGCGAGATCTACGCGCGCTACGAAGAGAGCATGCGCGACGCCGACGTCTTCCTCGTGCAGTCGCCCCACGGCCTGCTCAACGAGCACGTGATGGAGCTGCTCATCATGATCCAGGCGGCCAAGCTGGCCTCGGCGCACCGCATCACGGCGGTGCTGCCGTACTTCCCGTACTGCGCGCCAGGACAAGAAGAGCGCCGCGCGCGAGCCGATCACCGCCCGTCTCATGGCGACGCTGCTCGAGGCCGCCGGCGCCGACCGCGTCCTGTCGATGGACCTCCATCAGGGCCAGGTGCAGGGCTTCTTCGAGATCCCCGTCGACCACATGACCGCCGTGCCGATGCTCGCCGACTACTTCCGCTACAGGGGCTTCGGCGACATGCCGAGCTCGTCGCCGTCTCGGCCGACGCCGGCGGCGTCAAGCTGGCCAAGCGCTTCGCCAACCGCATCGACGGCGACCTGGCGGTGCTCACCAAGATGCGTCCCGAGCACAACGTGGCCGAGACCATGCACTTCATCGGCGACGTCGACGGCAAGATCGCCATCGTGGTCGACGACATGATCGACACCGGCCGGCTCGGTCGTCAACGCAGTCGACACGCTCTACGAGCACGGCGCCCGCGACGTCTACGTGACCGCCACGCACGGCATCTTCTCGGGACCGGCCCGCGAGCGCATCGCGGCATCGCTCGGTGCAAGGAGGTCGTCGTCACCGACACCCTGCCGGTCGTGCTCGACGTGAGCGACACCAAGATCAAGGTCCTGTCGGTCGCGGGCATCCTCGCCGACACCATCAAGCGCGTCTTCGAAGGCGAATCGGTCAGCGAGCTGTTCGCCGGCGAGAACGCCCTCTTCTAGCAGGAGACGACACATGGAACGCGTCAAACTCGTCGTCCACCCCCGCGACGAGGTCGGCAGCCGCGAGGCGCCGCCGCCTGCGCCGCCAGGGTCGGATCCCCGCCGTCCTCTACGGCTCGGGCAAGCCGGCCGTAGCCGTCTCGCGTCGACGAGCACGCCCTGCGCGACGCCGTCGGCACCGAGGCCGGCCTGCACGCCGTGCTCGACGTCGTGATCGAAGGCCACAAGCAGGCCGCACGTGGCGATCGTCAAGGAGTACCAGCTCGACGGCGTCAAGCAGCGTGATCACGCACGTCGACTTCCAGGAGATCAAGCTCACCGAGCCGATCGAGTCGAACGTGACCGTGACCATCGTGGGCACCCCGGTCGGCGTCAAGATGAGCGGCGGCATGCTCGACGTCGTCACCCGCGAGGTCACCGTGAGCGCCTTGCCGACCGACATGCCCGAACACCTCGTCTTCGACGTCGAGGGGCTCGAGATCGGCGACGTGGCGCACGTCCGCGACCTCGACGTCCCCGACGGCGTCACCCTCCTCGACGACCCCGACGAGGTCGCTCTGCTCCGTCCTGGCCCCACGCGTGGCCGAGGAAGAGGCCGGCGAAGAGGCAGAGGTCGCGGCGCCGGGCGAGCCCGAGGTCGTGGGCGAGCGCGAGACCGAGCGCCGAGGAGTAGCCGGTCACGGCCGGTCGCTCGCACCGCGATCCAGCGCTCGGGCCAGCCGGTCGAGCTGCCTCGTCGTCGGGCTGGGCAACCCCGGTGCCGACTACGCCTTCACCCGGCACAACGCCGGCTATCTCGTCGTCGACGAGCTGGCTCGCCGGCACGGGTTCGCGCGGGCCAAGCGCGACTACAGCGGGCGCTACGCGGCCGGCGTGATCGCCGGCCGCGTCGTCGGCCTGCTCATGCCGACGACCTTCATGAACGACTCGGGCAAGAGCGTGGCCGCCGCGCTGCGCGACCTGCGCCTGGGCCAGCAGCGAGCTGCTGGTCGTCCACGACCACATCGACCTGCCCTTCGGCCGGCTGCGGGTCACGCAGGGCGGCGGCCACGGCGGCCACAACGGCATCAGCAGCATCTTCGAGCTGGTCGGCCGCGACTTCGACCACGTGCGCATGGGCGTGGGCCGGCCGGCCAGCACCGACCCCGACGTCGTGGCCGACTACGTCCTTCACAGGTTCGAGGAGCCGCGCGCCGAGGTCGACGACCTCGTGCGGCGCGCGGCCGACGCGGTCGAGCTCTGGGTGGGCGATGGCATCGCAGCGGCCATGAACGAGGCCAACGCGGGGTAGGGGCCGGCGCCCGATCGGGCGGCGACTCGTGTGGGGACGACCATAAGGGGGGCACATGGGTGGGTTGTTCAGAGGGCTTGCGTGGGCGGGCGTGATCCTTTGCGCCTTTGGGGCGTTCTTCACGTTGCAGGCCGGCTCAGCGTGGGTGCCGTTCGTGCTGATCGCGATCATGTGTGCGGCGTATCTGGTCTATCGCTGGCGGCACGACAGAGACCTCGAACGCGTTCTGCCGCGCGGGCTGTCGCGGCTCGCCTATCGCAGCGATGAGACGATGGTGGTGTTCGCCTGGCTGTGGCGCGGGGACCGGGCACGACACATGCGCATCCTGCGTTCCGAGACGCGCGGCGCGTCCGACCCCGACGCGACCGGCTCCGGCGGTCAGACGTGCGTGTACGACGGCGATGGCGATACCTTCGCAGACAGCGGGGTGGAACCGCGGCGCCAGTACCACTACAGCCTGTTCGTCGAGGAGGCGCGGGGCAGTTGGTCGACGCCGGTCCACCGGCCCGTGCTGACGTACGCGCAAGCGGAACGCGCCTCGATCGAATCGAGCCAGGCGGCGCCGACCTGGACTGAGGATCGCGCGGCGCCGGTCGGGCGTCGCGATGCTCTGGGCGTGACGCTGGTCTCGGATCCGATGGCCGATCCTCACGGCGTCGACGTCCAGCGAGCCCGGATGCTCGGCGACGCGGGCGTGCTGTCTGTCGCGGGCACCGCACTCGGCGGCCTCGCCACGGATCTCATCTTCGCGGCTGCGTCGGCCTTCGCGGGCGACAAGGCGGCCGACGGGTGGGAGGAGATCAAGTAACGGGCGGCGGGTCGGCCTCGAGCCGACCCTCAGGTGATGCTCGGCCAAAGCCGTCCCTCGGGTACAATCTCTCTCACGTCGATCGCGACCCCGGCGCTTCAGGGCTCCGGGGCTTTCGGCGTGGACTGCGGGCCATCGACCGGGAACGAGAGCGTTTGTTCGTCGACTACCTGACACAGGATGAGAAGTTCACCAAGGCCGCCGGCGCGCTGCGACGGGGCGCGTCTCTCTATGCCCCGAGCTACTTCGCGCCGTACGTGCTGGCGGGACTGATCCGCGCGTCCGATGCGCCGGGCTGGCTGGTCGTCGTGCCCGAGGCCGAGCAGGCAGCCCGGCTCGCCGGTGAGCTTGCGGTGTATCTGGAGCGCGATGTCGAGACGCTGCCGGCGCGAGGCGTGCTCTACGGCGCCGACGTCGCGCCGGCAGCGCACATCCTGGGCCAGCGGCAGCGCGCGCTCGCGGCGCTCGAGGAGGGCGACGGCGTCGTCGTAGCCGACGCCGTCGCCCTCCTCGAGCGCTTCATCCCGCTTGCCATGCAGCCGCCGCCCGCTGCCGCTGGCGCCCGGCGACGAGGTCGCCTTCGACGAGGTCCTCGCCAGGCTGGCGGCGCTCGGCTACGAGCGCGCCGAGCAGGTCCGCGAGCGCGGCGAGTTCGCCGTGCGCGGCGGCATCGTCGACGTCTACCCGTCGACCGGCGACCCGGTGCGCGTCGAGTTCTGGGGCGACATCGTCGAGTCGCTGCGGCGTTTCTCGGTGTTCTCGCAGCGCACGATCGCCGAGATGGAGGGATGTCTGCTCACCACCGCGACCGAGATCGATCCCGACCGATCGCCGACTTCCAGGCGGCGGTGCAGCAGGAACTCGGGGGCTGGGAGGTCGCCGGGCGCGACGAAGCACCCGACGAGGCGTACCGGCGGGCCGAGAGCCGGGCCCTGGCCCGGCTCTCGGCCCGCCTGGTCGACCTGGCCACGGTCTGCGAGCAGCGCGCCGTGCGGCTCGCCAGTGTCGGCCCCGACGACGTCGTGCGGGCCTTGGCCGGCTTCGACACCGAACTCGTCACGACCCTGCCGGGAGACGTGCGCGAGCGTTTCTACCTGCCGCTGCTCGAGGCCCGTCGGCTGCTGTCGGACGCCCTTGCCGTCGACCTGGTGCAGCGCGAGCAGAAGTGGCAGTTCCACGCCTCGCGGCCGCAGGCGGCCGGGCGCGACATCACCGCCGCCGAGCGCGACCTGCGCCGTCTGGCCGACGACGGCTATCGCGTGTTCGTCGTGTTCCGTCACCCCGGCGAGGCGAGCCGGGCGGGCTACCGCGTGAAGAGCCTGCGAGTCACCCTGCTGGAGGCCGAGCGGCTGCGCGAAGGGGGCCGCCGCGCGCCCGGAGAGGCGGCGGCGCAGGCCGCCGACGGCACCTTGCCGGCCGGCGTCTACTTCGTCGCGGCGCCGCTGCGCGAGGGCTTCGTGTCGCGCGAGCTCAAGCTTGCCGTGATCGGCGAGCGCAGCCTGCTGCGCGCGGCCCCGTCGGGGCCGCGCTTCGTGGGCGGCGCTCGCCTCACCTCGTTCTTCGACCTGCGCCCCGGCGACTACGTCGTTCACGAAGACCAGGGCATCGCTCTCTTCTCGGGCATCGAGACGCGCACGGTGGCCGGCGTCACCCGCGACTACCTCTTCCTGCGGTTCAGGGACGAGGACAAGCTGTTCGTGCCCCACGATCAGATCGGCAAGGTCACCCGCTACATCGGCGCCACCGGCGCGGCCCCGCCCCTCAACAAGCTCGGCGGCTCGGCCTGGCAGGCCGTCAAGACGAGAGCCCGCAAGGCCGTCGCCGAGATGGCCGGCGAACTGCTCACGCTGTACGCCTCGCGGCAGGCCGTGGCCGGGTTCGCGTTCCCGCCCGACGGCGAGCTCACTCGCCGAGTCGAGGAGTCGTTCGAGTTCGAAGAGACGGACGACCAGGCCGAAGCCATCGACGACGTCAAGAACGACATGGAGGCGGGCCATCCCATGGACCGCCTCATCTGCGGCGACGTCGGCTACGGCAAGACCGAGGTGGCGGTGCGGGCTGCTTTCAAGGCCGCCGAGGGCGGCAAGCAGACCCTCATGCTCGTGCCCACCACGATCCTCGCCGAGCAGCACTTCCTCACCTTCGGCGACCGCTTCAAGGAGCTGCCGGTGGTGGTCCAGATGGTCTCGCGCTTCCGCAGCGCCGCCGAGCAGCGCCGGATCCTCAAGGACTTCACGGACGGCCGGGTCGACGTGCTGATCGGCACGCACCGCCTGCTCAGTCGCGACGTCGTGCCCAAGGACCTGGGCCTCGTCATCGTCGACGAGGAACAGCGCTTCGGCGTGCGCCAGAAGGAGCTGTTGCGCCAGCTCAAGCTGCAGGTCGACGTGATCAGCCTGTCGGCGACGCCGATCCCCCGCACGCTGCAGATGAGCCTCACCGGCATCCGCGACATCTCGGTGATCGAGACGCCGCCGCGAGGCCGTCACGAGGTGCGGACCTACATCGGCGAGTACCGCGACGACCTCGTGCGCATCGCCATCGAGAAGGAGCTGGCGCGGGAGGGCCAGGTCTTCTACCTGCACAACCGCGTCGAGACGATCGATCGCGCCGCCGAGCACGTCCGCGACCTGGTGCCGAACGCGCGCATCTCGGTCGGTCACGGCCAGATGAACGAGCACCAGCTCGAAAAGGTGATGCTCGGCTTCCTGGCCGGCGAGGCCGACGTGCTGGTCTCGACCTCCATCATCGAGAGCGGCATCGACATCCCCACCGCCAACACCCTGATCGTCGAGCGCGCCGACATGCTCGGCCTGGCGCAGCTCTACCAGATCCGCGGGCGCATCGGCCGCTCCGACCAGTACGCCTACGCCTACCTGCTTTATCCGAGCGAGGACTACCTGACTCAGGAGGCCTCGGCCCGGCTGCGCACGCTGTCGGACTACACCGAGCTCGGCTCGGGCTTCAAGATCGCGATGCGCGACCTCGAGATCCGCGGCGCCGGCAACCTGCTCGGCGACGAACAGTCGGGCCAGGTGGCGGCGATCGGCTTCGAGATGTACGCGCAGCTGCTCGAGGAGGCGGTCAGCGAACTGCGCGGCATGCCGCCGGCGACGCTGCCGCCGGTGCGCGTCGAGATCCCCGTGACGGCCTACGTGCCGCCCGACTACATCGCCTACGAGGCGACCAAGATCGACGCTCACCGGCGCATCGCCCAGACCACGGACCCGCGCGCTCTCGACGAGGTGCGTGCCGAGCTCACTGACCGGTTCGGGCTGCCGCCCGAACCGGTCGACAACCTGCTGCAGCTCCAGTCGGTGCGCCTCAAGGCGGCGGCGCTGCGCGCCGCCGCCGTCGTCTACCGCAAGGACCGGCTGCAGGTCGAAGGGCTGCATCTCGACGACGCCGTGGCCGCGAACCTGCGTCGCGCCACGCCCGACTCTGCCTACTTCAAACAGAAAGCCGTGCTCGTCGCCCACAGGCGCAACGAATCTTCACAAATCCTCGCCTGGGTCACTTCTGTACTCGATGCTATAATCGAGGCTCACGACTCTGACTCGCAAACTCCCGAAAGAGGCCCTTTATGAAGAAACTCGCCTTGGTCGCGCTCGTGCTCGCCCTCGGCCTGGCAGTCCTGGCGGCCGCCGGGTGCGGCGGCACGATCCCCAAGGGCGCCATCGCCACCGTCGGCGGCGTGCCGATCACCCAGGCGCAGTTCGACCAGTACATCAACCAGGCCAAGGAGCAGGCCAAGCAGCCCAGCCAGCCTCCCTTCCCGAGTCCCGGCACCGATGCCTACAAGCGGTATGCGGCCGAGATCGTCAACTACCTGGTGACGCAGCAGATCGTCCTGAACGAGGCCAGCAAGCTCAACATCAAGGTGACCGACCAGGAGATCCAGCAGCGACTGCAGCAGCTTGCCACCCAGTACGGCGGCACGCAGAAGATGTACGACGCGGCCAAGCAGGCGGGCCTCGCTGCGGACCAGCTCAAGACCTACATCAAGAACTCGCTCCTCGGTCAGAAGGTGTACGACCAGGTCATCAAGTCTGCTACACCGACCGAGAAGCAGATGCAGGACTACTACGCCACGAACAAGGCCCAGTTCGACCAGCCGGCCACGCGCACCGTGCGCCATATCCTCGTGAAGACCAAGGCCGAGGCCCTCAAGGTACGTGCCCTGCTGGTCGCCAACAACACCAACGCCAACTGGAACGCCGTGGCCAAGAAGTACTCGACCGACCCCGGCACCAAGGACAAGGGCGGCACGCTTGGGCCCATCAAGCCCGGCCAGATGGTCAAGCCGTTCGACAAGGCCGCCTTCTCGCTCAAGGTCGGCGTCGTTTCGCAGCCGGTCAAGTCGCAGTTCGGCTGGCACATCATCGAGGTCACGTCGCTCAACCCGGCCAAGGCGTCGACCTTCGCGTCCGCCAAGCCCACCATTCAGCGCACCCTTGCCTCGCAGCTCCAGCAGACGACCTGGACCGACCTGGCTCGACAAGGCCCGCAAGGACGCCACCATCAAGTACGCCGTGGGCTACAACCCCGATCAGCTGACGGCGGCTCCGAAGGCGTCTGGTTCGCCGGCTGCGGCCGCGCCGTCGGCCTCGCCGAGCAAGTGAAGCCGGCGCGGGCGCGGTTCGCCGCGCGGGCCTGACGCCCATGGGCGTGAGGCTGATCTACATCGGCGCCGTCGCCGAGGTGGCGCCTGCAGCATCGCTGCAGGCGCTCCCGGGCGACGGCGCCGTCCTGATCCCCCGTGATCTGCCGGTCGCGCTGGCCGATGTGATCGCCGCAGCGTGCGGCCGCCCACCGGACGGCGAGGTCGGGACCGACGACGTGCCCGAAGTCTGCGTCCAGGCCGCCGACGGGGATCTCACGGTCTGCATCGCGGGTCCGGGCGGGCCCGGCGCTGGCCCGGGCCCTGCGGGCCCGGGCGTCGGCGCCGCGCCATCGACGTCACCACCGTGCCGGCCGCCGCCGTGTTCGACGACTGCCTCATCGGCCAGGAGCTCATCTCGCTGCGCGGCATCACCGCCGTCCTGCGGGAGCAATGCCCTTGGGACCGCGAGCAGCGTGCCATGGACATCGTCTCCTACAGCATCGAAGAGGTCTACGAGCTCGCCGAGACGGTCATGGACGGCCGCCGCGACGACGAGCACGACGAGCTCGGCGACCTGCTGTTCCAGGTCTACTTCCTGGCCCGGCTGCTCGAGGAGGAGTCGGCGGGCGACCTGGGCAGCGTCGCGGCCGAGATCGAGCAGAAGCTCATCCGCCGTCACGAGCACATCTTCGGCGACGCGGTCGCCGAGTCGCCAGACGACGTGCGCGGCGTCTGGGAACGCGTCAAGCGCGACTCAGAGGGCCGCGAAGGGGTGTTCCACAACGTGCCCGCGACCCTTCCGGCGCTACTGCTGGCCCGCAAGGTCCAGCAGCGGGCCGCGGCGGTCGGGTTCGACTGGGAGCACGTGCTCGTCGGCGTTCCCAAGATCGCCGAGGAGCACGGCGAGCTCGCCGCGCTCCTGCGAAGGCCCGCTGTCGGTCGCCGGCGAGGAGCGGGCCGGACTCTCCGAACTCGAGCATCGGCTGCGCCACGAGTTCGGCGATCTGCTGTTCGCCACCGTCAACGTCGCACGCAAGGCCGGGATCGATCCCGAGATCGCCCTGCGCGCGGCCTGCGA
Organism: uncultured Actinomycetes bacterium; assembly: GCA_963833555.1. GTDB lineage: Bacteria > Actinomycetota > Thermoleophilia > UBA2241 > UBA2241 > CAWHYB01. The sequence goes on along the minus strand of CAWHYB010000007.1, from coordinate 331,009 downwards.
CCGGTTCGTGCGACGCGTCGACGCCGCCGTCGAGCTCGCCGCGCGCGAGGGCACCGAATGGGCCGGCCTGTCGCTGGCCGAACAGGACGATTTCTACCGTCGCGCGAAGTCTGGCGAGGGCGGTCTCTACAGCGATCACCAGGAGGGGACGTCATGACGATCATCGTCGATGTGCGTGGGGCGCCAGATCCTCGACTCGCGGGGCAATCCGACTGTCGAGGTCGAAGTCGAGCTCGAGTCTGGCGCCGTCGGGCGCGCCGCGGTCCCATCGGGCGCCTCGACCGGCGAATACGAGGCGGTCGAGCTGCGTGACGGCGGCGACGAGTACGGTGGCAAGGGCGTCGGTCAGGCCGTCGACAACGTCAACAACGAGATCGCCGAAGAGCTGCTGGGACTCGACGCGACCGACCAGCGCATCGTCGACCAGACGCTGATCGCGCTCGACGGCACGCCCAACAAGGCGAAGCTGGGCGCGAACGCCATGCTGGGCGCGTCGCTGGCGACCGCCTACGCCGCCGCCGCCGCATCTCGAGCTGCCGCTCTACCAGTACATCGGCGGCTGCAACGCCCACCTGCTGCCGGTGCCGATGATGAACATCATGAACGGCGGCCAGCACGCCGACAACAACGTCGACCTGCAGGAGTTCATGGCGATGCCGGCCGGCGCCGAGAGCTTCGAACAGGCGCTGCGCATGGGCGCCGAGGTCTTCCACAGCCTCGCCAAGGTGCTCAAGGGCCGCGGCCTGTCGACCGCGGTCGGCGACGAGGGCGGGTTCGCCCCGAACCTGGACTCCAACGAAGAGGCCATCCAGGCCATCGTCGAAGCCATCGAGAAGGCCGGCTACGAGCCCGGCAAGGACGTCTTCATCGCCCTCGATCCCGGCCGCCAGCAGCTTCTTCGTCGACGGCAAGTACGTGCTCGCAGGCGAAGGCCGCACGCTCGACTCGGCCGGCATGGTCGAGTTCTACAAGGACCTGGTCGAGAAGCTACCCGATCATCTCGATCGAAGACGGCATGGCCGAAGACGACTGGGACGGCTTCAAGATGCTCACCGACGCCGTCGGCGAACGCATCCAGATCGTCGGCGACGACATCTTCGTGACCAACACCGAGCGCATCGCCCGCGGCATCGCGCTCGGATCGGCCAACTCGGTGCTCATCAAGCTCAACCAGATCGGCACGCTGTCCGAGACGCTCGACGCCATCGAGACGGCGAAGCGCGCCGGCTGGACGGCGGTCGTGTCGCACCGCTCCGGCGAGACCGAGGACGTGACGATCGCCGACGTGGCGGTGGCCACCAACGCCGGCCAGATCAAGACGGGGGCGCCGTCCCGCACCGACCGCGTCGCCAAGTACAATCAGCTGCTGCGGATCGAGGAGATGCTGGCCGAGGCCTCGGAGTTCCCCGGCCTCGCGGCGTTCTACAACCTCAAGCGATAGCGGCCGGCACTGCCGAAAGCCGGCCTGGTAGGAGGACCATGTTCTGTCCCGAATGCGGCTACGACGCCGCCGAAGCCAAGTTCTGTCCCGAGTGCGGGAGCAAGCTCGATCCCGTGCGCGAGGTCGTGCGCGGCGGGCCTGCGACGCCCGTCGCGCCCTCCGCTCCCGCATCGGCCGCAAGCGGCGCGAAGACGACGGGCGGGCCGCGGCGTGCGCCGCGGCCCGCCCGCGACGAGCGCACCGGAGCGGGAGGGGGGTCGCAGGCCCCGCGCCCGCGGTCGGGCACCAACCCGCTGTACATCTGGATCGGTGTGGCCGCCGTGGCGGTCGTCGTCGCCATCGTCATGCTCGTGATGATCAACGGCAAGGGATCACCGTCGTCCTCGGCCGCGAACGTGGCGCCGCCCGTGGCCGATACGAGCGGCACGTACGCCGTCCTGCTCAAGCGCGCCAACGACCTCTTCGACGTCGGCAGCAACCTGCTGCAGAACGGCCAGCCCGACCAGCAGGGCCTGGGCGCCCAGTACTTCACTGCGGCGGCGACCGTCTACAAGGCGGCCTGGGCCAAACAGCCGGGCGATCCCAACCTGGCTACCGACTGGTCGTACGCCATCTTCCAGTCGGGCGACCTGCCGGGGGCGATCAAGAAGGCCGATGCTGTGATCAAGGCAAACCCCACGTTCCAGGCCGCCTATCATCACAAGGGCCTCTACCTCATGATGGAGGCCTTCGGCGCATCTGGCGCGCAGGCGCAGCAGTTGCGCAGCGACGCGAAGGCCGCCCTCGAGAAGGCGATCTCGCTCGGGGCAGCGACACAGTTCGGCCAGGAGGCCGAACAGTTCCTGCAGCAGCTCGAGACCGCCTCGCCCGCGCCCGTCACGAGCGCCACGCCCTAGCTCGGCCGTCGGGCAGGGAAAGCTCACGCTCGACGCGAACACCACCCCATGACACAGCGCAGACCCGCAGCTTCGCGCCGCGCGGCCCGGACGGGCCGCGCGGCGCAGCCCATGGCCACCCTCGATCGTGCCATCGGCGCGCGCCTCCGCGGGAAGGCGCCGTTCGAGTTGCGTTTCGGGCGGCTGGCGCTGCTGGTCCTGCTGCTCGTCGGCGCCGCCCTGTACGTTTCGCCGCTGCGGGCCTTCTTCAGCCAGCAGGACCGCTATCAGCGTGAGGTCGCGGCGCTGTCGCAGGCGCAGGCGGACAACCACAGCCTGCAGGCGACGATCGAGAAGATGCGCACGAAGGACTACATCACCCGCCAGGCGCGCGACCAGTACCAGCTCGTGCCCGCCGGCATGCAGGCCTTTGTCGTGAAGGGGCTCCCTGAGCCCTCGGCCAGCGCGGCGCCGGCGAGCGGCGCCGCGCCGGCGCCGCCCGGACCCTCGCTGCTCGCCCGCCTCGAAGACCTCTGGCGCACGCTGCGCGAATGACGCACCCGTCGGCGCGCGACCTCGCGCTGGTCGCGGCGCAGCTCGGCCGGTCACCACACCCGTTCAGTCGCGTCGCGGCGCGCTGCCCATGGGGCGCGCCGGCCGTGGTCGAGGACTGTCCCTACGATGCCGCCGGGCGCCCGTTCCCGACGCTCTTCTGGGCGACCTGCCCGTCGCTGGTCGCGGCCGTGTCTCGTGTCGAGAGCGAGGGCGGCGTGCGCGGCTTCGAAGCCACGCTCGCCGCGGACGCCGCCCTCGCCGAGTCGCTGGCGGCGGCGACGCTCTACGAGCGTCGCCGCCGCCGCACCCTCGCGTCCCGGGCCCACGTGACGATGCGCGACGCCGGCGCCTCGCTGGCCACCGGCATCGGCGGCGTGGCCCAGGTGCAGGCGCTCAAGTGCCTGCACCCGCACGCCGCCCACGCGCTGGCCCGCCCCGGCTACCTGCTGGGCGAGCTCATCCTGGCCGCCGCGGCGCCGCTGTTCCCGGCGGGCGCCTGCTGCACCGCTGACGGCGGCGGCTAGCGGGGCGGCCCGCGACATATACTCAGGCGGTGCCGGAGTGGCGGAACGGTAGACGCAGGCGACTTAAAATCGGCTGCCGACCCGCGTGCGCGTGTGAGTTCGACTCTCGCCTCCGGCACCATCGCCGTCTCAGCGCCTCCGCTGATAGACTGCCGCAGCCATGACGTTCTTCGTCCTCCTCGCGCTGTCGCCGTCGGCGTCGGCGTGCTGGGCAGCATGCTGGGCGTCGGGCGGCGGCGCTCCTGATCGTGCCCATACTGACACTCTTCCTGGGCGTTCCCGTCAAGACCGCGATCGGCACGAGCCTGGTCTGCGTGGTCGTCACCTCGTCGGCGTCGCAGATCGTCTACGTCGCGCGTGGCTTCACCAACACGCGCCTCGGCATGACCCTCGAGGTGGCGACGACGCTCGGCGCCCTCGTCGGCGGCATCACCGCCATCCTCATCAGCGGGCGCGCCATCTTCGCCATCTTCGCCGTGGTGCTCGTCTACGTGTTGATCAGCATGGAACGCAGGCCGGCTCGAACGTCTCGCGGCGATTCCCGGCGCGGTGCTGGCCGGTTCGTTCACCGATCCCGGCACCGGCGAGCGAGGTCAGCTATGGGGTCGATCACCTGCCGGCCGGCATGGCGCTGAGCTTCGTGGCCGGCAACGTCTCGGGCCTGCTCGGCGTCGGCGGCGGCGTCATCAAGGTGCCCGTGATGAACCTGCTGATGGGGATGCCGCTGCGCGCCGCGATCGCCACGAGCAACCTGATGATCGGCGTGACCGCCGCGACGGGTGCGCTCATCTTCTTCGGCAGCGGCCTCGTCGAGCCGCAGATACGCCGTGCCGACTGCCCTCGGCATCCTGGTCGGAGCCCAGCTCGGGCCGCGCGTGTCCGGACGCGTCAGCACCATCCTCCTGCGGCGGGTCTTCGAGACGCTGCTGCTCGTGCTTGCGCTGCAGATGGGCCTCAAGGCGTTCGGGGTGTCCCTGTGAGCGCGCGCGCTGTGGACGTATCGCCCGAGCGGCTCGCACGGCCGCATCGACACGGTGGTGCACCACACCCTGGTCGTCGGCGTCGTCGTCGGCATGGTGCTGCTCATCGGAGGGTTCATCCTGACTCTCGCCGGTCGCGGCGGGCTGACCGCCATCAGTCTGAGGTGGCTGCCCGCCGCACGCGCGGCCTTGCACCTTCGCGCCGGAGGCTTCTACTCGCTAGGGCTGCTGGCGTTGATCCTCACGCCGTTCATCCGCGTGATCGGCTCGATGATCGCCTTCGCGCTGGCGCGCGACTGGCGCTTCGTCGCCGTGACGGGCGCCGTGCTCGTCATCATGATCGTCAGCATCGCGGTGGGCGCTGCCTGACGCCTGCGGTATGCTCTTTCCCGTGAACCCCGTCGACACCATCCAGCGCCAGCACGGCATCGTCGGCCGCGCCGAGGAACTCGCCATGTCCCTCGCTGTCCTGTCGTGCGGCCGCCACCTGTTGCTCGAGGGGCCGGTCGGCGTCGGCAAGACGACCGTCGCGCTCGCCGTCTGCGGACACCTCGGCCGCAGCGTCGTGCGTGTCGACGGCGACGACCGCTACTCCGAGAGCAAGCTCACCGGCTGGTTCGACCCGCCGCTCGTGCTGGCCAAGGGCTACAGCGACGAGACCTTCTTCGCCGGGCCCCTCGTGCAGGCGATGCGCGACGGCGGCGTGCTGTTCATCAACGAACTCAACCGCATGCCCGAGGCGGTCCAGAACGTGCTGCTGCCGGCGCTCGACGAGCATCTGCTGATCGTGCCACGCATCGGCGAGGTGCGCGCCGCCGAAGGATTCCAGGTCGTGGCCACGCAGAACCCGGTCGAGTACATCGCCACCGGGCACCTCTCCGAGGCGCTTGAAGGACCGCTTCGAGCACGTCGGGCTCGACTATCAGGACGCCGACGAGGAGATCGCGATCGTGACTCGCGAGACCGGCTGCCACGATGCCGGCCTGGTGCGCCGAGGCTGTGGCGATCACCCGCGCGACACGGACCGACCCGCGTTTCCGCAAGGGGGCGTCGGTGCGGGCGGCGATCGCCATGGTGGCGATCGCCGCCCGCACCGACGGCGCCGACGCCTGCGCCGGGCCGCCCGCGCTGCGCTGCCCACTCGCGTGGAGCTGCGCGACGAGGCGGCGACGCCGCTCGACTCTGTGCTCGACGACCTCACGGCGGCAGCGGCGGCCCCAAAAAAAGCCTGACGGCCGTCGGCGCGGCGCCGCGGCCTCCGGCCGTCACCCTCGTCGGTCTCACGTCCCGGCCCTCGCCGGCAGCCAACGTCGGCAAGCTGCCTGACGGCGAAGCCCAGGTCATGCTGGCCGAGCGCCTGGGGGTCGAGCCCGACGCGATCGACGGCTGGGACGTGGCCACCAAGCTCAGCTCGACCGGCTTCGACTTCGGCGATCGCGAGCTCAAGGAGTACGCGCGGCGCATCGCGGCTGCCGCCGTGCTGCGCCGTGCCTGGCAGCTCGTCGGTCCGATCCGCCGGGCCACGCGACCCGTCGTCTCAGTCATGGACGAGCCGTACCGCGGTGAGCTCGAGCTCGACGCGACCCTCGAGAACATCGCCGGCAAGCGGTTCCCCGAGCGCGAGGACTGGATCGTCGAACGGCGCGAGGACCGCGAGCAGCAGGTCGTGGTCATGATGGACGCCTCGCTGTCGATGGCCGGCGAGAACCTGGCGGTCGCCGCCGTCGCGGCCGCTGTCCTGGCCCTGAAGTTGCGCAGCGAGGACGTGTCGATCGTGGCCTTCGAGAGCACCGCCCGGGCGCTGAGCCACCTCGAGGAACGCGACGACCCCGAGGTGGTCGTCGAGCGGCTGCTTGTCCGAGCCGGCCCGGGGCTATACCAACATCCAGCAGGCCCTGCGGATCGGCGGCGAGGAGATCCGCCGCGGACGCAACCCGCGCAAGGCCGGCCTGCTTATCACCGACGGCGTCTACACCGCCGGCGGCGACCCGACGCACTTATGCCGAAGCGTTCCCGCGTCTCTTCGTGCTGCTCACCGAGGACTACAAGATGGACCCGACGCTGTGCGAACGGCTCGCGAGGGTCGGGAGGGGCGAGGTGTTCCGCGTCAAGCGCCATGGGGAGCTGCCCCGCCAAGATGCTCGAGATCGCCAACCGGGTGCTGCGGTAGGCGAGTCGGCGTAGGCCGCTCCCCTCGGCGTTTGCGCACGTTCCGTGCGCGTCGGTGGTACTCTTGTAGTAGCTTGTGGGGGGCGCGCCTGTCCGCGACGGTCCCTCCTCAAATAGCAGTCGCACCCAGGTCAGGAGGACCGCATGGGAACGGGAGCTGTCGCCATCGTCATCGTCGTGGTCGTGGTGTTGTTCGTGCTGTTCACGATCCTCTCGGGGATCCGCATCGTGCGCCCGACGCATCGCGGTCTGGTCGAGCGGCTCGGCAAGTACAACCGCTACGCCGATCCGGGCATCCACCTGACCATCCCCTACGGCATCGAGCGCATGTACCAGGTCGACATCCGCGAGGTGCTGGTCGAAGCGCAGCCGCAGACCATCATCACCAACGACAACCTGAACGCCAAGGTCGACGCCCAGGTGTACCTCAAGGTCAAGGCCGACGAAGAGAACGTCAAGGCCTCGATCTACAACGTCACCAACTACGAGGTGCAGATCGTCAACTTGTCGCGCACCACGCTGCGCAACATCATCGGCACCATGACGCTGAAGTCGGCCAACTCGCGAGCGCGGCAAGATCAACGAGGAGCTGCGCGGCACGCTCAAGTCCGAGACGGCGAGCTGGGGCATCGAGATCCTGCGCACCGAGCTCAAGGAGATCGACCCGCCGCCCGACGTGCAGGAGACCATGAACAAGGTCGTCAAGGCCGAGAACGAGAAGATCGCCGCGATCGACTTCGCGACCGCCACCGAGACGCAGGCCGACGGTGCCCGTCGCGCCGAGATCAAGAAGGCCGAGGGCATCAGGCAGGCCAAGATCCTCGAGGCCCAGGGCGAGGCCCAGGCGATCCAGCTCGTCAACGAGGCGGCCGACAAGTACTTCGTCGGCAACGCCCAGATGCTGCGCAAGCTCGAAGCCGTCGAACGGGCGCTCTACCAGAACAGCAAGATCGTCGTGCCGAGCGACACCCAGCTCGTCAACGTGATCGGCGACCTCGGCGGGCTCGTGCCGATGGCGACCGACGGCAAGGGCTAGGCACTGAAAGAAGGCGGGGGCGGGGCGCCGCAGGCGCCCCGCCCCCGCCTCACGTTCCGATCTGCGGCGCTACGACGCCCTGGCCCGGCGGCGCTGTTCCCGCTTCTCTTTGGCGGGCAGCGTGTGGGCAAAGGTCAGCGAGCGCGCCATCCACGAGCTGAGCGCCGTGGGGTTCGACTGCATCGCGGGCGGCACGCAGACGTACTCGCGCATGGGCCGGCCCATCGGTTCGAACGGTTGCGCGCCCGCGATGCCGAGCAACTCCTCACGGCCCTCGGCGGGCAGCCGCAGGACGACGTCGTCCTCGTGCACGCCGGCGAACATGTTGCCGTCGCAGAACAGGCCGTACTGGCCGAACATCTTCTTGACGGTGACCGAGGGATCGTCGGGGGCGAGGCTGAGGAAGAGCTCGACAAGCTCGTCCCGGGGCTTTCGCATCTCCATGTCCGTCACTCCTTGCCGTGCTGATGGTGCCGTCACCTCACCATACCCACAGTCGTCGTCGTCTCACCAGCCGCTCCGGCCGTCGGTGTTTGACCACGCGACGCTCCGCGGTATACGGTGAAAATGGTTTTCAGTTAGGACGGGAGCAGACGTTGGCCGACATGACGGCGAGCCACACGGGGCGCGTGCCGCGCGACACCGCCGCGAGGCGGGCGATCGCGGACGCGATCGCCCGCCTCGACCACTCCTTCACCGCTCGCGAGCTCTACGAGTCGCTGCGTGCCGTGCGACCGGTCGGCCTCGTGACGGTCTATCGCACGCTCGGCCTCTTCGCCGGCCTGGGCCTCGTCCGTGAGGCGGGACGGCGCGGCACCGAGGCCCTCTACTCGGCCTGCGAACGCGATCAGCATCATCACCACCTCGTCTGTGAGCGCTGCGGGGCGGTCGAGGAGAGCGACGTGTGCCGCTGCGCCGAGCTCGGCACGCGAGCTCGGCCGGCGGCACGGGTTCGTGCTCTCCGAGACGGTCGCCAACTACTACGGCCTGTGCTCGTCCTGCGCCGCGCTCCGAGACTGACGGGGGAGCGTTGTCGCATCTGCACATCCCCGACGGTGTGCTGCCGCTGTGGCTGATCGGGCTCGGCTGGCTGGTCGCCGGCCTGCTGCTCGCGCTGGGCATCCGCTCGCTGCGCCGCGTGGACCGGGTCCGCGTCGTGCCGCACATCGGGGTCATGGCGGCGCTCGTGATCGCGGCCATGTCGACCGAGATCGTGCCGATCGCCTATCACATCAACCTGACCGTGCTGGCGGGGGTCGTCCTCGGGCCGGCCGCGAGCATGCTGGCGGCCTTCGTCGTCAATCTCATCCTGGCGCTGTTCGGCCACGGCGGCATCACCGTCGTGGGCCTCAACACGATCATCATCGGGGCGGAGATGGCGGGCGGCGCTGTTCTGTTCCGGGGGTTCTCGCGGGCGCTGCCCCGGCGTCTTGGGCTGGCCGCGGGACTGACCACCGTCCTCACGTTGTTCCTGTCGACCACGCTGATGATCGGCGTCGTCGCCGTGTCACAGATCAATCCCGCCAACGCGCGCGACCTGGGTGCGCTGAATCCGTCGACGCTCTCGTTCTCGAACCCGCTGCACGGCGGCCTGTTCGCCAACCGCATCGTCACGCCCGAGCACGCGCTCGCCCACCGCGGGCGCCTGTCGCTCCTGCGCTTCGCCGCGGCCGTCTACTTGCTGGGCGCCATCGGCTGGACGATCGAAGCGCTGCTGGTCGGCTACATGGTGGCCTTCATCGCGCGCGTCCGTCCCGGTCTGCTGCGCGGGCGCCTCTTCGGGAGGCTGGGATGGACGTAGCTACCGTCGACTATTGGGCCACCGCGGGCCGCAGCTATCTGCACCGCGTGTCGCCGCCGGCCAAGGTCGTCGCTGCCGTCCTGTGTCTGGCGGCCGTGATCGTCGTCGAGAACGTGCTGGTCATCGCGGCGCTCTATGTGCTCGCGCTGGCCGCGGCGAGGCGCTCGGCGATCCCCATGCGGCAGTTCGTGATGGCCTCGCTCTATCCGGGCGTGTTCGCGGCCCTGTTCGCATTCGCCCAGTACCAGGGCGACCTGATGGTGCCGCTCACGACCATCGCCAAGGCGGTCACGGCGGCGTCGGTCGTGCTCATGGTGATCGCCACGACCCCGTACCCGCGACTGTTCGCTACGTTCCGTGTCGTGCTGCCCTCGTTGCTGGTCGACGTGCTCTACGTCACCTACCGCTCGGTGTTCATCATCCTGGAGATACTCGGCGATGTGCTCACGTCGGTGCGCCTGCGCGGCGGGCTGTTCGGGCGCAACGTGCGCTTGCGGCTCAAGAACCTTGCCGCCGCCCTCGGCGTCGGGGCGATCCGTTCGTTCGACGAAGGCGAGCATACCTACGCCGTCATGCGCGTGCGCGGCTACGGCGGCGACATCAGCGGCGAGCGCCGGCAGGGCGTGCGTCCGTACGACCTGCCGCTGCTCGCCGCCGCGGCCATGATCGCCGCCGTAGCCTTCACCTTCCGCTACGAGTGGCGCGCTCTCAATCCGTTCAGCTGGTTCCCGGCGGCGTGCGCCGTAGCCGTGCTGCTCGTCGTGCTGGCGCTGCCCCGGCGGCGGCTCCAGCCCGCGGCGGTTCGAGACGAGAGCGTCGGTGCCGACCGCAACGACCGCTCGACGGCGAGGCCGGCGCCGTGATCGAGCGCCATCCCCAGCCTCAGATCGACCGCTCGCTGGCGCACATCAGCTGCGTCAAGCACACCTACGAGGACGGCTCGCGCGTCGAGCTCTGCGGTCTCGATTTCGTCGTCGAAACCGGGCGGCGCGTGGCGCTGCTCGGGCCCAACGGCAGCGGCAAGACCACCCTTCTGTTCCACCTCCTCGGGCTGCTGCGCCCCACCGAAGGATCGGTCAGCGTGATGGGCGTCGATCCAGCGCGCGACTACGACAAGGTGCGGCGGCGGATCGGGGTAGTGCTGCAGCACGTCGACGACCAGCTCCTCGCGCCGACCGTCTGGGACGACGTCTCGTTCTCGCCGCGCCAGTACGGGCTGCCGCGCGACGAGGTCGAGCGGCTCACCGAGCGCGCACTCGTCCTGCTCGAGATCGGGCACCTGCGCGACAAGGTGCCCCACTACCTGAGCGGCGGCGAGAAACGCAAGGTCGCCATCGCCGGGGCGCTCGCCATGGAGCCCGAGCTGCTGATCCTCGATGAGCCGTTCGAAGGGCTCGACCCTCGTTCGCGCCGCCACGTCCTGGCGCTGCTCAACCGCCTCGTGACGGAGCGCGGCATGACACTGATCCTGTCGACACATGACGTGAACCTCGTGCCCGAGATGGCCGACGAAGTCTACGTGCTCGCCCACGGCGGCGAGATCGTCATGCACGGCACGCCGCTCGAGGTCTTCCTGCGCGTCGAGGAGCTGCGCCAGGCCAACATCGAACCGCCCATCCTCGCCCAGCTCTTCGACCGCCTCGGCTCGCTGACCGGCCGCCGGCTGGCCGCGCCGGGCACGATCGCCGAGGCGGCGGCCCGGCTGGCCGAGATGGCCGGCGAGGTGGCCGAGGCGGCGCCAAGGTCGGAGCCAGAGCCTGAGCCCGAGCCGCAAGCGGAGTCGGGCCCGGTCTGACGCGTTGCGTCTCGCCCGGGCCTCAGGGCGAGCCCGGATCAGGCGACGGAGTTGTCGGATCGCCCGAACGGACAGGCGGCGACGCACAGGCCGCAGGTGCGGTAGCCCTTTTGGGCGAGGTCATCGAGATAGTCGCGGCAGGCGGCGGCATCGAACACGTGGGCGCGCTCAATGCCCGCCTCCCAGGTGACATCGCGACCTGCATCGGCGGGGCAGGCCTCGACACAGCGCCGGCAGGTGCCGCAGCTGCCGACCGTGATCGGAGCCTGGTGGGGCAGCTCCATGTCTGTGAACACGGTCACCAGGCGTACCTTGGGGCCGAGCTCGGGCGACACGAACAGCCCCGTCTTGCCGATCCAGCCCAGGCCCGCCTGGGTCGCGGCGGTCTTGTGGGGGAACACGCCCGCCGCAAGCCAGTCACCCGACGCCGGCGTGGGGTCGTAGATGGTCGCGGGGAGGGCGACGGCGGCGAAGCCGCCGTCGCCCAGTACTCTTGCGAGGCGCGCGGCTGCGGTGTCGAGCGCCTCGTTCAGCCGCCGGTACTCGCTGCGGTAGGGACCCGGCTCGCCGTGCTCGAGGCGACCGAGCGCCTGCGGATCGACGCGCATGGCCAGCGAGAGCGCGGTGGGCAGGGCGGGCGCGAACGCGAAACGAGGCACGTTGGCGGCGGCGCCCCACAGGTCGACGCCCGCGCCGCGGGTCGTCGATTCGATGAGAGCCAGCGCTTGCGCCGGCGTGACGCTCCCCATGACCCCTCCTCGACCGGCCCAAGTCTACCATCGCCCGGCCGATGGGTCGCGGCGGTGGGCTGTTTTAGTTTGATAGCAAGGGGGATAATCCGGACAGGAATCATCCTAATACCAAGGAGGGTAGCGATGCGCAGTCTCATCACCGTCGACTACGTGGCGCGTCGCCGCCGCGACGAGCGTCGGGACGATCGCCAGGGGCGCAAGGCGCGCTGACCTGGCGCCACAGGCGCCGGGCGACCGGCAGCATGACGACGGGGCGGGAGCGCCGAAGGCGCTCCCGCCCCGTCGTCGTTCGGCGGCGCGTCCGTCTACGAGCGGAAGCGCCGCAGGCGCAGGCTGTTGGTCACCACAGTCACGCTCGAGAGGCCCATCGCGGCCGCCGCGAAGATCGGGTTGAGCAGGATCCCGAAAGGTGGATAGAAGACCCCCGCGGCCAGCGGCATCGAGCGCCACGTTGTAGGCGAACGCCCAGAACAGGTTCTGCTTGATGGTGCGGATGGTGCGTCGCGAGAGCGCCACCGCCACGGCGACGCCGTTCAGGTCGCCGGAGAGCAGGGTGATGTCGCTGGCCTCGATGGCGACGTCGGTGCCGGTGCCGATGGCGATGCCGACGTCGGCCTGGGCGAGCGCCGGCGCGTCGTTGATCCCGTCGCCGACCATGGCCACTCGCGCGCCCGCCCTGCTGCAGCCGCGCGACCTCGGCCGCTTTGGCCTGTGGCAGGACTCCGGCGACGACGCGGTCGACGTCGACCTGGGCGGCGATCGCCTCGGCGGTCTCGCGCCGGTCGCCCGTCAGCATGACGACCTCGAGACCGAGCTCGTGCAGCCGGCGGATCGCGGCGGCCGAGCCGGGCTTGACCGGGTCGGCGACGGCCACCAGGCCGGCGGGCTCGCCGTCGATCGCCACGTAGATCACGGTCTTGCCGGCGGCGGCAAGACCGGCGGCCGCGAGCCCGGCGGCCGGATGCGGGCCGTCGCCCTCAGGCGCATCCGAGCCTTGGGCGCGCCCGCGACGGGCGAACGCGGACGGCTCGATGCCGCCCGACTGCATCAGCGCCTCATTGCCGGCCAGGACTTCGTGGCCGTCGACCACCGCCCGCACGCCGTGACCGGCCGTCGCGGCGAACTCGCTCGCCTCTGCCGGCTCGATGCCACGTGCCTGCGTGGCGCGCACGATGGCCTCACCCAGCGGGTGCTCCGAGCCGCGTTCCGCGGCGGCGAGCACCCGCAGCAGCTCGTCCTCTTCGTCCGAGGCGACTGCGCCCGGGGTGACCTCTGCACTCGATCGGGCTGCGCCGGAGCCGACCGCGACGCGACCCGCCACGATGACGTCGGTCACCGTCGGCTTGCCCTCGGTGATCGTGCCCGTCTTGTCGAGCACGATGGTCTGCAGCGCGTGGGCCGTCTCGAGCGAGGCGCCGTCGCGCACGAGCACGCCGTTCTCGGCGCCCTTGCCGGTGCCGACCATGATCGCCGTCGGAGTGGCCAGGCCGAGCGCACAGGGACAGGCGATCACCAGCACCGCGATCGCATTGAGCAGCGCGTAGTTGAGCGCGGGCTGCGGCCCGGCGAGCAGCCAGACCAGGAACGTGATGCCCGCGACGCCCATCACGGCGGGCACGAACCAGCTCGCGATGACGTCGGCCAGGCGGGCGATCGGCGGCTTTGAACCCTGGGCCTGCTCGACCAGGCGCACGATCTGGGCGAGCGCCGTCTCGGCGCCGACCTTGGTGGCGCGGAAGGTGAAGCTGCCGCCGCTGGCGATGGTGGCCCCGATCACCTCGTCGCCGGGACCTTTGTCGACCGGCAGCGGCTCGCCGGTCAGCATCGACTCGTCGACCGCCGAGGAGCCTTCGACCACGACGCCGTCGACGGCGATCTTCTCGCCCGGCCGCACCCGCACGAGGTCGCCGTGCAGCACCTCGGCGACCGGCACGTCGCGCTCGACGCCGTCGCGCAGGACGCGCGCCGTGCGCGGCTGCAGCCCGATCAGCCGCCGGATCGCGTCGCCGGTCTGGCCCTTGGCGCGCGCCTCGAGCATGCGCCCCGTCAGGATGAGGGTGACGATCAGGGCGGCCGAGTCGAAGTAGCGCGGCATGCCCAGGCCGTGGTGGTCGAAGAAGGCGGGGAAGAGTACGCCGGCGGCGCTGAAGAGGTAGGCGGCCGACGAGCCGAGCGCGATCAGCGTGTTCATGTTGGTGGCGCCGTGACGCGCCGCCGACAAAGCGCCGCGGTAGAACTGGCGGCCGACCCAGAACTGGACCGACGGTCGCCAGCGCCCAGAGCAGCCAGCCGTTCGTGAGGAACGACGGCACGAACGAGAACTCCATGCTGCCCAGGAAGATGACGACCGACAGGACGGCGCCTACGGTCACCTTCTGACGCAGGCGGCGGTACTCGGCGCGGCGGGCGAGCGCCTGCTGGTCGACGGGCTCGCCCGCCGCGCCGGCGACCGCCGCGCTCGTCTGGCCGGCGTCATCGGCGGCGGCCGGCTCGACGACGTCGTAGCCGGCCTTGCGCACCGCGGCCAGAAGGTCGTCGCGGGTGGCCAAGTTGGGAAGGTAGTCGACGGTCGCCCGCTCAGTGGCGAAGTTGACGTCGGCCCTGACGACGCCGGGGACCCGGCCGAGGGCCTTCTCGTTGCGGGCGACGCAGGTCGCACAGGTCATCCCGGCGATCGCGAAGCTCGCGGTCGCGGTCGGCACATCGTAGCCGGCCTTCTCGATCGCGCCGGTCAGGTCGCCCAGATCAAGCTGCGAGGGGTCGAAGGTGACGGTCGCCTTCTCGGTCGCATAGTTGACATCGGCAGCCTGAACCCCGCCGAGCTTGCGCAGCGCCTTCTCGTTGCGGGCGACGCAGGTCGCGCAGGTCATGCCGCCGATGGGGATCTCGACCGTCTTGTGCTGTTCCGTCACAGGTCCTCTTCCGTGGCCGCCCACTTATACCCCATACGGTATCATACCCGACAAGAATTGTCGCCTTTATTCAGGCTCGCGTCGTCGAGCCCGTATCGGTACACTCCGCCAGGGTCCCGCCGGCCAAACAGGCGGGAGCAGACAGCGGGAGGGAGCCGCATGGCCATCTGGGACGAGCGCAACGAGACCATGGATCCGCAGCAGCGCCGCACGCTGCAGCTCGACCGTCTCAGGCACACAACGGCCTACGCCTACGAGCGCGTCCCCTTCTACCGTGCCGCCATGGACGCGGCGGGTGTCGCGCCCGGCGACATCCGCTCGCTCGACGATGTCGCCGCGCTGCCGTTCACGACCAAGGACGACTTTCGCACGTCGTATCCCTTCGGTCTCTTCGCCGTGCCGCTCGACGAAGTCGTCGAGGTCCATTCGTCGTCGGGCACCACCGGCAAGCCGGTGGTCGGCGGCTACACGCGTCGCGACCTCGACACGTGGGCCGAGCTCGTCGCCCGCTTCGCGACCGCGGCAGGCGTGGTGGCGGGCGACGTCGCCCAGGTCGCCTTCGGCTACGGCATGTTCACGGGGGGCTTCGGACTGCACTACGGGCTGCAGCGCATCGGCGCGATGATCGTGCCCCACTCGGCCGGCAACACGCAGCGTCAGATCAGCTTCATGGAGGACTTCGGCGCGACCGTGCTGGTCTGCACGCCGTCCTACGCCCTGCATCTCGGCGAGGCGGTCGCCAGGGCGGGCGCCCGCGAGCGCCTCAAGGTGCGGCTCGGCCTGTTCGGGGCCGAGGCCTGCAGCGATTCGCTGCGGCGCCAGATCGAGCTGCGCTGGGGCATCTCGGCGACCGACAACTACGGCCTGACCGAGGTGATCGGCCCGGGCGTGGCCGGCGAGTGCGAGTGCAAGGACGGCATGCACATCGCCGAGGACCACTTCCTCTTCGAGGTCCTCGACCCCACGACGGGCCGGCCCGTGGCCGACGGCGAGGTCGGCGAACTGGTGATCACCTCGCTCACCAAGGAGTGCTCGCCGGTGCTGCGCTACCGCACCCGCGACCTCTCACGGGTCACCCGCGAGCGCTGTGCCTGCGGCCGCACGACCGCACGCATGCATAAGGTCGTCGGGCGCACCGACGACATGTTCATCATCAGCGGCGTCAACGTGTTCCCGTCGACGATCGAGTCGGTGCTCTTCGAGATCGAAGGGCTCGAGCCGCACTACGAGATCGTGCTCGAACGCAAGGGCGCGCTCGATTCGTTCACGGTGCGCGTCGAGGTCACTGAGGCGCTCTTCAACGGCTGGATGGACGACCTGGTGGCCTTCGAGAAGCGTGTCACCGAGACGTTGCGCTCGGCGCTGCTCGTGCGGCCTCGGGTCAAGCTCGTCGAGCCGGGCACGCTGGCGCGCTCCGAAGGCAAGGCCCGGCGCGTGATCGACCAGCGGCCGCAGGGCTAGGCGACCGCCGGAACGCGCGAAACGGAAGGGGCGGGGTCCGGCTCGCACCGGCCCCGCCCCTTCGTTTGGAGGCTTCCTCTCCCCGCGATTGGTCTCCACTACCCAGTATCGGAGCCGGCCTCGGGAGCCACGATAGAACAAGCGTCTAGCGGCGCCCGCCTGCCTTCAGCGCCAGCCGTCCGAAGGTGGTCCGTCGGGCGCGAGGAACGCCAGTCTGAGGCTCCAGGGCGACTGCGTCGCCGGCTGCCGGTACAGCGCGAGCACCGCGCCGAGGTCTTCGGGGAGGCCGGCCGGCGGGCGCGACGATCGCTGCCTCGTCGGCTTCGGCGAGGCGCGCGCCGGCGCCGAGCAGGAGCTCGGCGCCGGCGCGCGCCAGCGTCTGGCCGCCCGTGAGCGCCGCCACGGGCACGATGACAGTGACCGGCCCCGGGTGGGCGGAGAGCAGCGTCGTGACGGCGCCGATGTCGAGCGACGCGTCGCGCGGCAGGTGGACGATGAGGTCGAGCGGCGCCGCCGGCGGCACGCGCGCCAGCGCGCGTGCCAGTTCGGCGGCGCCGGGCGTCGCGGTGTAGCGCACGAAGGGCCAGCCGAGCAGGGCCAGCGTCTCTTCGTGTTCGATCAGCGTGACCGCGTGCCGGCCGCGCGCCGCGCCGAACGCCCGCAGGGCGCGGGCGCGGCGCGCGTCGAGCAGCCTGAGCTCGACGATGGGCAGCACCACCATCACCGCCAGGAACGCGTAGACCAGGTTGAGGATGTGGGACAAGGTCTCCCTCGCGTGAGCGTCGCCCGCCCGCCGCCGTCCGCCGGCCCGCCCGCGGCCGGTCTCAGGCGGTGACGCGCAACAGCTCGAGGTAGCTCGTCGAGCCCTCGAGCACCTTGCGCATGCCGTCGTCGCGGATGCTCTCGACGCCACGCTCGCGAGCCGCCGCGCGCAGCTCGCCGACGGTGGCGCCGGTGGCGATCATCTCGCGCATCTCGTCGTCGATGGTCAGCACCTCGTAGAGCCCGAGCCGCCCGTAGTAGCCGGTGCCGAAGCACTTGGGGCAGCCGCCGGCCCGAAGACCTCGATCTGCGGCGGCGGGCGGCTCGCCGAGCCCGAGCTCGCGCCACTTCTCGGCGCTCACGGTCTCGGGCTTGCGGCAGTGCCGGCAGAGCCGCCGCACGAGCCGCTGCGAGACGATGCAGCGGTAGGCGGCGGCCACCAGGTAGGGGGGCAGGCCCATCTCGATGAGCCGGCCGATCGACGAGATCGCGTCGCCGGTGTGCAGCGTGGTGAACACGAGGTGACCGGTGACGGCGGCGTCGGCCGCCATCTTGGCCGTCTCGAGGTCGCGCACCTCGCCGACCATGATGACGTCGGGGTCGGCGCGCACCAGCGAGCGCAGCGCCTGGGCGAAGGTGAGGCCGATGATCGGCTTGACCTCGGTCTGCACGATGCCGTGCAGCTTGCGCTCGATCGGGTCCTCGACCGTGTAGATCTTGCGTCTCCGTCGACTTGATGAGCTCGAGCGTCGTGTAGAGGGTGGTCGACTTGCCGCTGCCGGTCGGCCCGCCGATGACGATGCCGCCGTCGGGCGCGGCTTGATGGCCTCTTCGTAGCGCGCCCGGCTGACCTGCTGAGAGCCCGAGCGAGACGAGCGTCGGCGGCAGCGGCGAGACCTCGAGGATGCGGATCGTGATGTTCTCGCCGTAGAGGCTGGGGATCGACGCCAGGCGCAGGTCGACGATGTCGCCGCTCGGCGGTCTCGAAGCGTAGCGCGTCCGTCCTGGGGCAGGCGGCGCTCGGCGATGTCCATGTTGGCCATGATCTTGATGCGGCTGAGGACGCCCGGCCTGCAGCTCGAGCGGGGTACTCGCGCAGGTCGTGCAGCACGCCGTCGATGCGGCAGCGCACCTGCAGGACGTCCTCGCGCGGCTCGAGGTGGATGTCGGAGGCCTTCATGCCGACGGCGTCGTGAGATGACGCGAGTCGACGATCTCGATGATCGAGGCGTCCTGAGCGCGCCGGGCACGTCGTCGGCGCGGCGTCGCCCCGTCGTCGCCTGCGGTCTCCCTGAGCTTGCCGCGCTTGCTCGTGAAGATCGAGCATGACGCCTCGTCGAAGGCGCTCTCGGTGCAGATCAGCCGGCATGACGCGCTTCTTGGTGCGCAGCCGGATCTCGTCGATGACGCACGACGTCGAGCGGGTTGGTCATGGCGATCACGAGGCTGCCGTTGTCGTCGAGGCGCAGGGGCAGCAGGCGGTGGCGCACGATGAAGTCGCGGGGCAGCAGGCCGACGGCGGCGGGGCTGGGCGTGACTGGCGCGCAGATCGACGACGGCGAGGTGCATCTGGCCGGCCAGAGCGTTGACGAGGTCGTCCTCGGTCACGAGGCCGAGCCGCGACCAGCACCTCGCCGAGCGCGGCCGCCGGCCTGCTCCTGGCTGCCGCGAGCGCGTCGTCGATCTGGAGCTGGGTGAGCGAGGCCGCTCTGCACGAGCATGCGCGCCGAGCTTGAGACGCCCGGCGCTGCGGCGCCGGCGATCGGTCGATCGCCGCGTCGAGCTTGTCGCGCAGGTCTTCGACCCGGAACGGCTTGGTGACGTAGTCGGCGATGCCGAGCCGGTGCGCCTGCTCGAAGGTCTCGAAGTCGTTGTTGGCGGAGAGCACGATGACCGGCGCCGCGCGCAGCTCGGGCGTCGAGTTCATGAGCCGCAGGACGTCGAAGCCCTTGATGCCCTGCAGGTCGATGTCGAGCAGCAGGGCGTCGGGCGGGGCCTCGCGCAGCGCCTTGAGCGCCGCGGGGGTGCCCGGGAAGGTGTCGACCTCGAAGGTGTCGCCGAAGATAGGCGCCGAGCTCTTCGCGCAGGTCGATGTCGTCGTCGACGACGACGAGGCGCTTCTTGGATGGCTTGCTCACAGACCCCTCCGACCCGAGGACTTCCGCAATCAGGCATCGGCAAGTATAGCCGAGGGGCTCGAGCATGGCGGCCGGCCGGCGGGCGAGGACGTTTCGATCACGGCGGCGGCCGTGGTTGCGAGCGGTCGGTTCGAGCGGTCGTTGAGGGGAAAAAGGGCCGGGCCGGTTTGGGGCCTTCGCGTGATGCGGGCTGGTGGGTACAGTCGAAGGAGACCGGCCCGGCAGGGAGAGGGAAGCGATATCCGGGCTTGAGCCCGATCCGGTGTCGTGGTGAGGGTCGTGCCTCCGTGGTCGTGCTCTCCTTCCGTATCGGCACGGGGCGCGGGCGCGCGAGAGGGCCGCCGGCCAGAAACCGTTGCCTGGCTGCGGCAACGCGGCGGCGCAGGCGGCCTCTGCTATACTTCCGCCGGCGCTGCCGCCGGCGATCGTCGCCCGCGGGCGACGATCCAGCCTGCACCAGTCACAGGAGTCGTCGCGTGTTCCGACAAGGTCCTCATCGCCAACCGCGGCGAGATCGCCGTCCGGGTCATCCGCGCCTGCCGCGAGCTCGGCGTCGCGCACCGTCGCCGTCTACTCCGAGGCCGACGCGACGTCGCTGCACGTCGCCTTCGCCGACGAGGCGGTCTGCATCGGGCCGCCGCCGGCGCGTCAAGAGCTACCTCGTCATGCGGAACCTCATCACGGCGGCCGTCACGCACGGCGCCGAGGCCATCCATCCGGGCTACGGCTTCCTCGCCGAGAACGCCGCCTTCTCGCGCGCTGTGCGCCGACGAACGACATCACCTTCATCGGGCCCGGCGCCGAGTCGATCGAGCTGATGGGCGACAAGGCCGCGGCGCGGGCCACGATGACGGCCGCCGGCGTGCCGGTCACGCCGGGCTCCGACGGCGTGATCGGCGACGTCGCCGAGGCCGACGCCGGTAGCGCGCGCGCATCGGCCTGCCGGTCATGGTCAAGGCCGTCGGCCGGCGGCGGCGGCAAGGGCATCCGCATCGTGCACGAGGCGGATGCCCTTGCCGCCGCCGTGCGCCAGGCGCAGCAACGAGGCCCAGGCCGCCTTCGGCGACGGCGCCGTCTACGTCGAGAAGTACATCGAGCGAGCCGCGCCACGTCGAGATCCAGGTGCTCGCCGACGGCGCAGGGTCACGTCATCCACCTCGGCGAGCGCGACTGCTCGATCCAGCGCCGCCACCAGAAGCTGATCGAAGAGGCGCCCTCGCCGGCCGTGATCGCCCGAGCTGCGCGCGCGCATGGGCGCCGCCGCCGTCGAGGCCGCCCGCGCCGGCGGCTACAAGGGCGCCGGCACCGTCGAGTTCCTGCTCGACCGCGAGGGGCGCTTCTACTTCATGGAGATGAACACGCGCGTGCAGGTCGAGCACTCCGTCACCGAGATGGTGACCGGCATCGACATCGTCAAGACCGGCATCCGCGTCGCCGCCGGCGAGGGCGCTGCCGCTTCAGCCAGGACGAGGTCGTCGGTCGAGGGCCACGCGATCGAGTTCCGCATCAACGCCGAAGACCCGGCCAACGACTTCCTGCCCAGCCCGGGCACGGTCGACGACCTGGATCGCCGCCGGGCGGGCCCTGGGTGCGCGTCGACTCGCACGTCTACCAGGGCTACGCGGTGCCGCCGTTCTACGACAGCCTGCTCGGCAAGCTCATCGTCTGGGGCCGCGACCGCGACGAGGCCATCGCCCGCGGCCGCTGGGCGCTCGCGCAGTTCAGCGTCGACGGGCGTCAAGACGACGATCCCGTTCCACCAGCGCGTACTCGACCACCCGCTGTTCCGTCGCCGGCACCGTCTCGACGCACTTCATCGACGACGCATCTCTGAGCGGCCGACCGCGGGCCTAGAGCGCTCGAGCGCGCCGGGTAGAACCCTACGACGGATCGGTCGCGCCGGCGGGAGGAGCCTGCGCGGGTGCCGACCGACGAGGCACTGAGCCGCCGACGAAGAGGGAGACCATGGCATTGCTGCGAGACGAAGACGTCGCCCAAGCTGCGCGAGATGTTCGAGAGCGAGCTCACCGGCGACGTGACGCTCGTGCACTACACGCAGCAGGCCAGCAGGCTCGATCGTGCCCGGCGTCGTCCCATGCCCGAGCTGCAGGGACACCCAGGACGCTGCTCGGCGAGCTCGCCGCGACGAGCGACCACGGATCAAGCTCGAGATCCACGACTTCGCCGCGCGAGCTCGCCGAGGCTGCAGGCGGCTGGGCATCGACAAGATCCCGGCGACGCTGGTGACCGGCCGGGGATCGAGCGGCGAGGTGCGGTTCTTCGGTCTGCCGGCCGGCTACGAGTTCGCCACGCCTGGTCGAAGACATCATCGACGTCGGCGGCGCCCGCAACGACCTGAGCGAGGACACCCTGCAAGCGCTGCGACGGGCTCCACCGGCGACGTCCACATCCAGGTGTTCGTCACACCCACCTGACCGCACTGTCCGTCCGCGGCGCGGACGGCCCACCAGCTGGCGATGGCCAGCCCGCACGTGCACGGCCGACGTGATCGTCGCCAACGACTTCCCCCAGCTCTCGCAGCGCTACGACGTCATGGCCGTGCCCAAGACCGTGATCAACGAGACGGTGAGCTTCGAGGGCGCACTGCCCGAGGACCGAGTTCGTCGCGCGCGTGCTCGAGGCGGTCGGGCGCTAGCGCCGCGCTCGGCCGCGACGAGTCGCGGCCCGTCGGCGCTCTACTCGGGCCGTATGGCGAACCCGGCGGCGGCGATCGCGCTCGGCGAGCGCGTCG
Organism: uncultured Actinomycetes bacterium; assembly: GCA_963833555.1. Taxonomy (GTDB): domain Bacteria; phylum Actinomycetota; class Thermoleophilia; order UBA2241; family UBA2241; genus CAWHYB01. The sequence goes on along the minus strand of CAWHYB010000007.1, from coordinate 309,056 downwards.
GCCGGCCGCCGACAGCAGCGCATCGAGCACCGCACGGTCGGCGCCGCGCGCCGAGAGGGTGATGCGCAGGGCCGTCGCCGGGCCCATCTGCTTGGCGCGCGACTTGACGTAGACCTCGGGGTTCGGCGGCCTCGACCTGCGCGCCAGGATGTCGGCGATCGCCGACTCGTCCTGGAGCTCGACGACCAGCGTGCGCTCGTCGTAGGACGCGGAGCCGAAGACGCGCTCGAAGACGCGGATCGAGCGACTCGTCGACGATGGCGCTGAGCTCCTCGGGCACACCGGGCAGCGAGACGACGGTCGTGGCGTCGATGCTCGAGCACGACACCGGGCGCGCCGCCGACCGGGTTGCGCGACCGGCTCGGCGCCCGCGCGGCAGGCGGGCCATCTTGCGGCGCGCCTCGTTCATGCTCGGCGAACGGCACGAGCCCAGCGGCGTGCGAACTCGGCGTACTTGTCGCGCACGAGGCGCTCGGCGCTCGGGGTGCAGCTCGAGCGGCACCCCGGCGCCGAGCGCGACGCCGGCGAGCGTCATGTCGTCGGCGGTGGGGCCGAGGCCGCCGACCGTGAAGACGAGCTGCGGGCGCGCGCGTGCAGCGCGCCCCGCAGCTCGTCGGCGATCGCGTCGACGTCGTCGCGCACCAGGACGGTGCGGGTCACGGCGCCGCCGAGCGCCGTCACCCGCCGGCACAGCCAGTTGGTGTTGGTGTCGAGGACGTCGCCGAGCAGGACCTCGTTGCCGGCCGCGACGATCTCGGCGTGCGGCGCGCCTCGCGGGAGCCGTAGGACCGCCGGTCATGAGGCGTGTTGCGTGGTGGGCACCATAGGAGAGGTATCGTACACTCGAAAGCGACGGTGGCCGATACCAGGCCCATTGCCCACGAGGAGCGCTATGCGACCCATCCTGGTCCTGCAGCACGAGCCCGCCAGCTCCGCGGCGCTCGTCGGTGAGTATCTGACCGAGGCCGGTTTCGAGCTCGACGTCCGCCATCTCGGCGAAGGCGACGCGACGCCCGCCCCGGACGACCTCTACGACCGCGGCGCCCTCATCGTGCTCGGCGGCGACATGAACGTCGACGAGGAGCACGATCATCCCTTCCTCGTCCCCGAACGGCTACTGCTTGCCGAAGCTGTCCGCCGAGGTCTGCCGACGCTGGGCATCTGTCTCGGCGCCCAGCAACTCGCGCTGGCGACTGGCGGCGACGTCTACCGCGTGCCGAGCCCCTGACTGGGTGGCACCCGATCGAGTTCCACGCGCGCGACGGGTTCGTCGACGGGCTCCATCCGCGGCCCGTCGTCTTCTCGTGGCGTGTCCTACACCTGCCGCGCGCCCGACGAGGCTCTGGTCCTTGCCTACAGTCCAGGGGACGGCGAGCCGCAGATCTTCCGTGTGGGCGAGTCGGCCTGGGGGCTGTTGTTTCATCCTGAGGTCGACCGGAAGCTCCTGCTGGGCTGGATCGACGGCGACCGCGACTACCTCGACGAGGTCTTGCCCGAGGGAGCGAAGGGACTGCGTGCGATGAGCAAGCGCGAACTGCTGCGTTCGGCGATGCTCTGCGGCCAGCTCATGGCCAACTTCCTGGCCGTCGGGCGGGTGCGCGAGCGATAGGGTCGTGCCGGTGACAGAAGTGGGGAGTGAGCCTGCGCAGCGACGGGCCAGCCTGAAAAAGGGCAGCCCCAGAGGGGGGTCTGGGGCTGTGAAAGGAGCCATGGGTGGTACCTGGGGGGGTACCGGGCAACTGGAACTTACCGCGGTTGGGAGGCCTTGGTTCTCAGCTGCAAGGAACATATTACCACGCTCGCAACAGTGTAAACCTCGTGAGCTTGAGGTCCTGCACATCCTGGCCGAACGCGTCTCGGGGTACTATCGTGGGAAGGTCGACGAAGGACCTCGGGTACGGCCGGCTTGGGGGGGCAGATAGAATGGCCGCCATGGACCAGCCCATCGATACCGTTCGCGACGTCCCGCGCTCGCTCTTCGTGACCAACGATTTCCCACCTCGTGTCGGCGGCGCCCAGACCTACTACTGGAACATGATCCAGACCCTCGACCCGCGCGACGTCGTGATCGTGGCGCCGGCCCATCCCGACGCCGAGGCGTTCGACGCGAGCCATCCCTACACGGTCGTGCGCACGGCTCACGGCGTGATCTGGCCGTCGTCGGCGGTCGAACGCCTTTGCGAGCGCCTCATCCGCGAACACGACCTCGAGCTCCTGCAGCTCGGCCACCCCTTGCCGGCCGGGTTGCTCGGACCCTGGCTGCGACGCACCGCGCGCGTGCCGTACGTCATCTTCCTCGGCGGCGCCGAGATCACCGTGCCCGGCGGCGTGCCCGGGCTGCGGCGCCTGCTCGAATGGGTGCTCGCCGAGTCGACGCATGCTGTTCACGGTCAGCGGCTACACCGCCGAACAGGCGGTGCGCCTGTCGGGCGGCCGGGCGCACGCCGAGGTGCTGCGGCCGCTGCTGTACACCGACGGCTACGAGTGCACGGCCGGCCATCACGCCGCGGCCGCCCGCGCCGAACTCGGCGTCGACGGGCGGCCGCTTGTCGTGTGTGTCGGTCGGCTCGTGCCGCGCAAAGGTCAGGACATGCTGATCGAGGCACTGGCCGCCCTCGACGGGACGATGCCCGATGTTCAGCTCGCGCTGATCGGCGGCGGCCGCCTCGCCCGCGAGCTTCGCGAGCGGGCGGCCGCCGCCGGCCTCGCCGACCGGGTGCACCTGCCCGGCGAGGTCTCGGCCGCCGAGCTGCGCCGCTGGCTGCAGGCGGCCGACGTCTTCGCCGGACCGTCGCGGACGCGCTGGCGCGGCCTCGAAGTCGAGGGCTTCGGCATCGTCTATGCCGAGGCGGCGCTCACCGGCCTGCCGGTGATCGCCGGACGATCGGGCGGCGCGCCCGAGGCCGTCCGTCACGGCGAGACAGGCCTCGTGGTCGACGCCCAGACACACACCGAGCTCGCTGCCGCGCTCGCGCGCCTGCTGGCGATGAGCCCCGACGAGCGGCGCGCGATGGGGCAGCGCGGCCGCGAGCTCGCGCTGTCGCGTCACGCGCCCGAGGTCGCGGCCGCGCGCTACCACGACCTGCTGCGGCAAGCAGTCGCGGAGCCCCGTGTCTGACGGCGAAGAGCCTCGGGACGGCGGCGCCGTGACGTGGAACGGCGGCGATGGGCCGTTCGGCATGGCGAACGGCAGCGAAGAGCCGCTGGTCGCGCCGCCCGAGCCCTTGCGCCGCTTCTTCACGCGGCGCCGCATGCTGCTGGGCTTCGCTCTCAGCATCATGGTCGGTCTGCTCATCATGCGCCTGTTCAGCATGCACCTCCGCCACGACCTCGGTGTGGTGCGCGGTCAGGCTCACGAGCCCGAGTTCTTCGCGTACGCCGTGATCTGCGTGATCGTCTACCTTGCGGCCGACGCCCTCACGCTCGTGCTGCTGTCGCGCGTCCTCCGGTCCGGCGTGCGCGCGAAACCGCTGACCCTGCTCGCCCTGCGCGCCCATTTCGTCGGCGGCACGACCTCGTTCGGCGGCGTCGAGATCCCCTACCAGGCTTTTGCTCTGCGCCGCCAGGGCCTGACCCTCACCCAGGCGACCTCGACCATCCTGGTGAAAGGGGTCGTCCACACGTCGGTGCTGGTGCTGGTCGCGATGACGGCGCTGATCCCGGCGACCGGCTCGCCGATCACCTCGCTGCAGCGCTGGCTCGTGGTGGCGGCGGTGGCCCTGATCGGCGTCGCGTGGCTGGCCGGTTCGGCCTGGGTGCGCCGCCCGATCGGCATCACCCAGCTGCCGCAACGGTTCCACGAGCCCATCCAGGCGGCGCGCGAAGCGTTCACCGAGTTCCACAGGGCCGGCTGGCGCACGTGGCTCTGGGTCTGCGTCGCTCAGCTCGTCTACTGGAGCGCGATGTTCGCGATCATCCCGCTCATCCTCGTCGGCCTGGGCTGGCACGGGCGGCCCTTCTCGATCATCACCGGCCAGGCCGTCCTGCAGGTCATCATGCCGCTCTCGCCGCTGGCCGGGGGGGCGGGGGTCGCCGAGCTCGGCTACCTCGCGCTCATCGGGCCCGCAGCGCCGCAGACGATCCGCGTGCCGAGCCTCATCCTCTGGCGCGGAGCCACCTGGCTGCTGCCTGTGGCGGTGGGCGGCATCGCGTTCCTCGTGCGCGGCCGGGTGGCCGGTGAGGCGGGGGCGCAAGCCCCCGCCTCACCGCCAGGACCGCGCAAGCCCCCGCCTCACCGGCCAGGGCCGCGCAAGCCCCCGCCTCACCGGCCCTTCTCAAGGAGAGTCCAGACAGTGAGTAGATCCCGCAGCGCGGCGCTCGCCCTGATCGGCGTGCCCGCCGCCTTCGCCCTTGGCTGCCTGCCCAGCGCCAACATCGTCAGCCGGGTGCTGGGCGGCTCGGACATAGCCGAGGTCGGCGACCACAAGCCGGGCGCCGCTAACGTGACGCGTTCGCTGGGGCTGGGTCCGGGCATCGCGACGGCGGCCATCGACATCGGCAAGGGCGCCGCCGTGGCCGCCGTCGCGCGGCGGCTCGGCGCCGGTCGCAATCTCACCGGCGTGCTCGCCGCCGCGCCGGTCGCGGCCCACATCGGGGTCGTGCGCGGTCGCGGAGCCGCGGCCGCGCTCGGCGCGGCCTTCGCTCTCGACGCGCCCGCGACCGCGATGGTCCTGGTGCCGATACTGGGCGGCACCGCCGCCAAGAAGGCCGGCCTCGGCGTGATGGTCGGCGCTCTCTGCCTGCCGCTGGCGAGCGCGGCGCTGGGCCGCCGCACGACGGCGGCCTGGTGCGCCGCGCTCCCGGCCCTGGTGGCCTATGGCCGCATCCGCGGCTCGGACGGCGACACGACCCCGCTCACCGCCCGGGTGGCCTGGTCGCGCTTCTGGTTCGACCAGGGTCCGCGGGTCGAGCCTGGGAGCGACAAGGAACAGCCGTGACGGCCGGCGGCTGGCGCGCCGCGTGCGCGGGTACAACGTAGGGAACGAGCGCACCGGAGGTGCCCATGTCCGACGAACAGACGACCGTCTCGTGGAAGGCGATCGAACCGCACTGGAAGGTCTACTCGGCCGATGACATCGAGATCGGCGTGGTGTTCCTGCCCGTGGGCGACGAGAACACCGACATCTTCGACGGACTGGCGATCACCCACCACGGCGGGCCGATGGTGACCCACAACTGGCTCGACCGGCCGCGCTACGTGAGCTACGAGAAGGTCGCGAGTATCACGCCGGGCGTCGTGCGCCTGACGATCAAGGCCGCCGAGGCGCGCGACCTGCCCGAGCACGACGTTCGCCGAGACCGCCGAGATCCTTCCGGAGGGCGCCAGCAGGAGCGACCGTCTGAGGACCGACCTCGAGAAGCACACCGGCGAGGACAAGACCTACTGAGGCGGCCGGGCGGGCGCAGCGCCGGCGGCGACCGGCAGAGCTTGGTCAGCCCGTGCGCCCCGGCCGCGTGCGCGGCTCGACCTTGGGCAGCCACTCGTCGGAGCGCTTGAGCGCGCGGTTGCGCTCGTCGGGCGGCAGGCCGCGCAAGCGGCCGAGCACCGCTTCGAGGTCGACGATGCGCTTCGCGACGATGGCCAGGCCGCGCTCGTCGTTGTTCTGCAGCTCGCCCTCGACGAGCAGGTAGACCGCCTCTTTGAGCACGCGGCCGTACTGCAGGTAGACGTCGTTGAAGACGACGACCTCGGCCAGGCCGGTCTCGTCTTCGAGGGTGAGGAAGAGCGTGCGGTGGCCCGAGCGGATCCAGGGCATCTGGGCGCGCTCGAGCACGCCGGCGAGGCGGATGCGCCGGCCGTCGGGCACCAGGTGGAGGCGGCCGAAGGGCACGGCGTCGAGCGCGGCGAGCTCGTCGCGCACGAACGCGAGCGGGTGGGCGCTGACGTTGAGGCCGAGCACCTCGAGCTCGGCGCGACCTTGTCGCGCTCGGTCCACGACGGCACGAAGGGCAGCGGCGCGAGCTCGTCGTCGGTGATGAGCTGCAGGGCGTCGCCGGCAGCCTGCCCCTCGTGACGGCTCTGTACAAAGCGCGTGCCCATGACCTGGGCGTGGACGAGCGGCACCTGCACGAGCAGCTCCTCGCGGCGCACGCCGAGCGCGTCGAAGGCGCCGACGCGCACCAGGTTCTTGACGATCTCGACGCTCACCCGCGTGCGCTGGCAGAAGTCGAGCAGCGAGCGGTAGGGGCCGCCGCGCTCGGGCGCGCGCTCGCTCACGATGGCCGCGGCCGCGGCGCCGCTCATCTCCTTGACGTAGCGCAGGCCGACCCGCAGCGCCCGCCCGTCGCGCTCGACCGAGAAGCCCTCGAGCGCTCGCGTTGACGTCGACCGGCAGCACCTCGAGCCCCCAGCGGCGGGCGTCGTTGAGCACCACGCGCGGCGAGTAGAAGCCCATCGGCTGGTTGTTGAGGATGCCGCAGAAGAACTCGGCCGGGTAGTGCGCCTTGAGCCAGGCGCTGGCGTTGCAGACGACGGCGAAGCAGGCGGCGTGCGCCTTGTTGAAGCCGTAGGCGGCGAAGCCGCGCAGCTGGCGGAAGACCTCTTCGGCGGTCGCGCGCGGCACGCCGCGCGCGACCGCCTTCTCGACGAAGCTGCGGCCGATCTCGTCCATCTCTTCGAGCGAGCGCTCGTGGGTCATGGCGCGGCGCAGCATGTCGCCTTCGGCCAGCGAGAAGCCGGCGACGATCGAGGCGACCTCGATGACCTGCTCCTGGTAGAGGATCACGCCGTAGGTGCCCTTGAGCGCCGGCCACAGGTCGGGGTGCGGCACGACCGCCTTCTCGTGGCCGTGCCGGCGCCGGATGAACGGGCCGATCATCTCGGCCTGCAGCGGCCCCGGCCGGAACAGCGAGATGGCGGCGATCACGTCTTCGAAGTCGCGCTCGCGCAGGCGCGTGGCGAGGTTGCGCTGGCCCGAGCTTTCGAGCTGGAACACGCCGATCGTGCGCGCCTCGCTGATGAGCTTGTAGACCGCCGGGTCGTCGCGCGGCAGCTCCCAGGGCGCGATGTGCTCGCCGGTGCGCGCCTGCGATGCAGGCGCACCGCCTCGGCGATGGCGCTGTGCATGCGCAGGCCGAGGATGTCCATCTTGACCAGGCCGAGCGTCTCGATGTCGTCCTTGTCGAACTGGGCGACGATCACGCCCTTGGCGGCCCACTGCAGCGGCACGCGGTCGGTGATGGGGTCGCGCGAGAGGATGAAGCCGCCGAGATGCGTGCCGAGGATGTAGGGGAAGCCCGCGAGGCGCTCGGCGAGGTCGACGAGACGCTTGTAGTGCGGGCTCTGGAACTCGTGGTTGGCGAGCTCGGGGCGCTCGGCGAGCATCTCGCGACAGCTTGGCGGCGCTGCCCCAGGGCACCTTCTTGGACAGGGCGTTGACCTCGTCGGGGCGGAAGTCGAAGGCCTTGGCGACGATGCGCACCGCCGAGGGCGCGCGCACCGTGTTGACGTTGGCGACCATGGCCACGTGGTCGTGGCCGAAGCGCTCGTAGATGTACTCGATGACCTCGTCGCGGCGGGCCGACTCGAAGTCGATGTCGACGTCGGGCATCTCGCGTCGGGAGGGGTTGAGGAAGCGCTCGAAGAGCAGGTCGTTGGCGATGGGGTCGGCGTCGGTGATGCGCAGCACGTAGCTGACGATGCTGTTGCCGGCCGAGCCGCGCCCCGAGTAGTAGATGCCGCGGCCGCGGGTGAACTCGACGATGTCGCGCACGGCGAGGAAGTACTCGGCGAAGCCGAGCTCCTCGATCACCTTGAGCTCGCGGTCGAGACGCTCGAGCGACCTCGGGGGTGAGCGGCTGGTAGCGCTCGGCGGCGCCGGCGAAGCAGTGCTTGCAGAGCAGCGAGTAGGCCGTCTCGCCGGGCGGCAGGGGGTAGGCGGGGAAGAGGAGCTGGCCGAGGCCGAGGTCGAGGTTGCAGCGCGCCGCGATGCGCTCGGCGTTGCGGTAGGCCTGCGGGTAGCGGCGAAAGAGCCGCCACATCTGGCCCGGGGTCTTGAGGGAGAGCTCGGTGTTGCGTGCGGCCCAGCGGGTTGGGCAGGGGCTGGTTGGCGGCCTCGGCGGCGAGGACGTCGTGCAGCGGCGCGTCGGCCGGCTCGAGGTAGTGGACGTCGTTGCTGGCCACGGTGGGCAGGCGCAGCTCGTGGGCCAGCAGGTCGAGGCGCTGCACGTAGCTCGCCGAGTCGGGCAGTGAGCTCGTCGATGAGCTCGATGAAGAAGTCGTCGCGGCCGAAGAGCCGGGCGAAGCGTTGCGCGGCGAGGCGGGCGCCCGCCGCGTCGCCTGCGACGAGGCGGGCGCCGACCTCGCCGCGCCGGCAGGCCGACAGGGCGATGAGGTGGTCGTGGTTCGCGGCCAGCGTGGCGAGCCGCGCCAGCGGCGGCTCGCCACGATGCTCGAGGTGAGCGGCGCTGATGATGCGGCAGAGCTGCGACCAGCCCGCGTAGTCGCGCGCCAGCAGCACGAGATGGTAGCCGGCGCCGGCGAACTGGCCGCGGGGCGGGGAGGGGGCGAGGTCGGTGGTCGAGACGTGAAGGACTGCCTCGCCGGCGGCGTCGGGCTCGGTCGCGGCGCCCGCCGCGGCGCCGGCCGCGGCGCGCATGATGTCGGGGGCGGCGGCCCCGTCGTCGGCCTGCGGCGGCGCGTCGAGTATGGATCCGACGCTGATCTCGGCCCCGACGACGGGCTTGATGCCGGCCGCCTTGCAGGCCTGGTAGAAGCGGACCGCGCCGTAGAGGCCGTCGTGGTCGGTGATCGCCAGGGCGGGCATGCCGAGGCGCCGGGCGGCGGCGACGAGTTCGTCGATCCGCCCGGCGCCGTCGCCGAGCGAGAAGTTGGAGTGCACGTGCAGGTGGACGAAGCTCATGCGGACACCCTTGGGATGCGTAGAACATCCCTCAGGATGATACGAACACACGTTCGTGTCAAGCGTCAGGGTAAAGCGAGGGGGCGGGGGCGGCAGCGCCGCCCCCGCCCCCTCGGTCCTGGCGCGGGCTACTCGCTCTCGGCGAGCATGCCGTAGACGCGCTTGCGCGCCTCGGTGAGGATCTCGAGGGTCTTGTCGATCTGCTCCGGCGAGCCGGCCATGCCGACCTGCTTGATCGCGGCCGCGAGCTGGAACAGACCCTGGCGCAGCTTGAAGCGCGTGCCCTCGGGGCCGCCTTCTGACGCTGCCCACGGTTCGCCCTGATCGGTGACCTTCTGGGCCTCGACTCTGCCCTCGTCGGTCAGCGAGAAGACGCGGCGTCCTTCGACCTCTTCGCTGCGCACGAGGCCCTGGTCCTCGAGGAGCTGCAGCGTGGGGTAGATCGAACCGGGGCTGGGCCGCCAGTAGCCGCCGCTGCGGCTTTCGAGCTGCTGCATGACTTCGTAGCCGTGCATCGGCCTGTCGGCCAGCACGGCGAGCACGGCGGCCTTGACGTTGCCGCGGCGCGCGCGGCCGTGCGGCCCGAAGCCGTGGGGGCCGAACGGGTGACCGTGGCCGAGCGGGCCGTGGTGGCCGTGCGCCTGCATGCCGCGTAACGCGCCGAAGAAGGGCGCACCCTCACCATGAAAGCCGCACCGCGGCCGGTCTTGTGTTGTCTCGAACTCCGACATGTGTTCCTCCGATGTGTCTGATTCTCTGTCGGTATCGCTATAACACGATATATCGTGACACATCTTTCCCGTAAGTCAAGAGGACGAAACGGCGTCTAGCCGGGCGTGACCGTGACCTGTCCGAGGTCCTTCACGACGACGCTCGCACCGTGATCGAGCAGAGCCTGGCCGTGATCGGCGCGGTCCACGCCGATCACCAGGGCGAAGCCGCCGCTCTTGCCGGCCTGCACGCCGGCTTCGGCGTCTTCGACCACGACCGCGTGCGCCGGCGCCACGCCGACGCGCTTGGCCGCTTCGAGGAAGACGGCGGGGTCGGGTTTGCCCGGCAAGCCGAGCTGCTCGGCGACGCCGCCGTCGACCTGCGCCTCGAAGAGGTCGCGCACGCCCGCGGCGTCGAGGATCATGGTCGTGTTCTTGCTGGCCGAGATGACGGCGGTGTGGACGCCGGCGGCCCGCAGCGCACGGATGAGCGTGACCGTGCTGGGGAAGGCCTGCACGCCGTGCTCGGCGACCGCCTTGTTGAAGTAGTCGTTCTTGCGGTTGCCGAGGCCGCAGACGGTCTCGGCATCGGGCGGGTCGGACGGGGCGCCCCAGGGCAGCGTGATGCCGCGAGAACCGAGGAAGTCGCGCACGCCGTCGTAGCGGGGCTTGCCGTCGACGTAGGGCAGATAATCGGCGTCGACGTCGAACGGCCGGAACGGCTCGCCGGTGCGCGCCGAGCGCTGTTTGAGGAACTCGTCGAACAGCGCCTTCCAGGCGGTCGCGTGGACGGTCGCGGTCTGCGTGACCACTCCGTCCATATCGAACACGACGGCCTGGAAGGCCGTCGCGGAGATGGTCACAGTCGCGGTCTCGTTCACGTCATCCTCCTCGTTCGGCAGGGCTCGGCACGGCCGGCGCTCAGTCTAGCCTGTGCCCAACGCGAGACGGTGCCACACCTGGCTGGACCTGCACCCGTCTGCCGGACTCCCTTCCCGCATCGCAGCCGCACACATATACTCGTCATCGGTATGGGACTGCGGGGGCGTCTCAGCAGGGGTCGCTCCCCACACAAGGGGGGTATCGCAGATGCGTGCACCAGTTCGCCGGCCCGTCCGGCGCCTCATCCTCACGCTGGTCTTCGCCGTGCTTGTGGCGGGGCTCGTCTGGGGCCTTACCGGCGCGTTCGCCACGAGCAGCAGCCCAGCGCCGCAGGGCAAGACCATCCTCAAGGTCGGCTGGCTGGCCGAGCCCGACAACCTGAACCCCTTCATCGGCACGGTGTCGTCGGCATTCACCGTCTGGTACATGAACTACGATCCGCTGGTCGGCTTCAACTACGCGGACCTGACGCCCAGCAAGACCCTCGGCCTGGCGACCGATTGGGCGTCGAGCGACGGCGGCAAGACGTGGACGTTCCACCTCCGCAAGAACGCGAAGTGGCAGGACGGCCAGCCGGTGACCGCCAACGACGTCGCCTTCACCTACAACTACATCATCGACAACGACATGGGCAACTTCACGAGCTATACGGTCGGCGTGAAGCACGTCACGGCGGTCGACGCCTACACCGTGCGCTTCGACTGCTCGCAACCCAAGGCGACCGTCATCACGGGCTACATCCCCATCCTGCCTGAGCACATCTGGAGCAAGATCTCGCCGAAGGCGGCGGCCAACAGCTGGCCCAACAAGCCGCCGATCATCGGCTCGGGACCGTTCCAGTGCGTCGAGTCCAAGAAGGGCGAGATCGTGCGCATGGTCGCCAACAAGAGCTACTGGGGCGGCGCGCCCAAGGTCGACGAGGTCGACTTCCTCGCCTACACGAACGGCGACACGATGGCCCAGGAGCTCAAGGCGGGCACGCTCGACGCCTGCGGCGGGCTGCTGCCGGCCCAGGTCAGGAGCATGCAGAGCGTGCCCGGCCTGACCGTCAAGCCGATCGTCGTCAACGGCTTCGACGAGCTCGGCTTCAACTGCTACACGGGTCCCAGCCTGGGCAATCCCGTGCTGCGCGACTACCGGTTCCGCCAGGCGCTCAACTACGCCGTCGACAAGGCCAAGATCTGCCAGATCGTCTACGGCGGCTACGGCACCCCGGGCGTGACGCCCATCACGACCAACTACTACCACAATCCCGATTGGGCCTGGACGCCGCCCGCCCCCTACACGTACGACCCGACCAAAGCGAAGGAGATGCTCGACGCGGCGGGTTACAAGGACACGAACGGCGACGGCATCCGCGACTACAAGGGCAAGCCCATCGCTCTGCGCCTGTGGGCGCGCTCCGAGTCGGCGACGAGCCAGTCGTCGGGCAAGCTGCTGGCCGGCTGGTTCCGGCAGATCGGCCTGAAGATCACACTGTCGACGGTCGACAACGGCACCCTCATGGACAAGCAGTACAACACGGTCAAGGGGGTCTTCACACCCGACTACGACCTGTTCCTGTGGGGCTGGTACAGCGACATCGACCCCGGCATCATCATGTCGTACTTCACCAAGGCCCAGATCAACTCGTGGAGTGACTGCGCCTGGTCGAACGCGCAGTACGACCAGCTCTACAAGCAGCAGGCCGCCGCGGTCGATCAGACCCAGCGCAAGCAGCAGCTCGACCAGATGCAGGAGATCTGGTACCGCGAGTCGCCCTACATCATCCTCGCCTACTCGAACGACATCGAGGGCTGGAACACGGCCAAGTGGCAAGGCTGGATAGAGTCGCCGGCCAAGGTCGGCAACGTCGTGTTCTCACCGTACGGCCCGGGAAGCTTCGAGTACGTCAGCCTCAAGTCGGGTGCGACCATGAGCACGAGCGGCAACAACACGCCGCTCGTCGCGGCGATCATCGTGATCGTGGTGGTCGTGGTCGGCGTCGTGATCTGGCTGCTCGTGCGGTCGCGTCGCGGGCCGCAGGCCATGGAGACGTGATCCGGACGTAGAACCGGGACGACACGGGGGCGGGTGACGATCGTCTGATCGTCACCCGCCCCCGCCGTTCGTCGTGCGGGTCGTCAGACCTTGGCCGCCTCGTCGATCACCCGGCGCGGGTCGGGCCACTCGTCGAAGCCGCGTGCGCGGGCCGTCTCGTCGATGATGCGGCAGAGTTCGGCCTCGATGTCGTCGGGCAGACCCAGCGGCCCGCGCGCCACGAGCCCGGCGACCACCGCGCGGGCCTCGTCGACCACGCCGGTCCGGCCCGACGCGAGCCACTCGTCGACGCCGCCGCGGTAGCCGAGATGCGGTTGCTCGACCTCTGAGCGCAGGTGGCGCCGCGTGTGCTTGAGGCTCAGGAAGCCCTTTGCCGTCGAGCACCGCGCTGCGCACCGCCTCGACGGCGAGCGCCTCGTCGTCCCAGTCCCGGGTCGTCAGCCCGTTCAGCGCGTGGGCGAAGAGCTGATCGTGGACGACCAGCGCCTCGAGGCAGGACGCCGTGCCCTGCATCGTGCCGCAGCCCGACATGAAACGCGGCCGCGCCAGGGCGCTCAGCATGAGCGTGAGGCCCTGCTCGAGGCCCGCCTGCATGTCGAGCACTTGCGAGCCGCTCAGCGGGCCGTAGCAGTCGCAGGCGAGTCCGTCGCGGCGCGCGAGCTGGGTCGCTCCGAGCGAAGCGAGCGACCCCTCCGGCGCGCCGCCCATCGACTCGCCGCTGCGCGGGTTGCTCGGTCCGTAGCGCACGCCGGCGTAGCAGGGCGTGCCCGGCTTGACGGCCTGGGCCAGGACGATGCCGGCCAGCACCTCGGCGTGCTGCTGGGCGAGGCCGCCGGCCAGGGTGGCCGGGGCCGTCGTGCCGCCCATCGGCGCCGGCAGGATCTCGACGACCGTTTCGTGCTGCGCGACGGCCAGCAGGCCGTCGCAGACCTCGACGCCGAGCTGCAGCGGGCTGACCGGACAGAAGCCGAGCTCGAACGAGTACTCGCCACGGGCGGGGTCGCTGGCGGCGATGGCTTCAGCCATCGCCGCCAGCGGTTCGAGCTGCCAGGCGTAGTCGGAGAGCGGCGAGCTGACGTGCTTGTCGGTCTCGCGGGCCAGCACGAGGAACGAATACAGCGGCTGCAGGTCGGCCGGCACGTCGGACGGCCAGAACAGCGAACCGATCGTGTGCGGGTAGCGCAGGTGGTGCATGACACGCGCCGCCTGGGCCTGGTCGCGCATGAGTCGACGGCGCGGTAGGCGCCGGTGACCGGGTCGGCGACGTTCGGGTCCTCGCCGGAGTTGTGGACCCAGATCGCGCCGGGAGCGGGGGAGAAGGGCAGCGACCTGGTGCGGTCGCGGGCCAGCAGGCTGAACTCGCGCGGGCACGAGGCGAGGGCCGCGTCGACGGCGGCGGCGGGCACGAGCACGCGCCCGGCGGGGCCGGGCGCGCAGCCCGCCGCCGCCATGAGCTCGGCCGCCTGGGGCGAATCGACCCGCACGCCGATCGTCGCCAGGATCTCGCGCGAGGCCGCCGCGATCGCCTCGATCGCCTCGTCCGGCCAGAGCACGCTCAGCGGATCGTCGCCCATCTCAGTCACCATCTCAGTCCACCGTCGCCGGCCGGCCGATGCCGGCCAGTTCCTTGAACCGCTCGACGCTGGGGATCTCGATGCCGAGCAGCTCGGCGATGCGGAACTTGGCATACATCGCGTTGGGCTCGCCGGGGTGCAGGTTGGAATGGTCCAGGATCCTCCCCAGACCAAGGTCGCCGCGCAGCTGCTCCATCGCGTAGCAGTCGCTCAGGTCGGCCACGCCACAGCCGAGCTTGTCGGCCACGTACCGCTTTGCCTCTGTAAGTCGCATGCCCCGGGTCATCTGCATCCTGGCGACCAGATCTCCGGCCGTCCGGATCCCGCCCATGCCCGCGGCGAGCGCGTGGGTGACATCCATTCCCCTGGAGTCACCCGAACCCACCTACAACCCGTCGCAGCGCAACACCTCGACGTGCGCCTTGGCGGCCCTTGAAGAGGCATCCTCGCCGGGGTAGCCGTTGACCGGCACGCCGCAGACGCCCTGGCCCACGTTGGGATGGACCGGGATGCGGGCCACGGCCATGCAGGGCTTGATCACGGTCAGCGAGTAGGCGGTGTTCCAGGCGCACGACTTGCCGGTGTTGATGTTGACGGCGGGGCCGAACAGCGTGACGCCCGCGTCCTGGCAGACCGCGAGCTGCGCCGCCGGCCACATGCCGGCCAGCCGGCGGTCGTCCCAGGTGAGCTCGCCGTGCACGCCGATCACGAACTCGCCCGCCATGCCGACCTCGACGCCGGCGGTCGGGATAATGCTCGCGCACCCAGGCGACCGCGCGCAGCGTCGAGAGGAAGTCGGCGTCGCCGGCGCCGCCGGTGGTGTCGAAGTCCATGCCGTCGGCGCCGGCCGCGAGCATGCCGTCGCTGACGAAGACCATGTCCTTGGTGGCCAGCTCCATGGCGTCCTCGATGGCGGCGCGCGCGCCGGGGATGTCGCCGCGGGGCAGCAGCTCGAACCAGTTGTCGGCCGGGCCGTCCGGCTTCGAGTAGAACGCCAGGTTGGGCTGCGCCCCGTACTGGATCGGCGCCGTCAGCATGAGCTGGGCGTTCTGCATGACCTGCTGCTGGAACGGCAGGATCGTCTTGATGGCCTTGTAGGAGTACTCGATGTGCCAGAGCTCGAGGATGTCCTGGCCCAGGCGCTGTTCGCTCTCGAGCAGGTCGAGGATGTCGGTGCCGGTCATCTTGCTGCCGCCGCCGTCGCAGGAGAGCACGACCTGGTCGCCGATGTCGACCGCCGTGAACGCGCGCCCGCGAGGCGTAGATGTCGACGATGTGGTCGAGCTCGTCCTGCGTGAGCGGCGAGACCTTGGCCTTGCGCGCGGCGAGCTCGGTGGCCGCCGCCACGTCGGCGGCCAGCTCGCCGCGGCTCATCGCGGTCATCGACCCGTCGCCCATGCGCGTCGGGATCTTCGGTTCGCCGGCGCGCTCCGGCCTAGTCGGCTCCAGCCCGCTCGTCGTCGACTCCACGCCGATCACCTCCTGCGACAGCGAACCGCCTGCCGCTCCTGCCTCAACCGTCCCTGCCAGTCTACAGTGATGAAGGACCCGACGATTGCGTGCCCCGGGGTAAGCCGCCTCAGATGATAGGGTTCGATGACGTCGGGTACGGGAGGCTCGGGTGCCGGTCAACTCCAACGTCGGCCGTTCCAACGCCGCGGTCTTCGCGCTGCTGGGGCTGGCCTCGGTCATGTGCGTCGCCCTCGTGCTGGCGCGCACGGCCTACAGCCACACGTCGAACTTCCAGTTCCTGGTCTGGAACCTGTTCCTCGCCTGGATCCCCCTGGTGCTGGCGGCGCTGGCCTACCGGATCGCCACCAGGCGCAGCGCCCTGACGCGCCTGATCGTCGTGCCCACGGCGATCGTGTGGCTGCTGTTCTTCCCGAACGCACCGTACATCGTGACCGACTTCGTGCACCTCGGTCAGTTCCACGACAACGTCCCCGGCTGGTACGACGTGATGCTCATCGCCTGGTATGCCTGGACCGGGCTGCTGCTCGGGATCGTCTCGCTGCGGCTCATGCAGGAGATCGTGACCCGCGTCGCGGGGAGCGTCGCCGGCTGGCTGCTGGTGGCGATCGTCACGGCGCTGGGCAGTATCGGCATCTACCTCGGCCGCTTCTTGGGCTGGAACAGCTGGAACGTGTTCCAGGCTCCCCTGGCGCTGGCCGACAAGGCCTGGGATCGCGCGAACCAGCCCAACGCCGACGTGCGCATGTTCGGCTTCACGGTGCTGTTCGCGCTGCTGTTCCTGTTCGTCTACGTCGCGGTGTACCTGATCGGCACGCCAAGAGGCGAGCGGGCGTGACACAGATGGTGGCCTGCGCGACGCGGACCCCGACGCCACGGCTCCTGGTCTGAGATCGCCGCCGAAGGGATGGCAGCGACTGTCAAACAACCGAATCTCCATTTGAATACCGGGGGTGCAACCGAATCAGGGGTCTGGGTGCGCAGAAGCCGTCGGCGCTCAGGCGCCTTGACGATAGGATGGTGCAATGTCGGGCGCCGCAGCCGATCCGAAGCCTGTACGGGCCACGCCAGTCACTAGAGAGGAGTGAGTGGCAGATGCCGCATCGGGCAAGCGATTGTCGAGGGACTGCCATGACGGCAGTGCGCTCGTCGCATGCCTCATCTCCCGATGTCGGGAGATTCCCGCCTGGGCGGTGGTCTCTCTCCACCAAGGCGCTACGAGTCACGACTGGCCGAACACCATCATGCGGTTCCGACCCGCCTATCTCAGAGTGACGAGTCGTCGTTGTCGTCGCGCCGGCCGCCCGGCTCCAGAGCCACCGCCTTGAGCGAACAAGACCACCGCCACCCGCAGCAGCACCTTGACCACCGCGTCCATCTCAGGAAACATGCGGCTGGCGTGACGGGCGGTGGTCAGCGTGTGCAGCCGGGGTCAGGATACGGGGCTGGGGTCAGGTGCTTCGCCGCGAACGTCACCCCCACCCTCGCCCATCGTCACCTGGGCCGCGGGTGGCGGACGGGGGGGGGGGTGCGGTGGGAGAGCTCGGGTTGCCACGGCGGGTGCCGTCTCCAGACCTGGCAACACAATGGAGCCAGGCAAATCGATCCCAAACCCTTAAAATTCGTACTGAAAGATGTATAGCTCTGTTCGCTACGCTAGGTTACGAAGGCCCCGCGGAGCCATGGGGGGGTACGTCTGGAGGGGGGTGGCAGGCTGATTCACCACGGCACTACCCGGCGCCCTGTCTCGCAAGCTGAAACCCAAGCCGCCTAATTCCCGCGAAGGACTATGTCGTATTGGGCTATATCGGCTCGCCAGACAGGAAACTTGACCCGGGATTCCTCTCAACATGATTTGAAGGAGTGCCAGCATGAAGAAGCTTCTCAAGAAGCGGTACCTCATCCCGCTTGGCCGTGATCGCCGTCGTGGCCATCGGTGGTGCCATTGCCTACGCGGCTTGGGTCTCAACGACCACATCGACGGCCAGTGCCACAACGGCGACGGTCAACATCACGGCGAACGACTCGGCCACCGATTCGTGGACGATCACCAATCCTCTCGTGCCCGCCAGCCCCAACATCACAGTCGCCAGTGGTGTGGTCGTCTGTGACTCAGGAAGGTCTGGAGCCACGCCAGTGGTCGTCAGCGCTACGGCGGACACGCCGATCGTCTACAACAGTTCGACGTACGCCTACTGGCACCTGGTCACGATCAAGAACACCGGTACTACCACCGTGAACGTCAAGCTGACCGCCATCAGCGCGTCGGGCGACAGTTTGGTCTGGGGCCCGGTCCTGCACACGGCCGTCTACACGTCGTACGGAACTCTCATATCGCGAGCACCCAGGGCGGCACCGCGCCGACGCTGATCTCCGCCTTCACGCCCCCCGCCGTGTCGGCGTTTGTCCTCAGTGCCGGCCAGTCGGCCAAGGCCGTCATCGGCCTGTGGCTCGATACCAACGCAAGCACGAGTTTCGAAGGCCACTCTCTGAGCATCTCCTACACCTTCAGCACCGACGCGATCGGGAGCTGAGCGGCCCCAACATGGCCATGTTGGCGGGGCGGCGGCCAGCCGCCGCCCCGCCTGCAACAGGTCGGCACACGTTCGCAACGAGGAACCCAGATTGCCGATAGACCAATCGGAAGTGCAGTTTCGTTTGCTCGCGCTGCGGGTGGACGTTTCCCAATCGCTGGCGGCTGCGAGCGCACCTGCTCGACCACGGCATCTACGCTTCCGCGAATGGAGCCGAGGCGAACGGCGGCCGCCCGTCACTCGGGTCCCTCCTGAGCTCTCAGCTCACCGCCACGACGCGACTCCCAACAAGACCGCTGGCGTTGAGCACCGTCCGGCGCGACTGCTCGCAGCGAGGCGGTTGGCGCTCCCAGCTGTCGCGGCGCTGGTAGCTCTCTTAGCCGCCTCGTCAGCCTTGGGCTTGTGGACAGGCGCTGCGTCCTCGTCAGCGAGAGCAGTGATCGGCAACTGGACGAGCCCCTCTCGCCCTCACGGAGTCCGTCTCATACGTGTCCCCGAGCCCATCGCCGAGCCCGACGCACACCTGCAGCCCGAGTCCGTCGCCGAGCCCGAGCCCGACCAAGACCTGCAGCCCGAGCCCCGCGCCCTCTCCCAGCCCGACCTATGGCCCGCTCGTGGCGCTGGCGCCCGGCACATCGACGGTGTTGCCCGGCTCGGGTACGCCGACGCCTGCGCCCAAGGTCGCTGCCGTCCAGTCAAACGGCACGATCAAGCTCGACTTCGGCAGCCTGCCGCTGGGCAAGGACGTGACCTACGACGACGTGCTGAACCTCACCTCCAAGAGCACCGGCACGGTGACGCTGAGCCTCGCCGTCTCGGGCGCTGCGGCCAAGTGCGTCAAGCACGTCGGCTACTGGCAGGGCAGCGCCGGCATCCAAGACCAGCGGCCTTGTGCTGAAGGCCGGCCAGAGCGTCCAGCTCGCCTTCGAGCTGTACGCAGCGCGCGGCACCACCCAGGGTGGACAGCAGGGCACCCTGACCATCACGGCCAAACCCGCCAAGGGTTCCTCACAGCAGAGCCTGTTGCCCATCGCGCTCGACGTCGTGGCGGCTGACCCGCCGCCAAGCGCCAGCGCCTCGCCGAGCCCCTCGACTTCGCCGAGACCCTCGCTTCGCCGAGCCCCTCGACTTCGCCGAGCCACTCGTCGACGCCATCGCCCAGCCCGAGCGCCAGCGCCAGCAAGTCCGCCTCGCCCAGCGCGTCGCCGAGCCCTGCCGGGTCGCCTACCTCGTCACCCTCGGCCAGCGCCACACCGACCGCGACGCCGAGCCCTTCGGCCAAGGCTATCGCCGCTCTGACGTCACTTTTCCGCGGCCTCGCGAGGGCCTTCGCCGCACTCGTCTAGGCGCACCCCGGTCCTGCCCCTTTACAGGGCCGCCCTCTTCCGCGCGGCACGTGCGGGGTGCGAGCGCTATTGGCACAGCGCTTCGAGCAGTAGACCGCGTCGCTTCGTCTCTCGGGATCGATCAACCCGCCGCAGTGAGGACATACCCGTGCCTGATTGGCGATCGGCAAGCCGCTCTTTCGACGATACGCCGCGCGGCCTGCGCAGCTGCTGGAGCAGTACTTCGTCGCCTGGAGCTCACCGCACACCGGGCCAACACGCTCGCCGCGGCTCGGGTCTGTTGATCGGTAGCCCTACTCGTCGGCGATAGAAGGCGCGAGCGTTGCACTGACGCGAGCAGTACTTTATCCTCGCGAGTCTCGCCTCAGGAGTCGGCCACCTACCCATCCGCGCTCCGACCTTTTGCGCCGCGACCCTTACGAGGATCGCCCCCATGCGATGTCGCTTGCCGCTGCGCGCTAGGCCCGTTGGCGCAGCGCGATCTTCAGATCGTTGACGTTGGTGCCCGTGGGGCCGGTGATCGCCAGGTCGCCGAGGGCCGCCAGGCAGTCGCGGGCGTCGTGCTGGTCGAGCGCGGCGCCGACGTCGAGCCCGGCCCGCGGTCGCGCGTGGCGCGGTGAGGTCGTCGCCGATCCCGCCGGCGGCGTCGGTCGGCCCGTCGCTGCCGTCGGAGTCCAGACAGAGGACGCAAGCCGGGCCGGCGTTCTCCAGACGCGCGGCGGCGGCGAGCGCGGCCTCCTGGTTGGGCCCGCCCGACCCCGCGGCCGCGCTCGCCGCCACTCCTGCCGTCTTGTCGAGCGTCACCGTGTTCTCGCCGCCGGCGATCAGCGCGGCGCCGGCGCCGGCCGCGGCCAGCCGGTCGGCCAGCCAGACGCCGGCGTCGCGCGCCTCGCCCTCGAGCTCGAGGGTGAGTATGCCCGGCGGTAGCCGCGGCGGCCGGCTTCGCCGGCCGCCGCCTCGCACATCATCGCGGAGTTGGCGACCACGACCGTGGTGACGGCGTCGATCGCCTTGGGCGTCTCTTGCGCCGGGTCGGCGCTGCGCAGACGGTCGGCGACACTGCGCGGCAGCCGCTCCCACAGGTCGAACCGGTCGCAGACCTCCTGCGCCATCGCGAAGGTCGAGCGGTCGGGCACGGTCAGGTCGGTGAAGCCGTCGGGCGGGTCGCCGACCACGTCGGAGACGCTGATGTTGACGATCTCGCAGCCGCAGGCCGCCGCCAGGTGGCCGCCCTTGATCCGCGAGAGGTGCTTGCGCACGTTGTTGATGGCGACGATGTCGGCGCCCGAGGCCAGCAGCAGCCGGTTGGTCGCCACCTTGTCGTCGAACGAGATGCCCGCGGCCGGCGCGATGGCGAGCGCCGAGCTGCCGCCGGTGACCAGGGCGAAGACGAGGTCGCGGGGCTGCGCCTGCTCGGCGACGGCGAGCAGGCGCAGCCCGGCCCGCAGGCTGTCGGCGTCGGGCACAGGGTGAGCCGCCTCGATGACCTCGATGTGGCGCAGCCGGCCGTCCCTGGCCGTGCTTGACCACGACGGCGCCGTCGGCGATCAGGTCGCCGACCAGCTCGTCGAGCACGCCGGCCATGCCGATCGTCGCCTTGCCGGCGCCGACCACGAAGACGCGGCGCCCCACGCTGTCGAGGTCGACTATTCGGTCGCCGATCCAGAGCGTGTCGCCCTCGCGGCGCAGTCGCGCGCGCAGCGCGCGCTCGGGGTCGACCGCGGCGAGTGCGGCGGCGGCGATCGCGAGCGCATCGGCGCGCAGGCGCCGCCGGCCGTGCGCGGTCAGCTCGCCATGGTTGACGAACCGGCCGTCTCCCGGGATTCGCATCTCATCCGATCTCATCCACGCTCGCCATGATGGCATCGTGGGCGCCGTCAGGGAAGAGCGACCGTGCTAGCCTATGGGCGAAATCGATCGGGCAGGAGGTCCCGCATGGCGGACGCGATCATCACGGAGCAGCTGGTCAAGACGTTCGGGCGCACGCGCGCGCTCGACGGGCTGACGTTCACCGTCGGAGACGGGCGAGGTGCACGGCTTCCTCGGCCCGAACGGCGCCGGCAAGACGACGACGCTGCGCATCCTGCTGGGGCTGGTGCGGGCCGACGGCGGGCAGGCCACGGCTGCTCGGCGGCGACCCGTGGCGCGACGCGGTCGCGCTGCACCGGCGCCTGGCCTACGTGCCCGGCGACGTCGCGCTGTGGCCGAACCTCACCGGGCGGCGAGGTCATCGACCTGCTCGGGCCGCCTGCGCGGCGGCCTCGACGAGAAGCGGCGGGCGGCGCTGCTCGAGCGCTTCGACCTCGACCCGACCAAGAAGGGCCGCACCTACTCGAAGGGCAACCGCCAGAAGGTCGCGCTGGTCGCCGCGCTCGCCTCCGACGTCGAGCTGCTGCTGCTCGACGAGCCGACGTCCGGTCTGGACCCGCTGATGGAGGCGGCGTTTCGCGAGTGCATCGCCGACGAGCGCGACAACGGCCGCACCGTGCTGCTGTCGAGCCACATCCTCGCCGAGGTCGAGGCGCTGTGCGACCGACGTGACCATCATCCGCGCCGGCCGGGTGGTGGAGAGCGGCGCGCTCGCCGACCTGCGTCACCTCGACGCGGACGTCGATCACGGCCGAACTGACCGGGCGAGCCGGCCGGGCTGGCGGACATCCCCGGGGTCCACGACCTGCGCGTCGAGGACCACACGCTGCGCTGCCAGGTCGACACCGCCCACCTCGAGCGAGCTGCTGAACCGGCTCGGCGGCGGCGGGGTCCGCAGCCTCGTGAGCCAGCCGCCGACGCTCGAGGAGCTGTTCCTGCGCTACTACGGCGACGCGGCCGATCCGGACGACGCCAAGGCCGAGGCCTCTGGCGCGATGAGCGCCTTCGCCGGCACTGGCTCCGCTCGTCCGGCTCGCCCTGCGTCGCAGCCGCATCATGGTGGCGGCGTCGGTCGCCGTGTTCGCGCTGATCGCCGCGTACTCGGCCAAGGCCACGGTCGACCTCTACCCGTCGCTGGCGTCACGGGTCGAAGCGGCCGACGCCGATCAACCGCTCGCAGGCGCTGGTCGCCTTGTACGGACGCATCTACGACCCGTCCTCGCTCGGTGCGCTCGCCATGATCAAGACCGGGAGCCTGGGCGCCGTGTTCGTCGCCATGCTCACCGTCGTGCTGGTCGTGCGCCACACCCGCGCCGACGAAGAGGCGGGGCGGGCCGAGCTGCTCGGCGGGACCGCCCTGGGGCGTCGCGCCCCACTGGCGGCCGCGCTCGCGGTCGCGCTCATCGCGAACCTCGTGCTCGCCGTGCTCACCGCGGCCGCCTGAGCGCCACCGGCCTGCCCGTCGACGGCTCGATCGCGTTCGGTCTCGCCTGGGCCGGCGTGGGGCTCGCCTTCGCCGCGATCGCCGCCGTCGTCGCGCAGCTGACCACCAGCGCGCGGACGGCCACGTCGCTCTCGGCCGCGACGCTGGCCGTCGTCTACGTCCTGCGAGCGATCGGCGACGCCGCCGGCGAGGCCGGCCTCCGCTGGCTGACGTGGCTGTCGCCGATCGGCTGGGCCCAGCAGTTCCGTCCCTACGCGGGCGAACCGCTGGTGGGTGCTGCTGATCACCCTCGGCTTCGCCGCCGTGGTCACGGCCGCCGCGTTCGTGCTGGCGGCGCGGCGCGATCTCGGCGCCGGACTGCTGCCGGACCGGCGCGGACCGGCGAGCGCGCAGCGGGCTGCTTCGCAGCCCGCTCGCGCTCGCCTGGCGGCTGCATCGCGGCGCGCTCCTCGGCTGGGCCGTCGGGTTCGCGCTGGTCGGCGTGCTGATCGGCGGCCTGGCGTCGAACGTCGGCAGCTTCCTCAACAACCCGAACGCGCGCGACTTCATCACCAAGCTCGGCGGCGAGAAGGGGCTCACCGACGCCTTCCTGGCGCTGGAGCTCGCCTTCGCCGGGATCGTCGCGTCCGCCTACGGTATCCAGGTCGTCATGCGTCTGCGCTCAGAGGAGACGGGACTGCACGCCGAACCGGTGCTCGCCACCGCGGTCGGCCGCATCCGCTGGGCGATGAGCCACATCGTCATCGCCGTCGCCGGCACGACGCTGCTGATGGTCGCTCGTCGGCGCCGGCGCCGGTCTCGTCCGCGGCGCCCAGACCGGCGACATCAGCGAAGCCGGCCGCGTGTTCACGGCGGCGCTCGTGCAGCTGCCCGCAGCCTGGGTCCTGGCGGCCATCGTCGTGGCCGCCTTCGGCCTGGCGCCCCGGTTCGTCGCGATCGGCTGGGTCGCGCTGGCCGGCTTCGTCCTGCTCGGGCGAGCTGGGCCCTCTGCTCGACCTCAGCCACTGGGTCATGGACCTCTCGCCGTTCGCGCACGTGCCCAAGCTGCCCGGCGGGACGTTCAGCGCGACGCCGGTCGTCGCGCTCACGGCCGTCGCCGCGCTGCTCGGAGCGGTCGGGCTCGCTGGCCTGCGGCGGCGCGACATCGGCGGCCCGTAGGGGCCGGGCCGGCCACGAGGCGAAGCTGCCGCCCGTTCAGAACGGCCCGCGGAACGACCGGCCCGGGTAGACCGCGTCGTCGCCCAGCATCTCCTCGATCTCGAGCAGCCGGTTGTACTTGGCGGTGCGTTCGCCGCGCACCGGCGAGCCCGTCTTGATCTGGCCGGCGCCGAGCGCCACCACGAGGTCGGCGATCAGCGGGTCCTCGGTCTCACCCGAGCGCTCGCTGACGCACACGCTGAAGCCCGCATCGCGCGCGACGGTCGCGGTCTCCCACGCCTCGGTCAGCGTGCCCACCTGGTTGACCTTCCACAGCACCGAGTTGGCCGCGCCCAGCTCGACGCCCTTGCGCACGAGTTCCGGATCGTGACGAACAGGTCATCGCCGATGATCTGGATGCCCAGCTCGGCCGTGGCGGCGACGAACCCGTCCCAGTCGTCTTCTGCGAGCGGGTCCTCGATCGAGACGATGCCGAAGTCGCGGATCAGTTCGCGGTACAGCTCGATGAGCTGCTCGGTCGTGTAGTCGATGCCTGCCACCGTGTAGACGCCCTTGGCGGCGTCCCAGAGGTGCGTCGCGGCGCAGTCCAGCGCGTAGGCGGCCTTGTCGGCGTGGCCGGCGGCCGCGACGCCTTCGTGGAGGACCTCGAGCGCCTCGCGCGGGTCGACGATCGGGGTGGCGAAACCGCCCTCGTCGCC
Organism: uncultured Actinomycetes bacterium; assembly: GCA_963833555.1. Lineage (GTDB taxonomy): Bacteria > Actinomycetota > Thermoleophilia > UBA2241 > UBA2241 > CAWHYB01. The sequence goes on along the minus strand of CAWHYB010000007.1, from coordinate 284,470 downwards.
GGTGTTGCCGGCCAGCTTGCCGTAGCGAGCCACTACGATCTCGAACAGCGCCATGTGGCATTCGCTGGCGATCTGCATGGCCTCGCTGAAGCTGCGCGCCCCGACGGGCATCATGATGAACTCCTGGAAGTCGAGGTCGTTCGAGGTGAGCTTGCCGCCGTTGATGAGGTTGATCTGCGGGACCGGCAGGACGTGCGCAGCAGGGGAGAGGTAGCGGAACAGCGGCTCACCGCTGACGGCGGCGCCGGCGCGCGCGGCGGCCAGCGAGACGCCGACGATGGCGTTGCCGCCGAGCCGGCTCTTGTCGGGCGTGCCGTCGAGCTCGCAGAGGAGCAGGTCGAGCCCCTTCTGATCGGTCACGTCGCGGCCGAGGATCGCCGGACCTATCACCCCTCTGACATTGTCGACCGCCTTCGTCACGCCGAAGCCGCGGTACGCCGCGCCGCCGTCGCGGATCTCACGTGCTTCGTTGCTGCCGGTGGAACGGCCGGCGGGCACGTCGGCTCTGCCGACGTGCCCGCCGGCCCAGACGTCGACCTGCACGGTGGGATAGCCGCGGCAGTCAAGGATGGTGCGGGCGGTGACTCTCTCGATCGGTGCGCTCACGGCTGACTCCGTTCGGTCCGGGTGTCCACGTCGAGAGTGTACCCGGAGCGTGCAGTCAGGCGTGCCTCGGCGCCGCAAAGCCGACGTTCGTAGCCCGATCAGGGCACTGTCGCCGCTTGCCCGGCCCTATGCAGGCGCACATACTTGCGGCATAGGAGCCGGCCATCCCGGGGGGTGCCCAATGCGTCGTCTGTCCGTTCTCGTCTTGATCGCTGCGTTCGCGTGCGCGGCCGCCTACGGCGCCGCGCGGCCGCAGTCGGCGGCCGCGCTCGGCTACGTCGACCTGCAGGTCAAGCAGAACGTGCTGCTGCTGCGCGGCTACATCGAGAGACAGGCCGCCCGCAACGACTTTGTCTACCCGACCAAGGCGCAGGTGCGCAAAGGCGGAGGCCTGAGCGCCCCCGTGTGGCCGGCGAACCCCTGGACCGGCAAGCCGATGGCGCCCGGGAGCGGCCGGGGTACGTACACGTACACCCCGGCCGCCGATCTACACAGCTACACGCTTGTCGCGCACTTCTCGAAGGGCACCTACAAGATGACCGGCGGCAGCCCACAATGGCTTGCCGACGAGCGCGCCGGCGCTGCGGCTGAGCTCGCGTCCGTCCAGACGCAGCTGACCGACGCGCAGACCGCTCTCGCGACCGCTGAGTCCGACCTCGGATCCGCCAGGAACACGGAGGCGGAGCTGGGTGCGCGCGTCATCAAGGGCTACATCGAGCAGTGGGGCCTGCTGAACAACGCCACGGCGCCGGCTGCCGGCCAGATCACTGCGTCCGGCGTCGGAGCCGGCTTCGGCTTCTGGCCGAAGAACCCCTGGACCGCCGCCGACATGGCGGTCGGCACGGCCGAGGGCGACATCGCCTACTCGCCCGGCGGCGATGGCATCGCCTATACGCTCTCGGCCCACACCAGTGCGGGCACGATCGACTTGAGCGGTGCGGTGCCTCAACAGCTCAAGACCTCATTGACGATGGTGAGAGACGAGCTGATGAAGGCGGATATGAACTACCTGCAGGCGACGGTCGACCGCTACGCCCTCGACAACAACGACGCCTTCCCGTCGAACGCCTCCAAACAGGAGCTCAACGACTACGCCTTCGACTACTGGCCGAAGAACCCGTGGACCTGGACGGACATGCAGAGCAGTCCGAACCAGGGCGACTACACATACACGGTCGCGGCCGGCTACGACTCCTACCAGATCGCCGGCCACCTCTTCAACGGGACCGACTACGTCGTCGACGACTACTGGGCCGAGCGCATGCTCGGCCTGCGGGCGCGCCTGAAGGACATGTGCGCCGAGGGCTATGCCCAGGTCATCAAGGACTATGCCGACGAGTGGGCGGCGAGCCACGGCGGCATCCCCCCGACTGCGGCGCAGCTCACGCCGGGAGGCGACGTCGGCCTCAGCCACACCTGGTGGCCGAAGAACCCGTGGACCAATGCGGCGATGACGCTTTGGCACCGACACCGGCGACTACAGCTATGTCGCGGTCGGCGCCAACTTCCTGGTGACGCTCCACCAGCAGGAAGTCGCGGCGCGCTACCCGGGCGACCCGGGGGCATATCCGCCGACCTATGATGCGCAGTGAGCTGAGAGGTTGATATGACGGCGGGGGGCGGGGGCGCCGCGCACCCCGCCCATCCCGATTGGCTCAGCCGCTCGCCAGCTCGCCGTCCGCCCGCTCGACGATCGCGCGGATACGCGCCGCCGCCTCGGGGTCGAGCGGCGCCGGATGGTGTCCTTCGAGGATCTCGCGGGCCCGCACGAGGGCGCGGGCGTGGGCGTCGAGTCGCGCCGTCTGCCTGCCAGTCCTCGCGCACGCGGCGGTCGAACAGGCGCGGCTGCGACTGCTCGCGCATGTGGGCGTAGGTGCTGTCGAGCGAGAGGAAGTCGCCGAAGGCGCCGACCCGGTGGATGTCGTCGACCAGCAGCGTGTCGTCACGCACCGCGATGCCGGCGACGACGTGCTTGACCATGCGGGCGATCTCGTCGTCGAGGACGAGCTGCCCGTAGTCGATGGTGACGCCCGATTCGATCATCCCGGCTCCGAAGATCAGGTTGGCCCCTGCCAACGCTGGGAGCAGAGCCGTGAGGGTCTTCTCGTGACCGCTCTGGGCGTCACTGAGCTTGCTGTCCCCCTACGCACCGCTGACGTAGCTCGGCAGCCGGTACTGCCGGGCGAGCTGGGCCACGCCGGCGCTGATCAGCGCCATCTCGGGCGAGCCGACGGAGGCCGCCGCGAAGCGCAGGTCCATGGCCGTGGTCGAGGAGCCGTAGACGACCCGGGTACCCGGCTCGGCGAGCTGGGCGAGGGTGATGCCGGCCAGCACCTCGGCGTTGTGGGTGACCAGCGTGCCGGCCAGCGTGACCGGCGCCGAGCCGCCGGCCATCGCCATGCTCAGCACCTCGACCGGCATGCCGGCGCGTGACGCCTCGAGCACGATCTCGCAGAACTCGCGGGGCAGCTTGAGCGGGCTCACCGGGCACGTGCCGAGCATGAGGATCGGGCGGCGGCGCAGTTCGTCGGCTCCGCCGACCGCCGCCGCCGCCATCGCGATGTAGGCGCGCGTGGCGTAGCCGTCTTGCGGGCCGGTGCACGACGGCTTCGTGCAGTTGAGCAGCGTCGCCTCGTAGTTGTGGATCGTGGCGCTCTCGACGGGCACGTCGCCGCAGCCCAGCGCCACCTCGAAGCAGTCGATGTCGTCGAGCGCGTCGACCAGCCGGGCGGCGTCGCAGAGGTCCTTCTTGGTCGACTCGCGCAGCTCGCCGCTGTAGGGATCGACGACCATGAGGCCCTCGCCGAAGTTCGAAAAGCCGACGCGGTTCGATTCGAGCGCGATGTCGTTGGCCGGATCGCGCCCGCACAGGACCCAGGTCGACGGCGCCCTGGCGATGCTCTCCTCGACGACGTGCGGCGGGATGCGCACCGTGTGAGAGTCGCGCTCGACGCGGCAGCCGCCGTCGGCGAACACGTCGAGCGCGTCGTCGAGCTCGACCCAGACGCCGGTGCGCTCGAGCACCTCGAGCGTGGCGAGGTGGATGTCGGCGAGCTCGTCGGCGGTGAAGACCGAGAGGCCGAGACCGCCGCTTGCGCGATGGCCCGCGTGCAGATTGCGTTTCACAGGCGTTCCCCCTGCTCGGTCCGGCCGGCTTCGGCATGTTCGGTCCGGCCGGCTTGCCCACGCTCGGCCCCGTCGGCACCCTCGCCCGCCCGGCCCTTGCCGGGCGTCTCCGGCTGGTATTTACTTACTTGGCTAACTAACAGCGCTTGCCGCGACTCTAGACCGAGCCGGGTGGGCAGACAAGCCGTCGAGCGGGAGGGGCACGATGGAATCTGGGACCTCACCGCTTCCCGTGAACGACCCGATGCCCGCGCTGTCGCCTACAGCTACCCGCATCCTCGAGGCGGCCAAACGGGTGCTCGCCCGCGATGGGTTCAGCAAGCTGACCTTCGAAGCGATCGCCGCCGAGTCGGGCGAGAACGCGGCGCTGATCCGCTATCACTTCGGCAGCAAGGCGGGCCTGGTCGATGCGCTGGTCGATTCGGTGGTCCATCAGGGCAGCGCGGACCTGCTGCGGGCGTTGTCGGGCGCGGCGCCGGGCAAGGCCCGGCGCCGCGCCCTCTTCGAGACCCAGCGTGCCTGGGTGACCGAGCCGGACGAATACCGGACCTTCTACGCGATCGTCTCGCACGTGCTCGCCGACGAGCGGCTGCGGCCCAAGTACAAGGCGCTGTTCGCGTGGTACGGCGAGCTCGAAGCGTGGGCGCTGGCGAGCGCCGACGGCGACGAACCGCCGGCCGATCTCAAGCCCCTGGGCGCCCTGGTCGTGGCGACCATCGACGGGCTCGGGCTGCAGGTCCAGGCCGACGAGGCCTTCGACGCGGGGCCGGTCGTCGAGATGTTGTGGCAGATGGTCGAGCGGCATCTCGGAACGAGGGCGGCCCCCGCGGCCGCGGCGGGAGGTGGCTCATGACGGTCGACGAGACGGCGGCTGCGGCGCCGACGTGGTGGGTGAGGCCCGGTCTCGACGTGCGCGACGGCCGGCTGCGCGTCGCGGGACGCGACGCCGAAGGCCGTCGCGCGCGAGCACGGCACGCCGCTGTTCGTCTTCGATCTGACCGACGTCACCGAGCGCGTGCGGCGCGTGCAGGCGGCGCTGGCGGCCACCGGGCTGCCCTACCGCGTGCGCTTCGCGCTCAAGGCGCAGCGCGAGCCCGAGGTGCTCGCCGCGCTGCGCGCGCTCGGCGAGCCCGGCACGCCCGACGCGCGTCGGCGTCGACGTCTGCTCGCCGGGCGAGGTCGCCTGGGCGCTCGAGCACGGCTGGCGCGCCGAAGAGATCAGCTACACCGGCACCAACCTCGTCGACGCCGACCTCGCACGTCATCCTGGCCGCACCCGCTCAAGCTGAACGTCGACCTGCTCACGCCAGCTGCGCCGCGTCGGGCGCGCGGCGCCGGGGCGTCGCGTCGGCCTGCGGCTCAACCCGCGCGCCGGGCGCCTCGCGCATCTTCGTGCCGGCCGGCCGCTCGCCCGACGACGAGCTCCAGTTCGGCATCTACGCCTCGGAGAAGCCGACCAAGTTCGGCATCTACGCCGAGCAGCTCGACGAGGCGGTGGCGATCGCCCGCGAGCACGACCTGACGATCGACACCGTCGTGCTTCCACATCTGTCACCAGACGCACACCGAGGACCTGCCCCAGCTCGACCACGCCCTGTCGGTCGTGCGCCGCAGATGGTCGAGCGGCTGCAGGACGCCGGCTGCCCGATCGCAGAGGTCAACACCGGCGGCGGTCTCGGCGAGCCGCATGATGGAGGGCGAGACCGACCTCGACCTCGACGCGTGGGCCGGCGTCGTCGCCCGGCGTCTGGGTCCGCTGGGGGTCACCATCGCCACCGAGCCGGGCGAGTTCCTGTTCAGCCGCGAGCCGGCGTGCTGCTGGCCGAGGTCGCCACGGTCGAGGACCGGCTGGGCACGACCTTCGTCGGCCTGAACGCCGGCTGGAACACCGTGCCGCTGCGCTTCGTGTGGGGCGAGTGGGTCGAGCTCGTGCCCGCGCCGACCCACTCGCCCCGCGCCCGCAGCGCGTCACCATCTCCGGTCACATCAACGAGGCGCCCGACCTGTTCGCCGAGGACTACCCGTTCCCGGCCGTCGGCCGAGGGCGACGTCGTCGCCCTGCTCAACGTCGGCGGCTACTGCCAGGCGGCCGGCGGCCGCCACTGTCTGCGGCCGGTCGCGCCGGGCCTCTACCTCGCCGAGCGCCTTTGACTGCTGCCGTTCGCTCGTCTTGCAGCGGGATTGTGGCCTCGATAGACTCGCTGCGGAGCCGCTTAGTTAGTTGAGTAAGTAACGTCATCGACTTGCGTCGACCGAAGGCGTGTGGGGGTCAGCGGCAAAGCCGCCCAGGGCAGAGGCCTCCCCGTCCGGTGGGGTTCGCGCGACAGAAGGGGGAACGCCATGCGTCATCGCCATCCCGGCCGCTATTCGGGGAGGTTCCGGCTGACCGTGTTGGCCATCGTCGTGATCGCGCTCGGAGGGCTCGTCTGGGGTCTCGTGGGCGCGTTCGCTACCAGTGCCTCGCCGGCAGCCAGCTCCGGGACCACATCCATCCTGCGGGTAGGCACGACCAGCGACCTCGACAACCCCAACCCGTTCGTGGGCTACAGCGGCACCTCGTACGAGGTCTTCCACCTGAACTACGACTTCCTCATCGGCTTCGGCACCAACCTCGAGCCGCGCCCCGAGCTCGCCACCGAGATCCCGACCACGGCCAACGGCGGCATCTCGCCCGACGGCAAGACCTGGACCTTCAAGATCCGCTCAGGGCGTGAAGTGGCAGGACGGCGTGCCGTTCACCGCGGCCGACGTGGCCTTCACCTTCAACTACATCATCAAGAACCAGCTCTCGGCCTACACACAGTTCACGAACCACATCAAGAACGTCGAGGCACCGAACGCGACGACCGTGGTCTTCCACCTCACCGAGCCCAAGTCCAACATCCTGCACATGTGGGTGCCGATCGTGCCGGAGCACATCTGGTCGAAGGTGCCGGGCGACAAGGCCGGCACGACCTTCCAGAACAAGTCGCCGGTCATCGGCACTGGCCCCTTCCAGCTCGTCGAGCAGAAGAAGGGCGAGTACTACCGCATGGTCCGCAATCCCTACTACTGGGGCAAGAAGTCGGCCGTCGACGAGATCATCTTCCAGATCTACACCAACGCCGACACGATGACCCAGGACATCAAGCTCGGCACCATCGACTACGGGTGGGGTCTGCCGCCGGCTCAGTTCCAGGGCCTTAAGAACCAGCCGGGCGTCACCACCAACGCGGCGCCCTACCGGTACTTCGACGAGCTCTGCATGAACTGCTACACGAGCCCGAACTCGCTCGGCAACCCGGTCCTCAACGACGAGAAGTTCCGTCAGGCGATCAGCTGGGCGGTCGACAAGACCAAGCTCGTGCAGATCGCCGACAGCGGCTACGGCAAGGTCGGGCAGGGCATCATCACGCCCGAGATCCCCACCTACTACTGGCAGCCGGCACCCGGTGAGGCCTTCGGCTTCGACCTCGCCAAGGCGGGCTCCATGCTCGATGCGGCGGGCTACCCCCTGAAGAACGGCGTGCGCGTCGATCAGCAGGGCAAGCCGATCTCGCTGCGGCTCTGGTCACGGTCGGACGACGCGCAGAGCCAGTCGGCCGGCAAGCTGATGGCCGGCTGGTTCCGCAAGCTCGGCCTGAAGATCGAGTACACCGTGATGGACACCGGCGCGCTGTCCGACAAGCTCTACAACATGAACGGCAGCAAGTACGCGCCCGACTACGACATGTACATCTGGGGCTGGGGCCAGTACGTCGACCCCGACTACATCCTCGGCGTGTTCACCACTGACCAGATCGATTTCTGGAACGACTGCTGCTGGTCGAACAAGCAGTACGACACCCTCTACCAGCAGCAGGCCCAGGAGATCGACCCGGCCAAGCGCAAGGTCATCACCGACCAGATGGTCAAGCTCTTCTACGACTCGGCGCCCTACATCGTCTGGGACTACCCGCAGCAGCTCGAGGCCTACAACACCGCGAGGTGGACGGGCTGGACTCACGTGCCCTCGAAGGGCGGTCCCGTGCTGTTCATCACCGACAACATCGACACCTACCTGAACCTCAAGCACGTCGTCGGCAGCGGCAGCAGCAGCAGTAGCGGCACGTCCAGCACGATCTGGATCGCCGTAGGCGCGGTCGTGATCATCGTCATCGTGATCGTCGTGGTGGTCACCCGCGGGCGCCGCAAGCACGAGGTCGAGGTCTGACCCAAACAGGCTGACCTGCAGACCGAGACGACCCGCGGCGGGCGGGGGCGGGGCCGGACGGCCCCGCCCCCCGCCCGCCGTCTTTTTGCCTAGTAGGCCCGCGCCAGATACCAGCGCCGCTCGCGCCGCTCGAGGAACAGATCGAACACGCGGCCGTCGGCGACGACCCGCAGGTAGCGGCGGTCGACCCGCACGTCGTCGTTCCACCAGCCCGTGTCGATCGACCAGCGCTGCAGGACCCGCTCGATGCTCCAGCGCCGGCCGCGCCACAGGAACGCCCGGGGCGACTGCGTGTAGCGGCCGCCAGGACACGGTGACGGGGATGGGCAGGGCGTTGCTCATGCGCCTCTCTCCGGCCGACTATCGCAGGGACGCCAGCCTAGAGCGAACGTATGTTCGTGTCAAGCTACGGTCGCGGAGAGCCTCAGCCGAGGCTGCGGGAGCGGCGGGTGCCCCGTGGCGACGGACCTGCTGGCCCGCCGCCACCGGCACCGCCGGCTGCGGTCGCAGCCGTGCCCGCGCACAGCGGCAGCCGCCGCAGCAGCTCGCGCGGCGGCCGCGTCGCGTCGTCCGCCGACGCGGTCGCGGGCCCGGCAGGTGACGCACGTTGACCGCCTCGCGGTGCCGGCGGAGCCAGCCGCTGACCAGGAGGATCTCGTCGATGGTGTCGGCGGGCAGCGGCGGCGCCGGCGGCTCGGCGGCGTAGAGGCCGGCGATCACGCTCGAGGGCGGCGTCTCGGCGAGTCAGCTCGCTCGGCCGCAACGACCGTTCGCCGACGACGCCGCCGGCGACCACCGAGTAGACGGTGACCCTGCCCGGCTGGCGGGCAGGGTAGACGAGCAGCGCGTACGCATGTCGCGCGGCGCGCAGCCTGCCGACCGTGCGCGTCGCCTGCTCGAGCGTCTCGCGCCAGGTCTGGACGCGGGCCGCCTGCTCGAAGGCGAGCTCGGCCACGAGCTCGGCCTGACGGCGCTCGAGCTCGCGGTCGAGCTCGCGGCCGTCGCCCCGCAGCACGCGGCGCAGCCTGCTCGACGACGAGCGTGGTACTCGCCGTTCAGCGTCCCGCGGCAGGGCGCCAGACAGGCGCCGATGTCGAGGCGCAGGCAGGCGTGTTCGCCCGTCGCGCGCTCGTGTCGCGCAGGCGCACGCAGGTGCGCAGCGGATAGGCGGCGTTGAGCAGCTCGACGAGGCGCCGCGCGAAGCTGGCGCGGCGGAACGGCCCGGCGTACAGGGCGCCGTCGTCGCGCCGGTTGGGCGTGGCGTAGAGGCGCGGGAACGCGTCGGTGGTGAGCTTGACGTAGTGGTAGCTCGACACGCGGGTGCCGTGCTGGTTGTAGGGCGGCCGGTGCTTGGCGATGAGGCGCGTCTCGAGCAGCAGCGCGGCGAACTCGGAGCCCGTCTCGAGCACGTCGAAGCGCTCGAGCAGCTCGAGCGCCTGGCGGGCGCCGTAGGCCTGGCGCTGCAGGAAGTGGTCGCGGGCCCGGCGGCGCAGGTTCTCGGCCTTGCCGATGTAGAGCTCGTGGCCGCGGGCGTCGCGCATGATGTAGACGCCGGGCGCTGCGGCAGCCCCTCGGTGAGCACGATCTTGTGGTAGTTGCGCCGCGCCCCCGGCTCGCACAGGCGCACGACCTCTTCGAGCGTGGTCACGCCCTGCTCCTGCGACGCGGGCGAGCAGCAGCATGAGCAGGATCTCGGCGGTGGCCAGCGCGTCGTCGAGGGCGCGGTGGCGTGGGCTTGACGGTCGGTGTCGAAGCGCTCGGCGAGGGCGGCGAGCGAGCAGCGCATGGGCGACAGCAGCCGGCGCGCCAGCCGCAGCGTGTCGAGCGTCGGGCCGCGGGAAGGTGCGCCGCATCAGCATGCCGAGCTCGTAGTCGAGGAAGCCGAGGTCGAAGCGGGCGTTGTGGGCGACCAGCACCGAGTCGGCCGAGAACTCGACGAAGCGCGGCAGCACCTGTTCGATCGGCGGCTGGCCGGCGACCATCTCGTCGGCTGATGCCGGTGATGCCGGTGATCTTGGCCGGGATGGGCTGCCGGGGATCGACGAGCTGCGAGAACGTGGCGACCTGGCGGCCGCCCTCGATGCGCACGGCGCCGATCTCGGTGATCTTGGTGAAGCCCGGGCGTGCCGCCGGTGGTCTCGAGGTCGACGACCGTGAAGGCGACGTCCGAGAGGTCGCGCCGCGTGGGCGCGCCACTCGGTCGAGGCCGACGTGGAAGGGGCCGTCCCACGCGAAGCGCTCGTCGTCGCGCACGATGTCGGCGACCAGCGCCGCGCATGAGCTCGGGGGGACAGTTGGCGACCGGGAAGAGGCGGGGCCAGACCTCGCGGTAGTCGAGGGGCTCGCCAGCCTGCTCGAGAAGAGCGAACAGCTCGTCGACAGTCGTGAACGCTAGCTGCACCGACCCATCCTAGCGCGTCTGCGGACACGTGGCACCCTCGCACGAACAGATGTTCGAGTCAAGACATCGTGCCGAAACGTCTACCGCTGCGCTCAACCATCGTGAGCCTACTCGGCACGATCGTCATCTGACCAGCAGCGTACGCAGCGGCGAGAATGACCGGGCAGGGGAGGGTGGGCGTCGCCACAGCACCGCCCGCGGCAGCAGTCACCAGGCTGGCAGGGGGTGGGCGGAGGGGCCGCCGGGCACGTGGCGACGCCCCTCACGGCAGTAGCGACACGGCGGGGGCGGCGGTGTGCTTCAAGCACGCCGCCGCCCCCGCCGCACGAGCGGACATCGAAGCCGCGGCTCCGCTCAGCCGCCCAACAGGCCGCCGAGGCCGCCACCACCGCCGCCACCACTTCGCCGCGGTGCCGCCGCCCGAAGCCTCCTCGAAGGGCTGCACCACCACAAAGCCAGTGCCGGTGAACTGCATCTGGAAGGTCTCGCCGGTGCCCTTGCCGATCAGCGTCTTCCAGTTCACATCGGTCTTGATCGACATGCTCAGGCCGTCCGACCAGGCCACCGTGGCGTCGGCGTCGGTGGACAGCGGCACCTGGGGGCTCACGCCGAGCACGAGCGGCGGACCCTCGGTGGTGATGGCCACGTAGCCCTGGCCCTGCAGCCTGATGCTGAACAGCCCGCCGGCCATCATGCCGGCGCCGCCGGTCATGACGATGTCGTGAGAGAGGGTGTCGGAGTAGGCGAGGCAGTCGCGGCCGTCGACGAACAGCGTCTCGCCGCTGAGCTGCAGGATGGTGATCTCCTTGCCCTGGTCGGCGAGGTAGAGGATGCCGTTGCCCTCGGCGTCCATCGTCACTGCGCCTTCACCGGTCATCTTCTGCTTGAGCCACTTGCCGGCGCCCCCCGAGCTGCTGCGCGTGAACTTGATGTCGCCGTAGTAGGCGATCATGGCCCCGGCCTTGGTGAACACCTTGTTGCCCTGCAGCCTGACTTCGAGCGTCTTCTTGTTCTCGAGCTGCCAGGTGCCGCCGGTGTCCTGCTGAGTGTGCGTCTGCACGAACTCGCCCAGTGACTGTGCCACGCCCTGACTGACGGTCGCCTCCATATGTCCCTCCTCTGTCCTGGCCCGACGGGGGCGCCCGCGGCCGGGTGATCGGCTCCGGCTTGCACTGCCGGGGCCGCGCGCGCGACGCCATTCTGACCCATCGTTTGTGGCGACACCAGCGGGGGAACGAGCGCCACAGGAGGTATCGACCGGCGGCCCTCGTTTCTGAAAGCCGGCGAGAGACGCCGCTGCGTGGCGGAGCTATATGACCGACGAGACATGGACACTGGCCGGGCGCACCGCGATGGTGACGGGGGCGACCGACGGCATCGGGCTCGAGACTGCGAGGGGCCTCGCGGCCGCGGGCGCCCGGCTGATCCTGCATGGGCGGGACGCGCGGCGCGCCGAAGCGGCGCGCCGCGACATCTGTGCGACGACGGGCAGCGGCGACGTCGAGGTGACCTACGCCGACTTCACGTCGCTGCGCCAGGTCCGTCTGCTGGCCACGCAGGTCGAGAGTCTGACCGACCGGCTGCACGTCCTGATCGACAACGCCGGCGTCTACCAGGCACAGCGACACCTGACCGAGGATGGGCTCGAGACGACCTTCCAGGTCAATCACCTGGCGCCGTTCCTGCTCACCGAGCTTCTGCTGCACCTGCTCTCGGCGGACACGCCTTCGCGCATCGTCGTCGTCAGTTCGATGGTGCACCGGCGCGCGGCCGTCGACTTCGACGATCTCCAGGGCCTGCGCGGCTACGACGGCTACTCGGCCTACGGTCTGTCCAAGCTCGGCAACCTGTGGTTCGCCTACGAGCTGGCCGAGCGGCTCGAGGGCAGCGGCGTCAGCGTCAACGCGCTTCATCCCGGCGGCGTGTCGACCAAGCTGCTGCACGCCGGCTTTCGCGCGACCGGCGGCATCAGCCCCCACGAGGGGGCGCGCACGTCGCTCTACCTCGCGAGTTCACCTGAGGTGGAGGGTGTCACCGGCAATTACTTCGTCGACCAGCACCCGGAGCAGTCGTCGCCCGCAAGCTACAATCGGGAGCTGCGCCGGCGGTTCTGGGAGCTGAGCGAGCGGCTCAGCGGGCTCGTCGGAGACGAGCCCGCCCGTGCGGTGGGCTGAGGCGAGGAGGTCTCCGTGGCCGGCGATCGCCAGCAGGCGCCCGAGTTCCAGACCGGTCTCGACTGGCTGAACGTCGACCGGCCGCTGCAGCTTGCCGACCTGCGTGGCAAGCTCGTCGTGCTCGACTTCTGGACCTACGGCTGAATCAACTGCATGCACGTACTCCCGCAGGTGCGGGAGCTGGAAGCGCGATTCCCGCGACGAGCTCGTCGTCGTCGGCGTACACTCAGGCAAGTTCCGCGCCGAGCGCGTGACGCGCAACATCGCCCAGGCCGTGCAGCGGCTCGGCGTGGCCCATGCCGTCGTCAACGATCGCCAGTACCGCATCTGGCGCGCCTACGGCATCGGCGCGTGGCCGACCATCGTGCTGATCGATGCCGAGGGCGGCTACGTGGGCTCCCTGCCCGGAGAGTTCCGCGCCCGCGAGCTCGAACCGACGCTGCGTAAGCTGATCGACGAGGCGTCGGAACGAGGCGCACTGTCCCGGGCGCCGCTCCCGTCGAGCCCGCCGGCCGCGCCGGCGACCACGCTGCTGTTCCCTGGGAAGGTGCTGGCGACGCGGCGATGGCCGGCTGTTCGTGGCCGACACCGGTCACCACCGGCTGCTCGAGCTCGAGCTCGAGCTGGACGACTGGCGGGCGGGTCGCGGCGAGCGGCCCCGGGCGCGCCTGGGGCGCATCATCGGCTCGGGGCGCTGCGGGCGCGCCGACGGGCCGCTCGCCGCGGCGAGCTTCGACCATCCGCAGGGGATGGCCCTCGCAGGGCCGGCCGACCGCGACGGAGCGGCCCCCAAAGGCGAGATCCTCTATGTCGCCGACACCGGGAACCATCTCGTGCGTGCGATCCGGCTATGTCGGGCCGGCGAGGGCGAGGTCGTCACCGTGGCCGGCACCGGCGCGCAGGCCGACGCTTCAACGTCCCCGGCGTGGGCGAGAAGGCCGCCCTCAGCTCTCCCTGGGACCTCACGCTCGACGCCGCCGGAGAGGCGCTCATCGTGGCCATGGCGGGCTTCCACCAGCTCTGGCGAGTCGACCTCGCCACGCGTGAGGCGGCGCCGTGGGTCGGCACGGGCCGCGAGGACCTCTCCGACGGGCCGGCCCAGAACTGCACGCTGGCGCAGCCGACGGGGGTGCACCTCGTGCCCGGCGGCGCGGCGGGGTGGGCGCCGGACCGCTGTATGTCGCCGACTCCGAGTCGAGTGCGATCAGGGTGGTCGAGCAGGGTCGTGACGGGCCCGAGGTGCGCACCATCGTGGGCAAGGGTCTGTTCGACTTCGGCGACGAGGACGGGCAGGGCGGCCACGTGCGTCTGCAGCACGACTACGGCGTGACGGCGGGTCCCGACGGCCGGCTCTACGTCGCCGACACCTACAACAACAAGATCAAGCGCATCGATCCGGTCACGGGCCGCTGCGAGACGTTCCTGGGGAGCGGTGAGGAGGGGGTGGACGACGGCGACGCCCTGGAGGCTCGCTTCGACGAGCCCGAGGGCGTCGCCGTCGCCCCCGGCGGCGACCTGCTCTTCGTCGCAGACACCAACAACCACGCGATCAGGATCACCGACCTGCGCGAGGGCTCGCCCCGCCGCGGCCAGGTCGCCACGCTCGAGATCGAATCGTGACCCCCGCGCACTGGACTGCGGCCGCGTCGCTGGTGCCTCGCGTCGGCCCGCGCGCTTCCGCCGGACGTCACAGCGAAGTAGACTGAGCGCGTCGACCAGGGGGGGTCAGCCGTGTCCACGTCCGATTACGACTTCCAACCCGAAGTGTCGCCGTGGGACCGGCTCGTCCGCTTGGCGCTGCAGAACCGGCGTGAGCCTGGCGAGTCCGGCGTGGATCGGCGGGTGTGGCCGGCGGCCATCCTCGTGCTGGCGGCGTGGATCTTGCTGACTCTGGCTGGGGATATCGCTCACGTTTCGTCCGCTGGTCTGACCGGCACGAAGCTCTTCCCGATCTCGGACGTGACCTGGTCGTTCGTGGCCTGGCTGGCGGCGGGGCTCGTCGCGACGCTCCTCGTCGGTCGCTCATGGGGCGGGGTGTGGGTGGTGTATCTGCTGTGGGGAGTCCAGCTCACGATCAACGCTGCGGTCGGCGTGCTGCGTCCATTGCTCGCGGACCGCGCCCTGCTCGAGTTCCTGAACGCTGAGACCTCACCCCGCGCGGTCGCGCTCGGCGACGTCCTCGGACTCATACTCGGGCTCGTCCTGCTTTGGGCGGCCTGGCGGCAGAGCATGGCCTGGAGACAGGCGCAGCCGCCCGCCGCCGCACCCGCCGACCGCGGGCGGCTGCGCCTGATCGTCGTTCTCTGGATCGCGCTGCTCGTGGCAGAGGCGGTGGCTGCCGCGAGTCTCGGCAGAGTCGCTCGCACCGAGACCTGGCTGATCTCCGCCACGATCGTCGCGATGGTCGCCTATCAGGCGGCCTGGCTGCCTCGAATGGTCGCGCCCGTCCTCGCTGTCGGGGGACTTGTCGTGGCCGCGAGCGCGATCTCCGAGATCGCCGGGCTCGTCCAGTCCTGGCACGACCTGGCCGGCATCTCGACCTTGGCCATCGGCGCGACGGTGGTTGCGACCGTTATCGAGCTCGGCTTCGGCGCCACCGCGCTCCTTGCCGCCGCCGCGATGCGCCGGCTGCCGGACGACGAAGAAGCCCAGGGCGGCGACCGGGCGGGGCGTACGACCGGCGCTGCGTCCCCCGAGCGGAGTCCGCTGTAGAATGACTTTGCCCGCGTCGGGGATGCGCTGCCGCACGTGCGGTCACGCTCGCCGGCGCCGTTATGGGCAACTCGCCCGTGGGTAGATGAAAGCGCGTAGGGAAACCGGCCGGTTCGCGGCCGCACCTAAGGAGTCGTTCCGTGGACCGAGACAAGTTGCACCGCGAAGTGCTGCGCACCTTCGACAACGTGTGCATCAGCCGCAGCGCGCAGTACTCGGCGAGGGCCGGGTTCGTGCCGCTGGCCGACGTCTACTTCGAGGAGGAGTCGCGCGAGCTCGTGGTGCGCTTCGAGCTGCCCGGACTGAGCCGCGAAGACATCCAGCTCGACGTCGAGCCCCGCAAGGTGGTCGTCCACGGGCGGCGCGCGTTCGCCGGCGGCGAGCGCCGCGTCTACCAGCAGGTCGAGATGGACTACGGCGACTTCGAGCGGCAGATCCGCCTGGCGGTCGACGTCGACGTCGACGCACACGCAGGCGACCTACGAGGCCGGCGTCCTCGAGGTGCGGCTGCCGCTCGCTCGCCCACGAGCTCCGCAAGCAGCACATCGAGATCAAGATCGGAGGTGAGTCGTGAGCGAGCCCGACGAGGCCTGCAGGTCAAGGTCGCCCGACGAGAAGCCAGACCTGCCCGGCGAGCTGCCGGTCCTGCCGCTGCGCGACACCGTCGTCTTCCCCGACACCATGATCCCGCTGACGGTCGGCCAGGAGCGCTCGATCAAGCTCATCGACGAGGTGCTGGCCGCCGACCGCCTGCTGGTGCTCGTCGCCTCGAAGGACGCCGAGATCGAGATGCCCGGCGCCCGACCTGCTCTACCAGGTCGGCACCGTGGCGCTGGCCCACAAGATGGTCAAGCTGCCCGACAACACGATGCGCATCCTCGTGCAGGGGCTGCAGCGCGTGCAGGTCACCGGCTTCACCGCCGAGGAGCCCTACCTCAAGGCGACGATCGAGAAGCTCGACGACGTCGTCGGTCGAGAGCAAGGAGGTCGACGCGCTGCGCGCCAACCTGCTGTCGGTGTTCTCACGCATCGTCTCGCTCGTGCCCTACCTGCCCGAGGAGCTCGAGATGGCGGCCGCCAACGTCGAGGAGCCCGGCGCTCTCGCGTTCCTGGTGGCCAGCACGATGCGCATCAAGACCGAAGACAAGCAGGAGCTGCTCGAAGAGGCCGACGTCGAGCAGCGGCTGCGCAAGCTCACGCGCATCCTCGCGCGCGAGCTCGAGGTGCTCGAGCTGGGCTCCAAGATCCAGTCCGACGTGCGCTCCGAGATCGACAAGACGCAGCGCGAGTACTTCCTGCGCCAGCAGCTCAAGGCGATCCAGCAGGAGCTCGGCGAGACCGACGAGCAGGAGGCCGAGGTCAGCGAGCTGCGCGAGAAGCTCGACGAGCTCGAGCTGCCCGACGAGGTCCGCAAGGCCGCCGAGCGCGAGCTCGAGCGCCTGGCCCAGATCCAGCCGGCCAGCGCCGAGTACCCGGTCATCCGCACCTACCTCGACTGGATCGTCACGCTGCCCTGGAACACCTCGAGCGAGGACAACCTCGACATCAAGCACGCGCGCGAGATCCTCGACCGCGACCACTACGACCTCGAGAAGGTCAAGGACCGCATCCTCGAGTACCTCGCCGTGCGCAAGCTCAAGAGCGACCTGCACGGGCCGATCCTCTGCTTCGTCGGCCCGCCCGGCGTGGGCAAGACCTCGCTCGGGCGCTCGATCGCCGAAGCGATGGGCCGCAAGTTCGAGCGCATCAGCGTCGGCGGCGTGCGCGACGAGGCCGAGATCCGCGGGCATCGCCGCACGTACGTCGGGGCGATGCCCGGCATCATCCTGCGCGCCATGCGCGACGCCGGCACCGACAACCCGCTGTTCATGATCGACGAGATCGACAAGATGGGCGCCGACTGGCGCGGCGATCCCGTCGAGCGCCATGCTCGAGGTCCTCGACCCCGAGCAGAACTTCACCTTCCGCGACCACTACCTCGACCTGCCGTTCGACCTCTCGCAAGGTCATGTTCATCACCACGGCCAACCAGCTCGAGCCGATCCCCGGGCCGCTGCGCGACCGCATGGAGATCATCCAGCTGGCCGGCTACACGATCGAGGAGAAGCTGCACATCGCGCAGCAACTACCTGGTGCCCAAGCAGGTCGACGCCAACGGGCTGCGAGCCCAGCCAGGTGACCTTCGACGACGCGGCCATGCGCGAGATCATCGGCTCGTACACGGTCGAGGCCGGCGTGCGCAACCTCGAGCGCGAGATCGGCACGGTCTGCCGCAAGCTGGCGCGCCAGGTGGCCGAGAACGGCGGCCGGCGCGCGCGCTTCAAGGTCGGCCCGCAGCGAGGTGCACGAGCTCCTCGGCCGGCCGCGCGTGTACGCCGAGACCAAGCGGCGCACGGCCGACGCCGGCGTGGCCACCGGCCTCGCCTGGACGCCGGTCGGCGGCGACATCCTGTTCATCGAGGCGACGCGCCATGCCGGGCAGCGGGCCATCTCACCGTCACCGGCCAGCTCGGCGACGTGATGAAGGAGTCGGCCCAGGCGGCGGTGAGCTACGTGCGGGCACACTCCGCCGAGCTCGGCCTGCCCGACGACTACTTCGCCAAGCACGACCTGCACATCCACGTGCCGGCGGGGGCGATCCCCAAGGACGGCCCGAGCGCCGGCGTGACCATGGCCACGCGCTGTGGCCTCGCTCGTCACCGGCAAGCCGGTGAGCGCCGACGTCGCCATGACCGGCGAGGTCACCCTCACCGGCCAGGTGCTGCCCATCGGCGGCCTCAAGGAGAAGACGCTGGCCGCGCAGCGCGCCGGCATCACCACGGTGATCCTGCCGGCGCGCAACGAGGTCGACCTCGAAGACGTGCCCGAGGAGCTGCGCAAGGGCATGACCTTCGTGCCGGTCGACCGCGTCGAGCAGGTCTGGAAGGCGGCGATGGGGCTCAAGCTCAACGGCCGCGCGGGGCGGGGGCGGCCGTCACGGCCGCAGGCCGTGCCCGCCGCCGACGGTGGGTCCGAACCGGTGGCGGCCGCGCAGAAGGATGCCGCCAAGCCCGGGACCGCCAAGCCCGCAAAGCGAGCGGCGCGGCGCGGCAAGCAGGCTAGTCGCGGCTGACGATCATCGGGGGCGGGGCGGCGGCGCGCCGGCAGGCGCGCCGCCGCCCCGCCCTTTTTGTGCCCAGGGCTTCTGCCCGTTAGAAATCGCGGCGATCGGAAAAGAGCACTCCTACGCGGGCAAATCCCGTGAATTGCAGGATAAATCCGGGCACAAGGAGGTGCCTGACCATGTACGAACAACGGGCAGACAGGCCCGAACACGAAAGGCCTGGCCAAGTGATCGACATCTCAACACTCCCTCGCTCTGGCCTGGTGCCCACGTGGATCACGCGTGTCAGCTGGGGCAGCATCTTCGCTGCCACCTTCGTCGTCATCGCGGTACAGCTCGCCCTCAACGCCATCGGCATCTGGGGCAACTTCGGCGTGGCGAAGCTCACGAGCGTCAGTTCCGTCGCCAGCTCGGCGACCGGGGTCGCCGTGTGGATCGGCGTGTCCGCGATCATCTCGCTCTTCGTGGGCGGTGTCGTAGCGTCGCGGCTGTCCAACTCGAGGGACGTGGGTAATGCCCTCTGGCACGGCCTCGTGCTGTGGGGTGTCGCAGTGACGACGATGACCGTTCTCAGCGCGTTCGGCATCGCGGGCATGCTCGGCTTCGGCCTGAGCAGCACGGCCGCTGTGAAGGCGGTCGTAGGCGCGAGCGGCACGGCTGGCGTAGGGCTCACCCGTGCGACGAGCGCCGCGGCCAAGTACGGCGGGTACTACCTTCTGTTCAGCGTCGTCGGCGTGATATCCGCCCTGGCCGGTGGCTGGGTCGGGAGCGTCGGCCAAAGCAAGCGCGCCGCCACCATCATGCCGTCGAGTATGTCGAGTCAAGAGGAGACCATCACCCGCCGGGCGGCGTGAACCCGCGTTCACGACCTTGACCTTGCGGGGCGGGGCGGGCGGCTCAGGCCGCCCGCCCCGCCGTCGTCCTGGGGGCGGCTACGCCGCCCCCCCCGCCGAACTCGGTTGCGCCGCCACCGAGCGTGGCAACCTGGCTGTAGGATTAGCGTCGTCGTGGACGCTTCGCTCGGAAACTCGCTTGGCCTCTGGCTGGTCGTGCCGTTCGCCGGCATGCTGCTCGCCATCGCGCTGCTGCCCAGCCTCGCACCCCGCTGGGTGGCTCACGATCGTAACCTGGGGCTCGTCGCCGCGGCGTTCGGCGTGCCGGTGGTGGCCTACCTGCTGGTACGCCACGGCAACCAGGGCGCGCAAGCGGTCGGCGACCTCGCGCACGAGTATGTGTCGTTCATGATGTTGCTCGCGGCGCTCTACACGGTCGCGGGCGGCATCTTCCTGCGCGGCGACCTCCTGGCGACACCTCGCACGAACGTCATCATGCTTGCGATCGGCGCCGTCCTGGCCAACGTGGTGGGTACGACCGGGGCAGCCATGCTGCTCGTCTTCCCGCTGGTGCGCTCGAACTCGGAACGCCGCCACGCCCGTCACGTCATCCCCTTCTTCATCTTCATCGTCTGCAACATCGGAGGTCTGCTCGTGCCGCTTGGGCCGCCGCTCGTGCTCGGCTTCCTGCGCGGCGTGCCCTTCTGGTGGACGCTCCGCCTTCTGCCCGAATGGCTCTTCGTCACGGGCCTCACCCTGGCGATCTTCTACGTCCTCGATCGTCGCGCCTGGGCACGCGAGACGCCCGAAGACAAGGCCCGTGACCGCGAGGCCTACGAACCCCTCAGCCTCGAAGGGCGCGTCAACCTGCTCTTTCTGGCGGCCGTCGTGGCCCTGCTGGCGCTGTCGGAGCCGCTCAATGCGGCCGGCGAGGCCATCCACTTCCCGTTTGTCCGCGAGGTCGCGCTCGGCATTGTGCTGCTGCTGTCGCTGCGCTTCGGGCCGCGCCGGGCGCGTATCGACAACGGCTTCGCGTGGCACCCGCTCACCGAGGTCGCCATCGCCTTCGCGGGCGTGTTCGCGACCATGGTGCCCGTGCTGGCCATCCTCGAGGCGCGCGGCGCCGAGCTCGGCCTGACACAACCCTGGCAGTACTTCTGGACCACCGGCGGGCTATCGGCAGTGCTCGACAACGCGCCCACCTACCTTACGTTCGGCGCCGCCGCTCAGGGGCTGACCGGCGTCACCGACACGCACGGGCTGACAAGCACCGTGACGATCGCTTCGCTCGGCCACGCGCCGGCGGCCTACCTGGCGGCGATCTCCTGCGGCGCGGTCTTCATGGGCGCGTTGTCGTATATCGGCAACGCGCCCAACTTCATGGTCCGATCGGTGGCCGAACACAACGGCATCGCCATGCCCCACTTCTTCCGGTTCATGGGCTATGCCTGTCTCGTCCTGCTGCCGGTGTTCGCCGTGACCACGGTGCTCTTCTTCCGCTAACTAGAACTTGAGGCCTAGCCGGCCTGTCAGCCCGGCTTCCCAGGCCCCACAGCCTAGGTCAGGAGACGCCTGAGTCCGCCGCCTCCGGCAGCCCCCGCCTTCCCGCCGGTCACATAGCCGATGTTCTTACCCGACCACTTGCGGCGTATGTTCCAGCCGCCGCTCGATCGCTTTCGAGCGTAGCCGACCCGGACGTAGCTCTGCGTCTTCTTCGAGTACTTGTAGATCTTCCAACGTAGCTTGCCGTCGACCGTGACCCCTGCCACCTTGCCGTAGGGCTTTGTCCCCGAGACAGTGACGATCGGCCAGATCTTCCACAAGGTGCTGTTGACCCGCTTCGCAACGGAGTTGGAGAGGCCCTGCTTGTTGATGAGAATGTCCCAGTAGCCCTTGCTTCCCTTGATGGCGCCCACCCAGGTGCCGTCGGCCTTGCAGACGTCGTACTGATCCGCAAACGCCGTTGCCGTCCCGAGCAGCAAGAGCAAGACAGTCGCGAGCCCGAGGCCAGTAATCAATCGACGAACCATGCTCCCCCCTCTTGTAGATCGCGCCAGTCTACTCCCAAACGAAAGGGCCGCCCTCTCGGACGGCCCCGCGCCGGCTGACCTAGATCGCGGTCTCTCAGAGACAGAGAGACCGGGCACGAGTTTCGTGGCCTCCCGCCCTGCCTGCGATAGTGAGATTGTTGACTCCATGTCGGGCACTTCATGCAAGCGGTGTATGCCTGTTGTGCCTGCGAGACGGTCTTGTCCGGCCAGCATGGCCACGCCCGCCCGCCTTCGCCTGTACCGCACGGCGCATCCAGCGTGATTGCACCCTGAGTGCGCCGCAGTCTACGATGGACTCTTCGCGACCCTGAGCATCCGTTGCGCTAGTGAAGGGGGGAACGGTCTTGAGTCCGCTCGTCGTCGAGACCAACGTCGGGGCCGGCAACTGGAAGGGGCTCGGCATGTGGGCCTGGTTGCTCTTCCGCATCGCCGGTCTCGTGCTGGTGGTCTATCTCTTCGCGCATATCGGGGTCATCTCGACCGCGCGCGTCAGCAGTCAGTCCACGCTCAACAGCGCCTTCAAGCTCTTCGACCACCCGCTGTTCGTGCTGCTCGACCTGCTGCTGGTCTGGGCCGTCCTGTTCCACGCGCTCAACGGGATCCGCGTGCTGCTCATGGACATCGGCATCGGCATCCACAGACACAAAGCCGTCTTCTGGGTCTGCATGGCCGTCGCGGTGTCCACGCTCGGCCTGTTCGCCTTCAAGGCGTTCTCCTACATCGCGGCCCACCACAGCGGGGGACTGGTATGAGCGTGCAGGCGATCGACCCTCCCACGGTGGCCGGCACGCCCGAGGCGCAGGCCGGCCGCCGGCGTCCGCCCGACGGCGGCGGGCGCATGAACGGCGCGATCCTCGATCGCAGCGTCGGCGGCATGTGGGCCTGGGTGTTTCAGCGCATCACCGCGGCGGTGCTGGTAGTCGGTCTCATGACCCACCTGGTCGCCACCCACATCTTCGCCATCGGCAAGCTCGACTTCGCCAACATCGCCGACCGGCTCGGCTCGACGTTCTTCGTCGTCGTCGACGTCATCCTGCTGGCCGCCGTCGTCTATCACGCCTTGAACGGAGTGCGCATGGTCGTCCTCGACTACTGGTTCGCGTCGAGGGGCAGCCGGACCGCCCTCGCTATCGGCCTGTGGATCGTCGGGCTTGCCACGTACGCCTACGGCATGTGGGCGATGTGGCCCTGGATCTCGAGATAGGGGGCCGGCGGTGATACGACACCAGCTCGTGATCGTCGGCGGCGGCCTCGCCGGTCTGCGCGCCGCAGTCGAAGCGCAGGCCGGCGGCATCGACGTCGCCGTCCTCTCGCAGGTGCATCCCGGGCGGAGTCACTCGGGCGCGGCACAGGGCGGCATCAACGCCGCCCTCGCCAACAACCCCGACGGGCGTGACGACACCCCCGAAAAGCACGCCTTCGACACCGTCAAGGGCTCCGACTACCTGGCCGACCAGGATG
This sequence comes from uncultured Actinomycetes bacterium, assembly GCA_963833555.1. Taxonomy (GTDB): domain Bacteria; phylum Actinomycetota; class Thermoleophilia; order UBA2241; family UBA2241; genus CAWHYB01. The sequence continues at coordinate 261,811 of CAWHYB010000007.1, read as the reverse complement.
CCGCCCTGCAGATGACCAGCGACGCGCCGGACACGATCTACGAGATGGACCACTGGGGCTGCCCGTTCAGTCGCTACGACGACGGTCGCATCGCCCAGCGCCCGTTCGGCGGCGCCGGGTATCCGCGCACCTGCTACGGCGCCGACAAGACCGGCCACTACCTGCTGCACACACTCACCGAGCAGGCCTACCGCCACCAGGTGACGATGTACATCGAGCAGTTCGTCACCTCGCTCATCGTCGACGACGGGGTCTGCCGGGGGGTCGTCGCCTACGACATGATCCGCGGCGGCTTCGAAGCCTTCGTCGCCGACGCGGTGCTGATCGCCACCGGCGGCGCCGGCCGCACCTACTCCAACACCACCAACGCCATCATCTCGACCGGCGGCGGCATGGCGATGGCCTATCAGGTCGGCGTGCCGCTCAAGGACATGGAGTTCGTGCAGTTCCACCCGACCGGCCTGTACACGACGAACATCCTCATGACCGAGGGCTGCCGGGGCGAGGGCGGCTATCTCATCAACGACCTCGGCGAGCGCTTCATGGCGAAGTACGCCGCCAAGGCGATGGAACTTGCGCCGCGCGACATCACGTCGCGCTCGATCTGGACCGAGATCCTCGAGGGTCGCGGCATCGGCGGCAAGGACTTCGTCTACCTCGACCTGCGCCACCTGGGCGAGGCGAAGATCGCCGAGAAGCTGCCCGGCATCCGCGACCTCGCCATCCACTTCGAGGGCGTCGATCCGGTGACCGAGCCCATCCCGATCGTCCCCAGCCAGCACTACACGATGGGCGGCATCGACTGCGACATGGACGGGCGCACGCCGATGCCCGGCCTGTTCGCCGCCGGCGAGTGCGCCTGCGTGAGCGTGCACGGCGCCAACCGCCTCGGCGGCAACTCGCTGCTCGAGACGATCGTCTTCGGCCGGCGCGCCGGCAAGGCGATCGTCTCCGAGCTCGGCGACGGGACGGGCGGCGGCGGCGAGCGGGCGCAGCCCGACGCCGCCGCCCGCGCCGCCGTCGCCGCCGTGCAGGAGCGGGTCGACAGGCTGGCGCACGCTTCGGCGACCGACGACGCCTACGATATCCGCGCCGACATGGTCACCACCATGAAGGAACACTTCGGCATCTTCCGCGAGGAGCGCCAGATGCAGGAAGGCGTCGACAAGCTCCTCGTCCTGAAGGACCGCATCAAGCATGTCGGCCTGCGTCACGCGGGGGGCGTCTTCAATCTCGACATGATCCGCACGCTCGAGCTCGAAGGCATGCTCGACGTGGCGCTGGCGACCGCCGCCGGGGCGCTGAGGCGCACCGAGTCGCGCGGCTCGCACGCCCGCACCGACTATCCGAACCGCGACGACGAACGCTGGCTCGTGCACACGCTTGCCGCTCGCGAGCCCGATGGCCCCCCGCGGCTCGACGACAAGCCCGTCGCCCTCGGCATGTTCGAACCACAGGAGCGCAAGTACTGATGAGCGAGGCCAGATTCCGCATCCAGCGCTTCGACCCGGCGATCGAATCCAAACCGCGCTACCAGACGTTCAGCGTGACTTACGAGAAGCAGCCTGACCGTTCTCGAAGGGCTGTTCGCCATCCAGGAGCATCATGACGGGTCGCTCTGCTTCCGCTACTGCTGCCGCGCGGCGGTGTGCGGCTCGTGCGCCATGTACATCAACGGCCGCTACCGCTTGGCCTGTCAGACCAACGTCGCGCAGCTTCCCGGCGGTGACATCACGGTCGAGCCCATGCCGCACCTGCCGCTCGTCAAGGACCTCGTCTGCGACATGACCGACTTCTTCGCCAAGTACGAGTACATCAAGCCGTGGCTCATCCGCGAGTCGGCCGGACCCGGACAAGGAGATCGCAGCAGTCGCCCGAAGGAGCGCCGCAAGCTCGACATGCCGATCGACTGCATCCTCTGTGGCTGCTGCTACAGCTCGTGTCCGTCGGTGTGGGGCGAGGGCAACTATCTCGGCCCGGCGGCGCTGCTCAAGGCCTACCGGTTCGAGGTCGACTCGCGCGACGAGGCCCGCAAGGCAGCGCCTGCCGCGCTTCGACAACGAGCGCGGCGCCTACCGCTGCCACACCATCACCAACTGCGTCGAGGCCTGTCCGAAGGAGCTCAACCCTACCGAGGGTATCCAGTGGCTCAAGGGCGCCGCCGTGAGGCGGCGCCTCTTCGGCCGCGCCAAGTGACGCGCGGGGGCGGACGCCACAGGCGTCCGCCCCCGCGCGTTGGGGTCCCAGCCCCTGTTCATTGCGGTCCAGCCTCTCAAGCGGGCACATCCGTGGGCCGATTGATTGCGTGTGTCGTCCGGCTGGGCCGGGCGGGGCCGGACGTGGGCGCAGAAGGACGATGTCTCGGCGGTTGGCAGGAGCCGCGACAAGGAGTGGACGTGAACCGGCATAGACCCGAAGTAGTCTCACCCCACGTCGGCGGCGAGGTCGCCGCCTGGCTGCGCGGCATGACCGAGGGCGGCGTCACGCGCCGCGACTTCGTCGTGCGCTGCGGCGCCCTCGGCATATCGCTGTCGTCCATCGCCACGCTGCTGGCGGCTTGCGGCTCTGGTTCTGGACCGGCGGCACAGACGACACAGCAACCGACCTCGATGAGCACGGAGTCGCCGGCTTCGATCAAGGTACTCGGCTGGTACGACTACGTGCCGGCCAAAGTCATCCGCGACTTCGAACAGAAGACCGGCATCAAGGTCGATCTCACGACCTTCAGCGACATCGACACGATGATCAGGAGGATGAAGGCGGGGCGCGTCTTCGACGTCGTCTGGGCCGGCGACTGGTCGCTCACGGTGCTGCTGCGCAGCAGGCTCGTGCAGCCTCTCGACATGCGCTTCATCCCGAACTTCAAGTACGTCGACGCGATCTTCCAGCAGCCGTCCTACGATCCGGGCACGGGCGGCGCGCGCTACTCCGTCCCCTACATGTTCGGCTCGATCGGCATCGGGGTCCGAGTCGACAAGGTCGACAAGGTGGTAAACAGCTGGGCGCCGCTGTTCGACCCGGCGAACAAGGGCAAGATCAGCATGCTCGACGGGTCGCGCGAGGTGATGGCGGCGGGGCTCTTCGCGGTCGGCTGCTCGCCGAACACGACAGACCAGAACGAGCTCGACAAGGCAACGGCCGCGCTGATCCGTCAGAAGCGCCTCATCCTCGGCTACGACTCGGTCGACATGTTGCCGAGGATGGTGAAGGGTCAGCCCTATACGCACTGCTGGGACGGCGACGCCATCGACGCCATGAACAAGCTCGGCATCAGCAAGATCAAGTACGTCCTGCCTGCCGAAGGCTACCAGCTGTGGGCCGACGCCATGGCGGTGCCCGCGAACGCCAGGAGTCCGTATGGCGGCCATCTCTTCCTCAATCACCTGCTCGACCCGCCCGTGGCGGCCGCTTGCGCGAACGCCTATGGCTACCAGCCGGCCGTCGTCGCGGCCGACCCGCTGATCAAGAGTCTCGTGCAGCGGGCCATGCGGCCGTCGCCGGAGATACTCCAGAAGGGCTCGTTCACGAAGAATCTGGACGCCTTCGACGCCGCATATCAGAAGGCCTACGAGAAGGTGCGGCGCTCCTGACTCGAGCCTGGCAGAAGGTCCGGCAGACGTCGGTCTAGACGAGACGGTCGATCGTCGCCAGAAACACCCCGAGCAGCGTGACTGCGGCCGCGAGGCCGAGCTTGAGCCCGGGACGCTCGCGCAGGACGACGATGCCGCCGAGGATGGCGAAGATCGGCGACGTGGCCACGATAAGGGTCATGAGCACCGGGCCGATGTGCTCGATGAGGACATAGAAGAGCACCGCGAAGACCGCGTTCAGGCCGCCGGCAGCGACGATCAGTGCGGCCACTCGCTTGCGCTGAGGCCGATCCATGCCGGGCGCCAGTAGCGGCACGCGCCGGAACGCGACAAAGGGCGCGAGAAGCACGACCCCCAGGGCCTCGCCGAAGATCATCATCGTCGTGGTGGCCCCGCCGGTGGAACGCTCGGCAAGCTGGATCATGACCGGGCCGAAGCCCCAGCCGGCCGCGGTCACCAGCGACAGGGCCACGACGCGGCCGCGCGACATGCGCACGAGCTCGGTCGCGCCCTCGAGGGCCGGCGCGTGGGGTTCGGCCACGTCGTCGCCCATCCAGCGGGAGATCAGGACGACGCCGCCGATGGTGACGATCAACCCGGCGATCGTGAGGCCGCCGATGGTACTGCCGACCAGCAGCGCGGCGAACACGGCGGTGAACAGAGGGTCCGTGCTGCAGAGGGGCCCGACCACGCCGATCTGGCCGGAGCGCAGTGCGAAGTAGTACGCCGTGAAGGCGATCAGCCAGGTGACGGCGGCGCTGGCGGCGATGTAGCCGGCCGCGGCCCACGTGAGTCCGAAACCGAGCGGCCACAGGTGGGCCAGCGAGAGCGGCGCTGCGATGACGATCAGACAGGACGTGGACACGGCGAGGACCAGGAAGTTCACCGGCATCGGGCGCACGAAGTCGAGGACCTTCTTGTTGAGGACGACGACCGCGCCCCAGCACGCCGCCTCGAGAAAGGCGACGCCCACCCACATGAGGAGTCCTGCGGAGATCCGTCCCCCCCGTTCGAGCGCGTTCGCGTCGGCCGACGAGAACGCGGCGCTGGTCGGCGGCGCGGGCCCGCCTGCGGCGGGCCCGCGCCATTCTACCAGCGCCGCTCGACGGGCGAGCGGCGGTCGGGCATACTCTCGGGCAGACCGACGCAGGATGCGGCCGACGCGGACCGCCCGCGGCACAGCCCGAGACCACCTGGAGAAACGATGAACACCTCTGTAGGCAAGACCCGGCTCGAGATCGTGGTCGGCGACATCGCCACTCTCGACAGCGACGCCATCGTCAATGCCGCCAACGACCAGCTGTGGATGGGCTCGGGCGTGGCGGGCGCCATCAAGCGCGCGGGCGGGGTCGTGATCGAAGAAGAAGCCATGCGGATGGGCCCCGTCGAAGCCGGTGACGCCGTCGCGACGAGCGGCGGCGACCTCAAGGCCCGGTGGGTCATCCACGCCGCCGTGATGAGCCAGGACCTCACGACCGACGCCAACCTGATCGCCCAGTGCACCACGCGGGTGCTCGAGGTCGCCGACCAGCTGTCGGTGCAGTCCCTGGCCTTGCCGGCCCTCGGCACCGGCGTCGGCGGCTTTCCCATCTACGCCGGCGCCAGCATCATCGTGGGTCGCGTGCGGGCTTATCTCGGGGAGCACAGGCACACGAGCCTCCGGCGCGTCGTCTTCTGCGCCTACGACGACGTCGGCGAAGCCGCCTTCAAGAACGCCATGTCGGGCAGCACGCGGTTCTGAGGATCGCGGCCGTCTGCCACACGTGGTCCCGGGAGATGTCGTGACCGACCAAGGTGAGCTGCTCTATCTGAGCCGGGCTGCCGTCGCGGCGCTCGAGCTGCCCATGGCCGATGTCGTCGCGGCGGTCAGCGAGAGCTTCGTGCTCAAGGGCAGGGGCGAGGTCCAGCTCCCACCCAAGCTGAGTATCGAAGTTGGCGGCGGGGCGTTCGTCAATGTCATGCCGGCCTTCGTGCCCGCCGCCTCGGCGCTCGGCGTCAAGTGGGTCTCCTCGTTCCCCGGCAACGGCGCGCTGGGACTGCCGGCGGTCGGCGGGTTGCTCGTCCTGTCGGCGCCGGCGACCGGTCTGCCGCTCGCCGTCATGGACTGCTCGCTCGTGACCGCTCTGCGCACCGGCGCCAGCGCCGCCGTCGCGGCACGCCATCTGGCTCGGCCGGACGCGGCGGTCGTCGCTCTCGTCGGCTGCGGTGTCCAGGGCCGCTCGAGCCTGAGGGCGCTCGCCGAGGTGCTGCCCGGTCTGCGTCAGGTCCGCTGCCATGACACCATCGATGCCGCCGCCCGGGCCTGCGTCGGCGAGCTGTCGCCGGCGGTGCCCCGCGTCGAGTTCGCGATCTGCGGATCGGCGCCCGAGGCCGTCCGCGGCGCCGACGTCGTCGTGACGGCGATCTCGATGGACGGCGCCGCGCCGCCGCTCGGCGCCGGACTGCTCGCGCCCGGCGCGCTCGCCGTGGCGCTCGACTACGACGCCGCGTGGACGCCGGCGGCGGCAGCCGAGTGTGACCGGCTGGTGACCGACGACATGGACCAGACGCTGGCGACAAGGGCGGCGGGCGCGCATCTTGCGAGCTACCCGCCGCCCGGCGAGGATCTCGGCCTGGTGGCGGCCGGGCTCGCGCCCGGCCGCGCGACGCCGGACGAACGGATCTTCTGCCTCAACCTCGGCATCGCCACCCACGACATGCTGACCGCACGGCTGGTCTACGAGCGTGCCCTCGAGTCCGGGGCAGGGGTGCGGCTGCCGCTCTAGCGCCCGCTCAGCCGCCGAAGCGCCGGCGGTACGCCCGGACCAATCCCGCAGGACCCGTCATCATCACGTCGCCGAAGGGGGCGGGGAAGACCGCCGGCAGCGAGCCGCCGGCGAGGCGGTCGCGATGAGGCCCAGTGACCAGGATAGGGAGGCCGGGGGGCACGGGGCCGCCGAGGGCGGCCCCGTGCCCCCCGGCCTCCCGCACCTCGTCGCCCGGCAGATCGCCTGCCAGGAATCGCCGCAGGTTCGCTTCGAGCTCGGCCTGCGAGAGCCGGCTGGTGTGGTCCTCGTAGATGCCCGCCAGCGTGCCCTCGAGGGCCACGGCGCAGATGATGTGGCCGTTGCCGACGTTGACCAGCACGGCGTCCTGCGCCGGCTCGTCGGCCTGCGTGTCGTCTAGCGCGCCGTACAGCGCGGCTGGGCCGGTATCGGCGGCGGTGACTTGCGGCAACGCCGCAAGCCCGGCCGCCGCCGCCGCCATGCGGGTGAACGCCGCCGGGATCTCGTCGCGCGAGAAGAACAGCCGCTCGAGCGGCAGTCGCTTGGCGATGGCACGTTCCCATAGCTCGAATCGGAACAGCCGGTTCGAGCTCTGGGGGCTGAACCCGTGGTCCTGCACCGCGATGCAGCCGCCGGAGAACGTCGTGGGAGCGCCCAGCTCGTCGAGCGCGCGCAACAACCCCGGCAGGTCGACGTCACCCGCTGTGATCTCGACCGCGCCCGTTCGCACGAGGTCCGCCGCGTCGTCTGCGCCGACGAGCATGACGCCGTATCCCGCCACCAGGTCGAGGTCGTCAGAGAAGGTGAGGGCGGCCTCGGACGTCGCGGCGAACGTGAGGCCGGCGGCGAGATGGGCGCGCATGGCGACCGTCGAGGGCCCGCCGCCCATCGTGACGCCGCTGAAGACGATCGGCAGGCCGCGTGCGGTCGCCGCCCGGATGCCGGCGGCCACGACCTGGGTCCGGGACGGCACCACGAGCTTCAGCGAGTTCTCAGGCGGCCGGTCTGGTTCGAACACGAGGATGTCTGTGGTGCCCATCCCCACGTCGAGGGCGAGGATCCGTTCCATGCGTGCGCAGATGAGGGCCGGCGTCGCCTGCGGCCTACGCGCCGGCCCGGTGCGCGCCGAAGCGCAGCCGCCACACGTTGACCATCGCCTCGACGACGATGTCGTTGGACATCTTCGACGTCCCGACCTTGCGATCGACGAAGATGATGGGCAGCTCAACGATGCGGAAGCCGAGCCTGTGAGCTCGATAGGTCATCTCGATCTGGAAGCCGTACCCCTTGGTGTCGATGCCATCGAGGTCGATCGCTTCGAGCACGCTCCGACGGAAGCACTTGAAGCCGCCCGTAAGATCGTGGTACGGCAGGCCTAGGACCGCACGGGCGTAGAGGCCCCCGCCGCGACTGATGACCTTGCGCGACAAGGACCAGTTCTCCACGCCTCCGCCCTTCACGTAGCGCGAACCGAGCACGATGTCAGCGCCCTGGTCGACCAGCCGGACGAAGTGCGGCAGGTAGCTCGCATCGTGCGAGAGGTCGGCGTCCATCTCGAACACGAGGTCGGCGCCGCCGGCGAGGGCGTGACGGAAGCCGGCGATGTAGGCCTTGCCCAGCCCCTCCTTGCCGGCGCGATGTAGCACCTCGACATCGTGGTACTCGCGTGCCAGCTCGTCGGCCAGTTCGCCGGTTCCGTCGGGTGAGTTGTCGTCGACGACCAATGTATGCAGTGGAAGATGGTCGGCCTCGGCGACCTCGCGGATGCGCTCGAGGGCATGCCGCAGGTTGTCGCGTTCGTTGTAGGTGGGCAACACGATCGTGTACATGGCGCCCTAGTATACCCACCCACGAAGCTCTTCGTCGTTCGCCTCTGCGCACGCCGACCTGCCGTCCGGACGACCTTGTACGATGAGCCGGACAGGCCGGATTCTCACCCTCCACCTGAGCATGAGACTATTCGGCCGAAAACGACACGATGATTGGGGCAGGAAGCATTGCACCCGGGCAGAAATCCACTATATTGTGACAGGCCATCTCCGCGAGCACTACATCTTGTAGAAAAGGGGTCTCCTGTGCGTTGTCCGTTTTGCGGCGACGAAGACAGCCGTGTCGTCGATTCTCGCGACTCCGAGTCGGGCGACGCCATCCGGCGTCGCCGCGAATGCGCGTACTGTGGGCGCCGCTACACCACCTACGAACGAGTCGACGAAACCCCGCTGATCGTCATCAAGCGCAGCGGCGCCGAAGAGGTCTTCACGCGCGCCAAGCTGCTCAACGGACTGCTGCGCGCCTGCGAGAAGCGTGCCATCCCGCTCGAGCGTATCGAGCGCGTCGCCGACGAGATCGAAGGCGAGCTGCGTCGCGACTCCGTACAACAGGTCAGCTCGGTGCAGATCGGCGAGATGGCGCTGCAGCACCTGCGGTACCTCGACCGTGTCGCGTACATCCGCTTCGCGTCGGTCTACCGGCAGTTCGACGACATCGACGAATTCCAGAACGAGCTTGCCCGGCTCGACGAACCGGGCGCCGACCGTACTGCCGACAATGTGCCGGCCGACCAGGCCGCGCTGGCCACACTCGAACGGGGTGGGGAGCATGACTGATATGGGACCGAACGTGATCGAGCTGTCTGCAAATGCGCTCAAGGTACTGCAGCGCCGCTATCTCAAGAAGGGCGAGAACGGCGAAGTGCTCGAGACGCCCGAGCAGATGTTCGAGCGCGTGGCGCGTGCCGTCGCGCAGGCTGAGCGGTTGCACGACCCGGCGGTCTCCGTCGACGAGTGGACGGGCACCTACTACGATCTGCTCGCGAACCTCGAGTTCCTGCCCAACAGCCCGACGCTCATGAACGCCGGGCGCGAGCTCGGTCAGCTCTCGGCCTGTTTCGTTCTTCCCGTCGGCGACTCGATGGACTCGATCTTCGAGGCGATCAAGCACACCGCGCTGATCCACAAGAGTGGCGGCGGCACCGGCTTTTCGTTCTCCCGCGTGCGCCCCAAGAACGACGTCGTGCTGTCGACCAAGGGCGTCTCGTCCGGGCCACTGTCGTTCATGAGCGTCTTCGATGCCGCCACCGAGACCATCAAGCAGGGCGGTACCCGGCGTGGCGCCAACATGGGCATGATGCGCGTCGACCATCCCGACATCCTCGACTTCATCACGGCCAAGCAGGACGACGACAGGCTGAACAACTTCAACATCTCGGTCGCGGTCACCGACGACTTCATGCGGGCCGTCGAGGCCGACGACGACTACCCACTGGTCAATCCGCGGTCGGGCGAGGCCGTCAAGCGGCTTAAGCGCGCGCAAGGTCTTCAAGTCCATGGTCACGCTCGCCTGGAAGAACGGCGATCCCGGCATCGTCTTCATCGACCGTATCAACGAACACAACCCCACGCCGCAGCTCGGCAGCATCGAGAGCACCAACCCCTGCGGCGAGCAGCCGCTGCTGCCGTACGAGTCCTGCAACCTGGGTTCGGTCAACCTCTCGAAGGTGTGCGACGACGGGCACGTCGACTACGGAAAGCTCGGGCGGATCGTCAAGACCGCCGTGCGCTTCCTCGACGATGTCATCGACGTCAACAACTACCCGCTGCCGCAGATCGCCGAGATGACGCGCGGCAACCGCAAGATCGGTCTCGGCGTCATGGGTTTCGCCGACATGCTCTTCCGGCTCGGCGATCCCCTACGATTCCGACGAGGCGGCACAGCTCGCCGGCGAGATCATGGAGTTCATCCACGAGCGAGGCGCAGGCCGCCTCCGAAGAACTCGCCGACGAGCGCGGCGTGTTCCCCAACTTCGACGGCTCTGTCTTCGATGTCGAGGGTGGCCCGCGCCTCCGCAACGCCACCGTCACGACCATCGCCCCGACCGGCACCATCTCGATCATCGCCGGCTGCTCGAGCGGCATCGAGCCGCTGTTCGCGCTCAGCTACGTGCGCCGCAACGTGCTCGACGACGACGAGATGCTCGAGGTCTATCCCTATTTCGAAGAGGTCTCACGGCGCGAGGGCTTCTACTCCGACGCCCTCATCAAGCGCATCGCCGTCGAGGGCTCGGCGCGCCACGTCGACGAGGTACCCGAACGGTGGCAGCAAGGTCTTCGCGACCGCCCACGACATCACGCCCGAGTGGCACGTCAAGTTGCAGGCGGCCTTCCAGCACGATACAGACAACGCCGTGTCCAAGACCGTCAACTTCCCGAACCATGCGGACGTCGACGACGTCGAGAAGGTCTACCTGCTCGCGTATCGGTCGGGCTGCAAAGGGCGTCACGATCTACCGCGACGGCAGCCGCGAGGAGCAGGTGCTCAACGTCGGCTCCGGACCCAAGCAGCAGAACGGACGCGACCCGGGGGCCGGACTCGCCACGACGCGGCCGTCCCGACCGCGCCTCCTGACCGGCGAGACCGAACGCATGGACACCGGCTGCGGCAAGCTGTTCGTCATCATGAACGACGACGAACGCGGCCCTCGCGAGGTCTTTGCCAACATGGGCAAGGCTGGCGGCTGCGCATCGTCGAACACCGAAGCGCTCGGCAGGCTCATCTCACTCGCCCTGAAGAAGGGCGCGTCGCCGAGTGAGATCGTCGACCAGCTCAAAGGCATCCGCTGCCATGTGCCGTATGGGATGGGTCCCAACGCCACCCTGTCGTGTGCCGACGCCATCGGCAAGGCTATCGAGCGGCGCTACATCAGCGGTGCGAGCGGTCAGCAGGCGGCCGCCGAGCCGCAGCTCGCGCTCGTCGAGGTCGCCCAGGGCGCATGTCCCGATTGTGGAGGCGTCATCGAACACGAGGGGGGCTGCGTCGTCTGTCGTCTGTGCGGCTACTCCAAGTGTGGGTAGCTGACCGCGACCAGCGGCCGCAGGCGGGCTCCGCGGCCGGCGCCGGCCGAGCCCGCCTGACTGTCGGCGCGGGCGTCGGCGGGGTAGAGTAGGGGCGCAGGGTGCGTCCTACCGAGGAGCCGTACATGGCCGACGAGCAGCCGCAGGTTTCACCGCCCAAGACCCCTGGCGCCGAGGGCGCCTTCGAGATAGGCGACACCGTCATCGCCAAGATCGCCCACATGGCATGTCGCGAGGTCGAGGGCGTCCATACCCTCGGCGGCGCGACCTCACGCGCACTGTCCAGCTTGCGCGTGGGCGACACGCGCACGCAGGGAGTCACGGTCGACCTTCGCGGCGACACCGTCGACATCGACATCACGCTGGTGGTCGCGTACGGGCGCAGCATCCCCGAGGTCGCGCAAGCCTGTCGCGAGCAGGTGCGTGAGCGCATCGAGACCACCACGGGGCTCGTCGTCAAGGCGGTCAACGTCGTGGTCGCCGACATCTACTTCCCAGAGGGCGCATCTGGCACCGACGCCGGACAGGCCTAGACGCTCGCCGGCTGGGCTGGCCCTCGACCTCGCCGAGGTCGTCCTCGGCTTCGTGGCCCTGGTCGCTGCCGGCCTCGTGCTCGTCGTTGCGGGCGTCGAACTCGTCGCGGCCGCCGCCGGCCGCCACCCGCACGTCTGGCGCGCACTGCCGGTGCCGAGCACCCACGACGCCAGGGTGCTCACGGTCATGCTCGTCGTCGTTGCGGCTGTCGGCGCTGACCGCCCTGGCCCTCCGTGGACGGCCCTCGCCGCTCACATTGACCGTCGCGGGCGGCAGCCTGCGGCTGCCGCCCGACACGCTGGCCCGAACGATCGCCGAGCGTCTCGCCGCCGATCCCGACGTCGTCTCCACACGGTCGCGAATGGTCGTTCGCGATGCGCGGATCGTCGCCGACATCTGGGTCGCCGTGCGTCCCCTGGCGCCCCGCGAGCCGCTCGAAGCTGAACTGCGCGAGGCCGCGACGTCGGCGCTGCGCGCCGAGCTCGGCCTCGCCGCCGACGTGCGTCGCCTGTACGTCAAGGTCCTGCGCGTGCGCGAGTTGCCGAGGTACCTGAACACGTGAGACGCATCGCCATCGTCGCGATCGCCATCATTGCGATCCTGCTCGGGGCGGCGCTCGTGGTACGCGAGGCAGCACTTGCTGCCGACGCTACAGTCTCATGGCCGCTACCGCGCTGGTGGCACGAGATCCTTGACGGTCCGCCTTGGCTAGCGGCCGTCGTCGGTCTTCTCGCGGCCGCGGGAGGCGCCGTCTGCCTTTGGCTGGCGTTGGGAATGCTTGCCGGCGGAGGTCCCGACGGGGGCGCTGCGATCGAGCTCGGGCCGTCCGGCGAGCGTGTGGCAGTCACGGCCGGCGCGGTCGAACACCTGCTCGCGCACGCGCTCATCGCCGGGCTGCCCGAGGTGAAGTCCGCCCGTGTGTGGGTGTCGAGGCATGAGCAGCGCCTGGATACCCGTGCGCTGCTTGTGCTCGCCGTCACCGATCTGTCGTTGCTCCATGCTCGCGCCGGCGCTATCGTGCAGCGCGAGATGCGAGTCGCGACCGGTCTGCAGGTCGGCGAGCTGGTCGTCGAGGTCGACGATGTGCTCGCCGACCGAGGAGGAAGCACGTGACTCTCAGGTACATAGGGCTGGTGGTCGGCCTGGTCGTCGGCGTGGTGTGGGTGGCGCTCGGCTTCGAGAAGCTGATCGTGGTGCTCGTCATCGGCGGGATCGGCTACCTTGCCGGTGGCGTGCTGGCCGGCGACATCGACGTGCAGCGCTACATCGACACCCTGCGGCGCCGTTGATGGACGCGGAGCACAAAAAAAGAGAGCTGAGGGGAATCAGCTCTCTTTGAGAAGCAGTCCCGTGAGACGGGACCTGCCCTTCTCCTTATGACATCCACTCTACCCACTACGGCTCCCTGCCACAACCGGTGAGGCACATATGACCGACCACGACCAGCCCATCGACCGATCCCGTCTGTTCGCGCCGGAGCTCGTCGCGTCCGACCTGGACGGCACCCTGCTGCCGATCAGCCTTGAGTTTCTTCCGGAGACGATCAGCGGCGTCGGCCGACTGCGCGGCGCCGGGGTCCCGTTCGTGATCAGCACGGGGCGCATGTTCAAGAGTGCGCGCCGCATGGCGCTGCGGCTTGGCCTGCGCGACGGTCCGATCGTCTGCTACCAGGGAGCGCTGGTGGCCGACCTGGCGAGTGGCGAGTGGCTGCAGCATCTCCCGATCTCCTCCGACCGGGCGGCCGACGTCGTGCGCGTCATGCGTGAGCTCGGCCGCCACGTGAACGTCTACGTCGACGACGAACTGTACGTGGAGCAGGACGACACGTGGGCGCGGCGCTACGCCGAGTACGCCGAGGTCGGCATGAACGTGGTGGACGACCTGCTGGACGTCGTTCGTCGCCCGCCCACGAAGATCGTCGTCGCGACAGATCCGGACGATGTCACCCGCCTGCTGCCGAGCCTTCAGGAGCGCTGGGCGGGCGAGCTGTATGTCACTCGCTCGCTGCCTCACTACATCGAGATCAACGACCCGGCCGCCACGAAGAGCAGTGCGCTCGGCTACCTGTGCCGGCTCCTGCCGGCTCGAGCCGAGCGTGCCGTGACGTGCGGCGACGGACTCAACGACGTGGACATGCTCGAGTGGGCCGGGCTCGGAGTCGCCGTCGCCGAAGCCGCAGACGACGTCCGCGCCGCGGCCGACATGGTGGTGGCTCGCGACCGTCTCGGCGAGTTGTTCTCTCTTCTGGCAAGCCTCTCCGACGGCGCGACCGCCGGCTAAGGCGAAGGCGGCGTCGGGACTTCGACGACCTCGCACACCCGCGCGGCCCGGTTCAGTTGATCGCCGGTGGAGGCTAGGACGAGACGGGGCGGGCGGGGCTTTTCAGCCCCGCCCGCCCCGTTGGGCGATCCTGCGTGCGCCGCGGGCTACGGGCGCATCACCTTGACCTTGCAGGTGCGGGTGGCGCCGATGTAGTTGTCGGAGCCGCCCCAGACCGCAGTCAGGACCGTGGTCCTGCGGATGTTCGCGACCTTGCGCGAGAACTCGAAGTAGCCGGACTTGTCGAGTTTGAGGGGCACCGTCGCAAAGGGCACGATGCTCTTGCCGCGGTACAGATCGATCGTCGTACCCGCGGCGTCAGAGACGTCGAGCCAGCCCCGCAGTCGCACCGTCATCCCAGGCGGGATCCGGGACGGCATCGCGCGGATGCCCATGCTGGGTGTCCTCTTGTAGACGTCACCGGTGACGAACCAGTCGGGGCCGCCGTCGGTGATCTTCGTGACCGACGACACGGTGTCAGCGCCAAGGGGACTGTCGCTCGACGGATAGAAGTCGAGCACAGCCTCGTCGTTGTGGCCCCAGGCGTTGATGTCGGCGACGAGGTCGGCGACGGTCGCCGGCGGAGCGGCGGCCGTGCCCGCCGAAGAGGTGTCACCGGAGTAGCCCCACCAGCCGGCATACTCACCGTTGCCGTACAGCTCGATGAAGCCGCTCTTCGGCGTCTTGGGTGGCAGGGTGAGGGTCAGGTCGCGCGATTTGTCTATGTTGTCGCCGTAGCCGCGCATCACGACGTGGACGGTATTGTCGCCGATCTTCAGACCGCCGGGGATCTTGAAGTCGAGCAGCCGCATACTATGGTGGTCGGGCGAGAGGGCCGCGCTGAAGTCGATGCCGGTCAGCGTGGCGGGAGCGGTTCCGTTTGGATTCCACTGCAGCTCGTCGATGACGCTGTAGATCTCCCAGCCCGCTGAGTAGCCGACGTCGTAGGTGTCGTCCCAGACGTTGTCACGCGTGACCGGGTAGGTCGTGTCGGCCTGGTCGGCGACGTTCACCACCAGATGAGAGACCTCGTAGCCCGGGAAGTTGTAGCTGTCGGTGACGCGCCAGACGGGGGCGTAGCAGGCGTCGGCCGCAACGTAGCTGCCCCAGTCGGGGCTGTCGGCCACCCATTGCGGCATGGTCGTGGTCGTGTCCACCTTGTCCCCGCCCAGTGTGGCCGATGCGTCCACTGCAACCTCGGCCGGAGCGGGGTCGAGCACGCCGGCGATGCCGTAGAGACGATCCTGGGTGACGGTGCCTTGTGTCGCTCCGAGCGATACCATCTTGAAGGGGGCGTCGAGCGTGTTCCAGATGCCGTAGACGTCCGCGTTGGCCATGCCGTAGCCGCACGGTCCGGCGAACTCAAGTGGGTGGCCGAAGCCGACGACGACGTTGTCGTGTGCGTAGGTGACGGTCCCGACGCCGGCCATCCAGAAGTCGCCGGAGCAGATGACCGCGGCCAGTGAGGCACCGCCCTCGAGGGGCGTAGAGAAGCTCGCCGAGCCGCCGCTGCCGCCTCCGGCCAGGACGACGTTGATGCCGCGCTTCTCGAGCCGGCTGGACAGGGCCTTGAAGGCCTGACTGCCCTTCGGCAGGCCGCCGACCTCTACCATGTCGAGCGGCACCATCACGGCCGTGCCGGCCGCGGGCTTGAGGGTGCGCGCAGCCTTCAGGCTGCGCGCGATGAGCACCCGGCGGATGGTCGTGCCGGCGGCGCGGACGGGCTGCGCCAGTCGGCGAGTCTGTACCTTCGGCACCACCGGATCGGGCAGCAGCCTGAGGCCTAGCGACGTCGGGCCGGCAGTCACGCTCGGTGCGCTACCGTCGAGCTGATACTTGCTCTCGACCGAGGTCATCAGATCGATGGGGGTCGCCAGGCCGAGGCCGTCCACCGTCAGGTAGTAGCCGTAGGAGACTGCGCCGGCGAGCTTGTCGGGAGCGCCGCTGACGAACAATGGGCTGCCGCTCATTCCTTCGGCGACGCCGCCCAGCCCGAGGACTGTCGCGTCGGTCACACGGAACATGATGAGCGGGCTGCCGTCGTCGTTGGCGCCGTCGACCACGGCCAGGATCTTGCAGCTGACGGGCGTGATGGTCGAGCCCTCGAGCACCGTCTTGAAGTAGCCGTCGACGCCGCCGGGGGTGCCGGCAATGGCGGTGCGGAGGTCGTCGAGCGAGATCGTGGGCTCGGTCGGCGCAGCGCTTGCCGAGCCCACGACGAGCAGGGCCCAGGCGACGATCGCCAGCAACGCGAACGGCAAGAGCAGCGCGAGTCGTCTGTGGGCCTGCCGGAATGAATGCCTCATGGCTCCTCCGTGTTGTCGGTACCCCCCACCCATGACGCGGTGGCATCAAAGAGATTGACGCACGATGACCCTACATCCGTTCATCAGGGCCCACAATCGCCGGCGACGAGCGCCGCCGCGGCCGACCGGCGCCGGTCAGCGCTTGGTCGCCAGCAGCGAGAACGAAAGCGGGAACTGCCCCTCAAGGCCACGCACATGCGTGATGCCGTCGGGGCCGGTCGCAAGACACGGCCAGTCGAGGCCGCCGGTGGTCTCCGGGAACTCGTGCAGGTACTCGATCGTCAACCCAGCCCGTAGCAGAGAGCTGACGATCTCGCCGAGGGGGTGGTTCCATTCGTACTGGACGGGCGCTTTCACACGGGCGGCGCGGTCGGCATAGCTCCCGCCGCCGTCGTTCGTCCAGGCGTGGGGCTTCGGCTGGTGGAAGTAGTAGTCACGCCCCGCCCGGGCATAGTCGACTTCGTCGTCGAGGGCGAAGGCGAAGGGGTGGAATTCGGCGATGTAGAAGACGCCGCCGGGCAGAAGGCGATCGGCGATCAGACGCGCCCACGCGGTCAGGTCTGAGAGCCAGATGAGCACTCCCCACGACGTGAACACGATGTCGAAGCGCTCGTCGAGCAGACCCGTCAGCTCGTAGATGTCCGATTCGATGAAGGTCGCCGGCAGGCGCGTCTCGGCGGCGAGCCGCCGCGCCAGGGCGACGGCCTCGCCGGAGAAATCGACGCCGGTCACGGCGGCGCCCATGCGTGCCAGGCTCAGCGTGTCGAGGCCGAAATGGCATTGCAGATGCAGCAGCGAGCGGCCGGCGACGAGCGGCCCGAGCTCGTCGAGCTCGGGCCGCCGCAGCGTGTTTCGGCCGCCGAGGAAGCCTTGGACATCGTAGAACGCCGAGCGCTCGTGGATCGCGGTGAGCTCGTCCCAGAGGGCGATGTTCGCGGCCCGGTAGACGTCGTCGACCGGGCCGCCGCCGTCCGTCATCTGGTCTCCGGCTTGGTCGCTTTGATCGAGTACAGAAACGGCACGTCGCGGCGGTCCGGCAGGTAGTACCAGCCGTCGTCTGCGCGCTTCATCGACCTGCCGAAGGGCGCCACCGAATAGGGGAACTCGTGCAGGAACTCGAGCTGCAGCCCGACGCCGAGCAGCGCGTTGATGATCTCGGCGAAATCGTGTGTCCAGCTGTAGGCGACCGCCTTGACCGGCGCGTCGGGATCGGCATACGAGCCGCGGATGTCGAAGCGCTGCGGCTGGCTGGTGGGGAAGTATGGTCCCACGAAGCGCAGGTCGGGATGGTCGTCGATGTCGTCGAGCATCTGGGCGAAGGGGTGGATCTCGACCATGTAGAAGGTCCCGCCGGGTCGCAGGAAGTGATCGATCGTGCGCGCCCAGCGGCCGAGGTCGGGCAGCCACTCGATCGCGCCGTACGATGTGAAGACGATGTCGAAGTCGCCGCTCAGGGCGGTGTCGAGATCGTCGATCGTGGAGTGCACGAAGGTCGCCGGGATCTGCAGCTCGGTCGCGAGGCTGCGAGCGAGTTCGATCGCCTTCTCCGAGAAGTCGACGCCGGTGACCGTGGCGCCCAAGCGCGCCCAGCTCATCGTGTCGAGCCCGAAGTGGCACTGCAGGTGGAGCAAGGCCTTTCCGTGGACGTCGCCCAGTTCCTCGATCTCGAGCGGCCGCAGGGCGAGCTTGCCGGCCTTGAACCCTTCGAGATCGTAGAATTCGGAGGCCTCGTGGACCTCGGTCCACTTGTTCCACAGGCCCAGGTTGGCCTTGATGAACTGATCGAGCATTCAGGCCTCCACCCGATCGAGGACGAAATCGCCCTCAACGAGCGAGAGCCTGAAGGTGACCGAGCACATCGGGCAGGTGATCGCCGTGCCGGCCGGCGGATCGGCGCCCAGATCGAGTTGCCAGCCACAGACGGGGCAGAAGAAGAGGACGGGGTAGCCGGCGGACTCGATGTCGGCGATCATCGCCTTGAGACCCCGCGCGTGACCCGATTCGGCTCGCGCGAGTGCGCGCAGGGCCTCTTTGAGCTCGGGATCGTCGAGCCGTTTGGCCAGGTCGGCATAGAGCCGTATCGCTCGCTGCTCGAATTCGAGGTCGGAGCGAAGCGTGGCGAGAGCGCCGACGTTGCCTCGGTCAGTCATCGGGCCCGCCCGCAGATGCTCGCCCGGCCCCGAGGCGTGCCAATGCGGCCTCGAGATCCGCGTGGTGCTCGGCTTCGTTGCGACGCAGGCCCTCCCAGAACACGAACAATCGCGGATCGGAGGTGGCACGCTGATGCGCCGCGTAGCGGTCCGTCGCTTCGCGCTCGAGCGTGAGCGCCTCGCTCAGGATGCGGATGGTGTCGGCAGTGCTCGTCATGGTCGTGTGGGCGGCGATCCGAGCGTTCGCAGAGCGTTCGTTTCAGTCCGCTGCGCAGGGAATGATACTACGCCTCGTAGGCGACCACCCGGATCAGGCCGATCGTCTCGCCCGTGTCGCCTGCCGTCGTAGCGTCGCACACCGAATACACAGCGGTCGCGCCCTCGTCGGCCAGGAAGCCGGTGACCGTCTCGTCGAGCTCGGTCAACTCCCTGATGGTCGCGAAGATCTTGATGGGGGTCGTGAAGCTCCTGACCTTGATCATGGCTGTCCTTTCGGCCCGGTTGGGTGGCGTGGGGGAGATACCCTGGGCGGGCGCGGGCCATGCCCGCGCCCGCCCGCACCCGCGCGCCTGACGGGCACCGTTTGTGGCACTCTGAGGCCGGATGTATAGTGAATCCGATGGGAGTCGTGCAAGACTGGGATCTGTCACTGTTGGGGGTCTTGGGGGGCGCACTTGGTGACTCGACCAGGTTCGCCATCTACCGCCACGTCGTCTCGACGTCCGAGCCGGTGACGGCGGGCGAGACCGCCCAGCAGTTCGGGCTCCATCGCACGGTCGCGCGGTCACATCTCGAGAAGCTGGCCGAGGCCGGTCTTCTGAAGGTGGCGAGCCGGCGCAATCCTCGCGGAGGACGCCCCGCCAAAGTCTACTCGCCGTCCGACGAGCGGCTCGAGATCCAGCTTCCTCCACGCCGCTACGAAGGGCTCGCGGCGATGCTCGTCCGTCTCGCGTCACGTCTGAACGGCCGGTCGTCGCAGCTGGCCGAAGAGATCGGCCTCGAGGTCGGGGCCGAGGCGGTCGCCGGCCTGCCCGGAGGGCAGCGGCTCGCCGACGGCACCTTCAATGTCGCTGCGGTGACTGCGCTGCTGAACGAGAGAGGCTGCAGCCCGCAGATCGAGAGCCGCGAAGGTACGGTCGTTCTTCGGGTCAACAATTGCCTCTACCTCGAGATCGCCCGCGAACATCCCGAGGTCGTCTGCGGGCTTAGTAGCGGCATGCTCTGTGGCCTGGTCGGCGTGGGCCCCGCGGCGCATCGCCAGACCGCCTCGATCATCGAAGGCGATCCGGCATGTGTCCACGAGTTCACACTCGACTGAGAAGCGCGGGCAAGCGCGGGCGCTGAAGCGCCCGCGCGCTCACCAGCCGGGGAGCGCCTGCTCGCCCTCGAGCGCACGGAGTTCGGTGAGGTCGGCGTTGACCTCGAGGATGCCCCGGTAGACCCCAGTGTCGTCACGGACCGCCGTGTAACGCGTGTATCTGAAGCGCCCATTCTCGGTGTGCCAGCCCTCGGCGGTGTCGCGCTCGCCGCTCTTGAACCGGGCCAGCACGTCCTCGAGAGCCTCGAGCGTGTTCTCGGGGTGACAGTCGCGGATGTCGCGACCGATGTAGTGCGGGTCGCAGGTCTTGTAGGTGGCGCCGGACCAGAAGCGCAGGACGTCGTCTTCGTCGGCGAAGCTCGTGTCGACCGGCAGGTTGCGCAGCACGAGCGGCAGATGGTCGGCGTCGATGCCGCCGCGCTGGAAGAACATGGTCATGCACAGCCTCCTTGAGGGTCTGCGCCAACTGTATCGCACCCGCGGCTTAGCCGCGGTAGTCCCAAGGCCCCGCGTCGAGGGCGAGTCCAAGCGCGCGCCGCCCGTCGTGCAGCACTGCCGCGCCGTGGGTGACCAGGACACACTCGACGTCGAGCTCGAGCAAAGGCCGCATGGTCGGCACGAAGCGCCGCAGGTGCCAGGAGGGATCGGTCGACGCCTGCTGCCAGACGCGCAGTCCGCCGTCGATGCCGATCACCGCGTCGCCGAAGGCGATCGCTCGGTGGGCGGGGAAGTACAGCGGCGTCTCGAAGCGTCGCGGGTTGCCGATGCGCAGGGCGGTCGTACCGGTCGCGCCCAAGACACCGGGCGCGATCTCGCGCAGCGGCGTGCTGGGCTCGTGAAAGCGCTTGGCCACCGCCGGATGTCCCCAGATCGACGTCTCACCGGCGTTGTTGTAACGCCGGTACAGCTCTTCGGCGCTCCGTGTGTGGTAGGGGATCGTGACGAGGATGTCGATGCTGCTCGCCGCGCCGGCGAGGTCGTCGAGTGTACGGTCGACCTCGTCCCTGCGCTTCGTGCCGGCCGCAGGCAGCAGGGCATCGACCAGCGAGAGCCGTTCGCCGTCGGCCAGGGCGTAGCTCGCCACCTCGTGACCCCAGTCGATCCGTGTGCGCCACTCGGGATGGGGCGCGGTCCAACGGTAGATCCCGGGTGCGATCTCGTCCACTGCCATCCCCTCCCTTGCCCCTTTGTGTCGGAGCCACGGTACCCGCAGACGCCGGTGGCCAGTCGAGATCGAACGGAAAGAGGGCGGGCGGGCTCAAGGCCCGCCCGCCCTCTTCCGATCGAGGTGCGCTCTTGTGGATCGGCCACGTCAGGCCGTCGCGCCGGCCTCGGGGCCCTGTGACGGCGTCTCGGCCGGGGGTAGCTCGTGCTTGCGCCCCTCGCGCCGGGCGAGCCACACGATGAGGGCGATGATGGCCGCGATCGGGCCAAGGACGATCGCCAGACCGAGGGCGGCCGCGGCGGTGACGGCAAGCACCCCGACGGCGATGACGACGAGGGCTACGGCGCCGGCGATGAGCGCCTCGCCGGCCGAGAGGTCGTGGAGGGTGCGGATCCGGCCGCTGACCGCGGCGCCGGGGGCGACGGTGGTGGTGCCGCCGACCGCGACGACCGACGTTTCGCCGGTTCGCGCCCACGTGCCCACGCTGGCACCGTCGCGGCACGCTGATGTCGCCACCGAACGTGACGACGCGCCTGAGGACGGTGCCCGCGATGACCGCGTCGCCGCCGAACACGACGACCGAGTCGACCACCTCGCCCGGCGCGACATAGACGTCGGTCCCGGCCTTGACGATGGTCGGGTCGGAGCGATGGACGTCGGCGCCGGTGCTGGGCGCCGCCAGCGCGGCGGCGGGAAGCGCCGCCAGCGCCAGGACGGCGACGCCCGCCACGAGTGCGGCGACGCGGGACTTCTTGAGGGACCTGGCAAGTGTCTTCATGACCGCCTCCGTGACGAGGGTTGGTGTCTGCCTCGAAGGCTACCGGGCGATGACGCGCACGTCGTCGCCCTGCAGGGCGAACCTGGGCTCAGTCTGAAGAGGTGACGTTGGGGGCGGGGGCTGCTCCCCCAGGGGGAGCAGCCCCCGCCCCTCCGGCCGCCGGGGGTAGCGCGGCCGCTGTGACGCACCGCGGGACCGGTCGGCGTTACGGCCGGTCGTCAGGGTCGCCCCGGCGCCCGCCGTGGAGCGTCGTGTTGTGGGTCGGCCGGCGAGTCGAGGAGATCGAGCAGCCAGCGCTGCAGCGAGCACGGAAAGAACCGCCGGGTGAGTTCGTCGAGCGCCTCGGGCCCTGCCGGCCTGGCGTGGCCGGGCAAGGCTTCGGGCAGCCAGGCAAGCCACACGACGTGACCGGCGTCGACGGTGGTTTCGGGCATGGCGCTCCCTTCGGTGACGCAAGGACTCCCCCGCCACAGCGACCATAGCAGGCGGCAGGGACGGAATGCCTGAGAGCGGGGACCTGTGTCGCCTCGACGAGCTCGCGCGAGGCGGAAAGGGGGGCGGGGGTGGGCGGGCGCAAGCCCGCCCACCCCCGCCCCAGGTCTTCTAGGCCAGCGTCGCCTCGACCGGGACCATGTGCTTCTTGAAGCCGAGCTCGGCCGCGCTCACGCCGACGGCGCGGCCGACGAACTGGCTGAGGTAGACGATCGGCATCGCCGCCCACGCGGGGTCGGTCCTGGCGATGTCGCCCTGGCGGGTATCGAGATTGACCTGACACAGCGGGCATGCGCAGGCGATCGCCTGGGCGCCGCAGTCACGGGCGTTGACGACGATCTTGCGTACGAGCTCGATCACGATGGCCTGCTCGCAGAGCGCCAGCGACGCGCCGCAGCAGTCGGTCTTGAACGTCCAGGCGATCGGCTCGCAGCCCAGCGCCTCGAGGACCTCGTCCATGTGCGTGGGGTACTCGGGATCCTCGGCGAGAGTGACCTTCGGCGGGCGCGTCAGCAGGCAGCCGTAGTAGGCGGCGACCTTGAGCCCGTCGAACGGCTTGACGACGTTCGCGCGCAGGGTCTCGAGGCCGACCTCGTCGTGGTAGATGTCGACCAGGTTGAGCACGCCGACGTCGCCGGCGTAATGGCGGCCGACGACCTGCGCGACGTCGCTGCGCGGTCTCGTCGTCGGCCATCGCGTTGTTGGTCGCCATGAAGCGCGCGAAGCAGGCCGCGCAGGGCACGGCGACCTTGTCGAGGCCCATGTCGTCTTTGACCTTGGCCATCTCGTTGGCCGGCAGGGCAGTGGCCAGCAGGCGGTTCGTGGCGTGCGCCGCGGTGTTGCCGCAGCACTCCCAGCCGGGGATCTCCATGAGATCGAGGCCGAGCTTCGCGGCGGTGCCGATGAACGAGCTGTCGAGCTCCTTGGCCGTGCCGTGCAGCGAACAGCCCGGGTAGTAGGCGACGCGGCTCATGAGGCACCCCCGGTAGCGTCGTCGCCGGGCAGGTCCATCGCCCGCGCGACGGCGCGCTTGTCGTGAGTGATGCGGTCGGCGATGCCGGCCATACGCTTCATCTGGGCACGATCGCCGATCGTCGGCATGACGCTGATCTTGCCCTTGAGGAACATGCGGATGCCCATCGCGACGTCGTCCATCATGCCCGACGGCCGCGTGGCCTTGTCGAGCGCCAGGAGCTCGACCTCGTAGAGGCGGCCCCAGCGGCGGAACGAGTCGTAGTTGAGCTTGAGGATGTTGGCGAAGGGCGCGTCTTTGCGCACACGGCCCTCCTCGCGGGCGATCATGCGCAGCTCGTCCATGACGGCCGCGATGTCGATGCCTTGCGGGCAGCGCGTGGTGCAGGTCTCGCAGCCGGTGCACAGCCAGATGAAGCGGCTGTCGACGGCCGCGTCGACCGCCCCGATCTGCACGGCGCGCATGATCTGCGCGGGGTGCAGGTCGCCGAACTCGGCGACCGGGACACCCCGTGCTGCACTTCTTGCACTGGTAGCACTTGTAGGCGTTCTCGCCCGAGCCCAGGTTGACGCGGCGGGCGAGCGTGGCGTCGATCGTGGTCATCACGACACCTCCCTTCCCGCTATGCCACGGCCGGGCGCGGCAGCAGGCCGGCCGCCTCGACGATCTCCGGCACGGCCGGCTCCCACTCGACCGCCATGACGTGCACGCCGGCCACGCCTTCGACCTCGGCGAGCTCCTTGATCATCTCGACGGCCATCTTCTTGCCCTCGGCCTGCATGGGCGCGCCCTTCTCGACCGCGCCGATGCGGTCGACGATCTCCTGCGGCACGTCCATGCCCGGAACGAAGTTCTTCATGTACTTGGCCATGCCGGCGCCCTTGAGCGGCGTGATGCCGGCCATGATCTTGACCTCCTTGTGCAGGCCCAGGGCGCGCACCTCCTCCATCCACTCCTTGAACTTGGGGATGTTGAAGATGCACTGCGTCTGGATGAAGTCGGCGCCCGCCTCGACCTTCTTGCTGCAGCCGCAGGGCGCGGAACTCATACGGGGTGGCGAACGGGTTCTCGGCGCAGCCGATGAAGAGCCGCGGTTCGACGTCCATCTCCTCGCCGCAGTCGAACTTCTTCGTCGTCGCGCATGTCCTTGAACATGCGGATGAGCTGGATCGCGTCGAGGTCGAACACGCCCTTGGCCTGGGGGTGGTTGCCGAAGCTGCCGTGGTCGCCGGTCAGACAGAGGATGTTCTTGATGCCGATGGCGGCGGCGCCGAGGATGTCGGCCTGCATGGCGAGGCGGTTCCGGTCGCGGCAGGTCATCTGCATGATCGGCTCGAGCCCGTTGTCCATGGCGCAGATGGCCCGAGACCATCGAGCAGATGCGCACGACGGCGGTCTGGTTGTCGGTGATGTTGGCGGCATCGACGAACGCCCGCGAGGAGCTTGGCCTTGTCGACGATGACGCTGGCCGTCGGCCGACTTGGGCGGGCCGCACTCGGCGGTGACCGCGAACTTGCCGGCGGCGAACACCTTCTCGAGGTTGCTGCCGGCCTTCAACGTCGCTGTCTCGGTCATACCGGCTTCGCCTCCTCGCGCACCATCTTGCGTGGGCCGCCCGAGCTGGACTTCGACCAGTCCTTGGGCGGCCGGAACTTGAGCATCAGCTCCTCGCGACCCTGCGCCTTGAGGCGGTCGTAGATCAGCGCCCAGGCGCATTCGATGTCTCCTTGTCGGGCGTCGCGACCTCGCAGAGACCGTCGTGCGAGCCGCCGCAGGGACCGTTCATGAGGCTCTTCGAGCAGCGCACCACGGGGCAGACGCCGGCCGTCTCGCCGATCACGCAGTCGCCGCAGGCGCCGCAGCGTTCGAGCCAGACGGCGTGCTCCTGGGGCATGCCCAGCATGTTGGTGTTGACGGCCGGCATCACGAGCCTGGGCGACGAACTTCTCGGCCATCGACTGGATGCCGATGCCGCAGGCCATGCTGAGCACCACGGGGTACTCGCTCGACCTTGGCGGCGATCGCGTCGAGGTACTCCCACTCGCACTGGCGGATCGCCGCAGTGTGCTCGATCTGCACGTCGCGGCCGTCCTCCTTGGCCTTGATGCGCAGCTCTGCCGCGAGGATCTCGGCCTCTTTCTCTCCGCCGGTCAGGCAGACCGCGACGCAGGTGTCGCAGCCGGCCACCAGCACCTTGTCGTGCCCTGCGGTCAGACCGTAGATCTCGTCGAAGGGCTTGCGTTCGGCTGTGATCATCTCGACTGTCCTTCCTCCACGAAGATCGCGGTCATGAGACTGGGGTGGTGTCGGCGCCGGCTTCGGCCTCAGGCCTCCGTCGGGCATGGCCACGTCCGCCATGTGAGCGCGGACGACCTCGGCGGCGGTGAAGCCCTCGCGGGGCCGCACCGGGTTGGGGCCGAGCCGCCGGATGCGCGCCGTGAACTCGACGCGCAGTCTCGGCGAAGGCCGGCCCCATGGCCGACGACATGTTGTACATCTCGACGCGACCGGGATCGATGCCCAGCTCGTCGAGCAGCTTCTTGACGTAGTCAACGCGCTTGCGCGCCCAGAGGTTGCCTTTGAGGTAGTGGCACTCGCCCTCCATGCAGCCGGCGGCGTAGACGCCGTCGGCGCCGGCCTCGAGCGCCTTGAGCAGGTGGATGACCTCGATCTTGCCCGTGCAGGGCAGCTTGATCATGCGGATGTTGGTCGGGTATTGCAGGCGCATGCTACCGGCAAGGTCGGCGGCCGCATAGGCGCAGTAGTGACAGGCGAAGACGATGATCTCGGGCTCGAAGCCTTCGTTGGCCGGGAGCTGCTCTTCGGGCACGCCGGCAGCGGTGGTGGTCGGCTCGGTCATCGTCCCTCCCCTCCGGTCGTCGGCCATCTCACATCAGCTCCATGGTCAGCGCCTCTTCCTTGGCGAAGATCTGCGCGTCGGTGTAATGGTGCAGCTCGATCGCCTTGGCGGGGCACTCGCTGACGCAGACGCCACAGCCTTGGCAGGCGGCGGCCTCGATGTGTGCCTTCTTGACCACGGGGTCGATGATCGGCACCTCGTAGGGACAGACACGCACGCATGTCAGGCAGGCGGCGCACTTGTCCTGGTCGACCTCGGCCACCACGCCGCCGGCCTTGAGCACCGGCTTGGCAAGGACGGCCGCGGCGCGGCCGGCGGCCGCGTAGGCCTGTGAGATGCTCTCGTCGATGCCCTTGGGGTAGTGCGCGGCGCCGCAGAGGAAGATGCCCTCGCTCGAGAAGTCGACGGGGCGCAACTTGACGTGCGCCTCGAGGAAGAAGCCGTCGGCCGTGAGCGGCACCTTGAGCAGCTTGGAGAGCTCGTCGTTGCCGTCGTTGGGCACCGTCGGCGTGGCCAGCACGAGCAGGTCGACCGGCAGCCCGATGTGCATGTCGAGGTACGGGTCGCGGTAGTCGACCTGGACCGAGCCGTTGGCGCTCACCTGCGGCTTCTCGCCGTTGTCGTAGCGCGTGAAGATGACGCCCAGCTCGCGGGCGCGCGTGTAGTACTCCTCGGTCAGGCCGAAGGTGCGGACCTCTTTGAACCAGACGTAGACCGGCCGGTCGGGGTCGGCCTCCTTCAGCCTGATCGCGTTCTTGATGCTCTGCGTGCAGCAGGTGCGCGAGCAGTAGGGCTTGTTCTCGTCGAGCGAGCCGGCGCAGAGCATGAAACCGACCGACTTCGCCTTGGCCACGCGTGGGTCGTCGGTGGCCAGCATGTGCTCGAGGTCCATGCCGGTGACGACCTTCTGGCCGCTGCCCAGGCCGAAGACCTCGGGGCGCTGTTCCTGCGCCCCGGTGGCGACGATCACCACGCCGTGGTCGATGCTGCTGCGGGCCCCGTCGGCCGCTTCGATGACGCTCGAGAAGTTGCCGATGAAGCCGTGGAAGTCGGCGAGTCTGGACGCGAGGTGGATCTTCACGTTGGGGTTGTCGATCACACGCTGCTCGAGCGCGGCGACGAACTCGGCGGGCTTGCCGCCGCGGACGGTCCTGTCGATCTCCAGCACGCGCCCGCCGAGCCGCTCGCCGCGCTCGACGAGGTGCACCTCGTAGCCCATCTCGCCGAGGGCGGCGGCGGCGGTCATGCCGGCGACGCCGCCGCCGACGACCACGGCCGCATGGGTGAGCGGTACATCGATCTTGTAGAGCGGTTCGAGCTCACGGGCTCGCGCGACGCTCATACGGATAAGGTCCTTGGCCTTCTGCGTGGCCCCCTCGGGGTCGTCGCGGTGCACCCACGACGCCTGGTCGCGGATGTTGGCCATCTCGAAGAGGAACGGGTTGAGACCGGCCTCGCGCAGGGTGTCCTGGAAGATCGGCTCGTGGGTGCGCGGCGTGCAGCTCGCCACCACGACACGGTTGAGATCGTGTTCCTCGACCATCTCCTTGATGAGGGTCAGCGAGTCTGACGAGCATGTGTACATGGTGTCGTTGGCGTAGACCACGCCGGGCAGCTTGCGCGCATACTCGGCGGCGCCCTCGACGTCGATCACGCCGGCGATGTTGGAGCCGCAGTGACAGACGAAGACACCGACGCGCGGCTCTTCGCCGACCACCTCGCGTTCGGGCGGGTACTGCCTGTCGACCGTGAGCGTGCCGCGTGAGTCCGACAGTCCGGTCATGACCTGGGCGGCGGCGGCCGACGCCTGGGCGACGGAGTCGGGGATGTCCTTGGGCTCGCCGAACGGGCCGGCGACGAACACGCCGGGCCGTGACGTATCGAGCGGCTTGAACTCCTCGAGCTCGCAGAAGCCGTGACGGTTGAGCGCGACGCCCAGGCTGCCGGCCACCTCCTGCGTCTTGCGCGACGGTTCGAGGCCGACCGACAGCACGACCATGTCGTAGCGGTCGGTGTGCAGCGCGCCGGCTTCGTCCTCCCACGTGATGAGCGGGTCGCTGGTCGCGGGATCTTCTTTGATGTTCGAGGGCCGCGAACGCACGAACTCGACGCCCATGTCCAGCGCCCGCTGGTAGAAGGCGTCGAAACCCTTGCCCATCGCGCGCATGTCCATGAGGAAGACGCTGGGCTTGCAGTCGGGCTGGTGGTCGATCGTCAGCATCGCCTGCTTGTTGGCGTACATGCAGCACACCGACGAACAGTACTCGTGCTCCTGGTCGCGCGAACCGACGCACTGGATGAAGGCGACCTTCGTGGGGTGGCGGCCGTCTGAGGGGCGCTGGATCTCGCCCTGCGAGGGGCCGCTGGCCGACAGCATGCGCTCGTACTCGAGCGCCGAAAGGATGTTGGGATAGCGGCGGTAGCCGTACTCGCCCTTGTCGCCGGGATCGTGCGCGTCGTAGCCCGTGGCCATGACGACCGCACCGACCTCGACCTCGAGGGTGGCGTCGCGCTCCTCGTGGAGCAGGGCGCCGGGGCCGCAGGCGCGCACGCACTCCATGCACTCCGAACAGACGGCGCAGGCCAGGCAGCGCTTGGCCTCGGCCACCGCCTGCTCCTCGGTGTAGCCCTTGCGGACCTCGACCCAGGTGCGGCGGCGCTCCGAGCCGGGCCACTCGGGCATGTGGACGCGCGCCTCTTTGGGAGTGGCGGCGAGGACGGCGTCGTCGGGCCGCGCCTCGGCGAGCGGCACCGGCAGCCAGCCGGCAAGGTGCTCGCCGCGCAGGTAGTTGTGGATGTTGACGGCGGCCTTGCGGCCGGCGGCGATGGCTTCGATCGCCGTGAGGGGACCGAGCGGCGCGACATCGCCGCCGGCGAACACGCCGGGATGGCCCGTGGCCATCGTGTCGGCGTCGATCTTGACCGCATTCCACTCGACCTCGACCTTGTCGAGGCCCTTGTTGAAGTCCTCGACGATGGCCTGGCCGATGGCGACGATCACGGTGTCGCAGGGGATGTCGACGAACGAGCCCTCGATCGGCTCGGGGCGCCGGCGGCCCTTCTCGTCGGGCTCGCCCAGCCTGCAGTTCTGCAGCTTGATGCCGGCGACCTTGCCACCGGCGCCGGTGATCTCGACCGGAGCGACGAGGTAGTGGATCGTGATCTCCTCGTCGATGCCCTCGTCGATCTCCTCGGCCGAGGCGGGCATCTCGTCGCGCGAGCGGCGATAGGCGATGGTGACCTCGGGGGCCTTGCCGTTCGGCGACGTGAGGCGCGACGCGGCGCGCGCCGCGTCGAAAGCCACGTCGCCGCCGCCGATCACGACCACGCGGTCGCCGACGGAGGGCGCCTCACCGAGGTTGACGCCACGCAGGAACTCGACCGCGGGCAGGCAGCCGGCCAGGTCGTCACCCTTGACGGGTGAGGGCGCGCTGGCATGCAGGCCGGGGGCCATGAAGACGGCCTTGTAACCGTCGGCGAGCAGGCCGTCGACCGTGAAGTCGGCGCCGCAGCGCTGGTTGAGGCGCAGGTCGACGCCCAAGGCGCAGATCTGGTCGATCTCACGCTGCAGCACGTCGGGCGGCATGCGATGGTCGGGGATCCCGACGCGCAGCATGCCGCCCGCGACCGGCAGCGCCTCGAAGACGGTGGTGGCGTAGCCGAGCTGGGCGAGGTCGCGAGCACACGACATGCCGGTCGGTCCGGCGCCGATGATGGCGACCTTCTCGTCGTAGGTCACCGGCAGCTTGTCGGGCAGTTCTTTGGGGCCGGCGACGTCGCAGACGAAGCGCTTGAGGCCGGCGATGGCGAGCGGTTCGTCGACGGACCCACGTGTGCAGGCCGTCTCGCACGGGTGGGCGCAGATGCGGCCGCAGACCGATGGGAACGGGTTGGGCTCAGCCGCGACACGGTAGGCGTCGGCGAAGCGTCCCTCGGCGATGAGCGCGATGTAGCCCTGCGCGGACGTCTCGACCGGGCAGGCGCTCTTGCAGGGCGCATATCCCTTCTTGTCGACGGCGTACGTGCTGGGGATCGCCTGGGGGTAAAGCTTGTAGATCGCCTTGCGCTCGCCGAGCTCCTCGTTGTACTGGTCCTTGACCGTGATGGGGCAGACCGGTACGCACTCGCCGCAGCTCGTGCACTTGTCGGGGTCGACGAAGCGAGCATGGTGGTAGATCGACGCCGTGAAGTTGCCCGGATCACCCGCGAGTCCCTGGAGCTCGGAGTTGGTGAGGATCTCGATGTTGAGGTGCCTTCCGGCTTCGACCAGCTTGGGCGCCAGCGTGCACATCGAGCAGTCGTTGGTGGGGAAGGTCTTGTCGAGCTGCGCCATGTGGCCGCCCAGGGCGGGCGCCTTCTCGACGAGGTAGACCTTGTACCCGCCCTCGGCCAGGTCGAGCGAACACTGGATACCCGCGACGCCGCCGCCGAGGACAAGCGCAGCCCCGGTGGACTTGGGGGAAGTACCCGTCGACATACACTCTCCTTCACGCGAGACGGCAGGCGCGCCGTGATCGTCAGGGCTTGCCGCGAGGTGGTTTTCCGCTGGATCCACTGTCCACTTTGAGAACTACCTGAAGTATAGCGTAGGCCCAAAGCGAGCGTCGACCTGCCGAGCTTGGGCGAACTTGACCAGTCGGGTGTCGCGAGAAAAGGAACCCGCCGGCGGCCGCGCCAGACGCGGCGCGCGGCTGCCCGGCCCTGTGGCGCGTGCTAGCGAGCAGTGGCCATGTCGGCGTCGTCCGGCAGCGTGAACCAGAAGGTGGCCCCCTTGTCCAGCGCACCCTCGGCCCAGGCACGGCCGCCGTGTCGATGGACGATGCGCTGCACCGTGGCCAGGCCGATGCCCGTGCCTTCGAACTCGTCCGCGGCGTGCAGGCGCTCGAAGGCGCCGAAAAGCTTGTCGACGTATCGCATATCGAAACCGGCGCCGTCGTCACGCACGAAGAAGACACGCTCGCCCTCGTTCACGACCGCGCCCACCTCGATCTTCGCGCACTCGTGTTTCGAGGTGAACTTCCAAGCGTTGCCGATCAGGTTGGCAAGCAGGACGCGGGTGAGGTCGCGGTCGGCGTGGGCCTGAAGGCCCACGCCGACCGCGACCTCGACCCGGCGATCGGGCGCGGCCTCACGCAGCTCGGCAACGATCTCGCACGCAAGCTCGCTCAGGTCGACCGTCTGCCGGCGAAGCTCGCTGCGGGTCAGACGCGAAAGCTCGAGCAGGCCGTCGATCAGGGCGGCCATGTTCTGGTCGGCTTCACGTATCCGGCCGAGGTACTCTCGGGCCGTTGCGTCGAGCCCGTCGCCATAGTCGTCGAGGAGCATCCGGCTAAAGCCGTCGAGAGCACGCAGGGGGGCTCTGAGATCGTGAGCGACCGAGTAGGCAAACGATTCCAGCTCGCCGATCGACGCCGTCAGCTCGGTCGTGCGCTGGACCACGCGGTCCTCAAGGGTGACGTTCAGACGGCGGATCTCGTCGTGGGCTCGCGTGATCGCGGCGATGTCGACCATCGTGGAGAGGCTGTAGAGGAACCGGCCGCCGGAGTCCTTGATGGCTACCGAGTTGAGGAGTGCCGGGATCGTCGTGCCGTCCTTGCGTTTCAAGACGAACTCGAGTCCGTAGACGAAGCCCCGCCGCTTGAACTCGGGGAAGTTGACCGCGAACGTCGGCAGGCCATCGGGCGTGAGGATGTCCGGGAAGTGCATCCTGCCGACCATCTCGTCGCGCGAGTAGCCGAGCCAGGAGAGCTCGGTATCGTTGACGCGCGTGAAGAGTCCGTCCGCGTCGAGCGAGTGGTAGGCGCATGGGGCGTGGTTGTAGAGAGCATCCAGCTCCCGCGAGGCCGTCTTCAGATCCTCCTCTGCCTCGATACGCGCGGTCACGTCGGTCAGTGCGATCTCACACGCCCCGGGAGTCGCCGCGCCGGGTCCCGTGGTCACCGCTCGTGCCTGCACCCAGAACGTCCTGCCGTCGGCGTCGACGAGCCGGAAGACGGCCTCCTGTGGCTGAGCCGTCGCAAGAAGGCGGCGGCGAAGCAGGTAGTAGGCGTCCTGGTCGTCCTTGTCGACCAAGGCGGTCATGGACCTCCCGATCAGCGAATCCCGCGGCGTGCCGAGCACGTCCGCGAGGGAGAGGTTGGCGCGCAGAATGAGCCCGTCGCGGTCGACGGTCACGTGTCCGACCGGGATCGTGTCGTACAGGTCGACATACATCTGCCGAGAGTCCTCGAGTTTCGCTAGCGTCTCGCGCATGGTCTCGTTCTGCATCTCGAGCTCGATCTGGTGCACGAGCAGGTCGTGGACGACGGCGGCGACGTCTTCGGGCACCGGCGAGGCGGCGTCGGCGGAGAGCCTGTCGAGGCGTTCCTCGGCATCCTGGCGGAGTGCGTCGGCCGCGCTCGGCGCTACCTTCTTCCTGCGCGGCTGTCGAGCGCCGGCCATCAGGCGTCACGGTCGATGTTGGTCACCGTAAGCAGCATGAGACGCCGCTTCTCGGGAGTCTGGAGGAGCTCGAGAGCGTTGAGCGTGACCTTGCACGGTCCCAGCGCTCCGCCGCTGAGGCTCAGCACGTAGTCGTCGAGCTTCTTCTTCTTGGGCAGTACCTTCAGCAGCAGCTCGAGCAGGTCGGGCCGGAGCCATTCGCCGCCGTAGACCTCGCGCAGGTGGCGGCCGAGGACCGCCTCCGGCGACAGCCCGAAGGTCGCCAGGAACGCCTTGTTGGCGGTCATCACCGCGAGTTCCCCGTCGAGTACGAGCTGCGGTTCGCGGACGGTATCGAGGACGCTCTGGGCGAAAAGGCCGGCCTCGGCGGCGACTCTGCTCAGATCGTCGAGCTTTGCCTGCAGCCGCCGCTGGTCGGTGACGTCGGCGAAGGTGAGCACCCCGCCCTCGATCACGTTCTCGAGGGTGCGGTAGGGTTGCGCGCGCATCTGGTAGAAACGCTCGTCGCTGTCTTCGACCTGCGCCTCCACGGTGGTCAGGGTCTCGAGCACCGTGGTCACGGCGCCCACCAGGTCGACGTCGCCCTTGAGACGTTGCGTGATGTCGCCGAGAGGGCGTCCGATATCTGTCGGGATGAGGTTCATGATCGCGGTGACCCCGGGGGTGAAGCGCTGGATGCGGAGCTGCTGATCGACGAAGAGCGTGCCGACGCCGGTGCCGGCGATCATGTTGTTCACGTCGTCGTTGACGCGCGCCAGCTCCTCCATCTTCTGCCGCAGTTCGCTGTTGACGATCACGAGCTCCTCGTTGAGCGATTGGAGCTCCTCCCTGGAGTTCTGCATCTCCTCGTTGACCGACTGCAGTTCCTCGTTGGCGGCCAGCATCTCTTCGCTGGCCGACTTGGCCTTCTCGTTCGAGGTCTCGAGCTCCTCGACGGTCGTGCGAAGGTACTCCTCCTTGGCCGAGAGCTCGCGCTCGAGATCGGCGATGCGCTGGTCCCAGTCGGCCATGGGCTCCGCGGCGGTCGCGTCCACGACATTGCGGCCAGGGGGCACGTCTTCGAAGAGGACCAGCAGCGCACCCTTGTCGGAGTCGAGTCCGGACATCGGTTCGATGATCAGATTGACGAGCGACACACCGCCGTCGGTCTCGACACGCAGGCGCTCGTGGCGCACCGCCTTCTTCTGCACCAGGGCCTTGTGCACGCCGACGGCGAGTTCGCGCTGCAGGCCCTCGCGGGCCATCTTGACGAGGTTGCCGCCGGGCTCGCCGGCCGCCGGCTCGAGGTAGCGCCCGGTGTGGCCGTGGATGAAGAGCACGTCGCCCTCGGCGTTGATGACCACGCAGGCTGGGGTGTGTTTGTCGAGCAGCGCCCTCTCGGTCAGGACGCGCACGGGCACGGCCTTCGGCTTCTCACGTGGCGAGGGGCGCTGGCTGGCGCCCGCGGCGGCGGCCGGCGACATCTTCGAGGCCAGCAGATGTTGCCGCGGGGTGACTGCGTCCCGGCGCTGGTACAGCCTCCACTTCTTGTCGATCGGGGCAAAGAGGTCGGCGGCGTCGCCGACGCTCTCGGAGTTGCCGAGGAACAGGTAGCCGCTCGGGTTGATCACGGTGTACGCCATGGACATGAGCCTCTGTTGCAGCTCGCCGTCCATGTAGATGAGCAGGTTGCGGCAGCTTAGGAGGTCGAGTCTAGAGAAGGGTGGGTCTTTGGTGACGTCATGCGCGGCGAACATCATGCCGTCGCGCACGGACTTGACGACCCGGTAGGTGTCGCCGTCCTGGACGAAGAAGCGCGCCAAGCGCTCAGGCGACACATCGGCGCTGATGCTGATGGGGTACACGCCGGTGCGCGCCCGCTCGATCGCATCGGTGTCGATGTCGGTGGCGAACAGCTTGACGGACACGTCGCGCTTGACGCTGTCGGCCAACTCCTGCAGGAGTATGGCGATCGAGTAGGCCTCCTCGCCCGTGGAACAGGCCGGCACCCACACACGCACGGGGCTATCGAGGGCCTGGGCGGCGATCAGCCGGGGGAGCGCCTCGGCCGCCAGCGCCTCGAAGGCGGGCGGATCGCGGAAGAAGGTGGTGACGCCGATGAGCAGCTCGCGGAACAGTGTCTCGACCTCGAGGTGGTCGCTCTTCAGGAGGGTGACGTAGTCGTCCATTCGCTCGACCCTGGCGAGGACCATGCGGCGCACCACGCGACGGCGCAGGGTGGTGCCCCTGTAGTGCGTGAAGTCGTGCCCGCTGCGGTCGCGCAGCACGTGCAGCACCTGCGGCAACAGGTCTGGGGCTTCGGGCGTCGCTCGGGCGAGCTCTGGCGTGCGCCCGAAAGCGCGTCCCACGTAGCCGAGGACCATCTCGGGCATGTCGGCAGGCGATAGCACGTAGTCGACCAGGCCGGTGGCGATAGCGCTGCGCGGCATGCCGTCGTAGGCGGCCGTCTCGGGGGTCTGGGCGATGGCCATGCCGCCCTCGCCCTTGATCGCTCGCAAGCCGAGGGTTCCGTCGCAGCCGGTGCCCGAGAGCACGATGCACACGGCGCGCTCGTGCCGGTCGGCGGCCAGCGAACGGAAGAAGGAGTCGATCGGCAGTCGGTGGCCGCGCGGCGTCTCAGGCCGCCCGAGGCACAGGCGGCCGCCAACGAGAGCGATGTTCTTGTCGGGCGGCATGATATAGGCGCAGCCGGAACGCACCTCCATGCCATCTTCAGCCCAGGCGATCTCCATGGGGGTGTACTTCTTGACCAGGTCGAGGAGCAGGCTCTCGTGGTCGGGGTCGAGGTGCTGCACGAGCACGACCGCCATGCCCAGCGATTCGCCGGTCGGTATTGCGGAGAGGAACTCCTCGATGGCGGCGAGGCCGCCGGCGGAGGCGCCGATGCCGACGATGGGGAAGTCCGGCGCCGCGGCGGCGCGCTTTGTTCGAGCGGGCGTCGTCCGAACAGAGGCCTCGGATGCGGAGGCCTTTTGCTTGCGCGGCGCTGTATTCTGAGTCGGCCTTCTGGGCTCGCGCGGCTCGGCGGCCATCGACATGCCCCCTGGTCATGGTCGGCCGACGACGGTACATCCGCACTGCTGGGCGTGCAGCGACGAATACCACGATGATACTCCTCGCGAACGACTGTGTGGGCGATGCGCGGGACACGGGGGCCACCCCAAGCCGCGCGAATCGGCGTTGTGGGCTCGGAACCGGGCTGCCGACCCCTCGTCCGGCTGATAGAATCCCGCACACACCCACACTTCCTCATAACCGACATTTCGAAGGGTGGTCGATACCATGGGTGTTGTCCAGGACCAGTATCGCGACTACGTCATGACCGGGTTCGTCAAGCGCGTCGAGCCGGTCGTCGCCGACCACGGCGATGGTGCCTATCTCTACGACGCCGACGGCACCGAGTACATCGACTGCTTCGCCGGCATCTCCGTGACCAACGCCGGTCATCACAACACCAAAGTCCTCGAGGCCGCCAAGGCCCAGGCCGACAAGCTCGTGCACGCCTGCTCGTACGTGTACCACGTGCCGAGCGTCGGCGCGCTCGCCGAGAAGCTCGCCGAGATCACGCCCGGCAAGCTGCAGAAGACGTTCTTCGGCAACGGCGGCGCCGAGGCGATCGAAGGCGCCTTCCGGCTCGCCAAGCGCTTCACCGGCAAACGCGAGTTCGTGGCCATCGAGTCGAGCTTCCACGGCCGCTCGTTCGCCACGCTCTCGGTCACCGGCAACTCGGCGCGCAAGAAGGGCGGCGGCCCCTACATGGCGGGCGTCGCCTTCGTGCCCACGCCGTACTGCTACCGCTGCTTCGCCGAGACCACGCCCGACAAGTGCGACATGCTCTGCGCACGCCGCGTGAGCGAGGTCATGCGCCTGCACCTCTCGGGCGACGTCTGCGCCTTCATCGCCGAGCCCGTCATGGGTGAAGGCGGCATCATCACGCCGCCGGACGACTACTTCAAGGTCGTCAAGAAGACCCTCGACGACGAGGGCGTGCTGTTCATCGCCGACGAGGTCCAGAGCGGCTTCGGACGCACCGGCAAGATGTTCGCCATCGAGCACTACGGTGTCGAGCCCGACATCATGACCATGGCCAAGGGCATCGCCGACGGCTGGCCGCTGTCGGCCTTCACCGCCCGCGCCGACATCGCCGACGCTTTCCAGATCGGCGACCATCTGAGCACGTTCGGCGGCAACCCCGTCTCGTGTGCCGCTGCGCTGGCCAACATCGACTTCCTGCAGGACGGCGTCATCGCCGATTCGGCCGTGAAGGGCGCCGACCTCAAGGCGCGCTTCGAGAACCTGATGATGGAACAGCCGCTGATCGGCGACGTGCGCGGCAAGGGCCTCATGATCGGCGTCGAGCTGGTCGAGGACCGCAAGACCAAGGTCCCGGCATCGGCCGCCGCCGGCTTCGTGCGCCAGTACTGCCTCGAGCACAACCTGCTCATCGGCGTGGGCGGCAACTTCGGCAGCGTGCTGCGCATCCAGCCGCCGCTGGTCATCAACGAAGAGCAGATCGACCGCGTCTTCGACACGATCGCCGACGCTCTGCGGGCCTACACGAAGTAGGACGGTCTGGCAGGCCACAGGGGGCGGGGCGGGGTGCGGGCGGATGCCCGCACCCCGCCCCGTGTGTCTTTGTCGGCTACTAGGTGCGTCAGACTGGCGCCGGGGCTTGCGATAGGGCAGAGTAGGCAGGTCCGCAAAGGAACCCTCGAGGAGGTCGACGTTGGCAGCTCAGACGCAGCGGGGCACCGGGAACGGCCGCACCGTCCGTCTGGTCGCGGCCGGCGTGGCCGCGCTGCTTGCGATCGTGTTCATCGCCCAGAACACGGCTAGGGTGTCGCTGCATTTCTTCTGGCTCAGCCTCTCGGCCGCGATGTGGCTGGGGCTCCTGGTCGTCGTGCTCCTCGGAGCGGTCGCCGGGTTCCTGGTCGGACGGTCAATGTACAAAGGACCGCAGCGTTGAGTCCCGTCGGGGACCACACGAGCGGCATGCTGGATCGGCGGTGGTTATGAACGACGACATGGACTGGCGGGACGGCTCGGTGCCTCGCACGCTGCCCGAAGGACTCGGCATGGATTGGTCGCGCGGCCATTCGCACGGGCGCTCGCACGGCCGGCGCCGCGCCCCGCGGCATGTGCCGGTGGCGCCCTTTGTGATCCTCGTCGTGATCGCCGGCGGGTTCCTCTTCTGGCTCGGCAACCGCGGCGCGGTCCAGCTCGCGTTCCTGTCGGTGCACGTCACCGCGCCGCTGTGGGTCGTGGCCACCGCGCATCTCGCGGCCGGACTCGTGCTCGGCGCCTGGCTCCTGGCGCGCCTGAGGCGCTAACGACCACCGCCGTGTCCGGTCCGATGGGGGAGAGCGAGCGGCCGCCCGGCCGCGCCCGCAGGCCGCGGTCGTTCCGGGCGCGCCGCGCGCGCTTGCACGAGATCGTGGGGCGGCTCGACGAAGTCAGCGGCCGCCCAGTGCTCGCTCCGCGCTTCCCGCCCGTCGGCGAACTCGTCTATACCGTGCTCTCGCAGAACACCTCGGACGTCAACACCGATCGCACGTTCGCAGAGCTCACGAAACGTTTCCCCACGTGGACCGCCCTGCGCGACGCGCCCGTCGCCGAGGTCGAGAGCGCCATCGCCGGGGGCGGCCTGTCGCATGTCAAGGCGCCGCGCATCGTGGCGATCCTCGCGGCGCTGAGCGAGCGCACGGGGGAGCCTGACCTCTCCGAACTCGACCAGATGGACGACGCCGCCGCGCTTGCCTGGCTGCGGAGCTTGCCGGGTGTCGGTCCCAAGACCGCCGCCTGTGTGCTGCTCTTCGCGCTGGGGCGGCCGGCCATGCCGGTGGACACACATGTCCACCGTGTGGCCGGCCGCCTCGGTCTGCTCGACCACGGTGTGACGGCCGAGGCGGCACACGACGTGCTGACGCGCCTTGCGGGCCCAGACCCTGCCGACATCTACGCGGCTCACGTCGACCTCGTGCGCCACGGGCGGCGCGTCTGTCACGCCCGCCGCCCGGCGTGCGACCGCTGCCCGCTGATCGACATCTGCCCGAGCGCGTTTCGCGTCTAGACGACCAGGACTGGGGCCGAGAGCCCGGCGGTCGCGGCGGCAGCACTGCGATCGGCGGCGCGCGGGTAGGATCACCGTCGAGGAACGCGGGCGATCAGGAGGCCGCGATGGCCAAGCTCAGGAACGAGTTCTCCAAGAAGGAATGGAAGCACTGCTGCGCCAAGGGCTGCAAGAAGTGCGACATCCACAACGCCTACCTCGACGCCTACGGCCACCAGGAAGGCGAGAAGAAGTTCGCTAAAGACCACGCCAAGATGCACTGACCTCTCGGCCCGGTCAGCGCACCCGACGGTCGCGCTACCTCGCTTCGAAGATGGCGTGGACCTTGTCGAGATCGCTCAAGAAGAGGTCCAGCAGGCGCGGATCGAAGTGGAGCGCGCGACCTTCACGCACGATCGCGACGGCCTTCTCGAACGAGAAGGCCTCTTTGTACGGGCGCCGGCTGGTCAGCGCGTCGAAGACGTCGGCGATGGCCGCGATCCGTCCCCACAGCGGGATGTCCTCGCCCGCCAGACCGGACGGATAGCCCGACCCGTCCCACTTCTCGTGGTGCGAGAGCGCGATCGTCTCACCCGCCTGGAGAAGCTCCGATGAAGAGCCGCCGAGGATGCGGGCGCCGATCACCGCGTGCTGCTTCATGAGCTCCCACTCGTCGGCATCGAGCTTGCCGGGCTTGAGGAGGATACTGTCCGGGATGCCCATCTTGCCGACGTCGTGCATCGGCGCGGCGTTCATGAGCGTGTCGAGGTCGTCGGTGGCGAGGCCGAGCTTGCGTCCGATCAGGACACAGTAGCGAGCCATTCGGACGATGTGCCTGCCCGTGTCTTCGTCCTTGTACTCGGCCGCGAGTGCCAGACGCTCGATGGTCTCGAGCTCCGCGATGTAGGTCTTCTGCTGGGCCTCGCGCGCTTCGAAGGCGCGCCGCTCCAGGTCGACGTTGAGCGTGAGGATCTCGTGTTCGGCGCGCAGGCGCTCGCTGATATCGATCGCGACACCGACCGCTCCCGTTATGGCGCCCTCGCCGTCGACGATCGGCGTGAAGTGAGTCTCGTAGGTCGCGTCGCCGAAGGTCAGGTCGCGGGTGACCCGCTCGCCAGCGAGCGCGCGCCGGGCCGTCTCGACGGCGTTCGGAACGTCGGCGAAGCGCTCGAAGATCGACAGGCCGACGAGGTCGCCGGGTTCGTACCCCAAGATCTTGAGGCCGGGGCCCGTCGCCAGGCGGAACATGCCGTCGCCGTCGATCGCGAAGAGCAGGACCGGCGCGTGCTCGAGAGTCGTCCTCAGCAGCGCCTCGGACTCATTCAACGCGGCTCGGGCCGCGGCGTGCTCGCTCCGGGCCTGGGTCTCGGTCAGTGCCCGCACGATGGCGCTGGCGAGACGGGCAAGCTTGTCCTTGAGCACGTAATCGGTGGCGCCCTCGTGCAGGGCGCCGATGGCGACATCCTCGCCGATGGCGCCGGAGACGAAGATGAACGGCGTCTCCGGCGCCGATTCGCGCGCGGCCCGCAGGGCGGAGAGGCCATCGTAGCTGGGAAGGCTGAAGTCGGCCAGAATGACGTCGAAGCCGCCGTCGGCGAGCGCCACGAGGAACTGATCACGGGTCTCTGCGCCTGCGATGCGAGTGGCCAGCCCCGCACGCTCCAACGCGAGACGCACGAGCGCGGCGTCGTCGGGGTTGTCTTCGAGGTGGAGGATCCTGACGGGTGGCGGGTCAGTAGACATCCGGCACGAAGGTCTGGTTCTCGTAGGGCGGGCGTACGTAGCCCTTGTCTTCGGCCCGCGGCGGCAGCTTGAAGGGCTTGGGCGTGAGGTCCTGGTAGGGGATCACGCCCAGCAGGTGGTGGATCATGTTGAGCCGGGCGCGCTTCTTGTCGTCGGCGTTCACCACGAACCACGGTGCGCGCTTGGTGTCGGTGAAGTGGAACATCTCGTCCTTGGCGCGTGAGTACTCGACCCACTTGTTCCAGCTCTCGAGGTCCATCTCGGAGATCTTCCAGCGCTTGGTGGGGTCTTCGATGCGGCTCTTGAACCGCCTCTCCTGTTCCTCGTCGCTGACGCTGAACCAGTACTTGACGAGGATGACGCCGCTGCGGATCAGCATCTCCTCGAACGGCGGGCACGAGCGGAAGAACTCCATGACCTCGTCCTCGGTGCAGAAGCCCATGACACGCTCGACGCCGGCGCGGTTGTACCAGGAGCGGTCGAAGATGACCCACTCGCCGGCCGCCGGCAGGTGGGCCACGTAGCGCTGGAAGTACCACTCGCTGCGCTCGCGCTCGGTGGGCACACCCAGGGCGACGACGCGCACGACGCGCGGATTCAGCGTCTCCGTGACGCGCTTGATGGTGCCGCCCTTGCCCGCCGCGTCGCGTCCCTCGAAGATCGTCACCAGCTTGAGGTCCTCGTGACGGATCCATTCCTGCAACTTGACGAGCTCGATCTGCAGCCTGCCGAGCTCCTTGAGGTAGGTGTCGTTGTCGAGCTTCTTGCGCGGCTTGGGCTCGATGTCGCCCAGCTCGTCACGCCTGTCGTCCGCCACCGCGTCCTCCGTCGATATTGGTTTTCGCCGCATGGCCCGGATGCCCTGATGATGCCCCTGTGTCAACGGTGCTAGTGTACGCCACTGCTTTCCCACCGGCCGCTCACGGGAATAGGTCACAGGATGACTGGAGCCCCAGGCAGGACCGACGACGGTCACGTCGTCGGCTTCATCGACGTCGGCACCAACTCGGTGCGGCTCATGCTCGTGCGGATCGGACCGGAGCAGGCGTATCGCATCGTCAATCTGCAGCGCGAGGTCGTGCGGCTCGGCGAGGAAGAGTTCGGCGACCGCCTGCTGCGGCCGGCGGCCGTCGAGCGAGCCGTCGCCGTCTGCCGCTCGTTCGCAGCGCTCGCCCGGTCGAGCGGGGCGAGCGAGATCGTCACCGTCGCCACCTCGGCGACGCGCGAGGCGCGCAACCGCGCGGCGTTCGTGGCGCGCCTGCGTGACGAGGCCGGACTCGACGTGCACGTCGTGTCCGGCCTCGAAGAGGCGCGCCTCATCTACCTCGGCGTGCTGGGCACGGTCGAGCTCGGCGACCGCGTGGCGTTCTGCATGGACATCGGCGGCGGCAGCACCGAGGTGATCGTCGGTGACGCGCGCCAGGAGCTGTTCCTCGACAGCTTGCCTCTCGGCGCGGTGCGCCTGGCCGGTGACCCCACCCTGCCCGACGTGTCCGGCTCCGTCTCGGCCGAGGACTACCAGCGACTGCAGCGGGTCGTGCGCCTCGCCTCGGTGCATACGGTCAACGCCGTGCGTGAGTACGACGTCGACGTCGCTTACGGCACCTCGGGCACCGTGCGCAACCTCGCGGCCGTGGCGGCCAAGATGCTGCACGGCCGCGAGCCGGGCCGCGACGAGACCGTGACGCTGCCCGACCTGCGCAAGACGATCAAGCTGCTGCGGGCGATGACGCTCGACGAGCGCCGCCGCGTGCCGGGCCTCAACCCCGATCGCGCCGACATCGTGATCGCGGGCGCGGCCGTGCTCGAGACGCTCATGAACGATCTCGGACTGGCGCAGATCACGGCGCTGTCGGAGTGCGGGCTGCGCGAGGGCCTGCTCATGGACTACCTCTCGCGCAGCCCGCACGCCGCCCTGGTACACGAGCTCACGGTGCGCGAACGCAGCGTCGTGCGCCTCGTGCGCGCCTGCGGCGCCGACGAGGCGCACGCCCGTCACGTCGCGCGCCTCGTTCTGGAGCTGTTCGACAGTGCCCGCGAGATCGGCCTGCACAAGCTCGCGGGCGCCGAACGCGAGCTGCTCGAACACACCGCGATGATGCACGACGTCGGCAGCTTCATCTCATACGCTGATCATCACGTGCACTCGGCCTACCTCATCGGCAACACCGACCTGCTGGGTTTCGACCAGCGCGAGACGGCCGTGATGGCCGCGACGGTGCTGTTCCATCGCAAGGCGTCGCCGAGCACCCGTCACGGCATCTACGCCGGACTAGAGCCCACCGACCGCAAGACGGTGCGCACGCTGAGCACCCTGTTGCGTCTGGCGGAACGGCTCGACCGCAGTCACGGGGCGGTGATACGCCACGCGCGGCTCGAGCTCGGCGCGGACCGTCGCGAGCTCGTCCTGCGCCTCGAGACGAAAGGCTCGGCCCAGCTCGAGCTGTGGGGGCTCGAGAACCGCCGCGCCTCGATGGAGAAGGCGCTCGGACGGAGCCTGACGATCGTGACCGAGTCGGCGACCGCGGCCGACGAGGCGGTCTAGAGAGAGCCGACCACCCGGGCCAGCCGCGTCCTGAAGGTGTCGCCGCCGATGGTGCCCCACGTCTCGGGGAAGGTCTCGACGAGGCGCCGCAACTCGTCCTGGCGGGCGGCCATGTAGGCCGCGACGCCCGGAGCCACGACGACCGGCGTCGCGCGGCGGGCGCCGCCGGCGGGCGGTTCCCAGGTCCCCCAGGTGAGGAAGTTGCGGAGGATGGTGCAGCTCACGACGGCATCCTGCAGGTCGCCGAGGTGGTCCTGCATGCCCTTGGTCGCCTTGATCAGCGGCTTCGCCTCGCGGCCCAGCACCTCCTCGAAGAACTCGAACGTGTAGCGCATGGCCTTGCCGGCGATGCGCAGACGGTGGAAGCGCACCAGCGGCGTGTCGGGGCCGCCGATGACGTCGTCGTAGGCCCAGACCGCCGTCACCCGGTCGTAGAGCGCTGCGGGCAGCGGTCAGCGCGACGCGGTGGGGGCGGGCCTCGCCGTCGTCGTCGACGACGGCAAGGCCCGCCCGCCCGGGATCGTCGAGCAGGGCCGAGAACTCGTCGACGAAGCGCGCGTAGCGGGGACCGTCCAGGTAGTCGATCATCCGGGCGCGGGCGTGCTCACGGCGGGCCCGCCAGACCTCGAGCAGGGGATCGAGCTCGCCGCGGCGCTCCTCAGGCAGCGTCTCGAGGTAGCGCAGCGTCTTCTCGGAGAACACATCGAGGTCGCGCACCGCCCCCAACACCCGCCCGGTGCGCTTCAGGCCACGCTCCACGGGCCGCATCGTCTTGGGATCGAGATAGGGACCGAACACGCGCAGGGCGGCCCGCATGCGGCGCGTGGCGACGCGCATGTCGTGCAGGTCTTCGGGATCGTCGCCGGAACGCGTGCCGGGCTCGTGCTGGCGCATCTGGGCGAAGTGGAAGCGCAGCGTCTTGAAGGCAGCGTCGGCCATGGTGTCGGCGGCGATGATGCCCGGGTGGGAGGGCGCCTTGACGACCGTGCTGCCGGCGGTGGCGGTGGCGAGCTGCCCGTCGGTCGCGGGCCCGACCCCGAGCCGTTCGGAGAATTGCGCGACGAGGCGTGCGGGGAAGACTCCGAGCCGCTCGCTGCGATAGCGGTTCAGCCAGTAGCGCACCGTGCGCGGCGCAAGCCCGGCGCGGGTGGCGGCCTCGAGCTGAGCCGATCCCTCGTGCAGTGCGAGCAGCGCCCGCGCTCTTCGGCCGACGGCGGTGCGGCGGCGCGCGATGCGGCGCACGAGGCGCTCCTCGTCTGCGTCGAGGAGCGCCGCGCCGCGCCGCTCGGTCTCGCCGCCGCCATCGGCGGCCCGTGTCGAGCCGGTCCCGGCAGCCGCGAGCGCGGCCAGCGCGCGCTCATATTTGGACAGCGGCTGCGGTGAGAGCCCCCGGCCGGCCTGCAGCGCCGTGGCGATGGCGGCCAGATCGGTCTCGGTGCCGTCGCCCTTGAGCTCGATCTCGACCTCGTACTGGGGCGGCAGCGCCTCTCCCTGCACGACGATCGTGAATGTGTCGAGCGACAACTCGGCGATCTGGCGGCCGTCGCTGGAGACCGCCCGCTGCAGGCGATGCTGGCGTCCCTCGGCGACGGTGGTCAGGGGCTTGGCACCGGCTGCCGCCAGCACCAGGTCGCGCACCTTCCCGGAGGGCCAGTCCGCCGGCGCGTCCGCCGCGAGCCCGGCCGGCAATTCGAACTCGTACTCCTCGCGGCGATGCACCGCGTCGTCGGCGGCGGTGGCCGCCGACCGGCGCTTCACCGTGATCTCGACGCGGTCGCCGCGATCGCGCCGGCGGCACATCAGCTGGGCGGCGCCGAGTGCGCGGTCGGCGGTGTCGAGATAGGCGTCGGTCATGTCGGCGACCTCGCCGCCGGCTACCGCGTAGCCGGCGAGGTCGCCCACCGCCGCGAGCCGTTCGAGCGTCGCCGCATCGGGCGCCGTGAACTT
This sequence comes from uncultured Actinomycetes bacterium, assembly GCA_963833555.1. GTDB lineage: Bacteria > Actinomycetota > Thermoleophilia > UBA2241 > UBA2241 > CAWHYB01. The sequence continues at coordinate 216,986 of CAWHYB010000007.1, read as the reverse complement.
GGCCTCGATCTCGAGGTTCTCGCCGCGCTCACTCAAGGCCGGAGATCCGCGGCGGCAGAAGCCAGACGAGCGCGCCGCGCGAGCTCGTGCCGTCGAGGTCGACGCGCGCGATGCCGCCCTTCTTGACGACGACCGCGCCGCCCGTGAGCTCGCCGATCGTGCGGCTGAAGTCGGGCTCGTGGCCGACGAGCAGCAAGGCCTGGGCGTCGCTGTGGTCGGCGAGCACCGCGGTCAGGCGCTTGCGGTCGAAGCCGGCCGCCAGACGCTCGTCGTCGACCGGGGCGCGCGCCTCGAGGATCGTGGCCACGATCTCGGCCGTCTCGCGGGCGCGCACGAGCGGGCTGGTGAGCACGGCGTCGACCGTGACCCCGGCGCGGGCGAGCAGCCGCGCGCCCGCCGCGACGACGGCACGGCCGTCGTCGGTCAGCGGGCGCGCCTCGTCAGGCCCATCCCAGTCGGGCTTGGCGCCGGCCGGCCCGTGACGGAAGAAATAGAGGCGCATGGTCATCCTCCCTCAGTGGCCGGGCCTCGCGCCCGGTCGTCTGCGCCGCGGCGGCGCTGGTCGGACCGCCGCCTCTTTTGACCGGCCGGCGGTCGCGGCGCCGCGGCACGAACCGCCGCGTGCTCGATGAACCAGGCCTGGCTTTCGAGCGGCGGCTCGCCGTCACTCGGTGTCGCACGCACATAGGTGAAGTCACTCTGCATGAGGCGTGCCTTCACGTTGTCCTTCAGGTAGACGGCAAGGACCTCGTCGCGCAAGCGGCGGATGATCGCCGTGGTCCTCCACGGGGAAGAGCATCTCGACGCGGCGGTTGAGGTTGCGCGGCATGAGGTCGGCGCTGCCGACGAGCACCTCTTCGTCGCCGCCGTTGCGGAACCAGTAGATCCGGCTGTGCTCGAGGAACCGGCCCACGATGCTCGTGACGGTGATGGTGTCGCTCACGCCGGGGATGCCGGGCCGCAGCGAGCACATGCCGCGCACGAGCAGCTCGATCGTCACGCCGGCCTGAGAGGCCCGTAGAGCAGGGCGATCACCCTGCGGTCGACCAGCGAGTTCATCTTGAAGATGAGGTGGCCGCCGCGGCCGGCGCGCTGGTGCTCGATCTCGCGCTCGATCAGGGCTTCGAACCGCTCGCGCAGGTTGATCGGCCCGACCAGCAGCTTCTTGTAGTCTCGCGAGCGCGAGAAGCCCGTCAGGAAGTTGAAGAGCTCGGTCGCGTCCTCACCGATCACCTCGTCGCAGGTGAACAGGTCGAGGTCCGTGTAGAGCTTGGCGCGGTGACGACGTTGTAGTTGCCGGTGCCGAGGTGGCACGTAGCGGCGGATGCCGGTCGCCCTCGCGGCGCACGACCATGGCGATCTTCGAGTGGGTCTTCATGCCCGACGAGGCCGTAGACGACATGCACGCCCTCGTCTTCGAGCGCCCGCGCCCACTCGATGTTGCTCTCCTCGTCGAAACGCGCCTTGAGCTCGACCAGCACGGCGACCTCCTTGCCGTTGCGGGCCGCGTCGAGCAGGGCGGCGACGACCGGCGCGTTGCGACCGACGCGGTAGAGCGTCATCTTGATGGCCAGGACGTCGGGGTCGCGGGCGGCGCGTTCGAGCCAGTCGACGACCGGCTCGAACGATTCGTAGGGACGGTGGATGAGGATGTCGTGCTTGCGGATCGCGGCGAAGATGTCGAGATCCGGCGTCCGTCGAGCCCCTCGGGTGGCGCCGGCACGAAGGGCTTGTCCTTGAGGTCGGGGCGGTCGATGGTCGCCAGGTTGATGCCGCTCATGCCCTAACGGGGGGTCGACCGGCGATCATGCCTTCGGGCTCGATCTCGAGGTTGTCGAGCAGGATCTCGGCGCACGCTCGGCGGGCGTGGCGCTGTCGACCGTGAGACGCACGACCGAGCCGAATCGCCGTCGGCGCACACCCTCCTCGATGGTCTCGAGCAGGTCGTCGGCCTCGAGTTCCTGGATGGTCATCTCGGCGTCGCGCGTCACGCGGAAGGCGTAGACGCCGAGGATCGCCATGCCGGGGAACAGCTCGTCGAGGTTCGCGGCGATGAGCTGCTCGAGCCAGACGAAGTCGTAGCGCGCGGGCGCGGTCGGTGGCGCTGAGGCCCCGGGGCGGCGGCAGCGGCACCAGTCGCGGGAGCGAGTGTCGGCACCTTGACGCGGGCGAAGAGCTGCCGCGCCCTGGTCGTCGCGCAGCAGCACCGCCAGGTTGAGGCTCAGGTTGGAGATGTGGGGGAACGGCCGGCCGGGGTCGAAGGCGAGCGGCGTGAGCACGGGGAAGACGTTGCGGTCGAAGTGGGCCTCGGCGGCCGTGCGCTGGCTGCTCGTCGAGCGCCGTCACGTCGTGGATGTGCACGCCGGCTTCGGCCAGCTCGCGGCATCACGTCGTTCACCCAGGCCTCGCGCGCCGCCCGCATGAGCTCGTGAGCCTGCTCGCGGCAGGCGGTGAGCTGCTCCGCCGGCGTCATGCCGTCGGCGGACAGGTCGGCGACGCCGGCTTCGACCTGCTGGCGCAGGCCGGCGACGCGGACCATGAAGAACTCGCCCAGGTTCGAGCCGAGGATCGCGAGGAACTTGACTCGCTCGAGCAGCGGGTTGCGTTCGTCCCGGGCCTCTTCGAGGACGCGACGCTGGAAGGCGAGCATGCTGAGCTCGCGGTTGAGGTAGAGCGAGCTGTCCGCGAGGTCGATGGCGGCGGCGGGCGGGGCGGGCGGGGCGGCGGCGGGCGGCGGTCCGTCCGTGACGGACCGCCGCCCGCCGCCGCCTGCGCCTGTCGCCTTCGAACTCGTTGCCATCACTTGGCTCCTGTCCCTTCGGGCTGCCTATCTTACTCCCGCAGTGTTTGCCCTTTGTGAGCCGTGCGCACGCCGAAGCCCCGTAGCGAGGCGCAGCGGCGGACCGCGCGCGGTCTGCGGGACGCACATCCCGTATAGACTTGCAGCCGGGCATGACTGACAGCGACACAGCCGGGGCGCTCACACATGCGGGACAGGCCGTCATCATCGGCATGTCGGGCGCGACCGGCCTTGCCGTCGTGCGCGCCCTGGCCCACGCCGGTGTCGACTGCCACGCGGTGCACTTCGAACCGGGTGCGGCCGGGCTCGCCTCGCGGCTCGCCCGGCCCCACATCTCGCCCGACTGGCGCAGCGACCCGGAGGCGTTCGTCGAGTTCCTCGGTTGCCTCGTGCTCGACAGGCTCGGGGGCACACCAAGCTCTCTGTTCGTGACCGACGATGCCGCGCTGGCAGTCGTATGGGCGGCGCGCGAGCGTCTCGTGCTGTCCGGTCTGTGGCCCGCGTTCTCGTTTGCGGGCGACCCGGCCGACGTACTCGACAAGCGCACGCAGCTCGAAGCCGCCCGCCGCGCCGGCGTCGACCATCCGGGCAGCGTGTGGGGCACGGCCGACGAGGTCCTCACGGCGGTCGGACAGCTGCGCTTCCCGGTGATCGTCAAGCCGGCCGTGTCGCACCTCGGCGTAAGTCGGCTCGGCGCCAAGGCGCTGCACCTGCGCGTCGGCGGCGGAGCTGGCCGACGCGCTCGGACGCACGCGGGGCCTCGAGGTCGTGGTCCAGGAGTTCGTGCCCGGCGCCGACGACCAGCTCTACACCTGCGGCGTGTTCCGGGGCGGCGGGCAGCGGCTCGTCTTTACGGGTCGCAAGCTGAAGCAGCACCCCCCGACGCTGGGGATCTCGCGCCTGTCCGAGGCGCTCGAAGTGCCGGAGATCGTCGAGGGCAGCGTGCGCCTCTGCGCGCAGCTCGGCTACGAAGGGGTCGCCCAGGTCGAGTACAAGCGCGACGCGCGCGACGGCGTCTACCGGCTGATGGAGGTCAACGTGCGGCCCTGGACCTGGTCGGGGCTGGCGACGGCCTGCGGCGTCGATCTGGCGCTCGCGGCCCACCGCTGGGCGCTGTCGTATGACGCACGGGCGGGCGAACGGGTCCTTCTGCCGGCGCTCGAACAGCCGCGGCAGTCATCGGGGCGCTGGATCTGGCTCGTGCCCGAGGCGATCCACACCGCGCGCGAGCTCGCCGCCGGCCACGCGCCCGACCTGCGCCTCTGGCGCGGGCTCAAGGCCGAGGCGTTCTTCGCGCGTGACGACCCGCGGCCGTTCCTGCTCGCGCTGACCGCGCCCCTGCACAGCCGGCTGCGGTCGCTCAAGCGACGCCTACGGCGGGCCGCGCGCGGCCCGGCGTTCGTCGTCAATGTGGTCGTGTATGCGGTGTGGCAGCGTCGCGGGTCGCGAGGATCCGCCGAGGGTGGCTCTGCCGCTGTGGCCGCTGTCGGGCTTCCGCCCGGAGACCGCTTCCTCGTCCTGGCGCCCCATCCCGACGACGAGACGATCATGGCCGGCGCCACCATCGCCGCGCTGCGCAGGCGGGGCGATGCGGTGCGCATAGTGGCTGTGACCTCAGGCGATCAGACGAGGGTCCGCGGCGAGACCGGCGACGTGGCGGAGGCGCGGCGCAGCGAGCTGCGCCGCGCCTCCGCCACGCTCGGCGTCGACGATGTCGTCTTCTGGGGACTGCCCGACGGCGCTCTCGCCGCCGTGCGCGCGCGTATCGCAGACCTCGTGGCGGCGGCGCTGGACGACTACCAGCCGACCGATGTGATCCTGCCGTTTCCGTTCGACGCGCATCCCGACCACGTCGCGGTCGCGCTCGCCGCCGCCGATGCCCTGGCGGCGAAGGGCCGCGCCACGGCGACCGAGGCCGGCGGTGTCGCGGCGGGCACGTATCCCGTCGCGCCGAAGGTGCTCTGCGCGTTCGTCATGACGCCGCCCAGCCCCGAGTGGGTCGACCGGGTCGTCCCCGCGGGTCCCGGCTGGGCCGACAAGTGCCGCGCGATGGCGGCCTACTCGAGTCGCGGCGGGGCGGTCTTCTCGCGCGCGCCGCAGCTCGCGCGGCTGGCGCCGCGCCGGCTGCTGCGCACCGCCGAATCGTTCGTCGAGCTCGACGCGGCGGGCTTCGCGGCGCTGGCCGGCGAGCTTGAGCTCGCGGGCCTCACGAAGCCCGCCGGCCGCACCGGCAACCACCCGATGTACATCCCGCTCGAGCTGCTGAACAGCCGCGACCAGCGCCGCCGGCATCACGGCGCTGCTGGCCGCGGCCCGCGACCAGCCGCCCGGCTAGACGTCACGGCGGGGCGTCACCGGCGCTCGCCGGTCGTCCCGCGAGCCGCGGTCGGGCTTGCCTTCGGGCGGCCCGAACAGCCTGTCGAGCCCGCGCCAGTGCCAGATCGCCCTCACCGTGAAGCCCCACGAGAGGGCCACGACCGCGAGCAGGATCTGCTCGAGGATGCCGAGCGAGTCGAGCTGGAACAGATGACGCCCGCCGGGGGTGGACACGACCACCAGGTAGGCGACGAACATCACGGCTGCCATGATCGTCGGCCGCCAGTCGCCGCGCAGCCGGGCGCCGCCGACCCAGCGCCTGGTGGGCGGCACGGTGAAGGGGATGAGAAGGAGGCCGCAGAGCACCGCCAGCACGGTCACGGCGGTCTGTGCCTGTGGCTGGGCGGCCGCGACCGCCTGCGCGACGCCGGCTCCGTGGTGAGCGGCCAGCCAGGTGCTCTCGTTCGTCTTGAAGTAGAGCGCGTAGACGGCGAGCTCGAACAGGCCGAGCAGGAGGGTGGCCGGCACGACGAACCGCGCTACGGGCTTGTAGATCCTGCCTTTGACCGTCGCGCCCGTTTGCGCCCAGGCCACCAGTCCGATGGTGGGGATCGCCGCCGTCAGGTAGGACAGCAGCGCCGACTGACGCGGTGTGAAGGCAAAGCCGCCGATGAGCGCCACCAGCGGGATCAGCATCGCCCGCGAGAAGATGCGCACCATGAAGATGTTGAGGATGTCCAGCATGCCGTTGCGGATGCGGCGGCCTTCTGCGAAGGCCGCCGGCAGCACCCCGAACGAGTCGCCCATGAGCACGAGGTCGGCGACGGCGCGGCTGGCGGCGCTGCCGCTTTCCATCGCGATGCCGACGTCGGCGCGCTTCAGCGCGACGACGTCGTTCACGCCGTCGCCGATCATCGCCACATAGTGACCGCGCCTGCGCAGCGCCGTCGTCAGCTGCTCCTTCTGCTCGGGCGCGACGCGGCCGAAGATGCTGCCCTCGGCGGCGGCGCGGGCGAAGGCCGCTTCGTCCATGGCGGCGAGCTCGTCGCCTGAGAAGGCGACCAGCTCGCCGCTCAGCCCCGCCTGACGAGCGAGCGAGGTCACGGTCTGGGGGTTGTCCCCGGAGATCACCTTGACGGCGATGCCGGCCTGCTCGAACGCCCGCAGCGTCTCCTGCACGTTGGGTCGCAGCTCGTCACGCAGGCTCACCAGGCCGAGCGGCACGAGGTCGCGGGGCAGCTCCGGGCCGGTCGCGCCGCCGCCCGTGTCGGCACGCAGCCCGTCGTGCGGCGCGCCGTCGCCACCGCCGAACGAGACGGGCGCCATCAGACCGGCCAGCAGGAGCACACGCAGACCGCCTGCGGTCCATTCGGCCTGGCGCGTGGTGAGCGGATCGTCCGGGCCGCCGACGGTGCCCGGCCGTAGCGCGGGCACGACGACCTCGGGCGCTCCCAACACGAGTGTCTCGTACTGCAGGGCTCCGTCGGCGAAGACGATGCCGCTCCACTTGCGCTTCGACGAGAACAGCGCTTCGTCGGCGACGGGCAGCGCCGCGTCAGGCAGCCCCGCGGCGATCGCCTCGGTCGTTCTGTTGCCGCCGCCGGTGCTGGCGGCGTAGGCGGCCAGCAGCCGTTCGAGCTCGTCGCGTGGCGCCGCCAGCGGCTCGAGCTCGTCCAGGCGGATGACGTTGGTCGTCAACGTCCCTGTCTTGTCGGTGCAGAGCACGTCGACGTTCGAGAGCGACTCGATGGCGTTGACCTCCTGGATCAGCGCCCCCTTGCCCGACATGCGGATGGCGCCGATCGCATAGGCGAAGACGATCGCCAGCACCAAGGCGTTGGGAACCAGTGAAACGATCACCATCGACATCTGGATGCTCTCGACGAACGGCAGGTGCTGGGTGAACGACTGCACCACGATCAGTGCCTCGAGTGCGAGGACGATCACGAGCAGGATGCGCACCAGCCAGTTGACTTGATGCTGCAGCGGCGTGAGGAAGCGGCGATGCGCCTTGGCCTGTGCGGTGATGCGATTGGCGAAGCTGTCGGCGCCGACCTTCTCAGCCTCGTACCAGCCCCCGCCGGCGACGCAGAAGCTGCCTGACAGCAGCTTGTCGCCGGGCCGCTTGACGATGAGGTCAGACTCGCCCGTGAGCAGCGATTCGTCGACCTCCATGTGACCGTGACCGGAGCCGACCATGACGCCGTCGACCACCACCTGATCGCCGGCCGTCACGCGCAGCGTGTCGCCGAGCACGATCTCGGACGGATCGACCTCACGCTCGGCGCCGCCGCGTACGACCACGGCGTGCGGCCGCGCCAGGATGGCTATGCGGTCGAGCGTGCGCTTCGCGCGGATCTCCTGGATGAGGCTGACGACCGTGTTGATGAGGACCACACCGACGGTGAGCAGCGCGTCGAGATAGTGGGTCAGCGCGACAAGGATCATGCCGAGCGCGAACAGGATGTTGTTGATGAAGTTGAAGACGTCGTCGCGCACGATCTCGCGGTAGGTGCGGCCGGTCTGGGCAACGATCACGTTGCCCTGACCGGCCGCCCGGCGTGCCTCGGCCTCGGCCTCGGTGAGGCCCTGCGGGACGGCGGGCGCGGTCATCACTGCGTTGCTCATGGGATCGATGTCCCCTAGACCCGCCCCTCCTGCACAAGGCGCGCGAAGTGCTCGAAGGAACGATCGTAGGTGCGTTCGGCGGCGGCGTCGAAGGCGCAGGCAGGCAGGTCGCGCATGGCGAGGTGGTAGGCGACGCAGTCGCAGCAGGCACCCTTGCGTGGACAGGGTTCGTACGTGCAGGCGCAGCGCTGCAGGGTGGTCTCTCTCTTGCAGTCCATCGTCCCTCCGCTACGGTGGCCGGTCCGGCCGCCCTTGATGATACGTCAGGAGGAAGGCGGAAAAGAGGCGGGGCGGGGCGGTCCTTCCGGACCGCCCCGCCCCGCCAGGCGTCGGGCTGGTAGCCGCTCGCCAGTGTAGCGCGCGACATCTCGTGTGTCGTCTCCTACTTCACGATCTGCTTGGGCAGGCTGCAAGCGTTGTCGCGGGCCTGCTCCCAGACGGTCTGCTCGGGCTCACCGCACTTGCGCAGGAGCTTGTCCCACTCGCTGTCGACCCAGGCCTGGAGCCGCTCGAGCTGCTCTTCATTGCCGGGCTTGAAGAGGTGCCCGAACCGGCCCTGCTTCTTGATCCAGGGCGCCAGCGGCTGCTTCTCGCGCGGCCGGTAGGTGAGGCGATACTCGCCGTCCTCGACCTCGAACAGCGGCCAGTAGCCGGTGTTGACCGCCTCGCGGGCGAGCTCGATCGACTCAGCCCCGTCAGAGCGCCAGCCGCGCGGGCACGGCGAGAGGACGTTGAGGAACGTCGGGCCCTCGGTGGCGAGCGCCTTGGCCGCCTTGCGCACCAGGTCGCGCGGGTCGTGCGGCGAGGCCTGGGCCACGTAGCGCAGGCCGTGGGCGATCATGATGTCGGTCAGGTTCTTGCGGTTCTGGATCTTGCCGGCTTGCTCCTTGCCGACCGGGGACGTGGTCGTCCAGGCGCCGATCGGGGTCGCGCCGGAGCGCTGGAAGCCGGTGTTCATGTAGGCGCCGTTGTCGTAGCAGACGTAGAGCATGTTGTGGCCGCGCTCCATGGCGCCCGACAGCGACTGCAGGCCGATGTCGTAGGTGCCGCCGTCGCCGCCGAAGGCGATGAACTTGACGTTCTCGTCGAGCTTGCCCTGCTTCTTGAGGGAGCGGAAGGCCGTCTCGACCCCACTCAGCGTGGCGGCGGCGTTCTCGAAGGCGGTGTGGATGTAGCTGCCGGTCCATGAGGTGTAGGGATAGATCGTGGTCGACACCTCGAGGCAGCCGGTGGCCGCCGCGACCACGACCGGGTCGGCGGTGCCCATGAGCACCTGACGGACCACGATCGGGGCGCCACAGCCGGCGCAGAGCCGGTGGCCGCCCGCGAGCTTGGTGCCCTGGGCGACGAGCTCGAGCCACTTGCCGCGAGCGTCCTCGAAGACGTTGGTCGACTTGATGGCGTCGGCGGGGCAGACGTCGACGCACGCATGGCACATGATGCAGCGCTCTTCGTCGGCGGTGAACGAGCGCAGCTCGCGTTCGTTGAAGGTCAGCGCGCCGGTCGGACAGACGGTGACGCAGCGCCCGCAGGTGATGCAGTCGGCGAGCTGGAGCGCCTCGCCGTAGGGTGTGTCGACCTCGACCGTGAAGCCGCGGCCCGTGAAGTCGTAGCAGGCCGGGCCGGCGACGTCGCGGCAGACCCGCACGCAACGGCCGCAGCTGATGCAGCGGTCCATCTCGCGCTTGATGAAGGGATGCTCGCGGGCCGCTTCGACCTGACGCACCAGAGAACCCGGGACGACGAGGTCGTTGTCGGTGACGTCGTACTCGACGCCGAGCCGCTGCAGGTCGCACTCGCCGTTGGACGGGCAGACGCACTGCAGGCAGCGGGCCGCCTCGGCCTTGGCCTGGGCGGCGGAGTAGCCCTTCTCGACCTCATCGAACGAGGCGGCGCGCTTGGCTGCCGGCATAGCCGGCATCTTCGCGCGCGCCGCCGGCGCGGCGGCCGAGCCCATCTTGAGCCAGACCGGCGAGGTCTCGACCAGCTTGCGGCCGGCGTCGCTGAGCTTGCCGGCGTCGTGGAGCTGGCGCAGGTAGGGCATGCCGGCGTAGACGGCGAGCTCGCCCTCGAGCTTCTCGAGGTCGTCGCCGCGCAGCCAGGCGTCCATCGCCAGGGCGGCGCGTTTGCCGCCGGCGACCGCGTGGATCGCCGACTTGGCCGCCGTCACCGCGTCGCCGCCGGCGAACACGCCGGGGGTCTGGGTGCGGCCGGTGAAGGGGTCGGCTTCGAGCATGCCCCACGACGAGATCGAGAGCTCTTCGTCGGAGTCGCCCACGTCGGGGGTGTACTCGATGGCGGTGATGACCGTTGTAGCGGCGACGGTGAAGGCCGAGCCCTTCTGCGGGGCGAGCTTGCCGTCGGCGCCGGCCGTCAGGCGCACACACTCGACGCCGCTGGGCCGGCCCGAGCTCGTGGTCTTGATCTTGCGGGCGTCGGTCGCGGATTCGATGACGACGCCCTCGTCGATCGCGGCACGGAGGTCGCGAGCGCCGGCCGTCGGGCCCTCGGCCGCGTGGCGGGAGATCATGGTGACGCTGGTGGCGCCCAGACGGACCGCGGAGCGGGCCGCGTCGAGCGCCGTCTGGCCGTCGCCGATCACGGCCACGGTCTTGCCGATGCGGGGCTTCTTGCCGAGACGCAGAGCGCGCAGGAACTCGAGGCCGTCGAGCGCGGCCTTCGAGCCCGCCAGGCGGGCTCCGTGGCCGCGCCAGGCGCCCACGCCCACGAACACGGCGTCCATGCCGGCTTCGAGCAGACCTTCGAGGGTGACCTCGCTGCCCAGCCCGACGCCGTCGACGAAGCGCACGCCGGCGTCCCACAGCGGCTGGAGCTCACGGTCGAGCGCCGCCTCGGGCAGCCGGAACGACGGGATGCTGTAGCGCAGCATGCCGCCGGGCTTGTCGTTCTTGTCGTAGATGGTGACGGCGTGACCGGCCCTTGTCAGGAACCAGGCCGCACTGAGGCCTGCCGGTCCGGCGCCGATGACCGCCACCCTCTTGCCGGTGGAGCGGCCGGCGACCAGCTTCGCGGGACTCTTGTCGCCGGCCGCTCTGTGGAGGGCGCAGATGGCGACGGCGTCGTCGACCTGCGAGCGCCGGCAGTCGGGCTCGCAGTAGCGCTGGCAGACGCGGCCGAGGATGCCGGGGAACGGCAGGTCCTCGGCCACGATCGCCGTGGCTCCGGCGAGGTCGCCGTCGGCGATCTTCGCCAGGGCGGCCGGGATGTCGATGTGCGTCGGGCAGGCGTGGGCGCAGGGCGCCTCGCAGTACGAGTCGTGGTCGGACAGATACATCTTGAGGTAGTGCTCGCGCCTGGCCCGCACGCGCTGAGTCTCGGTGCGCACCACCAGGCCGTTGTCGACCCAGGTGGTGCAGGCGGCCTGGAGCTTGCCCCAGCCCTCGACTTCGATGAGACAGAGACGGCAGGCGCCCCAGGGCGCCATGCCGTCGACGTTGCAGAGCGCGGGGATCTCGATGCCGGCGCGCTGGGCGGCCTGCAGGACTGTCTCGCCCTTCGTGGCGGTGACGAGCCTGCCGTTGATGGTGAGCTTCACCTGAGTCTCGGTCGTGGTGGGACTCATCAGGACCTCCCTCCCACCGTGGCCAGCACGCCGGTCTCGACCGTGATGGAATCGAAGCTGCAGACCTCGCGACAGGTGTCGCACTTGATACAGAGCTTCTGGTCGATCTTCTGGAGCTGGTGCCGCTCACCCTTGACCGCCCCGGTGGGGCAGTCCATGGTGCAGGCGTAGCAGCCGGTGCACTTGTCGTTCACGGTATAGCGGATCAGCGGCCGGCAGACCTTGGCCGGGCAGCGCTTGTCGACGATGTGGGCGACGTACTCGTCGCGGAAGTAGCGCAGCGAGGTCAGTACGGGGTTGGGGGCGCTGCCGCCGAGCTGGCAGAGCGAGCCCTCGATGATGTCTTCGGAGAGCTGCTCGAGGCGCTCGAGATCGTCCATCTCTCCGTCGCCGGCCACGATGCGGTCGAGGATCTCGAGCATGCGCCGTGTGCCGACCCGGCAGGGGACGCACTTGCCGCACGACTCCTGCGAAGCGAACCTCAGGAAGTGCCGGGCGAAGTCGACCATGCAGCTGCGTTCGTCGAGCACCACCATGCCGCCCGAGCCCATCGCCGCGCCGTAGAGCATTGAGGCTCTCGAAGTCGAGCGGCGTATCGAGCAACTCGGCCGGCACGGAGCCGCCCGAAGGCCCGCCCATGTGCACGGCCTTGAACTCGTGGCCGTCGGCCATGCCGCCGGCGATGCCGAAGATCACCTCGCGCAAAGTGGTGCCCAGGGGCACCTCGACCAGGCCGGGGTGCCGCAGCTTGCCGGTCGGCGAGAAGATCTTGGTGCCGTGTGAGGTCCCGGTGCCCATGGCGGCGAACGCTTGGGCACCGTTGGCGATGATCCACGGCACGGTCGCGTAGGTCTCGACGTTGTTGAGGCTCGTGGGTTGCTGGTAGAGGCCGTGGGCGACGGTGCGGATGTGCTTGCCGCGCGGCATGCCGCGGTTGCCTTCGAGCGACGCCGTGAGCGCCGTCGACTCGCCGCAGACGAATGCTCCCGCGCCCTGGTTGATGCGCAGGTCGAAGTCCCAGTCGGTGCCCATGATGCCGTCGCCGAGCAGGCCGCGTTCGCGCGCCTGGTCGAGCGCATGGCGCAGGCGCGCCACGGCCAGCGGGTACTCGTGCCTGGCGTAGATGAAGCCCTCGTCGGCGCCGATCGCGTAGGCGGCGATCAGCATGCCTTCGATGAGGGAGTGGGGGTTGTCCTCGAGCACGGCGCGGTCGGTGAAGACCCCGGGATCGCCCTCGTCGGCGTTGCAGATGATGTAGTGCCTGTCGCCCGGGTTGTTGCGGCAGTAGCGCCACTTCTTGGCCGTCGGGAACCCGGCACCGCTGCTGCCGCGCAGGCCCGAGGCTTCGACCTCGTCGATGACGGCCACGGGATCGTCCTGCTTGAGGACCTTGGCCAGTGACGTGTAGCCGCCGCGGGCAAGGTAGTCGTCGATCGAGGTCGGGTCGATGAGGCCGCTGATGCCGCGTACGAGACGTGTCTGGCCGGCGTAGAACGGGATGTCCTTTTCGAGCGCGATGGCCTCGTCGGTCTCGGGGTCGCGGTAGAGGAGCCTCTCGACGACCCCGTCGCCGACGACGCTCTTCTCGATGATCTGGGCGATATCGCGGGGCTTGAGACGCGGGTAGAACACGCCGCGCGGGTGCACGACGACGATCGGCCCTTCCTCGCAGAGGCCGTGACAGCCGGTCTCGACGACGGCTACCTTGTCGCTGAGCCCACGCGCGTCGAGCTCCCTGCGCAATGCTGCCGTGAGCGCGGCGCGCCCCGAGGCGTTGCAGGTGGTGCCGGAACAGACGCGGATCTTGAGCGTGTCCTCGCCGCCGTGGGCCTCGTCCTTGTGCAGGGCCGCCGCGAGAGCCTTGTCGATGCGCGCGACGCGCGCGGCTTCTGTCTTTGCCGTGGCCGCCACGTCAGGCCTCCTCTCGCTTGCGGAGCTTTCGCACGAGCTTGCGGGCGGTGGTCGGCGTGAGCCGGCCGTAGGTCTCGGTGTCGCCGATACGCGCGGCGGGAGCGGCGGCGCAGGCGCCCAGGCAGTTGACTGTTTCGAGGCTGAAGAGCATGTCGGCGGTGGTGGCGCCGACGGGGATCTCGAGTTCCTGCTGGAAGGCCTCGGCGATGAGCGCACCGCCGCCGACGTGGCAGGCCGTGCCGCTGCATGTCCTGATGACGTACTTGCCGACGGGCTCGAGGTGGAACTGGGTGTAGAAGCTCGCCACGCCGTAGACGCTTGGCGACCGGCACCGAGAGCTCGTCGGCGATCGCTTCGAGCGTCCTGCGCGGCAGCCAGCCGTAGGACTCCTGGGTGGCGTGCAGCGCTTCGATCAGGCCCGAGCCGTCGCGCAGCCGCACGATGACGGGATCGAAGCGCTTCATGTCGATCTCGGGCTGCGCGGATGCGGCGGCGGCCGCGGCCGCCGCCGCGTCGAACGGCAGCTCGGCGACCTCGGGGCAGTAGTCGATCTCGATGCAGTCGGTGGGGCAGGCGCGCTCGCAGAGCGTGCAGGCGTAGCACTTGAGCGCGCCGTCGCGCGCGCGGGTCAGGTCGAACAGACCCTTGCCACGCGGCTTGCCGAGGAGCTCGCGCTTCTCGAAGTCGATGCCCTTGAGGACCTCGTACAGGCCTGAGCCCTGGGGCTCGGCTACCTTGGGTTTGCCGTTGCTCTTGATCGCCATCCTCACACCTCGTCCTTGCGCAAGTTCAGATAGCGGCGCCGGGTGTCGACCTTCTTGGCCGACGCCGCCTTGCGCAGCACCGCGAATGCCTCTTCGATGTTGTCGGGGAACACGTCGCGGCCGCCCAGTCCGTAGATGAAGGGCAGCATCTTGGGTCGCGGGTCACAGTCGTAGAGGGCGCTGCGCACCTCGAGGTACACGGGTCCGCCCTGGGCGCCGAACGACTCGGCGCGGTCGAGCACGCCGACCGCCTTGCAGCCTTGCAGCAGCCTGGCGTACTGCGTCGTGGGGGAACGGCCGGAACAGCCGCACGCGGATCATGCCCGCCTTGACGCCCTGGGCGCGCAGCTTGTCGACGACCATGCGCGTCGCGCCGGCGGTCGAGCCGACCACGACGATGGCGATCTCGGCGTCGTTCATGCAGTACGGATCGAGCACGTCGTAGTGCCGCCCCGACAGCTCGGCGTACTCCCTGGCGACCTCGTCGACCACCGTGAGTGCCCGGTCCATCGCCTGCTGCTGGCCGGCCTTGTGTTCGAAGAACCAGCCGTGCAGGCCGTCGAACGGGCCGACCGTGACGGGGTGGGCGCTGTCGAGCAGCGGGTTGATGGCCTTGAACGGGCCGATGAACTCCTGCACCTGCTCGGTCTCGAGCTCCTGCAGCGGGCCGATGGCGCCGCTCACGATGAAGCCGTCCATCATCGTCATGACCGGCGTGCGGATCTCGGGGTGCTCGGCGATGCGCATCGCCATGAGGTGGTTGTCGTAGGCCTCCTGATGGGCCTCGCCGTAGAGCTGGATCCAGCCGGTGTCGCGGGCGCCCATCGAGTCGGAGTGATCGCAGTGGATGTTGATGGGGCCCGACAGGGCCCGGTTGACGTTGGCCATCACGATCGGCAGGCGGTAGCCCGACGCGATGTGCAGCAGCTCCCACATCAGGGCCAGGCCCTGCGAGCTGGTGGCCGTCATCGTGCGCGCGCCGCCGGCCGCCGAACCGATGGTGGCGCTCATCGCCGAGTGCTCGCTCTCGACGGTGATGAACTCGGTGTCGACCTTGCCGTCGGCGACGTACTGGGCGAAGATCATGACGATCTCGGTCTGCGGGGTGATCGGGTAAGCGGCCACGACGTCGGGGTTGATCTGGCGCATCGCCTCGGCGACCGCCTCGTTGCCTGTGACCGCGAGGATCGGTGCGACGGTGGCCACGGCTACTCCTTCTCCTCGACGCTCATGGTGATGGCATCCACCGGGCACTCGGCGGCGCAGATGCCGCAGCCCTTGCAGTGGGCGAGGTCGACGCCGGTCGCCTTGTCGCCTTCGATGATGATCGAGGCGTCGGGGCAGTAGAAGTAGCACAGCATGCAGCCGTTGCACTTCTCGGGGTCGACCGTCGGCACGTTGGTGCGCCAGCCGCCGGTCTCGTTGTAGATCGAGTTGCCGGCCTCGGGGATCGTGGCGCCGAGCTCGTGCTTGCTCGCGCCCCACGATCGATGTCGTCGATGTTCCAGGCCGCCTTCTTGACGGCGGACTTGCGGGCCGCCGGCTTCTTGGCAGCCGCCTTGGTCGCGACCGGCTTCTTGGCGGCGCCTTTCTTGACGTCGGTCATTCGCCCTGGACCTCCTCGTAGGCGCGCGTCAGGGCCGCGATGTTGCCCTCGACCACCTTGGGCGGGAACTTCTTGCCGAAGTCGGCGCGCATGAACTCGACCACGCTCTCGAGCGGGAAGAGCCCGGTGATGCGCACCAGGGCGCCGACCATCGGGGTGTTGGGGATCGGCCGGCCGATCGTCTCGGCGGCGATCTTGGTGGCGGCCACCGTGTAGAGCCGGCGGCCGATCATCTTGGACTTGGCGCGCAGCACGGCCGGCGACAGGTCGCTGTTGACGAGCACGACGGCGTCGTCGGGCGCGCCCTTGGTGACGTCGACGATGCTGAGCAGGGTGGGGTCGAGCACCGCCACGATCTGCGGGTGCTCGACCCCACTGAAGATCTGGATGGGCTGCGTCGCTGATGCGCGTGAACGCGACGATCGGCGCGCCCGAACGCTCGGGCCCGTACTCGGGGAACGCCTGGAAGTGCTTCTTCTGACCCAGAGCGACCTCGGCGACCATCTTGGCCGCGGTCACGGCGCCCTGTCCGCCGCGCCCGTGCCAGCGGATCTCGGTCAGTGTCGATCGCTTGGGCCGTCCTTCTTTCGGCTCGCCGTCTTCACCATCGTCCTCCGCGGTCGTCAGGCCGTCTGATGTCGCATCTCGTGGCGCCCGGTGAACGCCCGCCCGAGCGTGAGCTCGTCGGCGTACTCGAGGTCGCCGCCCACCGGCAGCCCGCTGGCGAGGCGCGACACGCGCACCCCGGCCGGGCAGGAGGTCGGCGATGTACAGCGCCGTCGCCTCGCCGGTCATCGTCGGGTTGGTGGCGACGATGACCTCGTCGACACCCGCCGCGACGCGTCGCAGCAGCTCGGCGACGTGCAGGTCGGCGGGGTCGACCCCGTCGATGCGGCGACAGCGCCCCGCCGAGCACGTGGTACAGCCCGCGGAACTCGCGCGTGCGCTCGATCGGCACGATGTCGGCCGGCTGCTCGACCACGCAGATGACCGACGCGTCGCGGCGCGTGTCGGCGCAGATCGTGCACAGCTCGCCCTCGGCGAGGTTGAAGCACTGCCTGCAGAAGCCGATCTTCTCCTTGACGTCGACGATCGCCGCCGCCAGGGGGAGGATCTCGTCGGGCCTGAGCTTCAGCATGTGGAACGCGAGCCGCTGCGCGGTGCGGGGGCCGATGCCGGGGAGCTTGGCGAGCTCCGTGATCAGGCGCTCAACCGCGGGCGAATACACCGATGGTCAACTCCTTGCACGCACAGGCGCGCCACGTCGCGACCGGTCCAGCCGCGATCGCCGGCGGACGCCAGCGGCGGTCCCAATCGTGCAATCGTATGCGAGGCTCGCACGCGCGGTGGGCAATCGCCTCTCGCCGCCGTGCAGTCGGTGCCGCTGACGGTCGCTGAGTGGATAGCGGCGCGAAAACCTGCCGCAATGCAGACGGAGACTCGCTTGTGCATGCCAGGTTCAACGGCAGTTGAGCCGGTACGCGTGCGCTCGTCGCGCCGGTCGGCGGCGGATCGGCCGCCGCCGGTCCGCAGCGGCCGATGCGCCGCTAGAACAGCCCGGGGATGTTGGGCAGGTCGAGGCCCGTGCGTGGCGCCGCCGAGCTTCTGCTGCGCCAGCTCCTGGGCGGCGCGCAGCGCCTCGTTGGTGGCCGCGATGACCAGGTCCTGGAGCATCTCGACGTCGTCGGGGTCGACGGCGGCCGGCTCGATGCGCACCTCGCGCACCTCGAGGTGCGCCGGTCACGACGACCGTGACCATGCCGCCGCCGGCGCTCGCCTCGACGGTCTCGTGGGCGAGCTCCTCCTGGGCCTTGGCCATCTGCTTCTGCATCTCCTGGACCTGCTTCATCATCTTCTCGTACTTCGGGTTCATGGACGTGCCTCTCCTTCTACTCGTCGTCGGGCAGCTCGCCGGCGTCGAGCTCGCGCTTGGCCATCGTGATACGCTGCGCGATCGTCAGGCCGGCATCGGCGTCGTCGGCGGGCCCGGCTCGCGGTTCGGCGCGCCGCGGCCGCTTCGCGGTCGACCACGAACTCGAGGGCGGGCGCTCGCCGCTGACCTGGCTGCGATGATGTCCGTCGAGCAGCGCGCCGGTTGTCGGGCTCGCTCACCTTGGCGCGGGCGAACGTCGAGGGCAGCGGCCACGTGAGCAGCTTGTCGCCGTCGGTGCGCACGTGGGCGTCCTTGAGGGCCGCGTAGAGCGCGACGTTCTGTGCCTCGAGCTGCTGCGAGCACGAGGTGCCAGGCGCGGCGGGCGTGCCGCGGCGCGGAGGATTCGGGCGCCGGCCTGCGGCGGCCGGGCGGCGGCCGTCGGCGCGCGCCGGCGCTGCGGGCGCTCGCCGCATCGGCCGCGGCGCCTCGGTCTGCCGTCTGCGGGCGCGTCGGCACGGCTCTGCGCCGGAGCGGTGCCTCCGCGGCAGGGTCTCGTCGCCGGACGGAGCGGCGCGGCCGTCGCGGTCGGGCGCTCGGCTTGCGGCCGTGCGCCGCTCCGCGGTGCCGGCGGCTGGGCGCTTGGCGGCGCCGGCGAGCCGGCCGACGCGTGGGCGGCACCGGGACGCTGCCCGACCTCGAGGCGCCGCAGCCGCTCCTCGAGCGCCGTCGGCTGAGAGGTCGACCTGCGGCTCGCGCGGCCTTGACCAGGGCCATCTCGAGCTGCAGGCGTGCGTCGAGCCCGGCGCGGATCTCGGTCTGGGCGTCGCCGAGCAGCTCGACGCAGCGCAGCAGCTCGCGCCCGCTCAGCTGGTGGGCCTGCTCCTGCAGCCGGTCGAGCAGCCGCTCGTCGATCTCGAGGTTCGAGCGACAGCGCCGCGCAGCGTGGCGGCGTCGTCGGAGACGTCGCTCAGGTACTGCACGAGGAAGACCTGGCGCAGGTGGGGCAGCAGGTCGTGGATGAACTGGGCGTAGTTGGTGCCGCGCTCGGACAGCCGCTGCACGAACAGCAGCGCCCCGGCCGGCGTCGCGGTCGATGACGATGTCGACGAGCTCGAACAGCAGCTCCGTCGTCGATCACGCCGAGCACGTCGAGCACCTCGCGCGAGCTGATGCGCGTCTCGCCGAAGAAGGTGGCCAGCTTGTCGAGCATGCCGATGGCGTCGCGGAAGCCGCCCTCGGCGTGTCGGCGATCTCGAGCACCGCGGCGTCGTCGATGTCGATGTGCTCGGTGGCGGCGATGCGGCCGAGCACCCGGGCGATCTCCTGCACGCGCGGGCGGCGGAAGTCGAAGCGCTGGCAGCGCGACAGGATGGTCGCCGGGATCTTGTGCGCCTCGGTCGTGGCGAGCACGAAGACGACGTGCGGCGGCGGCTCCTCGAGCGTCTTGAGCAGGGCGTTGAAGGCCTCCTTGGTGAGCATGTGGACTTCGTCGATGATGTAGACCTTCGAGCGGCCCGTGTACCGGCGCGAAGCCGACCTTGTCGCGCAGCTCGCGGATGTCGTCGATGCCGCGGTTGGAGGCGGCGTCCATCTCGATCACGTCGAGCGCGGTCGAGGCGGCGATGGCGCGGCAGCTCTCGCAGATGCCGCAGGGCGTGACGGTCGGTCCGGTGACGGGATGCCCTCGGCGTCGGGCCCGGTGCAGTTGAGCGCCTTGGCGAGGATCTTGGCCATGCTCGTCTTGCCGATGCCGCGCGGCCCGGCGAAGACGTAGGCGTGGGCGACCGCACCGCGTGCGCACGGCGTTCTGCAGCGTGCGCGAGACGTGGTCCTGGCCGACGACCTCGTCGAACGTCTGAGGACGGTACTTGCGGTAGAGGGAGAGCTTCATGGAATCGCCTAGTGTACCTTGCGCCGCGCGACGGGGTGAAGACGACGGCGGGTGACGAACGCCTGACGAACGGTGACGAACGCGCTGCGCCGGTGCCGCGATCAGCGGCACCGGCGCACGACGCGAGGAAAGACAGGCCGCGCACCCGCCGTCGAAACACGTCCTCCGAGCGTCCTTGCCGGCGGCAAGCTCCGGCCAGGCTGGCCCACGGCACATGGAAGTGCCTGCTTACCGCTGCTTCCTCCCGGACCTGACGGGGTTCGCAGGTTTCCATTGCGTGGGACCCGGCCATCGACGCCGCACACCGGCCGACAGCCTCGCAGGGACGGCCCCTCGGGCGGGGATTCAGCCCCGCTGTAGCGGATTGCGGGTACAGGGCACCGCTGGCTCCCCGCCTAGCGCGGCCATCGGGGAGTGTACCCGCGGGGTACAGGGCGAAGCAAACGTGGGCGATCCGGCGAGCTCCGTGCCGGGGTGCCGCTCCTACACGCGCAGCACGATCTTGCGGATCTCGGGGTCGTCCGAGGGCCGCACGTCGAAGCCGAGCGACTCGGCGAAGCGCGATCATGCCGTTGTTGGCCGCCAGCACGTCGCCGTAGATCTCGCGCACGTAGCTGGTCGCGGGCGGCCTCGATGAGCGCGGTCATGAGCTGCGGCCGCCGAGGCCCTTGCGCTGGTAGTCGTCGCGCACGACGATGGCGAACTCGCCCTCTTCGGCGTTGGCCGTCTCGATCGTGAGCCGGGCGACGCCGAGCATCTGGCCTTCTTGCGGCCCTTGCCGCCGATGGCCACGATGGCGATCTCGCGGTCGTAGTCGATGTGGCAGTAGCGCACCAGCATCGACTTGGTGATCTCCTTGACCGGGCCGAAGAAGCGGTACTCGGTGGTCGCGTCCGAGAGCGACTCGATCATCTCGCGCCAGAGGGGCTCGTCCTCGGGCCTGATGGCGCGCAGCTCGACCTTCTCGCCGCCGTCGATGGCGAGCTCCCAGTCGTACTTGCTGGGGTACATCGAGATGATCAGGTGCGAGCCCGGCAGGGCGATCTTGCGCACGTCCTTGGGCTCGATGACGATGCGCGCGTCGAGGGCGCGCGAGGCCGTCGGCGCGCACCTGCAGCGGGTTGACGTCCATCTCGAGGATCTCGGGGAAGTCGACCAGCAGGTAGCTGAACTTCACCAGCGTCTGCTCGAGCGCGTCCATGTCGACGGCGGTGCCGCCGCGATAGCCGCGCAGCAGCTGCGAGACCTTGGTGTCGTTGATCATCGTGCGCGCCAGCGCCTGGTTGAGCGGCGGGAAGTCGACCGCCACGTCGCGGTAGAGCTCGACGCCGGTGCCGCCCATGCCGAACATGAGCGCCGGGCCGAAGGTGGCGTCCGCGCTGGAGCCGATGATGACCTCGTAGCCGCCGCGCGACATCGCCTGCACGGTCGACGCCGAGGAGCTTCGCCTTCGGGCGCCGCCGCGTGCACGCGCTCGGTGATCTTGGTGAACTGCTTGGCGGCCTCGGGCGCCGAGCGCACGTTGAGCGCGATGCCGCCGACGTCGGTCTTGTGGGTGATGTCGTGGCTGAGAGATCTTGATCGCCACCGGGAAGCCGATCTCGCTCGGCCGCCCTGGCGCACTCCTCGGGGGTCGTGGCGACCACCGTCTTGACCACCGGGATGTCGTAGGCCTCGAGCACCTCCTTGGCCTCGACCTCGGTGAGCGTCGAGCGCTCCTGAGCGGGCGACCTCGAGGAAGATGCTTCTTGACCCGTCGCGGTCGGGGTCGAAGTCGGGCAGGATGTCGGTCGGCGTCTCGTAGAGCGTCGCCAGGCTCTTGGTGTACTGGTACATGTACATGTAGGCGCGCGACCGCGTCCTCGGGCGTGTCGAACGTCGGCACGTGGGCGCTGCGCGCAGCACGCTGACGCCGTCGGCACCTTGATCTCGCCCATGAAGCGAGGTGAGCAGCGGCTTGCGCGGGTGCGCTGTGCGCGACGTCGACCAGGGCCTGGGCGGTCTCGGTGGGGTAGCTCATCGCCTGCGGCGTGAGGATGGCCAGGACGCCGTCGCAGTTGGGGTCGTCCATGAGCGCCGCGGCGGCGGCGGCGTAGCGCTCGTCGTCGGCGTCGCCGCCGACGTCGACGGGGTTGCCGCGCGCGGCGAACGACGGCAGGCACGCCTTGAGCCTGGCGTCGGTCTCGGGGGTGAGCTCGGCGAGCTCGCCGCCGAGGGCGAGCAGGCGGTCGGACGGCCATGACGCCGGGGCCGCCGGCGTTGGTGACGATGCCGAGCCGGGGGCCGCGCGGGCTCGAGACGCGCGACAGCGCCTCGCTGGCGTCGAACAGGTCCTCGATCTCGTCGACGCGCACGACGCCGGCGCGCCGGAAGGCCGCGCTGTAGAGCGTGTCGTCGCCGGCGATCGCGCCGGTGTGCGACGCGGCCGCCATGGCCGACGCGCGCCGTGCGGCCCGACTTGACCACGATGATCGGCTTGGTCTTGGCGAAGTGGCGGGCCGCGCTCATGAACTTGCGCGCGTCGGGCAGCGCCTCGATGTAGAGGATGATCGAGTTGGTCTGCGGGTCGGCGCCGAAGTAGTCGATCAGGTCGCCGAAGTCGACGTCGCACATCGAGCCGACCGACACGAAGGCCGAGAAGCCGACCTCGTTGGCGGTGGCCCAGTCGAGGATGGCGGTGCCGAGCGCGCCCGACTGGCTGATGAACGCCACGCGCCCGGCCTCGGGCACGACGTGCGCGAAGGTCGCGTTGAGGTTGCGGCCTGGGCGCACGAAGCCGAGGCAGTTGGGCCCCACGAGGCGCACGCCGTACGACTCGGCGATGGCCGACGACCTGGTCCTCGAGCTTCTTGCCGGCGGGGCCGACCTCCTTGAAGCCGGACGAGACGATGACGGCGCCGCCTACGCCGGCCTCGCCGCACTCGCGCACGACGTCGGGCACGATCTTGGCGGGCACGGCGATGATGGCGAGGTCGATCTTGCGCGGGACCTGCGCGATCGTCGGGTAGGCCTGGATGCCCTGCACCGACAGAGCCGTGCGGTTGACGGGGTAGACGACGCCGTCGTATTCGGCGCCGATCAGGTTGCGCAGCAGGATGTAGCCGACCGAGCCCTTCGTGTTCGAGGCGCCGATGACGGCGATGCTCTTGGGATCGAAGAGCTTGTCCAGGTTCCGTGTGCTCATGTCTCATCCCCACGTGCGTCGTTGCAGCACTTAGCTCGTTCCACTATCAATAAGACCGGTGACGGATGCGCCCGGCATGGTGCCGGCGGGGAAGGGCAGCCTCGTCGGCGCCGCGATTCACCGCCGCAAGAAGACCATTCACCGTAGTGTACACCGTCGCCTGCACGGCCTCTGCCGTGCATGGCCCAAACGTCCCGACGGCGCTGGCCAACCGGGACAGGGGAGGGGGGCGGGGGTGAGGGGCACGGCCCCTCACCCCCGCCCGAAAGAAGAAGGGGGGCGGCCTCACGGCCGCCCCCCTCGTCGTGTGCTTGTGCTGTGGCTGGTCGGCCTAGAGGGCGTCCTGCTTGAGGTCCTCGACCACGGCCGGGTCGGCCAGGGTGGAGGTGTCGCCCAGGCTGTCGAACTCGCCCTCGGCGATCTTGCGCAGGATGCGGCGCATGATCTTGCCCGAGCGGGTCTTGGGCAGGCCGGTCTGTGCGAACTGCATCTTGTCGGGCGTGGCGATGGGGCCCACGACCTTGCGGACGTGTGCGGCGAGCTCCTTACGGAGTGCGTCGCTGGGCTCGGTGCCCTCGATCAGCGTCACGTACGTGTAGATGCCGGTGCCCTTGATGGGGTGCGGGTAGCCGACCACGGCGGCTTCGGCGACGGCGGGGTGGCTGACGAGCGCGCCCTCGACGTCGGCGGTGCCGATGCGGTGGCCGGAGACGTTGAGCACGTCGTCGATGCGGCCCTTGAGCCAGTGGTCGCCGTCGGCGTCGATGGCGCAGCCGTCACCGGTGACGTAGTAGCCCTGGAACATCGAGAAGTAGACGTCCTTGAAGCGCTTGCCGTCCTCGTCGCCCCAGGTGCCGCGGATCATGCCCGGCCAGGGAGCGGTGATGCAGAGGTGGCCGTCCTCGCCGGTCTCGGCGGGGCTGCCGTCGTCCTTGAGGACGATCGTCTGCACGCCGAAGAACGGCCGGCCGGCCGAAGCCGGCTTGAGGGGTGTGGCGCCCGGCAGCGGCACGATCAGGAGGCCGCCGGTCTCGGTCTGCCACCACGTGTCGACCAGTGGGACACGGCTCTTGCCGACCTTCTCGTAGTACCACATCCACGACTCGGCATCGATCGGCTCGCCGACCGAGCCCAGGACGCGCAGCGTGGCCATGTCGTGAGCGTCGACCCACTTCTCGTCCTGACCCTTGAGCGAACGGATGACGGTCGGGGCGGTGTAGATGGTGGTCGCACCGTGCTTCTCGACGACCTCCCAGTAGCGGTCGGGGTTCGGCGAGGTCGGCAGACCCTCGTAGAGGATGCTCGTCACGCCGTTGCTGAGCGGGCCGTAGACGATGTAGCTGTGGCCCGTGATCCAGCCGATGTCGGCCGTGCAGAAGTGGACGTCGTCGTCGTGGAGGTCGAAGACGTACTTCACGGTGTCGTGCACGTACAGCAGGTAGCCGCCGGTGGTGTGCAGGACGCCCTTGGGCGTGCCGGTCGAGCCGGAGGTGTAGAGGATGAAGAGCGGATCCTCGGCGTCGACCGGTACCGGCGGGCAGTCGGTCGTGATGTCGGCGGCGGCCATCTCGTCGTGGAACCAGAGGTCGCGGCCCTCGGTCATGGGGACGTCGCCGTCGACGCGCTTGATGACGATGACCTTCTCGACCGTGGTCTCGCCGGCGATGGCGACGTCGGCGTTGGTCTTGCTGGCGGTGTTCTTGGGGCCGCGCCAGCCCTTGTCGGCGCAGATCAGGACCTTGGCGCCGCAGTTGTCGATGCGGGCCTTGAGGGCCTCGGCCGAGAAGCCGCCGAAGACCATCATGTGGATGGCGCCGATGCGCGCGCAGGCGAGCATGACGACCGGCAGCTCGGCGATCATCGGCAGGTAGAGGGCGACGCGGTCGCCCTTCTTGACGCCGTGCTTCTTGAGCACGTTGGCGAACTTGCTGACCTCGTCCTGGAGCTGCTTGTAGGTGTAGACCTTGTTGTCGCCGGGGTCGCCCTCGAAGACGATCGCCGGGTGGTCGCCGCGGCCCGCCTCGACCCAGCGGTCGACGCAGTTGTAGGAGGCGTTGAGCTCGCCGCCCTGGAACCACTTGATCGACGGTTTGGGCTCGAACTGCCACTCGAGGACCTTGTCCCAGGGCTTCGTCCAGTCGAGCTCTTTGGCACGCTCGGCCCAGAACCCCTCCGGGTCGTCGACGGAACGCTTGTACATGGCTTCGTACTCGGCAAGGCTTTTGATCCAGGCTCTGGCCGACCACTCAGGCTTTGGCGCGATGACCACGCCTTCTCCGGTTTGTGTTGCCACTCTCCACCTCCGTAGAGACGTTCTACCTTCACGATCCAGGCCGCCGCAGGGCACGATGTCGTGTGCTGCGGACGGGATGACGTTTGCAGGCGGCGCAGGGCCGCTGTGATCCGGGCCGCGGGCAGGGTGTGTGCCCGTTGGCCAACACGGCACTCTATTCTCGATGAAACGGCCGCGCAACCGACAAGAAAGCCAGCTTCTTGGGCGCTGCTGGGCCAGGATGGGAACGAATGATCGTCCGGAGGCTCGATTCGCGGGGAGCGGTGGTGGGCGATGTTGGGTTTGAACCAACGACCTCCCGCGTGTGAGGCGGGCGCTCTCCCGCTGAGCTAATCGCCCGAGGCGACGAAGCGTACCACGTTCACTGCGGGTTGTGCAGTCGTGGCCGCCGGGCGCCCTCGCGCGCGTGACCGACCGTTGGGTCGTTGGGTGTTCTGGCGGACGACTGGCGGAGAGGGGGGGATTCGAACCCCCGATGCGCCTCGCGACGCATAACGGTTTTCGAGACCGCCGCTTTCAGCCAGCTCAGCCACCTCTCCGCGAGAAAGCGTGCCGGCGCGTGACGTGTGACGGAGGCTGGCGGAGAGGGTGGGATTCGAACCCACGAGACAGGTTAGCCCCGCCTACGCGATTTCCAGTCGCGCTCCTTGAGCCAGCTCGGACACCTCTCCGCGCACCGAGTCCGCGTTCGGCAAGCCGACAGTATACCGCAGGCCCGGCCCGGCTCCGACGCCCGGTCCGGCGTCACCGCCGCCGGCGGAAGAACTCCTGGAGCAGCGCCACCGATTCGTCCTCGAGCACGCCGCCGACGACCGCGACGGAGTGATTGAGCCGCGGGTCGCGGACGATGTCGAAGAGCGTGCCGGTGGCGCCGGCCTTCTCGTCGGGCGCGCCGTAGACCAGGCGCGGGATCCGCGAGTTGACGATCGCCCCGGCGCACATCGGGCACGGCTCGATGGTGACGTAGAGCATGGTGTCGAGCAGCCGCCAGTGGCCGATGTGTCGGGCGGCTTGTTCGATGGCGAGGATCTCGGCGTGGGCGGTCGGGCTCTGGCGCAGCTCGCGCTCGTTGCCGGCGGCGCCGATGATCTCGTCGTTGAAGACGACCACGGCCCCGATCGGCACGTCGTCGTGCGCCGCGGCTCGCGCCGCCTCGCGCAGTGCGAGCCGCATGTAGTACTCGTCCTTCGGAAAGTGGTGGTCGCTCATGGGCCTAGCATCCCCTCTGCGGTCACGAAGGATAGCAGAGGGGCGGCGGGCGGGGGCGGGGGCGCGTGCGCCGAGTGGATTCACGCCCCCGCCCCCGCCCGCCGATATCAGTGGACGAGCCGCGGAAAGGCCGCGGCGCCACGGCTTGCCCGCCGCGATCCGGAGGTCGGAGTGAGGCACAGGTTCTCGCGCAAGGACTGGCTCGGCGACGGCGTCGTCATGGTGGTGCTGGGTAGCGCCATTGCCGCGGCCGTCTTTCTGCCCTGGGCGAACGCCTCGTCGGCGCACATGATGAACTTCAGCCTGACGAAGCCGGACACCATCAACGGGGCGCTGGCCACGCCTTGGGGCGTGCCCGTGCTCGCCTTGGCGGTCGTCGTGATCGTGGTCGGCATCGTCATGATCGCCTTCCGGCCCTCCAGGTTGTCGGTCCTCCCCTGTCTGGCGGTGTCGCTCGCGGGTATCGCCATCGCCCTCATCACGATGACCGCCGGCGTCTTCGTCTGGGACCCGATGCATCCGGGGATCGGCCTGTTCATCGACATCATGGGCGGCGTCCTGCTCGTGCCGACCGGCATCGCCTCGGCGATGGTCGCCTACATCCTGGTCACGCCGGGCGCCTTCGGGGGGCGGGCCAGGACGGCTGCGTTCCACGAGCCCGTCGCGGGCCGGTCGCAGGACGGCTGAGGCGCGGCCGGCGACCGTGTCGGATCACATCGGCCCCAGGGCGACCGCGGGGCCCGCTTCGTCGATCGGCACCACAGTCTCAAGGACTCCGCGGTAGGTTCCGTCGGCATCCCGAAACGCCGTGTAGATGATGCGCTCTGAGCCGTTCTCTCCGTGCTCGATCGTTTCGGCCTGGTCCTTCCTGCCCGACTTCAGGTCGGCGAGCAGCGACTCGATCGCAGCATGGGCACGCTTGGGGTGACAGTCGAAAAGCCTGCGGCCGATCAACTTCGGGCTGCAGGTAGAAAAGGCGTCTCCGGCCCAGAACCGCACGACGTCCTCCTCGTCGGCGACGCTGAAGCCGACGGGCATGTGCGCGAACAGCAACTCCACCTGCGCCTGGGTGAGTTCTCCAACGACTGTCATCTGTCGCCTCCGGAAGTACAGTATCCTACACTTGATGAGGCAAGATGTTAGACTGATTCGGGCGCGGGCACAATCTGAGAGCCCTGTCAGAGGGAACAAAGGCGGGAGTAAGAAGTGGCCAGCCCTGAAGACATCGCCGCCGCCTTGGCGCGCAACTTGCGGCGCCTGCGCGCTGAGCGCGGGCTGACGCTCGACGAATTCGCCAAGCGTGCAGGCATCAGCCGGAGCATGCTCATCCAGGTAGAGCAGAAGCGCGTCAACCCCACGCTTGCCATCCTGGTGCGCCTCGCGCAAGCGCTCGACATCGGACTTGCGGAGCTCGTCGAGCTCGGGAGCCGGCGGCGGGTACGGGTGATCCCGCGCGAGGACGTGGCAGAGCTGTGGTCCTCGACCGGTGGCGGGAGCGGGCGGCTGCTGGTGGGCAGCGACCAGCTCGATCAGATCGAGTTCTGGGACTGGCGTCTCGAGCCCGGGGACGTGCATGAGGCCGAAGCGCACCTCCCGGGGACGGTGGAGATCCTGCACGTACTCGACGGCGACCTCGCGCTCGAAGTCGACGGGGAGTCTCATGCGGCGGCGGCCGGTGAAAGCGTCATCTTCTCGGCCGACGCCGACCACTCGTACGGCAATAACGGTACGCGGCCCCTGCACGTGCTCATGATCGTGATCACGCCGGCGGTCGCCAAGACCATCACTTCTGGGAGCGATCCCCGATCCGGAGGTGCACGATGACTCGTGACGACCGCGACTGGCTGACCGACGACTTCCCCGAGCTGCGTGATGCTCCACCCTGGGTGATGGAGGAGATGATCTTCGCACAGCGGCGCCTCCCGGCCCCGATCCTCGGCGCCGACCGTCCCGAGGTGACGCGGCTGCGAGAGGTCGTGGCCGGTGCGGCCGCCGCCGGCGATCCCGTCGTCGTCACCGGCTGCGGCACCTCGGAGCACGCCGCCACCGTCGTGGCCGAGCTGCTCACGGACTCGTTTCGTCGCGCAGGCCTCACCATAGCTCGGGCCGAGCCGCGCCAGGCACTCGATGCCGCCCTCGACCCGCGCGCCGGCGGCATCTGCATCGCGATCTCCCATGACGGAGGGACCAGAGCGACCAAGCTCGCGCTGGAGGCCGCCCGCGGGAGCGGAGCCAAGACGGCGCTGATCACGGCCTGTGCCGATCCCTCGTGCTGGTCCGCCGCCGACCTCGTCTTCGTCACTCCCATCCACGACGACTCCTGGTGCCACACCCTTGCCTACGTGAGCGCCATCCTGGCCGGGGCGAGGATCTCCGGCATTGCCGGCGACGAGGCTGCGGGCGCTGCCGCGAGCGCCATCGAGTCGACGCTGGGTCGCCGAGCCGACCTCGAGGCGGCCGCGGCGCACCTGGGCCGCTCCGGCCGCATCGTGACCGCCGGCCTGGGCATCGACCAGGTGAACGCCGGCGAGCTCGCCCTCAAGATCGCCGAGGGGGCGCGGATCCCCACCACGGCATACCACCTCGAGACCTTGCTGCACGGCCACCTCGCGGGCTGCGATGCCGCCGCCACGAGTCTCGTCCTGCTCGGCCTCGACCCACGGGGCGGCGCTCGGCGTGACCGCCGTCTTGCGCTCGTGGCGCAGGCCGCCCGGACCATCGGCATCCCGACGGTCGCGCTGGCCCCCCGGTCACTGCTCGCGACGCTGCCGAGCGACGTGTACGGAGTCGCTCTCGAGTCCCTCCCCGCCGAGCCGCTCCTCACCTCGCTGCTCCAGAGCGCCCTGGCGGTGCAACTCCTGACCCTCGGTCTCGTCGGCCTCGCCGGCACGAATCCCGACCTGATCCGCCGCGAGCAGCGCGCCTACCGTGAGGCCGCCCGTCTCGGCGACGAGACGCCCGACTGGTAGCGACATGCGTCGCATCGTCGGCGACGACGTCCGTCGGCGGTTCCCGACCTACCGGGCCCTCGTCATGGAGGCTTCCGGAGTGAGGAACGGCCCTTGCGACGGCGACTCCCGCGGACTGCTCCGCAAGGCTGAGGCCCGCGCTCTCACGGCTGTGACGGGGAGGATGGTCTCGGTGTGTGTCGCAGGCAGGTCGATTCCAGGTCGGCTAGCAGACCATCACTGGACCCACGTCTGGGCGAGGTAGACGACCGGACTTCAGAATGGGCCCCTGAGCAGGGAGAACGTTGGAGAAGTGACGACATGGTGCGCCAGGAGAGATTCGAACTCCCGACCTTCGGTTCCGTAGACCGACGCTCTAATCCAGCTGAGCTACTGGCGCACCGAGGAGTCGGAAGTATACCGCAAAACGCGTCGCCGGCGACAGACGAGCGTGAGACTGGCGGAGAAGCCGGGATTCGAACCCGGGAACGAGCTAAACACCCGTTAACCGCTTAGCAGGCGGCTGCCTTCAGCCACTCGGCCACTTCTCCGCCGGGGCGCTCACTATACCCCAGACCATGGCCGCCCCGAAAGAACCGGGAATCGTCGTCGTTTCAAAAG
This sequence comes from uncultured Actinomycetes bacterium, assembly GCA_963833555.1. GTDB lineage: Bacteria > Actinomycetota > Thermoleophilia > UBA2241 > UBA2241 > CAWHYB01. The sequence continues at coordinate 187,359 of CAWHYB010000007.1, read as the reverse complement.
GCCGGCCCACACCGCGCCCTGTGCGAGGTGGTGCAACAGGGCCCAATCCCGATATCATCGGGGCCTGCCGACGGAAGAGGAGGGTCTGTGGAGATTGCCGGCATCGCCCCTGAGCTCGAAGCACGCGTGCGCGCCGAAGCGACCGACCTGCTGACGAGACTGATTCGCATAGACACGAGCAACCCGCCGGGGAACGAGACCGCGGTGGCCGAGTTCCTGCGCGACTACTTTCGCGAGATACGGGCTCGAAGGCGAGATCGTCGGCGAGCCGGCCGGACGGCGCAGCTTCGTGCTGCGCCTGACCGGCTCGCGCCCCGGCCCCCGGCTCGGTGCTCATGGCCCACGAGGACGTGGTGCCGGCCGAGGCCGAGCACTGGCAGGTGCCGCCGTTCGAGGGCGTCGTGCGCGACGGCTACGTCTGGGGCCGCGGCGCGATCGACGTCAAGAACCTGCTGGCGACTCACGCCGTGGTCGTGCGCCGGCTGGCCGAGGAAGGCTGCCAGTTCGCCGGCGAGCTCATCTACATCGCCGAGGCAGACGAGGAGGACGGCGCCGTCGGCGGCGCCCGCTGGCTGGTCGAGAACCGCCCCGACCTCGTGCGCTGCGACTACCTTCTCAACGAAGGCGGCGGCGAGTTCATCGAGCTGCCCGGCGACGGGCGCCTCTACGAGCTGCACACCGGCGAGAAGGGCACCGCGCAGTTCAAGGTCATCGTGCGTGGCGACGCCGGGTCACGCCTCGGTGCCGATGCCGCGCGGTAACGCGGTGGTCGGCGCCGCCGACGTCATCCGCGCCCTTCACGAGTACGAGCCGCGACTGAGCCTCGAGACCGTGCCGCGCGAGTACGTCGAGCTGCTGGTCGAAGACCGTGGGCTGAGTGAACGGCTGCTCGACGAAGCGGCCGCGCGGGCGGCGCTCGCCGAGCTTCGCGAGCGCGACAAGAAGATCGCCGACCTGCTCGCGCCGCTCTACGGCATCAGCTTCTCACCGACGATCGTGCATTCCAGCGGCGAAGCCGTGAACGTCTTCCCGCAGCGGGCCGAGGTCACGGTCGACTGTCGCATGCCGGTCGGCTGGCGGCAGGACCAGGTGCTCGCCGAGATCGAATGCGCCCTCGCCGGTGTCGACGCGCGCTGGGAGATCGAGTTCATCGGCACGGTCTACGGGAACGCCTCGCCGAGCGAGTCTCCACTGCGCGACGCCGTGACGGCCGTCATGGGACGGCTGGTGCCGGGCTCACGGATCGTGCCGATCCACTCGGCGGGCTTCACCGACTCGAACTGGTTCCGGACGCAGTTCCCCGACATCGTCGCCTACAACTTCGCGCCGTTCGTGGTCGACGACGCCGATGCGGTCTCGCCGCTGTTCCACAACGTCGACGAGCGCATCAACGTGCAGCGACCTGGCGTTCCAGTCGCTGTTCGCCTACGAGCTGGTCTGCGAACTGCTCAAGTAGCGCCGGACCCTCGCATGAGGGAGCACTTGTCGGCGGCTGAGCACCAGTCGGCGCAGGTCAGCGCGTGCTTGGGATTGACGATGCAGGCGCCGCACGTGGGACACGTGCGGCGCCTGTCGTCCTTGAAGAACTCGACCGTGGTGCCGCACTCGCCGCACGCGACGTCGAAGATGTCGTCCGCGGTCCACGCGCTGCGGTCGCGGCCTGGGCAGCCGCTCACGACGTCCTCCCCTCAGATACGCAGGTACGAGTCGGCGTAGATCACCTCGTTGCAGAGCATGCGGTAGGTCTTGTAGACCTCGACCTGGGCCGGGTCGTCCGGGTCGACGAGGCCTTCGTCGAGCTCCTCCATGGCCGCGCGTGGCGTCGTGGAGCGCGACGAGCAGGCGCCCGAGGGGCGCGCGTTCGTCGCGCTCCTCGACGATCCTGATCCACTCCATCTGCTCAGCGTCGAGTGGGTCGGCGATGGCGCTGTCCAGTCCGGCGCCCATGAGCATGGACCAGCATGACGCGGTTGATCAGCGGTCGTGTCTCGGCGGGGCAGCCGTTGGAGATGTTCGAGAGTCCCACTGTCGTGGTCGGCGGCGGGTCGGAGAGCATCGTGAACATGCGGATCGCCTCGACCGACTCGACGCGCCACGTCCTGGTTGCAGGTCACGGTCAGCACGAGCGGGTCGAGGAACACGTCGGCCACGGCTCGATGCCGTGCTGCTCGGCGGCCGGCAGCAGCGACTCCATGGCGATGCCGGCCCGCCCGTCGGCCGTCGTCGGGATGCCGTCGATGCCCATCGTCAGCGCGATCACCCTGGCGTCGTACTGGGCGGCCAGCGCCATCACCGGGTCGAGTCGCGCCGGGTCGGCCGAGGCCGAGTTGAGCATGGCCCGCGCTGTTTGCAGACCTTCAGGCCGGCCTCCATGGCGGCGAGGTTGGTGGTGTCGAGCGAGAGCGGTACGTCGACGACCTCCTGCACCGTCTCGACGATCCACGGCATGACCTCGTGGCCGAGCTTGCGCTGCGGGTCCGATGTTCAGGTCGAGGATGCCGGCGCCGGCTTCGACCTGACGGCGCGCCATGTCCTGGATGGCCGACTTGTCGGCGCGGTCGATCGCGTCCTTCACCTTGGGGGCGATGATGTGGATGTTCTCACCGATGATGCAGCACGGCTTCAGGCCTCCTTGGCGATGGGTTGGACGGGGCGGGCCGGCGCGCGGCGCGCGACGGCCGGCTCGGCGAGCACGGCTGCGAGGATGCCGTCGATGGCGGCCGCGACGGCGCTGTCGGCCGGCAGGTCGACGAGCGCCCGGCCGGCCGCGTCGAAGGCCGCGACCGACGGGATCGTCGGGGATCACGGCGAGCAGGTTGAGCCCGCGCTCGCTGATCACCTGCTCGAGCTCGGGGGTGAGCCCGTTGGGCGCGCGGTTGACGATGAGGTAGTGGCGTCCGACCTGCGTCTTGAGCTCGTCGATGAGCTCGACGATGCGCGCGGCGGTGGTCAGGCCGCGCACCGTCGCGTCGCTGACGACGAGCAGCACGTCGACGTCGCGGGTGGTGCGTCGCGAGAGGTGCTCGAGCCCGGCCTCGTTGTCGATCACGACCCACTGGTAGCTGCCCGAGATGCGATCGACGATCGTGCGCAACATCGTGTTGGCGGCGCAGTAGCAGCCCGGGCCCTCGGGACGGCCCATCGCCAGCAGGTCGATGCCCCTGCCTTCGACCACGCTCGAGTTGATCTCGTAGTCGAGAAGATCGGCTTTGGCGACGCCGGGGTCGAGCATGTTGGCGCGCGCCTTCTCGGAGGTGTCCTCGCGGATGTCGCCCACGGTGCGCTCGAGCGGCAGGTCGAGCACGATCGTTGAGGTTGCTCGCCGGGTCGGCGTCGATGGCGAGGACTGGGGCGGGCTGCTCGTCCGCCAGCCGGCGGACGAGCAGGCCGGCGATGGTCGTCTTGCCGGTGCCGCCCTTGCCGGCGACGGCGATGGTGGTGGTCATTGGGTGGTCCTTTCGTCGTTCCGCGCAGCGAGCATGTCCCGCACGGTCGGGAACGTGTCGATGTCGGTGTGGGGCAGGAACAGGGCCGAGGTGTACTCGTCCATGAACGTGTTGTCGGCGGAGAGTTCGAGATAGGTCATCTTGGCGGCGACGTCGAGCACGTCGTGGCGCATGTTGACGCACAGCAGCGTGGTGTAGGCGCCCATCACACTGGTGTTGCCCAGGAAGTGGAAGCGTTCGACCGGCAGGTCGGGCAGCAGGCCGATGCGGATCGCCTTCTCGACGTCGAGGTACTGGCCGAACGCGCCGCCGATGAGGATCTGCTCGACGTCGGCGAGCTCGACGCCGACGCTGCTGGCAGAGCACCGAGTAGCCCGCATAGATCGCCGCCTTGGCGCGCAGCAGGCTCGGTGACGTCGCTCTCGGTGAGCACGATGTCGTGGTCGGCGCCGGCCTCGTGCGCGAAGGCCACCACGTACTGGGCCACGCCGTCGCCGTTGATGCGCACGCGCGGAGTCACGTCGGCGAGCCGGCGGTCGATGTGCCCCGACTTGTCGAGCACGCCGGTGGCGAACAGCTCGCCGAGCAGATCGATCAGGCCGCTGCCGCAGATGCCCACGGCCGGCGCGTCGTCGATCGTGCGGAACGTCGGTTCGTAGGGTCTCGGCGTTGACCCAGACGTCCTCGATGGCGCCGGAGCTGGCGCGCATGCCGTGCACGACGCCGCCGCCCTCGAAGGCGGGGCCGGCCGAGCAGGCGCAGGCGATCAGCCAGTCCTTGTTGCCGAGCACGATCTCGCCGTTGGTGCCGATGTCGATGAAGAGCGTGAGCCGGTCGGTGGCGTACAGGCCGGAGCTGATCACGCCGGCCGTGATGTCGCCGCCGACGTAGCTGCCCACCGCCGGCATGAACGTGCACGCGCGCCTGCGGGTTGACGTCGAGGCCGAGCTCGTGCGGCGATGAGCTTGGGCGGCAGCTGAGACCGTCGGGATGTAGGGCTCCTCGCGCAGGTAGCTGCGGGTCGAGGCCGAGCAGGAGATGGGTCATCGTCGTGTTGCCGGCGACCGACGACCTCCTGGATATCGCCGCGGGCTCGATCCGGTTGCGCGACTGCGAGCTCGTCGACAAGCTCGTTGATCGTCTCGATGACGAGAGCCTGCAGGCGGTCGCAGCCCGCCGCTGCGCTTGGCGTAGACGATGCGCGCGATGACGTCGTCGCCGCAGGCGATCTGCTTGTTGTAGGCGCTGGCCGAGTCGATCACGCGGGCCGTCGTGAAGTCGACGAGGTAGGCCACGACGACGTGGTCGTCCGACGTCGATGGCGAGGCCCGTAGTTGCAGCCCGGCGAGCTGGTCGGACGCACGTCGCATGAGCCGCGGCGGCAGGTAGGTGCCGTAGACCCAGTCGCGCATCTCGAGGGCGACGTCAGACGCGCCAGTCGGCCTCGCGCAGACGGCGGCCGAGGTCGCGCAGCAGGGGCAACTCGGCGCGCACGTCCTCGATGCCGTACTGCCGGGCGAGCTCGCGGCGCAGGCGGTCGAGGTCGCTCGTGTTGTCGGCGAGCGACGGCGGCTCGATCGTGAGGTCGAAGGTGCGCACCGCGGGGTTCTGGCGCCAGTCGCAGGCTCACCGGCAGCATCTCGGGCTGGGCGGCGGCGTGGCCGTGGGGCCGCACCTCTTCGGTGACCCGTCGCGGCAGCGTGACCTCGACCGGGCCGGTCACGAAGGTCTGGCAGGCGAGGGCGGCACCGGCCGCGACGCTCGGCCCGCCGTGAGGCGGGCGTTCTCGCGGCGCTCGACGCCCTCACCATGCACCGTCACCCGGCAGCGCCCGCAGCGGCCCTGGCCGCCGCAGGGAGCGGCGATCTCGATCCCGGCCGCGGATGGCCGCGTCGAGCAGCGACGTGCCGGCCGGCACCTGGGTCATCTCGCCGCCGGGCAGGAAGGCGACGGCGATCTCGGCGGGCTCGATCACCGCGTCACGATCGTGGGCGGACGGGCGGCCGGCCTTCGGCCGGCCGCCCGTCCCCTTGGCAGCCGGCGAGTCGGCCGAGACCGGGGGCGGTCCTCGGCCGGACGGCCGGCGCTTGTCGACGGCGCGATGACGGTCTCGTCGGTCACGTTCCGTCCATCCTTGCCTCAGGCGCTCCAGACGTTCTTCAGATAGCTCGGCATGTCGACCGCGTCGCGTGGCCCGACCATGATCTGCCAGCCGGGCAGCTCCTCTTCGACCTCGCCGGACAGCCCGGCGACGTGGCCCGGCAGCACCAGCTTCTTGTGACTCAGCCGGTCCTCGACGCCCGCGGCCTTGACCGTCTTGGCGATCTTCTCGGCGTCGAACTTGCCGGCCGCCCAGCCGGTGAGCACCGACATGCCGTCGGCGTCGGCGACCAGCAGCCAGGCGGGCATGCCGCTGGCCTCGACCTCGCCCGAGACCGAGAAGTAGGTCAGCGAGAAGTTCGTCGTGATGAGCAGCGGGCTGTCGGGACCGGCCGAGCCGATGGCGTAGAGCTTGGGCTCGACCTGGATCGGCTTCTGAGGGTCGGTGTAGATGTTCTGGCGCAGGGTCAGTAGCGTGTAGATGATCGCCGGTGCGAACCTGTCGAGCACGATCACGCCCGCGTACTTGCGCACGGCCTGGACGGCGCGCGCGAGCTCGCCGCTCGGCGAGCTCGCGCGCGCCGCGGCGAGGATGGGGTACCCGAGCGAGCGGACGTTCTTCTTGAGGGCGAGACGGCGCAGCTGCGTGAACGCGGCGAGGTCGCCGGCCAGGCTCTGGGCGCCGGGGTCGAGGACGAGGTCCTCGACCCCGGCGCCCCGGACCTGCTCCGGACAGCGCGTCGAGCGTCGCCGAGATCTGCCGTCCTTCCGCGCCGATCACCAGCGGGCAGCCGTGGCGCTTGGCCACCTCGGCCATCGCCTGCCAGTTCGCCGGCGTCGGCGGTGCCGACCAGCGGTTTGTCGCCGGCGGCGCCACCTGCGGCGCCGAGCGCCGCGTCGAGGCCGCGGCGTCGCCGCTCAGCAGCACGAGCGGCAGGCCGGGGGCGGCGGCGCGGGCGGCCGCCACCGCGGCCGCGTACGCCGCCGCCCCGCCGCCCGACGTCGCTCGATCGCCAGGCCGTCGAGATGCAGCTTCATGCCGACGCGCTCGACCTCGTAGCCCGCCACCGTGCCGGCCAGCGCGGCCAGCCCGGCGTCGTCGCTGCGCGGCGTGGACGACCAGGCCCGGGCTGGTGGAAGAAGGTCTTCTCGTGGCGGAACATCGCCACCTCGTTGCCGACCTCGAAGCGGCGCTCGCCGGTGCCGACGCGACGAGGCGGATGGGCGGCGCCGAGGCGGCGTCGAGCGCCGCCCGAGCTTCGTCGCTGACGTAGGGGCAGGCGTCGAGCTCGGCGCCCTTCTGGGCGAGCTTCATGGCGAAGGCAAGGCAGGTGGGATAGCCGCACTCCTTACAGTTGGTCTGCGGCAGGAGCTTGTAGATCTGCAGTCCGGTGAGGGCCATCGTTCAGGCTCCCTTCGTCTCGGCGGCGGTCAGGTCGTCGAGCACCTCTCGCAGCGCCGCGATCGAACCCGGATGTCGCAGCACCGCGATGTCGGCGCCGGACTCGAGCACGGTCAGCGCGGTCGCGAGCTCCCAGGCCTCGCCGCGCTCGGCGAGCGAACCCCACGCAGCGGGCACGCCCTCGGTGGCGCGCGATTCCTTCTGGCGCCACGACTCCTCGCCGAGGTTGCAGATCATCGGCTGCTGGGTCATGGCGTCGCCCATGAGCGAGGCGAGGCGCAGCCGCTCCATCACCGAGTAGGTGTACTCGATGCCGTAGCCGAGCGCGCCGGTGTTCGGGTCCATGAGCACACGGTCGAGCGTCAAGCCCATGTCGCTGACGAGGATGTTGAGCTGCTTGGCGAGGTTGACGTCGATGGGGGAGAAGGCGACCACGACGTGGCCGTTGCCCAGTGCGCCGGCCACGATCGTGCGATAGTTCTTCTCTTCGCACAGGCCCAGCGCCAGGCGCTCGCCCTTGGCGGCCTCGGCGACCGCGACCAGCACCTCGTTGTCTTTGTCCGCGACCCCCGGTCCGTAGACGATGAGCGGCACGCCGACGGCGCCCAGCACCGCACGGACGGTGGCGACGCACTCGTCGGCGGTCCGGTCGCCGAACTCGGGGTGAGCGCCGCGCAGGCGCAGCGCGATCAGATCGGCGCCGCACTCGACGGCCTTGGCCGCCCAGGCGGCGGCGTCGCCGGCGACGCCGGCCCACGCCTCGGCAAGGGCGGTCGACCACTCGGCCGGGTCGATGTCGTTGACCTCGACGGCGAGCGCCGGACGGTGCGGGTTGACGGCTTCGAATCCCAGGAACGGCAGTGTCGTCTCGCCGCCGACGGTGACGATCGAGGTGCGGGTGCCGCCGTCGGCGGCACCCGCACCCAGCGTCACCTCCCGGACGGTCCCGGGCCAGGTCTCCCTGGGGATCTCTACGCTCGATACGCTCATCGGCTCACTCCTGTGTCGAAGCGCCGCTCGGGGGCAGCGGGTCGGAACTGCGGGTCAGTACGCTTGGTCAGAACAGCGGGTCCATGGTCAGGGCGGGATGCTGCTTCTCTTCGAGGAACGGCAGCAGCCCCTCGACGTCGGTGCAGACGGTCTCGTCGGCGATGCGCTCGAGCAGGTCGGGCACGCCTTCGCGCTCGCAGACCTCGCGCAGCGCTTCGCCCATCGACTCCTTGAGGAACGAGCTCATCCACACGATGCGCTTCAGGCCGCCGTCGGCCGAGATGAACTTCTGGCTGGTCAGATAGTACTTGCCCATGCCCATCATGCCCGGCGTCTGCATGCCGCCGCCGGCCGTGCCGGCCAGCGTCGAGAAGGTCATGCCGCAGGGCGTCATGCTGGGGTCCTCGCGGCTCACGATCATGAAGCCGTTGGCCTCGGGGACGAGCACCATGATGCACTCGAAGCAGCCGCACGAGGTCATGGGCGCCTCCATGATCGAGTAGAAGGTCACCCGGTCGACGGACTGGTTCGAATGCTGGTAGATGAACTCGTTGGGTCCGGAGAACTCGCCCTGGACCGGATCGAGGATGACGCCCTTCGGCACCGGCTGGTTGGGGCCGGTCGGGTTGATCTCGAAGCTCGCCTTGCAGTCGAGCCAGTTGTAGGCGCCGCAGAGTCCGACGCGCTCGGGGTTGACCACACAGACGTGGTTGGGCGCGAAGCTCTGGCAGAGCAGGCAGCTGTAGAAGGTGTCGACCGATTCGTCGGTGAGGTTGGCGATGCGGTCGTTGCGCTCCTTGTAGGCGTTGCGGGCCTCGTCGAGCAACTCCTCCATCGGCGCCTCTTCGGTGATCAGCGTGACCTGCACCTTGTCGACGATGTTGCCGAACACGTCGTGGATGCGGGCATGGAGCAGCTTGCCGACGTGCTCGAGGCGAAAGCCCTTCTCGATAGGCGCCGTCGCTGACGCGGATCCAGGTGATGTCGCGCTGGCCGTTGTGCTGGATGCCCTCGGCGCCGTTGGTGAAGTAGTGGAACTGGCGCTCGACGATGGGCTCGAAGTCGGTCTGCATCTTGCGGCCGGCCACGTCGACGAGGATGCCCAGGGGCATGCGCGCCGCCCCTCTCGACGCGTGTCGATGTCGGGACCGATCGAGCGTCGACCTTGCCGTCTTCGACCTCGTCGGCCGGTCTGATGCGCAGGTACTCGAAGGCGCGCGTGCGCTTGCCGCCGAACTCGGCGTACATGGTCTCCTTGCGCACGCGCTCGCCCTCGAAGGCCGAGCCGTAGGCGACCGGGATCGGCACGCTTGGTGATCTTGACCTTGACGCCGCGCACCTCGATGGCCCGCTGGATCAGCTTCTCGGCGCGTTCCATGTCGTCGGCGCCGGGGATCTCGTCGAACGGCATCGAGACGACGTGCTCGTAGGTGGTCACGCCGGTCGGCAGGATCTGCGGGATGCGCGTGTCGGCGATCACCGGGAAGCCGTAGGAGATGGCGCCGGCGGCGGTGGCGTACTTGAGGTCGTCGACCTCGCCGAGGGCCAGCACGAAGGCGAACACGCGGTACTTGTTGTAGAGCATGATCTCGCGCGCCTTGCCGGCGTCCATGCCGCCGAAGGTGAGCGCCGAGCGAGCCGCGAAGCCGAGCGCGTAGACCGCCGAGATCGTGTCGAGCCCGAACGGCACCGTGAAGGTGTCGTAGCCGAGCTGGATGCCTTCCTCGAGCGAGCTGATGGATGATGCTGCGGCCGTTGACGTTGCCGGACAGGAAGATGAGGATGCCGCGACTCTGCAGCTCGCGGACGATCTTGACGGCGACCTCGTTGCTCTTCGCACAGCCGACGATCGGCGCAGAAGCCCGGGCATGCGGCCGTCGACGAGCTGGATGCCCCAGGCGCGCAGCTGGATGTCGTCGATGGGACCATTGAGCGCGACGTTGCCGTCGCCGTGGATCACAGGTCGACGACGTGGAAGCCGCTCGTCGCCGTCGCCTGACACGGCGATCTTGATGGCCTGCGGCTCGGCGCCGCGCGCGAAGCGCACGCCCTCGATGCACCTCCTCGGCGAACAGCGTGGCGATGCCCGAGTCGAGCGTCTCGCCGAGGTAGGGCAGCCACATCGAGTCGGCCGGGACCGGATGGAGCAGCCGGCTGGCCCGCTCGAGCACCGGCGGCAGGTCGCCGAGCGTCTCGACCTTGATGCCGGTGAACGCGTAGATCACCGGCAGGAAGTAGGCGGTGTTGGTGAAGGCGACGGGCGTCTCGGGGCCGAGCTCGGCGAGGGCCGCCTCGACCTGGGCGCGGCCTCGTCGACGAGCGAGCGCGCGCCGCGGATGGCGCGCGTGGCGATGGTGCGCGACATCAGGCCTCCTCGCCGTCGCCGTCGTGGTCGTGGCTGTGGCCGGTGGCTTCGTGCTCGTGGTCGTGTGCCGTCTGAGCCGGCGTCGCCCAGCGCATAGGCCGCGCTGCCGACCGTCTCGACCGTCGTCGTGCTCGGCGAGGTAGGCGCGGATCGCCGCGAAGTACGGGCTGTCGCCGCTGTCGCCGAACTGCGTCGGGTCGTAGGCGGGCAGCTTGAGGGCCGCGCGCTTGGCGTCGATCAGCTCGAGCGAGCGCGCCAGCATCTCGTTCCAGTCGGGGATGAACTCGAGATCGCCGCCGACCAGCGCTTCCCAGCCCTTCGTCATCAGCCCGGTGACCACGCTCGACGCCTTCACCGGGCTGCTCACGCCGAAGATCACGTGCGCGCCGGAGGCGGCGAAGTAGGTGCCGATGGCGATCGCCTTCTCGCACATCCACTCGGGGCAGAGGCCGACCGCCGGGCAGGTCGTCGATGTCCTCGCCGAGGCCGCCTTCGGTGGCCACCTGGGTGAGCACCGTGAGGATGCGCGAGTTGTCGACGCACGAACCCAGGTGGAGCACCGGCGGGATGCCGATCGCCTCCATGACCTCGCGCAGGCCGGGGCCGGCGGCGTCGAGGATCTCGGGCTAGAGGTAGCCGGCCTTGGCGCCGGCGGTCGCCGCGCAGCCGGTGACGACGACCATCACGTCGCTGGCGATGAAGTTCTTGATGAGCTCGACGATGGCCTGGTCCTGGGTGACGCGCGCGTTGTTGCAGCCCACGACGCCGGCGAGGCCGCGGATGCGGCCGGCGATGACGGCGTCGTTCAGCGGCCGGAACGAGCCGCGGTGGAAGCCGCCCTGCATGTAGTTCAGGTACTCGTGCGAGAAGCCGGCGACCAGCGGCTCGTGGTAGTTGGGTATGTGGACGGGTCCGCGGTTGGGGTAGTTGTCGATCGCCATGCGCATGATCTCGCGGGCGGTCTCGGGGGCGCGGTGCTCGTCGAACTCGACATGCACGGCGCCGGGGATCTTCGCCTTGGGCGATGTGGTGACGAGCTTGGTGTGGAAGCGCTGCGAGAGAGGCGCCAGGGCCTGCATGATGCACTGCACGTCGACGACCATCGCCTCGACCGCGCCGGTGAGCACGGCGAGCTCCTGGTGGAGGAAGTTGCCCGCCGGCGGGATGCCGTAAGCGCATCAGGATCTCGTTGGCGGTGCAGCAGATGCCGGCGAGGTTGATGCCCTCGGCGCCCTTGGCCTTGGCCTCGGCGATCAGCTCCGGATCGCGCGACGGCCTCGACCATCATCGCCGAGAGCGTCGGCTCGTGGCCGTGCACGACCACGTTGACCTGGTCGGTCTTGAGCACGCCGAGGTTGACCTCGGAGGCGAGCGGCGACGGTGTGCCGAAGAGGATGTCGCTGATGTCGGTGGAGAGCATCGAGCCACCCCACCCGTCGGCCAGCGAACAGCGCAGCGCCGACTTGAGGATGTTCTCGGCGTCGAGGTCGACGCCTTCGTGCGTGCGGTGCAGGACTTCGGTGATCTCGCGGTCGACGGCGCGTGGCGTGAGGCGCAGCTTCTTCCACAGCGCCTGCCGCTTGGGTGTCGCCCGCCTGGTGTAGACGATCTCGCCGAACGGCTGACCGAACTGCTCGAGCGCCTTCTCGCCGACGTCGAGGGCGATCTCGTTGACTTCGCGGTCCTTGGTCGGGAATGTCCATGTATCCGGCCACCGATCATGAGCTTCTGCTCGTCCTTCACGGTGTAGCCGTGCGCCTCGCCCTTGGCCACGGCGACCAGCGTGAGCGCCATGTCGCGGCCGTGGTCGGAGTGGGCCGCGACGCCGCCGGCGACCTGGCGGGCGAAATGCCGCGCGGCGATCGTCGGCAGGTCGGCGCCGCAGATGCCGGTCTTCTGCTCGGCGTCCTTGCCGACCAGTCGGCACGGACCCATGCTGCAGATGCGGCAGCAGGCGCCGATCTCGCCGATCGGACAGGGCTTCATCTCGTCGGCGCGCGTGAACGCCGTGCCGATGCCGCACGCTTCGGCGTGCGCGAGCATCTCGAGCGCCGCGGGATCGACGCTCTTCTGTTCCGGCATCGACTCAGACTCCTTGCTGTCGCGGGGCCGCGGCCCCGGGACGGGAACGTGACGGGGATGGTGGGCAGTGCTGGCCGTTGGGCCGGCATCAATACTTGCGGTAGTCGCCCGACATCGCGAGGTCGACGGGGTTGGTGGCGGTAGTCGCGCGAGCCGCCGTCGCCCAGGCCGCCTTGCGCGCTCTCGGGTCGCCGGCGCCGGGGGCTTCGCCCTCGCTCGTAGCCGGCCGCGCGAGCGCCGGCGACGATGCGCGGCGGAGCTCGTCGTGTCGGGCTCGAATCGCGACGCGGACGGTGAAGTCGCGGGCGCTGGCCTCGACCTCGGCGACGCCGGGGACGCCGGCGAGCAGGGCTTGCGCACCGCGAGGACGTGGTGGTCGGCCCACATCGCGGGACCGTGACGATGAGTTCCTCCATGAAAGCCGGCCTCCTGGCGCCGCCGGCGCGCGATCCGGACGTGGTTCGCAGCCGTGCTGCGGGTTGGCTAGCCCTGTTGGGGCTAGTGGAAACCTCTCTGAGGGTACTGTACGCACTGGCAGGGACGGTAGCAATGTTTTGTACGAAACGTCACAAAGTCGCGGCCGCCGCTGGAGTGATGTCGTGATGCGGGCGTCTGACGAAGACGCGGCTCGCCAGGCTCACGCTGGTGCGTCGACGGCTACGGACTGTGAGCGCCACGAACGTGCGGTCTCGAGTGGCTTCACGCGCGTGACGACGGAGATCGTGCTGCGCCGGCAACGGCGAGGTCGGGCGCGGCGAGGACGTGACCTACGACGCGCCCGACCACGACGACTATCCCGCCGCAGCTCGGGCTCGGCTGGGCCGGCACGCTGCGACGGCTTCTCCAGCCGGCTTGCCTGGCAGCCGCTGTTCCGCGCGCGAGCCGGCGCGCCCGGCGAGCCGCGGCTACCGGCGCTGGGCCTTCGAGAGCGCGGCGCTCGACCTGGCCCTGCGTCAGGCCGGGCCTGTCGCTGGGCGCCGCTCTGGGCCTGCCGTACCGGCCGGTGCGCTTCGTTGTCTCGACGCGCCTCGACATCCGTCCCTGGCTCGCCCTCTATCCCGGTCTCGAGTTCAAGCTCGACCCCACGAGCGACTGGGACGCGGCGTTCATGGCCGCGTCGGCCGCCACGCGGCTGCGTGCGCGTGGTCGACTTCAAGGCCTACTACGAGGGCACGATCGTCGAGAACCCACCCGACGCGGAGCTGTATGCGGCCGTGCTGCGGTCGTTTCCCGAGGCGATCGTCGAGGACGCCGGCGTCACCGACGCCGACCCGCGAGCTGCTCGTGCGTGAAGCGGCCGGCCGGCTGTCGCTGGGACGCGCCGATCCACTCCTGGGCCGACGTCGAGGCGCTGCCGCTGGCGCCGCGCTTCCTCAACGTCAAGCCCTCGCGGTTCGGCACGGTGCGCGCGCCTGCTCGACTGCATCGAGCGCGCGCAGGCGGCCGGCATGACGCTCTACGGCGGCGGCCAGTTCGAGCTCGGCGTGGGCCGCGGGCAGATCCAGGCGCTGGCGAGCCTCTTCTACGCCGACGGGCCCAACGACGTGGCGCCGATGGGCTTCAACGAGCCGGCGGCGCGAGCGGGCTTGCCGGCAAGCCCGCTCGCGCCGCCGATCGGCGCGGCAGGGTTCGGCTTCGGCTCCTGATCGGCGGGGTCCCGGTCAAGGCCGGCCGGGACCTTGATCAGCTCGCCCGCCCTGGGCAACGGCGTCTGGTCGCAACGTCATCTTGGGGCCCACAGGCAGGATCATCCGGCACTTCGGCGACGGCACGCCGACTGCCGGCCCGGGCGCACCTCCCAACTCATCGGGTGAGCCGTCACGGGCTCGGGATCGAACGAGCTGAACACGCCGTGCAGAACACGTTCCTGCGCCCCGATGTTCATTGCCGCTTCATGTTGCCCGCGTAGCCTTGGTGGGGTCTTTGGGGCGTGAGCTGCATCGCGGGCGGTCCGTGTTCAGGTCGTTGTCAGGCGCCGGGTGACAAGCTCGGCTGCCGTCGAGACGCCAGAGATGGCGCCAAGCGGGTCGCTCTCAGTGTCAGCGGCAGAGCAGGAGTCGCCGCCGAGCGTGGCGACTTTGGTGGCGGATGCAGTCGATCCGACTGGAGGATCTTCGGTCTCGGAGTCAACAGGCAGGCGGGGCGCCGCCTCGCGAACCAGCGCCGATGTCGAGGAGCCCGTCGTGCTCCGACGGATGCTCCTCGACTTGCGGGTCCTGGTCCCAGCCGTCCTCACCCTCGCTGTCGTCTTCGCCTTCGGCGTCTATGTGCGACCCCGAGCGCTTCTCAAGGCCCTGCGCGGCTTCGATCGTTTCTACCTTCTCCCGATCCTCGCGCTGGCCCTGGCCAACTACGTTCTGCGGTTCGCACGATGGCAGTACTTCCTGCGCGTGGTCGGGCTGCATATCGAGCGACGGCGCAGTCTCGGCATCTTCTTCAGCGGCCTCGCCATGTCGGTCACGCCCGGCAAGCTCGGCGAGCTGTTCAAGTGCCTGATGCTCAAGCGCGAGGTCGACGCGCCCTACGCCGCGACGCGTGCCGGTCGTCGCTCGACGAACGGCTCACCGACCTCGTCGCGATCGTGCTGCTTGCGTCGCTCGGTGTCGCCGCCACCCGGCCGGTCGCGTGGTCTTCGCCGGCCGGGCGTCGCCGTCGTCGCGGCCCTCGTCCTGCCCTCGCCCTGTCGCCGCGGATCGCCGAGCGTCTGGCGCCGTGGCTGAGCCGCCGCTGGGTCGGGCCCGACGGGGTGCGAGAGTGCGCACGGGACGGCGCCGGACATTCGTGCGGCTTCTCGGCGCGCGAACGCTCCTTGTCGCGGTCGTTCTGGCGATCGCCGCCTGGTCCTGCGAATGTCTCGCGTTCTGGCTCGTCGTTTCGCGGCCTGCACTGGCATGGGGTGTCGCTTCGGTCGGCGACGTTCGTCTACGCCGTCGGCGACGCTCGCCGGCGCGATCTCGCTGCTCCCCGGTGGCCTCGGCGTGACCGAGGGGACCATGGCCGCCCTGCTGGCCGTCCTCGCCGTGCCCGCGCGCCGTCGCGGCCGGCGCGACGCTCGTCATCCGCGCCTGCACGCTCTGGTTCGCGGTCGTCCTCGGCGTTGTCGCCTACGGCCTGCACGCGCGGTCGGTCGGCCGGATGGCGCGCGAGCATCGGCCGTGGGCCGAGGCCGCGTCCGGCCTACGGAAGGCGGGCGACCTGTGACGACAGTCTCCGACTGCAGCGGCCTAGTCGCTGCCGTCGGTGCGCTGAGCCGCATCGCTCGAGCCCGGTCGCGGCGCTCATTCGCGAGTTGCGGCCGCGCCAGTGGACCAAGAACCTCATCGTCTTCGCGGCCCTGATCTTCTCGGGCGACGTCGGCGACCCTCACCGGCTCGGCCGGGCGACCGGCGCCTTCGTCGTCTTCTGCCTGCTCTCGGGCGCGGTCTACCTGATCAACGACCTCGCCGACGTCGCAGCGCGACCGGCTGCATCCGACGAAGCGGCTGCGGCCGATCGCCGCCGGTCAGGTGGGCGTGAGGCTGGCGGCGGCGGTGGCCGCGGTCACCGCCGCCGCCAGCCTCGTCGCCGCCACCTTCGCTCGGTCCGCGTACGTGCTGCATCGTCGCGGCCGCCTTCCTCGTCCTGCAGCTGGCCTACACCTTCGTGCTCAAGCGGCTGGTGATCCTCGACGTCATGGCGATCGCCGGTGGCTTCGTGCTGCGCGTGACGGCGGGCGCCGTCGCGATCGACGTGCTCGTCTCCCCGTGGATCATCCTGTGCACGGCGCTGCTCGCCCTGTTCCTCGCCCTGGTCAAGCGTCGCTGCGAGCTCGTCACGGTCGACGCCGACCGCCGACGCACCGGCCGGCGCTCGCGCACTACACCGAGGCCGTTCCTCGACTCGATGATCGCGACGATCACGGCGGCGACGATCGTCGCCTACTCCCTCTACACGTTCCTGGCGCACGAGCGGCACGAGCCGTCCTGGATGATGGTGACGATCCCGTTCGTCGCCTACGGTCTGTTCCGCTACCTCTACCTGGTGCATCTGAAGGGCCTCGGCGGCAGCCCCGAGGAGATCCTCGTCAGCGACGTGCCGCTGATCGTCGACATCGTGCTCTTCGTGGCCGTGTCTCGATCGTGGTGTTGCGCCTTGTGTAGGTCCGTCGAAAGCCGTCGATGAAGAAGGTGATACGAACGGTCGCGTCGCAGTCGTCCGGACCTCGCCGGAGACGGTGCACGACGACATCGCCCGGCTCTGCGAGCTGGCGGGCATGAGCGACGCGCTCCAGGCCGGCGCCACGACGATCCTCAAGGACAACATCTCCTGGCACCTGCCCTACCTCTCGGCCAACACGACGCCGTGGCAGCTCGAGGGCACGATCGCCGCGCTGAGGGCGCGCGGGCTTCGACGACCTCGTCGCCGTGCACAACGACACGGTGGTGACCGACCCGGTCAAGGGCGGCCGCCTCAACAAGCTCACGCCGGTCTACCGAGCGCGACGGCGTCGCGCGAGCTCTTCAACTTCCGGCCGGCGCGACATGAGCTGGTCGACGTACCGGCCGAAGGCGCAGATGCTGGTGCTCGACCGGATCTTCCCCGAGGGCATCCGCATGCCCGACTTCTTCATCGGCAAGAACGTCGTCCACCTGCCGACCGTGAAGTGCCACATCTACACGACCACGACCGGCGCCATGAAGAACGCCTTCGGCGGCCTGCTCAACACGCGCCGGCACTACACCCACACCTGGATCCACGAGACGCTGGTCGACCTGCTCGCCATCCAGCAGGAGATCCATCCGCGGCATCTTCGCCGTCATGGACGGCACCCTCTGCGGCAACGGCCCGGGCCCGCGCACGATGATCCCGGTGCAGGACGACCTCATGCTGGCGAGCGCCGACCAGGTGGCGATCGACGCCGTCGCCGCCAAGCTGATGGGCTTCGATCCGCTGTCCATCCAGCTACATCCGGCTGGCGCACGAGCGCGGGCTCGGCGTCGGCGACCCGCGCGAGATCAGCGTCGTCGGGCGACGACGTCGAGCGACGTCGACCTGCGCTTCACCGTCGGCCGCAACCTCGCCGCGCCGCGGCGGTCATCTGCTCTGGTTCGGGCCGCTGCAGCGCCTGCAGCACCTCTTCTTCCACACGCCGCTCGTCAACCTGTTCGTCTTGGCCTCGTGGGTCTACCACGACTACGTCTGGTGGCCGGCGACCGGCAAGACGGATCCAGGAGACGGTGCGGCGCAACACCGCTGGGGCCGGCTGTTCGACAGCCTGCCGGGATGACGAAGGCGCGATGACTCGCAAGCACGATGAGCCGACAGGTGCGAGCGCCGACGGTCGAACGGCGCGCCGGCGCCGAACGAGTCTGCCAGACGCACCGGCACCGGACGACTCGAGCGACGCAGCTGCAGCGAGCGGATCGCTCGACATGACGGCGCCCGTGCTGCCGGTGGCCTCGGCTACACGGCGCCGAGCTGACGCGGCGGCGCGGTCGGCGTAGCGCCGCCGCCGTCGCCGCGCTGCTCGTCGCCGCTCCTGGTGCTGCTGACGCCGGTCGTCTACTCCTACGTGACCTACATGACGCGGCCCTCGAGCGTGCCCTGGACGATCCGCTCGGTCGAGTACCTGCGCGACCATCACCTGGCGTGGCTGGTCAACGACGTCGAGAACTGGTGGTACAGCATGCACGCGCCGAAGAAGGGCGGGCCGGGGATCACGGCGCTGCCCGACGTTCGGCGCCGCGACTCGCCCCGACCTCGCACTTCGCCCGGCGCCAAGCCGTACCGGCCGCCGCGAATCGTGTCGGCGCTCTCCGCGCCGCTGAAGACGCGAGGGCCAGTGGCGGCCGGTAGGCCAGACGGTCGGTGGGGCGCCGGCGATGACGACGACCGTCTTCCGCTCCGAGGCCGACTATCCCGAGCATCCTGACCTACGCCGTGTGGATCGACGCCACGCGCACGCGGCTGGCGCTGTACCCGGGCCGCTACGAACCGCCGAACGCGAATCCGCGCGGCCCCATGATGATCCCGCACGGGCCAGCGGCAGTGGGCGCTGGCCGCCTTCAACAGCGGCTTCAAGCAGAAGGACGGCGGCGGCGGCTGGATCGTCAACGGCCACGTCGACGTACCGATGGTCGCCGGTCGCGGCACCGTGGTCGCGTACCCGGACGGCAGGGTCGACGTGCTCGCGTGGCGCTCGGCGATACCCGCCGGGCAGCGTCGTGCTGGCGCGCCAGAACCTGCCCCTGATCGTCGTCAACGGCAAGCCCAACCCCGCTCTCGACGCCACGCAGCAGTGGGGCTACACGCTGAACAACGCGGTGCGCGTCTGGCGCACGGCGCTCGGCGTCGACGCGACACGGCAACCTGATCTACGTGGCCGCCGACAAGCAGACGGCGCCCAGCATCGCCGCCGCGCTCGGTCCGCGCCGGGTGCGGTGCGCGGGGTCGAGCTCGACATCAACGCCGAGTGGCCGACCTTCAACGTCTACGCGGCGCCCGGGTGTCAGGAACCCGTTCAAGATCGTCCCCAACACGCAGCAGCCCGCGACCCGCTACCTGAGCCCCGACGACCGCGACTTCTTCGTCGTCTATGCGCAGCGGCCGGGGGTCTCAGGCAATCCCGGCGTGCCGTTGCACTAGACAGCGGTAGAGAGCCGTTGGCCCTAGCCCGAGGGCAGATGTACGACGAACCGGGCTCCCGCAGTACCGCTCTCGAGTTCGAGCTCGCCGTCGGCCGCGCGCGCCAGCCGGCGGGCCAGTGAGAGCCCGAGACCGGCACCTGGGGTGCGGGGGGCGGCGGACTCGTCCGCCGCCCCCCGCACCCCAGGCTCGAAGATTCGCACGACATCTTTGGGCGACACGCCGGGGCCGTCGTCTGCCACGGTGAGCAGGACCTCGGTCCCCAGTCTGACCGCCGACAGCGTCACTGAAGAGCGCGCGTACCGGCAGGCGTTCTCGACGAGGGGTTGGACGACGTGGGCGGCGAGGTCGGCGTCGACCCCGATAGCGAGGGGATCCGTCCCCTGATCGACGCGTAACTCGACGCCGCGCTCGCCGGCCAGGCGCCTGCAGGTCGAGACGACATCGCCCAGCACGGTGGCGGCGTCAGAGCGGCCGCGTGCCAGGCCGGCTTCGTGCTCGGCCGCGAGCAAGAGGGTATCGATGGCCCCTGACATGCGGCGGGCGCCGTCGAGCACCGCCTGCAGCGCCTCGCGGTACGCCTGCGGCTGGCGCTCGCGGCGCAGGGCCAGCTCGGCCTCGGCGCGGATCTTGGCCAGCGGCGTGCGCAGCTCGTGCGACAGCTCGGCCGAGAAGCGCTGCTCGCGGCGCAGGCTGGCGGCGAGACGGTCGAGCAGGCCGTCGAGCGTCGCCGCGAGCTGGCTGAGCTCGTCGTAGGGCTCGCCGGCGGCGAAGCGCCGGTCCGGGTCGTGCTCGCTCCACGCCTCGGCGTCGGCGGTCATGCGCGCGACCGGGCGCAGCGCCGCGCGCGAGCATCCAGCGAGCCACGAGGGCGACGACGCAGGAGCAGCGCGCCGCCGCAAGGCGAGCGAGCCGATGAGGGCGATCCGCTGCGTGTGCTCGTAGGGCGCGAGCGAGACGCCGGCGACGACGGTGCCGACCGTCCTGCCGTCGTCGCTGGCCGGCAGTCGCGTACAGGCGTGCCTGCTGGCCGGGCACGTCGACGGCGACGCCGGGCGTCGCCGCGGCGCCTGGGCGGCGCGGTCGAGCGCCGCGCTCGACGCGCGGCCGCTCGAGCGCGCGGCCGTCGACGAACACCCAGGCCTGGCTCTCGAGCCCGCCGCTGTCGGGCTGCCTCGGGCGCGACGACGCTGGTCGTTGACGACGTCGACCGACGCCGCCTCGGTGGCGGCGCGCGAGCGCACGACGCTGTCGGCGTCGCGCGAGAGGCTGCGCCAGAGCAGCACGTTGAAGCCCGCGGTCATCAGCGCCAGGGCGACCGCGACCGACGGACGACGACGACCAGCAGCCGAGCGGACGCCGCGAGCGCGATCGCCGCGGCGAGCGGCCTCATCGCAGGCGAGTAGCCGACGCCGTGCACGGTGTGGATGCGCGGCGCGTCCGGCAGAGTCGGCGAGCTTGCGGCGCAGGCGCGCGATGTAGACGTCGAGGGTGTTGTCGTGGACGATGGCGCCGTGCGGCCAGGCGGCCTGCACGAGGGCGCGGCGGCGCACGGCCTCGCCGGGCGCCGCCGCCAGCCGGGCGAGCAGACGGAACTCGGTCGGCGTGAGCGGCACCGCGACGCTCGCCGGCACGCGACGCGTGGGCGGCGGGGTCGAGCCGCAGGTCGCCGACGCGACCGCCTCGCTCGCCGCCGGCGCGCCGCAGCAGCGCCTCGAGCCGCGCGACGAGCTCGGCGAAGTCGAACGGCTTGGTCGAGGTAGTCGTCGCCGCCGGCGCTGAAGCCGGAGAGGCGGTCGGGCAGGCGCGCTGCGCGCCGTCAGGAAGAGCACCGGCGCGCCGATGCCCTGGGCGCGCAGCGCCTGGCAGACGTCGCGCCCGTCGGCGTCGGGCAGGCCGATGTCGATGATGAAGGCGTCGGGGACGGCGCGCTCGACCCAGCTCGAGCAGCTGCGCGCCGCTGCCGACGCCCTCGGCGCGGAAGCCCTCCTCGCGCAGGCCGCGCACGAGGAGCGACCGCATCTCGAGGTCGTCCTCGAGGATGAGGATGGTCGCGTCGCTCACTGCTCCCGCAGTATGGAGCCGAGCGGCAGGCGCCTCAAGCCTCGCGACGGCGAGCGGCCATGGCGACGCACCGGCGCCGAGCACGGCGGCGCCGGCCGAGCTCGCGCGAGGAACAGCCAGGGGACGGCCAGCGCGTCGGGCGGCGGGTCGAAGACGTGCGTGAGCATCGCCACGAGCATGCACCGAGAGCAGCCAGCCGAGCCCGACGGCGAGCACGCAGGCCGGCGCCGAGGATCAGCGCCGCCTCGCTCCAGACGAAGGCGGCGATCTCGCGCAGCGAGGCGCCGAGCGCCGCCATCGTGGCGAACTCGTGGCGGCGCTCGCCGAGCGCCAGCGTGACGAACAGGGCCATCGCCGCGGCGGCGAGGATCACCACGAAGACCTCCTCGATGCGGCTGATGCCGGTGAGGTCGACGGTCGTGATCGAGCTCACCGTGGCCGCGACCTGCGTAGCGGATGTCCTTGACGGTCGTGCCGTCGGCGGCGGTGGCCTGCGCGACCCGCGCGGCGACCGCCGCCGGGTCGCCGCTCGCCTTCGCGAAGACCACGTTCGGGCCCGGGTCGTGGGTGACCGACTGCAGGTAGGCGAGGTTGGTCACCATGAACGAGTCCTTGGGCGCCGAGGGGAACTCCTGCACGACGCCGACGACGTGGAACGGCGCCACGCGGAACCTGCCGGTGGCGTGGTCGAGCACGCGCAGGCGCAGCAGGTCGCCGAGCTTGAGCTGGTAGTCGGTGATCGTCTCCTTCGAGACGAGGATGCCGTCGGGCGTCGGCCTGCAGGCGGGCGATGCGTCTGTGCCGCGGTGCCGCCGAGGAAGTAGGAGTCGCGCAGCGTCGTGGCCCGCGTGAACGTGGCGGCGTCGATGCCGTAGGTGTCCTGCAGGTCGGGGCCGACGTAGGCGTAGGAGTGGTCGACGCGCCGTCGTCGCGGTCACGCCGGGGACGGCGGCGATCGTGCGCCGGCAGGTCGTGCGACGGCGGTCACGCCGGGCGGCGCCGTGGCGACGACGTCGGCGCCCAGCGTGAGCTGCGCGTCGACCAGCGCCTGCTGGTCGTAGGTGGCGGTGAAGATGCCGAGGTTGACGCCGAAGGCGAGCAGCAGGCCGACGACGACGAGGCCGCGGTTGATCGCCGCGCCGCGGCGGCCGGCGCTGGCGAGCAGGAAGCCGCGCAGGTCGTGGCGCGGCCCGGCGTCGCCGCGGCGCGCCAGCCACGCGAGCGACGCCGCCGCGCAGGCGCACGAGCAGCAGCGTCGCGCCGATCCACAGCAGCGCCGGGCCGAAGAACATGTAGACCGACAGCGAGAGCGTCGGGTTCGAGTCGGGGTTGACGACCGCCGAGAAGCCGGTGCGCGCCGTCAGCCAGTAGATGAGGCCGCTGACGGCGAGCGCGAGCACGTCGAGGTAGAGGCGCTGCCAGAGCGGCGCGCCGTGGCGCCGCGTGACGCGCCGCGCGTCGCTCGACGCTGGCGCGGAAGACGGCGAGGCTGGCGCCGATGCGCGCGCGGCCGCGGCGCCGGCGAAGCCGAGGCCGATGCAGGCGAGCGCGATCCAGAGCGCCGCGCAGCGGCGTGAGACCGAGGCCGCCGCCGACCACGAGCGGCGACGGCGAGCAGCGCCGACGGCCACGCCGAGCAGCGCCGGCGACGACGCCGATCACGAGGCTCTCGGCGCCGGCCAGCGCGAGCAGCTCGCGGCGCGTCGCGCCGCGGGCGCGCAGCAGCGCGAGGTCGCGGCGGTCGGCCTCGACGGTGCCGAGGGCGGCCAGGTAGGCGAGCCCGAGGGCGATCAGCGCGCCCGGGCACGGCCAGCATGATGTAGAGCGTCTGCGCGTAGAGCGCGTCGCCGGCGGCGCCGTTGAGGGCGTCGGAGAGGTTGTCGACGAACTGCACCTGGCCGGGCAGCGTGCGCTCGACGCGGTTGCGCGTCTGGTCGGCGGTCTTGAGCGCCGCGCCGGGGCTCGAGCCGAGAGCGCGTCGGGTCGACCTGCGCCTGCACCTGCCACTGCGTGCCGGGCAGCGCGCCGGGCACGGCGCGCCGTGCCGGCGTCGCCGGCGGCGATCGTCGGCAGCTGCGGCGCGACCGTGCCGGCGAAGGTGTCGAGCGGCATGATCGACGATGTTGGCCGGCGGCTGCGCCGGCGCCGGGCCGAGCAGCGGGTTGAGCGGCTGGAAGAGCACGTCGCGGCGCCGTCACCAGCGCGACGCCGGTGACGTTGAACGCGCAGCGGCTTGGCGCCGGGCCGCGGCGTCAGCGTCACGGTGTCGCCGATCTGCGCCTGCAGCGTCGCGGCGAGCTGCTGGTCGAGCACGATCGCCGCCGGGCTGCAGGCTGCCGTGCAGGTAGCGGAACGTCTGGATGTGCTCGAGGTAGCCCGGCGGCACGGCGAGGATCGCGCCCGACGACGTGTCGATGGTGCCCACGGCGGCCGAGACGTGCTGCATGCCGGCGAACGGCGCCGTGGCGACGGCCGAGGCCTGCTGGACGCCGGCTTGCGCGGCGACGCCGTCGGCGACCTGCTGCGGCCTGCGCCTGCGAGCCGACCGGGCCCTGCCAGTCGAGCGGCACGGTGCGCGTCGCCGTGCGCGGTCATCGTGCTGCAGCGAGTCGCCGACGAAGAGCAGCATCGCTGCCGAGCAGCGCGACCGCGGCGGCGAGCACGACGATGCGCACGCAGCGTGCGGCCGCGGCGAGCGGAGCAGGCCGGCCAGGCGCGAGACGGAGATAGGTCGTCATGAGTGCGCGCTCCTCGCGGATGATGCGGCCGTCGAGCAGCTCGACCTCACGCGGCGAAGCGCGCGGCGACGTCGGGGTCGTGGGTGGCGAGCACGAGGGCGAAGCCGAACTCGCGCTGCAGCGCCTCGATCAGGTCGAGGACGCGCTCGCCGGTGTCGGAGTCGAGGTGGCCGGTCGGCTCGTCGCAGAGCAGCAGGCGCGGGCGCTGCGCCAGCGCGCGGGCGATCGCGACGCGCTGTGCCTCGCCGCCGGAGAGCTCGGACGGCAGGCTGTCGGCCTTGCCGTCGAGGCCGACCAGGCGCAGCAGCGTCGAGCGGCGCGACAGGCGGCCGGCCGTCGGCCGGCCGCGTCGCCGTTGCGCGGCGCGCGCCGCGAAGGCGACGTTCTCGAAGGCGGTGAAGTGCGGCAGCAGGTTGGGGCTCTGGAAGACGTTGGCGATGCCGGCCGGCGCGCAGGCGGCCGCGATCGCCGCCGCCGTCGAGCGTCGTCCAGCGGCGGCCGGCGAACTCGACCGTGCCGGACGTCGGCGCGAGCAGGCCGCCGAGCACGTGCAGCAGCGTCGACTTGCCCGAGCCGGAGCGGCCCCAGAGCACGAGCGACTCGTCGGCCGTCATGGACGAGGTCGATGCCGGCAGCGCGGTGACGCTCGGTCTCGCCGCGGCCGAGCGACGACGCTGACGGCGCGGCAGCGGGCGACGAGCGGCCGTCGGCCGCTGCCGGCGCCTGCCGGCGTCGTCCGGTGCCGTTTGCAGACGGGACTCATCATGAGGCCACCTTCCCGTCGCGCAGCTCGATGACGCGGTCGACGACGTCGGCGACCGCGCGGCGAGTGGGTGACGACGACCACGGTCGCTCCGTAGTGCTCGCGCAGCTCGCGCAGCGCGTCGAGCACGATCGTCTCGTTGGCTGCGTCGAGCTCGCCGGTCGGCTCGTCGGCGAGCACGAGCGTCGGCGTGGCGAGCGGCGGCGCCGGCGATGGCGACGCGCTGCTGCTCGCCGCCGGACAGCGCCGCCGACGCGGTGACTGGCGGCGCTCGGCCGAGGCCGAACGCGGCCAGCGCCTCGTCGGCGCGCCGTCAGCGGCGTCGTGCACGCCGGCGAGGCGCAGCATCGTCGCGACGTTCTCCTGCGCGGTGAGCGCGGGCCAGAGGTTGTCGCTCTGGAAGATGACCGCGATCTGGCGCGCCCGGTAGGCGGCGAGCTCGCGCTCGTCGAGGCGGCCGAGCGAGCGTGCCGAAGGCGCGCACGTCGCCGGCCGAGGGCTCGTCGAGCCCGGCGGCGAGGTGGAGGAACGTGCTCTTGCCGCAGCCCGACGGGCCGAGCACGGCGACCAGCTCGCCGCGCCGCGATCTCGAGGTCGAGGCCGCGCAGGGCGACCGTCTCGACGCCGGCTCGCCGGAGCGGAAGATCTTGAACACGTCGGCGAACTGGAGCGCCGGCCAGTCGACCTGCGGCGGCCGGCGCCTCGGGCTCGACGTAGAGGCTCGCGAGTCGCCACGGCACGGTCGACTCACTTCCAGCGGAAGCTCTCGATCATCAGCCGGTAGGCGTCGACGTTGTCGACGCCCTGCGGCGTGCCGAGGTCGACGACCGCGACCTTGCCGCCGTGCCAGAGGTAGTAGCGGTCGACCATGAGCGTCGACGCGCTTGCCGGTCACCGGGTTGGGGGCGCTCTTCGTCGTGTAGGTGACCTTGATCGCCGGGTGCGCCGGTGACCGTCATCGCCTGTCGGCGCGCCCGCCTTGCAGCGACGGCGTCGCCGCTCTTGAGCTGCGGCGATCTGCGCCTTGACCGACGCGACCGTCGGCGCGGCGCCGCGGCTGACGACGACGTGCACGATGTTGTTCTTGTCGCTGGATGGTGACGTCGTCGCCCGTGCCCTTCTGCGCCCAGCCCTCCGGGTACTTCATCGAGAAGCCGGCGGCCTTGTCGTGGAAGGTGAGGAAGACCTGGTTGTCGGGGATGTCGCCGGCGGCGGCGGAGGCGGCCTCGCCGGTGAGCGCGCCGGGGGCCGCCGCCGGGCTCGGGGTCGCGGTGGCTGGTGCTCCGAAGCGGCGGGCGCTTCGTGGAGGCCGTCGGCCCTGCGGCGCGTGCCCGCCGCAGCGCCGGAGACGCCGCAGGCCGCCGCCGAAGCCACGACGACGGTGAGGACGCCGACGACGGCGACGGAACAGAGCTCACGCGCAGACCGTCCTGGTCGTGCTGGCGTGGTTCGTCGGCCGCTGCGGCCGCTGGGCAGTCAGTCTGGCCGGCACCACCTGAACGCATCCTGAACGCGTCGAGCCGGTCGCGGCCGGCGTGTTCGCACGCGCCGGCACGCCCCGTGTTCATGACGACCTTCATGTTGGTCCTGATTCAATGAGACGCGGCCATGAGGATCCTGCTCGTCGAGGACGACCGCCCCTTGGCGGCGGCCCTGAAGCGCGGCCTCGGGTATGAGGGCTACACCGTCGACGCCGTCCACGACGGCGCCGCCGCGGCCGCGCGCGCCGAGATGCACTGCGAGGACTACGACCTTGTCATCCTCGACGTCATGCTCCCGGGCCTCGACGGCATCAACGCTCTGCCGGCGACTGCGCGACAGGGGCGTGTCGTTGCCGATCCTCATGCTGACCGCGCGCGACGCGACCGAGGACAAGGTCGAGGGTCTCGACTCGGGCGCCGACGACTACCTCGTCAAGCCGTTCGCATTCGCCGAGCTGCGTGGCCCGCATCCGCACCCTCCTGCGCCGCCCGCACGAAGTGCTGCCCGCTCGTCTCGTTGCCGGTGAGTTGACGCTTGACCCGACGGTGCGGCGCGTCTGGCGCGGCGGCCGCGAGATCGAGCTCACGGCCAAGGAGTTCGCCCTGCTCGAGCTCTTCATGCGCAACGCGGGCGACGTGCTCACGCGTGACCAGATCCTCGAGCACCTCTGGGACTTCGACCTTCGACTCGTTCAGCAACGTCGTCGACGTCCATGTCAAGAACCTGCGAAAGAAGATCGACCGTGGCAGACGTGACAGGCTCCTCGCAACGGTCCGCGGTGTCGGCTACCAGCTCGGCATAGCCCTGACCCGCCGTCCGCGCCCGTTTCTCCGGCGTCGCTGCGGCTGGCGCTGTCGTTCGTCGCGGTCACCGCGCTCCTGCTGTGTGTCGTCAGCGTCGTCCTCTACTCACAGCCTGGCCGACAACATCGCCAGCAACGTCGAGGGCAACTTCGCAAACGAGCAGGCGCAGGCGGCGTTCGTGCCGGGACCGTGCACCACGTGCGCGACGTGATCCTCGCTCATCGACGCCGGGGTGCTCCTGCTCGTGAGCGTCGGCGGTTTCGTGCTCGCGCGTCGCACCCTGAGGCCGATCCGGCGTAACCTCGAGGCGCAGAAGCAGCTTCATCTCGAACGCCTCTCACGACCTGCGCACGCCGCTCGCAGTCATGCGCGCCAACCTCGAGGTCGTGCTGAGCTACGAGGCCGCGGGGGGCGGGCACGACGCCGCCGTCGAGGCGAGTCTGGCCGAGGTCGACCGGATGACGCGGATCGTCGAGGACATGCTCACCCTCTCGCGCATCGACGCCCGTCAGGAACTGCTGCGCTACTCGGTCGTCGACGTGAGCGGCCTGCTCGAACGTCTCGTCGAGGCCATGCGACCGCTGGCCGAAGCGGACGGTGTGCGGTTCGAGCTCTCGCTCACGGGCGATCTCAACGTGCGCTGCGACGCCGACCATCTGCAACGCGCCCTGGTCAACGTCGTGCGCAACGCCGTACAGCAATCCGCGCCCGGCGATGCCGTGAGGATCGCCGCGGCGGAGGGTCGCGACCGCATCGAGCTGAGCGTCAGCGACGACGGTCCCGGGATCGACCCGGCCGAGTTGCCGCACCTCTTCGAGCGTCACTTCCGCACGGCGGCGTCGCGAACTCGCAACGACGGCGGCAGCGGCGTCGGGCTGGCGATCACCAAGTGGGTGGTCGCGCAGCACGGCGGCACGGTCTCGGTCGGCAGCGTGCTCGGCTCGGGGACGACGGTGCGCATCTCGCTGCCGCGCCCCAGCGCTTCATAGCCGCTTCATGTTGCTCGCGTAGCCTTGGGACTGTCTTCGGCGCGCACAGAGCACCGGAGCAGCAACCGAGGGAGGAGGTGAGCTCAAGTGAAGAAGTATCTAGCCATCGCGTTGGTCCTCGGCCTCGTGATCGCCGTTACCGGTGCCGTCGCCGTGTCGCACGCCGCGACACCGGCGTCGCAGGCATCGACCGTCGAGAAGGTGATCACGCCGGACACCGACAACATCCAGTCGGGTGACCAGACGACCCCGGACGCCACCACGGCGCCGAGTACGTCGGCCGGCGACGAGGCCACGGCCACGTCTGAGACCGCGGGCGAGTCGAACGCGGAGGAGCCCGGCGACCAGAACCTGCCGGGCGGCGGCCACCAGGACGCTGCTGGTCAGAACGTCGACCATCAGTTCAACGGCGTCGAGTAGGACCTCCCCCTCCGGACGCTGGCAATCAGCGACGGGGCGGGCCGGCTGCAAGCCGGCCCGCCCCGTCTTCGCGTATCATGAGAGGAGCACGACCGAGAGGAACCAGTGCCGATCTGCGACAACTGCGGGATGGGCTTGCCCGTCGGCTACGACTACTGCTTCAAGTGCGGCTATCCCGTGCGCGGCCTGCCGGCCGATCACGAGGCGGCCGCCTCGTCCACCATGGCCGATCCGCCCGGCTGGGCACAGCCCGACGCCGAACAGGCCGAATGGGCGGCGCCGGACGCAGGCTCTGGAGCGCCCGGCTGGAGCGCACCCGACGTCGACCGCCCGGGCTGGACGATGCCGGCGGGCGGCGCGGGCTACGCCGCGCCCGCCGCCACGGCGCACACCGACGTCCTGGCACCGTGGACGGCCCGCCTCGCCGCAGCGCTGATCGACTACATGCTCGTCTCGGTGATCGCGGCCGTCATCGCTGTCGTGGGCTTCGGCGGCAGTCTCGGCTCGTCGGCCGACATCCTGCGCAACTTCGGCACGAGCTCGCGGGCGATGGTGGTCCTCGAAGCGGCCATGCTCGTCTGCCTGTTCCTCTACAACGTGGTGGCAGAGGCCCTCTTCCACGCCACGCTCGGCAAGCGCGTGCTCGGGTTGCGCGTGGTGGGCTATGGCGGCGTGCCCGCGGGCCTGGGGCCGGTGCTGGTGCGCAACGTGACCAAGATCGCGAGCTGCATCGTCTGGTTCGTCGGCGTGCCCGTCGCCCTGGCGTCGATCGGCATCGACCGCAACCACCAGCGGCTCGGCGATCGCATGGCCCACACCTACGTCGTCCGTGAGGTGACCGGATTCACGCCCCCGCGGACCTGACGCAGCCGCTGCTCACACCGCGTCTGGTCGTCCGCCGGTTCACGACCGACGACGTCGGTGCACTCGCGACCGTCTGGGGCGATCCCCGGGTCCTCTGGTGGGAGCCGGCGCCGCGCACGCGAGAGCAGACCGCCGAGGGATTGGCTCGGATCATGCAGCGCTACCGCGACGACGGCATCGGCGAGTACGCGATCGAGCTGCGCGCCACCGGCGAGCTCATCGGCGACTGCGGCCCGGCCTACCGCGAGGTCGAGGGCGAACGACTGCTCGAGCTCGGCTGGGATCTGCACCCCGACCACTGGGGACACGGCTACGCGACCGAGGCGGCGGAGGCCGTCGTCGGCGCTTGCGCCGCCGCCGGCCTCCGCCGCCTCTACTCACTCATCGTGCCCGACAACGTGCGGTCGCAGGGCGTGGCCCGCCGGCTGGGCATGACGATCGAGCGGCGCGTCGTGTGGTCGGGCAGCGAACACGATCTCTGGGTGCTGGAGCTTGGCGAGACGGAGCCCGTCAGCGGCGCCACTGGGACCTGAGCCGATCGCGCCGACCCGCGGGCCGGCTTGCCCGCCCTCAGCGCAGGACGGCCCGCAGGTAGTACACCCAGAACGCCGGTATCTCGCGCAGCACCAGCTGAGTCGTTTGTGGAATGCGTCGCGCGCGGGATGGGACGGTGATCACGTCGTACCCTGACCGCTGGTAGGCGAGCTTGACACGTGGCAGGTGGAAGAAGTCACTCACGACCGCCACCCGGCGGTAGCCGGCGTTGCGCAAGAGCGGCACCGTGTCGCTCACCGTCGCATCGGTGTTGAAGCCGCGGGGGTCGAGCTTGATCGCCGTGGCGGGGACGCCGAAGCCGATGGCCAGCTCGCGCATGGCCACTGCCTCGTTGACCGGTTCACCGACGCCCTGTGCCCCAGACATGAGCAGGCGCTCCGTGCGGCCCGCCTTGTAGAGCTCGGCAGCCGTCCGCACGCGGTCGACGAGAGAGATGGAGGGCTGTCCGTTGTTGTGGACCTGGGCTCCGAAGACGACCGTCACCTGGGAGCGCTGTACATAGTCGGTCTTGCCGAAGAAGACCTGCTGTGCCAGCGGGAAGAGGATGCCGCACGAAACGACCACGGCGGCTATCCTCAGCGGCGTCCAGCGGCCACCGCGTGGTGCGCCGGGCAGGGCCGCCTGCCAGGCGATACAGAGCAACCCGGCCGCGAACACGAACGACAACGGCAGCGGTATCCACGGGCGGATCAGGCCGGCGCCCCAGACGTGGTAGAAGGTCACTCCGTTGCGCAAGGCGGCGAGACAGAGCAGGCCGGCCGTGATCGATGTCGCCGCGCGACGCCGGCCCGCCGCCGGCTTCGCGCCCCACCAGACCAGCAGCAGCCCGGCAACCGCGAGAAGGCCCGCGGTCGCGAACGCCGGGAGCGGTCGCAGGTCGAGCCACCAGATGTTCTCATCGAACCCCGGGTTGCGGACCTCGCCGACAAGGTTGAGCAAGGAGAAGAGGCCGAAGAAGAAGGCCAGGCCGCGAGCGAGGTCACTCAGCCAGGGCCGGGCAGCGGTCGCGGCAGCCCAGGTTCGCTCGCGAACGGGACGGGCACGGAGCCACTCGTCGTGGCCCGTCGTTCGCGCCGTGGTGTGCGCAGGAATCGTCACGTCGGCGGCAGTCTACCGCATGAGCAATGGCGGAGGGGGTGGGATTCGAACCCACGAGGGGCCTTGCGACCCCTGGCGGTTTTCAAGACCGCTGCATTCAACCGCTCTGCCACCCCTCCGCGCGGTCCTATCTTACGATGAGGGGACGCGAACTGGGCAGCGACGCCGGGGCGACTCTGCGGCAGAGGGCCGGCCGGGTAGTGTAGGCCGCCGCCGTCTGGGATACTAACCGGCTATGAACTCCTTGCTCGTGGCCTGTTCAGACGGCCGTGTCCGCCAGGCGCTCGACGACCTCCAGGGCCGCCTGCACATCGAAGACGCCGACCGCCTGCTGATGCCGGGCGGCCCGCTCGTGCTCACGCGCACGGGGGCGGAACGCCGTGTCGCCCGCGACGCCGTGTCGGTGATCGTCGCGGGCCACGACATCCGCCGCATCGTGCTCGTCTCGCACCAGGACTGCCTCGCCTACGAGCGCGCCCTCGGCGGGCTCGGCTTCGATCAGCAGATGATCCTCGAGCGCGATCTGCGTCGCGTGCGCGCCGATCTGAGAACGACCATCTCGGCGTGAACGTCGAGTGCTACGTCATCCCCTGGCGCGAAGACGCCGGCGGCGCGGCCTTCGGCGACGCCGAGTCGTCGCTCTAAAGGGCTACGCCCCGATCGTGTCCTTGCCCATGAAGGGGACGAGCACGGGCGGCACGGCGACCGTGCCGTCGGCGCGCTGGTAGTTCTCGATGATCGCGATGAGGGACCGCCAGGTGACGGCCGTGCCGTTGAGGGTGTGCACGAAGCGCGGGCCCTTGTCGGTGCGGTAGCGGCAGTTCAGGCGCCGCGCCTGGTAGTCGGTGCAGTTCGAGCAGCTCGTCACCTCGCGGTAGCGCTCCTGGCCGGGCATCCAGGCCTCGCAGTCGTACTTCTTGGCCGCCGGCGCGCCCAGGTCGCCGGCGGCGATGTTGACGACGCGGTAGGGGATGCCGAGGCCCTGCAGGATCTCCTCCTCGGTCTCACGGATCAGCTCGTGCTCGGCGTGCGACTGCTCGGGCAGGCAGAAGCTGAACATCTCGAGCTTGTCGAACTGGTGCACGCGGAAGATGCCGCGCGTGTCCTTGCCGGCGGCGCCGGCCTCGCGGCGAAAGCAGGTGGAATAGCCGGTGTAGCGCAGCGGCAGTTCGCTCGGCCTCGACGAACTCCTCCATGTGCAGCGCCGCCAGCGGCACCTCGCGGTGCCGACCAGGCAGTCGCCGTCGGTCGTGCGGTAGATCTGCTGCTCGTCGGTGGGGAAGAAGCCGGTGCCGTACATCGCCTCCTCGCGCACGAGCACGGGCGGCAACACCGGCCGGAAGCCCTGGCGGTGACGACGTCGAGGCCGTAGCGCACGAGCGCGAACTCGAGCAGGACGAGGTCGCCCTTGAGATAGGCGAAGCGCGAGCCGCTCGCCTTGGCGCCGCGCTCCATGTCGATCACAGTCGAGGGCCACGCCCAGGTCGAGGTGGTCCTTGGGCTCGAAGTCGAAGGTCGGCCGCTCGCCGACCTCGCGCAGCACGACCGAGTCGTCCTCGCCGCCGTCGGGCACGTCGTCGAGCGGCGATGTTGGGGATGTGCAGCAGCAGCTCGTTGAGGCGCGCCTCGACTCCGGCGAGCTCGCTCTCGACGCGCCTTGATCTGGTCGCCGAGCTCGCGCGTGGCGGCCATCTCGGCGCGCGGCGTCGTCGCCGGCCTTCTTGCCTGGCGCCGATCGCCTCGCTGGCCTGCTTGCGCTCGGCGCGCATCGATCTCGACCTCGGTCGTCAGCCGGCGGCGCTCCTCCTCGACCGCGAGGAACTCGTCGAGCGACGACGTGGAGGCTGCCGCGCCGCTGCAGGGCCGTGCGGACCATCGTCGGGGTGGGCGCGCACCATCTTCACGTCGAGCATCGCGTCTCTCCTCGCTGGATCGCAGGACACACGGCGCCCGGCCGGGGCGCCGGCGCTGTCGCTCGCCGTATCGTACCCCGGGCGGGGTGGACGGGGCGAGGCGCCGCGATGCGCGGCAGGTCACGGGCCGCCCCGCGGCGAACGTCCAGCCGATACCCGGCCGGTGGCGCCGTCGCGGTCCCGGCCGCTAGAATCGTCGTAAGCCGTAGCCACCACGACCGAGGAGACAGCGATGCGCAGGACCGCGCCCGTCGACCCCGTCACTCGTGCGGCGGCTCGCGCTCGTCGCCGCGCTCCTCGCGCTCGCCGTCTGCCTCGTCGCGACCGCTGTCGCGTCGGCGGCGGGGGCGGGCTCGCCCGCCGCCGCCAGCGACAGCGGCTCGCCCTCACCGTCGCCGTCTCCGACCACCCTCACCTGGAGCCTCACCCCGGGCGCCGTCGTCTACGGCCAGACCGTCACCGCGCAAGGCACGATCGAGCCCGCCGCCGAGGGTCTGACCGTGACGATCGCCGTTGACGGGACGACCGTGGCAAGCCCGGTCACCGACGCGACGGGCGCCTTCACGGCAAGCTTCGTGCCCAAGGCGGGCGGCACGGTCACCGCCGGCCTTGCCGACGGCACGACCGGCGCCTCGTTCGCGCTCGTCGTGAAGCCGCGCGTGACGGTGACAGCCGGAGCGACCCTGCCGTGGGGCAAGACGCCGCGTCGTCGTCAAGGTCGCGCCGGCCACCTACAGTGGCGGCGTGACCGCCGTCGTCTACCATCACGGCATCAAGATGGCGACCGTGAGGGGTCTCGCGACCGCGGGTCGCGCCGTCCTGCGGATACCCACAAAGGGCGTCGGATCGTTCGTGGTGCACGTCGCGGTCAAGGCCGCGCGCCGGACTGGCCGTGCCAGCCGAGACCAGGATCATACTCAAGGCGCCGTGGCACCGTCTTGTCGTCGGCTCGCAAGGGCCCTACGTCAAGATCCTGCTCACGCGACTGGC
This sequence comes from uncultured Actinomycetes bacterium, assembly GCA_963833555.1. Taxonomy (GTDB): domain Bacteria; phylum Actinomycetota; class Thermoleophilia; order UBA2241; family UBA2241; genus CAWHYB01. The sequence goes on along the minus strand of CAWHYB010000007.1, from coordinate 153,671 downwards.
GGCGCTGCGGTTCCGCGTACCCGGCATCTCGACGACGCTCTCCGTCAATGCCGGCGACTCGGTCGTCGCCTTCCAGAAGGCCTACGGCCTGGCGCGGACGTACGTGTTCGACGCCGACGACTGGCGCAAGCTCGACACCGCCAAGGTCATCAAGGCCGCGCCACGGCTCGCCGGCGACCCACATCGAGATCGACAAGACGCGCCAGATCCTGATGATCGTCAAGAACGGCGTCCCGTACGGCATCATCGCGGTCTCGACGGGCGCGACCGGCAACACCCCCGAGGGCACGTTCCACATCCTTCGCAAGGCGCCCTGGACAAGCACCTGGCTCGGCTCGGCGATCCTCTGGCGCACCATGGACTTCTACGGCAACTTCGCGATGCACGGCTACCCCGAGGTACCGCCCTACCCGGCCAGCCACGGCTGCGTGCGCGAACCGATCTGGGTCGCCGACTGGACCTACAACCATTCCTGGGTCGGCGAGACGGTCTACGTGTCCCACTGAAATGACGGCGGCGCGGCGGCATCCTGCCCGCCGCGCCGCCCCGTCGGACGGCTCAAGCCACCGGCAGCAGCTTCTCGAGGACGATCGTCTCAGACCCGCCGCCCACCGGTCGCGGCACGAACTCGTGGGCGCGGTAGAGATGCTGCGAACGGTCGTCGCCGGCGGGCACGACCGCCCGCAGCCGGCTGCGCCGCTCGACGAAGGCGATGCCTTCGACCCAGGCCACGAGCCGGTGGGCGACCCCTGCGCCTCGAAGGCCGGATGCACGCACAGGCAGCGCACCTCGAGCGCGTCCGGCACACGGTCGAGCGCGACGAAGCCGGCGACCTCGTCGCCCGCGGCCGCCACGAACACGCTGGCGTCGCCGAGCAGCGCCAGGAGCTGGGCGGGATCGTAGCGTTCGGGATGACCGGCACGGTCGGCCAGAGGGTGCAGGGTCTCCTCGGCGAGGAAGAAGAGCAGGCTTTCGTCGCCCTCGCGCATGGCGCGGATCTCGACCTTCAGTGGCTCCATGCTCACCCTCCCGTGACTCGAACTGCAGGGCCTACGCCAGGGGGCCGGGCGATCATGTCCTCTTCCTCATGGATTGTATACCGCAGGGTGGCCCACACGAGCACTGCCACCGCCAGTCCTGCGAGTGCTTCGAGCTGCTCGAGGTAGAACGAGAAGACCTCGGCGATGAAGATCCACACGAGTGCCGCGCGATGCAGCCAGCGGTAGGCCGCCAGCCGCGAACTGCGCAGAGCGAGGATGCCGACCACGACGAGCGCGCCGATCGCCAGCGACGCCAGCAGCGACCCTAGCTGGGCGACGGCGTGTGTGGCCACGACGATGTCCGACGACAGCGGCCGGTCACCCAGGAGCTGCTCGACCCGGATGATCGCCTGGACCAGCGAGACGAGCGAGATGACGACGAAGATCACCGTCACGAGCCGCGAGAACCAGTGCCGGGCGACGAGGTCGCGATAGCTCGCGTCGAGCCAGTTGCGGGCCGAGACGACCCAGTGCGGCGAGGGCGACGGCACCGGTTCGACTCGGTGCAGCGCGTCGGTGAGCGCGGCGACCAGGGGATCTGCCGGGTCGCAGTGGGCGAGCAGCTCCAGGGCGCGCGCCTTCTCCTCGGCGTCGAGGTCGCGGATGACCGCCTCCTTGGTCAGCTCCAGCGCGTTGGCGAGGTAGGTCTGGGGTGAGCGCCGCGCCGAGCGGGCGAGCGTGCGGAAGACCAGCGCCAGCACCACGAAGATGAGGTAGATGATGGCGACGGTCGGCCGGTAGAAGTAGTCGTTGTCCTTGGTGATGACCTTGCCGAGCTCGTCGATGAAGACGCCGAAGCCGGCGCCGCCCAGCACCGCCGCGATCTCGGCCGAGAGGCGGCTGAGCGAGATCAGCAGCATGACCACCGCCGCCATCATGCCGAGACCGCCCCAGAGCATGTGGGCGATGTGCAGATGACTGCCGCCCAGGGTCGGGTACTCGGTCACGGCAAGGATGAAGCGGATCAGCAGGAACGCCGTGACGGCCGCGACCAGGAACGCCTCGAGCAGGCCGCCGGCGTCGAGGCGCAGGATGAGCATGTGACGCCGGAAGGGATTGAGGCCGGCCATGGCCGCGCGGTCAGGCGGGGTAGGAGCCCAGGACCTTGACCCAGCGCGAGCTTGCAGCCGAGGCAAGCGAGGGCCTGGGCGATGGGCGGGTCGGTGCTGCGACCATCCATGTCGATGAAGAAGATGTAGTCGCCGAGCCCCTGCTTTGAGGGCCGGGATTCGACCTTCGTCAGGTTGACGTAACGGTAGGCGAACTCGGAGAGGATCATGAGCAGGCTGCCGGGCTGGTCCTGCGAGATGCCGCAGACGATGCTCGTCTTGTAGTGCGCATCGGCGTCTTGAGGCGCCTCGTCGCGGCTCACGAAGACGAACCGCGTGCGGTTGTCTTCGGCGTCGTCGATGTCGGCGGCGACCACCTGGCACTCGTACATCTCGGCGGCGAGGCGGGTGCCGATCGCCACCCAGGGGCGGTCGACGCGGCTCACGCGGCGCACAGCCTCGGCGGTCGAGTCGGTCGCCTCGTGCTCGACCCCGTCGAGATGCTCGCGGATGAACTCGCGACACTGGCCGTAGGCGTGCGGGATGCTGATCACCTTCGTCGCCCGTTCGAGCTCGAGCGGCCTGCGGGCGATGAGCTGCTGGTGGACCTGATGGGTGATCTCGCGCACGATGCGCAGCTCGTCGAAGCCGAACGCCAGGCTGTCGAGCGTGACCACGACTGAGCCCTCGATCGAGTTCTCGATCGGTACCAGGCCGAGTGGCGCCTCGCCGCTCTGTACCGCCTTGAGGACGTCGCGGATCGACGGATAGGGGAAGGGGTGGTAGTCGCCCTCAGGCGTGTTGGCCAGCAAGGCCTCTTCGGTGAAGGTCCCCTCGGGGCCGAGGAAGGCGATGGGTGCGCTGACGGTGCTCATGTGACTCCCGGATGCCTGTGTCTGCCGACGCGAGCGGTGCGTCGATCGACTCTATCAGACTCCCGTCGTCGGGCTCCCGTCGGCGGCGCGACCCGCGGCGGGCGGGGCGGGCTCCGCCGCGCCCGCCGCCAGCGCCGCCTCGACGACCTCGACCTCTTCGGGCGAGAGCGCGCGGTCGGGCACGGCCCGGCGCAGCTGCTTGACGTAGATGCGCGCGTAGTCGCGCGAATGGATCATGCTGATGACGAGCCCGGACGAGGTGTTGTCGAGCAGTGCGACCGAGGCGCTCTGCTCGCCGCCGATGTCGCGGAAGGCGTCGTAGCGCACGCACGGCGCGGTGCGTGAAGGCCTGGTCGAGATCGGTGCTTGTAGGCGTCGACGAGGCCTGTCGAGTGCCTTCGACGGCGTCGCGCAGGTTGCGCACCTGCTCCTCGAGGTCGTGGGCGTGGGCGACCAGGTCGCGTTCGCCGTGCGCGCCGAGCACTGCGTGCTGGGCGCGCCGCAGGCGGCGCAGGCCGAGCGAGCAGCCGCACGACGACCACGAGCAGGACGAGCGTCGACCACGGCGGCGCCGAGCGCCAGGTAGGGGGCGATGTCGTGCACGATCGACAAGGGCGGTCTACTGCGGCAGGACCGGGATGATCGCGTAGGTGGCCGTGTTGTTCTTGAGGTACTTCTCGTCGGGGACCGGCCCGACTTCGACCTTCAGGTGCGAGGTCTTGGTGATCGCGGTCGCGGGGATGTTCAGGCCCGACACGTCGATGGTCTGCTTGGCGCTGAGCGGCGAGCGTCGCGATCGTCGCCGTGAACGGCTGGGCAGTGCCGCTGCCGGGGGGCGTCCAGGTGACCTTCACCGGCACGTTCGTCTCGGTCACGTCGCCCTGGTTTTCGACCGTGACGGCGATCAGCAGGCCGACCGTGGCCTGGAACTGGTTGTCCTTGCCGCACGCTCAGGGTGACGGTCTTGTTGTTGCTCTTGACGGCGACTCCCGCCAGTCCGACGCCGTGGATACCGGTGAGCTTGGCAGACGACGACACGCGGGTGAGCGCGCTCTTGATCGCGCTGGGCGAGAAGAAGTCGTTCGTCAGGAAGTAACCGACGCTCGGAACCGCGACGTTCGTGACGCCGTCGTTGCTCATGATCTTCTGGGCTTGGCGTGCGGTAGAGCTCGTTGTAGTAGACATCGGGACCGGTGAAGTAGCCAGACAGGGCGGCGAGCTTGCGGGCCGTGGCGTTGATCTTCTTGCCCTTGAGCGCCGCCAGCAGTCCGGCACGCACCTGTACGACGCCGCTGAGTCGGACCTTCATGCCCTCCACGAAGATCTCGTGCAGGGCCTTGAGCTTGCCCGGGGGCTTGATGCGTTCTGCGCGGGTGGTGATCTCGTTCTGGGTGGAGACGACCTGGTTCAGCGCCGACTGGAGCTCGGAGCGTCCGAGGCGAGACGGGTCGGACAGCAGCCCTCCGAGCTGCTTGCCCACCTTGTTCGCGTCGGTGATCACCTGCTGGACCTGGCTGAAGTACGTGCGGTAGGCCGATTCCTTCGCGTGGCTCTCGCACGAACGCACGAACAGGGCCAGTGCGAAGACGACGATGAACAGAGCGATGAGCGCCACCACCAGGCGCTGGATGCGCAGTCGGGAACGGCTGCGGGGAGTGCGGGGACCGCGGGTGCGGGAGCGGGGGGTCGGGACCTGGGTGACCTCTGCGTCATCATCGAAGAACGACACCTAGGCTCTCCCTCGTTGAAGATGTGGTGGGCGAGGCGGGATTTGAACCCGCAAGCTCTTGCGAGCACTAGGTCCTGAACCTAGCGTGTCTGCCAGTTTCACCACTCGCCCCACGGCCGGCACAGGTTCAAGACTATACCACAGCGAATAGATGTCTCCAGGGAGCTACGAGACACCCCGAATGAGATCGAACGCGGGAGACGGACAGGGCCCGTGCCAGCTTCATCCAACAATCGCGCACCCCTCTACACGGACTGGCGCGAGCGCTATGAGGTCGTCGGCAAGATCGGCGCCGGCGGCTTCGCCGACGTCTACGAAGCGATGGACCTCGAGCTCGACCGCGACGTGGCACTGAAGGTGGTCGAGGAGCGCGGCGCGCTGGGCGCTCGCGTCATGCGAGAGGTCGAAGCCGCGCGAGCGCTCGACCACCCCGGCATCGTCGCCCTTCACGACTACTTCTCGGATGGCCGGCGCAGCTTCCTCGTGTGGGAGCTGGTCCGCGGCCAGTCGTTCGCCGAGCTCGCCGGCGACCTCGACGACGGCGAGGCCGTGCTGGCCGCCGCCCAGCTCTACGACGCGCTCGCCTACGCTCACGCCAAGGGCGTCGTGCACCGCGACATCAAGCCGCAGAACGTCATGGTCGACGAGCACGGTGTGGTCAAGGTGATGGACTTCGGCATCGCCCGGCTGGCCGACGCCGACACGCTCACGGCCGAAGGCGAGATGCTCGGCACGGTGGCCTACATGTCGCCCGAACAGGCCGCCGCCAGGCGCGTGCAGCCGCCCAGCGACGTGTACTCCGCCGCTGTGCTCCTCTACGAATTGCTCGCCGGCGAGAACCCGGTGCGCGGCGCGACCGCCGGCGAGACCGTCGGCAACATCCTCGCCGGCCGGGTCGCGCCGCTCGAACAGCTCCGCCCCGACCTGCCGCTAGAGCTTGCCGACGCCGTCATGGCCGCGTGTTCGCTGCGCGCCGTCGACCGGCCCTCGGCCAACGAGATGGCGGGGGCGCTGCGGGAGCTCGCCGGCCGCCTCGGCGGCCGGCGCCTGCGCCCGCGGCACCTCGTCGCGCCGTTGCGACGGCTCGACGTCGTGGCTCAGCGCGGCCTCGGCGCGGCGCTCGCCGCGGTCGCCATGGCCGCTGCGTTGACCCGTCTGCCCGCCTACCCGGCCTCCTGGACACTGCCGCTGGCGGTGCTCGCCGCGCTGGCGTGGCTGGCGCTGCCGCGCCTCGGTCTCGCGCTGCTGCTGGGCGCGCTCGCGTTCCCGCTGTTCAATGTCTCCTGGTCCGCGGGCGTCGCCTGGCTGGTCGCCGCCGTGACGATCTTCGTCGTCTTCCGGGCGCGGCCGCTGTGGTGTGTCTGGCCGCTCATGGCGGTGCTGCTCTCGCCGGTCTACGGCACCCTGCTCGTGCCTTGCGCGGCGGCGGCCTTCGGCCGCCGCCGCGCACCACTGGTGGCCGCCTGGTCGGCCGCCGTGACCTTCGTCACGCTCGCCATCGCCGGCCACGAGGCTTCGCCGTTCGCCGGCTATCGGGTGCCGGGACGGCTCGGCGACACGCTCGCCTCTGCCGGCAACCCGCTGACGCTTCTCGCCGACGTGGCACGCGCCACGATCAGCGCCGAGTGTCTCGCGCAAGTCGCGCTCTGGGCGGGGCTCGCGCTGGCGATCGCCGTCGCCGTCCGGCTGCCGCGACTCGAGCAGCGCCTCTGGGCCTGGACCGGAGCGTTCGCGCTGCTGTTCATCCTTGAGCGGGCCTTGCCGCTGTATGTGTGGCACTTGGCGCCGCCGGCGCGCGAGATCCTCGTCGAGGTCGTGGTGGCGGCGCTTCTCAGCGGAGCGGCGCTCGCGCTGCGCGCGGGGGGAAGGACCGCACCTGTCGGAGACGGCATCCCCGACGACGACGCCTGGTGAGGTCGCCGGCCGGGTCGAGCAGACTGCCGGCGGGTATGGTCAGGCTCGCTGCGACCGGTCCGCCTCAGGCGACTGTGGTAATGTTGTGCGTCGCATTCCCAGTGTGCGCGACACCCCGAAGGAGCCGGCGGTGAACGTTCTCAAGTCGATCGAAAAGCATATGGAGAAGATGGTCGAGGGACTGTTCGGCCGCGCCTTCAAGTCGAGCGTGCAGCCCGTCGAGCTCGCTCACAAGCTCGCCAAGGAGATGAGCGATCACAAGACGGTGAGCGTCTCGCGCGTCTACGTCCCCAACGAGTACGAGATCTACCTGTCGCCGGGCGACTTCGAACAGCTCAGCTCGTTCGAGGGGCCGCTCATCGACGACCTGGCCAGCTACATCGTCGCCTACGCCAACCGCGAGAGCTGGACGCTGGTCGCGCACCCCGTCATCACGTTGCATGCCGACGACGATCTGTCGCTGGGCGAGTTCGGCATCGCCACCCGCATGGGCGCCGGCGCTGCGGCCGGCGGCGGTGTGCCGCTCACGCCGCCTCCGACGGGGACCGTCGTCAAAGCCCCGGCCGGTCTGTCCCAGACGATCGTGTTCCAGCCTCCGGTCGCGCCCGTCGCGGGCGTCGCTCTTGCGGACGCGGCCGTGCAGGCGCCGCAGGTGGGCGGCGTGCTCGTGCGTGGCCAGCGCATCTACGAACTCCAGGGCCCCGTGACGGTGATCGGTCGCGGCCGCCAGTCCGACGTCGTGATCAGCGACCCCAACGTCTCGCGCCGCCACGCCGAGGTCCGCCGTGAAGGTGACGCGTATGTCGTCGTCGATCTCGACTCCACGAACGGCATCACCGTCAACGGGCAGGAGGTGAAACGCGCCGCGCTCGCCGACGGCGACCGGCTGCAGCTCGGCACGACGCAGCTGCGCTTCGAGAGACGCCCGTGCTAGACGTCGTCCTCTTCGCCCTCAAGATCGGCTTCCTGGTCCTGCTGTACCTGTTCATCTTCCTCGTGGTGCGCCGGGCCGGGCGCGACGTCGTGGACGATCGCCCATCCGTCGCGCCCCGGGTGCCGGCGGCGCGCGCTCCGACCCCTGCACCTGTCGCCGCCGATGAGCTCCTGGCGACGCCCGCCGAGCGCCGCGTCCGCCGCGAACAGCGCGAGGTCGACCGCACGCAGCCGGGCGAGTCGTTCGACCTGATGGCGCACATCGACCCCCGTCTCGTGGTCGAATCGAGCCCGGTGCTGGCGCCGGGCACCGAGGTCAAGCTCGAGGGCTGGATCATGATCGGACGCTCGCCCGCCAGTGACCTCGTGCTCGACGACCCCTTCGTCTCACAGACGCACGCGCGCGTCGTGCCGCGCGGCCAGCTTCACTTCGTCGAGGACCTGGGCAGCACCAACGGCACCTTCGTGAACGGCCGCGAGGTGGTCGAGGCTCAGCTGCTGCTCGACGCCGAGGTGCGCATCGGCGAGACGATCTTCCGCTACGAGGAGTGATCGTCTGAGTGACGCTGGTCGTCCGACACGCGGCTGTTAGCGACATCGGCCTGCACCGCACCACGAACGAGGACTCGTTCGTCGAAGCGCCACCGCTGTATGCCGTCGCCGACGGGATGGGCGGGGCGCAAGCCGGCGAGGTCGCCTCGCGCCTCGCGCTCGAGGCGCTCGTCGACGACCTCGCCGCCGGTGCCCCGCTGCGCGACGCCGCGCTGGCCGCCAACGCCGCCGTCTACGCGCAGGCTCGCTCCGACCGCGCCCACAGCGGCATGGGCACCACCCTGACGGCAGTGTCGCTGCGCGACGACGACCGGCTCGAGTTCGCCCACGTGGGCGACAGCCGCATGTACCGGATGCGTGGTGAGACGCTCGAGCAGATCACCGACGACCACTCGCTCGTGGGCGAGATGGTGCGTGAGGGCCACCTCACGCGTGAGGCGGCCCTCACGCACCCCCAGCGCAGTATCCTGAGCCGCGCGCTCGGCACCGAACCACGGGTCGAGATCGACGTCGGCGAGGTCGACCTGCAGGCCGGCGACGCCGTCCTGCTGTGTAGCGACGGGCTGTATTCCATGGTGTCCGAAGCGACCATCGCCGCCGTGCTGCACGCCGTCGACGACCCGGTCCGCGCCGCTCGTCAGCTCGTGCGCGAGGCCAAGAACGAGGGTGGCTACGACAACATCACCGTCATCGTGGTGCGCATCGACGAGCTGGTCGAAGCCGAACAGAGCCCCACCGCGTCCGCCGCCGTCGCCGACACTGACGTCGCGGAGCTCGCCGACCAGACCGACACCGCCGTGCTCGGCCGGGGCCCTGAGCCCGCCGAGCCTGCGGGGCAGACCGAGCAGGTCCCGCCGGTCGCACCGGACGCATCGGCAGCGCCCCCGGCGGCGGCTCCCGAGGCTGCGACGCCGCCCCCGGCGGCGGCCGCGCCGCGCCGTTCGCGCCGCCGGCTGTGGATCGCCCTCGTTGTGGTCGCCCTGCTGGTGGCGCTGCTGATCGCCGGCGTGGTCGTCGCTCAGAGCGTTTACTTCGTGGGCGCCGACGGCGGCATGGTGAGCGTGTATCACGGGCTGCCGTGGGTGATCGGCGGGGTGCATCTCTACGGGACGTACCTCACCACCAGCTACCCCGTCGACGCGGTCCCCCCCGATCTGCGGCGGCGCGTCCAGCGCCACGAGCTGCACACCAGGGCGGCGGCTCTGCTGCTCGCCCGCCAGGCCCAGGGACTGCCGTGAGCCGCCGCACCACAGAGCTGGCGCTGCTGGTGCTCGTCGGCGCCGCCGCCACGATCGCCTACGTGTCGGTCTACGCGGCGCGCTTCCACGACATCAATCGCGCCTCGATCCTCTACCGGTGCGGTCTTCGTCGTGCTCTTCCTCGTCCTGCACCTGGTCGTGCGCCGCTGGCTCGCTCAGGCCGACGCCTATCTGCTGCCGCTGGCGGCCCTGCTGTCCGCGGTCGGACTCACCGAGATCTATCGCATCGACCCCGCCCTCGCCCTCAAGCAGGGCGAGTGGCTGCTGGTCGGCGCCGGCCTCTTCGTCGCCACCGTGCTGGTGGTGCGCGACGTGCGCCGCTTGGACGCCTACCGCTACCTCATCGGCGCCGTCGGCCTGGGCCTGCTGGCGCTCACCATCGTGGCCGGCACGAACGTCAACGGCATCCCGGCTCTGGATCCGTTTCGCCGGCTTCTCGATCCAGCCCTCCGAGTTCGCCAAGATGGCCATCGTCGTCTTTCTCGCCGGCTACCTGAACGAGAACAAGGAGATGCTCTCGCTGCCGACGGCCCGCCTGCTCGGCGTGCCTGTGCCGCCGCTCAAGTACTTCGGGCCGCTCGCCGTGATGTGGGTGATGTCGCTGCTGATGCTCGTGTTCATGAAGGACTTCGGCATGTCGCTGCTGTTCCTGGCGACGTTCATCGCGATGCTCTACATGGCCACGACGCGGCTGGCCTACGTCGTCGTCGGCGCCGCCCTGTTCGCCGTCGGCGCGGGCGGCGCCTACCAGTACGTCGGCCACGTCCACGAGCGCTTCGCCATCTGGCTCGACCCCTGGAGGACCGCCAGCACGAGCGGCTATCAGCTCCTGCAGTCGCTGTTCGCGATGGCCGACGGCGGTCTCGTCGGGCTCGGCTTCGGGCGCGGCTATCTGCTTTATGCCAACCACGCCCCGACCGTGCCCGACCTGCAGACCGACTTCATCTTCGCGGCGGTCGCCAACGAGCTGGGTCTCGTGGGCGGCGTCGGCCTGATCCTGCTCTACCTGCTCTTCAGCTGGCGCGGCTTCCATATCGCAGTGCACGCCTCGGACGGCTTCTCCAAGCTGCTCGCCGCCGGCCTGGCGACCACGTTCGGCCTGCAGAGCTTCATCATCATCGGCGGCGTCACTCGGCTCATCCCGCTGACCGGCATCACGCTGCCGTTCGTGAGCTACGGCGGCAGCTCGCTCACGGCCAACCTGGTGCTGGTCGCGCTGCTGCTCATGGTCTCGCACCGCACCAACGTCGTCGAAGCGGGCAGCACCACCGAGCGGCTGCGCCTCGCGGAGCTGATGTAGGGGATGGGCGTGAACCGCGCCATCAGTCGCATGTTCATCGTCGGGGCGATCCTCATCGTGGCCCTCATCGCCAACCTGACCTGGGTGCAGGTGTTCCACGCCCGCAGCCTGCAGGATGCGCCGGCGAACCATCGCGTCCTCGCCCAGGAGCTGCGCGTCAAGCGCGGCCTCATCGTCGGCTTCGACGGCTCGACGATCGTGGGCGACGTCAAGCACCTCGGGCTTCTATCAGCGCACCTATCCGCAAGGCGCGATCGCACCGCAGATCATCGGCTACGACAGCGTGCGCTACGGGCGCTCCGGCACTCGAGGCATCGCTGAACGACTATCTGAACGGCAGTCGGACTTCGGCGCCCAGAGCCTGCTCGACCGCATCATCGGCAAGCGCACCCCGGGCGCGAACGTGCAGCCTGACGATCGTGCCGGCGGTGCAGAAGGTCGCCCAGAGCGCGCTGGGCAGCCAGGTCGGCGCGATCGTCGCGCTCGACCCCACCACCGGGCGCGATCATCGCGGCGGCCTCGGCGCCGAGCTACGACCCGTCGACGCATCGACCAGTCCTGGCGCTCGCTGAATCGCGATCGTTCGGCGCCGCTGCTGAGCCGCGTCACGCAAGGGCTCTATCCGCCGGGCTCGTCGTTCAAGGTGGTCACCGCGGCCGCGGCGCTCGACCTGGGTAAGGTCACGCCGACGACGATGTTCAACGACACGCGGCACCTACGGCATCTACGGCGGCAAGGTCACCAACTATCACGGCGAGATCTTCGGGCCCAACGACTTCACCCAGGCGCTGACCGACTCCATCAACACGACCTTCGCCAAGGTCGGCACGCTGCTCGGACAGGACGACCTGGTCCACGAGATGCAGGCGTTCGGCTTCTACCAGACGCCGCCGGTCGAGCTGCCGCCCGGGCATGGTCTTGCCGAGCGGCCGCTACAACGGCGGCGAAGCTGCTGTCGCCGACGGCCCCGATGGACCCGCTGGCCGTCGCCTGGGCCGCCGTCGGCCAGGAGAACGTGCTGGCGACGCCGCTGCAGATGGCGCTGGTCGCCGCCGGCGTGGCCAACGGCGGCGCAGGTCATGAAGCCGTACCTGGTGCAGCAGGTGACGGCGCCGGGCGGCGCGGTCGTGCAGACGGGCGCGCCCGAGCCGTGGACGACCGCGATGAACGCCGCGACGGCGCAGACGCTGAACACCATGATGCAGCAGGTCGTCAAGGCGGGCACCGGCACGGCCGCGGCGCTCTGTCGGGCATCCAGGTCGCCGGCAAGACCGGCACGGCCGAGCGCGGTGCCAGCAACGTCGCCTGGTTCATCGCCTTCGCGCCGGCCGACGACCCCACGGTGGCGGTGGCCGTGACGATCGAGAACACGCTGTTCACCGGCGGCGACGTGGCGGCGCCGCTGGCCGCCCAGGTCATGAAGGCCGCGCTGGCGCAGCCGGCCTGCCGTGAACCGGCCGATGAGCGCGGCGGCGCGCTCGGCGCAGCCGCCGCGGGCGAGGGCGCAGCAGGACTCGCGCGGCGGTGTGGTAACGTGAGACTGAGGACCTCTGTGACTGACGGATTCGAACAAGGACAGCTGCATCGACGGCCGCTACCGCGTGCTGAGCAGGCTCGGCGCGGGCGGCATGGCCGACGTCTACCTGGCCGAGGACACGACGCTCGGCCGGCGCGTCGCCGTCAAGGTGCTGCTGCAGCGCTACGCCGACGACGAGCAGTTCGTCGAGCGCTTCCGCCGCGAGGCCCAGGCCGCCGCCGGCCTCAACCACCCCAACATCGTCGAGCATCTACGACTGGGGCCCGGTCGACGGCACCTACTACATCGTCATGGAGTACGTCGAGGGCGAGACGCTCAAGGAGCTGATCCGCCGCCGCGGGCCGGTCTCGCCCGGGCGAGGCCGTGAGCATCGCCCTCGAGCTGCTCGCGGCGATGCGAGTTCGCCCACGGCGCACGACATCGTGCACCGCGACATCAAGTCGCAGAACATCCTGATCGATCGAGCCGGCACGGTGAAGGTCACCGACTTCGGCATCGCCCGCGCCGGCGACTCGTCAGATGACCGAGGCCGGCTCGATCCTGGGCACGGCGCAGTACCTGGCTCCCGAGCAGGCCCGCGGCGAGCCCGTCGACGAGCGCACCGACCTCTACTCGGTCGGCGTCGTGCTCTACGAGATGCTCACCGGCGCGCGTGCCGTTCCAGGGCGACAGCGCCGTCACCGTGGCGCTGAAGCACGTCAACGAGCTGCCGCCCGAGCCGGCCGACGCTCGTGCCCGGGCTGCCGTACTCGCTCAACCAGATCGTGCTGAAGGCGCTGGCCAAGGACCCCGACCAGCCGCTACCGCAGCGCCGCCGAGTTCGCGCGCGACCTGCGCAGCGCGCGCAGCGGGCGGCCCGCTGCTGGCGGCCACCTTCGACCCGTCGATGGAGCGCACGCAGGTCCAGGCGCCGCCGACGGCCGGCGAGGACACGACGCAGCGTGCTGGCCGCGAGCGGCCGTCGCGGGCGCCGCGGCGGCCGCCGCGGCGCCCGCCGGCCGCCGTCGCCGGCGATCGCCGTGGCCGTGGATCGTTCTGGTCATCTTCCTGGCGATCGCCGCCGTCGCCGGCGTCCTGCTCTGGCGCTCGTTCGCCGGCACGACCATGCCGGTGCCCGTCGTCGTCGGCCTGAGCGCAGGCCGTCGCGACGGCCAAGCTCAAGGCCGCCGGTTTCACGGTCAAGGCGCACGACGACTACTCGGACCAGTTCGCCGTCGGCCTCGTCGACCCGCCAGGAGCCGCTTCGCCGACACCAAGCTCGTCAAGGGCGGCACGGTCGACATCTGGGTGAGCCGCGGGCCGGCTCACGTCACTCTCATCGATCTCGCCGGGTTCACGCCCGCGGCCGCAGCCGACTGGCTGGCCAAGAACGGCCTCGTCGGGCAAGCAGCTGAACGGGTCGTCGACGACCGTCGGCGCAAGGGCAAGGTCTACAAGCAGGACCCGCCGGCCGGCACCGTGGTGAAGCGCGGCGACACGGTCACCTACTGGGTGAGCAAGGGCGCGCCGCAGGTCACCGTGCCCGACCTGTCCGGGCTCACGCAGAGCCAGGCGAGCGGCGCCGCTGCAGGCCGCCGGGCTGTTCGGCAGCTTCAGCCAGCAACCCAGTGACACCGTGCCGGCCGGACAGGTCGTGTCGCAGGACCCGTCGGCGACCACGCGGGTCGACCAAGGCAGCAGTGTCTCGGTCGTGATCAGCAGCGGCACGCCTTCACCGAGCCCCACCGCGAGCGGGACGCCCATCGCCGTGCCGAGCGTCGCTGACGATGCCGCAGACGCAGGCCGAGCAGACGCTCACGACGGCGGGCTTCGTCGTCAAGGTCAAGCAGCGGCCACCGGGCCCTTGACGCCCGGCTTCGGTCTACGATCAGAGCCCCACCGTCGAGCGACACGGCGCTGCCCGGCAGCATCGTCACCATCTGGGTCGCGAAGTGAGCGCCGCGAACAGCCGCCTCAGACCTTCGCGCACGAAGATCACGTAGACCAGGTAGAGCGACGTACATCGAACCGGCCCCGCCCAGCGTCCACCACGTGAGCGTGTGCCTGATGCGCAGCTGCAGGTAGAAGACGAGCCCCGACACGAGCGCCAGCACGCCGCTCACGAGGCCGTCGCGCGTCAGCTGCCACTGCGTGAAGAGCAGGCCGACCGACACCGGGAACGTGCTCTGGAAGACCATCGCCCCGGTGATGTTGCCGAGCGCCAGCGTGTCCTTGCCCTGCCTGCACCCAGATCACCGAGTTGAACTTCTCGGGCAGCTCGGTGGCGATCGGCGTGAGGAGCAGCGACACGAGCAGCGGGTCGGCGCCCAGCGAGGCGCTCAGCGTCTGCACCTCGTCCACGAAGAGCTCGCGCCCCGACGACGATGCCCACGGTGGCCACCAGGACCTGCAGGATGATGCGGCGACGATGCGGCATGACCGGGTGGCGGTGGAAGTAGAGCGGCTTGGTCTCGCCCTCGAGGTCGCCCTCCGCCCGCATCGTCTCGCCAGACGTAGATAGCCGTAGGCGACCAGCAGCAGCGGCGAGAGGATCCACTTGACGTGGTGCACCGGGATCGAGGCCGGCCGCCATGGCGAGACCGTAGGCGATCAGGAAGTAGCGACAGGTCGCGGCGCATGACGGGCTCGTTGACGCGTCGACCGTCGCGCGAGCGGCGGCCGCGCCAGGCGAAGACGATGACCGCGCCGCCGGTGACGACCATGGCCAGGCTCGAGAGCATGAACGGCGCGCCGAGGATGGCGCCGATGCCGATCTCGTGCGCGGCCGCGCCGTGCGGTGAAGAGGATGGCGATGATCGGCACGAGCGTCTCGGGCAGCGCCGTACCGACGGCCGCCAGCACGCTGCCCACCGCGCCTTCGCCGAGCTCGAAGCGGCGTCCGAACCACTCGACGCCGTTGGTGAACAGCTCGGCCGAGAGCGAGGATGATGGCGAGGGCGACGAGCAGATAGACGACGGTCATGGTGGGGGAAGCTTACCATCCGACGGCGGTGCGGCAGGGCGCGGGCGCAGGTGCGGACGCGGCGCGGCGCGCCGCGCGGCCGTCACGCGGCGCCACGTTCCGCTTGCGCCGGACCTCTAGCCGAGGTTGAAGACGTGCCGGATGAGCGGGAACGCGAAGTAGATGAGGAAGCCGAGCGTGGCGACGTACATCAGCCAGTTCACCTCGCGCGCCTTGCCCTGCGCGATGCGCATCGACGCAGTAGGCGATGAAGCCGGCGCCGATGCCGTTGGTGATGCTGTAGGTGAGCGGCATGATGGTCATGATGAGCACCGCCGGCAGGCCGAACGAGATGTCGCCGAAGTCGATGCCCGAGAAGGCCTTGTGCTCGCCGGTCCTCGTGCTCGGCCGTGCCTTCGCCCTCGGTGAGCGTGCGCATCATGAGGAAGCCGACGATGATGAGCGCCGGCGCCGTGGCGTTGGCCGGCACGACGCCGGCGATCGGCGAGAACGACATGGCCACGAAGAACAGGACGGCGACGATCACGCCGACCCAGCCGGTGCGGCCGCCGACGCCCACGCCGGCGCCCGACTCGATGTAGGTGGTCGCCGACGAGCTCGACACGGCGCCGCCGGCGACGGCGGCCAGCGAGTCGACGATCAGCGGCTTCTTGACGTCGGGCAGGTCGCCGTTCTTGTCGAGGTAGCCGGCCTGGCCGCCGACGCCGATCAGCGTGCCCATCGTGTCGAAGAAGTCGCGACAGCATGAGGCTGAAGATCCAGAGGATGGTGGCGGCGATGCCGAGCTTGCGTGAAGGACGAGAAGTCGAACTTGCCGACGAGGCTGAAGTCGGGGGCGGCGAAGACCTTGCTGGGAATCACGGCGGTCCCCGGCAGGAACGACTTCTTGTCGTAGACGTAGTTGAGGATGATGGCGAAGATCGTCGAGAAGACGATGCCGAGCAGGATGGCGCCCTTCCAGCTGGCGCGCCAGCATGATGATCGTGACGATCGAGGCCGAAGATGGTCACCGCGACCGGCACGCCGATGAGGTCGCCGAGCGTGACGGGGGTGCCGCTGCCGGCGATCACGATGCCGCCGTCGACGAGGCCGATGAACAGGATGAAGAAGCCGATGCCGATGGCGATCGCCTTCTTCAGCTGCAGCGGGATGGCGTGGAAGATCGCCTCGCGCAGGCCGGTGAGCACCAGGATGGTGATGGCGACGCCCTCCATGAAGATGATGCCCATGGCGCCCTTCATGGTGAGGCCGCCGGCGGCCACGAGGCTGAAGGCGACGACGGCGTTGATGCCCAGGCCGGGCGCGATGGCGTAGGCGCGGTTCGTGTAGAGGCCCATGATGAGCGTCATGACGCCGGCCACGAGGCAGGTCGACGTGAGCACGGCGGCGAACGGCAGGCCCATGGGCTGCAGGTCCTGGATGCCGGCGAAGCTCGAGGATGGTCGGGTTCACGAAGATGATGTAGGCCATGACCATGAAGGTCGTGAGGCCGGCGACCGTGTCGCGCGGCCAGCGTGGTGCCGTTCGCCTTGAACTTGAAGAAGCGCTCGAGCGCTCCCCCGCCCTCCGACGGCGTCGGCGCGGTCACCTCAGACCCGGTTGACATGCGACCTCCCTGGTGCCGTGATTGTCACCCTCGATGGGCTCAGTGCGGAGCGTATTTGACGGGGGCGGCGGGGGTCGATCGACCCCCGCCGCCCCCGCGGCCGTGCATCTGCTCGGGTCCCATCGGCGACGTTTGACAGGGCTCTCGCAGCGCCGATATGCTTCATCGGCTGCCGCGTTATACCGAAAGGATGTGACCACTCCTACGTGGACACTGACCCAGGCCGATTAGCCCTCTCCGAACTCGAAT
Source organism: uncultured Actinomycetes bacterium (assembly GCA_963833555.1). Lineage (GTDB taxonomy): Bacteria > Actinomycetota > Thermoleophilia > UBA2241 > UBA2241 > CAWHYB01. The sequence continues at coordinate 136,666 of CAWHYB010000007.1, read as the reverse complement.
CGATGACCGTCCTCGACGGCGCCGGCGCCGAGATCGGCGAGTTGCTCGACGTCGTCGCCTCGCTGTCTCCCGATCCGCCCGTCGTGACGGCCTTCATCGTCGGTCGCGACGACGAGCAGCTGCGCGCGTCCTGGGACCAGGTCGGCGAGATCGACGTCGACGGGCGAGCGGCTCGTGCTGACGGCGCCGGCCGACGAGCTGGCGCCGGCCTCGCTCTCCGAGCGACGAGATCGCGCTGGTCGATGCCGTGCTCGACAACCAGGTGCTCGACGTGGAGCGGCGCAAGTTCGTCCGCGTCCAGGACGTCCTGCTGCGAGGTCGGTGACGAGCAGCCTCGTGGTCGCCGGCGTCGACGCCTCGAGCAGCGCCGTCATGCGGCGCATGGGGCTCGGCTTCCTGTCGCGCCGGCTGCGTCAGCGCCCCGGCGACTTCGTGCCCTGGGACGACGTCAACCTCATCTCGGTGCGTCTGTCGCGGGCCAACTTCATCGAGGCCTTCACCGAGATCGCCGAGCTGCACCCGGCCGACCTGGCCGACGTCGTCGGCCAGGTCGGCCCGCGCGAGCGCGCCGCCGTGCTGGCGGCGCTGAACGCGCCGCTGGCCGCCGACACGCTGCAGGAGATGGACGCCGGAGCTGCGCCTCGGCCGCGCTGGTCGAGATGCCGCCGAACGCGCCGCCGCCGATCTGCGCCACATCGACCCCGACGAGGCCGCCGACATGCTCGCCGAGCTGCCCGACGACGTCGCCGAGGAGCTGCTCGGCCGGCTGCCGGCCGAGCTCGGCTCAGACGCTGCGCGGCCTGGCCAGCCACCCCGAGCACTCGGCCGGGCGCGCTCATGACGACCGAGTTCGTCGGTCTGCCGGCGCGCTCTGCGCGCCGACGAGGCGCTCGCGCGGATTCGCGAGCGCGCAGCCCGAGCGCGACGCGCTTGCTGCCATCTTCGTGGTCGACGACGACAGGGCTTCTCGAGGGCGCCCTCACGCTGCGCGAGCTCGTGCTGGCCGAGCCCGACCGGCCGCTCGCCGAGCTCATGGACGACGACTGCCCGTCACGCGCGGCGTCGACACCGACGAAGAAGAGGTCGGGCGCCTGATGACCAAGTACAACCTGCTCGCGCTGCCGGTCACCGACGACGACGGCAGCGCTGCTCGGCGTGGTCACGCTCGACGACGCGCTCGACGCCATCGTGCCGCGACGAGTGGAAGCACCGTCTGCCGCGGCTCTTCCGCTGAGGCCGTCGTCAGACCGGCTGGGTCGCCGGCGCGGGCTTGGTCTTCTCGGCGGTCGCGCGGCTGCGCCGCGGGACCGCGATCAGGGTCTCGAGCTCGAGCCGGTAGCGTGCCACGATCCCCGCGCCGCGCACGCAGCTGCGAAGCCGCTGCCTTCGAGCACCTGGCCGTTGAAGAGGTTGAAGTCGCGCAGGTAGCCGCTGAAGCGGTCGTCGGGCTGCTGCGGTGCGCGCAGGGCGAAGGCCTCGAGTGCGGCGACGTCGCCGGTGCTTGAGGGCCGCGACGACGTCCTGCAGCAGGGTCTGGAAGCCCGGCAGGAACTCCTCGTCGTAGAAGTAGGCGCAGGTCAGCAGCCAGGCGTCCGTCGACGGCGGGCCGGCCGGCAGGCGTCGGGCGCGCGGCACGAGGGCGGCGGGCGCCGCCTGCATCCAGCCGATCACGTCGTCGCCCTCGAGCAGCGCGCGCCCGAACATGCCGGCCTCGGCCTCGACACTCGCGCTCCCAGTCGCGCCGCGAGGTCGGGCGCCGCGTCGCCGGCAGAGGTCTGCCACCAGGTGCAGCCGGCGCAGCAGGGCGGGCAGCAGCTCGCGGCTGGCCGAGTTCAGGTCGACGCACCTCACGTGTCGCCGGCGGCTCTCCCAGACGATGTCGTCGACGTACACGTTCACCTCGTCGAGCTCGATGCCGGTCATCGCCTTGAGGTACGAGCGCACCGCGCGTCGGATCTGCGGGCACAAGGGTCGGCAGCGTGGCCGACGGGCGTGATGACGATGTGGACGTCGAGCAGACGTCGGCCTTCGTGTTCCTCGAGGCGCACCGGGCCCAGTCGCTCGAGGTGGACCCGCTCGCCGAGCGACTGCAGCGGGCTGCGGTGCAGGTCGGCGAGGCCGGGCAGCTCCTTGATCGCGTCCCAGACGTAGGTCGTGATGACCTCGGGCGAGTAGCTGCCCTGCGGGTTGTCTGTCACGTCGACCTCGTTCTCTACCGGGCGCCGGCGGGCGCCGTCGCTCGAGAAGTATAGTCCACGGCCCCAACGGTGGGGAGCGGGGCGGGCGGCGCGAGGCGGCCCGCCGCCCGCCCCTGTTGCGCACCTTCTGGGCCTCGCCTATACTCACGACTCGATGGTCGGAGCCGGGCGCTCGGGCCGTTTCCTTCTCATCCGACCGTTCGCCAGGTAGCCGCGATATGACGACCATCTACTGTGCCGACTGGGTCCTGCCGATCACCGCGCCGCCGTTCGCGGGCGGCGCGGTCGCCGTCGACGGCGAGCGCATCGTCAGCCGTGCGCCGCCGCCGACGTGCGCGCCGCCTGGCCGCAGGCCGACGTGGTCGACTTCGGCCAGGCCATGATCCTGCCCGGCTTCGTCAACGCCCACAGCCACCTCGAGTACACGAGCTTCCGCGGCATCTTCGACGACGAGCAGTTCGGCGACTGGATCATCCGTCTGGTCGACGTCAAGGCCTCGCTGACGCCCGACGAGTACCTCGCGCAGCGCCCGCCTCGGCGCCCTCGAGGCGCTCTCCTCGGGCATCACCACCGTCGCCGACACCACCTACACCGGCGAGTCGCTCACGGCCGCCGCCGAGACGGGCCTGCGCGGCGATCGTCTACCTCGAGGTCTTCGGCATCGACGACACCCGCCTCGACGAGACGCTCGCCGACCTCGAGGAGCGGCTCGAGAAGGCTGCAGGCGCTGGCCCCGCCGCGGTTCGAGATCGGCATCGCGCCCGCACGCGCCCTACACGGTCTCGAGCCGCCTCTTCCAGAGCCTCGCGGCCTACGCCCGCGAGCGCGGCATGAAGGTCGCCAGCCACGTCGCCGAAAGCAAGGAGGAGGTCACCTACATCCGCTCCGGCTCCGGCAAGTTCGCCCACGACTACCGCGAGAAGATGGGCTGGGAGCGCATGCTCATCCAGCCCTACGGCGTGAGCCCGATCAAGTACCTGCAGCAGTGGGGCGTCTTCGACGACAACTTCCTCGCCGTGCACTGCGTGCACGCCAGCATCGACGACATCCGCATCCTCAAGGCGAAGGACGCCGCCGTGGCGCACTGCCCCAAGAGCAACGCCAAGACGGGCTGCGGCATCGCCCCGCTGCCCGACCTGCTGCGCCAGGGCGTGCGCGTCGGCTTCGGCACCGACAGTCCCGGCGTCGAGCAACATCATGGACATGTTCGACGAGATGCGCACGGCGCTGTTCCTGCATCGCGGGGTCGAGCGCGACGTCGACGGTGCTCGACGCCGAGCAGTGCGTGCGCATCGCCACGCTCGGCGGCGCCGAGGCGCTCGGGCTGGCCGACGACGTCGGCTCGCTCGAAGCCGGCAAGCTGGCCGACCTCATCGCCGTCGACGTCTCGAGCTCGCACTTCGTGCCCATCGACGACCCGTACTCGGCGCTGGTCTACGGCGCCAACCAGGACGACGTGTTGTTCACCTGCGTCGGCGGCGAGTCGCTCTACGCGACGGGCGGTTCTCCCCGGCTCGACGCCGATGCCATCCGCGCCGAGGGCCGCAGGTGCGCGCCAAGCTTGCAGGATCGCGTGGCGCGAGGGCCGCGTGCGGGTCGGCGCCGCCGAATCCGGCTGGTGGCACACGACGCCGCGCGACCGACAAGAGGGAGAGCTGAATGCTGCTCGACCGCCAACGCGTGAAGTTCTGGCAGAAGATCATCTTCGGCTTCATGGCCGTCCTCATGGCCGGCTTCCTCATCTTCGGCTACTCGGGCGTCGCCTCGAGCTGCACGGGCAGCAACGGGACCGTCAACACCGGCAGCAGCGCGCTCGACAGCCAGATCAAGACGGCGACCGACCACGCTCAAGACGACCCCGAACGACCCGGCCGCGCTGCTGCGCTGGCGCAGGCCTACCAGAGCGCGGGCTTTTCGCAGGCCGACCGGTCCTCGCCGAACAGGCCAACGAACCTCGGCAAGGCGCTCACGCTACTACGACCCGCTACCTCGCGCTGCAACGACGGCCAGCTGGGCGGCGACGCGGCGAAGCCTGCGCGTTCCAGGCGCTCCAGACCGAGCCGGCGCTGCAGGTCAGGCTGGTCGACTGACAGGGCGCCGTCGCGACCTACAAGCACGATGATCAAGCTGCAGCCGCAGCAACAGCCGACTACTACCTGCAGCTCGGCGCGGCGGCCAGCAACTCCGGCGACACGACCAGGCGCCCTCGCTGGCCTTCACCCGTTCCTCAAGCTCGACCCCAACTCGCAGTACGCCGCGGCCAGGTCAAGCAGCGCAATCGGCCAAGCTCTCGGCGCAGCCAGCCTCGCCGGCGCCCTCGCCGCGACGTCGACCGGTCCGTCGCCCGGCCCGACAAGTGAGGCGGTCATGACCGACTTCTCACTCCGAACGCTCGATGCGTCCGCGACGGACTCGGCCTGATCGAGCTCGAGGGCGAGGTCGACCTCTACACGGCGCCGCGCTTCAAGGAGGACCTCGTCGGCGCTCATCGACGAGGGCGCGACGACATCGTCGTCGACCTGACGCAGGTGACGTTCATCGACTCGACCGCGCTCGGCGTGCTCATCAGCGGTGTCAAGCGGCTGCACGACGATCGACGGGCGCCTGCTGGTCGTCGCCGGCGTCGCGGCCGGTCGTGCGGATCCTCGCCATCACCGGGCTCGACAAGGTCCTCACCATCTTCGCCACGCCGCGACGGCGGCGCTCGCGAGACGTCTGAGCGCCGCGAGGCGTCGTCGAGGGACGTCGCGCGACAGGTGCGCGCAGTATGGTCGTAGCCCGACAGCCGGCGAACGTGCCATCGACAGCCGCTCTCGCCGGATGGTACAAGTGCCCATCCTGCCAGACCGACAGGACAGGTGATGACCCGTGAGACTCATCGTCACCGAGAAGGACTCCGCCGCGCAGAAGATCGCCCAGATCCTGGGCGGGCCGTCGACGGTCAGCGAGCACGGCCGCGGCCGGCAGAGGGTCAAGTCGTACGCGTTCGACGTGGGAGGGCGAGCCGGCCGTCGCCGTCGGCCTGCGCGGCCACGTCATGGAGACGATCTTCCCCAACACCTACCGGCGCTGGAGCCTCAAGTACCTCGACCAGATGATCCGCGAGCCCGACCTGGCCTGGGTCATCGACGGCGCCAGCGCCTCGACGGTGGCCGCCCTGCGCGAGCGTCGCCAAGGGCGCCACCGAGGTCATCATCGCGACCGACTACGACCGCGAGGGCGAGCTGATCGGCGAAGAGGCGCTGCGCATCCTGCGCGGCGACGCGCTGCGGCGCCATCCCGACGACAAGCCCGAGAAGCCGCGCCCGCGCGCGGCGCCAAGAAGAGCGGCGCGCCGGCGGGCGCGGCCGGCGCCGGCGCCGGTCGCCGCTCGACGGCGACGACGGCGAGGTGCGCCTCAAGCCGGCCGTGCCGCCACGGCGGTCGTCGACCGCCACCACCGGGCGCGCTACTCGGCGCTCACGCCCGACGAGGTCAAGCGCGCCTTCGCCAAGCTCGGCACGCTCGACTTCAACCTCGCCGACGCGGCCCACACGCGGCAGGACATCGACCTCATCTGGGGCGCCGTGCTCACGCGCTTCATGTCGCTGGTGAGCTACCGCTACGGCGCCGACTACCTCTCGATCGGCCGCGTGCAGACGCCGACCCTGCGGCTCGTCGTCGACCGCGAGCTCGAGCGGCGCGCCTTCGTGCCGGTGCCCTACTGGGAGATCAAGGCCGACCTCGAAGCGGGCGGCGGCGAGCGCTTCACGGCCGAGCACGCCAACGGCCGCTTCGCGGCCGCCGCCGAGGCCGAGGCGGCGCTCGCCGGCGCGCAGGCCGACACGGCCGAGGTCACCGCCTACGAGCACCAGCCGCGCACGCTGGCGCCGCCGGCGCCGTTCAACACCACGGCCCTCATGAGCGCCGCGTCGGGCGCCGGCGTCTCGCCGTCGCGCGCCATGAAGGCGGCCGAGTCGCTCTACCTCGACGGCCTCATCAGCTACCCGCGCACCGACAACACGGTCTATCCGCCGTCGCTCGACCTGCACGCCGTGCTGCGCGACCTCGCCGGCCACAGGCCGGTCGCCGCCGATCGCCGCCGAGCTCGCCGGCCAGGCGACGCTCAAGCCGACGCGCGGCAAGAAGCGCACGACCGACCACCCGCCGATCTACCCGGTCGGCGTGCCCGCGGCGCCGACTGCGCGGCGACCAGGCGCGCGTCTACGACCTCGTCGTGCGCCGCTTCCTGGCCACGCTGCTGCCGGCGGCGGTGATCGAGAGCCAGCGGCTCGACCTGCGCATCGGCAGCGAGCCGTTCGTGGCGCGCGGCAGCCGCGTCGCCAAGCCCGGCTTCCTGCGCGCCTGGCAGCCCTACACCGCGCAGCGCGAGCAAGCCGCTGCCGCAGGCCGCCGTGGGCGACGTGCTCACCGTGCTCGACGTGCGCAACGAGGCCAAGGAGACCCAGCCGCCGTCGCGCTACGGCCAGGGTCCGCTGATCGAGAAGATGGAGGAGCTCGGCCTGGGCACCAAGGCGACGCGCGCCGACATCATCCAGCACCTCTACGACCGCAACTACGTGCGCGACAACCCGGTCGAGCCGACCGAGCTCGGCATCGCCGTCATCCGCGCCTTCGACGCCGCCATGACGCGAGCGCCCCGCTCGACATCTCGTCGCCGGCCATGACCGCCCGGCTCGAGCAGCGAGATGGACCGCATCAGCCGTCGGCGAGCTGCGCCGCGAGCAGGTCGTCGAGCGAGAGCCAGAAGATGCTCGAGCAGGCCTGGACAAGCTGCTCGACGGCCACATCGAGGAGATCCGCGAGCGAGATCAAGGGCGCCGTGCGCGAAGACCGCGACCCTCGGCTGTGCTCGGCACCTGCCAACTGCGGCGGCGAGCTGCGCGTGCTGCGCGGCAAGACCGGCAAGCGCTTCGTCGCCTGCGTCGGCAAGGAGGGCGACGAACCCAAGGTGCCGAGGGCGCGCCCGAAGGCACGCCGGCCGCGGCGCGGCTGCGGCCAGACGTTCCCGCTGCCGCAGCGCGGTGCTATCATGCCAAGGGGACCACCTGCCCGAAGTGCGGGTGGCCCGAGATCAAAGTGCTCAAATCGAGCGGACGCGGCGCGACCGTGGAAGCTCTGTCTGGATCCGGATTGTCCCACCAAAGAGAAGTACAAGAAGCGGGCGACCTGGCGGCCCGGCTCGCGGGGCGCGGCTTCTTCATCACCTTCGAAGGCATCGACCGGTCCGGCAAGTCGACGCAGGTCGAGCGTCTCTGCGCGTCGCCTGCGCGCCCGCGGTCTGCCGGTCGGCTACGCGGGCGTGCCGGGCGGCTCGCTGCGCGAGCCCGGCGGCACGCCGACCGGCGAGGTCATCCGCGAGCTGCTGCTGCACCGCCCCCACGACATCGCCCCCTGGGCCGAGGCGCTGCTCTACGCCGCCGCCCGGGCCCAGCTCGTCGCCGACGTCCTGCGCCCGTCGCTGGCCGCCGGCTGATCGTGATGCTCGACCGCTACATCGACTCGTCGCTGGCCTACCAGGGCCACGCCCGCGGCCTGGGCATCGACGCGCGTGCTCGAGCTCAACGAGTGGGCGACCGGCGGCCTGCTGCCCGACCTCACCGTCCTCCTCGACGTCGACCCCGGTCGGGCGGCCCGCCGGCGACGGCGGGCCGCCCGACCGCATCGAAGCGGAGGGCCGCGTTCTGCAGCGCGCGCGTGGCCGAGGGCTACGACGAGCTCGCGCGGCGCTTCCCCGAGCGCGTGCGCGTGGTCGACGGCGAGCGGCCGGCCGACGAGGTCGCGGCCGACGTGCGGACGCGGCGCTCGGCGCTGTCCTGCGGCGGCGCGCTGCGGGGCGGCGTCCGATGTTTGACTCGACATCCCCGGCCAGGAGCACGCCAAGACGTACTTCGCCCGCGCGCTGCGCGCGCGGGCTCGAGCCACGCCTACCTGCTGGCCGGCCGAGGGCGCTCGGCAAGCGACGAGTTCGCGCGCGAGCTGGGCGCGCGCCATCGTGGCCGCGCTGCGGCGGCTGCGGGCACTGCGACGAGTGCGCGCGCGCTCGCGCCGCGGCGTGCATCCCGACCTCACCGTCGATCGAGCGCGAGGGCGAGTTCATCCGCATCGACCAGATCGACGAGCTGGTCGCCGAGCTCAGCCTCAAGCCGTTCGTCGGCGACGCGCCGCGTCTGGATCATCCTCGAGGCCGAGAGGCTCAACGTCGAGGCCGCCAACAAGCTGCTCAAGAGCCTCGAGGAGCCGCCCGCGCACGTCTACTTCCTGCTCGTCAGCGACGCGCCCGAGCGCGTGCTGCCGACGATCGTCTCGCGCTGTCAGATGGTCGAGTTCCGGCCGCGTCGCCGACGACGAGGTCGACGCGTACCTGGTCGGCCCCGAGGGCTGCGCTCGGCGACGAGCGCGGCCGCCGTCATCGCCCGCCTCGCGCGCGGCTCGGTCGAACGCGCCCGGCGCCTGGCCGACGACGACGCGCGGCCCGCAGCGCCGCCAGCGCTACCTGCGGCTCGCCGCCGCGCATCGTGCCGCCGAGCGCGACGCCGAGTGGGCGTTCGTCGACGAGGTCGGCACGCCGAGGCGGCCGCGGCGGCCGAGGATCGACGCCGACGTCGCGCGACGGCGCGCGCGAGCTCGAGCGCACCGTCGCCGACGAGCGCGAGCGCGCCTGGCACGCGCGCCGGCTCGACGCCCAGCCAGGCGCGAGCAGGCGCGCGTCGCGCGCCTCGCGGCGCTCGACGCGGTCGACCATCTGACGTGCTGGCTGCGCGACGTCTGGGCGGTCGGGCTCGGGGCGGCGCGGCGCCGTCTGGAACCGCGATCGCCTCGACGAGCTCGAGCACGGCCGCCGTCGCCCGCCCCGAGCTCTACGCGCGCCTGCTCGAGGTCGTCGGCGCGCACCCGCAAGGATCTGTATCTGAACGTCGACCGCAGGCTGGCCCTGCAGGCGATGTTCGCCCGTTTCCAGGAGGTCTGGGAGAGTGCCTAAGATCGTCAGCGTCGTCTTCCGTGACGGCGGCAAGATCTACCACTTCGACCCCGGCGCGCTCGAGCTCGCCGGTCGGCGACGAGGTCGTCGTCGAGACCGCCCGCGGCACCGACTTCGGGCGTGTCGTCGGCGGCGCGCGCGAGCTGTCGCCGACGGCGAGACGCGCCGCGGGCCTCAAGCGCGTCGCTGCGCGTCGCCACCGCAGGCCGACCTCGGAGCAGGTCGCCGCCAACCGCGAGCGCGAGCGCGAGGCGCTGCGGGCTGCCCGCGAGCTCATCGCCGAGCTCGGCCTCGCACATGAAGATCGTCGCCGCCGAGAGCACGTTCGACGGCAACAGGATCACGATCTCGTTCTTCGCCGAGGAGCGCGTCGACTTTCGCGAGCTCGTCTCGCGAGCTGAACGACCGGCTCGAAGCGGCGCGTCGAGCTCCAGCAGGTCTCGGCCCGCGACGAGGCGCGCCTGGTCGGCGGCTACGGCCCCTGCGGCCGGCGCCTCTGCTGCGCGCCTTCGCCGGCGACCAGGAGCCGGTCTCGATCCGCATGGCCAAAGACCAGAACCTGCCGCTCAACCCGTCCAAGATCTCCGGCTGCTGCGGCCGCCTGATGTGCTGCCTCAAGTACGAGCACGAGGTCTACATGTCGTTCAAGAAGCGCGCGCCCAAGAAGGGCAGCGATCGTCACGACGCCGGCGGGCGAAGGAAAGGTCATCGAGCTGCTCGCCCCGGCCGACAGCGTCGTCGGTCGATCTCGGCGAGGGCCGGGTCGTCACCTGCCGACTCGCCGAGCTCGCGACGACACGGCCGACAAGGAGGACGCATGAGCGACCGAGACACGTCGTGCTGAACGTGCCCGACGTCTCGTGCGAGCACTGCAAGATGGCCATCGAGAGCGCCGTCTGCGCCGCTCGAGGGCGTCGAGCGCGTCGAGGTCGACGTCGACGCCAAGAGCGTCGCCGTCGTCTTCGACGCCGGCGCGCCGACCTCGACGCAGTCAAGGACGCCATCGAAGACGAGGGCTACCCGGTCGCCGGCGAGCACGAGTTCGCGCCTGATCGGCGCGCTCCGCGCCGCGGGCGTGGCGACGACCTGCGGGGGGCTGGTACCATAACGCACCGTGCCCGTGGGCCGTTAGCTTAGTTGGTAGAGCAGGGGACTCTTAATCCCAAGGTCGAAGGTTCGAATCCTTCACGGCCCACCACGCATCCCTCGCGATCCCACCCCCGCACGTTGCGGCGCCGACCGGGCGGCATCGGTTGCAAGGGTCCGCAGCTGGGCGTCGCTGTGCGAGCGGCCGGCCAGCGAGAGCGGCATGAGGGACGTGCAGATCGCGAGCCGTGAAGACTGCAGCGACGTCCGTGACGCCGGCAGCCGTGAGCTGGCCCGCGCTCGTGGCGCGGAGTTCCTGCCGGCCGGCGGCCGCGACGCCGTGCGTCAGTTCCTCATCCTCTTACGCGCGCTACGTCGCCTACGACGTCGCGCGCATCGTGGTCGCGCGGCCGCGAGGTGACGGCGCTGGCCAACGCGCACGCCATCATGAACGCCGAGAAGGCGCTGCACATCTACGTCGAGCCCTGGCTGCAGGCCAAGGTCAGCCACGTGCACGGCTGCGTCCAGTTCTTGAACTGGTTCTACGCCAACGTGCACCTGCCGGTGACGATCCTCTTCCTCGTCTGGATCTACCTGTACCGCAACGAGGTCTTCGGCTTCTTTCGCAACTGGTTCCTGGCCATGAACGTGCTGGCATGACGCTCTTCGCCATGCTGCCGGTGGCGCCGCCGCGGCTGCGTGCCCACATCGGGCATCGTCGACACGCTCTTTCTGTTCTCGTCGACGCAACTACCAGTCCGGCGTCATGTCGTTCGTGACGAATCCGTACGCGGCCGTGCCGAGCCTGCACATCGGCTACGCGCTGTTCGTCGCGCTGGCGATCTTCTGCTCGCGCGCAACCGCCTCGCGCGCGATGCTGGCCGCCGTCTACCCGGTGGTCGTGCTGCTCGGCGATCGTCGTCACCGGCAACCACTACTTCCTCGACGCGCTGGCCGGCGTTCTGGTGGCTCGGCCGTCGCTGTTCGTCGCCAACTACGCGTGTCGCGCCGCCGAGCGCGCGTCCCGAAGCCGTCGCGCGTGACCGCGCTGGCGCGACGACGAGTGAGCGCGGCGTGACGCAGCAAGGACGCCTCACCGGCGGCATGCGCCCAAGGAGGTGGACCGAGGCCGCTGGCCGCGTGCCGGCGCGCTCATGGCGCCGGCCACGTCACGCCCAACAAGCTCACCGTCGCCGGCCTGGTCGCTCAACCTCGCGGCCACGCCGCTGATCGTCAGCGGGCACTTCATCTGGGCGGCGTTCGTGCTGCTCGCTGGCCAGCATCTGCGACATGCTCGACGGCGCCGTCGCGCGCATCTCGGCGCAGGTCACCCCGTTCGGCGCCTTCCTCGACTCGACCAGCGACCGTGTCGCCGAGGGCGTCATGCTCGGCGCCGTCGGCGTCTACTACGCGCGCGACGACCACTTCGTGATGCTGGCCGCGGTCTTCGTCGTCGCTCATGTCCTCGTTCCTGGTCTCGTACACGCGCGCCCGGGCCGAGGCGCTGGGTCTCGACTGCAAGGTCGGCCTCATGTCGCGGCCCGAGCGCATCGTCGTGCTCGTCGATCGGCTTCGTCTTCGCGCGCTGGCACGTGCTCGACCGCGATGGTCTGTGCTGCTCGCCGTGCTCACCACGTTCACCGTCGTGCAGCGCATCCTGCACGTGCGCCGCCAGCTGCGAGGCGGGCGGCGGCGGGGCGGCGGCGTAGCCGCCGCCCCGCGGCCGCGCCGCCTGCGAGCGCTCCTGGCTGCCGGGCTCGTGCAGCCGCTGTGGTATACTCGCCCCCGTTCGCGCTGTGTCGCGCGGCCGCGTCCGGCCCGCGGACGCGATCGACATCAGTCGGCCGTCCGGCCGACGCAGTGGAGGTAGACTTATCTTGGGCAATCCAGTGCGCGTCGCGATCATCGGTGTCGGCAACTGCGCCTCGTCGTTCGTGCAGGGCGTCGAGTTCTACAAGAACGCCAAGAAGACCGACTTCGTGCCCGGCCTCATGCACCCCGTCCTGGGCGGCTACCACATCAAGGACATCGAGTTCGTGGCCGCCATCGACATCGACAAGAACAAGGTCGGCAAAGACCTGTCCGAGGCCATCTTCACCAAGCCCAACAACACCGTCAAGTTCTGCCGACGTGCCGGCGAAGGGCGTCAAGGTCGCGCGCGGCATGACCCACGACGGCCTGGGCAAGTACCTGTCGCAGATCATCGAGAAGGCGCCCGGGCCCGACCGCCGACATCGTCGGCATCCTCAAGGAGACCCAGACCGACGTGGTCGTCAACTACCTGCCGGTGGGCAGCGAAGAGGCCACCAAGTGGTACGCCGAGCAGATCCTCACCGCCGGCTGCGCCATGGTCAACTGCATCCCGGTGTTCATCGCCCGCGAGCCCTACTGGCAGAAGCGCTTCGTCGAAGCCGGCGTGCCGATCATCGGCGACGACATCAAGAGCCAGGTCGGCGCCACCATCGTGCACCGCGTGCTCACCCGCCTCATGCGCGAGCGCGGCGTGCAAGCTCGAGCGCACCAGCCAGCTCAACGTCGGCGGCAACACCGACTTCCTCAACATGCTCGAGCGCGAGCGCCTGGAGTCCAAGAAGATCTCCAAGACCAACGCCGTCACCAGCCAGCTCGACTACGACATGGGCGCCAAGAACGTGCACATCGGCCCGAGCGACTACGTCGAGTGGCTCGACGACCGCAAGTGGGCCTACATCCGCATGGAGGGCCGCACCTTCGGCGACGTGCCGCTCAACATCGAGCTCAAGCTCGAGGTCGTCGACTCGCCCAACTCGCGCCGGCATCGTCATCGACGCCGTGCGCTGCGCCAAGATCGCCCTCGACCGCGGCCTCGCCGGGCTCGCTCGAGGGCCCGAGCTCGTACTTCATGAAGTCGCCGCCGGTGCAGCACCCCGACGACGAGTGCCGCGAGCTGACCGAGGAGTTCATCGCCGGCGAGGGTCGCGGGGCGACGGCCGTCTGCCAGGGCTAGGCGAGGCCGCGCGGCCGCCGCGACGGGCGCGCGGCCGTAGCGCGGCCGCCCGCGCGGAGCGGGGGAGCGCCGGCCGGCGCGCGCTGCGACGCGGCGTGGCGCGGGCTATGAGCGGGACGCAGCGAGCTACAAGATCGGCATGCTCACGCCGTACGCGTGGACCGTGCCCGGCGGCGTCAACCAGCACATCGCGGCGCTCGCCGAGCGCTTCACCGCGCATGGGCCACCACGTCACGATCATCGCGCCCAGCGACGACAGGGCCGCCGTCAAGGCACGCCCGCGAGCGCGTGCGCGAGGTGCTGCTCGAGCGAGCGCGACGACCATCTTCGCGCCCGACGAGCCCTACCCGCGCTACTTCTTCGCCGGCGGCACCTTCACGGTGCGCCACAACCGCTCGGTCAGCATCATCGCCGCGCCGCTCGACCTCGTCTCCAACATCGACGTGCTGCTCGAGACCGAGGAGCTCGACGTGCTGCACGTGCACGAGCCCTTCGTGCCCAGCCTCGGCTGGACGGCCCTGCGCCACGCCGAGTGCCCCATGGTCGCCACCTTCCACGCCAACTCCGAGCGCTTCCTCTGGTACTGGCTGGGCAAGCCGATCCTCAAGCGCGTCTTCGACCGTCTTCGACGCCGTCGATCGCGGTCTCGCGCGGCGGCGCGCGACACGGCGGCGCGCTACTTCGAGGGCGACTACCGCATCATCCCCAACGGCATCGACCTCGACGCGCTTCCCGCCCGGCCGCGGCGCGCCGGCCGGGCCCGCTGCGGGTGCTCTTCGTGGGCGCCGAGTCGCGCCGCAAGGGCCTGCGGGTGCTGCTGCGCGCCCTGCGCTACCTGCGCGACGACGTGCCGCCGTTCGAGCTCGACGTCTGCGGCGCCGACAAGCACGAGCCGCGGTTCGGCGCGCTCGTGCCCGAGGCGCTTCGCGGGCCGGGTGCCCTTCCACGGCCGCGTGCCCACGACGAGCTGCCGCGAGCTCTACCAGGACGCCGACGTCTTCTGCGCGCCGTCGCTGGGCAACGAGTCGTTCGGCATCGTCCTGCTCGAGGCGATGGCCACGCGGTACGGCCATCGCTCGCCTCCGACATCGACGGCTACCGCGACGTGGTCGACCGACGGCCGCGAGGGGCTGCTGGTGCCGCCGCGCGAGCCGCGCGCCCTGGCCGCGCGCGCTGCGCCGTCTGCTGGTCGACGCCGCGGCTGCGCGAGCGCCTGCGCCGCGCGCGGCGTGGCAGACGGCGCAGCGCTACAGCTGGGACATCGTCGCGGCGAGGTCGCGAGGTCTACCGCGACGTCTTCCGCGGCTCAAGCGGCCGCGCTCGCGGCGCGCCTGCGGCGCCCGCGCCCGCTCGAGCTCTTCGCCGACCTGCACGTGCACTCCAACCACTCGCACGACTGCGCGATGGCGGTCCCGCGAGATCCTCGAGCGTGCCGCGCGAGATCGGCCTCGACGTCGTCGCCATCACCGACCACAACAGATCGCCGGCGGCCTCGAGGGCGCTCGCCTCGCCGACCGACTACGGCGTGCGCGTGATCGTCGGCGAAGAGGTCAAGACGCGTCGAGGGCGAGGTGATCGGCCTGTTCCTGCGAGGAGCGCATCGCCGCCGGGCCTGACCGTTCGCCGAGACCATCGCCGCGATCAAGCGGCCAGGGCGGCATCGTCTACGTGCCGCACCCGTTCGACCGCCTGCACGCGGTGCCGACGCTACGCCTGCTCAAGGAGAACGTCGACGGACCTCGACGTCGATCGAGGTCTTCAACTCGCGCATCGCCTTCCCGGGCTTCAACGAGCGCGCCGAGCGCTTCGCGGCGCGCTACCGCATCGCCGCCGCCGCCGGCAGCGACGCGCACGTGCTGCCCGGCCTCGGCACGGCGCTCACCGGCATGGGCGAGTTCAGCGGCCCGGACGACTTCGTCGCGGCCCTCGCCGACAGCCACATCGTCCGGCGTCGCAAGAGCCTGCTCTACCTGCAGTCCCTCAAGCTCCTCCAGACGAGCCTCGAGGGCGGCGCGTCGCGCTGACGCGCGCCGCGCGCCGCTCGGTTTGCCGCCGGCTCCGCCAAGGAGCGCAGGATTTCCCCGGCGGCGCGAAAATAGAGGGGCAGAGAACGGAAGGGCGACCGGTGGGACAGCCCAACGAGATCTACGACAAGTACCTGACTCGCGCCATCTCCGAGATCAACGAGCTCACCGGCGAGATGCTGCGCTGCCGCATGTGCTCGCACAGCAAGACGATGCCGGTGATCGGCTCCGGCCATCCGCTGGCCGACATCATGCTGCTCAAGTACCAGGCGCAGCCGAGCGAGTGCCACGAGGGCGTGGCGTTCTTCGGCCGCGCCGGCACGGCGGTCATGAAGAGCTGCCAGCGCCTGGGCATCGACCCGCTGCAGCTCTACGGCACCAACGTCCTCAAGTGCGGCAACGTGCGCGACGACGCCAAGGCCGAGGCGCGCTGCCTCGAGTACCTGCGCCGCGAGATCGCCATCGTCGAACCGAAGATCATCGTCGCCATGGGCGAGGAGGTCGTCGCCGGCCCTCAACCGGCTCGAGCTGCCGACGGCGCGGCCCCTCGAGTACGCCGTCGGCGAGATCGTCGAGTTCACGCCCGGCACCGACGTCCTCATCACCCCCGACATCGACGCGTCGCTCGACGAGCAGCGCCTCAAGGCGGCCTTCTGGCGGGCCTTCCGCCGCCTCGGCGAGTGGTACGAGGCGATCCCGCCGTACTGATCCGTCGTGACGCGGCTCCGCGGCTGGCCGCGGCCGCCGTCGCGGCCGTCCTGCTTCGTCGCCTTCACCCTCGCCAGCGGCCGCGCTGCCGGCGTTCGCCTGGCGCGCCGACGTCGTCGTCTCGATGGCCGTCGGCGTGGCGCTGCTCGGCGGTGCATGGTCGAGCGGCCTGCTGCCCGCTGCGCGGCCTCGGCCGGACGCTGGCGGTGGTCGCCGGCGCCGGGCTCGCCCTGGCGCCGTCGCCGGCAGCGCTCTGCGGATGTCGTCGCCGGTCGCCGATCTGGGCAAGATCGCCTTCGGCGTCGGCCGCCGGCTTCTGGCTCGGCTTCGACGCTCGCCGCAGCTGACCGACGACGTGCGCGTGATCGTCGGCCTTGCCGTCGCCGTGGCGGTGCTCGACACGGCCAGCGTCTTCGTGCCGCGGGGGCCCACGCACCTGCTGCTCACTCAGGCCCGCAGCGCGTCGCCCTACTTCGTCGTCGCCTTTCCGACGATCGGCTACGCGCGTGCACGACGCCTACTCGGCGCTGGGCACGAGCGACGTGATCTTCTTCGGCCTCTACCTGGCGGCGGCGGTCGCGCTTCGGCCTGCGCGTGCGCGCTCACCGTCGTGGCGATGACGGTCTCGTTCGTCGTCACGGTCGCGCTGGCGCTCTGGTCGCGGGCGCTGCCGGCGCTGCCGCTGCTCTCGGTCGGCCTTCCTGGCCGCCAACGCCGACCTGATCGCGCAGGCGCTGGCGGTCAGCCGGCCGGCGACGGCGCCTATCGCCACCCTGACGAAGAGCGCGACCGCCTCGATGTGGTGGGTGTGCGGGAACATGTCGACCGGCGTGACCGTGTCGAGCCGGTAGCCGAGCGTCGGCGAGCTGGGCGGCGTTGGCGGCGAGCGTCGTCGGGTTGCACGACACGTAGACGATGCGGTCGGCGCCGAGCAGCGCCATGCGCTCGACCGCCTTCTTGGCCATGCCGGCGCGGGGCGGGTCGGTGACCACGACGGCCGGCGGCTCGAACGGCGCGCGCCGGCGCGCGCAGCGACTGATGAGGCTTGCCGTCGGCAAGGACGAGCCGCGCGATCTCGGGGTCGCGCCCCGTCGGCGGGTCGAGCAGCAGCGGCGCGCACGTCGCCGGCGGTGAAGTCGACGTTGGCGAGCGCCGTTCGAGACGCGCGTTCTCGGCGGCCGCGGCGACGGCCTCGTCCTGGATCTCGATGCCGTACACGACCTGCCGCTTCGCGCGCGAGCAGCAGGCTGAGCGCCGCCGATGCCGCAGTAGAGGTCGTAGGCGCTGCGCCCGGCCTCCGGCCGGGCGCAGCGCAGGGCCGTCTCGTAGAGCACGCCGCACATCTCGGAGTTGGTCTGCAGGAACGCGAGCGCCGGCACGCGCAGCCGCACGCCGGCGAGCTCCTCGTGGAAGTGGGGCGGACCGGCGACCATGAACGGACCGACGCCGATCGCGGCGTCGGCGCGCGTCTCGTTGACGGTGACCGCGAACGACGTGAAGGGCTGGTCGGCCGCGACGCGGTCGGCGAGCTCCTGCTCCTGGCGGAACCGCTCGGTGACGAAGAGGTTGAGCAGCAGCTCGCCGCTGGCGCGGCCGCTGGCGCACGACCAGGTGGCGCAGCAGGCCGCTGTGTGCGTCGCTGCGGAGTAGACGGGGAGGGCGAGGGCGCGGCAGGCGGTCGCGACCGCCTGCCGCGCCCTCGCCATCTCGACGGCGCCAGGTGGCAGTCCTCGACCTCGACGACGTCGCGCCACGAGCCGCGGCGGTGCAGCCCGAGCACCAGGCGCGCCGTCGCGCTCGCCGAACGAGTACTCCATCTTGTTGCGGTAGCGCCAGGGGTCGGCCATGCCGCGGATCGGCTCGACGGTCGACGTCGCTCGAGCCCGCCGATGTGCGTCGAGCGACTCGACCACCTGGCGGTGCTTG
The DNA here is from genome assembly GCA_963833555.1 of uncultured Actinomycetes bacterium. Taxonomy (GTDB): domain Bacteria; phylum Actinomycetota; class Thermoleophilia; order UBA2241; family UBA2241; genus CAWHYB01. The sequence continues at coordinate 118,756 of CAWHYB010000007.1, read as the reverse complement.
AACTCGAGCTGCGCTCGTAGTCGAGGGTCTGCCACTCGCAGCCGCCGGCGTCTGGCGGATGGTCGCAGCGGAAGGGCGCCCGGCGCGGGGACGGCGTGACGAGCTCGAGCAGGCGCGCCTCGGCGTAGCCCGCCTTGCGGCGCGTCACCTCGGCGCGCACGACGTCGCCCGGCACCGCGCCGCGCACGAACACGACGAAGCCGTCGAGGCGGGCGAGGCCCTGACCGCCGTAGGCGAGGGTGTCGATGGTGAGCTCGAGGATGTCGCGGGGCTGCGGGGGCACGCTCGGCCAGTGTAGCGCACAGGGCGCGTGCGGATGGATTGTCCACCTCGCGACGCCTTCAGCCTGCGGTTTTCGACCGGGACGGTCTGGTAGAGTGCCGCCGTTGGGCACAACCCCGGGCAGGAGCAGCCGGCCCGGCTGCGCCGGTCATCACAAGGAGACTCACGTGACGTCGTTCGATCTCGCCGAGTACCGCCGCCGCGCCGAAGAGTTCACCGGCGCGCTCGACTACGAAGCCTACCAGCACTACGGCGGGCCTCAAGGAGACTGCGACTTCACCTCCGTCTACGACCGCTACCCAGAGCTGTTCACGCTCGACGCGGTGCGCACCCTGCGCCGGCTCTACGACGCAGGCCGTCGCCGACGAGGACCGTCACCGGCTCTCGTTCCTGCTCGACTTCGCCATCGAGGGGTTCCTCGGCGACGAGACCAAGGAGCTCACCGACGAGATCGCCAACGTCGAAAGCCGGGCCCACGATCGAGGTCGACGGCGAAGAGATCGGCTACCGCTACTCGAGCGTCGTGCAGGCCAACGAGCCCGACCGCGAGCGTCGCCGCCGCATCAACAGGCGCGCGGCTCGAGGTCACCGGGCGCACACTCAACCCCCTGTACGACTCCTGCTGGCGGCGTCTGCACGACCTCGTCGGGCGAACTCGGCTACCCCGACTACCGCACCCTCTTCTCCGAGGTCCGCGCAGTCGACTTCGGCCTCCTGCGCGGCGCCACCGACGCCTTCCTGCAAGAGACCGAGGGCCTCTACCAGCGCACGCTCGACAAGGTCTCGCGGGCCAAGCTCGGCATCGGCCGCGAGGAGCTCGAGTTCTCCGACCTGCCCTACCTCATGCGGGCGCCCGAGTACGACCCCATCTTCCGCAGCGAGCTGCTGCTGCCCACGTTCGAGCGCACCCTGCAGGGGCTCGGGCATCTCGCTGGCCGACCAGGCCAACGTGCACGTCGACGCCGAGGCGCGCGAGCTCAAGTCGCCGCGCGCGTTCTGCGCACCGGTGCGCGTGCCCGACGAGATCTACCTCGTGGTCATGCCCAAGGGCGGACAGGACGACTTTCAGGCGCTGCTCCACGAGGGCGGCCACACCGAGCACTTCGCCCACACCGATCCCGAGCTGCCGTTCGAGTACCGCTTCCTCGGCGACAACGCGGTCACCGAGGGCTTCGCCTTCCTCTTCGACCACCTGCCGCTCAACCCGCGCTGGCTCGAGACGTACCTCGACTACGCCGAGTCGCGCGAGTTCCTCACCTTCGCCAACCTCGTCGAGCTCTACTTCCTGCGCCGCTACGCCGGCAAGCTCGCCTACGAGACCGAGCTCCACATGCAGACCGGGCCGCTCGACCACATGGCCGAGCGCTACCGCGAGCTGCTCAGCCGCGCCATCCAGATCGAGGTGCCGGCCGACAACTACCTGGTCGACGTCGACGAGGGCTTCTACGCCTCCAACTACCTGCGCGCCTGGATGCTCGAAGGGGCGCTGCGGCATGCTCCTCCAGGACGATTACGGCATGGAGTGGTTCCGCGAACCGGCGGCCGGGCGCGTGGCTCAAGAAGCTCTGGTCGACGGGGCAGCGCTACTCCGCCGACAGCTGCTGCTCAAGAACGGCGGCGGCAAGCTCGACATGGGGCCGCTGCGCGTCCACCTCGAACGGGCACTGGGTCGGTAGTCCGCGATCGCGGGATGCGCGGCGGCTACTGGTGCGCGCCCCGCGAGGCGGCTGCACCAGCAGCCGCCGCCGCCGTGGACCGTCGAACTCGGCGAAGTAGATGCCCTGCCAGGTGCCGAGCGCCAGGCGGCCGCCCTCGACGGGCACGATCACGCTGCTGCCGGTGAGCATGCGCCTTCACGTGGGCGTCCGAGTTGCCTTCGAGATGCGCGAACGGCAGGTCGACCGGGCACTAGCGCGGTCGAGTGCCATGGCGATGTCGCGGCGCACCGTCGGGTCGGCGTTCTCGTTGATGGTCACGCCGGCCGTCGTGTGCGGGCAGTAGACGAGCACGGCGCCCTCGCGCAGGCCGCGTCGCGGCCAGCGCGTTCTCGACGAGCGCGGTGACGTCGACGAGCGTCACCCGGCGTGGTCGTCTCCACCGACAGTGAGATCACGTCGTCACCGTCCTCGTCAGCGCCTCGAAGCGGCCGCAGCAGCCGCCCCAGGCCGCGGCGGCTCGCGGACGGCGACCGGCGCGACGGCGCCGGCCTTGATGGCCGTCACCACGTCGGCGGTCGAGCTCACGGGGCCGTCGATCTCGGTCGCGCAACGGCCGATGTGACCGGTCCGGTGAGCGTCGCTGCCGCCCGTCGCCGGCAGTGCCGAGCTCACGCGCGATGCTGCTCGGCCGCCTGTACGTAGCGCGCGCCGCTCCAGTTGCCGTTCCAGACCTCGACGGCGTCGACGATGCGGCGCGACCAGGTCGGCGCAGGCCCGAGTAGAACGTCGACCCGCTGCGGCCGCCGCCGGCGGCCGGATGCACCCAGACGAGCGCGGCGTCGGTCGGGGATCTCCGCCGGCGGCGGGTACCGCCTGACGTCGTTGAAGTCGGCGAGATAGTCGAGGTCGGGCGAGTAGACGATGAAGTCGCCGTACAGCGTCGAGATCTCGACGCCGTGCACGAGCACCACGCCGTTCTCGGCGAGCGGGCCTTCGAGCTGGCGGTTGTCGTCGACGTCGACCGTGGTTGGTGAGGGCGATGGCCTCGAGAGCCTGCGCGCGGCAATGGGCGATGAGGTCACGGTAGGCGATCGTCGAGCAGCTCGATGCCGGATACGTGTGCACGTGCAGGTCGACTATCATGGAGCCCGAGTATACACTCGCGCCAGTCATGCACGGCACGCTTGACACGTTCAGCGTCGTCGAAGTCCTGCAGATGCTCGGCAGGGTGCGGCGCTCGGGTACCCTGCATATCGAATGCGCCGAGCGCATCATCGACGTGCACTTCGTGCACGGCCGCATCGCCGAGACCCGCGACTCCACCCGCGTCTACGCCGACACGGTCCTCGGCAGCCTCCTCATCAAGCGCAACCTCGTCACCGAGGACCAGCTCAACGAGGCGCTGCGAGATCAGGAGAGCGACCCCAAGCCGATCGGCACGATCCTCGTCGAGAAGGGGTTCGTGGCCGAGGCCGACCTGCGCGACGTGCTCTCGCGCCAGGTCGCCAACACCTTCCTCGCGGTCAAGACCACCGGCGTGAACGGCACGTTCATGTTCGTCATCGACGACGTGGCCCGGCCGGTCGACTACATCACGATCGACACCCAGAGCGTGCTCATCGAGGTGTCGTCGGTCGGCGGCGACTACGTCGCCGCCTTCGAGGTGCTCGGCGAAGCCAACACGGTGCTCGTCCGCAATCGCGACTACGAGACGCTGCCGCGCCACTCGATCCCCATGGGGCGCGACGAGTTCCACGTGCTCACGCTTGATCGACGATCGGCGCACGGTGAGCGAGGTCAGCCGGGGCGAGCCATCTCGAAGAGGTGACGGTGATCAGCATCCTCGGCAAGTTCTGCCAGGCGGGCGTGCTGCTCGCCAAGGCCGAGCAGCCGCGTCACGCCCGCCGCCGACGGCGAGCTGCGGGCCCACCGCGACAGCGTCTGGGCCGAGGTCTCGAAGATCCTGAGGAGTCGCCCGCGATGGGCGCGGGGCGGCGAGCCGCCCCGCGCCCATCGCGCCGGCCGAGCACAGGCTTGCTCGACGAGCTGTTCGGACGAGCCGCTCGTCCAGAGCCGGCGCCCGAGCTCGAGCGCCTCCTCGGACCGGCCGACGACGAGGCCGCCGACGAGCAACAGCGGGCGGCGATGCTCGACGACCTGCTCAGCCCTCCGGACGAGCTCGAGCCGGCGTCGCCGCTCGAGCCGGTCGGACCATCGAGCGCCGCGAGCGGTACGTCCGCAGCTCAGGCCACTGCCGGCGACGGTCCTTCGGCTCCGGTGCCGGCGGCGCCCGCATCTTCGCTCGAGCCAGAGCCCGCACCCACGATCGAACCCGAGCCCGCACCCGCGCCTGCGTTCGAACCCGGACCCGATTCTGCGGTGCCCGACCTCGGCGTCGATGGAGCCGGCATCGACTGGGCGTTGTGCCGACCTCGAACGATGAGCCCGGAGCCGTCGAGGTCCCGGACAGCACGGGGGGCGAAGATCGAGCCCGAGCTGCCAGCGCACGATGGTCCGGCCGCCCCGCCGGCCGGCGACTGGTCCTGGTAGGATCGCCGGCCGCGTCGGAACGCGGCACGCCCGGGCCATGTTCGTCGCAGGGATCGGCCGACGTGTGATCAGCGGCGGGACGTCGCTGGGAAGGCGCCGGAATCTCGCCGGGCCGGGCCGCCGAGACGCGCCGGTGGATGGAGACGACAAAGAGGACGAGGCGGTGAGGGCCGCGGGGAGCGGCCCTCACCGCCTCGGATCGTCCTGTGGGGCGCGGCGTTCCGCCGCGCCCCACAGAGGTCTAGCCCAGTGTCAGGCGGTCACGTCGCGGACGAGGTCCTCGAAGGCGCTGACGTAGAGGTCGATGTCCTCGTCGGTGTGCTGGATGGACAGCGTCCACTCCTCTTCGCGACCGGGGGCGATGATGATGCCGCGGTTGAAGTTGTACAGCCAGGCGAGGGCGACGAGCTCGTGGTCCTGGTACTTGATGAACGACTCGTAGTCGGTGATCTTGCTCGGGCGCGAAGTTGACGCAGCCCTTCGACGAGATGCCGACCGTGTAGCCGGGGAAGTCGTACTTCTTGCAGATCGCGTCGCATTCGGACGACGAGGCGGTCGTTGAGGTAGTTCAGGTGCTCATAGGCGTCGTCGGTCATGACCTGCTCGAAGCTCGCACGGGCCGCGGCCATGGAGAGCGGGTTGCCGCTGTAGGTGCCGACCTGGAAGACCGTGCCCTGATGGACGATGTCCATGATCTCGTCGGTGCCGCCGATCGCGCCGCAGGGCGTGCCGCCGGCGATGGCCTTGCCGAGGGTGACCATGTCGGGCACGATGCCCCAGCGCTCGACGGCGCCGCCGCGGGCCGTGCAGATGCCGGTCTTGACCTCGTCGAAGATCAGCACGATGCCGTGCTTCTTGGTGATCGCGCGGACGGCTTCGAGGAAGCCAGGCTCGGGCAGGACGACGCCGAGGTTCATCATGGCGGGCTCCATGATGAGGGCGGCGGGGGTGCGGCCCTCCGCGACCAGGCGCTCGATGCGCTTGTTCATGTTCTCGATGTCGTTGAACGGCACGGGGATGGTCAGGTCGATCGACGCCTGCGGGATGCCCGCTCCGTAGGACAGCGAGGCGTAGTCGTCACGCGGACCGATCTTGCCGTAGTCGACGGCGCCGATCGAGACCATGACGTAGTCGTGATGGCCGTGATACGAGCCGAACATCTTGACGATCGTCTCGCGGCCCGTGAATCCGCGGGCCACGCGGATGGCGTCCATCGTCGCCTCGGAGCCGGAGTTGACGAAGCGCCACTTCGGCAGCTTGAAGGCCTTGGCGAGGTGCTCGGCCATGATGATGGCGTCCTCGGTGGGCAGGCCGAACTGGGTGCCGAGCGGGGCGCGGTCCTGGATGGCCTTGACGATGGCCGGGTGTGCGTGACCCTGGACCATGCAGCCGTAGCCGTTGTGGAAGTCCGCAGATCTCCTGTCCGTCGACCGAGTAGATCTTGGAGCCCTTGCCATGAGTGAAGTAGACCGGATACGGATCGCGGGCATGGTAGGTCGACGCGACGCCCATGGGCATCGACTTGACGGCCCGCTTGTAGAGCTCGAACGACTTGGGCGTCGCAGCCTCGAGACGCGCCTCTTCCTTGGCGGCGAGCTCGGCGATGCGCTTGCGATCGATCGTGACAGGTGCGGTTGAAGCCATTCTCAGTTCACTCCTTGAATCACGGGATACATCCGTCGGATGGGCTTCTACTCGCCATGCTGATCGCAGACTCGCCCATCATGTCGCACGATGCCCTGCGGCATCGTGCGACCTGGAGTCGTTCGGGTGGACGCTGGTTTGCCGACGCATCACCTCGCAGTCGTGCTCGACCGGCGAGCCGGAGCCCATCGCTTCGGTCGCCTGACGCGCTCCACCAAAAACGGAGCGCGATGAGTTCTGCCGCTGGCGCCGCCAGTCTATCTCACTATTCCCAGAGTTGTAGGTTGCGGCAAGCGATTTGCCAGTTCGGCAGCCGATTCGGAAGCAGCGAGCGCCGCACGCGATGGAAACTGCGCCGGAGAGTCGGCCCAGGAGAGAAGCAGGGGCGGGGTGCGAACGCACCCCGCCCCTGCTGTGCCGCCCTTGTCGGACCGCAGAGGTCCGGGCAGGGGACTGTTACTTGCCGGTCACCGTCATGGTCTTGCTGAAGCCGACGGGGCGCGTGACCCCAGAGATCAGCAGCGGACCGAATTTGGCGCGCAGCGTGGATTTGCCCTTCGGTACCTTCCACGTGAGGGAGAAGGTGCCGAGCGTCTTCGGGGCAACGGGCGCCTTCACGACGACCGTCGCGATGGTCTTCCAGCCGCCGCCAGACTTCCTCTGGATGGTGACCTTCTTGCCGACGCTCTGCGACGGGGTCGAGATGGTTCCGCTTGAGGGTGATCTTGACGCCCGTATTGACGCTGGTCTTGGACGCCTTGAGTGTCACGGTGAACGGGATGGGCACCGCCTGGTCGGCCTGCGAGTTCGCCACCTCGAAGATCTTCTCGGTGTAGGCCCAGTTGTGGATGCCGCGGCTGCTGTCCTGGCCTGCACGAACTCGAGGTTGGTCTCGGCCTTGAGGAAGGCGAGGCCGCTCGGGTTCTTGACGGCGAGGTCGGGCTTTTCGGCCAGGTCGACCTTGGCGTTCTCGGCGTCGGTGTAGCCGATGCCGATGGCCGCCTTGTCGAGCTTGGCGCCCAGGTCGGCCGACTGCTGATCGAACAGCGATTGGCGTGCATCGAGCACTGGCTGCAGGTAGAGAGCCAGGTTGTCGGTCGGGGTGCCGTGGCACTGGCCACAGGCCGAGTTCGGCATGGGGCCGGTGCGACCCGAGACGGTCAGCGTGTGGGTCGCCGCGTACTCGGGGGTCACCACCGTGAAGAGGTGGTTCCCACCGGTACCGGGGACACCGTTGAACTCTATGCCGGTCGGTACCATATGACACTGCACGCAGTCGCCCTTGTGGACAGACGGCGTGACGGGCACGCCGATCGCCGCGCCCCCGGACATCATCTCGAGCTGCGGCTCGTGGACTTCCTGACCGGGAGACAGTTTCGGCAGCGGTGTGTTGGTGCTGTTCACGTTGGGTGTGCCGATCGAGGCGTTGTGGCACTTGGTGCACAGCGTGCTCTGGGGCGCCACGAGCTGCGGGTTGCGGCCCGGGTTGAATACCGACTGCTGCGGTCCCTTTGCGTGCGGATCGTGGCAGGTGACGCAGGTGTCGCCGTATCTCAGGCTGGCGGGATCGGGTGTCATGCCGGCCGCGACCTGGATCTGGTAGTCGGCCGAATGGCACGGGAGGCAAGCGGTGTTGGTACCCTGGCCGATCGCCTTGAGCGAGTCGAGCGCGTTGAAGTGGGTCACCGCCGGGGATCCCGTCCCGGTGAAGCGGTTCTGCATCGCCTCTTCGTACTGGACCGCACTCTCACCGTGCGATTTCGCGCTAGCGGTGATCGGATCCGGCCAGAAGATGTTGCCGACCGGCGTGCCGGGCATCGGGATGTTCAGCACGTCGCTCAGCGGTTGGGGCGCGGCGGTCGAGAACAGGGCGGGGAACGGGTCGTAGCCGACCGGGTACTGCGGCTGGATCGTGGCCGTCACCGTCGGCACCGGCGTGTAGGTGTACGACGCCACGGTCTTCCCAAAGCGCGAGTGGCACTGGCCACAGACGTCGGGGTTCGCCAGCGAGCCATAGTTGAAGCCGCCGGCGGCGTGGCCCATCTGGGCCTTGTTGTAGTGGCAGTCCGAACAGCCGACGAACGGCTCAGAATAAGCCGCCGTCGAATCGGGCGCCGGCGTGTCGGTCGGGTAGACCGTGGGCGTGGCGTCTCGGCCCTGGCACCAGCGTGCCCTGGGCCTTGCTGGGATCGTAGTTGCCGCTGTGGCATCCGGCACAGCCGGGACCTTCCGACAGTGGCACGGCGTTGGTCGCAGGATCCGAGTGAGCCGATGTCAGCCACTCAGGGACGATCGCCGGTATCTGGCCGATCGCAGTACTGTGACAATTGTTGCAGTTGGTGATGGCGCCGCCGTAGACGGTGTCGTAGTCGGTCCGTGCGCCGTTCGAGTCGGCAAGCGCGGCAGGTGCCGCGATGAACAGCACGAGTGCGACGGCGAGCGCGATGATGGCTGCGTGCTTCACGAGCACCTCCTTTGAGTCGCGCGAGTGGGTAGATGGATCCGCCTTGATAGTCATTCACACCTCCCTTCTGCAGGCAGCGGATGGGTGTGCGAAGTCGTCGGGAGAAGGCGGTGAATGGTCGCCGAGAACGGGCGGCGAACGTGAGAAGGGGCCACTGGACGCGCGGCGATGATCAGATGGACGGCTTGTGGCGAGCCCTGCGCTGGCCTGCGTGTCCCCAATGTGCATCCCCTCATGGCTGGCCCCAGCCCACTCGCTATCTACCCTTCGTGGCCCCCAAGGTCAACGTTGGCGAAGCTTGGGAAACCCTGCACAAGGAGCGCATCAGCTTGCGCCATGCACAACCATGTATGGCCCGTTCTTATAGCCAAAACGGTGATGGAAGACAACCGTAGGTTGGGGAGGATCTCGGAGGGTCAGTCGTCGGCGGGCGGAGCGGGTTCATCCGCCTCGCCCGCCCCGCCCGCCGACGGCAAGGCGAGATCGCCTGCCCGCCACGGTTCGAAGCGCAGCCGCGGACGGAGGAAGAGCCAACTCTCGCGCACCAGCGGGATGAGGGGCACCGCGATGAACATGCCGACAAGCCGTGCACCTCGTTGCCGGCGAGGATCGCGAAGATGACGATGAGCGGGTGCACGCGGAGGCGCGAACCCATGATGAGCGGCGCCGCGATGTGCCCCTCGATCTCCTGGATGCCGACGTAGGCGATGATCACCCACAGCGCGGTGAGCGGCGAGTGCAGCAGCGCGACCACCAATGGTGGCACCGCCCCGAGCACGGGCCCGAGGTAGGGGACGACCTCCATGACGCCCGCCCACGCGCCGAAGGCGACGGCGTACTTCGCGCCCGAAGGGAACACGCCGGTCATGCCCAAGACCCACATCGTGAGGCCCGTCCCTGTGCCGATCGCCGCCGACAGCAGCAGCTGCGCTTTGATGTAGTCGGCGACGGCCGACTGGGTCAGCCGCACGAACTCTCGTCCATCGCGCTCGGAATGTGTCGGGAAGTGCTCGACCACGAACCGAGTGATGCGCCGCGTGTCGACCAGCATGTAGATGGAGATGACGAGGATGATCACCGACACGGTGACGCCGCGTGCGAGCGAGACGCCGATCCCGAACACGTCGCGCGAAGCCCCGAGCAGGTGGCTTGCGATCGACTTCGCACCGGACTGCAGTTGCGCGGCCACATCGACGCGGATGTGGAACCGGTCGGCCAGGCTCTGCAGGTGCTGCACGCTCGCGCGCGCCTGCTGGGCCATCCCGGGCAGCGCGTCGAGGAGCGCGCGGACCTGGTGGACGACGGGAGGGATCACAAGAGCGATGAGGCCGCCGACGATGGCCACGGCGCCGAGATAGACGATCACGACGCCGAGGGCCCGCGGCACATGTATCCGTTCGAGGCCACGGACCAGTGGGTGGAGGACGAGGGCCACGAGCGTGGCGACGACGAAGATGAAGACGGCCTCACGGATGACGCCGAGGACCATCCAGGCGACGATCAGCAGCACCGGTAGCACAGCGAGCTGGACCCAGCGCGGGATCTCGAGCGTCCCGTTCGTCTGGCCGCGACCCTCGTCGTTCCTGGCGTCGTCAGGCATGACAGCGATTATAGCTGGACGGCCCGTTTATGACGCGGTCGTCTGGGAACAAACATTGACATGACTCGACTAAGATTTTATGATTTCCGATGACTAATGACGACACGGAACGCCAAGGAGGCAGTCGCATGGGCAAGGTAATCGGCATCGACCTGGGGACGACGTTCAGCTGCGTGACCGTCCTCGAGGGTGGTGAGCCGACGGTCATCCCCAACTCCGAGGGCGGTCGCACCACGCCGTCGGTGGTCGCGTTCTCGAAGAGCGGCGAGCGGCTGGTCGGCACGGTCGCCCGTCGCCAGGCCGTCACCAACCCCGAGAACACGGTCTTCTCGATCAAGCGCTTCATGGGGCGCAAGTACGGCGACGTCTCCGAAGAGATGAAGATCGTGCCCTACAAGGTCGTGGCCGCCCAGAACGGCGACGCCGCGGTCGAGATCCAGGGCAAGATCTACTCGCCGCCGGAGATCTCGGCGATGATCCTGCAGAAGCTCCGGCGCGACGCCGAAGACTACCTCGGCGAGAAGGTCAACGAGGCCGTCGTCACCGTGCCGGCCTACTTCAACGACTCGCAGCGGCAGGCCACCAAGGACGCCGGCAAGATCGCCGGCCTCGAGGTCAAGCGCATCATCAACGAGCCGACCGCGGCGGCGCTCGCCTACGGGCTCGACAAGGAGCACGACCAGACCATCCTCGTCTTCGACCTCGGCGGCGGCACGTTCGACGTGTCGATCCTCGACATCGGCGACGGCGTCTTCGAGGTCAAGTCGACCAACGGCGACACGCACCTGGGCGGCGACAACTTCGACAAGGCGGTCGTCGACTGGATGGTCGGCCGAGTTCAAGCGCGACAACGGCATCGACCTGAGCAAGGACAAGATGGCGCTGCAGCGGCTCTACGAGGCCGCCGAGAAGGCCAAGATCGAGCTCTCGACGACGATGACGAGCAACATCAACCTGCCGTTCATCACGGCCGACGAGAACGGCCCCAAGCACCTCGACCTGAACCTCACGCGGGCCAAGTTCAACGAGCTCACGGCGACGCTGGTCGAGCGTGTCGTCGGGCCCGGTCAAGCAGGCCCTGTCCGACGCCAACCTCACGCCCGACAAGATCGACCACGTCATCCTCGTGGGCGGCATGACGCGCGTGCCGGCGGTGCAGGACAAGGTGCGCGAGCTCATCGGCAAGGAGCCCCACAAGGGCGTCAACCCCGACGAGGTCGTCGCCGTGGGCGCCGCCATCCAGGGCGGCGTGCTGGCCGGCGAGGTCAAGGACGTGCTGCTGCTCGACGTCACGCCGCTGTCGCTGGGCATCGAGACCAAGGGCGGCGTGTTCACGCGGCTGATCGAGCGCAACACGACGATCCCGACCAAGAAGAGCGAGATCTTCTCCACCGCCGACGACAACCAGACGAGCGTCGAGATCCACGTGCTGCAGGGCGAGCGCGAGATGGCCCGCTACAACAAGACGCTGGGCAAGTTCCAGCTCGTCGGCATCCCGCCGGCGCCGCGCGGCATCCCGCAGATCGAGGTCACGTTCGACATCGACGCCAACGGCATCGTGCACGTGAGCGCCAAGGACCTCGGCACCGGCAACGAGCAGAAGATCACCATCACGGCCTCGAGCGGCCTCAGCGAGCAGGACATCGAAGGCATGATGAAGGACGCCGAGTCGCACGCCGAAGAAGACCGCCGCCAGCGCGAGGTGGCCGAGGTCAAGAACAACGCCGAGAACCTGGTCTACTCGCACCGAGAAGTCGCTGCGCGACATGGGCGACAAGGTCGACCAGGCCACCGCGTGACGAGATCGAGGCGGCGGCCGCCGAGCTGCGCACGGCGCTCGACGGCGAGGACGTCGACGACATCAAGGCCAAGACCGACGCCCTCATGCAGGCCTCGCACAAGCTGGCCGAGGCCGTCTACCAGCAGGCGCAGCAGCAGGCCAGCCGTCGGGCGACGGCGAGCGGCCGGCGGTCAGCCCGCACGACGAGAACGTCGAAGAGGCCGACTACGAGGTCATCGACGAGGACGAGCAGAAGTAGGGCCGGGCGCCGGGAGCGGCGGGCGGGGCGCCCGTCGCCACCGGCGACGGCCGGTCGCGTGACGCGCCGTCACGGAAGGTCCGCCGCCATGGCGGCGGTGAAGAGACCGGAAAGGAGCAGGACAGATGGCCATCATCAGATGGGACCCGTTCCGCGAGATGACGAGTCTCGCAGACCAGGTCGACCGCCTGGTCGACTCGATGTGGACGGGCGCGACAGGAGAGCTGGCTGCCGGCGGTCGACGTGTTCGACACGAAGGACGCCGTCGTGCTCAAGGCCGAGCTGCCGGGCATGAAGCCCGACGACATCCAGATCGAGGTCGACGACAACGTGCTCACCATCAAGGGCGAGCGCACGCTTCGAGGAGAAGGTCGACGAGGAGCGCTACTACCGCGTCGAGCGCCGCTTCGGCGCTTCCAGCGCAGCCTCGCGCTGCCGCAGGGCGTCAAGGCCGACGAGATCGAGGCGACCTACGAGGACGGCATCCTCGAGGTGACCGTGCCGAAGGCCGAGGAGGAGAAGCCGAGGCGCATCGAGGTCAAGGCCGGCCAGAGGACGGTCGAGGCCGCAAGGCCTAGGCACCTGCGCTGCGACACGACGGACCGGTCGAGCGAGCAGACTGAGAGCGATCAGACCGATGACTTCTCACGACAAGACAGGACAAGGCAGGCACGGAGAGCGACGCCGCAGCCGGCGATGACCGCCGCGAAGGCGGCCGCGGGCAGGGCGTTCGACCGCGAGGCCACGCAAGGCCGGGACCGCTTCCCAAGCGACGCCGGAGCCGGCGGGCGGCGGCCCGGCTGCGCCGGCCGCCGGCGACGGCGCCGCCGCCGAGCACCTCCGCGTGGCGCGGGCCGAGCGCGACGAGTACCTCGATCACCTGCAGCGCCTCAAGGCCGAGTTCGAGAACTACCGCAAGCGCGTGCAGCGCGACGAACGAGGATCGCGCTCTGCGTGCCGGCGAAGGCGTCGATCGAGTCGCTGCTGCCGGTCATCGACAACATGCAGCGCGCGCTCGAAGCGGCCGAGAAGCACGAAGAGGGGCAGCTCATCGAGGGCGTCGAGCTCGTCGCCGGCCAGCTGCGCGGCGTGCTCGAGGGACACGGCCTCGAGGAGGTGCCGGCCGAGCCGGGCTGCCGTTCGACCCGAACGTCCACGAGGCCGTCATGACGCAGCAGCATCGACGAGCTACCCGGAGGGCGCGATCGTCGCGGTGCTGGAGCGCGGCTACCTGCTGCACGGCAGGCTGCTGCGGCCCGCGCGGTGATCGTGGCGGCGTGAGCATGGCCGACTTCTACCAGACACTGGGCGTCGCCCGGGACGCCTCGCACGACGAGATCAGGAAGGCGTTCCGCAAGCTGGCGCGCAGTATCACCCCGACAAGAACCCGGGCGACAAGGCGGCCGAAGAGAAGTTCAAGGAGGCCAACGAGGCCTACGAGACGCTCTCCGACCCGAGCAAGCGCAAGCAGTACGACGAGCTGCTGCGGCTCGGCGCCTTCGACCCGCGCACCGGCGGGTTCCGGCCCGGGCAGGGCGGGTTCCAGGGCTTCGACCCGCGCATCTTCCAGCAGGGCGGCCAGACGTTCCAGATGGGCGATTTCGGCGACCTCCTGTCGAACCTGTTCGGCGGCGGCGGCGGGCGGGCGCCGCGGCGGCGGCCGCGCCGCGGCCCAGCGCGGCGCCGACCTGCAGGTCGACGTGACGATCTCGTTCGACGACTCGCTGCAACGGCGTCGCGGTGCGCGTGCCGGTCGACGAAGCGGACCCGTGTCCGACGTGTCACGGCACGGGCGCGGCGCCGGGCACCACGCCCAAGATCTGCCCGGAGTGCCAGGGTCGCGGCGTCATCGGCCCAGAACCAGGGGCTCGTTCGCGCTCTCGCATCCCTGCCCGCGCTGTCGCGGCAACGGCACCATCATCGAGCACGCCGTGCCCGACCTGTCATGGCAGCGGCGTCACTCGGCAGACGCAGCGCTACACCGTCAAGATCCCGGCCGGCGTCAAGGACGGCACGAGCATCCGCATCAAGGGCAAGGGCGAGGCGGGCATGCGACGGCGGCCCAGCCGGGCGACCTGTACGTGGTCGTCCGCGTCGAGGACTCGGCGGCCTGTTCGAGCGCCGCGGCGACGACCTCGTGATCGAGGTGCCGTCACGTTCGCCGAGGCGATGCTGGGCGCCGAGCGTGCGCATGCCGACGCCGGGCGGCGGACGAGGTGTCGCTCAAGGTGCCGGCGGGCAGCCAGGACGGGCGCACGCTGCGCGTGCGCGGCAAGGGCGCGCCCGAGCTCAAGGGCGGCGGCCACGGCGACCTGCTGGCGCGCGCTGCGTATCGTCGTGCCGGCCAAGCTGAGCAAGGAACAGCGCGAGCTCGCCGAGGAGCTCGGCAAGACCCAGCCCGACCCGCGCGCGGCGCTGCTTCGGGAGCGAGGCTGACGAGGACGGGCTGAGGAGCGATGGCCGACGATGACCACTACAGCGACCGCTGTTCATGATCTCGATCGCGGCCGAGCTGGCCGCGATGCACCCGCAGACGCTGCGCATGTACGAGCGCCGCGGGCTGCTGCGGCCGCAGCGCTCGGCCAAGAACACGCGCCTGTACTCGCAGGACGACGTGGAGCGCCTGCGGCGCATCCAGGAGCTCACCGAGCTCGGCCTCAACCTGGCCGGCGTCGAGCGCGTGCTCGAGCTCGAGGAGCAGCTGGCCGCATGCGCGCGCACGATGTGAGCGGCTGCAGGCCGAGCTCGCGAGCGGCGGCGCACGAGCTGCGCGCCGAGGTCGAGCGAGGTCGAGCGCTCGCACCGGCGCGACCTCGTGCCGCTGCGGCAGACCATGGCGATCGTGCGCGTCGAGCGGCGCCGCCGGTGACGGCGGCGCCGAGCCACGCCGCAGACCAGATCCGCGACATCGAACGCGACCGAAGGCAAGGACAGCGATGGATGTGAACAAGTTCTCCGAACGGGCGCGCGAGGCGCTCGAGACCGCCCAGGGCGTCGTGCGCCGCGGTGCCGGCAACCAGCTCGGCACCGAGCACCTGCTGATCGGCGTGCTCAGCCTGCCGGGCGGCGTCGTCGAACAGATCCTCAACCTGCTCGGCATCGACAAGGGCGCCGCCATGACGCGCGCCAACCAGTTCGCCCAGAACCAGCGCCGTACGGCGGCGGCGCCGCCGGCGGCCGCGCCCGCCGAGATGCTCTACCTGACGCCGCGCGCCAAGGCGGCGATCGACATCGCCATCCAGGAGTCGCAGAAGATGGGCGACCAGTTCGTCGGCACCGAGCACCTGCTGCTGGGCATCTTCCTCGAGGGCGAGGGGCCGGGCAGCGCCATCCTCAAGGACCTCGGCATGACCGAGGAGAGCCTGCGCCGCGCGCTCGCCCAGGTGCGCGCGACCGGGCGTCGACTACGAGGGCAACGCCACCGGCGAGGGCATGCTCAAGAAGTACACGCGCGACCTCACCGCAGCTGGCGCGCGACGACAAGCTCGACCCGGTGATCGGCCGCGACGAAGAGATCAAGCGCGTCATCCAGGTGCTCAGCCGGCGCACGAAGAACAACCCGGCGCTCATCGGCGAGCCGGGCGTCGGCAAGACGGCCATCGCCGAGGGGCTGGCGCAGAAGATCGTCGCCGGCGACGTGCCCGAGATCCTGCGCGGCAAGCGCGTGCTGGCCCTCGACCTGGGCGCGATGGTCGCCGGCGCCAAGTACCGCGGCGAGTTCGAGGAGCGCCTCAAGGGCGCGCTCGACGAGATCCAGCGCGCCAAGGACGTCGTGCTGTTCATCGACGAGCTGCACAACGTCGTCGGGCGCCGGCGCGGCCGAGGGCGCCATCGACGCCTCCAACATGATGAAGCCGATGCTCGCGCGCGGCGAGCTGCAGTGCGTCGGCGCGACCACGCTCGACGAGTACCGCGAGCACATCGAGAAGGACTCGGCCCTCGAGCGGCGCTTCCAGCCGATCCTCGTGGGCGAGCCGACCGTCGAGGAGACGATCCACATCCTCGAGGGCCTGCGCGACAAGTACGAGGCGCACCACAAGGTGAAGATCACCGACGCGGCGCTGGCCGAGGCGGCCCGGCTGTCGCGACCGCTACATCAGCGACCGCTTCCTGCCCGACAAGGCCATCGACCTGCTCGACGAGGCGGCCAGCAAGCTGCGCATCGAGGCGACCATGCTGCCGCCCGACCTGCGCGAGCATGGAGCTGCAGCCTCAACGACCTCACGCGCGAGGGCGCGGCGGCCGTGCAGTCGCAGGACTACGAGCGGGCCGCCCAGCTCAAGGAGCAGACCGACAAGATCCAGCAGACCTTCGTCGAGGCCAAGAACGCCTGGCTGGCCGACAAGGGCATCGCCGACGCCACGGTCGACGCCGACGACATCGCCGAGATCGTGAGCAAGTGGACCGGCATCCCGGTGCAGCGCATGCTGCAGGAAGAGGCCGACAAGCTGCTCGAGATGGAGGAGCACCTGCACGGGCGCGTGGTCGGTCAGGACCGCGCCGTCGCAGGCCGTCGCCGAGGCCGTGCGGCGCGCGCGCGCCGGCCTCAAGGACCCCAAGCGGCCGATCGGCTCGTTCATCTTCCTCGGGCCCGACCGGCGTGGGCAAGACCGAGCTCGCGCGCGCGCTGGCCGAGTTCCTGTTCGACGACGAGAGCGCCATGGTCCGGCTCGACATGAGCGAGTACATGGAGAAGTTCACGGCGTCGCGGCTGGTCGGCTCGCCGCCCGGCTACGTCGGCTACGACGAGGGCGGCCAGCTCACCGAGGCGGTGCGCCGCCGGCCCTACAGCGTGGTGCTCTTCGACGAGATCGAGAAGGCGCACCCCGACGTCTTCAACATGCTGCTGCAGATCCTCGACGACGGCCGGCTCACCGACAGCAAGGGCCGCACCGTCGACTTCAAGAACACGCGTCATCATCATGACCAGCAACGTCGGCAGCAGCCTGATCCGGCAGCACGCGCTCGGGCTTCAGCCCGCGGCAACGGCGACGCGCGACGCCACGAGGAGCTCGAGAAGCGCCTGCTCGACGAGCTGCGCAAGACGTTCCGGCCCGAGTTCCTCAACCGGGTCGACGAGATCATCGTCTTCGACCCGCTGACACGGAGCAGCTCGAGCAGATCGTCGATCTGCTGCTCGACGCACGTGCGCGAGCTGGTCGAGGGTCAGGGCATGCGCCTCGAGGTCAGCGAGGCCGCCAAGGCGCTGCATCGTCGACGCAGGGCTACGACGTCGCAGTACGGCGCCCGGCCGCTGCGACGCGCCATCCAGCGACTGCTCGAGAACCCGCTCTCGAGCGAGCTGCTGCGCGGGCGTTTCCACGAAGGCGAGACCATCAAGGTCGACGCCGCCGACGGCGCGCTCGTGTTCGAGAAGGCGTAGTCGAGGGCGGAGGGGCGGGTGTGGCCTGCAGGCCACACCCGCCCCTCGCTTCGTCCGACCGCGCCCCGCCGTTGCCGCCCGCGTGGCCCATGCCTATAGTTGTCGTCATGGGACGATTGCGCAGCCTTTTCCTGGGCAGCCTGCTCGGCGGTGCGCTGAGCGTCGTCCTGGCGCCCCGACTGGGGCGCTTCGGCCGCCGCGGCCCGCTGTCGGCACTCCACGACCATCTGCTCGACGCGTTCGCCGGCACGCCATGCTCTCAAGAATCGGCTGGGACTGGCGACAACAGGGCTGAGGACGTCTGACGACCGCGTGTGCCGCGTGCGCGCCCCGGTGTTCGAGTCCTGTTGTCGTGCGGCCCGCTGGCTGGGCCATGCGGCCGCTGATAATCTTCCGGAAAGGCAACGGGGGTGGCATCGTGGAGTTCTACATGCTGGATGAAGACAAGACGGCTGACGACCAGCCCGTGATCGTGCGGGCAGGCGACGCCGACCATGAGTTCAAGGTCGAGATCGGGTTCCTCGAGCTCGAAGTCGTCGCCTACGTCGGCGGCCTCAAGGTCGTGGGCTACGCGCACTTCGGCGTCAGCGGCCGGGCCACTTCGCGGCGCGCCTCCGACTACATCCGTCACTTCACCGACTCGAAGCTCACCCTGTCGAACGTGCGCGTCTATCGCGGCGCCAGCGACGAACTGCTCGAGACCGTGCCGTTCCTCGTGCTCAATCTCGAGCGCGTCGACGTGCTCTACGCGCGCGACGTCGAGCATGACGAGGAGGGCCGTCCGACCGCCCTCAAACCGGACCCGCGGACGTCGCCGGCGCGGTAGCCGTGTACGAGCTCGACATCCTGCTGCCGACCGCGAGGTTCGCGTTCTCGGTCGACGGCGGGACGCGTCGACGTAGTGGCCGAGCATCGCTCGCCCGAGGCGTACGTCCGCTACCTCGAGCTGGCCGCGACGCACGACGTGGTCGGCATGACGACGTTCCCCAACACGGTGCTGCTGCGGGGCCCGCGGACGATCCTCGTCGACCCCGGCATCCATCTGCAGAACCAGCCTGTCGTGCGAGCCCTCGAAGCGCGCGGGCTGCGCGTCGACGATCTCGACCTTATCGCGCTGACACACGCCCACCTCGACCACGCCGGCGCGTGCGTCGACGTACCCGGCACGGTGGCGCTGCACGAGCTCGAGCTCGACGACGAAGACCGCCCGATGGTGGCCGGCATCCTGCCGCGTTCGCGGCTGCGGCTGCTGCGTGGTGACGGGGGCGAGCTCGTTCCCGGCGTCCGCTGGCGGCGGACGCCGGGCCACACCGACGGCGGTGTCAGTTACCTGGTCGAGACGGGCGATGGTCTTGCGGCCCTGGTGGGCGACGTCATCGGCCCGCTGCGCGACGACTACGAGCGGGCCGTGTCGGGTGCGGCTGAGGCAGCCGGCGGGTCGGGCGCATCGGGCGCGGAGCCGCTCCTCGCCGAGACCTGGCGCGCGATCGCCTCGTGGGGCCGGCACGGCTCATCGTCCCCGGGCACGTGCCGCCGTTCATGCCGGGCTCGTAGGGCGCGGCGCGGGCCGATCTTCGATCAGCGCAAGGCTGGCCTCTTCTTCGGGCGGCGCCCGCTTGAGGCGCTGTTCGCCGTCAAGACTCGCATCCTCGACCTCGCGCAGCGAGAGGTTCTCGCGGCTCAGGAACGCGAACCCGAGCGAGAGTCCGACCATCGTCTGCAGCCCCTGGATGCCGATGGCGTAGGCCAGCGCGTCGGCGCGCCCCACGCCGCGCAGCGCGAGCGCGCCGATGGCGGCCGCCTGGAACGTGCCCCAGTTGCCCGGCGTGGCAGGCACCATCCCGATGATGTTCGTAAGCAGCATGACGAGGGCGGCGCCGGCGAGGCCGGCGCCGCCCAGATGGAAGGCGTGCAGGACCAGGGTGTAGACGGCGAGCTGCACCAGCCAGGTCGTCGCCTGGGCGGCGAGCTCGAGCGCGGCCGGCAGGGGGCGCCCCATTATGCGTGTGCTCTCGGCGAGGGCTTCGATCTGCAGTCTGAGGCGCTCCAGGCGCGATGGTCTCTGCCCAGCGTCGGTCCGCGACGCGGGCGGCGTGGCCGATGCTGGCTCGTGCCGGCCGGCGGATGGCCGCCTGTCGACGCGGCGCGCCCGTGCCCGCTTGCGCGTCTGCTCGTAGATGACGAGCGCCGCCACGAGGCCCGCCAGTGGCGGCAGCCCATAGAGGCAGACTCGCTGCGTCCAGCGTGGCAGGCTCCGCCCACGGCCAGGAACACGACCAGCAGCACGACGAGGCTGATGACGGCGAACAGTCGCTCGCCGACCACGGTGCCGAGCAGGGTCGCCGCCGGTATTTCGGCGTCGCGGCGGCGCATGGCGCGATGTAGCACGAACACGCGGGCGAGCTCGCCGAGACGCGCCGGCACGAACCAGTTCACCATGAGCCCGACGCTGGTCGCCGAGAAGGCTTCGATGACCCGCACGCGATGTGTGCCGAGCGCGTCGACGATGATCTTCAGGTCGATGCCCTTCAGGAAGATGACCGACGCGTCGATCGCCGCGGCCGCCACCAGCCAGCGCGCGTCGACATGCTCGAACGAGGCCACGATCGCGGCCGGGCGGGCGCGGGTGATCATGAACCCGAGGATGACGGCCAGGAACGCGAGGCGCGGCCACCAATGGCGGGTCCAGTAGTGCAGCAGCGAGGTGAGCGGACGGACGATCATGCCGCTCCTTGCATACCGCACCGCCGGGCGCTTGGCAATCGCCGCCCGCGGCCGCGGGCGGCTGACACGTCCACCCCTATGCTAGACTGAATGACGAGTTCGAGCCCGGAGCAGGCTACATTGCCCATCTACGAATACCGCTGCGACGTGTGCGGTCACACGTTCGAGGTCTTTCAGAAGTTCAGCGACACGCCCATCGAGACCTGTGAGGTCTGTGGCGGGCACGTGGCCAAGCTGCTGCACCCTGTGGCCATCCACTTCAAGGGTTCGGGCTTCTACACGACCGACTACGGCCGGACGTCGCGGGCGCGAGCGAGCGGCAGCGACACGGGCGATGCCGATCACAAGACCGCTGCGTCCGAAAAGACCGACGCGAAGCCAAGGCCTCCGCAGGCGACGGTGCGAAGTCAGGCGACGGTGCGAAGTCAGGCGACGGTGCGAAGTCGGGTGACGGGGCGAAGTCAGGTGACCGCCCCGCGTCCGGCAAGTCCGGCTAGCGGGACACGACCAGGGGGCTCCGATGAGCGCGAGCGACGACCAGGTTCCCGGCAAGTCCGGCGCGGCGCGGCGCCCGCGAGCGGCCGCAGACGCCGGCGCCGCGGGAGTCCTCGGCGAGAGAGCGACCGAGCGCATCGCCCAGCGTGCCCGCGCGAACCTGCGCAACCTCGTCAGCGACGACACCCTGGCGCTGCCGTCGCTCAGCGCGATCGCCGACGACATCCGCATCGAGCTCGAGAAGCGCGGCTCGGTGGCCATCCTCTACGTCGGCCTCAAGCGCTACGGCCGGCTCGAGCGCGTCTTCGGCTGGCAGGTCACCTCCGAGGTGCTCGACGCCTGCTCGTCGCATCCTTCAGGAGATGGTGGGCACCTCGCTGCGCGCGCCTCGACGTGCTGGCCGACTTCACGCTGTCCGACAACGCCTTCATCGTCGTGCTCTCGCCGCCGCGCAAGTCCAAGGAGATCTCGGCCGAGGACCTCACCGCGATCAGCCGGCGCGTGTACGAGCGCCTGCAGTCCATGCTGCTCAACGACCTCACGCCGGGCGTGTTCGACCGCGTGCACCCGTTCGTCACGGTCGCCGTGCTGCAGTCCGATCCCGAGCTGACCTTCGAACAGTCGCTGCAGAACGGTGTCGCGGCAGCGATGGAAGCCGCCGAGGGCGAGTGGCTGCTCTACGACGACGAGCTCGAGCGCACGCTCGGCGACGCCATCGTGAATCACAGCCTCGAGCCGCTCTTCGAGCCGATCGTCGATCTCGCCGCCCAGAAGGTGCTCGGCTACCGCACCATCATCCGGGGCCCGTTCTACTCACCGCTGCGCCTGCCCGACGTGCTCGACGAAGTGGCGCGACGCTCGCCGCTGCTGTCGAGCTACGGCATCGAGTCGCGCGAGCTGGCCGTGACCAAGGCGATCGGCCTCGAGGCCCGAAGATCTGCTCGTCCTGCACTGTGCCAGCGGTCGAGCTGCCGGCGCCGCCGTGCTGGCGCTGAGCGAGTTCTACTCGCTCAACAAGGCGCTTGTGCCTCAGCACGTCGTCTTCGAGCTGCAGCTCGGCGACCTGGTGAGCCAACGCCGCTTCGGCGTTGCGCGTGCTCGGCAGCCTGCGCGAGATGGGCTTCCCGCTCTGCATCGCCGGGGTCGGCGGCGGCTTCGCCGCGTTCGACCTCATCGCGAGGGCGCAGCCCGACTACCTGGCGCTCGACCCGGTGATCGTCGCCGGAGCCGCCGCCGACCCGACCTTCATGGACGCGGTGCAGCTCCTGCTGCGCTTCGCCGCGCGCATCGGCGCGCGGCTGATCGCCCCCGAGGTCACCGACGGGCGCTCAGTCACGGCCCTGCGTCGTGTCGGCGTCGAGCTCATGAGCGGCGAGGTCGTTCGCGCGGCCCGACACGCGGCTGCCGCAGGTGGGCTTCCAACTGCGGCCAACGGGCGTCTCCGGTCGTAGCGCGCGGCGCTGCTCAGGCGGAGCAGCGTGCTCGCGAGCTCGTCGGTCGACGTCGCTCGCCGCGCTGACCGTCACGCGGTTGCGGCCGCCGCGCTTCGACTCGTAGAGCGCCTCGTCGGCCTGCTCGATGAGCAGCGTCTCGTCGTGCGAGCCGTTTCGATAGGTCGCCACGCCGGCGCTCGCCGTGACGTAGACGGCACTCGCCGCCGCGCAGGTCGACCGCGGTGGTCTCGATCGCCCGGCGCACGCGTTCGGCCGAGCTCATAGCCGTCGTCGGCGTCGCCGCGGATCAGCAGCGTGAACTCCTCGCCGCCGTAGCGGGCCGCCATGTCGGCCTCGCGCACGACCGCCTGCAGGGTCGCTCCGACCCGCCGCAGCAGGTCGTTGCCGGCCTCGTGGCCGTGCTCGTCGTTGAAGCGCTTGAAGTGGTCGAGGTCGAACATGATGAGCGTGAGCCTGCCGCCGTAGCGGTCGGCCTTGGTGACCTCGTTGTGCAGGTAGTCGACGAAGGTGCCGTAGTTGTAGAGGCCGGTGAGACGGTCGGTCAGCGACGACGCGGCCAGCAGGCCGCGCAGCAGGTGCTGGTCGCGCTGGACACGACCGAGCACGAGCCCGGCCAGGCTGAACGCGGCGAGGCCGATCGATGGCCTGCCGCAGCAGGCCCGGATCGGCCCGCCTGGCGCAGCGGCGAACCAGGTCGACGAAGAACCCGCCGAGCCAGCCCGCCACGAGCAGGCTGCCGAGCTCGAAGAAGAACACCGCCCCGAGCAGCAGGGGAAAGATGAACAGGGGCCAGAGGTAGAGCTGGCCCGAGACGAACACCGCCGTCGAGACCGCGGCCAGGGTGGCCGACGAGCGCGGCCGCGCGGCGTCCGGTGACGCGCCGTTCGACGAGGTCGGGATGAAGGTCTGGATGGGAGGCGGTCTTGCGCACCTGGTTTGCTCCGGGCCGGTTCTTCACAGGTACGACAGTGGCAGGCGTGCTCCTGCGAAGCGGGAGCGCCGCTGTAGTCAGGCCGGGCGACACCGGCCTGCGATAGAATCGCCACGATGACCGACATCCTCCTGACCAACGACGACGGCATCGACGCCGCCGGGCTGGCCGCCCTGCGGCGCGCGCTCGACCCGTTGGGCACGGTCGTCACCCTGGCGCCCCGACAGCAACCGCAGCGCCATCGCGCGCAGCATCACGATCGACCGGGCCCTGCGCGCGCGCGAGGTCCGTCTTCGGCGACGGGTTCAGCGGGTTCTCGCTCGACGGCACGCCGGCCGACTGCGTGCGGGCCGGCCGCGCTGGGCTTCTTCGGCGGCCGCCCCGAGATCGTCGTCGCCGGCGCCAACATGGGCGCCAACCTGGGCGACGACGTCGCCTACTCGGGCACCGTCGCGGCTGCCCTCGAGGCGGCCCTGCTCGGGCTGCCCGCCATCGCCGTGTCCGTGCAGGGCCGCGTGCCGCGGCACATCGACGACGTCGTGCGCCTGGTCGTGCCGGTCGTCGAGCGCATCATGGCCGGCGGCCTGCCGCCCGGCGTCGTCCTCAACGTCAACTTGCCCGACCTGCCGGCTGCCGCCGTGCGTGGCGCCCAGGTCACCATCCTGGGCTGCGCGAGCGTGCACGACAGGCTCGTGCTCGAAGCCGCCGACGGGGGCACACGAAGCGCTGACGCATCCACAGTGACGAGCGTGACTGTGTCCACGAGACCGGCACCGACTTCGCGGCGCTGGCGGCCGGGTTCATGTCGATCACGCCGCTGCACTTCGACCTCGTCGACGTGCGCGCGTTCGAGCTGGTCGAGGGTTGGCACCTGAGCGACGCGGTGCGTGAGACGCTCGACGCCGTCACGGCCGCCGCCGTCGACGAAGCCGCATCGCACGACGGCGGCGGTGGCACCCCGGAGGGGTCGTGAGAGGCTTCGACCCCGTCATCTTCGACCTCGACGGCACGGTGGTCGACACCGTCGAGCTCATCCGCGCATCGTTCCGCCACGCTTCGCAGGCCGTTCTCGGCGAGCGGCTCCCCGACGAGGTCCTCATGGCCGGCGTCGGCCGGCCGTTGATGATCCAGATGGAGGCGCTCGACGCCGACCGCGCCCAGGAGCTCTACGATGCCTACCGCGAGCACAATCACCGCGTCCACGACGAGATGATCGGCGTCTACGAGGGGATCGAGGCGGCGCTGGGCCGCCTCAAGGCGGCCCAGCGCCGCCTCGCCATCGTCACCTCGAAGAGCGAGCAGACCACCGCCATGGCGTTCCGGGCGGTCGGGCTGCGCGAGTACTTCGACGTGGTCGTCACCGCCAGCGACACTGCCGCGCACAAGCCGTCGCCGGAGCCGATCCTGCTGGCTCTCCAGCGTCTGGGTGCGGCGCCTGACGGCGCCGCCTACGTCGGCGACGCGCCGGTCGACGTCGCGGCCGGGCGGGCGGCGGGCGTGGCCACGGTGGCGGTGGGCTGGGGAGCGTTCTCGCTCGAGGTGCTCGCCGCCGCCGGGCCCGACTTCGCCGTGGCCACGCCCGCCGCCCTCGCGGAGCTCTGTCTCGACGGTGGCGCGGCGGCTTCGTCGACAGGGGCCGCGCGATGAGCGGTCCGCCGAGCGTGCCCGACGACGTGCGCCGCCGCGCCGTCGAGCTGCGCAGCGAGATCGAACATCACGCTCACCTCTATTACGTCCTCGACAAGCCCGAGATCAGCGACCTCGACTACGACCTGCTGCTGCGCGAGCTGCAGGGTCTCGAGGACGAGTTCCCGGAGCTGCGCACGCCCGACTCGCCGACACAGCGGGTCGGCGCCCCGCCGCTCGACAAGTTCGACCAGTGGCGCCATCTGCAGCCCATGCTGTCGCTTGCCAACGCCCGCAACGAAGACGAGCTGCGCGCCTGGGACGGTCGCAACCGCCGGCTGCTGGCCGCGCACGGCCTCGGCGATGCCGCCGTGCACTACGTCACCGAACCGAAGATCGACGGCCTGGCGATCTCGCTGGTCTACCGCGACGGCCTGTTCGAGCGGGGCGCCACGCGCGGTAACGGTGTCATCGGCGAGGACGTGACCGTCAACCTGCGCACGATCCACGCCATCCCGCTGCGCCTGCGCGCGCTCGACCGCGGTGAGCGGCCGCCCGCGGTGGTCGAAGTCCGCGGCGAGGCCTACCTGCCGCTCGCGGCGTTCGAACGCCTGAACGAGGCGCGCGCGGCGGCCGGTAAGGCGACCTTTGCCAATCCGCGCAACTCGGCCGCCGGCTCCATCCGCCAGCTCGACCCGGCGGTCGCCGCCTCGCGACCGCTCAACGTCTGGATCTACCAGCTCGGCTACACCGAGGGGCTCGAGGTCGCGAGCCATTGGCGGGCTCTCGAATGGCTGCGCAACCAGGGCTTCAGGGTTAATCCCGACGCCGCTCGTCACGACACGATCGACGAGGTCGCGGCCGTGTGCGCCGCCTGGGAGCACCGCCGCTCCGAGGTCGACTACGACATCGACGGGGTCGTGGTCAAGATCGACGAGGTCGCGCTGCAGCGCGACCTCGGCGAGGTCGCCCACGACCCCCGCTGGGCGATCGCCTTCAAGTTCGCGCCGACCACCGCCGATCACGCGGCTGCTCAGCATCGAAGTCAACGTCGGTCGCACGGGGGTGCTGACGCCCTTCGCCGTGCTCGGACCGGTGCAGGTCGGCGGCGTCACGGTCGAGCGCGCCACGCTGCACAACGAAGACGACATCCGCCGCAAGGACATCCGCCCGGGCGACGACGTCATCGTGCAGCGCGCCGGCGACGTCATCCCCCAGGTCGTCGGCCCTGCGACCGGCGACGCGGGCGAACAGAGCGTCGCCGCCCACGAGGCCCGCGCCCACTGGGCCATGCCCGAGCAGCTGTCCGGCGTGCGGGTCACGCGTCGTGCGCGAGGAGGGCGAGGTGGCGGTGCGCTGTCCCAACCGCTCCTGTCCCGCCCAGATCGTGCGAGAGCTATCGACCACTTCGTCAGCCGCGGCGCGATGGACATCGATGGCCTTGGCGAAGAGGCGGTGTACGCCCTGCATCAGTCGGGGCTGGTCGGCAACGTCGCCGACCTGTACGACCTGACGCTGAGCAGGCTGGTCGACGCGCCGCTGTTCACGCGCAAGGCGAAGGGGCCCGACGGCCAGAACATCGTCGTCCCCAACCGCTTCGCCGAGACGGTGCTGGCCTCGATCGAGGCCTCCAAGCGGCAGCCGTTCGCGCGGGTGCTCGTCGCGCTCGGCATCCGCCATGTGGGGAGCACCACGGCGCAGCCGCTGGTCGAGCACTTCTCGTCGCTCGACGCGCTGCAGCAGGCGACCGAGGCCGAGATCGCGGAGGTTCCGGGGATCGGTCCCGTCGTGGCGCGCTCCGTCGAGGCGTATCTGGCCGACCAGCACAATCGCGAGACCCTCGCCAAGCTGCGCGCGCACGGCCTGCGGTTCGTCGAGGAGGCGCCTCAACGGGTCGCGGGACCGCTCTCGGGCCGGACGTTCGTGCTCACCGGCACGCTCGACACGTTGTCGCGTACCGAGGCGGGCGCCCGCATCGAGGCGCTCGGCGGCAAGGTGTCCAGTTCGGTCAGCGCCAAGACCGGCTACGTCGTGGCCGGCGCCTCGACCCGGGGTCCAAGCTCGCCAAGGCCCAGAAGGCCGGCGTCGAGATCATCGACGAGCAGACGTTCCTGGGCATGCTCGGAGCGAGCGGTGACGAGAGCGGTGACGAATGCGGCGGGGAAGACGCAGGTGGCGCTCGCACGCCGGCCTGACTGAGCGGCCAATTGGTTCATCCTGGCGTAACACCGCCTTAACACGGGGGGGACATACTCTTCATCGACCCCCCTCAAGGGCAACCCCAAGCCCTGACCAGTGAGCTCCGCTCCCCGCGGGGCTCACTGCGTTAACGGGTCGATCGCCCGCTGCTGCGCGTTCGCCCAGCGTGTTCCCCGCGACTTCGTGCGACGATAGACTAGGCGCCGAGGCCGGCGTAGCTCAGTTGGCAGAGCAGCTGTCTTGTAAACAGCAGGTCGACGGTTCGATTCCGCCCGCCGGCTCCATCGAATCCCCTCTCAGCGGCGACCCCGCGCCCCCCAACGATCTCTCGAGTGGTCCCGCGACCTTTCTCGTAAGAAAGAAGGGCGGGGTGCGGGCTTCCCAGAGCCCGCACCCCGCCCGACCGTGTTCAGGCGAAGATGATGGAGAGGACTACGCCTCTTCGACCACACCTTCCATGAGTGCGTCTTCGGCGACCTCGCCCTTGCTCTGCGACTGGCCGATGGCCCAGAAGACCACGCCCACGAGCAGGATGACGATGAACGAGACAAAGGTCGTCAGTTCGAAGAACGAACGCGACACGCCCCAGCTGTCCATGATCGAGTAGTCCTTGCCGAGGATCTTGTCGATGAGGCCAGGCCACAGGAGGGTGAAGCCGGTGAGAACGATGCCGGCCTCGGCCAGGATCACGCTCAGCCACAGGCCGAACTGGCCGCCCGGCACGACGAAGGGACGATGCACGTCGGGGAACTTCTTGCGCAGCGTGATGGTCGCCGGGATGGTGAAGAAGTAAGCGAGCACGGCGGTCGACAGCGCGATGCCCAGGAACACGGCCATGGCGTTGTTGAGCGTATCGCCACCGCTGCTGCGAGACCCAGAAGACCACGATCACGAAGATCGAGCCGACGATGCCCGACAGCCAAGCCATCGACGCTCGGCGTGCCCTGATTGCCGAACTTGCCGAGCCAGCGCGGCGCGGCGCCGTCGAGGGCGGCGACAGCCTGGACGCGGCAGGAACCGAGGATCCAGACCGAGCCCGAACCGACGAGCGTGAGGATGACGACGATGCCGAAGAGGTAGCCGATGAACTTGGCTCCGCCACCGGTGCCGATCACGGTCTTGTTGACCAGGGAGAAGGCGCCGGTGAGACCGCTTGAGGTGGTCAGCTCCTTGACCGGCAGAGTGAACAGGATGCCGAGGAGCACGATGATGTAGAGGAGCGCTGGTGATGATGCCGGATCGCAGGATACCGACCGGCACATCGTGCTGCGGATTGATCATCTCTTCGCTGGCGCCCGACTCGAGCTCGAACCCGACGAACAGGAAGATGATGCTGCCGATCACGGCGAGGAAGCCGCTGATCGACGGGGAGTAGGTGGAGCCGCTGGCGATGCCGTGCGGCACGCCGTGCTTGGCCAGGTTGGCGATCACGAGGATCGCGAACGCCGATCACCGCGATGGCCTTGACCCAGGCGCCGATGTTGCCGGCCCACTTGCCGTGCTTGAGCGACACGACGGCGATGGCGATGCAGACCCACACGAAAATGAGACCGATGATGATCGACCCCGAGCGTGCCGACGTCGGCCTTGCCGTTGGGCTCGAGGAAGAAGCCGTTGATGGAGGCGATCGTGACGGCCGGCCAGCGAGCCACCGATCCAGATGGCGTTGGAGATCCAGTACAGGATCGCCGTGATCTCGCCCGGGCAGCTTGCCGTAGGCCATGCGCGCCCAGGTGTAGATGCCGCCCTCGGCCGGGAACGCCGCGCCGAGCTCGGCCGTGACCAGGCCGTACGGCAGCAGGAACAAGAAGACGAAGATGATGAACCAGGTGATGCCCTGACCGAGCCCCCACTTGGCGAGCCCCGCGACGGCGTCGAGGCCGATGATGGCGCAGACGCTGAAGAAGACGAGATCCCAGCGCTTCAGCGTCTTTACGAGTTTCGCTTTTTCGTGTTTGAGTTCGACTTCAGCCACTTTGCTAAGACCTCCCGTTGCTCGTTTCAACCGCCGGTCCGGGCGCGCCCCCGTCGATCCCGCGCAACAGACCTAGATGGAACGGATATAGACCCATTTTGACCGAAAAGGCAAGCCGCGGGGGGATTCGGAGTCGGAATCGGCGAGAATCGCCTGACAGTGACGACACTGCGGACGCGTGTGTGTACCGGTCGGAACTTGAGCGTTCTTAGCGTAGCGCCGTGACAGCGGCCGCCGGGGCGGGGTAGGCTCGGCTCCCGGGGGTTGCTGTGCGCCCTCAGATCTTCGTGAACCAACGTGGAGGTGTGCGTGGAAGCCACGATCCGGACCCGCATGGGGGACGGTGCGCTGGTCGAGATGACGCCCTCGCAGATCAGGGCCGACCTCGAAGCCGGCACGCAGGCGGCCGCCAAGAGGTCCAAGTCCCCCGAGCTCACCGAAGCCGAACTCGACCACCTGTCCGAGATCTTCTGCTCGAACAGCCGCTTCACAGGCGTCGACATCGGTGACGAGGTCGTGCTCTCGTTACGACGGCTGCGGCAGCCAGGACCTGGGCACTCGTATCAACGACCTGCAGTACTACGAGCAGTACCTCTGCGCCGACTCGCTCGAGCTGTATCACCACGACTACTCCTACAAGCCGGCCAAGGCGGTCATGCCCTTCGAGCAGGACGTCATGCGGCAGGCGCAGTTCCTGACGACGGCGCCGCTGCGGCTACGGCGCGATGCCCGACCTGGGGCTGTACACGGAGCCCGACGGTCCCGTGGCCAACTGGTCGCAGCTGCTCCCGCTCGGCAAGATCGCCGAGGCGCGGGCGGCGCAGGAGGAGGCCGTCGAGCTGGCCGCCGACGACATCGTCTTCGTGGCCGACGAGATGGTCGAGGCCGGCATCGACTTCATCGACCTCGACACCGCCGGGGCGGCGGGCGACGCCGACTTCCTGGCCTCGCTCAAGGCGATCGAGCGCATCCGCGCGCAGCACCCCGACCTCGGCATCCAGATCGGCATGGCCGGCGAGTTCGTGCTCGGCATGCACGGCGAGCTCGAATACGACGGCGTGCGTCTCGCCGGGCTCTGGCCGCTCGACCAGATGAGGGTCGCGGCCAAGGCCGGCGTCACGATCTTCGGGCCGGCCATCAACGTCAACACCGGCAAGTCGATCGCCTGGAACGTGGCGCGCACGCTCACCATCGCCAAGCCGTGCTGCGAGGCAGTCGACCATCCCGGTGCACCTGAACGGCGGCATGGGCGTCGGCGGCGTGCCGATGCACGTCCTGTCCGGCCGGCGACGCCACTGCCGAGCCTCGCGCGCGGCCGTCGACATCCTGCGGCTCGATGGCTTGTAGGTGGGCGCGGGCGATATCTACGGCCAGGCCGTGAGCCACGGCGTCGCCTCGGGGATGGGCGGGATCCGGACAGCCGGAGATCTGGTTGCCCGGATGCAGATCACCCGGGGGATGCGGCTCACCGAGGCCAAGGAGTACGTGGCCGGCAAGCTCGGCGTCTCGACGCTCGACCTCTCCGACCCGACGGTCATGCTCGACGTCCGCAAGCAGTTCGGCTTGGGCGGGATCCTCGAGTCGGGCGAGGTCACCGACATCGACAGTTCCGATCGGCCTCGAGGCCAAGTTCAACATCGCGGCGCTGCTCGACCTGCCGCTCAACTGCGTCGAGCGCTTCCGCGAGAGAAGCAGCCGGTCGGCGACG
Organism: uncultured Actinomycetes bacterium; assembly: GCA_963833555.1. Classification (GTDB taxonomy): domain Bacteria; phylum Actinomycetota; class Thermoleophilia; order UBA2241; family UBA2241; genus CAWHYB01. The sequence goes on along the minus strand of CAWHYB010000007.1, from coordinate 88,024 downwards.
AGGAAGTAGGCCACCCGGCGGGGGCGGGGGCGCGGCAGGGCCCGCGCCCCCGCCCCCACTCCGCGTTTGCCCCGCGTACACACGAGGAACACGACTCGAGGACCCCTGACCCCGAGTCACGAGGCACGCATGCGTATCGCCGTGTTCAGCACCCGTTCCTACGACCGCGATTTCCTCGCGCAGGCGAATAGCCAACTCGACCACGAGCTCGTCTTCTTCGAGCCGCGGCTGACCGTCGACACGGCGCAACTCGCCGAGGGCTTCCGGCGCGGTGTCGGCCTTCGTCAACGACGAGCTCGGCGCCGACACGCTCGCGGAGCTCGCGGCTGGCGGCACCGAGCTCGTCGCCCTGCGCTCGGCCGGCTTCAACAACGTCGACCTGGCCGCGGCGGCCCAGCTTCGGCCTGCGGGTCGTCCGCGTGCCGGCGTACTCGCCGCACGCCGTCGCCGAGCACGCAGTCGCGCTCATCCTCGCGCTGAACCGCAAGATCTACCGGGCCTACGACCGCGTGCGCGACGGCAACTTCGCGCTCGACGGCCTGCTCGGCTTCGACCTGCACGGCCGCACGGTGGGCATCGTCGGCACCGGCATCATCGGCGCCACCACGGCCCAGATCCTCGCCGGCTTCGGCTGCCGCCTGCTGGCCACCGACCCCTTCCCGAACGAGCGGGTGAAGGCGCTCGGCGCCGACTACGTCGCGCTCGAGCGCCTCCTCGCCGAGTCCGACATCATCACCCTGCACTGCCCGCTGCTGCCCGAGACTACCCACCTGATCGACCGCCATGCCGTCGAGCAGATGCAACCGGGGGTCATGCTGATCAACACGAGTCGCGGCGCCCTCGTCGACTCGCGCGCGGTGATCGCCGGGCTCAAATCGGGGCGCATCGGCTATCTTGGCCTCGACGTCTACGAGGAGGAGTCGGAGCTCTTCTCCCATGACCTCTCCGGTCAGATCATCCAGGACGACGTCTTCAGCCGCCTGCTGACCCTGCCCAACGTCGTGATCACCGCCCACCAGGGCTACTTCACGAGCGACGCCCTGCAGCAGATCGCCGACGACGACCCTCGCGAACGTCGCCGACTTCGAAGCCGGTCGGCCGCTGGTCAACGAGGTGCGCTACGAGCCCGGCGTCAACCACGTGACCGGGCGCCGCGCAGCGTAGCGGCGGCGGATCTGCCGGGGGGCCTTGAGCTCCCGGGTGGAGGGCCGGGTGGCGGCCCCGGTCGGGCCCGATGTACGATGAACCGACGGCTTGGGAGACGGTTGTCGATTCGCTTCGCTCGTAGTGGACTCCCCAGGCCCCCACCCCGGTCGGACCGCAGTCGCGCGACGCCGGGCCCGCGCGAAGCAGTGGAGGTGATGCGCTTGGAACCCAAGATCGCGACTCGCATGGGTGACGGTTCGCTCGTCGAGATGACCCGCTCCGAGATCAAGGCCGATCTCGAAGACGGCACGCAGCAGGCGGCCAAGCGGGCCAAGTGCGACCCGCTCACCCAGGACGAGCTCGACCACCTGCTCGACATCTACGCCTCGTCGGCGCGCTTCACCGCCGTCGACATCGGCGACGAGGTCGTCATGAGCAACGACGGCACGGGGACCAAGCACATCGGCAACCGCGTGCAGGACCTGCAGACGTTCGAGCAGGTGCTCGGCGTCGACATCGTCGAGCTCTGGCAGATCGACTACTCCTACAAGGCGATCAAGACCAACGTCGCCCACGAGGGGCAGTCCATGAAGATCGCCCAGATGCTGTGCACCAACCCCGTGCAGTACGGCGCGATGCCCGACCTGGGCCGCTACTCGAAGCCCGACGGACCCATCCCCAACTGGTCCGAGCTGCTGCCGCTGGGCAAGATCGACGAGGCCCGCGCGGCCCAGGAAGAGGCCGTCGAGATGCTCGTCGACGACATCAACTTCGTCGCCGACCACATGGTCGAGGCCGGCACCGACGGCATCGACTTCGACACGACCGGCGCGGCCGGCGACGCCGACTTCCTCGCCGGCCTCACCGCCTGTCGCATGCTGCGCGAGAAGTACCCGTGGCTGGGCATCGAGATCGGCATGGCGAGCGAGTTCGTGCTCGGCATGCACGGCCAGCTCGCAGTTCGACGGCGAGCGGCTGGCCGGCATGTGGCCCAAGGACCAGGTGCGCATGGTGCAGGCGGCCGGCGCCTCGCATCTACGGTCCCGCGGTCAACATCAACACCGGCAAGTCGACCGCCTGGAACATCGCCCGCGCGATCACCTTCATCAAGCCCGCCATGGAGATCGCCGAGATCCCCGTGCACGTCAACGTGGGCATGGGCGTGGGCGGCGTGCCGACGTGCGTCTACCCGCCGGCCGACGCCACCTCGAGGGCCGCAAGGCCTTCGTCGAGATCCTCAAGATCGACGGCTACTAGGTGGGTACCGGCGACCCCCTCGGCATGGAGTCGGCCCACACGCAGGCTTCGGGCATGGGCGGAATGCGGACCGCGGGAGATCTCGTGGCACGCATGCAGATGACCCGAAGGATGCGTCTCAAGGAAGCCAAGGCCTACGTGGCCGACAAGCTCGGCTGCACGTCGCGCGACCTGTCCGACCCGATCGCGATGGAACAGATCCGGCTCGAGAAGGGGCTCGGCACGCTGCCGTTCACCTCGGCGGTACACCCCGACGACGCCGGCATGATCGAGGCCAAGTTCAACATCTCGAAGACGCTCGACATCCCGATCAACTGCGTCGAGCGGTTCAAGGAGCGCGTCGGCATGGGTACGCGGGCGACGACCGTCTGACCACACAGACACGTGCGCCGGGCGGGGGCGGGATGGGGCAGATGCCCCATCCCGCCCCCGCCCTCTTCCTACTTGAGGCGGGCGAGCAGGGTGGCGGTCCCGAATGGCTCGCCGTCGGTCAAGGCCTCGCTGAACGTCGTGTTGAACGCGGTCGTGAACGCGTTGTCGTAGAAGAGGATCACGGTGTTCACCTTCACGAACTTGTGACCCCCGATGGTCGGGTAGGAGGGGTGCGATCCCATCAGGTTCTCGTCGAGGATGACCATGCGCGTGCCGTTGACGCGTGCGGTCCAGCCGGCCGTCGTGTTCACGCCCGCACGCCACGACCGGAGGGTGAGCGTGTGGATGACGGGCCCGGCGGTGTAGTGGACGAAGACGAGCCCGCCGTTGAGCAGGAACGTGCCGCGGCTGTGGCTCTTGTCCCACGTGCCGCCGGCGACATGCATGACCAGCCGCGGTGTCGGGGTGCCGTCGAAGTTCAGGACGGCGGGTGCGATGGGGTAGATGGGAAACCCGGCGCCGACGAACGTCGGCGAAGAACGGATCGAGGGTGAAGACGGCCTTGCCGGCACCGAGCGCTTGGGGTGAAGCGGACGCCGCCGGAACGAAGAGCAGAAGAGCCAGTGCGGCCACCACGATGACCAGTGCGTGACGACGAGGTGGGCGCGGAACGTGCATCGCTACGACCTCCGTTGGTTCGAGTACGTACGCGCTGCCATGTACCCGTTGCAACGCACTGGCGTCTCCGTTTGCGAGCCGAAGCCGCGCGACTCTGCATATTGATGCGCGGCCCGGTTGTATCCATCCCTGAGGCTGAGTTACCATGCAGCACCCGCTTGTATTTCGAAAGGAGAATCGATGCGTTCCGCGACCAGGCTCCTCACTGTCTTCGCGCTGCGTGGCCTGCTCGTCGTGGCCGGGTGTGGCTGCGTCCGGCAGCACCGACATCCAGCTCGAGCGGTAGCGCCACCGCGAAGGTCTACAAGATCGGCGTGACCCAGATCGTCACCCACCCGGCGCTCGACGCCGCCGTCCAGGGCTTCAAGGAGGAGCTCGCCGCGAAGGGCATCAAGGCACCTACGACATGCAGAACGCCGAAGGCGACATGGCGACCACGGCCCAGATCGCGCAGAAGTTCGCCGGTGAGAATCTCGACCTGATCCTCGGCGTCGCGACGCCTACGACGCAGGCGGTCGTCAAGGCCGACACCACGACTCCGATCGTCTTCACGGCGGTGACCGACCCGGTCGGCGCCGGCATCGTGGCCGATCCGGCCGCGCCCGCCGCCAACGTCACCGGCGTGAGCGACATGCTCCCGGTGCAGCCCCACCTCGACCTCATCAAGGAGATCGTGCCGAACGTCAAGACCATCGGCGTGCTCTACAACGCCGGCGAATCGAACTCGGTCTTCCTGGTCAAGGCCGAGAAGGCCGCCGCCGCCAAGATGGGCATCAAGATCGTCGAGGCGACCGCCAGCAAGTCGTCCGAGGTGCAGGCGGCCGCCCAGTCGCTGGTGGGCCGCGTCGACGCCATCTCGGTCCTGACCGACAACACCGTCGTCTCGGCGCTCGAGAGCGTCGTCAAGGTGGCCGACCAGAACAAGATCCCGCTGATCGCCGGCGACACCGACAGCGTCAAGCGCGGCGCCGTCGCCGCCTATGCGTTCAACTACAAGGACCTCGGTATCCAGACCGGCGACATGGCGGCGCGGATCCTCACCGGCACGCCGATCAAGGACATCCCCGTCGAGTACGCCAAGAACCTGCAGCTCGCGGTCAACGAGAAGGCCGCTGCCGGCCAGGGCGTCACCATCCCCGCCGACATCGTCGGCAAGGCGAATCTCAAGTACTGAAATCGCTACAGCTTCCGCACGTGCGACGCGGACGCCAGTGACACGGTAGGATCCGAGGAGCCGGGGTCGTTCCGACCCCGGCTCCTCGCGACAGGGAGCTTCACCAGGTGGAGACGGTCATCACGAGCGCCCTCGGCCAGGGTCTGCTGTATGCCTTCATGGTGCTCGGCGTCTTCATCACCTTCCGCGTGCTCGACTTCCCCGACCTCACCGTCGACGGCAGTCTGCCGCTCGGCGCCGCGGTCACCGCCACCCTGATCGTCCACGGACAGTCGCCCTGGCTGGCGACTCTCGTCCGGGATGGCGGCGGGCATCTGCGCCGGCCTGGTCACGGGCGTGCTGCACATCCTCCTCAAGACGCGGTCAGGCCGACGCCAACAACTACGGGCCGAAGCTGCTCGCCGGCATCCTCACCATGACCGGCCTGTACACGGTCAACCTGCGAGTGATGGGCCGCAGCAACATCCCGCTGCTCGGCGTCGACACGGTCTTCGAGAAGCTCGGCCACCTGCTGAACATCATCGTCACCCCATGGACGCTCGTCGTCGCGATGCTCGTGCTCGTTCTGGTCGTCAAGTACGTCCTCGACTGGTTCCTGCACACCGAGTTCGGGCTGTGCCTGCAGGCGACCGGCGACAACGAGCAGATGATCCGCGCCCTCGGCACCAACACCGATCTCACGCGCGTGGTCGGCCTCGGCGTCGCCAACGGTCTGGTCGCGCTGAGCGGCTCGCTCGTCGGCCCAACAGCAGGGGTTCGCCGACATCGGCATGGGCATCGGCACCATCGTCGCCGGTCTGGCCGGCGTCATCATCGGCGAGGTCATCTTCGGCGTGCGCAGCATCGGCATGGGTGCTGTTCAGCGTCATCGGCGGCTCGATCGTCTATCGGCTTCTGATCGCGGTCAGCCTGCAGATCGGCATCAACCCGACCGACCTCAAGCTGCTGACGGCGGCGCTGGTCGTCGTCGCGCTGTCGGTGCCGACGGTGCGTCGCAAGGTCGTGCGCGCATGAGCGCGCCGGCGACGCTCGAGCTGCGCGGCGCGCGCAAGGTGTTCTTCCCGGGCACCGTCAACGAGGTCGTGGCGCTGCACGGCATCGACCTCGACCGGTGCCGGCCGGCCAGTTCGTCACCATCATCGGCTCGAACGGCTCCGGCAAGTCGACGCTGCTCAACGCCATCGCCGGCACGTTCCGGCTGACCGCCGGCGCCGTGCTCGTCCTCGACGGCAGCGACATCTCGCGGCGTGCCGAGCACGTGCGCAGCCGCGTCGATCGGGCGCGTGTTCCAGGACCCGCGAGCCGGCACGGCGCCGTCGATGACGATCGAGGAGAACCTGGCGACTCGCTCTCATGCGCTCGGCCCGCAGCGGCCTGCGCCGCGGCGTGACCAAGCGCCGGCGCGAGCTCATGCGGGAGCAGCTCGCGCGCCTCGGCATGGGGCTCGAAGATCGGCTGCGCGCCCAGGTCCTGAAGCTGTCCGGTGGCCAGCGGCAGGCCATGTCGCTTCTGATGGCGACCATCGCCGAGCCGGGCGTGCTGCTCCTCGACGAGCACACCGCCGCGCTCGACCCGAAGGTCGCGGCGACCATCATGGAGCTCACCGACGCCATCGTCACCGAGCGCGGGCTGACGACGCTCATGGTCACCCACAACATGGAGACTCGCCCTGCGCCACGGCGACCGGCTGATCATGATGCACGCCGGCGCGCGTCGTGCTCGACCTCGACCAGCGACCAGAAGCAGCGGCGTCACGGTCGCCGACCTCGTCGCCAAGTTCCACGAGGTCGCCGGCGAGGCGTTCGCCGTCGATCGCATCCTGCTCGATTGAAGGGGGCGGAGCGGCCAACCGACCGCCGGCCGAAGTCGCCTTGTGGCCTGTCGTGCGCCTGCGATAGCATCGTGGCCACCTGCATCCGTTGGTAATCGAGTCGCTTTGCCGCACTTGAGGCTCCGCGCTTCCTGGGAGGGGGCGGTGCCGACGCCGGGGGGTAGCGAAGCCGCGGAGGTGACGCTCACTGGAAGCGCAGGTACCCACCCGCATGGGTGACGGCTCGCTGGTCGATCTGACCCGCAGCCAGATCAGGGAAGAGCTCGAGCAGGGCACGCGAGCGGCGGCCGAGAAGGTCCATATCCCGCCGCTCGCCGCCGACGAGCTCGACCATCTGCTCGACATCTTCGCCTCGACGGCGCGCTTCACCGGCGGTCGACATCGGCGACGAGGTCGTGCTCTCCAAGGACGGCACCGGCACGCCTCAACTGGGCAGCCGCGTCGATGCCCTGTATGCCGCCGAGCAGGTCCTCGGCCACGACACCTGCGAGCTGTTCCACATCGACTACTCCTACAAGGCTGTCAAGCCGATCGTCGCCGTTCGAGCAGCAGATCATGAAGGAGGCGCAGGAGCGCCTCACGATCCCGGTGCACTACGGTGCGCAGCCCGACCTCGGGCGCTACTCGGCGCCCGACGGCCCGGTCGGCAACTGGTCCGAGCTGCTGCCTCAGATGAAGATCGACGAGGCGCGCGCCGCCCAGGAAGAGGCCGTCGAGCTCGCCGTCGAAGACATGGTCTTCGTCGCCGAGAGCATGTGGGAGGCCGGCGCCGACGGCATCAACTTCGACACCGCCGGCGCCGCCGGCGACGCCGACTTCCTGGCCACTCTGCTGGGCGGTCGAGACGGCTGCGCGCCCGTCACCCGGACATGGGCATCATGGTCGGCATGGCCGGCGAGATCGCTGCTCGGCACTCACGGTCAGCTCGAATACCACGGCACGCGGCTCGCCGGCCTCAAGCCGGCCGGGCAGCTCGCGGTCGTGCGACGCAGGCCGGCGCGACCGTCTTCGGCCCGGCCGTCAACGACCAACACGAGCAAGTCGTCGCCTGGAACAGCGCCCGCGCGCTCACCTTCGTCAAGCCCTGCATGGCCGTGGCCGCAGATCCCCGTGCACATGAACGTCGGCATGGGCGTGGGCGGCATGCCGATGTACGCCTTCGCGCCGCGTCGACGCGGTCACGCGCGCTTCGCGTGCGTGCGTCGACATCCTGCGTCTCGACGGCTTGTAGGTGGGCTCGGGCGACGTGTTCGGCATGGACGTCGCCCACTCATGCGCCTCGGGCATGAACGGCTTGCGCGCCACCGGAGACCTGGTGGCGAGACTGCAGATGACGAGGGGCATGAGGATCGGCGAGGCCAAGCGGTACGTGGCAGATCGGCTCGGGGTCACGCCGCGCGACCTGTCCGACAACGTGGCGATGCACGAGCTGCGCGGCGAGCTGCGCCTGGGCCGGCGTCTTCGAGACCGAGATCGACGCTACTCACGCCGACCCGAGCCCGCTCGAGGCCAAGTGGCACATCGCCGAGCTGCTCGAGCTGCCGATCAACTCGGTGGAGCTGTTCAAGGCCGGGCTGGCGAAGGCGAGCCCCCGGCGATGACCCGCAAACGGACGAAGGATCTTGCTTGAGGACACTGCTACAGGTACTGAACGATCGAGGAGCGCGAGCGTGTGCACGAGCACACGCTCGCGCTCCTCGAGACGACCGGCGTGCGCGTCGACAGCGGTGCGGCGCGGCTGATCCTGGCCGAGGCGGGGGCGCCCGTGGACGAGCGCGCGGTGGCGCGGCTGCCGCGCGCGCTCGTAGAGCGCGCGCTCGCGGCCGCGCCGAAGACATTCTCGCTTGGCGGTCGCCGCCCCGGACTGGTCGCTGCCCATGAACGCCGGCGCGTTCACGCTGCTCGCCGACGGCGGCGGCACGACCGTGATCGACCGCGACACGCGGGAGCGGCGGCCCGGCGCTGAAGCGCGACTGGGTCGAGTCGACCACGCTGCTCGACGCCCTCGACGACATCGGCCTCTACTGGTGGATGATCGAGTCCGATCTCAACTACGACACTCCGCGCGGCATGGTCGCCTACCTGCGCGACCTGTTCGGGCTGTTCTCGCAAGCACGTTCAGGACTCGTTCCTGCAGCCCGAGCTCGCCCCCTGGCTGCTGCGAGCGCTCGAGACGGTCTTCGGCAGCCGCGAGGCCGTGCGCGCCGCACATCCCTACTCGTACCTCATCACGCCGACCTCGCCGCTGGTCGTCGAGCGCTCGTGCATCGACACCTGGCTCGCCTTGCGCGGCTACGACATCCCGGTGGCGATCATGCCCATGCCGATGATGGGCGCGACTGCGCCTGCCACCATGCTGGCGACGCTGGTCGCGGCCAACGCCGAGACGCTCGCCGTGCTCACCGTCGTCGCAGACCGCCGAACCGGGCACGCCGGTCATCTACGCCCCGGTGCTGGCCTCGATGGATCCCGCGTTCCGGACGCCTGGCCGGCGGCGGCATCGAGCACGCGATCATGGCCGCCGCCGGCACCCAGATGGCGCGCCGTTACGGGCTGCCGGTCGAAGCCTCGGGCTGCGGCACCGACCAGTTCGTGCCCGGCGTGCAGGCCGCCTTCGAAAAGGCGGCTACGGCGATGGTCTCTGGTCTCGCTCTCCCCGACATCCTCGTCGGCCCGGGCATGCTCGCCGGGGCCATGGTGCTCAGCTACGAGCAGCTCCTCATCGACTGCGAGATCTTCCGCATCGTGGGCAAGGCCCAGGCCGGCATCGCCGTCGCCGACGACCTCTGGCTCGACGAGGTGCACGCCGAGGTCGGGCCGGGTGGCGACTTCCTGGCGCAGCCGAGCACGCGGCGCCACGCCCGCTCGGGCGAGTTCTACCTGCCGCGGCTGGGCATGCACGACACCTACGATGCGTGGCGCGCGGCCGGCTCGAAGGACATCGTCGACGAGGCGCGCACCAGGGTCGAGGAGCTGCTCGCCTCGCATGTGCCGCTGCCGCTCGACGACGACGTCAGCCGGGCGCTCGACGAGCTCGCGCTGGCCGCCTCGTCAGGGACGGTCTAGCGGACCCTCAGGTCTAGCGGATCCTCAGTCGGTCACTGAACCCGGCGCTGGCCCCGCGCGATGGATCTCCATGACGTCCTGGAGCAGCTTGACGGCCTCGTCGTGGGGGCGCTGGAACGAGTTGCGGCCCATGATCGTGCCGAAGCTGCCGCCAGCCGCGCAGTTCGCGGTTCTCCTCGCAGCACCGCCTCTGTGCCCTTGGCCTCGCCGCCCGAGAAGATGACGATGCGGCGACCGGCGAAGGCGCCCTGGATGACGAGCCTGACGCGATCGGTCAGCGTGTCGAGCTTGACGCCGCGCCTTCTCGAGCGCGGCGGCCGACTGTCTTGTCCGACGGTGCGTGCGCCGGCGGCTTGACCTTGATGATGTGGGCGCCGAGCTGCGCCGCGATCTGGGCGGCGTAGGCCGACACGTCGACGGCCGTCTCGGCCTCCTTGGTCAGGGTGCCGCCGCGCGGGTACGACCAGACCACGACCGCCAGTCCGGCGGCCTTGGCTTCGGCGGCCAGCTCGCGCAGCTCCTCGTACATCTCGTTGCGGGCGGCGGAGCCGGGATAGATGGTGAAGCCGATGGCGCCGCCGCCGAGGCGCAGGGCGTCGTCGACGCCGGCGGTGACGGCCGGCAGCGGCCCCTCGGTGTCCGTGTACAGCAGGTCGTGGTTGTTGCACTTGAGGATGAGCGGGATCTGGCCGGCGTACTCGGCTGCGCCGGCTTCGATGAAGCCCAACGGCGCCGCGTAGGCGTTGCAGCCGGCGTCGATGGCGAGCTGGAAGTGGTAGCGCGGATCGTAGCCGGCCGGGTTGGGCGCGAAGCTGCGCGCCGGACCGTGCTCGAAGCCCTGGTCGACCGGCAGGATCACCAGCTTGCCGGTGCCGGCGAGACGGCCGTGAGTGAGCAAGCGGTAGATGTTGGCCTGGACGCCCGGGTTCTCCGAGCGGTACCACGAAAGGATCTGGGAGACTCTGTCTGTCATGGGGCTGACCTCGTTCTGACGGATGATCTATGGCCGGCGACGGCGTGCTCGGGATCGCACCACGGCGAGCCTCGGACGATGCCCTGTGCATGATAGCAGAGGGTCATCGCCGGGCGGCGAATGCTTCCGTCGGAGCTCCTCGCTCCTGTAGCATGCGCGTCATGGAGACCTCTCACACCGAGGTCGAAGCCCGCTTGCTCGACGCCGCGCTGCCCGCGCGCGCGATCGTGCTCGAGGTAGGCTGCGGACGCACGTCGCGCCTGGCCGGTTGGCGCGAACGCATCGCCGAGCTGGTCGGCGTCGACGTCGACGGACAGGCCGGGCTCGCCAACACGGCGCTCGACCGGTTCGTGACGGCCGACATCTGCGCCGGAGTGCCGCTGCCCGACGCTTCGGTCGATGTCGTCTACGCCAACTTCGTGATCGAACACCTGCGCCTGCCGGGCGATGCCTTCCGCGAGCTGCATCGCGTCCTGCGGCCGCGCGGCCTGGTCGTGCTGCTCACCAGCAACATCGCCGATCCGCTCGTGTGGCTTGCCGCGCGCCTGCCCCGCCGTTTCGTCGTCGCGCTGAAGCGTGCCGGCGCGGGCGTGCGCGAGGACGACGTGGTGCCGACCGCCTACCTGGCCAACACGCCCGAGCTGCTCGACGCCGAACTCGCGGCGGCCGGCTTCGCTCCGGTCGAGGTGCACTTCGTGGCCACGTTGCACCGTTATGCGGGGCGGTGGCGGGCCTTGGCAGCCGCCCTCACTGTGTTCGAGCGGCTGCTACCGGCCCGCCGCCGCTCGACCATCGTCGCGCTCTACGCGCGTGAGTGAGACGATCGGCGCAGCACGATTCAAGCCCATCACGGTCGCCGCCGACACCGCCATCAGGCGGCACATCGTTTGTCGGTGACAGGTCGGTCCGGGGCAGGTGTCGAACTGGGCGTACGATGGATTGCTGTTGCCGTGACGGTCATGTAGTCTAACTGCCAAATCGGGGGCGACTCGCCTTGCGTGCGCAGGCGTGAAAGGAGACAGGGCTATGAGTTTGGGGTTCAAGGGTTCAACCAAGCGTCGCATCATCCTCATCGGGTTGGCGGTGTTCGCGCTTGGCTTGATCGCCGCGCCGGTGGCTATGGCCGTCGACGGTATGGTGCTTGGCGGCATCACAGAGGGTAAGTGGGCCGGCGGAATCAAGGAACTGAGCGCGAAGGTGAGCGTCTACGCTCCGGGCGTCCTGCCCAGCGACGAGGGTGCCACGCCGCTGTTCACGACCGACTCCACCGAGAGTGGCATGTGGCTCATGACCGTGACCGGCGTCCCGCCGACCTACTATGCTGATTTTCCCATCTACGCCTTCGCTGACCACTTCAACATGGCGACATCGTCGTTCACCTATATACCCGGTGGCGCCGGGACCGCGGGCGATCTGCAGCTGACTGTCCTCAACACGACCATCAGCGGCACGGTCAAGGCGAAGGGCAGTGGCAAGGTGCTCAAGGGCGTCAAGGTCCTGGTGCTCAACAAGGTGAGGGCGACGACCCCGAAGACCGGCAAGTACTCCGTGAAGATCGGCCTCTGGCCGGCAAGCCACTACACCATCAAGTTCGTGAAGACGGGCTATCGCACCGTCAAGAAGACCATCACGAGCAATCCGGGCGGCTCGGTCGTGCGGAATGTCTCGATGGTGAAGAAGTAAGCCGAGACTCCTGATCAGCGCACGACGGGCGGCGCGCCGCCCGGGAACGAGGGGGCTGGGGCCCGCAAGGCCCCAGCCCCCTCGTCGCGTCCCGGGCGGCGCGCCGCCTCCGTTTAGCCGCGCCGGGGGTCCGCGCATATCCCCAAGAGACCGTAGACCGATCGCGGACATCGCGGACCGATGATGCATCCACCGACAGACGATCCCGTCGTCGTCATCCAGCATGAGGCGGCGGGGCACCCTGGGACCCTGCTCGAGACGCTCGTGAACGCGGGGCTCAGAGTCGACGTGCGCCAGCTGCACACCGGCGCCGCCGTGCCGCGCGTCGAGGAGATCGATCGCATCGGGGGACTGGTCGTGCTCGGCGGTTCGATGAACGCCGACCAGGGCGACGAGTTCCCGTTCCTCGAAGCCGAACGCCGGCTGCTCGTCGCCGCCGTCGAGGCCGGGCTGCCGCTGCTGGGCATCTGTCTCGGCGGGCAGCAGCTCGCAGCCGCCGTGGGCGGCCGCGTCTATGAACGGATCGAGCCCGAGATCGGCTGGCTGCCGGTAGAGGTCGTCGCGGGAGACAGCCTGCTCCGCGACGTGTGCTCGCCGTTCTCGGTGCTCGAGTGGCACGCCCAATCGTTCACCGTGCCCCCTGAAGCCGAGGTTCTCGCGATGCGCCCGCCCGACGAGGGCGTTCAAGCCTTCCGCATCGGCCGCCGGGCCTGGGGCGTACAGTTCCACGCCGAGGTCGACGAGGCCATGCTGAGGCACTGGCTGCGGCGCGACAACAAGGGGCTGCGGCGGCGCGATCCGGCGCGGGCCGCGTCGCTCGACGAGAGCATCGACCAGATCGTCGCCGACTCGCGGCCGCTCTGCCGCACGCTCATCGAGAACTTCGTGGCGGCGTTCTAGACACGGATGGGGGAGAGGCGGGCCTGGAGCCGACGCGCGGAATCGAACCGCGGACCCCTTCATTACGAGTGAAGTGCTCTGCCAGCTGAGCTACGTCGGCCCGGTGAACGCCGGCAGATTGTAGCACACGGCCCGTGCGGCGCGAGGGGCGGGTGAGGCTCCGCCTCACCCGCCCCTCGTTACCCGCCTCCCGACCAGCGCCGGGAGTCCGCGGGGGTGTCTCCCTCGTCTGTCTACTTGACCTTCAACGCCCGGAACGGGGTCTTGGCGGCGGTATGGAGCGTGGTGGCCGCCAGTGAGGTCCGGAACCGGTAGGTGCCGCGCTTCGCGGGCTTGAACTTCCAGCTGTAGGCGCCGGTCGGCGACGTGAGCCGCGACACGACCTTCACCTTGACCCACTTTGTGCCGACTTTGCGCTGGACCGTGATCTTGACCTTCGTCCCGGCCAGGCTGACGGGCTTCAGGATCCCCTTTGCCGTGACCGATTTGCCGAGCTTGATCGCAGTTGCGCTCAGCTTGAGCGTCAGCGTCGCGGTGGCTCGCTCGGTCGAAGCGATGGTCGGCATGATCACCGGCGGTCCGGTCACGCCCTCGGAGACCGCCCGGTAGACGGCTCCGGCGGTCGCTCCCGTCACCGTGAACGTGAAGGAGCCGTCGGCAGCCGTGTCGACCTCGGTCAGCGGGCTGAAGTCGGCGGCGGTCGGTGTCTTCACCTGCAGGAACACGTGGACCGTGCCGAGTCCGGTAGCGCCGTTCTTGAGCGTGCCGCTCACGGTCGCCTCGCCCGTGACTCCCACCGCCGTCGCCGCGATGGTCAGCGTCGGCTTGACGATGGCACTCGAAGCAAGGTGCGGCGTCATGCCCTTGTGGCAGGTCGTGCAGTCGGTCACGCTGGACACGAATGGCGTGTGTGGCGCCGGGGCGCTGTCGACCGGGACTGCGGCATGGCACGTCGTGCAGGTCGGGGCCTCGGGCGCGGCCTCGCCGCTGTGGTGTGCACTCTGGCCCGGGTTCGTGACGCTCACGCTCACCGGATGGCACGTGACGCAGGTCCTGAGCGTGGCGCCGTTGTGGGGCGTGGCCCCGTGTGGGGTGGTCGTCGTGCCGTACGTATCCGCCGCCGACCACTCGTGGCAGACACCGGTGCACCCGGCCTGCGTCGTAGGCGGTGCGCTACCCGGCTTGTGGCACGTCCAGCAGTTGTCGCCGGGGTGCAGCAAGAAGCCGGTGTGGCACGACTGGCAGGCGTCGTTGGTGCCGGGAGCGCCGGTCCCGTTGGGGTGACAGCTATTGCACGAGGCGCCGCCGTGCACATAGTCAGACCACGCCGCCGCGGGCGCCGCTCCGACACCGACTGCAACCGCGACCGCCAGCACGAGCGCGACGATGAACAGGGGACGGCCGCGCGCGACTGCGGCCCTGCTCGTTCGACCCATGGCTCCTCCTTGGTCGAATGGACGGGGTGTCCGTGCAGACTGAAGCCGGCATTCTGCCCTGTCACGTCGAGCGGCTAACCGTGGGGCGCACGTCCTCAACGGCTTGTCCCCAAAATGCAGGTAGGCATGCCACCGGTTTGTACACCTGGGCCCGCGCGTCGCCGCGACGTGTGTGCTACGTTTTGAAGCTGGGAGTACTCCATTCCCCAGGTCCTCGACGATACGGTGCACGTGCGAGAACGACGGTGTTTGCACTTCAGTTCACAAGGGCTGCCGAAACCGCTGTGGGAGGCCGTTCGGCGGCCCAGACGATCGTTGGGACCAGGGGCTGACGCACTCTTGAGCGAGCGTAACGTCCACGCGCAGCCGCCGGCTGCGAGCGAGTCGAGGAGGATGTCGTGGGGAGCCACGTGAGGATCTGGAGAGGAGAATGACGGAACTAGCCACCACGCCGCAAGCCAAAGAACTCCACCGCAGATTCACAGAGGACGTGCTGGCCATGCCGGCCGGCGAGAAGATCAAGATCTGCCAGCAGTGCGGCACGTGCACCGGGTCGTGCCCGACGAGCTACCTCATGGACTACGGTCCGCGCGAGGTCATCGCCGCGTTCCGCGCCGGCATGATCGACCACGTCGTCAAGAGCAACACGATCTGGCTGTGCACATCGTGCTACTACTGCACGGTCCGCTGCCCGGCCGGCATCAAGATCACCGACCTCATGTACGAGCTCAAGCGGCTGGCCATCAAGTACGACCTTCTGCCGAAGGACAGCAAGAACCCGGCGATGACCAAGTACTTCATCGACAGCGTCCACAAGCACGGGCGCAACCACGAGGTCGAGCTCATCGGCAAGTTCGTGATGACGAAGAACCCCGGCCTGGCCCTCAAGTTCGCCGGCGTCGGCATGAAGCTGTTCCTCTCCGGCCGCCTGCCGCTGTTTGCCAAGAACATCAGGGGACGCGACGAGCTCAACAAGATCTCCGCGTACCTCGCGGCCGAGGAGGTGAAGGCCCAATGAGATACCTCTACTATCCCGGCTGCTCAGCCGAGGCCACCGGCAAGGCCTACGACATCTCGACCCGGGCGGTCATGGCCAAGCTGGGCATCGAGCTGATCGAGCTCGACGACTGGAACTGCTGCGGCGCCACGAGCTACTTCTCGGTGCGCGAGCTCGAGTCGTTCGCGATCGCCGCGCGCAACCTGGCGATCGCCCAGCAGCAGGGCGACGAAGACCTCGTCGCCATCTGCAACGCCTGCTACACGACCCTCGCCAAGACCAACCGCTACATGAACGAGTCCGACGAGGTCTTCAAGGCCGTCAACGAGGCGCTCGGCGCAGTCGGCCGCAGCTACGACGGCCAGAAGAACGTGCGCCACATCATGGACGTCCTGATCAACGACCTCGGGCTCGAGGCCATCGCCGAGAAGGTCACGCGCCGGCTCACCGGCATCAAGGTAGCGCCCTACTACGGCTGCCAGTACTCGCGCCCGATGGGCACGTTCGACGACCCCGAGTTCCCGACCACCATGGACGCCTTCTTCAAGGTCCTCGGCGCCGACGTCGTCGACTACCCGACCAAGGTCAAGTGCTGCGGCGGCATGATGATGATGACCAAGGAAGAGGCCGCCTTGCGCATGTGCCACGAGCTGCTCAAGGCGGCCGCCGACGAGGACGCCGACGTCATCGTCGCCGCGTGTCCGCTGTGCGAGATGAACCTCGAGGCCTACCAGCCGCGGGTCAACGCCATGTTCGGGACCGACTTCAAGATCCCGGTCATGTACTTCACACAGCTCGCCGGCCTGGCGCTCGGCGTCGAACCCAAGAAGCTCGCCCTCGACAAGCAGATCGTCCCGTGTGGCGACCTGCTCGCGGCGATCCCGGCGTGAGCGGCGGCGAGGAGGAGATGACGATGGCTGAAGAGAAGATCGGCGTCTACATCTGCCACTGCGGCACCAACATCGCCGGCAAGGTCGACGTCGACGACGTCATCGAGTGGGCCGCCACGCAGCCCAACGTGGCCGTGGCGCGCGAGTACAAGTACATGTGCTCAGACCCGGGTCAGGACCTCATCAAGAACGACATCAAGGAGCTGGGCATCACCCGTGTGGTCGTGGCGGCCTGCTCGCCGACCATGCACGAGCCGACGTTCCGCAAGGCCGCGGCCGACGGGGGCCTCAACCCGTACCTGTTGCAGATGGCCAACATCCGCGAGCACTGCTCGTGGGTGACCGACGACCCGGCGGCGGCCACCGAGAAGGCCAAGCGCATCCTCAGCGCGCAGATCCACCGCCTGCCGTTCAACGAGCCGCTCGAGCCCATCGAGGTACCGGTCAATCACGACGTCCTCGTCGTCGGCGGCGGCATCGCCGGCATCGAGGCGGCGCTCAAGCTGGCCGCCACCGGCAAGCACGTCATCCTGGTCGAGCGCAATCCCTCGATCGGCGGCCACATGGCGATGTTCGACAAGACCTTCCCGACGCTCGACTGCGCGGCCTGCATCCTCACGCCGAAGATGTCGGCGCTGGGCAAGCACCCCAACATCACCCTCATGGCCTACTCCGAGGTCGAGCAGGTCGACGGCTACGTCGGCAACTTCACGGTCAAGGTCACGCAAGAAGGCGCGCTACGTCGACACCGACAACTGCACCGGCTGCGGCGCTTGCCAGGAGGCGTGCGTGGTGCGCAAGGTGAAGAGCGAGTTCGACCAGGGTCTCGGCTACCGCAGCGCCATCTACATCCCGTTCCCGCAGGCGGTGCCGCTGCGCGCCACGATCGACCCGGCCAAGTGCCTCACGCTCTCGAAGGGCAAGTGCAAGCAGCAGTCCTGCGTCACGGCCTGCGGCCCTGGCGCCATCGACTTCGAGCAGAAGGACGAGATCGTCGAGCTCGAGGTCGGCGCCATCATCATGGCGACCGGCTTCGAGCTCTTCGACCCGCCCAGGAGAGCCGCTACGGCTACGGCCGGCTCGACAACGTGATCACGAGTCTCGAGTTCGAGCGCATCTCCAACGCCTCGGGCCCGACCGGCGGTCACATCGTCTGCAAGAACGGCGAGCCGCCCAAGTCGGTGGCCATCCTGCACTGCGTCGGCAGCCGCGACGAGAACTACCAGGAGTACTGCTCGCGCGTGTGCTGCATGTACTCGCTCAAGTTCTCCCACCTCATCAAGGAGCACCTGCCGAGACCGACGTCTACGAGCTCTACATCGACATGCGCTGCTTCGGCAAGGGCTACGAGGAGTTCTACAAGCGCCTCATGAACGAGGGCGTCAACTTCGTGCGCGGCCGTGCCGCCGAGGTCACCGACGTGGCCCTCACGCCCGAAGAAGAAGGGCGCCTCGTGGTCAAGACCGAGGACACGCTGCTCGGCATCGTGCGCCGCATCCCGGTCGACATGGTCATCCTCTCGTCCGGGCTGGCGCCGGCGCATGACGCCAAGGAGGTCTCGCAGATCTTCGGCTTCGGCTGCAGCGCCAACGGCTTCTTCCTCGAGCGCCATCCCAAGCTCGAGCCGGTCACCACCGTCACCGACGGCATCTTCATCGCCGGCTGCTGCCAGTACCCCAAGGACATCCCCGACACGGTCGCCCAGGCGGGCGCCGCGGCGGCCGGGGCGCTGGCGCTGGTCGACAACGAGACGGTCAAGGTCGAGCCGACCATCTCCTACATCGATCCGGAGAAGTGCTCCGGCTGCCACATCTGCGTGGGCCTGTGCCCGCACAACGCGATCCAGTACAACGACGAGAAGGATGCGGCCGAGGTCATCGACGCCGCCTGCAAGGGCTGCGGCGTGTGCGTCGCTGCCTGCGGCTCCAACGTGCCGCAACAGCGCGGCTACCTCGACGAGCAGATCTTCGCCGAGATCGAAGGGGCGCTGGCCCTCTAGGCCGGCGTGACCGTAAGGAGACGACAGTGAGTGACAACGCATTCGAACCGCGGCTGATCGGGTTCCTGTGCCGCTGGTGCAGCTACAACGGCGCCGACCTCGCCGGCACGTCGCGCCTCAAGTACCCGCCCAACATGGTCCCCATCAAGACCAACTGCTCGGGGCGCGTCGATCCGACGCATATCCTGAAGGCCTTCGCCGAGGGCGCCGACGGCGTGCTCATCGCCGGCTGCCACCCCGGCGACTGCCACTACATCAACGGCAACTACCGCACGGCGGGGCGCTACCCGCTGATGGAGAAGCTGCTCGAGCAGCTGGGCCTCGAGCACGGCCGTGTGCGCCTCGAGTGGGTCTCGGCCGCCGAGGGCGACAAGTTCGCCCGCGTCGTGACCGAGTTCACCGAGGAGATCCGCGCGCTCGGCCCGCTGGGCTGGGGCAAGCAGTTCACCGACGAGGCCGCCGGCATCGCCGAACCCGTGCGCGAGGAGGTGCCGGCATGAGCAAGTTCAAGCTGGCGATGTACTGGGCCGCCGCGTGCGGCGGCTGCGAGATCGCCGTGCTCGAGATCAGGCGAGAAGATCCTCGACGTCGCCGAGGACTTCGACATCGTCTTCTGGCCGGTGGCCGTCGACTTCAAGTACAAAGACGTCGAGGCCTTCGAAGACGGCTACATCGACGTCTGCCTGTTCAACGGCGCCATCCGCAACTCCGAGAACGAACACATCGCCAAGCTGCTGCGCCGGAAGAGCAAGGTCATGGTCGCCTTCGGCGCCTGCGCGAGCATGGGCGGCATTCCGGGTCTCGCCAACGTCTCGAACGCGCAAGAGATCAAGGACCTCGTCTACACGCAGAACCCGTCGATCGACAACCCCGACAAGGTCTACCCGCAGAGACCTACGCGGTGCCCGAGGGCGAGCTCGAGCTGCCCCACCTGTACGACACCGTGAAGACGCTGCTGCAGACCGTCGACGTCGACTACGTCATTCCCGGCTGCGCCCCTGAGGCGCACCAGATCTGGGGCGTGCTCGAGCTCGTCACCGCCGCGCTGAAGGGCGACGCCGAGCTGCCCCCGAAGGGGGCGGTCATCGGCGTCGGCCACAAGACCTGCTGCGACGAGTGCGAGCGGGTCAAGGAAGAAAAGAAGATCACCGCCTTCAGGCGCATCTGGGAGTTCATCCCCGATCCCGAGAAGTGCCTGCTCGAACAGGGCCTGATCTGCATGGGGCCGGCGACGCGCGCCGGCTGCGGCTCGCGCTGCACCAAGGCCAACATGGCCTGCCGCGGCTGCTACGGTCCGCCCGAGGGCGTGGTCGACCAGGGCGCCAAGATGCTCAGCACCGTCGCGTCGATCGTCGACGCGCCCGATCCCGACGAGATCGCCCGCATCGCGGCCACGGTCCCCGACCCGGTCGGCACGTTCTACCGCTTCGGTCTCGCCAGTTCGCTGCTCAGGAGGGCGAGGGTCTGATGAAGAAGATAAGCATCGATCCGATCACCAGGCTCGAAGGTCACGGCAAGATCGAGATCTTCGTCAACGACGCCGGCGAAGTCGCCAACGTCTACTTCCAGATCCCCGAGCTGCGCGGCTTCGAGCGCTTCTGCGTCGGCCGCCCGGTCGAGGAGCTGGCCGCGCATCACGCCGCGCATCTGCGGCGTCTGCCCAGAAGCGCACCACATGGCCGCCACCAAGGCCATCGACGCCGTCTTCGGCGTGCAGCCCACGCCTACGGCCCGCAAGCTTCGCGAGCTG
Source organism: uncultured Actinomycetes bacterium (assembly GCA_963833555.1). Lineage (GTDB taxonomy): Bacteria > Actinomycetota > Thermoleophilia > UBA2241 > UBA2241 > CAWHYB01. The sequence goes on along the minus strand of CAWHYB010000007.1, from coordinate 67,872 downwards.
CTCTACAACGGCTTCTTCGCCGGCGACCACACGACGCACTTCTTCGTGCTCGCCGGCCCCGACTTCGTCGTCGGCCCCACCGCCGATCCCGCCGAACGCAACATCCTCGGCGTGATCGCCAAGGTCGGGCTCGAGATCGGCGGCGCCGTCATCAAGATGCGCGCCGACTCGCAACGAGCTCGTCTCGATCATCGGCGGCAAGGCGATCCACCCGGTCGCCGGTCTGCCGGGCGGCGTCAGCAAGCCGGTGACCAAAGAGGAGCAGGAGCGCCTCAAGGAGATCACCGCCGGCCAGGTCGAGTTCGCCAAGGTCGCGCTGCAGATCTTCGACGACGTCGTGCTCGCCAACAACGACTACGTCGAGCTCATCAAGAGCGACGCCTTCACCCACGAGACCTACTACATGGGCCTCGTCGACGAGAACAACAAGATCAACTTCTACGACGGCAAGGTGCGCGTCGTCGACCCGTCAGGCAAGGAGTTCGTGAAGTTCTCGGGCGACGACTACCTCGACGTGCTCGCCGAGCACGTCGAGCCCTACAGCTACCTCGTCTATCCGTACCTCAAGAAGGTCGGCTGGAAGGGCTTCGTCGACGGCCCGGACTCGGGCGTCTATCGCGCCTCGCCGCTCTCGCGCTGCAACGCCGCAGACGGCATGGCCACGCCGCTCGCCCAGGCCGAGTACGAGCGCATGTACGCGACGCTCGGCGGCAAGCCGGTGCACGCTACCCTGGCGACGCACTGGGCGCGGCTGGTCGAGCTCATGTACGCGGCCGAGCGGGCCAACGAGCTCGCCAACGACTCCGACCTCACCAACCCCGACGTGCGCGCCATCCCCACCGGCATCGTGGGCGAGGGCGTGGGCGTGGTCGAGGCGCCGCGCGGCACCCTCTACCACCACTACAAGACCGACGACAAGGGCATCGTCACCAACGTGAACCTGATCGTCGGGACGACCAACAACAACGCCGCGATCTCGATGTCGCTCAAGAAGGCCGCCGAAGGCCTCATCAAGGGCGGCACCGAGATCGGCGAAGGCCCGCTCAACATGATCGAGATGGCCTTCCGCGCCTACGACCCGTGCTTCGGCTGCGCCACGCACACCCTGCCCGGCGAGATGCCGCTCGAGGTGACCGTGCGCTCCGAGTCGAGCGGCGACGTCATCACCAGCGCCAAGAGGTTCATGTAGGTGTCCACTCTCGTCCTCGGCATGGGGAACCCGATCCTCTCCGACGACGCGCTCGGCCTGGTCGTGGCGCAGCGTCTGGGGGATCTCCCCATGCCGGCGGACGTGGAGGTCGCCCAGAGCGAGGTCGGCGGCCTTCGCCTGCTCGAACTCGTGCGCGGCTTCACGAAGGTCGTTATTATCGATGCCATCATGACTGGACGCCCGCCCGGCGAGATCCGGCGCATCGACGGCAACGAGTTTCGCGGCGGCCATCGCTACGGCTCGGCCCACAGCATCCACCTCGGGACCGCCCTCGAGCTCGGCCACAGGCTGGGCTACGAGATGCCGGCCGAAGTCGTGGTCTATACGGCTGAGGCCGCCGACGTCGAGACGTTCGGCGAGGGCTTGTCCGCGCCGGTGGCCGCGGCGGCCGACCGGCTCGTCGAGCTGGTGGCCGCCGAGATCGCCACCGGCGCGGCGCCCGCGGCCCTCGCCGGTCCGGCCTGAGGGGCCAGGGCGATGAGCGATACCGTCGCCAATGGTCACAGCGTCAGCATCGCCGTCGTGTCGACCCACGGGGTCGGCCCCCTGCGTACCACCTTGCATCGCATCCGCGAGACGACCGATCGCGAGATCGAGGTCATCATCCTCGCTGCCCAGCACTACGAGGATGTCGTCGGCTACATCACCCGTCACTACCTGCGTGGCGACGTCTCGGCGATCGCCCTCGAGGCCTCTGAGCGCGAGATGGCCCACTGCGGCGTCGACACCGCCTTTCAGATGTCGTCGGGCGACATCCTCGTGCGCATCCAAGACGACCTGCTGCTCACGCCGGGCTGGCTCGACGCCGCCGTCGCGGCGCTCGAAGCCGATCCGGGGATCGGCATGCTGGGACTGGTGCGCGACGGCGAGTCACGACGGCGGGGGCGGCCGCCGAAGGCCCCGCCGCCCGAAGACGTCGACGAGGTCGACCTGCGCGCCTTCGCGATCGCCCACGACGTGCTGCGCGAGCATCTGGGCGAGATGCGCGGCGAGCGCTGCACCGAAGGCTGCCGCTTTCAGCAGGAGCTCCGCAGGCAGGGCTACCGCATCGCCTACCTGCCCGGCCAGGTGAAGTGGGGCGGCCGGCCCATGGCGGTGTCTACCGGCGGCGAGCTCGAGGCCGACGTGCCCTTCCACCCCGGCGAGCGCGAAGCCATGGCGGCGCTGCGCCAGAGCTACCGGTTGGGCGAAGAGGTCCTGCAGTCGTGCCTGAGTTGCGACGAGGAGGAGTTCGAGGTCCTCGCCGCCGAGATCGCCCTCTGCGAAGCGCACGGAGTGCCGGTCGGGTTCACCTACACACTGCGCTGCGCGACCTGCCACTGCCTGGTCTTCGAGGAGGATCACCAGTTCCGATGCCCCGGGTGACGCCTACTCCGCTGAACGGCGAGGGGGGTACCCCGGCTGCGATCGTCGCGCGCCGCCTGCGAGTGCGGGGGGTGGTGCAGGGCGTCGGGTTCCGGCCGTTCGTCTACAACCTGGCCCTGCGCTGCGCCGTGACGGGCTGGGTGCGCAACACCTCGGCCGGGGTCGAGATCCAGATCGAAGGCGCCGCCGAGCGCGTGGCGGCGTTTTGCGCGGCTTTGCCGCGCGAAGCGCCGCCACGCGCCTTCATCGCGGCGTTCGACGAAGAACCCGCGGCGGCGGAGGGGTCGGCGGCGTTCGCCATCCTGGCGAGCGCCGCCGACCCCTCCGCCTACCAGCTCGTCTCTCCCGACATCGCCACCTGCGACGACTGCCGCCGCGAGCTGGGCGATCCCGCCGACCGGCGCTTCCGCTATCCCTTCACGAACTGCACGAACTGCGGCCCGAGGTTCACGATCATCGAGCAGCTTCCCTACGACCGCGAGCGCACGACGATGCGCTCGTTCACGCTCTGTCCGGCCTGCCGCCGCGAGTACGAGGACCCGACCGACCGGCGCTTCCACGCCGAACCCAACGCCTGTCCTGTCTGCGGGCCCCAGGTGACTCTCGTCGCCGCGAGCGCCGCCTCGCCCGGGGCGCCACAGGCCGGCGACGTCGTCGTGTCAGGCGGCCACGAGCCGATCGCCCAGGCAGCTCGGCTGTTGTGCGAAGGGGCGATCGTCGCGATCAAGGGGCTCGGCGGGTTCCATCTCGCCTGCGACGCGACCGACGGCGAGGCGGTGCGCCGCCTCAAGGAGCGCAAGCGCCGGCCCGACAAGCCCCTGGCCGTGATGTTCCCGTCGGTCGAGCACGCCCGCGCTCACTGCCGCCTGACCCCCGCCGAGGAAGAGCTGCTGCTCTCGGTCGAACATCCCATCGTGCTGGTCGAGTGGCGCGCGGCCGGCGCCGGGCTCGAGCCGGGGATGGAACTGGGGACCACGGCGGCCGGTGGGCCGCCGGCGGCCGAGGTGAGCCCCGCCGTGGCTGTGCGGCAGCGCTACCTCGGGGCGATGCTGCCCTACACGCCGCTGCACATCCTGCTGCTCGAGGCGGCCGGCAGACCGCTCGTCATGACCAGCGGCAATCTCGCCGAGGAGCCCATCGTCAGCGACGTGGCCGAGATCGGCCGACTGGCCGGCATCCCCGACTATCACCTGCTGCACGATCGCCCCATCGCGGCCCGCTACGACGACTCGGTGGCGATCGTACGGGGCGAGCGCCCTCGACTCGTGAGGCGCTCGCGAGGGTATGCGCCGTTTCCGGTGGCGCTGCCCCGCGAGCTGCCGCAGGTGCTCGCCTGCGGCGCCGAGCTCAAGAACACCTTCTGCCTGACGCGCGACGCCAACGCGTTCCTGTCCCAGCACATCGGCGACCTCGAGAACCTCGAGACACTCGAGCACTTCGAGGCGAGCGTCGCGCTGTACGAGCGGCTGTTCCGGCTCGAGCCTGAGGCGCTGGCGCACGACCTGCACCCCGAGTACCTGGCCACGAAGTACGCGCTGGCGCGCGGCGGCGAGCTTGTAGACGTGCAGCACCACCACGCCCACATCGCCGCGTGCCTCGTCGAGAACGGCTACACGGGACCGGCGATCGGCGTCAGCCTCGACGGGCTCGGCTACGGCGACGATGGGGCGCTGTGGGGAGGTGAGGTGCTGGTGGCCGACCTCGAGCGCTACCGGCGCTTCGCCCACCTCGAGTACCTGCCCTTGCCCGGCGGCGCGCTGGCGATCACCCGGCCGCTCCGTACTGCGGCCGGCTGGCTGCTGGCGCTGTTCGGGCCCGCGGGCGTCGAGCGCGCCCGGCGAGCCGGCTTTGCGATCGACGACGACGAGCTGGCGGCGGTGAGCGCCCAGGTCGAGTCGGGCGTGAACGCGCCGCCGACCTCGAGCGCCGGCAGGCTGTTCGACGCGGTCGCCGCGCTGGCCGGTGTGCGCGGCGCGATCACCTACGAGGGACAGGCGGCGATCGAGCTCGAGATGGTGTCGGCGGCGGGCGGGGCGCCCTATCCGTACGAGGTCGCCGGCGGCGGCGGGCGCGAGCCGCACGTCGTGCGGCTCGCGCCCCTCTTCGATGCGCTCCTCGGCGACCTCGAGCACGGCGCCCCGCCCGCCGTCGTCGGCTCGCGTCTGCACGCCACAGTCGCTGCGCTGGCGCTCGACCTGGCCGAGCGCGCCCGGGCGGCGACCGGTCTCTCGACGGTCGCGCTGTCGGGTGGCGTGTTCCAGAACCGCCTGCTCACAGGCATGACAGAGGCCGCCCTGGCCGGCGCCGGCTTCATCGTGCTCACCCACGCGCTCGTGCCGGCCAACGACGGCGGCCTCTCGCTTGGGCAGGCCGCGGTCGCGGGCTATACTCTGCTGCGTAGGCGCGGCCTGCTCGACGACGCCCCCGAAACGACCGGATAGAGGTTCTCACCGTGTGCCTTGCCGTCCCCATGCAGATCACAGAGATCGACGGGCCCCACGCCACGATCGAAGCCGACGGGCTGGTCCAGCGCACGAACCTGATGCTGGTGCCGCAGGCCAGACTCGGCGACTTCGTGCTCGTGCACGCGGGCTTTGCGATCGCCGTCATCGACCGTGACGAGGCCGCCGAGCGTCTGCGCCTGTTCGAAGAGATCTCCGGCATGGCCGACACCTACGAGGGCGGACCCGACCTCCCCGACGATCCGGATCATCCAGGCGCTCCACGCGCCGGCTATGACCCAAGCATCTGACGTAGCGCGGCTCGCGCGCGCCCTGGCCCGGGCGGCCGAGTCGCATCCCGGCCTCACCTTCATGGAAGTCTGCGGCACGCACACTATGGCCGTCTCGCGGTTCGGCCTGCGCGATCTGCTACCGCCCGGCATGCGGCTCATCTCCGGTCCCGGCTGTCCGGTCTGCGTCACGGCCGTCGGCGATCTCGATGTCGTCGTCGCCCTGTCGCGCCTGCCCGGCGTGACGATCGCGACCTTCGGCGATCTCGTGCGCGTGCCTGCATCGCGCAGCAGCCTCGCCGGCGAGCGTGCGGCGGGCGCCGACGTACGGGTGGTGTACTCGCCCGCCGACGTGCTCGACCTGGCGGCCCACGAACCGGAGCGGCAGTTCGTGCTGGTCGGCATCGGCTTCGAGACGACGGCGCCCACGGTGGCCGCCACGCTGCTGCTGGCCGTCGACCACGGCCTCGAGAACCTCTCGATACTGAGCCTCCACAAGACGATGCCGGGCGCGCTGCGGGCGCTGCTCGACCTCGGCGAGACGCCGATCGACGGGTTCCTGTTGCCCGGTCACGTGAGCGTCGTGACCGGCAGCGATTGCTACCGGTTCCTGGCCGACGAGTACGGCGTCGGCGGCGTGGTCGCGGGCTTCGAGGCCGCCGACGTGCTCGAGGCGCTCGTCCTGCTGGCCGGCCAAACAATCCCGGCGGTCGAGAACGCGTACCCGCGCGTGGTCACGGCTGCCGGCAACCGTGTCGCCCAAGAGATCATCGAGCGCGTGTTCGAGCCCGGCGACGCCACGTGGCGCGGGCTCGGCGTCATCCCCGGGTCGGGGCTGCGCCTGCGCGACGAGTATCGCCGCTTCGCCGCCGAAGAGCGCTTCGCGGTCGACCCCGGCACGCCGCAAGAGCCGCTCGGTTGTCGCTGCGGCGAGGTGTTGCGGGGCGTGATCGATCCTTCCGAGTGCGCCCTGTTCGGCCAGCGCTGCACGCCCGAATCACCGGTGGGCGCCTGCATGGTCTCGAGCGAGGGGTCGTGCGCGGCGCACTACCGCTACCGTGCCGTGGCGGGACCGGCATGAGCAGCGCCGAGCGCATCCTGCTCGGCCACGGCAGCGGCGGCCGGCTGTACCGCGACCTGGTGCGCGACGTCTTTCTGGCGCACTTCGCGAACCCTGTGCTCGAACGGCTCGACGATGCAGCGGTGCTGGCCGCGTCCGGCAGGCGCATCGCCCTGACCACCGACGCCCATGTGGTGCAGCCGCTGGTCTTCGCCGGTGGTGACATCGGCCGGCTGTCGGTGGCGGGCACGGTCAACGACCTGGCGACGGCGGCGGCGAGGCCCCTGGGCCTCGCCGCCGCATTCGTCATCGAGGAAGGCTTCGAGTTCGCGCGCCTGCACGAGGTCTGCGCCAGCATGGCGGCCACCGCCGCCGAAGCCGGCGTGGCGATCGTCACCGGCGACACGAAGGTGGTGCAGCGCGGCGCCGCCGACGGGCTCTTCATCACGACCACGGGTGTCGGCGAGATCGTGGTCGACCACGACGTCTCGGCGGCGGCCGTGCGGCCGGGCGACGAGCTGCTGCTGTCGGGCACACTCGGCGATCATGCGCTGGCGGTGCTCGCCGCACGCGGCGACTTCCACTTCGAGATCGACGTCGCAAGCGACTGCGCCCCGCTGTGGGCGCTGGTCGAGGCCGCTCTGGCGGCCGGCGGCGCGGACGTGCACTTCATGCGCGATCCCACGCGCGGCGGCCTGGCGACGGTGCTGGCCGAGCTCGCCGAAGAGACGGGGCTGGGCCTCGACCTCGACGAGACGGCGCTGCCGGTCGCGCCCGCGGTGCGCGCCGCCTGCGAGCTGCTCGGCTACGACCCGTTGGCCCTGGCCAACGAAGGCAAGATGGTGTTCGCCGTGGCGCCCGGCAAGGCCGAGGCGGTGCTGGCGGCGCTGCGCGGGCGCCCGGAGGGCGCCCGCGCAGCGCGCATCGGCACCGCCTCGGCCGGTCATCCCGGGCGCGTCGCCCTGCGTACGGTCTACGGCACCCGCCGCATCGTCGACATGCCAGTGGGCGAACTCCTGCCTCGCATCTGCTGAAGACCGTCGTCTGATCTGCACACGGAGTCTGGGCTGTCGCGGTCAAGACTGGCGGGTCGCCGCCCGATATCACGTACTGTGACAGCGAACGGACACATCGACTATGCGGCCTTCAGGAGCGCACTCGACGACGTTCGCCAGCTCGGCATCGCCCCTCGTGTCTGCCTTCCGTTCGCGGCTCGGCCCGGTCAGGTCGTGAACATCGGCGGCGACGAATACAGGCTGCATGAGCCGGTGACGCACGAGGGCGCGATCTTGGCGGGCCACCGGCTCGACGACGAGCGGGTGGCCGGCTTCAAGATCACGCGGGTCTGAGACCGCGGTAGAGGGCGAGCAGGCGACGCGCCGTTTCGGGGAGACCCTGGGTCTCCGCGACGGCGCGTCCGGCTACCCGGGGCTCGTCGGCCGCGAGCACCTTGCGAAGGTGTTCGCCCCACACCCCGGCCGCGAACGGGGCGCACAGGCATCCCTCGACACCGGCGAGCAGCGCCGGCGCGATGCCGACGGGCGTGCTCACCACCGGTATGTCGCAGGCGAGCGCCTCGACGCAGGCCATCCCGTAGCCCTCCCGCTCTGAGGTGACGATCACCGCGTCGGCGGCGTTGAGCCATAGCGGCACCTCGTCGTGCGGACGGCCGTGCAGTGCGATCAGCTCAACCGCGGGCAGCGTCGCGGCAAGCTCCTGCGCCCGGTCGTAGCGTTTCTCGGGCCGGGCGGGATCGGCGGGGAAGAGCAGCACACGCCGCGCGGCGTCGAGCCCGAGTTGCGCGCGGGCGCCATTGCGAGGCAGCCGCCGGAACAGGTCGAGGTCGACACCCACGGGCACGATCTGAGTGACAGGGAACGGGCAGATGCCGGCGAGTTCGTCGGAGACCGCGATCACAGCGGCGGCCCGGCGGGCCACCAGCGCCGTTAGCCGCCTGACCACCGGATGATGGCAGTCGCGCCCGTGGACGGTGAGCACCAGCGGCACGCGACGCGGCGCTGCCAGTGCGACGACGCCCGAGAGCCCGTAGTGCGCGTGCACGACATCGGCCTTGACACGGGTCAGCGCCAGCTCGAGGGCGGCCGTGGCGTACCGCCACGGCCGCCCGCTCGCGTCCCAGTGGAAGACCTCGACCTCGACCTCGCCGGTCGCCCGCAGTGCCTCGACCTGATCGCGAACGAACACGCCGTAGGCGGGGTGAGCCGGGCTGGGCCACATGTTGGTGACGACGAGGATGCGCAGGCGCTCGGACGACATGCCCTGAGCGTACCGGTCGAGGCGGGCGCGGAGCAAGGAGCGGAGGAAGGAGATGGAGCCCGGTCGCGGATTCGAACCGCGGACCCCCTCCTTACCATGGAGGTGCTCTGCCTGCTGAGCTAACCGGGCCTGCTGGTGGGGGAGCTAGGATTTGAACCTAGGTAGGCTGAGCCAACGGATTTACAGTCCGCCCCCTTTAACCACTCGGGCACTCCCCCGGGAGCCTGAGGATGGTACCCGAAAGAGTACCCTGGTTCAACCAACGGACGTCCACAACGCCGAGGCCGCTGTCCCAACGCGTTGCGGGGTGCGGAGCACCCGCCCGCCATACTTCGAGGTGGCCTAAGCGACGATGATGTGCCCGAGGCCCTGGATGGCGGCCGCGCGGAGCGTGACCTCCTGGTCGGCGCTGCGCGTCGAATGGACGACGCCGTCGGGGCCGATGAAGAAGAGCCACGGGAGTCGGGTCGGTCTGGCCTGCATGGTCTCACGTCCTTTTGCGCCTCTGGGGCGCAGTCGATTGGGTGTGCGAGGGAAAGGGGTGGGCAGGGCCGGCTCACGCCGGCCCCGCCCCGAAGGGGCTACCGGAGGGGGGTCCGGCAGCTAGGGGGTGACTTGATCAGGTTGCTCGGGGCGCGCCGATTGTGAATGCCTGCACAGTATATGTGCATTTATCGAGGATGCCAAGCCGAGAGACACTCTAAAGTCAGGCGCGCGACTTGTACACACTGGCGTAGGCGTGATGCCAGGACACAGTTCCAGTGGCCCGAACGGGGAGTGGCTTCTCGCGTGCTGACGGCAGCGGCAATCATCGCCGCCAAGGGCCAGCGCGAGTCCGGCGAGGCGGTCCGCGAGTTTGAGGCCGTCAGTCCCGTCTGCTACGATTACACGCCCGGTGGCGGCGTAGCTCAGCTGGTCAGAGCAGCGGAATCATAATCCGCGTGTCGTAGGTTCGAGTCCTACCGCCGCTACCAACAAGTCCGGAAGAGCGCTGGCCGGCGTGTCGCTATGTGCCGCCGAACCAGCCGCGGATCGTCTGCCACAGGCCAGGACGTTGCCCGGCGGGCGCGCCTTCTTCGAGCGCGTGTGACTTCCAGCTGTGATCGGCATGGTCCTGTGCGCCGCCGCCATCGTCGTTCAGCATGCCTGCCGACAGCCGTGGCGCGGAGTATGGACCGACGGGGCCGAGAAGGAAGGTCTCCTCCCGGGTGATCTCGGGGTCGGAGGGAGCCGGGTGATGGGCCTCGCTCGGGCCTTCGCGCTCGTCGCTCATGTGACCTCCTTCGGGACGTCGTCGCGCCTCATGCTACACGCGGTGGCCGGCGACCATCGCGTGAACCCGGCGCCGTGCCCACGCGTCACTCCACCGCGCACACCCGAGCGAACGCGATCGAAAGAGGCACCACATGTCACGCACCATCCGCACGATCTTGGTCGCCGGCGCAGTGGCCGTGGCCTCACTGGCGCTCACGCTCCTGGTCCTGGCCGGCTGCGGGGGTGCCGCCGGCGGCAGCGGCAAGGCGGCACTCGACGGTACGCGGTGGCGACTGACCGGGTGGACGCTGAGCTCGCCCGACCCGCGTGCCTTCACGATCACCGCGGCGTTTGCCGGCGGCAAGATCTCGGGCACGAGCGCGGTCAACAGCTACGGCGGGCCGTACACCACCGGCGCCGGCAATGCCTTCTCGGTCGGCGACCTTGCCCAGACCGAGATGGCCGGGCCGGCGCCCGCTATGCGGGCCGAAGCCGCGTACATGAAGCTGCTCGGCGGTGCCGCGTCGTACAGGCTCTCGGGGGGCACGCTCACCCTGTACGACAAGGCCGGCACCGAGTCGCTGATCTTCAGGACGGCGCGACCCTAGCCGACATCGCCGGCATGGCGTCGCAGGGGGTTCCTTAAGTGTGGACGGCCGGCGCAGGGCTTGCGCCCCGCGCCGGCCTGTATGCCGTCGACTGTTACTGACCCGTTCCATGGATGGCCTCGAACATCGTGAGGAAGGCCAAGCGAACGGCACATGTTGAAGACTTGGGTGAAGAGGCTGAGGCGGGGCGGCCGCAGGCCGCCCCGCCCGCCGCGACTTCTAGCGCTTCTTCGGTCGGCTGAAGCGGAAGCCGCGCGCCATGGCGCGCTGGGCGCCGCCGCGATAGAGCAGCTTGCCGGGCCGCTTGGGGACGTCCTTGGAGTCGGGGATCGTACGCTCGAGGTACTCGAACCCGACCACGTCGCGGCGCTCGAGCTCGGAACCGATGAGGCGCTCGATCGCCTTGAGTTCGTGGACGTCCTCGGCGGTGAGCAGGCTCAGGGCCTCGCCGCTGGCGCCGGCGCGAGCGGTGCGGCCGATGCGGTGGACGTAGTCCTCGGGCTTCATCGGGATGTCGAAGTTGATCACGTGCGAGATGCCTTCGACGTCGATGCCGCGCGCGACGATGTCGGTCGCGATCAGCACGCTGTAGCGCCCGGACTTGAAGCCGCTCAGCGCCTGCTCGCGCTGCGACTGCGTACGGTTGGAGTGCATGATCGTGCCCTTGATCCCGTGGCGGCTGAGCTGCCGCTCGAGCCGGTCGGCGCGGTGCTTGGTGCGCGTGAAGATCAGCGTCCGCTCGGGCTTGTGATGGCGCAGGTAGTGCACCAGCAGCTCGATCTTCTGGTCGCCGTGGACGGGCAGGACGGCCTGCTCGACTTCGTCGACCGGCATGGCCATCTCGCCGACCTGGATGCGGATCGGGTCGCGCAGCGTGTCGCGGATGGCTTCGAGCACACCCCGTGACATGGTCGCCGAGAACAGCAGGTTCTGGCGGCGTTCGGGCAGCTTGCGCATGATGCGCTGGACGTCGGGCCAGAAGCCCATGTCGAGCATGCGGTCGGCTTCGTCGAGCACGAGGATCTCGACCTGCGAAAGGCTCAGATCGCCGCGCTGGATCATGTCGAGCAGGCGGCCCGGGGTGGCGATCACGAGATCGACGCCCTTCTTGACCTTGGCGGCCTGGGGCTCGTAGGGCACGCCGCCGTAGACGGCCACGACATGCTGGCCGGTGAACTTGCAGACGATCCGGCTCACTTCGTCGATCTGCGCGCAGAGCTCGCGGGTCGGCGTGACGACCAGGGCGCGCACGCCCGTGCCCTTGCCCAGCCGCTGCAGGACGGGCAGCACGAAGGCGGCCGTCTTGCCGGTGCCGGTCTGGGCACAGCCGACGAGATCGCGGCCCTCGAGGATCTGGGGGATGGCCTGTTCCTGGATGGGGGTCGGCGTGTCGTAGCCCAGCTTGGCTACGGCGTCGAGCAGGGGGCGCTCCAGGGCGAGCCCGGAGAACGGTAGGGTGAGTGTACTCATAGGGCGACAGTGTCTCCTGTGTATGGAGAAAACTGCCGGCGGCACTCAGGTTTCTCGGGCTGGGGTTTGAAGAGGATCCGTTGCCGCGTGATCGCGGCGGGAACTGCACCGGCTCTTCGTGAATCTACGAACAAGACAATAGCAGGTATCTCCGCTCGCTACAAGGACAAAACTTGTCGGGATTATGCGAGTGCCCTGTTAGCGATTGGGCCGTTGCCGGGGACATGAGGAACCAAGGAGGTGCAGGCATGCCCAGATCAATCTGGAAGGGCGCGATCAGTTTCGGGCTCGTGAACATCCCCGTGTCGCTGTATGCGGCCGAGAGCCGTCAGGAACTGCGCTTCAACCAGCTCGACAGACGGACGATGTCCCGGGTGCGCGAGAAGCGCGTCGACGAGGGCACTGGCGACGAGGTGCCCTACGAAGAGATCGTCAAGGGCTACGACACCGGCGGAGGCCACTACGTCGTGCTCACAGAGGACGACTTCAAGCGGGCCAATCCCAAGGCCACGCAGAGCATCGACATCCTCGGCTTCGTGAACGCCGACGAGATCGACATCATCTACTACGACAAGCCGTACTACCTGGGGCCGGTCGGCTCCGGCAAGAAGGGCTATGCGTTGCTGCGCCAGGTGCTGCGCTCGACCGATCGCGTGGCGGTGGCAAAGGTCGTCATCCGCACCAAGCAGTACCTCTGCGCGGTGGTCGCGCGCGGCGACGTGATGGTGCTCGAGGTGCTGCGCTTCGCCTACGAGCTGCGCGACCCGGCCGAGATCGACGTGCCGAGCGACGACCTCGGTGAGCTCGGCGTCAACGAGGCCGAGATCACCATGGCCGAACAGCTCGTCGGCGCGATGGTCGAAGCCCTGGAGCCCCGAGGAGTACCGCGACTCGTACCGCGACGACATCCTGAAGATGATCGAAGAGAAGGATGCCTCGGGGCAGGCCGCGGTCGCGACGACGGCACAGCCCTCGGGCGGGACCGGCGAAGGCCAGGTCGTCGACATCATGGCGCTGCTCAAGCGCAGCGTCGACCAGGTGAAGGCGGCGAGCGGCGGCGCAGACGACGGTGACGCTGCGAAGGAGAAGCCCGCCAAGCGCGGCGGCAAGGGCGGCCGCAAGGCGGCATGAAGCAGCCGCTCGAGGAGTACCGCAAGAAGCGCATGCTCGACAAGACGCCCGAGCCGGCGCCCGAAGTGGCGTCCAGCGCCGCCGGCGACCTGTTCGTGATCCAGAAGCACGCCGCGCGGCAGCTGCACTACGACCTGCGGCTCGAGCTGAACGGCGTGATGGTGAGCTGGGCCGTCCCGAAGGGCCCCAGCCTCGACCCGGCGGCGAAGCATCTGGCAGTCCATGTCGAGGACCACCCGCTCGACTACAACGACTTCGAGGGCGTGATCCCCAAAGGTCAGTACGGCGGTGGCACCGTGATGGTCTGGGATCGCGGCCGCTGGTCTTACATCGGCGATCGCGACGCCGAGACGGGCTACCGGGATGGTGCTCTGAAGTTCCGGCTCGAAGGAGAGAAGCTGCGCGGCGCCTGGATGCTCGTGCGTCTCAAGCCGCGCCCTGACGAGACGGACGGCAAGGAGAACTGGCTGCTGTTCAAGGAGCGCGACGACGAGGCGCGCAGCGGGGAGGACGCCGATGTCACGGCACGCCTGCCGGACAGTGTGAAGACCGGGCGCTCGCTCGAGCAGATAGCGGCCGACGCCGACCACGTCTGGCATTCCGACGGCGACGACCGGGGCGAGCAGTCGCGGCTCGATCCAGCCGCCATCGAGGGCGCTCGCAAGGGAACGCTTCCGGACCGCCTCACGCCCGAACTGGCCACCCTGGTCGTCGAGCCGCCGCGCGGCGAGGAGTGGCTGCACGAGATCAAGCTCGACGGCTACCGGGTGATGTGCCGCCTCGATAACGGCGCCGCGCGCCTGTACACCAGGCGCGGCGCCGACTGGACCGAGCACTTCCCGACCCTGCTCGACCCTCTGACCCAGGTGCCGGCCCACGAGGCTCTGCTCGATGGTGAGGTCGTCTACGTCAAGGACGACGGGCGCACCAGCTTCCTCGAGCTCGCCAGCGCCCTGCAGAGCGGCACCGATCCCGAGGGCCGCGTCGTCTACTACGTCTTCGACCTGCTCTATCTGGACGGCTACGACTTGACGCGGGCGCCGTTGCTGGCCCGCAAGCAGGCGCTTCAGCGCCTGCTTGCGGGCCAGTCTCCCGGCGCCCGCATACGGTACGTCGAGCACCTGCAGGGCCGGGGTGAGGAGTTCTTCAGGAAAACGTGCGAGTTCGCGCTCGAGGGCGCCATCGCCAAGCGGGCGAGCTCGCCCTACCGGCCGGGGCGCGGGCGCGACTGGCTCAAGGTGAAGTGCATGGAGCGACAGGAGTTCGTGGTGGGCGGCTTCACCGACCGCGCCGAGACCGGCGGCGGCGTCGGCGCGCTGCTGCTGGGGTTCCACGAAGAGCCCGGCGGGCCGTTGTACTTCGCGGGCCGGGTCGGCACGGGCTGGGACGAGACCACGATGCGCGACCTGCGTGCCCGCCTCGAGCGGCTCGGGCGCGACGAGCCCGCGTTGGTCGACCCACCGACGGGCCGCGAGGCCCGCGGCGTGCACTGGGTCGCGCCCGAGCTGGTGGTCGAGATCGAGTACCTGAGCTGGAACGGCCGGGGCATGTTCCGCCACCCGTCGTTCGAGGGACTGCGGCTCGACAAGCCGGCGGGCGATGTCGTGGCGGAGCGGGCGGCGGCGCCCACGGCTGCGGAGCGGCCGTTCGCGCCGCCGCCCGCAGCCAGGCCGGCGCCGGCACGGTCGTCACCGCGGAAGGACGAAGAAGGGGTGATCGTGGGCGAGATCGCCATCAGTCACCCCGGCCGGGTGGTGTATCCGGACATCGGCCTGACCAAGCTCGACGTGGCGCGCTACTACGACGATCTGGCGGACCGGTACATGCCCTACGTCGCCGGGCGCCCGCTGACCCTGGTGCGGTGCCCCACGGGCTACACCGGCGAGTGCTTCTTTCAGAAGCACGCCACCGGCAGCCTGCCTGAAACGATCCGGCGAGTGGCCATCAAAGAGGACGGTCGCTCGGGCGTCTACGTGGCGGTCGACTCGCCGGCGGGCATCCTGGCGCTCGTGCAGATGGGCGCGCTCGAGTTCCATGTCTGGGGTTCGCATGTAGCGACGCTCGAGCGGCCCGACCAGATGGTGTTCGATCTCGATCCCGCCGACGGTCTGCCGTTCCCGCGGGTCGTCGAGGGGGCGAGGATCCTGCGCGACCTGCTCGAGGGCCTCGGTCTGCGCAGCTTCGTCAAGACGAGCGGCGGCAAGGGACTGCACGTCGTCGTGCCGCTCGAGCCGACACGTGGCTGGGACGAGGTCAAGGACTTCTCGCATGCGCTGGCCGACGCGATGGTGGCCGCCGACCCGACGCGGTTCATCGCGACCATGTCGCTCAAGAAGCGCCCGGGCAAGACCTTCATCGACTACCTGCGCAACGGTCGCGGCGCCACGTTCGTCATTCCTTACGGGACGCGGCGCCGCCCGGGCGCGCCGGTGAGCGCGCCGCTGCACTGGGACGAGCTCAGCGCCAGGACCCGCGGCGACCAGTACACGGTGGGGAACCTGCGCCGCCGCATCGCGCGCCTGAAGGAAGACCCCTGGGAGGGCTACCGCGAGACGCGCCAGCAGCTCACCGCCGACATGCTTCGAGCCGTGGGTATGGAGCCCAGGAACGCAAGCTCCGAGGCGGCGTGACGAGCGGCGGCCTCGGGCGATCCTCACGGCGGCTCGCGGCCGGCTAGCGGCTCGCCAGCCCCCCGGCCGTTTCGCCGCCGTCGATCACGACCGCCGCTCCGGTCATGTAGGCCGCTTCGTCGGAGGCCATGAATGCGAAGAGCGCCGCCAGTTCGTCCGGCCGCGCGTGGCGGCGCAGAGGGATCTTGGCGTTCACCGCCTCGATCATCTCTGGTGTGTACTCGGCCTCTTGCATGGGCGTCATGACGTAGCCGGGGCAGACCGCGTTGACGCGCACCGTCGGGGCCCATTCGAGGGCCAGTGTGCGCGTGAGGGCGAGCAGCGCCGCCTTGGTCGCGTTGTAGTCGGCGTAGAAGGGATGGCCGACGAGGGCGTTGGTCGAGGCGACGTTGATGATGACCCCGCCGTCGCCGTCGAGCATCGCGCGCCCGGCCAGTTGGGCGACGTTGAAGGCGCCGGTGAGGTTGGTCTGCAGGACCTGCTGCCACTCGTCTGGGGTGATGTCGCGGGCGAGGTGACGAAAGCTGGTGCCGGCGTTGTTGATGACGACATCGACGTGGCCCAACCGGGCGAACGCTGCCTCGACCTGGGCGCGGTCGCCGACGTCGCAGACGATGCCGCCGGGGCCCGGATGACGCGAGAGGTCGGTGACCGCGCAACCCTCGTCGCGGAAGCGGGCGACCGTGTCGGCGCCGATGCCGCTGCTGCCGCCGGTGACGACGACCTGCTTGCCGGACAGACCCTTCATGGCGCGGATACTATCAAGGTTGACGACGGCGAGAGGCGGAGGCGATCGGTGTCGATGATAGGGCGCGGAAGGGGGACGGGATGGACGCAGTGAAGGTGGGCGTGATCTCGGATACCCACGGCCGCTTCGATCCCGCGGTGTCTGAGATCTTCGCCGGCGTCGCACACATCGTGCACGCCGGCGACGTCGGCTCCGGGGTTCTGGAGGGGTTGCGCGAGATCGCTCGGGTGACCGCCGTGCGCGGCAACGTCGACGGCTGGCTCGTTGCCGAACTGCCGTTGGAGGCCGTGCTGGAGCTGGGCGGGCGCCGGCTGCTGGTCGCGCACGTGCGCGAAGCGCTGCTGCGCGACCACGAGCCGGCGCGCGAAGGCTTCGACGTGGTAGTGACGGGCCATTCGCACCGCTTCGCCGAGGTCTGGGAGGATGGCGTGCTCTACCTCAACCCCGGCGCCGCCGGTCCCGCACGATTCGGCTTGCTGCGCAGCGTGGCGCTGCTAGAGTTGCGCGGCGACGGCATCGCAGTGGCTCGAGTCGATCTGGAGTAGACCGGAAGAGGCCAACGTCTTCAGATCGCGCGTACAGGGGCACGAAACCTCTGACGATTTCCCGCGAAGGAGGTGCCCGATGGCCGCTGATCTCCCCGCCAATGAGCTTTCCACTCACGATCTGCGCCGTCTTGCCGAGGCGCTCGATGGTCCGCTACTCACGCCCCATGATCCGTCCTACGACGAGGCGCGCGCTCTGTTCAACGGGATGACCGACCGTCGTCCGGCGGCCATCGCACGCTGCCACAGCAGCGACGACGTGCGCCGCTGCATAGAGTTCGCGCGCGCCCACGACGTGCCGCTTTCGGTGCGCGGCGGGGGCCACAACGTGGCCGGGAGCGCTCTCGTCGACGGTGGACTGGCGATCGACTTCTCGGATCTGCGGCGCGTCGTCGTCGACGCGGACGACGCTACTGCGGTGGTCCAACCAGGTGCGACGTGGGCCGACGTCGATGCGGCGACGCACGCGCACGGGCTGGCGACGACCGGTGGACTCGTCTCCGCGACGGGCATCGCCGGGTTCACGCTCGGCGGCGGGTTCGGCTGGCTCGTGCGCAAGCATGGGCTCGCCTGCGACAACCTGCAGGCGGCCGAGGTCGTCACGGCCGATGCCGGCCGCGTCAGGGTCGATGACGGCGAGAACTCCGATCTCCTCTGGGGCCTGCGTGGCGGTGGCGGCAACTTCGGCGTGGTGACGTCGTTCTCGTTCCGGCTGCACCCTCTGCGAGAGGTGTTCGGTGGCCTCGTCGCGCACGGGCTGGATCGGGGCACTGACGTCCTGCGTTTCTTCCGCGAGTTCACGGCGACGGCGCCGGATGAGCTCACCACGATGGCGGCCATCCTCACGACACCCGACGGTGCGCCCGCGATCGGACTGGCGGCCTGCTATGCCGGCGACGTGGCCCGCGGCGAGGAGCTGCTGGCCCCTCTGCGCAGCTTCGGTTCGCCGCTCGCAGACCACTTCGGGGTCATGCCCTATCCGGCGTTGCAGACGATGTTCGACCCGAGTGCCCCCGCCGGCATGCAGAACTACTGGAAGTCCGACTTTCTCGACGAGGTGGGTGACGACGCGATCGCGACGATCCTCGAGCACGCGGCGAGCATGCCGGCGCCCCTGGCCGCCATCCACCTGCACCATCTGGGAGGGGCGATGGCCCGGGTCGCGCCTGGAGCGACGGCCTTCTACAACCGGCGCGCGCCCTATCTCTACAACATCGTCGGGCTCTGGGCCGACCCGGCCGAGAACGACCGGAACATCGCCTGGGTGCGGTCGTTCTGGACGGCGATGCGAGGGTCCGCCAGGGGGGCGTATGTCAATTTCATGGGCGAAGGGGAGGAGCCGCGCCTGGCGGCGGCCTACGGCGACAACTTCCCGCGGCTCGTGGCGCTGAAGGACAAGTACGACCCCGAGAACCTGTTCCACGGCAACGTGAAGATCGCGCCGTCGCAGCGGCGGGCCGCGTGACAGGGACGGCATGGAATGGTGGGGCGGGAGACTGGTCGGGGTGGGCGGATTTGAACCGCCGACCTCTCGGTCCCGAACCGAGCGCTCTACCAAGCTGAGCCACACCCCGACGAGAGTGCGAAGTATACCAGAACGCGGGCCGCGGCCCTAGCGGGCCGCTGCCCGCACCACGCTCTACAGGTCGTCGACCGGCTTCGTCGCCGACGGCGGCGGCGGTGAGGCGCGGGCGCGACGCGGGGCACGCCGTGGGTGCGCGCCCGCGCGCACGACCTCGAGTGCGGCCGGGAAGGGCTCGCAGCGCGCGCTCGAAGATGCCCAGGCTGTAGGCGATGACGAGGCCGTAGTTGGTGATCGGCACGCCGGCCTCGCGGCAGCGCACGATGCGGCTGAGCATCTCGCGCCGGTTGGCGGTGCAGGCGCCGCAGTGGATGACCAGCCCGTAGCGGCGAGATCGTCGCCTCGGGGAAGTCGTGGCCCTGGACGTGGTCGAACTCGAGCTTGCCGCCGACGTACTGGGTCAGCCAGCGCGGGATCTTCACGCGGCCGATGTCCTCGCCGATGGGGTGGTGGCTGCAGGCCTCGGCGATCAGGACGCGGTCGCCGGGCCGCAGCTCCTCGATCGCCAGGGCGCCCGGCGACCTGCGTGGCCAGGTCGCCCTTGAAGCGCGCGAAGAGGATCGAGAAGCTGGTCAGCGGCACGTCGGGCGGCGTGTCGGCGGCCACCTTCAGGAACGCCTGCGAGTCGGTGACGACGAGGCTGGGCGGCCGCGTGAGGCGCGCCGAGCGCCTCGCGCAGCTCGCGCTCCTTGACGACCAGGCCATGGCGTCGCGCGTCCAGGAGGTCGCGGATGGCCTGCACCTGCGGCAGGATGAGCCGGCCCCTCGGGCGCTTCCTTGTCGATGGGCACGACCAGCACGGCCAGCTCGCCCGGCGCCCACGAGGTCGCCGAGGATGCGTCGGGGTTGTCGATGAAGTCGGCCGGGGCCGCGGCGAGCAGCGCCTGGCGCAAGTCGAGCACGCCGCGGCCCAGCGCTGGCGACCGTGTGCACGACCGCGAGCACCGTCGCTCGCGCAGGCGCTGCTCGCGAGCGGCCGGCGGCGTGCCCAGGTCGATCTTGTTGAAGACCACGACGGTGGGGATGCTCGCGGCTGCGGAACTCCTCGAGGATCATCTCCTCGAAGTCGCCCCACTCGCCGGCGTTCGGCCACCAGCACGCCGAGGTCGGTGCGGTCGAAGACCTGGCAGCGTGCGCGTCGCGCGCAGCTCGCCGAGGGCGCCGACGTCGTCGATGCCGGCGGTGTCGATGAACAGCACGGGGCCGAGCGGCAGCAGCTCCATCGGCTTCTCGACCGGATCGGTCGTGGTGCCGGCCTGGTCGGAGACGATCGAGACGTCCTGGCGCGTGATCGCGTTGAGCAGGCTCGACTTGCCCACGTTGCGGCGGCCGAACAGACCGATGTGGAGGCGCATGCCCTTGGGGGCGCCGAGCATGCTCATGGCGACTCCGGTCGCCAGTGTAGCTGGCAGTGCCGCGGCGATGCCGAGCCGCCAGACCGCCTCGGCGCGTCAGGAGCTGCGTCGAACTGCTCGCCGGTGACGTAGCCGCCCTCGACGGCGACCGCGCGGACGCTCTGCCCGCTCGCGGTCGCCTGCTTGACGATCTCGCAGGCGGCGTCGTAGCCGATCTCCGGCACCAGCGCGGTGGCGGCGGCCGACGAGGCGGCGACGTGCCTGCGGCACGCCGCCTCGTCGGCCTCGATGCCCTCGACGCAGTAGCGGCGCAGGCATGCAGGCAGGCGCGCTGCAGCAGCAGCAGGCTCTCGAGCAGGCAGGCGGCGACCAGCGGCAGGAACGGGTTCAGCTCCAGGCTGCCCGCGGCGCGGCCTGGGCGATGACGGCGTCGTAGCCCATGACCAGCATGGCCGCCTGGCTGACGGCCTCGGGGATCACGGGGTTGACCTTGCCCGGCATGATCGACGAGCCGGCCTGGCGCGGCGGCAGGCGGATCTCGCCGAGCCCGGCTTCGGGCCCGATCGACAGCAGGCGCAGGTCGGCGCAGATCTTGAGCAGGATGACGGCGCAGGCCTTGAGGATGCCGGAGACCTCGACGAACACGTCGGCGTTCTGGGTGGCTTCGATCAGGTTCTCGGCGCGGGCGAAGCCGATCGCCGGTGAGCTCGCGCAGGCATGTCGACGACGCGGAAGATGTACTGGCGCGGCGCGCCGAAGCCCGGTGCCGATGGCCGTGCCGCCGAGGTTGACCACGCGCAGCCGCTCCTCGCACTTGTAGATGCGCCAGCGGTCGCGGTTGAGGGCCTCGGCATAGGCGCCCATCTCGCGGCCCAGCGTGGTCAGCACCGCGTCCTGCAGCTGCGGTGCGGCCGACCTTGACGACGTGGGCGAACTCCTTCTCCTTGGCCTGGAAGGCCTCCTGCAGGGCGACCACCTGCTCCTCGAGGTCGTGCAGCAGGCGGATGGCGGCCAGCCGCAGGGCGGTGGGGAAGGTGTCGTTGGTCGACTGGTGCAGGTTGATGTCGTCGAGCGGGCGAGACGCGCTCGTAGGCGCCGCGCGGCTCGCCGAGCAGCTCGAGGGCGCGGTTGGCGAGCACCTCGTTGACGTTCATGTTGGTCGAGGTGCCGGCGCCGCCCTGCAGCACGTCGACGATGACGTGCATCGTCGAGCAGCCCGTCGGCCATCTCGCGGCAGGCGCGCTCGATGGCGTCGGCCTTGGCCGGGTCGTCGGCCCACACGCCGAGGCTCCGGTTGGTGAGCGCGCCGGCGAGCTTGACCGTGCCGTAGGCATGGACAAGCTCGCCGATGCACCGGCCGCCCGGCGAGCGGGAAGTTCTCGCGGCGCGCGCACGGTGTGGATGCCATACAGCGCGTCGGCTTCGACCTGAGCCTCGCCCAGCAGGTCGCTCTCGGTGCGGTAGTCGTCGCTCACCTTGCGGGCGGTCAGTCGGCGTCGTGAGGGAACTCGACGGTCTTCGTATCGACGCCGGTGATCGCGGCCAGCCGTCCTGCGATCTCGCCGGTGATGCCGTCGGGACCCACCAGCTCGAGGATGCACACGCCGCCGGGCGCGCAGAAGTCGCCGGCCACGTCGTGCAGGCCGACGCGGGTCTTGATGTTGCAGCCGTACTCGGTGAAGACCTTCTGCACCTCGACGCGTCCTTGGTGACGCGGTCGGTCATGTGCACCGCCAGGATCTTGTGGGTCTCGCTCATGGGCATCCCTTCGGTCGTGGGCCTAGACCAGGCAATCGCGCTCGCCGGCGCGGACCTGGTCGATCAATCGCGTCGAGGTGGCGTGTTCGCGCTCGGCCATGCCGGCCAGCGTGGCCGCGATCAGCTGCTCGCCGACCTGCCTCGTCTCGGGCGAGCCGTAGTCCTCCAGGTACTCGAGGAACGTCGACAGCGCGTTGGGATCGCAGTGGTGCTTGATCTCGCCCGGCTTGGCCAGGTCCATGAAGTCGCGCGCCGGTGCGGCCCGAGGCGGTAGCACGCCGTGCAGAACGAGGGGATGTAGCCCATCGGTCGCCACGTCGCGAATGACCTCGTCGAGCGTGCGGTGATCGCCGAGCTGGAACTGCTCCATGTCGGCCACGGTGTCGTCCGTGTAGCCGCCCGGGTTGGTGCGGCTGCCGGCCGAGATCTGCGAGACGCCCGAGCGCGAAGGTCTCGCGCGCGCATGTTGGCGGTCTCGCGCGTGGACATGATGATGCCGGTGTAGGGCACCGCGAGGCGCAGGATGGCGACGATCTTGCGAAAGTCGAGGTCGTCGACCGGGTGCGGCGGATGGCTCGCGATGTCCGAGCCGACGGCCGGCTCGAGGCGCGGCACGCTGATCGTGTGCGGCCCGACGCCGAACGTCTCTTCGAGGTGGCGGATGTGCTGCAGGATGCGCGAGGATCTCGAAGCGCCAGTCGAACAGGCCGAACAGCACGCCGATGCCGACGTCGTCGATGCCGCCCTCCATGGCGCGGTCCATGCCGGTCACGCGCCAGTCGTAGTCGCGCTTGCGGCCGCCGAGGTGGACCTTGGCGTAGGTCTCGCGGTGGTAGGTCTCCTGGAAGAGCTGATAGGTGCCGATGCCGGCCGCCTTGAGCGCGCGGAACTCGTCGACCGTCAGCGGCGCCACGTTGACGTTGACGCGGCGGATCTCGCCGTTGCCGCGATGCACGTCGTAGATGGTCGCGATCGAGTCGAGCACGTACTGGAAACCCTCGCTCGGGTAGGACTCGCCGGCCACGAGCAGGACGCGCTTGTGGCCCTGGTCGACGAGGATCTCGATCTCGTGGCGGATCTCGTCCTGGGTCAGGGCGCGCCGCTTGAGCTCCTTGTTGCGCACGCGGAAGGCGCAGTAGAGGCAGTCGTTCTCGCACAGGTTGGAGACGTACAGCGGCGCGAAGAGCACGAGCCGTTTGCCGTAGATGTCCTCCTTGACGGCGCGCGCCGTGGCGAACAGCTCGCCGAGCAGCTCGGGGTCGCTGATCGTCGACAGCGCCGCGACCTCATCGAGCTCGAGGCCGTTCGCCTCGGCGGCCTTGGCGAGGATCTCACGGACGCGCACGGCGTCGGCGCGCCCGCCGGCGATGAGGGCGCTGATGATGGCGCCCTCGTCGATGAAGGTCGCGGGTGGGGTCTGGGTACGTGGGCTCATACGTCACTCACTCGTGTCGGCTCGTCGGCGAGCGCGGCCGAGCAGAGCGGTTGCGGGATCTCGAAGGCAAACTCGGCCCACTCGCCCTGGTGCGAGTCGGCGCGAATGTGGCCGTGGTGGAGCTGCACGATCCGCCAGGAGTTGTAGAGGCCGAGGCCGGTGCCGCGCCGCGTGTCGCTCGAGGGCGTGCGCAGGCGGCCGAACTTGCGAAACAGACGAGAGCGCTCGCCGCGCGCGAAGCCCGGCCCCTCGTTCCAGACCGCCACGCGCAGGCCCTTGTCGGACGGCGCCACCGTGAGCTTGATGGCGCCGTCTCGGCGGCCGTACTTCACGGCGTTGCCGAGCAGGTTGACCAGGACGATGGTGAGCAGCGTCGGGTCGCAGTCGACCAGCGGCGGGGGCGAAGGCAGCTCGCTGGCGAGCTGCATCCCCGCCGCCTCGATCTGCGGCCGGACGAGATCGAGCAGCGGGCTCGACGACGCGCTCGACGAGGGGCACGGCGCAGGCGCAGGTCGAGCCGCAGCTCGCCGCCCTCGACGCGGGCCAAGTCGAGGTACTCGCGCACGAGGTCGAGCAGGTACTCGCCCTTGGCGATGAGGCGCTCGAGCTTGGCGACCTGCACCTGCTCGAGCTCACCCAGGTAGCCGTCGCGCAGCAGCCGGGCGTCGGTGACCATCGAGGCGACCGGGTTCTTGAGCTCGTGGCTGACAAAGGCCAGCATCTCGATGTAGTTGCGGTTGGCCGCCTCGAGCTGCTCGATCCGCCAGGCCTTCTCGACCGCCTGGCTGAGGCGCTCGGTGAGCGCCATCTGCAGCTCGACGTGGTGCTGGACGTAGGCGTGCGGCGCGCGCGAGCTGCGGAACATGAACCCGACGACACGGCCCTCGACGATCAGCGGACACGTCAGGCTCGAGCGCACGCCTTCGCGCACCAGCAGTCTGGTCGAGCGGCTGGCGGGGTGCGCGGCGAGGTAGTCTTCGAGGTCGTCGATGATGCGCGGCGTGCCACGGCTCAGGACAGTCTCGAGCGAGCTGCCGCGCAGGTCCTCGCTGTAGCCCTGGTTGAGGAGCGTGTGATCGTAGGCCGCGCGCACGTAGCGGCTCACCACGCGCCGCCCGTCCTCTTCGACGAACGACAGCCCGAGGCGGTCGAACGGGAAGATGTCAGCCGTGCGCTCGAACAGTAGGTCGATGACGTCATCGAGGGTAGGCAGCGCCGCGACACGCTGATTGACGAGGTGCAGGACGGCCCGCTCTGCGGCGCTCAACGGCTTGATGCCGGTGGGGTCGCGGTAGAGGTCGAAGTACCTAGGCTCGGCTGACGTCTCGGTCATCTCCTGATCGTCCACGCACGTGATCTCGCGGTGGCAGGGCATTCGGCCGAGTCGCCTGCAGCGCACGCGGCAGCACCGGTGGTCTCGCTGCGGACGTGGCCGATAGGGCCCTGAACCTAATGATAGTCCAAACCGCACCCTGGGAGGGCGTCCCACGCCGCTCCGGCTATGTGCGCAGGACCGTTCGGCGTATGTCTGCGTCGTCGGAAGGCAGGACCTCGAAGCCGAGTGATTCGCAGAACTGCAGCATGGGGGCGTTCGACGCCAGGACATGGCCGACGATCTCGCGGATGTACTTGTCGCGGGCAGCCTCGATCAGCGCGCTCATGAGCCGCGTGCCGATCCCCTTGTTCTGGCAGTCGTCTCGTACGACGATGGCGAATTCGGCCTCGTCGCCCCCAGGCGTGTCGACGGCGAGGCTGGCCACGCCGAGCATCCTCGGCCCGGAGCCGACGGCGACGAGGGAGATCTCGGAGTCGTAGTCGATATGGCAGTAGCGGACGAGCATCGCCTTGGTGATCTCACTCACGGGTCCGAAGAACCTGTAGTCCGCGGTCTCGCGCGACAGCGACGCGATCATCTCGGCCCAGAGCTGCTCGTCCTCTGGTCTGATCGCTCGGATCTCGAGGTCTTCGCCGTTCAAGGCGAACGTCTGTCTGTAACTCGAGGGGTACATCGACAAGATGAGATGCGAGCCAGGACGAGCGATCCTGCGCACGTCCTTCGGTTCGATGACGATCCTCGCGTCCAGTACCTCGATACCGCCGGAGCGGAGCTGCAACGGGTTCATCTCCGTCAGGGCGATCTCGGGGAAGTCGACGAGCAGGTAGCTGAACTTGACGAGCGCCTGCTCGAGCGCTGCGATGTCGACCGGCGTGTGGTCGTGGTTGCGTTGCGGCAGTGTCGAGATCTCAGCTTCCGCGATGAGCGAGCGGACCAGGACCTGATTGACGGGGGGGAACTCGACGGCCATGGTGCGTCGCGGATGCGTCGATCCCTCCCGGGCCTGAAGGTAGAGTGCAGGACCAAAGGTGGCGTCGCGCCACGACCCGACCACGACGTCGCATCCGCTGCGCGACATCGCGTGGACAGTGACGCCCAGAAGGCGTGCGTCAGGCGCAGCCTCGCGCACCTTGGACATTACCGTGGCGTATTGCTTCATCGCCTCGCTCGCGGAGCGCACATCGAACGCGATCCCCCCGATGGCCGCCTTGTTCGCAATGTCGGGGCTGAGGATCTTGAGCGCGACAGGGAAGCCGATCTTGGCTGCGGCCTGGCCGCACTCTTCCGCGGTGGTTGCGACATGAGTGTCGATGACGGGGATCCCATAGGCCGCGAGCACGCCCTTCGACTCGATCTCGGTCAGGGCGCAGCGACCCTTGCGGGCCACGGCGGCGAAGAGCGCCTTCACCCGCTCGCGATCCGGCGTGAAGTGCGGCAGGATGTCCTCGGGCGTCTCGTAGAGGGTGGCGAGGCTCTTGGTGTAGTCGTGCAGGTAGCCGTAGGCCGAGACGGCGTCCTCGGGGGTATGGAAGGCGGGGACGTGGGCCTTGTGCAGACGCCGCAGCCCTTCGTCGACAAGCCCTCCGCCCATGAGCGACACGAGCAGCGGCTTCAGGGGGAACTCCGCTGCCGCCTCGACCAGAACATCGGCTGTCTCCGCAGGATCTCCGGCGACATGTGGGGCGAGGATGGCCAGCACACCGTCGCAGTTCGGATCCTTGAGCAGTGCGCGGACCGCGGCGACGAAGAGTGCGGGATCGGCATCGTCGCCGACGTCGACCGGGTTCGTGCGGCTCGCGAACGAGGGCAGGCACGTCGCGAGCGTCGCTTGGGCGTCCTCGCCAAGCGTGGCCAGTACGCCCTCGAGTTCCTGCAGGCGGTCGACGGCCATGATGCCCGGCCCGCCCGCGTTCGTGACGATGCCCAGCCTCGGACCGTGGGGCCGGGGCACGCGGCAGAGCGCCTCACTCGCGCCGAAGAGGCTCTTGACGTCCGGTACCCGCACGGCGCCGGCACGGCGGAAGGCGGCGCTGTAGAGCCTGTCGTCACCCCCGTCGACGCCGTGGTGCTGGGCCGCGGCCAGGGCGGCCGTTGCCGTGCAGCCGGACTTGACGATCACGATCGGCTTCGTCTTCGAGAAGTGCCGCGCCGCACGCATGAACTTGCGAGCGTCGGGTAGCGACTCGATGTACAGGATGATGGAGTTGGTCTGGGCGTCGGCGCCGAAATAGTCGATCAGATCGCCGAAATCGACATCGCACATCGAACCGACGCTGACAAAGGCGGAGAACCCGATGTGGTTGTCGATCGCCCAGTCGAGTATCGCCGTGCCCAAGGCCCCGGACTGGCTGATGAAACAGACGCGTCCGGCATCGGGCATGACCGGTGCGAAGGTCGCGTTCAAGTGACGGCTGGGACGGATGAAGCCCAGGCAGTTCGGTCCGAGGATGCGGATGTCGTGCGTGCGCGCGGCGGCCAGCATCTCTTTTTCGAGCTTAGCCCCCTCAGCGCCCGCCTCTTTGAACCCGGACGAAACGACGACCGCCGCGCTCACACCGGCCTGGCCGCATTCGTCGACCACATGGGGGACGGATGGCGCGGGTGTCGCGATGATCGCGAGATCCACTTTGCGGGGGACCTGGTCGATGGTCGGATACGCCTGGATGCCGTGCACGGACTGAGCGCTCCTGTGCACAGGGTAGATCGCGCCCGGGTGCTCGGCCATGATGAGGTTGCGGATGAGGATGTTGCCGACCGAACCTCGGGAATTGGACGCGCCGATGACTGCAATCCTGGCCGGATCGAACAGCTTGTCAAAGTCACGAGTCTTCACCGGCGCCTCGAGGCTCGCGGTCCCAGGGTCCATGACCCACTGGGCTGCATCAACTCTTTAACTCATTAAGCGCATCGAGATAGAGTTTACACCCGGCGGGCGTGTGTGTGTTGGGGTCGGTGAACGACGAGCGATGGGGACGACGGTGTTGAGGCGGCGGGGCGGGTTGACGACCAAACGGGTCGTCAACCCGCCCCGCGGGTCTTGATCTCTTTAGTCCATGAACTTGCCGCGCGCCGTATAGCTGGTGTGCAGCAGCTTGTGGCTCTTGTGGCCGCAGGGGCCGTCGGTGAGGAACTCGGCGTAGGTGGCGCAGCACCGCCGGGTTCTCGTGCGACTTGCGCACCGCATAGGCCTTGTCCTCGGAGTAGATGACCTTGGCCCGTGCGGCGCGGATCGCGGCGCTGGTCGGGATCGGCTGGCCGCCGCCGCCCAGGCAGCCGCCCGGGCAGGCCATGAACTCGATGAAGTGGCACTGGCTGAACGTGCCGCCGGCCTTGATGTCGTCCATGACCTTCTTGGCGTTGGCCGTGCCGTGCGCCACCGCCACCTTGAGGGTCGCGCCGTTCAGCCAGTCCCAGTTGGGCACGAGGTGCGCCACGATCTCGGGCACCGGGCCGACCTTGGGGATGGTGATCTCGGCGTACTTGACGCCTTCGAAGCCGCGCACCGGGATGATGTCGCCGTGGTCGTAGATGCTCTCGACCTTCTCGCCGGTCACCATCTCGATGACGGTGCGCAGCGCGGCCTCCATGACGCCGCCGGTCGCGCCGAAGATGACGCCCGAGCCCGTGGCCGTGCCGAACGGGTCGTCGAAGTCGCTCTTGGGCAGCGACGGCACGTCGAGGCCGGCCTCCTTGAACATCTTGGCGAGCTCGCGCGTGGTGAGCCCGTAGTCGACGTCCTTGTAGCCGGAGTCGCGCATCTCGGGCCGGTTGCACTCGAACTTCTTGGCGGTGCACGGCATGAGCGCCACGCTGACGATGTTGGCCGGGTCGAAGCCGAGCTTCTCGGCGTAGTAGGTCTTGATGAGCGCCCCGAACATCTGCTGCGGGCTCTTGGCCGCTCGAGGCGTTGGGCAGGTACTCGGGATAGAAGTGCTCGAGGTACTTGACCCAGCCCGGCGAGCAGCTCGTGAACTGCGGCAGCGCCACCGACTCGTCCTTCTCGACGAGCGCCTTGTAGAGGCGCAGCAGCAGCTCGGTGCCTTCCTCGATGATGGTCAGGTCGGCCGTGAAGTTGGTGTCGAACACCTTGTCGAAGCCGGCCCGCCGCAGGGCGGTGTTCATCTCGAAGGTCACGCCGTGGCCGGGCTCGAGGCCGAAGCACTCGCCCATGGCGGAACGCGGCGCGGGGGCGGTCTGGATGACGACGTGCTTGGTCGGGTCGTCGATGGCGGCCCAGACCGCGTCGGTCTCGTCCTTGGCGTACAGCGCGCCGGTCGGGCAGCGGTTGATGCACTGGCCGCAGTTGATGCAGACGACGTCGCCGAGCGGCTTGTTCGTCGAAGGTCTCGATGTCGACCTGGTCGCTGCGGTTGACGGCTTCGAGGACGCCGACCTCCTGCAGGTCGATGCAGGTGCGCACGCAGCGGCGGCAGCGGATGCACTTGTTCATGTCGCGCACGACCGAGTAGCTCGAGTCGTCGACGACGGCTACCGGCTCGTCGGGATGGCCGAAGCGGAACTCGGTGATGCCGTACTCCTCGGCCAGGGCCTGCAGTTCGCAGTTGCCGTTGCGCTGGCAGGAGTAGCACTCGCCGTAGTGCTCGGAGAGCAGCAGCTCGAGCACGTGCCGGCGTGCGAGACGCACGCGGCGGCTGTGGGTGTTGATGGTCATCTGGTTGGTCACCGGGAAGGCGCAGGAGGGCTGCAGGGTGCGCTGGCCTTCGACTTCGACCACGCAGATGCGGCAGACACCGGCCATGTCGAGGTCGGGATGGTGGCAGAGAGTGGGGATGTGGATCCCGACGGCCTCGGCGGCCTGCAGGATGGTCGCGCCGAAGGGGACCTTGGCTTCGATGCCGTCGATGCTCACCGAGACGGTGGCGCCGATGGCGTCGGGACTGGTCGTTGTGACCACGCGCCGCGTCTGTTGCGAGAGCGGGGCGCGGTGGAGGCGGGTCGTTGCTGTGTCGGACATGCTCACTCCCTCGCTACGCGCGCTGCGGACGGTTGAGGACGTCGTCGCCGAACCCTTCGACGATCGACAGGAAGGCGCTCGGGCTGGTCTGGCCGAGCCCGCACTTGGAGGCCACCTGCATGGTGGCGCCAAGCGCTTTGAGGTCGGCGAGACGCTCGGGCGTGCACTCACCCTTCTTGAGCAGCTCGACGCCCTCGCGCAGCTTGGCGTTGCCGAGCCGGCATGGCGTGCACTGGCCGCACGACTCCTCGACGAAGAAGTCGAGGAAGTTGTGAGCCACGTCGAGCAGGTCGCGCTGCGGGCCGATCACCATGATCGAGCCGCCGGTAGGGATGTCTTCGAAGGCGAGTCGGCGAGCGAAGTCGCGAGCCGGCACGCACACGCCGGACGCGCCGCCGATCTGCACGGCCTTGGCGCCGGCGCCGCCGACCTCGTTGAGCAGGTCGGCCACCGTGATGCCCCAGGGGAACTCGTAGACGCCCGGCTTGTCGCAGTCGCCCGAGACGCTGAAGAGCTTGTAGCCGGTCGACTTGTCGGTGCCGAAGCCCTTGAACCAGGCGGTGCCCTTGGCGAAGATCGCAGCCACCGAGGCAAGCGTCTCGACGTTGTTGACGACCGTGGGGTGATTGAGGAAGCCCGCCACGACCGGGAACGGCGGGCGGTTGCGCGGCTCGCCGCGGAAGCCTTCGAGCGACTCGATGAGCGCCGTCTCTTCGCCGCATACGTACGCGCCGGCGCCGCTCGCCACGACGATGTCGAAGTCGAAGCCCTTCACGCCGCCGACGTCGCTGCCCAGCAGACCGGCCTGGCGCCGGCGCCGGATGACGTCGATCAGGTGCGGCCGCAGGTAGGCATACTCGGCGCGCAGATAGACGATGCCCATGCTTGCGCCGATGGCACGGCCGCCGATGGTGATGCCCTCGAAGACGAGGTCGGCGTGGTCGCGCAGGATGACGCGGTCCTTGAACGTGCCCGGCTCGCCTTCGTCGGCGTTGCAGAGGATGTACTTGTGGTCGCTCTTCTCGGCGGCGCAGAAGTTCCATTTCATGCCGGTCGGGAAGCCGGCGCCGCCGCGTCCCTTGAGGCTCGACGCCGATACGGTGTCGATGATGTCGCCGCGCGACATCGCTAGAGCTGCCTTGAGGCCCTCGCCGGCTGGGATGCTCGCGTAGGTGATCTCGTTGCCCTTGGTGACGATCTCGGGCTTCGCCTCGTCGGCGCCTGCGGCGCGGCACTCGGCGACGATCTCGGCGACGCGTGCCGGCGTGACGCGCGTGTAGACGCGGTCGTCGACGAGCAGCGCCGGGCCCTGATCGCACATGCCGACGCAGCTCGCCCACTCGAGCGTGAACTCGCGGTCGCCGGTGGTCTCGTTGAAGTCGATGCCGAGCTCGGCGCGCAGGGCGTCGGCCACGGCGGCCTTGCCGGCGAAGTCGCACGACAGCGTGCCGCACAGGCGCACCACGTGGCGGCCTTCGGGGGCGCCGTGCAGGAACGCATAGAACGAGGCGACGCTGAAGACCTCGACCGGGTGGATGTCGAGCATGTCGGCGACGATCTGCATGGCCTGCTCGCCGACCTCGTGGTGGGTACGCTTGATCTCCTGCAGGATCGGGATGAGCGAGGTGCGTTCGGCGCCATGGCGCTCGACGATGGCGACGATGTCGGCGCGCAGTGGGGTCTCGATGGTCAGCATCACGCCTCCTGCCTGCTGGCCAGGAGCTCCTTGACCTGGGCGATGAGAGTCGCGGGCTCGACCGGCTTGGGCTGGAACTTCTCGACCGGCACCATCTCGTCGTCGCGGTCGATCTGCAGGCCCATCGCCGCGTTGACGCTGGTGAGCATGATGATCGGCCGGTCGAAGCCCTGGCGGCGAAGCTCACGGGCCATGGTGAGGCCGTCGTCGGGCTCCTCCATCATGACGTCGAGGATGAGCAGGTCTGGAGCAAAGTCGGCGACCTGACGCAGCCCCTCGGCCCGGTTGGACGCACATCCCACGGTGAAGCCGTCCTTCTCCAGCACCAGCCGGCAGGCTTCCTGGATGTCGGGGTCGTCGTCGACGATCAGGATCTTGGCCACCACACACTCCTCCACTCGATTGCCACGTCAGTCCCACCCTCGGCGTCCCGGCACGGGACGCGAGCGTCAGCGAAGCCCCGAACGCTCGTATCTGCGCCGGGGCTCATGTCTCCTTGCGTAGTGTTTCACAAATGGCACCGGCACGCCAGCGGAATCTGGTCGAGGCCAGCGCTAGGAATGCCCAAGATTGCAGCGATTCTTGGCGGGCAGCCCGGCGGCGGGGCGGCTACGCTCACCCCGCCGCCTGTGCTCTGGCGAGCGGTCTTCCCAGGGCGTCAGGCAGACAGCATGGGCCGAAAGATCAGAGTGCATCGCCGTCCGGTGAGACGTCACTGGCCGGGCGTCGGCGAGCGGGAGGAGTGGAATCGGTCGTGCAGATCTAGCGATGGCCGCTTCGGCCTGCGAGCGGCCATCGCTCATGCGAGCGGCTCGCAGGCCTTCGACCTCAGCCCGACGCCATCTTGTGGGTGAGCCGCGCCGTCCACTCGTTCTTGGTCGCGGCGACGGCGAGCGCCAGCGCCTCTTTGTAGGCGGGGTGCTCCATGGCGGCCTTGCAGTCGTCGAGGGTGTTGAAGATGCCATCGACGATCAGGTCGTAGTCGGTCGCAAGAGTGCCGATGGTGCCGTCGCCTGTGAGCAGCGACTTGACCGTAGGGACCGACTTGTTCAGCGAGCGGAACGCCTCGCGCACATCGTCCTTCTGCGTGTCGGTGGCCTCGTCGCGCCAGAGGTACAGCGCGACCGAGTGGATGAGCCCCTTCTCGATGCGCGGCGGACCGTCGTACCACCAGTCGATGCGGGCGGTCCGTTCGGGCCGGCACACCGACTCGTTGTACGCCGCGACCTCATGATGCACCGGGTCCTGGTTGTAGGCGTCCATGCCCGCCTGGTCGTCGAAGTCCAGGAGAGCAACATGTCCCAGTTGAACGGCAGACCCGTCTCGCGCGCCTTCCACGGCGGCGTGCGCTTCCACGGCTTCAGCTCGATCATCGGGCTGCTGCCCCCCAGCAGGTCCGTGCCGAAGTCCAGGGCGCGCACCGAGGGGCAGCCGTAGCTCATGTAGGCGAGGCCCTTCAGCGCCACGAGCTTCTGCTGCTCGGTGGTCGTGTCGCGCCAAAGGAAGAGCGCCGTGTGTCTGAACATCCATCAACTCCTTGTCTTCGCTGCCTCGGCCGCCTCAGCCATGCGAGGGGCCCTTAGGATGTGAGTATTCAGGACTGTGAGCGAGGTCAAATGCAGCATATATGATATGTGATTCTCTCGAACAAGGACAACAGGACCGGCCTGAGAGGAGCGTGCCAGCGTCACGAGGACAACGATCTCCTCGGCCGCCGCGGCTGCGCCCGGCTCGCCGAACTTGCGGCGAGGCTCTCGAACTGCTCAAGACGCCGCTCGCTTCGTGAGGGAGGAGGTCTAGGCGGGCGAGGTCCCGGCTGCCGGAGCAGGCGAGACCTCGCCCGCCGTCTCGACCGCGTCGCGCAGCGTCACCGTGAACGTGCTGCCCTCGCCGGCGACGCTGCTCACGGTGGCGTCGCCGCCGTAGAGGTTGGCCAGCTTGCGCACGGTCGACAGGCCGAGCCCGCTGCCGAGGATCTTCACGGTGTGCTCGTTCTTGATGCGCGTGAACTCGTTGAAGAGCTTGGCCGCTTCGGTCCCGGTCAGGCCGATGCCGGTGTCGGCCACCGTCAGCGTGACGCCGTCGCCCTCGCGTCGCACGGCGACCTCGACCCGCCCGCCGTCGCGGTTGTACTTCACCGCGTTGGAGACGAGGTTGTTCAGCACGATCTCGATCTCACCGGCGTCGGCGTGCAGTGTCAGCCCCTCCGGGCAGTCGAGCGTCACGGCGATGTCGCGGGGAGTGGCCTCGACCTGGAACAGCTCGATCGCGGTCGCCGCGGCCGCCCGCAGGTCGACGTCGGCGAAGACTCGCTGCTTCTGGCCCGACTCGATGCGTGTCAGGTCGAGCAGGTCGAAGATCAGCTTCTTCATGCCGTCGAGACGCAACAGCGAACGCTCGACCATGCGGCGGTCCTCGTCGGGCACGTCGTCGCGCAGGATGTTCAGGTAGCCCTCGACGGCGTTCAGCGGCGACTTCAGCTCGTGGGCCAGGACCGAGATGAAGTTGAAGCGGATCTGGCGCTTCTCCTCGGCGAGCAGGCGGGCCTGGCGGCTGAGGATGAGCTGCGTCGAGGCCTTGCGCAGGCCGTAGCGCAGCTCGTCGGGTGAGAACGGCTTGGGCAGGAAGTCGTAGGCGCCGAGCTTGGTCGCCTTGACGGCCGTCTCGAACGTCGCGTACGCGGTGATGAACAGGGTGAGGATCTCGCGGCCCTGGTCGCTGACGCGCTCGAGGACCTCGAGACCGTCGATACCGGGCAGCTTCAGGTCGAGCAGCAGCAGGTCGACCGGCAGGTCGTCGTCGAGTGCCGCCAGGAACTCCTCACCAGACTGGAAGTGCGCGAACTCGTAGCGCACGTCCACCTCGACCTCCGGCAAGTGGAACGTGTAGCGATCGACGATCCGTTTGACGCCGAGGCAGAGCGGCTCCTCGTCGTCGACCATCACCACGCGAAGTGTCTGAGTCTCGGGCACCTGCCGTCTCTCCCTTGTCGCGTCCCGCCTACAGCTCGTGCCGCGGCAGCGTGACGATGAACGTCGTCTCGGTGGGACCGGTCGTCGGGATCGGCGTTCGACTCGACCGTGATCTGGCCGCGGTGCATCTTGACGATGCCGTGAGTGACCGCCAGTCCGAGACCGGTGCCCTTGCCCACCTGTTTGGTCGTGAAGAACGGGTCGAAGAGCTTGTCCATGTTCTCCCTGGGGATGCCGACGCCGGTGTCGGTCACCATCACGGTCACCTCGTCCGCCGTGTCGCTGAGGCGGATGATGAGCGCGCCGCCGTCGGGCATCGCCTGCTGGGCGTTCGAGACGAGATTGGTCAGGACCTGCACCATCTGGTCGGCGTCGACCTCGGCGACCGGGTCGGCCATGGTGCTGTCGACGCGCACCATGATCGTACTCGTCCAGAGGCATGGTGCGCAGCGTCTCCTCGGTCAGCGCGACGACGTCGGTCGGCTGGCGCACGACGCGGCTCTGGCGGGCGAAGTTCAGCAGCCCCGAGATGATCTTCTTGCAGCGGTTGGCCTGGTCGACGATGAGCCTGAGGTCGTCGGCGCCGGGCCGGCCCTCGCCGAGCTCCTCGAGCAGGATGTTGGCCTGCAGCAGCAGGATGCCGAGCGGGTTGTTGACCTCGTGGGCGATGCCGGCGGCGAGCTGTCCCATGCTGGCGAGCTTCTCGGACTTGACCAGCGCTTCCTTGGTGCTCTCGAGCGAGCGGTGCGACTCTTCGAGGTCGCCGACCGTGGTCGACGAGCCGCTCGATCACGTACGGCAGGCACATCTCCTCTTCGGCGATGCCCTGATAGACGGCCATGGCATGGTTCACGCAGGTCTCGTAGCCGCAGGCGCCGCAGTTGAGCTCGTCCTCGGGCTTGGTCTTGTTCATGCGCCGCAGGATGGCGCGGATCTCCTTGTCGGTCGGCTCGACCAGGAAGCGCTCGTCCTGGGCGGTGTAGGTGCGCGTCAGGTCGAGCCGTGCCGAAGGCCTCCATGTCACGCTCCCAGCGGTCCGCGATCGAAGCCGGCAGTCGTCTTGCGCTTGGTGTGGCGGCTGATCTGGGCGCGGCGCCGGTAGAGTGGGTCGTCGCTGCTGAAGCCGACGCCGCCGATGCAGCCCTCGCAGGCGAGGATGTCGAGCAGCCGCACCTCGGACTCGCCGTGCTCGAAGTCGTCGATGGCATCGACGAAGCTCTCGCCTGCCGTCGGCGGCGATGATGTCGCCGGTCATGAGGTCCTCGTGCAGGTTGGCCGCCTGCAGCAGGCCGCGGGCCAGCGGGAACAGCGAGCCCAGCGAGCCGTGCGGCGGGTCGAAGGGTCGATCGGCTGGCTCGACGGCGGCGGCGTCGATGGCTCGCTCAGTCGAACATCTGGCGCAGCTCGGTGAACGTCAGCACGGCGTCGATCTCGTCCTGCGAGCTCGGCGCTGGCCGCCTCGCCCTTCTTGGCGATGCAGGGGCCGATGAACACGACCTTGACGTCGGGCGCCGTGCATGCCGGCGTCGCGCAGGACGCGCGAGGTGGCGATCATCGGCGAGACGATCGGCGCCAGCGACGGCACGAGGTCGGGGTGGTACTTGCGCACGAACGACACGACCGCCGGGCAGGGCGTGGCGATGTAGCGCTGTCGTCGTCTGCCGTCGAGCAGCTTGGCGTACTCGCGGGCCACCAGGTCGGCGCCGAAGGCGACCTCGTGGACGGCGGCGAAGCCGAGCTTGCGCATCATGGCGACGAGCGACGCCCTCGTCGATGTCGGTGAACTCGGCCGGGAAGCTGGGCGCGACGATGGCCGACCACCGTGTCGCCCGAGGCGAGCAGGTCGAAGGTGCGCTCGACGTCGCTGTAGGCCTGCTTGGCGTTCTGGGAGCAGACCCGGAAGCAGTTGGCGCAGCCGATGCAGCGCGAGGCGATGACGCTCGCCTGGCCGTCGACGATGCGGATGGCCTCGGCCGGGCATTCGCGCACGCAGGCGTAGCAGCGCCGGCAGCGTTCCTTGATGGTGGTGACGAGGCCGTCGTTCGCCGATCAGCATCAGCGGTCTCGCGCAGCAGCTCGCGTACCTTGGCGACCAGGGCGGCGGCCTCGAGCGGCTTGTCGAAGTAGGCGTCGACGCGCATGTTGGCGAGGTCGTCGGCCGAGCGCGGCTTGAAGTCGAGGCCGAGGGCGGTCGTGACCGAGGTCGACATGATGATCGGGCACGTCGGCGGTGCGCGGGTCGTCGCGCAGCCGGCGCGAGAGCGAGAAGCCCGGA
The DNA here is from genome assembly GCA_963833555.1 of uncultured Actinomycetes bacterium. Classification (GTDB taxonomy): domain Bacteria; phylum Actinomycetota; class Thermoleophilia; order UBA2241; family UBA2241; genus CAWHYB01. Next base: position 31,459 of record CAWHYB010000007.1, on the reverse strand, counting down.
GTCGACCTCGCTCATCATGAGGTCGGTGATGACCAGGTCTGGGCGTCTCGGCGTCGATGCGGTCCATGGCCTGCGACGGGCTGCTGGCCGTGACGACGCGGAAGCCCGCCTTCTCGAGGATGTGACGGTTGATCTCGAGGAAGTCGTAGTCGTCGTCGACGATGAGGATGAGTCGCTGGTCGGTCATGGCGTGGTCTCCCGCGGTCCGGGGTGGGCGGGCGGTCGACGATCTCAGATCGTCGACCGCCCGCCAGCTTACCATGGCGTCGGCGCGCCTCGCTAGACGCGCTCCTTCTCGGCGTAGGTGGTGTGCAGCAGGTGGTGCGACTTCTCGCCGAGCGGCGCTGCCCAGGAACTCGCCGTAGAGCTCGAGCACGGCCGGGTTCTCGTGCGACTTGCGGAGCTCGCTTGCCCTCGTCCTCGCGGTAGATGGCGGCGATGCGGGCCTCGCGGACCGCGTTGGTCGGTGAAGCGCGGCTGGCCGCCGCCGCCGATGCAGCCGCCGGGGCAGGTCATCACCTCGACGAAGTGATACTGCGTCTCGCCGCTCCGTGATGCGCGGCGATCACCTGCTGGGCGTTGCCCAGCCCGTGGGCCACGGCCACGTTGAGCGTGACGCCTTCGAGGAACGACCACTCGGGCACGGTGCCCGTCGATCGTGAGCGACGGCTTCCTTGACGCCCGTCGAGCCCGGCGATCGGCGCGACGTGCAGGTTCTCGAAGGGCAGCGGCGGCCGGTGACGATCTCGTAGGCCGTGCGCAGGGCCGCTTCCATCACGCCGCCGGTGTTGGCGAAGATGTCGGCCGCGCCGGTCGAGAGGCCCAGCGGGGCGTCCATCTCGTCGTCGGGCAGGCTGGCGAAGTCGATGCCGCGCCTGCGTGATCATCTTGCCCAGCTCGCGCGTGGTCAGCACGACGTCGACGTCGCGCACGCCGCTGGCGTCCATCTCGGGCCGCTGGCACTCGAACTTCTTGGCCGTGCAGGGCATGATCGAGACGACGAAGATCTCCTCGGGCTGCTTGCCGAGCTTCTCGGCGTAGTAGGTCTTGGCCACCGCGCCGAACATCTGCTGCGGCGACTTGCAGGTCGAGAGGTTCGGCAGCATGTCGGGGTGGAAGTACTCCATGAACTTGATCCAGCCCGGCGAGCAGCTCGTGAACATCGGCAGGGCGACGTCCTGCTTGTCGACCAGGGCCTTCTTCAGCCGCGTCAGCAGCTCGGTGCCTTCCTCCAGGATCGTCAGGTCGGCGGCGAAGTTGGTGTCGAAGACGGCGTCGAAGCCGAGCCGGCGCAGGGCGGCGACCATCTTGCCGGTCACCAGCGTGCCGGGCGGGTAGCCGAAGCACTCGCCCAGCGCGGCGCGGATGGCCGGCGCGGTCTGCACGACGACGTGCTTGTCGGGGTCGTCGAGCGCCGTCCAGACCTCGTCGATCTGGTCGCGTCTCGGTGATCGCGCCGACCGGGCAGACGGCCGCGCACTGGCCGCACTGCACGCAGGCGACGTCGGCGAGGTCGCTGGTTGAAGGCCGGGCCGATGACCGTCTCGAAGCCGCGGTTCTGCGGGAACAGGGCGCCGACGTCCTGCGTCTCGCTGCAGACGCGTGACGCAGCGGCGGCACTTGATGCACTTGCCGCTGTCGCGCACGAGGGCGGGCGTCGAGGCGTCGATGCGCTTGCGGTCTTCTCGCCGGCGTAGCGGATCTCGCGGATGCCGAGCTCGCGCGGCCAGCGCCTGCAGCTCGCAGTCCTCGTTGCGGTCGCAGGTCTGGCAGTCGCCGTCGTGCTCGGAGAGCAGCAGTTCGACCACGGTCCGGCGGCGCCTCGCGGACCGCGGCGGGTGTTGGTCTGAACGTTCATGCCCTCGGCCGACGGGCATCGACGCAGGAGGCGACGAGCGTCTTGGCGCCCTCGACCTCGACCACGCAGACGCGGCAGGCGCCGATCGCCTGCAAGTCCTTCGACGTAGCACAGGCGTCGGGATCTTGCGCCGCCGGCCTGGCGGGCGGCCTGCAGGATCGTCGTGCCCTCGGGGACCTCGACCGGGATGTTGTTGACAGTGAGCGTTGGCATCAGCGGTTCCACCTCGGTCTCGGCACAGCGTCTTTGCCGTAGTCGCAGCGCAGGCAGCGCCGGGCCTGGCGCACGGCGACCTCGGCTCGGCCACGAGCTGCTCGACTTCGTCGAAGTTGTCCGCGCGCCGCTCGACGGCCATGATCGGGCATGCTCGGCGCGCGGCGTCGTCGACCGGATCGGCGTCGGGGTCGAAGGCGGTGTCGACCGCGACCTCGCGGCGCCAGAAGGCGTGGTTCGCGCCGGTCAGGTACTGGTCGATGCCGACGGCCGCCCGCTCGCCGGCGCCACGGCCTCGACCACCGAGGACGGGCCGGTGACGGCGTCGCCGCCGGCGAAGATCCACTTCACCGAGGTCTGGCCGGTCACCGGGTTGGCCTCGAGCCAGCCCTGCTTGCGTGGTCTCGACGTCGACGCCGTCGAACAGCGGCTCGCAGTCGAGCGTCTGGCCGATGGCCACGATGACCTGGTCGGCCTCGACGACGAAGTCGGCGTCGCGGCCGGCCACGGGACGGCGGCGGCCGGAGCGGTCGAACTCGCCCAGCGGCATCGGCAGGCACTTGACGCCGGCCAGCGCGCCGGCCGTCGCGCGACGATCTCGACCGGCGCGACCAGCGGCTGGATGACGACGCCCTCCTGCTCGGCCTCCTCGATCTCCTCGGCGTAGGCGGGCATCTGCGCTCGCGGTGCGGCGGTAGACGACGGTGACCTGTCTCGGCGCCGAGGCGCAGGGCGGTGCGCGCCGCGTCGATGGCCGAGTTGCCGCCGCCGATCACGACGACGTTCTTGCCGACCGGCACCGAGCCGTCGAGGTTGTAGGTCGCGCAGGAACGACAGCGCGTCGGTGATGCCCTCGGCGTCCTCGCCGGGGATGCCGAGGCCCGACGCCCTGCGGGGCGCCGACGCCGAGGAACACGGCCTCGTAGCCCTCGTCCCGCAGGCTCTTGCAGCGTGAAGTCGCGGCCCAGCGCCTTGTCGGTCTCGATCGTCGACGCCCATCTGCTCGATCATGCGGATCTCGCGGGCGAGCTCCTCGCGCGGCAGGCGGTAGGCCGGAATCGCCTGCACGAGCATGCCGCCGGGCCGCGGCTCGGCCTCGAAGACTGTCGGCCGGTAGCCCAGCCGGGCGAGGAAGTAGGCGCAGGACAGGCCGGCCGGGCCGGCGCCGATGATGGCGATCTTGCGCTTGGCGTTCTCGTCGCTCGACGCGCACCTCGGGCAGCTGGATCGTCGGTCTCCTGGTCGACCATGAAGCGCTTGACGCCGCGGATCGACGACGGGCGCGTCGAGCGTCGGCGCGCGGCACTTGCTCTCGCAGGTGTGGAAGCAGACGCGGGCGCAGACCGACGGCGAACGGGTTGCGCTCGCGGTGCAGCGCGCAGGGCCTCGGCGTAGCGCTTCTCGCCGACCAGCGAGACGAAGCCGGGGATGTCGACGTCGGCCGGGCAGGCGTTCGGGCAGGGGGCCTTGAACAGCGTCGCGCAGACGCCGGCCTGGCAGTGCTTGTCGCGGATGTGGCTTCCGTACTCGTGGCGGAAGTGGCGGATCGTCGAGAGCACCGGGTTCGGCGCGGTCTGGCCGAGGCCGCAGAGCGACGTGTCCTTGATCATCTCGCCGAGGTCGATCGAGCCGCTCGATGTCGCCTTCCTCGCCCTGGCCCTCGCAGATGCGGTGAGGATCTCGAGCATCCGCTTGGTGCCGACGCGGCAGGGCGCGCACTTGCCGCACGACTCTCGTCCTGCGACGAACTCGAGGAAGAAGCGGGCCACGTCGACCATGCACGAGTCCTCGTCCATGACGATCAGGCCGCCGGAGCCCATGATCGCGCCGAGCTCCGCGAGCGACTCGTAGTCGACCGGCGTGTTGAGGTGCTGCTTGGGATGCAGCCGCCGGACGGGCCGCCGATCTGCGCGGCCTTGAACTCCTTGCCGCCGGGATGCCGCCGCCGATGTCGTAGATGATCTCGCCGAGCGGCATGCCGATCGGCACCTCGACCAGGCCGGTGTTGTTGATCGTGCCGGCCAGGGCGAAGACCTTCGTGCCCTTGCTCTTCTCGGTGCCGATGCGAGGCGAACCAGGCGGCGCCCTTGAGGATGATCGGGCGATGTTGGCGTAGGTCTCGACGTTGTTGAGCACGCTCGGCTTGCCCCAGAGGCCCTTGACGGCCGGGAACGGCGGGCGCGGGCGCGGCTCGCCGCGGTTGCCCTCGATCGAGGTCATCAGGGCGGTCTCCTCGCCGCAGACGAACGCGCCGGAGCCCATGCGGATCTCGAGGTCGAAGTCGAAGCCGGTGCCCATGATGTTCTTGCCGAGCAGGCCGCATCTCGCGGGCCTGGTCGATGGCGTTCTGCAGGCGCTCGACGGCCAGCGGGTACTCGGCGCGGACGTAGACGTAGCCCTGATGGGCGCCGATGGCGTAGCGCGGCGATGGCCATGCCCTCGATGACGCGGTGCGGGTCGCCTTCGAGCACGCTGCGGTCCATGAACGCGCCCGGGTCGCCTTCGTCGGCGTTGCAGAGGATGTACTTGACGTCGCCCGGCTGCCTGCTGGGCGAAGCTGCCACTTGAGGCCGGTGGGGAAGCCGGCGCCGCCGCGGCCGCGCAGGCCCGAGGCGTGCACCTCGTCGATGACCTGCTCGGGGGTCATCTCGGTGAGCACCTTGGCCAGGGCCTGGTAGCCGTCGCGGGCGATGTACTCCTCGATCCGCAGCGGGTCGATCAGGCCGCAGTTGCGCAGCACGATCTTCACCTGCCGGTTGAAGAACTCGACGTCGCGCATCTCGGCGGCGGTCTTCTCGGTGCCGGGCGCGTTGCTGACGAGACGCGGCACGACGCGGCCCTTGAGGAGGTGCTCCTCGACGATCTCGGCGACGTCGGGCACCTTGATGTTCTGGTAGAAGACGCCGTCGGGATAGACGAGCGCCACCGGGCCGACGGCGCAGGGGCCGAGGCAGCCGGTCTCGACGACCTTGACCTCGTCGGTCGAGGCCGTGCCTGTCGAGCTCCTCGCTGAACGCGGCGCTGACCGCCAGGGCGCCCGAGGCGATGCAGCCGCCGCCCGTGCAGACGAGGACGTGGCTTCTGAACTGTTCCATATCCGCTTCCTTCGCTCCTCGAGAGCTCTCTACGACCTGATCAGCAGCTCGTCGACCGGCGTGCCGCCGACGAGGTGCTTGGTGACGATCGTCTTGACCTTGGCGTCGTCGAGCAGCCCGTAGTGCCAGGGCGTGGCGCTCGCGTCGCGGACCGTGATCATCGGCTCCTGGTCGCACAGACCGGCGCAGCCGGACTGGCGCAGCGTGACGTCGTCGACGCCGGCGGCGGCGATCTCGCGCATGAAGGCGGCGATCACGCCGCGCGCGCCGGCGGCGATGCCGCAGGTGCCCATGTGGACCGTGACCTGGATGTCCTTGGTGCCGTCGCGCAGCTCGACGGCCGCCCTGGAGCTGGTCCGCCAGCGCCTTGAGGTCGGCGGCACTCTTGATCTTCTCGGCCATGGCGTCAGGCGCTCCTCTCCGCGACGGCGCGACATCGGCGTCGTCGGTGTACTGTTCGAGAACGGCGCCGATACGCTTGCGGCTTGACGCGATGGTGCACGTCGTCGTCGATCATGATCACGGGCGCCAGGCCGCAGGCGCCGAAGCAGCGCCCGACCTCGAGCGAGAACTGCCGGTCGTCGGTCGTGCCGCCGACGTCGATGCCGAGGTCCTTCCTGAGGGCGTCGAGCACGGCGACGCCGCCGCGCACGTAGCAGGCCGTGCCCAGGCAGACGCGGACGACGTGCTTGCCGCGCGGCACGGTCGAGAAGAACGAGTAGAAGCCGACCACGCCGGCGACCTCGCTGTAGGGCTTGCCCAGCCCGCGGGCGATGCGCTTCAGGGCGGTCTCGGGCAGATAGCCGAAGATGCCCTGGGCGATCTGCAGCACGGGGATCAGCGCGCCGGGCTTGCCCTGGTAGCCGGCGATCACCTCGTCGAGCCGGGCGAGCAGCTCCTCCTCGGTCGCTTCCTCGCAACCGCACTCTTGCAGGACTTCGGTCATCCCACGCTCCTTTGCCGCTTGTCAGTCTCCACAGTGGCAGTCACTGTCGGTGTCTTCTTTGTCGCGTCGGACGGCGGCGCCGGCGTAGCCGGCGCCGCCGTGTCTCGCCGGACCGGCGCGGGGGCGGCGTCGACGGTCGCCAGCAGGCGCGAGCAGGCCGCCGCCCCCGCCGCCTTCGCGGCGAGGTCGATGCCGGCCGCCGCGGCGTTCTCGCGGCCGGCGCTGACTTCGAGCTTGAGCTCGGCCTGCGGGTTGGTGGCCGCCATCACTGCGACCGTCTCGACCATGTCGCCCAGGGGCGGGCGGTCGACATGCGAGAGGCGCATCACGGCCTCGACGGCAACGCCGCCGAGCTCGGCCGCCTGCCTCACGACAAGCGCCCCCCCGCCGGCCTCGGCGGCCTCGCGAAAGAGCGGCAGGCCTAGGCCGGTGCGCTTGCCCGTCTTCGAAGTGTAGAAGGGGTCGGTCGCCTGGTCTGGGCTGACGTCGAGGCCGGGGCCGTCGTCGGCGACGCCGACGGCAAGCTCGTCGCCGACGACGTCGATGCGCACGGTCACGATCACGTGACGGGCACCGGCGCGCAGCGAGTTCTCGAGCAGCTCGAGCACATAGAGCGAAAGATCATGCATCGCGGGCATCCCGTGGAGAGGCGCCGGTCACCGTGCGGCCCTCGCGGCGGCGCACCGCCAGCGCGAGCTCGGCGAAGGTCGGGGCGTCGAGGGTGAGTGCCGTCGCGATGGCGCCGACGTCCTCGAGGTAGTGGCTATCGGACGAGCGCAGCATCGGCAGCCCGTAGTCGGCGAAACGGGCCTCGTCTTCTGATCCGGGCGCGACTCGTCTCGACAGCTCGATCGCGGCGAAGCCCGCTTCGAACGGGAAGAAGCCGAGCTGCGTGACCACGCCGAACGCCGGCCGGTCGATGTGGGCGGCCACGGCGAGGCCGCCGTACCGCTGGATGAGCTCGATCGCGGCGTCGAGAGTCAGCGAGGTCGCGAGCGCGAGCGCCCGCGCCTCGCTGCCCCGGATGCGCCCCTCGGCGTCGCAGAGCCATTGTTCACCGAAGAACTTCGTGTAGTCGTTGTCGCAAGGTGGCAGCAGGGCGCCCACCTCGTCGGCTGCAGTGGCCGCCGCGCCGGCGGTGGGGAAGAGACCGACGACGTGGACCTCCTCTGCCGTGGTGATCTCGATGCCGGCGATCACGGCGAGGCGCGCGCCGGCGGCTGCGCCGACGGCGCGCACGTTCCCGGCCGCGTTGTGGTCGCACACGGCGATCATGTCGAGGCCGGCGGCGAGCGCGGCGGCGACGATGGCCGGCGGCGTCATCTCGTCGCCGCCGCACGGCGACAACGCGGTGTGCACATGGAGATCGGCGCGGAACGTCTTCATGGCTCAGTCGCCACGCCCCTTCACGCCCAGGGCGTAGAGGCGTCCGACCGTATCGAAGGTGTCGGCGTCGGTCACGTAGAGATGCAGGTTCTCGGCGACGGCCTTCGCGACCACGTCGGGTTCGGGCCGTCGGCCCGAGCTGAAGATCACGCCGGCGAGATCGGCGTGACTGGCCACGGCGATCACGTTGAGATGCACCTGCAGCGTGACGAGCACGCCGCCCTCCGGTGCGTTGGCGAGCACGTCGGAAAGCAGGTCGGACGCGTAGCCGGCCGCGACTTCGGCCTCGCCGGCGCCGCCGAGGCCCGGTGTCAGACTCTCGAGCCGGAGCTCGCGGGCGATGGTCTCCAGGTTCATCTCAGACTCCCTCTGCAGAACGGTACGGGCAGCTGTCGACGTCGGCGCGCTCGAGCACGACGTCCTCCGCGAGCGCGGCGCAGGTGGGTGCGCCGCAGACGCCACAATCCTTGCCTGGCAGGGCGCGCCGCAGCGCGTCGAGCCGGCCGAGCTTCTCGATCGCCTTGCTCATGTCGTCGTCGAGCCTGACGCCGGCACGTGGCACGTAGGCACGGCGCGCCCGGACGGCCGGCGCGTCGGCCGCGGGCGGCTCCGCGGCCGGCCACCGCGCCGCCGCGAGCCACGGGTCGTCGGCCAGCAGCGGCGAGCCGAAGCAGCCGCCGTCGCAGACGAACAGCTCGATCGCATCCGGCGTCGTCAGGAGTCCGTCCTCGAGTTGCTCGAGCACGGCCAGGACGTGGCGGATGCCGGTCACGCGCAGGACACCGTCGTCGGCCGCCGGCGAGGTCGCGGGCGACTCGACGTCGCCCTGCTCGCCGGCCAGCGTCGCCAGGACGAGGTCGCGCAGCAGCGCGGGCTCGAGTGCCCGCTTCGCGACATCGACGCCCGCGGCCGCCAGCACGGATCGCTGAGCAGGGCACGAGACGACGTAGGCGGTGTCGGGCGTCGCGTCGCCGTCAGCCGCCGCCAGGGCTTCCCACGGCGAGGCGAAGGGTGCGAGCTGGCCGATCAGCGAGGGGAAACGCAGCTCGACGAGCGCGACGACCGCCGGACACACGGGGGACAGGACGGGGCGGGTCTGCTCATCGGCGGCGGCACGGGCGACGACCGCGCGCCGCAGCGCCTGTTCGCAGCCGTCGGATGAACGCACCTCTGCGAAACCGGTGGCGGCGAGCGCGGCGCGCACGCGGGCGGGCGCGACGCGCTCGCCGAACCCGGCCAGGAAGGCGGGCGGAACGGCGACGGCGACGGCGCCGACACGCTCCGCGTCGGGCGCCGTCTCGGCGAGTGCGAGCGCGCCCGGCTCGCAGACGGCGATGCAGCAGGTGCAGTCGATGCAGAGATGGGCCAGCACCGACGGCACGCCGCCGCGCACGCGGACCGCGCCCGTGGGGCAGGCGGCGAGGCAGCGCCGGCAGTCGCGGCAGAGCTCGGCATGGATGGCGAGCGAGGGCGCTGCGAGCGCCGCCGCCTCCTCTGGGTGCAGGAGGACGGTGAAGCAGATGGTCGTGCCTTCGCCGACCGCCGAGTCGATCTCGAAGGTATCGGCGTTCTTGCGGATGTTGGGCAAGCCGAGGCCGGCCCCGAAGCCCAGTGCTCGCGCCTCTGGCGAGGCCGTCGACCAGCCGGGCGTGAGGGCGCGCTCGACATCGGGGATGCCGGGCCCCTCGTCGGTCACCCTGACGTCGACGCGCTGCTCGTCGAAGCTGGCCTCGATCCGGCCGCGCTGAGCGTGGATGACGACGTTCATCTCGGCCTCGTAGGCGGCGATCATGGCCCGGCGGATCGCGTCGGATCGTGCCCCGATCGCCTTGAGCCGCGTCTTGATGGCGCGCGACGCGGCTCCGGCCTCGTGGAAGTCGCCGCCCTCGATGTCGTACGTAACGGACTGCATCAGCGGCCCGCCGCGGCGGGGGCGCCGCCGGCCGCAGCGCCGCCGGTCGTTGCGGCGAGTGTGCTCGCCGCCGTCAGTGTCTGATAGATCATGCCGCAGGTCTCGAACACGCCGATGGGCGAGACCAGCAGCGTCGTGCCGGTGTCGGCCGCCTTGGCGACGATCTCGGGCTCGGGCGCGACGCCGTTGACGAAGCAGATGGCAGGCACGTCCATGAGCTCGGCGACACGGATCATCTGCAGGCTCATGAGATTGGTCACGAGCAGCGTCTTGTCGGAGGCCTCGTTGAGCAGGTCGCTCACGCGGTCGCCGGCATAGATCTTCTCGACCGTGCGCGACGGCGCCGGGTCGGACGACACGATGCGCGCCCCGATGCGCTGGGCGAGGTCGTCGAGGCGCACCTCGCCACCGGGAAGCGTCCCGTCGAGGGGCACGGCGGCGCCGTCGGCCGCTCCGTCGGCAGGGGCGGAGGCGCCGGCCGCCTCGGCGGCCGGCGCCTCGCGCGCGACGAAGGCGGCCGTCTCGAGCGCCGCCGTGATGTCCATGTCGATGACCGCGACCGACTCCGGCAGCTGGAGGGGCATCGCCGCGAAGCTCACGATGCTGCGCACGCCCGCGCGCGCGAGCGTCTCGGCGGCCGCCTGCGCCGCACTGGGTGGCGTCGCCAGGATGGCGATCTCGATGCCGAGGTCGCGTACGGTCGACTCCATGATGTCCGTGGCGAAGCAGCGACAGCCTTCGACGACGGTGCCGATCTTGGCGGGGTCGTCGTCGAACACCGCCACGATCTTGAGCTTGGGGCGACGGCCGGAGAAGTGCGCGAGGATCGAGCGTCCGAGCTTGCCGACGCCGACGAGGGCGACATCCTGACGGCGCGGTCCGTCAAGGAACTTGCCGATGCTCTCGATGCACTTCTCGACCTCGTAGCCTCGCGTGGGGCTGCCCGAGTAGCCGATCGCCATGAAGTCGCGGCGCACCTGCGCGGCGGTGAGGCCGGCGAGCTTGGCGAGTTGGTGAGAGAAGACGTGGCTGGTGTCGGCGTCTCGCAGCGAGATGAGCAACCGCCGATAGAGGCTCATCCGCGCGATCGTCTTTCGTGACACCATCGACCACTCCAGTTCCCCGGCAGCGGGGCCGGGAGAGACGATTGTCGCCGGCGGCAGACGCGCCGACACTGTGTCGTTATGTAACGTTGTGAAGCGATTCACAGCGTATCGTGAGGCCCGACCGGTGTCAACCAGACGAGCCGTCCGGGCTCGGTGGCGCGGGGAGGCGCGGGCGGGGCGCGTTCGCGCCCCGCCCGCGGCCCCGCCCTGCGCCTTGTACACGGCGTCCAAAATCGGCCCGACTCTCGTTCCCTGCGGAGGAGCATTCGTCCGTCGCCGAGGGGCTGACGAGAAGGTAAGATGTCGCTGGAGCTTGGGGTATCGGCAGCGAAGCCGTCGCCTCGGGGAGCCATTCTGGTCACGGGCAACAAAGTCACCGGTTTGTATAACCGGCGCCAACTCAGGTGGAGGTTTTCATGACGGTGGTCGCTCAAGACAACAAGGCGGGCATTCCCGGCATCGTCGGGCACATGACGCCAATCACGGTCGATCATGCCGAGGGATCCTGGGTGTGGGGCACCGACGGCAGCAAGTGGCTCGACTTCTGCGTCGGCATCGCTGTGGCCAACACCGGCCACTGCCATCCCAAGGTCGTCAAGGCCGCCCAAGAGCAGCTCGGCAAGATCATCCACTCGCAGATGAACATGTACTACCACCAGCCGATGCTCGACCTCACAGCGTCGCTGTGCGAGCTCGTTCCCGGCAAGATGGAGCAGGTCCTTTACGCCAACTCAGGCGCCGAGGCCGTCGAGAACGCCGTCAAGCTGGCCAAGCGGCACCTTGCACCGGCCGGCCGTGATCGCCTTCCACAACGCCTTCCACGGTCGCACCCATCTGGCCATGGCGCTCACCGATTCGGCGATCCACTACCGTGGCCGCATGGAGCCGCTGGTGGCGAGCATCTATCACGCGCGCTACTGCGACCCGTATCCACACGCCGGCTGGCCTCGATGCGACCGACTACGCCATCGAGGATGTGCGCCGTGTGCTGCGCTCCGAGGTCTACGGCGACGACGTCGCCGCCATCATCGTCGAGCCGATCCAGGGCGAGGGCGGCTTCATCGTGCCCGAGCCGCGCTTCTTCCAGGAGCTGCGCAAGATCGCCGACGAGATCGGCGCCTACCTGATCATCGACGAGATCCAGGCCGGCATGGGCCGCACCGGCAAGTGGTTCTGCCACGAGCACTACGGCGTCACGGCCGACATCGTGACCGTCGCCAAGGGCATCGCCAGCGGCCTGCCGCTGTCGGCCATCGTCAGCCGCAAGGAGATCTGGGACAAGGTCAACCCGGGCTCGATGGGCGGCACCTTCGGCGGCAACGCGGTCGCCTGCGCGGCGGCCAACGCCACCATCCAGGTGATGAAGGACGAAGGCCTGCTCGAGAACGCTACCAAGCAGGGCGAGCAAGCTCATGACCTTCTTCAAGGACCTGCAGAGCAAGTACCCGGTCATCGGCGACGTACGCGGCAAGGGCCTCATGTTCGCCATCGAGACCGTCAAGCCGGGCACGCGCGAGCCCGACGCGGCGCCGGCCAAGGCGTTCGTCGCCGAGGCGGCCAAGCGCAACATCATCCTCATGGGCGCGGGCTCGTTCGGCAACTGCGTGCGCTTCCTGCCGGCGCTCAACGTCACCGACTCCGACATGGCACACGCGTTCGGCGTGTTCGAGGAGTGCGCCAAGGCGGCCTTCTAGACCGATCGCCCCGGCCGCTGCGCGCGGCCGTCGCCTAGGGCGGGGCGGGCGGGGCTCCTTTTCGGAGCCCCGCCCGCCCCGCCTTTCTTGTACGCAGCCGAGCGCCCATGGCGCCTGTGCTAGACTTCGCCACCATGAGCGCTGCCCTCCCGGCCCCCGGGCCTTTCCACACGTCAATCCGCGTCCGCTACGAAGAGACCGACGCCGCCCGCGTGGTCTACTACGCGAACTACCTCGTCTACTTCGAGGTCGCGCGGGTCGAATCGCTGCGCTCGATCGGCATGCCCATCACCGAGGTCGAATCTCGCGGCGTCCTTCTGCCGGCGGTCAGCGCATCGTGCAGCTACCACTGCCCCGCCCACGTCGACGACCTGCTCGACGTCGCCATGTGGACGACCCACGTGGGTCGCGCGTCGTTCGCCTTCGGCTACGAGGTGCGGCGCGGCGACGAGCTGATCGCCACCGGCGCCACGCGCCACGCGGTCGTCGCTCGTGAGAGCATGCGGCCGTTGCGCATCGAGGGCTGGATTGCCGACCTTCTCGCGCGGGCACAAGAGTGGCGGTCCCCCGCATGAGCTCTCGCCCGCCCATAGAAGACTTCGAGCTGCACACGCCCGACGACATGGACGTCGAGCACTGCTACCGGCACCGCGACCGCGAGACCGGCGTGCACTGCGCCAACTGCGGCCGGCCCATCTGCCACGAGTGCATGACGCCGGCCGCGGTAGGGTTCCGCTGTCCCGAGTGCATGGCCGAACAGCGCAGCACCACGACGCGCGCCAGGGTCGTGACTCGCCAGCAGACGCGGGGGCGCTGGGCACAGGGCGGCGTGATGTTAGGGCGTGGAGGGATCTCGGTCACCAAGGTGTTGATCGCGATCAATCTGCTCGTCTTCGCGGTGGAGATGGCGAGCGGCGCACTCGGCAGCGTCGCTCAGCTCGTCCACCTCGGCGGCCTCGTGCCTGCCTACGTGGCACAGCGGCACGAGTACTGGCGCCTGTTCTCGGCGATGTTCCTCCACGAGAGCTTCCTCCACATCGGAGTCAACATGCTGTCCCTGTGGTTCCTGGGAGAGTTCACCGAGCGAGTCGTGGGCGGCACGAAGTTCCTCGTTCTGTACCTCGTCAGCGGGCTTGCCGGCTCCGTGCTGGTCGTACTCTTTTCGGCACCGTACGTGGTCACGGTCGGCGCGTCCGGAGCGATCGCCGGCGTGTTCGGCGGGCTCATGGCGTACGCGTTCCTCAACCGTCACCGCGATGCCGTCGCGCGGGCGATCTTCGGTCAGCTCGTCTTCTGGTTCATCCTCAACCTCGTGCTCAATCTCTCGAGCAGCGCCCTGTCGTGGCAGGGGCACCTCGGCGGGTTCGTCACGGGCATCGTCCTGGTGACGGCCTACACGATGATCGGCCGCAAGAGCCCGGGAGGGCGCTTCACCGGGAGCGATGTCGCCGTGACCGCCGCTGTCATCGTCGTGCTGGTCGTACTGACGTACTGGCGCGTGCAGACCTTCCCGCTGGCGACGCTGCTGCCCTGGCTCTAGAGGTGCCACCGACGTCGTTCGTCGAGCCGCGCTCGGTGCCGGTCCCGCCTGACGAGATCGCACGGCGGATCGCAGCGTTCCAGGCGGCCCTCAAGGCCGCAGGCATCGAAGCCGCCGTCATCGTGCAGAACGCCGACCTCTACTACCTCGCGGGGACGGTCCAGCAGTCGCACCTGCTCGTGCCGGCCGAGGGCGAACCCGTTCTGTTCACTCGCAAGACGGTCGCGCGTGCGCGCGAGGAGAGCCCGCTGACGGTCGCGCCGCTGCCTTCGCTGCGCGAGCTCGGCGGGCTGATCGCCGCCCATTGCGGCGGTATGCCCGCCGTCGTCGGTCTCGAGCTCGACGTGCTGCCGGTGGCTGCCTATCGCCGCTACGAGGACCTGCTGCCCAGCGCGCGGTTCACGGACGTGGGGCCGTTGCTCGTGCGCCGGCGGGCCGTCAAGTCGGCGTGGGAGATCGAGCGCATCGCCGCGGCGGCCGGCCTGGTGGCCGCGGTCTGGGCGCGCATCCCGGAGATCCTGCGCGAGGGCATGACCGAGGCCGCCTTCGCCGGCCGCGTCGAGGCCGAGGCGCGCGCACTGGGCCACCAGGGCGTGATCCGCATGCGCGCCTTCAACGGCGAGATGTTCTACGGCCAGCTCCTGACCGGGGTGAGCGGCGCCGTGCCGAGCTTCCTCGACACGCCGCTCGCCGGCACCGGCCTGAGTGCCGCCGTCGCCCAGGGCGTGAGCTTCAAGGCGATCGGCCGCGGCGAGCCGGTCGTGTTCGACTTCGTGCCGGCGCTCGACGGCTACATCGCCGATTTCACCCGCATGTTCGTCGCTCGGCGCGCTGCCGGCCGAGCTCGTGCACGCCCACGACGCCGCGCTGCGGGCGCAGGCGGCCGTGGCCGCCTGCGCCCGCCCCGGCGTCACCTGCCGCGCGCTCTACGAGGCTGCGCTCGCGGTCGCCGACGACGGCGGGGCTGGCGAGCCCATTTCATGGGCTACGGCCCCGCCCAGGTGCGCTTCGTCGGTCACGGCGTCGGGCTCGAGCTCGACGAGCTGCCCGTGCTCTCGCCGAACGACCTTGTGCTCGAGGAGGGCATGGTCTTCGCGCTCGAGCCGAAGTTCGTGTTCCCGGGCGTCGGCGCCGTCGGCATCGAGAACACCTGGGTGGTCACCGCCGGCGGCATCGAGCGCCTCACGCGCGCGCCCGAGGAGATCGTCGTCCTGTAGATCGTCGTTGCGTTGCAGAACTGCGGTCCTAGAACCTTCGTCCGGCCCGCTACTGGTATCCTCATGCGGCGTGTGCACATACCGATGAGCGGGAGTAGCGATGGAACAGCTCTCAGACACCGTCTGGATCCACAGCATCGTCACCCAGGGTTCGTGACCCGCCGGCGTCGTGCTGGGCTCGCGACCGTGTCTTCGTCTTCGACACGCTCGACTCGCCGCAGGCGATGGAGCCGGTCAAGGAGCTGCTTGCCGGAGCTGGCCGGCGAGCGCCGCGTCATCGTCGTCAACTCGCACCACCACTGGGATCACGTCTACGGCAACGCCGCCTTCGCCGGCTACGACATCGTCGCGCACCGTACGTGCCGCCGGCTCATCATCGCCCAGAGCCGGAGCGAGTCCGAGAAGATCCCGCTCGAGCCGCCCGAGGGGGTGCCGCTGCCGTCGATCGGCTTCGGCGACCGCGTGCGCTACGACGACGACGTCGACCACCGTCCACCTGATCCACACCCCCGGCCACACCGAGGACTCGATCATCCTCTACCTCGACGAGCAGGACATCCTGCTCGGCGGCGACACGGTCGAGTGGCCGTTCCCGTCGCTGTCCATGCGCGACGGCGAGGAGACCTACCTGAAGACGCTGCGCCAGCTCAACCAGCTGCCGGTCAAGCGCGTCGTGCCGGCGCACGGACCGGTCATGGGCAAGGAGATCATCGACGCCAACCAGCGCTACGTCGAGGACCTCTACGAGGCGGTGCGCACGGCCAAGCAGTCGGGCATCGCGCCGTGCCGAGCTCGACCTGCCGGTCGACGGGTTCCTGCCCGAGGGCGCCGAGATCGACGAGACCTACCGCGAGATGCATCGCGACAACGTCGAGTGGGTCTACGACGACGTCTGAGCCGCAACGGCGCGAACTGGACAAATAAGCCTTCTTGCTCCAGAATAGCGTCTCGATGAAGCTCGCCACTCAGACCGACTATGCCGTTCGCGCCGTGTACGAGCTCGCCTTGCGCGAGCCGGGCGCGATCGTGCAGACGCGCGACATCGCCGCCGCCCAGGGCCTGCCCGAGACGTACCTGGCGAAGGTCGTCCAGCGGCTCGTGCAGGCCGGCGTCCTGCACTCGTCGCGCGGCGCCGGCGGTGGGCGTGTCGCTGGCCCGCCCGCCCGCCGCGATCTCGGTGCGCGACGTCTTCGAGGCGGTCGACGGACCGCTCGAGCTGCACCGCTGCGACAGTCACACCCGGCAGCCCTGCGATCCCGGGCCGTGCGGCACCCACGTGTTCTGGCAGGGCATCGAGGACGTGCTCACACGCCGAGCTCGAACGCATGGATTTCGAGGCCCTGGCCACGTGCCGGCATGGCGCCGAGGCTGGCGACCCGTCGCCACCAGCGTCAGCGGGGAGGTGAATCAAGTGAAGGAAGCAGGTCGAGAAGGCACTTGATGGACATCCGTCCGGCCCTGCAGGCCGACGGTGGCGACATCGAGCTGGTCGACGTCACCGACGACGGCGTCGTGCAGGTACGGCTCGTGGGCCACTGCGCCGGCTGCCCGATGTCGCAGATGACGCTGACGCACGGCGTCGAGCGGCACCTCAAGAACGTGGTGCCGGGCGTCGAGCGCGTCGAGAACGTGCCTGGTGTAGAGTCACGCGAACGAGCGCAGGGGCGGGAGCGGCCGAGGCCGCTCCGCCCCCGCCCCGTGCGAGGGCAGGTCCGGGCTGCAGGCCCGGACCCGCCTCGTGCGTTCCCGGACGTATGCCTTGCCGGGCCGACGCCTACGCTCCGCCGTACGCGTCGAGCTTGACGTCGTCGGCGACCGTGTAGGCCATGTCGGTGCAGGCGGCGATGTCGTCGAGCGGTGTAGCCGCGCGCCACCTCCTCGAGCACGAAGCCCCTGTCGGGGTAGCGCCGGAACAGCGCCCGCTCGGTGATGATCGACGTCGCACTCCTTGGCGCCGGTCAGCGGGAAGGTGCACTGCTTCATGAGCTTGGAGCGTGCCGTCCTTGGCGACGTGCTCGGTGACGATGTGCACGATCTTGGCGCCGGTGACGAGGTCCATGGCGCCGCCCATGCCGGCCAGCATCTTGCCGGGCACGATCCAGTTGGCGATGTTGCCCTCCTCGTCGACCTGCAGTGTGCCCAGGAAGGTCGAGTCGACGTGGCCGCCGCGGATCATGCCGAACGAGGTGGCCGAGTCGAAGTAGCTGCCGCCGGGGATGAGCGAGATCGGCTGGTTGCCGGCGTTGGCGCGGTCGCGGTCCTCGCAGCCGTGGTCGGGGCGCGGGCCGACGCCGATGGCGCCGTTCTCGGTCTGGATGACGACGTCGACGTCCTCGGCCACGTAGTTGGCGATCAGCGTCGGCAGGCCGATGCCGAGGTTGATGATCTGGCCGTCGCGTGAGCTCCGCGGCGGCGCGCGCGGCGATGATCTGTCTTGGCGTCAGTCATCGAGACCCTCCTCACGCAGCACGCAGTAGCCGGTGTCCGAGCGCACCACGGCGTCGACGAAGATGCCGCAGGTGTGGATGGAGTTGGTGTCGAGCTCGCCCAGCGTGTAGAGGTCCTCGACCTCGGCGATGACGTAGTCGGCGCAGGTGGCGGCGACGACGTTGAAGTTGCGCGACGTGCCGCGGTAGATGAGGTTGCCCCAGGTGTCGCCGGAGTGGGCGCGGATCAGCGCGACGTCGACGCGCAGCGCCTCGACGAGGATGTACGTGCGGCCGTGCAGCTCGATCGAGCTGCTTGCCCTCTTCGGCGACGGTGCCGACGCCGGTGGGCGTGAGAAAGCCGCCCAGACCGGCGCCGCCGCAGCGCATCATCTCGGCGAGCGTGCCCTGCGGCGTGGGCACGACC
This sequence comes from uncultured Actinomycetes bacterium, assembly GCA_963833555.1. Classification (GTDB taxonomy): domain Bacteria; phylum Actinomycetota; class Thermoleophilia; order UBA2241; family UBA2241; genus CAWHYB01. Next base: position 13,639 of record CAWHYB010000007.1, on the reverse strand, counting down.
TCGAGACGGCCCTCGTTCATCGCCTTGCCGATCTCGGGCGTGGTGCCCACGTGGCTGGCGACGATCCTGTTTGACCTTGCCCTGGCTTGACCGAGCTCGACCGTGCCGCGGTCGCGGATAGCCGGCGTCGTTCTCGTAGATGGTGAGGTCGTCGACGTCCATCGTCTTGAGGTAGTCGATGAGCGTCAGCGGGTCACCCTGGCCGATGAACCCGCCGACGGCGATGCTCATGCCCGACTTGACGCGCGACATCGCCTCGTCGACGGTGACGACCTTGTTCTTGGGCACGGCGCAGCTCCTCGTGCCGCTTCGCGACTGCGACTGGAAGCCGTCGAGTGCATCAACGCGTCTGCGCGTGAAGACGTCGTCGCCCGGCATGCGCCGCGGCGACCGTGTCGACGGCGGTCGGCCGGCGGGCGGCTGGGGCCGGCCGCCGCCGCCCCCGTCGCTCGCTACCGCGCTCGCGGATGCCGACGATGGTGCTGGGGTTCTCGACGCTCGAAAGGTCGCCGAGGTCGTCGCCGACGAAGGCGCGCGGATCACGCCGCGCACGATCTTGCCGGAGCGCGTCTTGGGCAGGGCGTCGACGAAGCGCACGTCCTCGGGGCGCAGCGTCTTGCCCATGCGCCTCGACCACCTGCTGTTTGAGCGCCGCGCGCAGCTCCTCCGACTCCTCGACGTCGGCGTGCAGGACGACAAAGCAGACCAGGCCCTCGCCCTTGATCTCGTGCGGCACGCCGATGGCGGCGGCCTCGGAGACGGCCGGATGCTCGATCAGCGCCGCCTCGACCTCGGCCGGGCCGGTGCGGCGGCCGCTGACCTTGATCGTGTCGTCGGCGCGGCCGCGCAGATACCAGAAGCCGTCGCTCGTCGACGTAGCGCCCAGTCGCCGTGGAACCACATGTCGGGGCCGAAGCGGCTGAAGTAGGTGTCGATGTAGCGCTCGGGGTCGTTGAGGAAACCCTTGGTCATCGACGGCGCCGGTCGCCGGCAGACGAGGTAGCCGATCTGCTCGCGCACGGGCTCGCCGTCGTCGTCGACGCAGTCGATCGGCCATGCCCGAGCGCGGGCCCGCGCAGCGTCGTCGGCTTGAGCGCGGTGATCGGCAGCGGCATGCAGGAAGCAGCCGACGATCTCGGTGCCGCCGGAGATGTTGATGATCGGCACGCGGCCGCCGCCGACGTGCGTCGAAGAACCACATGTAGGAGTCGGGGTCCCAGGGCTCGCCGGTCGAGCCCAGGTACTTGAGACTGGAGAGATCGTACCGGTCGACGTGCTCGAGGCTCCTCGCGTCATGAGCAGACGGATGGCCGTGGGCGAGATGCCGAGGTGGGTCGCCTTGAGCTCGGCGCAGACCTCCCAGAGACGGCCGGGGTGGGGCCAGTTGGGCGCTCCCTCGAAGAGCACGACGGTGGCGCCGAAGAAGTGCACGCCGATGAGCTCCCAGGGGCCCATCATCCAGCCGATGTCGGTGACCCAGAAGAAGACGTCGTCGGGCTTGACGTCGAACGCGTAGCCGAGCTCCTTGGCCATCTGCGCCAGGCAGCCGGCGTGCGTGTGCACCGTGCCCTTGGGCCGGCCGGTCGTGCCGGAGGTGAAGATGATCATCGAGCGCGTCCTCGGCCTCGAGGCTCTCGGTCGCGCACGTGTCGGCTGCGCCGTGCGAGGAAGTCGTGTCCACCAGACGTCGCGGCCCGGGACCATCGCGATGCTCGATGCCGGCCTCGGCGCGGCGTTCGCCGCGCCGAGCCGGTCGACGACGACCACCGTCTCGATGCCGGGGTACAGCTCGACCGCGCGGTCGGCGTCGGGCTTGGTGGCGATGGGCTTGCCGCGGCGCACGGAGCCGTCGGCGGTGAACAGCATCCGTGGCGGCGCCGTCCTCGAGCCGCGTCGCCAGCGCGTGCGCGCCGAAGCCCGAGAAGACGGGGATGAGCGACGGCGCCGATCTTGAGCGCCGCGTAGAAGACGGACGACGAGCTCCGGCACCATCGGCATGTAGAGGCCGACGGTGTCGCCGCGCCGCATGCCGGCCGCCTTCATCGCGTTGGCGACGCGGCAGACCTCGCGGTCGAGCTCGGCGTAGCTGACGGTGCGCCGCTCGCCGCCCTCGGAGACCCACTCGAGCGCCGGCAGACCGGCGCGCGGGCCGGCGGCGTGGCGGTCGAGGCAGTTGCGCACGATGTTGAGCTTGCCGTCGACGAACCAGCGCGCCCAGGGGAAGCCGCCGGACTCGTCGAGCACCGTGGTGTAGGGCGAGTCCCACTCGACCCCGAGGTCCTTGAGCGCGGCCTCCCAGAACCAGGCGACGTCGGCTCGTCGAACGCTCGATCAGCTCGTCGTAGGTGGCGATGCCGTGGGCGTCCATGAAGCGCCGCACGTTGCTCTTGTGGAGGTAGTCGCCGTACGGCTCCCAGATGATGCGGTCGGCGGCGGCTGGAACGTCGGCCATGTCGCGTCTCCTCTCGGCGGAGCCGTCAACGACGGGATATCGGGCGATTGTAGGGGCGGGCGGAGGCGGGGGCAACGGCCCCCGCCGTCGCGCCCGCCCCTCTCGCTTTGGCCGTCCCGCCGTCCCCTGTATACTCCCGGCCGAGCGCAGCGGCGAGAGGAGGGCATCATGAGCTGCAGCCACGAGCATCGGCCAGGGTCGGCGTCATCGGCGGCTCCGGGTTCTATGAGCTGCTCGACGACGCCCGCGAGGTGTCGGTCGAGACCCCGTTCGGCGCTCCCAGCGACTCGCTGCTTCGTCGGGCGAGCTCGGCGGCGTGCCGGTCGCCTTCCTGCCGCGTCACGCGCGCGGCCACCGCATCCTGCCGGCCGAGGTCAACTACCGCGCCAACATCTGGGGCATGAAGGCGCTCGGCGTCGAGCAGATCGCTCTCGGCGAGCGCCGTGGGCAGCCTGCGCGAGGAGCTCAAGCCGCTCGACATCGTCGTGCCCGACCAGCTCTTCGACCGCACCAAGGCGCGGCCCAGCACCTTCTTCGGCGACGGCGTCGTCGTGCACATGGGCTTCGCCGACCCGTTCTGCCCGCACATCTCGCAGGCGCTGGTCGAAGCACGGGCGCGCCGTCGGCGCGACCGTCCACGAAGGCGGCACCTACGTCTGCATCGAAGGGCCCGCAGTTCTCGACGCGCGCCGAGTCGCAGCGTCTACCGTCAGCTCGGGCTCGACATCATCGGCATGACCAACCTGCAAGAGGCCAAGCTCGCCCGCGAGGCCGAGCTCTGCTACGCCACGATGGCGCTCGTGACCGACTACGACGTGTGGTACGAAGGCGAAGAGGACGTCACCCTCGAGCAGGTGCTCGTCGAACGTGCGCCGCAACGTCGAGACGGCGCAGGCGATCGTGCGCAGCGTCGTGCCGGCGCTCGACCTGCAGGCGCGACTGCGGCTGCCGACACGCGATCGAGTCCGCCATCAACACGCCGGCCGATCTCATCCCGGCGGCGACCAAGGCAGAAGCTCGACCTGCTCATCGGCAAGTACGTGCGCTGACGGGCGTTCGCCCGTCAGCGCACTTTCATGACTGACAAAAGGATGGACACCGCCCGGGCGCATCTGCGCGGGCGGGATTGAGGGGCTGGGGCGCCGCGACGCATGTCGGCGGCGCCCGGCGACGACTGAAAGGAGTCGTGCGAGGTGGGTTCGTTTGTTTCTGACAACGCGGTGCTGATCGCCGTGATCTGCGGGATCATCGCGGTCGTCTACGGGGTGCTGCTGATCCGCTGGCTGCTGGCGCTGCCGGCCGGCGACGACAAGATGCGCGAGGTCGCCGGCGCCGTGCAGGAGGGCGCCAAGGCGTACCTCGGCCGCCAGTACCGCACCATCGCCATGGTCGGCGTGGTCGTGTTCGTCATCATCGGCGTCGCGCTCGGCGCTCAAGCAGGGCTGGGGCCTGGGCTGGGAGACGGCCGGCGGGCTTCGTCGTCGGCGCCTGCCTGTCGGCCGCCGCCGGCTTCATCGGCATGATGGTCAGCGTGCGCGTCAACGTGCGCACCGCCGAGGCCGCCAAGAAGGGCCTCGGCCCGGCGCTCAAGGTCGCCTTCCGCGGCGGCTCGGTCACCGGCCTGCTGGTCGTCGGCCTGGCGCTGCTCGGCGTCACCGTCTACTACTGGCATCGGCACGCAGTTCTGGGGCGACCACGCCGTCCGCGCGCTTATCGGCCTCGGCTTCGGCGGCAGCCTCATCAGCGTCTTCGCGCGTGTCGGCGGCGGCATCTACACCAAGGCCGCCGACGTCGGCGCCGACCTGGTCGGCAAGGTCGAGGCCGGCATCCCCGAAGACGACCCGCGCAACCCGGCCGTCATCGCCGACAACGTCGGCGACAACGTCGGCGACTGCGCCGGCATGGCCGCCGACCTGTTCGAGACCTACGCCGTCACCGCCGTCGCCGCCATGCTGCTCGCCTTCCTCTTCTCGGCCGCAGCGTCGGCGCCGCCGTCGATCACCTACCCGCTCGTGCTCGGCGGCGTCTCGATCATCGCCAGCATCATCGGCACGTTCTTCGTGCGCCTCGGCAACGGCGCGAACCGAGCATCATGAACGCCCTCTACAAGGGTCTCGCCGATCGCCGCCGTCATCGCCATCGTCCTGTTCTATCCGGTCACCAACTGGATGCTCGGCGCGCAGCGAGTACCGCGACGCCGGCGTGCCCAGCGTGCCGCGCCTGTTCCTGTGCGCCGTGACCGGCATCGTCGTCACCGCGCTCATCGTCGTCATCACCGAGTACTTCACGGCGACGCGCTACAACCCGGTGAAGAGCATCGCCAAGGTCGAGCGTCACCGGCCACGCCACCAACATCATCCAGGGTCTCGCCGTCTCGATGCAGTCGACCGCGCTGCCGGTGATCGTCATCGCCGCCGGCATCCTGGCGAGCTATCGACGCCGCCGGCGGCGGCAACGCCGGCCTCTACGGCATCGCCGTGGCCGTCATGGCGATGCTCTCGATGACCGGCATCATCGTCGCCATCGACGCCTACGGGCCGATCACCGACAACGCCGGCGGCATCGCCGAGATGGCCAACCTGCCCGAAGAGGTGCGCAAGACGACCGACCCGCTCGACGCGGTCGGCAACACCACCAAGGCCATCACCAAGGGCTACGCCATCGGCTCGGCCGGCTTCGCCGCGCTGATCCTCTTCGTGTCGTACACGAACGACCTCAAGGAGCGCTTCGGCGACGGGCGTCGTCAACCATGTTCCGCGATCAACAACCCGTGGGTGCTGGTCGGCCTGTTCCTCGGCGGCCTGCTGCCCTACCTGTTCGCCTCGCTGTGCATGAAGGCCGTGGGCCGCGCCGGCGGCAAGGTGGTCGAGGAGGTGCGCCGCCAGTTCCGCGAGATCAAGGGCATCATGGAGGGCACGGGCAAGCCCGACTACGGCAAGGCCGTCGACATCGTCACCAAGCTCGGCGATCCGCGAGATGATGCTGCCGGCGGCGATCCCGGTGCTCACGCCGATCGTCATCGCCGCTCGTCTTCTGGAGCAAGGGCTATCTCGTGCTCGGCGGCGTGCTCATGGGCTCGATCATCACCGGCATCTTCCTGGCCATCTCGATGACCAGGGCGGCGGCGCCTGGGACAACGCCAAGAAGCTGATCGAGGACGGCGCGTACGGCGGCAAGGGCTCCGACGCCCACGCCGCCGCCGTCACCGGCGACACCGTCGGCGACCCCTACAAGGACACGGCCGGCCCGGCGATCAACCCGATGATCAAGGTCATCAACATCGTCGCGCTGCTCGTGATCCCGTTCCTCGTCAAGTAGCACGAGCAGACGACCCGCAAGGGGCGGGGTGCGGCATGCGCCGCACCCCGCCACGCCTTTCAGCGTCATCCCGGGCGGCCGGTTGGCTTGTGCGCGCCCATGTGCCGGTGCTAGCGTAGCCCGATTGCCCTGCCGGCACGGCCGCGAGCGGGGCCTTCGCATGAAGCAGACGACATCAGATCATGGCCGTCGATCTTCGGCGTCATCGGCGTCGGCGCTCGATCGTGCGCGGCGTCGTGGGGGGCGTCTGGCCCATCTCGCTGCAGCTCGTCGGCGGGATGCCTCGCCGTCGTCATGGGGTCGTGCGCTGGCGCTACTCCTAGCGCGATCGGGCGAACGTCTAGACGGTCCTCGAGGTCGAGCACGCCGCTTCGACTGCGGCCGGTGAGCGAACATGGCACGACGCAAGAAGAGAGAGGGCCAGAGCCTGCACAAGGTGCTGGGCGTCCCGGCTCTGTTCAGCACCGCCTACGGCAACGTCGGCTCGTCGATCTACTACGCGCTCGGCGTCGTCGCGCTCTCGGCCCTGGGTCTCACGCCGGTCGTCTTCATGCTCACCGGCCTGCTCTTCGTCACGCACGGCCTACTCGTACGCCGAGGCGACGACGATGTTCCCCGAGGCGGGCGGCTCGTCGAGCTTCGCCCGCCACACCTTCAACGAGTTCGTGAGCTTCGGCGCCGGCTGGGCGCTGATGCTCGACTACATCATCACCATCGCCATCTCGGCGTTCTTCGTGCCCAACTACCTGGCCGACGTTCTGGCCCGTCCTCAAGACCTGGCCCTACAACTCCATCGGCGGCATCGCTCGTCATCGCCTTCCTGGTCGGCCATCAACATCATCGGCATCAAGGAGGCGGCGCGGCTCAACATCGTCCTCGCCATCCTCGACCTGGGCACGCAGATGCTGCTCGCCATCGTCGGCCTGTTCGTCTTCCTCTCGCCGAAGATCCTCATCACGCAGATCCACCTGGGCATCGCGCCGACCTGGCATCAGTTCATCTACGGCATCTCGATCGGCACGGTCGCCTACACCGGCATCGAGACGATCTCCAACATGGCCGAGGAGTCGTCCAACCCCGGCCGCGACGTGCCGCGGGCGGTCAAGTTCGTGCTGCTCGCCGTGCTCGGCGTCTACTTCGCCATCTCGATGGTCGGTCTCTCGGCGATGCCGGTGCACTACAACGTGCTGCCGGTCGATCCCGCGACGCAAGGTCGATCCTGCCGGTCGCCGTCGTAGCCCGCGCCGGGCAAGGCGGCCGAGACCGGGCCCTGGGTGCTCAAGAGCGATCCGGCGCAGGCGGTCTACGTGCCGGTCGATCGCAAGACGCTGCAGATCTCGCCGCCCGTTCGATCGCCAAGGGCGTGCAGCTCAAGGCGACCGGCCCTATCTACCAGACGAACGGGCAGTGGGTGACCAAGCTCTGGGGCACGCAGCTCGGCACGGTCTACGAAGCCGACCCGCTGCAGGGCATCGTCCAGAACCTGCCCCAAGGACCTCACGTGGCTGCGCGTACATCCTCGCGCCGTGGATCGGCATCCTGGCGGCGACGATCCTCATCATCGGCACCAACGCCGGCATCATCGGTTCGTCGCGGCTCGCCTACTCGATGGCCGGCCACAAGCAGCTGCCGCCGATCCTCGAGCCGCGTCCACCCGCGGCGCTTCACGCCGTACGTGTCGATCGCCCTCTTCGGCGTCGATCGCCGCCGTGCTCATCGCTCCCGGGCAAGATCGGCCTGCTTGCCGACCTCTACGCGTTCGGCGCCATGATCTCGTTCACGGTCGCGCACGTGTCGCGTCGTCGCGCTGCGCTTCAAGCAGCCGGATACGGAGCGGCCGTGGCGGGTGCCGCTCAACATCCGCGTCGGCAAGTACTCGATGCCGGTCACCGCGGTCATCGGCGGACTCGGCACGGCCACCGTCTGGGTCGTCGTCGTCCTCACGCACGCCACGGGCCGCACCGTCGGCCTCAGCTGGATGGCCGTCGGCATCGTCATGTACGTCGTCTATCGCCGGCGGCAAGGGTTCTCGCTGACCAAGACGGTCAAGGTCGTGCCGCTGCCCGAATCGGTCAGCACGGACATCGACTACGACCAGCTGCTGGTGCCGATCGTCGGCTCGCGGATCACCGACGAGATGATGGTGCTGGCCTGCCAGCTCGCGACCGAGAAGCAGTCGTCGATCGACGCCCTGTACGTGATCGAGGTGCCGATGAACCTGCCGCTCGACGCCCGCCTGCCGAAGGAGCGCGAGAGCGCCGAGCGCGGTGCTCGACCAGGCGCGCCGTCATCGCCGACCAGTTCGAGCGTGAAGATGACGCCCATCGTGGTCACGGCCCGGCCAGGCCGGGCGGGCGATCGTCGAAGAGGCGCGAGGATCGCCGCTCCGAGGTCATCATCCTCGGCGCGCACCCGCAAGCGGCGCATCGCCGAGCGTGTCGTTCGGTGGCACGATCAGACTACGTGCTCGAGCACGCGCCCTGCGAGGTGCTGATCAACCTCGTGCCGCAGGAGGGCGTCTACGACGGCGGGACGCCGCCACGCGACGCGGCGGCCGTCGTCGGCGCGCCCCGGAGCCGAGTGGCCGCGGAGCTCGAGGGCCGCGCGGACGGCAGCGAGTCTCGCCAGCAGCCGCGCGCGAGCCGGGAGCACCCGAGCCTGCGCCGACCGGGGTGACGCGGCCGGCGGCCGTCAGTCACGGACGAATCGCGGTACGCCCGCGCGACGGCACGCGCGCGTGCCGATGATCCGGAGCACACGCGCACTGAGATCGAGCCGTGTGGCGCGGCCCGCAGTCGACGCCGGCCGTGCGCGACTGAGAGGTGACAGATGTACGTCGTGATCGCGGGATGCGGCCGCGTGGGCTCGGGCCTGGCCCGCAGCTCGTCGGCGAGGGCCACGAGGTCTGCCGTCATCGACGAGAACCCCGACGCGTTCGACGCTGCTCGGCGACGACTTCCCGGGCCAGTTCGTCGATCGGCCAGGCGCTCGACTGGGAGATGCTGCGCGAGGCCGGCATCGAGCGAGGCCGACGCGTTCGTGGCCGCCACCGACGGCGACAACACCAACATCGTCTCGGCGCAGATCGCCGCAGGAGCAGTTCGGCGTGCAGTGCGTGCGTGGCGCGTGTCTTCGACCCGCTGCGGGCCGAGCTGTTCGACGGCAGCGGCATCCGCACCGTCTGTCCGACCAAGGACGCCAAGGACCTGCTGCACGAGGCCGTCCACTCCTGCCAGATCCAGGAGGGCTGACGGCGATGTTCGTCGTCATCGTCGGCGGCGGCAAGGTCGGGCGTCAACACCGCCCGCAGCCTGCGCCATATGGGGCACGAGGTCATCGTCATCGAGCAGCGCAAGTACGCGCTACGACCTGCTGCTCGAGGAGCTCGACGAGTGCCTGATGCTCGGCGACGGCACCGAGATCTGGGTGCTCGAGAAGGCCGGCATCGCGCGCGCCGACATGGTCGTCGCGGTCACCGGCGACGACGAGGACAACATCATCATCTCGCAGATCGCCAAGCTGAAGTACGCCGTGCCCAAGGTCGTGGCGCGCGTCAACAACCCGTTCAACCAGCCGACGTTCGACCTGCTCGGCGATCGACGCCACGGTCTGCGCGGCCACCCAGCATGCTGCGCTCATCCAGCACGAGCTGCCGGTGCACAAGTTCGTGCCGCTGCTCACGTTCAAGCGCGAGAACATCGAGCTCGTCGAGCTCGAGGTGGGGGAGACGTCGCCGTTCGCCAACAAGCGTGTCGTGGACATCTCGCTGCCCGAGGGCGTGCTGCTCACGGCCATTCTGCGCGACGGCACGGCGCTGTTGCCCGCGCGGCGAGACCGAGATCCTGCCGGGCGACTACGTGCTCTGCCTGCTCGAGCCCGGCCAGGAGACCGAGCTGATCAGGGTCTTCCTGCCTGAGGAGCGCCCCGAAGAAGTCCAGGCCGAAGGCGAGCTCGACTACGGCGACGTGCAGGGCGGGGAGTAGGGGCGGCTACTCACCTGGCGGCGGCGGGCCGGCGACCGGCTTCGGCCCGCCGGGCGACTCGGCCGGGGCCGTGTCATCGACCTTGCCCGGCGACAGCAACATGTCCGTCGCCTTGCTGATCAAGGTGCGGAACACGCCTTCGCGGTAGCCGATGAGGAACGCCACCAGATAGAAAACGGCGCTCGTCGCCGGGATGTTGCTGGTCCCGGCTGCCCGCACGACCACGATGAAGATGAGGAAGCCGACGCCGCCCATGATGGCCCCAAGGAAGGGCCGCATGATATGCCAGGCGTCGTAGGCAGGTTTCCAGTCTTGCGCGTGTACGACGATGCCCGTCAGGCTGATCGCCACCCCGCCGAGTGCGCCGAACCACAGCACGCCGAGCGGGATGGGCCCGATCGGATCCGGCAGGAACGAGCGCATTCCCGCGACGTGGATGTACAGCAGCATCAGTGCGGCCAGCGCGCCCAGGTAGCCGAGCTCAAGCGGCAGCACCCAGCGTGGGGGATGGGTCTCCTCTTGTCCGGGCGGCGATGGCGGCGGCGGGCTGCCCTTGCCGTCATCGACCACGGGTGGCGCCGGCAGCGGCTGACCGTTCGTGGGCTTGCGTGCGGTCGATGGTGCTTGAAGATCCATCGCGGTTCCCCCCCCCCCTTCCGGGGGGCACAGTCGATCGCACTTGGGCGAGCGCCCAGGCGCGGGACGGCGGCAGGGTTCTGTCGCCGGTGCCCCCCAATGAAGACGCCGACGATTCTAGCAGCGCCCGCGACACTCCGGGCGCCGGGCGACGTTGGCCCTGCCATCCGGCGCTCGCGAGTCGACCTGCGGGTGGTTGACCGCTATGAGGCCCGCCCTTACGATAGAGCGCGCTCTCCGGAGCCTCACGTTCCGGTGGCGAGGTAGCTCAGTTGGTAGAGCACACGACTGAAAATCGTGGTGTCGACAGTTCAATTCTGTCCCTCGCCACCAGCTTCCCCTTCCAATTCGGGCCATTCTCTGGCAGCGCCACATTCGCACTCGCGTGCCCTGTGTCAATACATCTGCCGACGGACTGGATTAGTCCGCCTTGCTGACGGCCGCCCGAACCACATCGGCGACCGTCTGTGCCGCGAGCCCGGTGCTATGCTCGGTCCATGAGGTCCGCTCCCGCCGTCATCTTTGCCGCCGTACTCGCCGTCCTCCTGGTTGCCGGTTGCGGCGCGAAGGGCTCCTCCGTGGGGACATCGACGAAGGACCGCTTCATTGGGTCATGGAGGGACTCGGTCCAGGCGAAACCACACGTCACCATCGAAAGCACGCCACCGCTATACCTCGTCGGCACCATCGCCATTGGCGACAGAAATGAGACTGTGTTTCTCACCAGAGACGGGAACCATCCGGGCCGTCTCTACGGAGCGTTCACAGGCGTTGACGGTATCTACAACGTGGAGATCGTCTCCCTGCGCCCACTCTCCCAGGCGTTGGTTCTGGGTCATGAAACGATAACGGCCTTCGTCTATCTCGACGCAGACCCGGTCCGGGCGCTCGGCCTCGATGGTCGCGACCGTCTCGTCCATGCTCTCCCTCGATATGTGCGCCGTGCCGACGACGATTCTCCCGGTCACCGAGCCCGGATGTTCCGTATGGTATCGCTCATGTATGGCTCCAAGCACGTGCCCGTGCGCCGCCCGGTTTCACCGGGTCCCGACCAGCGAGCCTATACCATAGGACGCGGTTCGTACAAGCCGGAGCTATCGCTTCGGGAGGGTCTCGAGTTCCTTGCCCGCGAGCGAGTACTCGAGGGTTCCCTGCCGCTCCAGGTCCCTCGAAAGGTAGAGGTACTTGGTGGCCAGGTCCCTCTTGCCGCGGGAGAGCCAGTATTCGCCCAGGTAGAAGATAGGCCGCGCGAACGTCGAGTTTCTTCTCCGCGCTTATGCGGAGCTCGATCTCGGCGGTCGTGTCGTTCTGGTCCATGAGGAGCCGGAGCATGAGCCAGGTCGCCTGCTCCTTCTCCTTGTCCACGCGCCCGATCTTCCCGCCGGCGTACGACTTGGCCGCGGCGTCGGCCTGCGCAGCGACCAGGAGGGCGTGCTGTGCGGGGTCAACGCGCCCAAGCAGTATCCCGCCCCGCTCCGGCGCGTGACGTACCGCGACCCGAAGACGGACAAACGCCTGTGCTTCCTGACCAACAGCATGCTGATCCCCGCCATCGACGTCTGCCGGCTCTACAAGATGCGCTGGCAGGTCGAACTCTTCTTCAAGTGGATCAAGCAGCACCTCCGGATCAAACGCTTCTTGGGAACCTCGCAGAACGCCGTCCATGTCCAGATCTGGATCGCCATCGCCACCTACACCGTGGTTGCCATCCTGATCAAGGAGTTGCGCCTGACGAAAAGCATGTACGACGTCCTACAGTTTCTGAGCGTGTCAATTTTCGAAAAAGCCCTTATAATCGAGGTGTTTTCAGAACCGGCCCCGGTGGCCTCCAGAAACTGCCTCAATCAAGGGGAATTGCTGTGAAATCTTTGGGACACTACTGAGTGGAAATACTTTTCTACGCCTCTCCCTCCGGCAGGCAGGGCTGACCCTCGGACGTGATTTGTTTCCGGACTCCGGCACCCATGTCCCGTTTCATGGAAAGCGACAACCAGTACTGGACCTTCCCCTATATTGCGCGGCCATAAGAACATCAAGCAGAATCTCTGATGCCCTAAAATCAATATCAAGTTTTTTTGATATCGCCTTCGCTGATAGGGGCGCTGTCAAATGATCAAACACCCTGTAGTTATTTGCGGTAATGAGCACCCTCGCCGGCCTGAAACCGCCCCGATTTTTCTTAATTCTTTCGCCTCCTCAAGAATCCCTGACAAAGTTAAAGACCCATCTTCCTTAGTGCATCATCTCCCAAACTTTGAGACGCAGGTGCTTCCTCCGGCAGATATAGCATCACCCCACCTTTTACAGGTCTTATTATTACCTTCCCTTCGTGGGCTAATTTGTTTGTCGCCTCAACAGGGTTTTCGCCTTCAAAATATTTCTTGAAGGCATTATTAAATCCGGAGTATACAGTATGGATCCCCTTATAACCCTCTTTCCTCAAACTGACAATTGCCTTTCTCACAAACTCCTCATGACTTAACTTTTCTGACATAATGCCCTCCTTTTAAAAATTGTTTTTATATTACCTAAAAAGACTACCCAACCTTAATGTGTCCTATATACAAAGAAATGCTTATTCTTCATAACGTTATCAAAGCAAAACTGTTTCATCGAGTTTTATATTTTCATCAACATCAATAGCTTTTTGCTTCCTTATTTCATCTATTTTCTTTAGAGGTCTCTCGAGCATATTACTTCTTGCAGTGACAAGTAAGTCATATTCCTTTTTGGCAGCATCCAGTCTTTCACCCATAATCCTGAATTTGTCTTTATAGGCATTCCACTGTTTAGAGAATTCGCTTAGTAATTTCAATATTTCAGAGGCAGTCCGCTCAAGGTTAAAGTTTTCGATTGCCTGCCTTATTACTGCAAGTACTGCATAAAGGGTAAAGGGGGAACAGAGAATAACCTTTTGTTTGAGTGCTTCATCCATTATTGTTATATCTGCTTCATTTATGAAGCTGTAAACCTGTTCATTCGGAATAAACATGATCACATAATCAACAGTATTTTCTGCGGGATTAATGTAATCGCGTGTCGTTAACTGTTTAATCATAATCTTTGTATTCTTTAAAAGTTCGTCCTTATACCTTTTTCTGTCGTGCTCGGATTCTGCATTAAGATAGTGTTTGTAATTATCCATTGGGAACTTTACATCCATATTGATCTTCAAATTGTTCGGCATGAAAAAGGTATAATCGGGCCTACCTGCTGAACTATCCAAGGTCTTCTGCTTTATATAATTTAC
>CAWHYB010000006.1:0-145156 GCA_963833555.1 uncultured Actinomycetes bacterium | reverse complement strand
CTTTAGTACAACCCGCTTGGCAGGTCGCACCACATCCGGTATTAGCAGTCCTTTCGAACTGTTATCCCGGGCTTTGGGGCAGGTTACCCACGTGTTACTCACCCGTTCGCCGCTCGAGTACCCCCGAAGGGGCCTTTCCGCTCGACTTGCATGTGTTAAGCACGCCGCCAGCGTTCGTCCTGAGCCAGGATCAAACTCTCCGAGACAGCTTAGTGCACGCGACCCGAAGGTCGCGGGACAAGCATTGGAAGAGCTTGTGCTCTCAAAGACGAGGCAATGACTGCCTCGTTGTCGTGCGGTCAGTACCGGCCTTTCGACCGGAAGAGCAGCAACGCTCAACCGCACAACGGGGTCATTCATTGTATGAGCCTTATCCCGCACCCGAGGGTGCGTAGATAGGCGCACTGGCGTCCACCGGTTTGACCCGTGAGGGGTCGAACCGGCTTCCACGCTGTTCAGTTTTCAAAGACCGCGTGCCGCGTAGGCACTTGGTTCGTCCTTGACACTAACAAGGCCCCGAACCGGCGGGGCCTCAATCTGCGGTCGCCTCAGTGGTGCTGAGACACGGAGAGTGATCCGTTTACCGCTCGATTGCCCGCCTTGTCGGATGTGACTGCGTCAGGACAATCCCCTCTTGTGGGACTCCGTAGCTTACGCAGAAACACGTGCATGTGTCAAGGCACGTCGCCCCGTTGGTCATCGCGTCGAGGTCGACACGAGCGGACGTCCCTGGGGCCTGAGGAGTATACCCCGCCTCATCGGAGAGTCAACCTCTTTTCTTGAGGCTGGCCGCAACCTGACGAGGGGCTCACCGGAGCGCCGCGTCAGAAGGCTGAGATGAGGCCCTGGAACTTGGCAGCCTTGCCGGCCTTGATGCGAGCGCCGGTGAGGGCTGTCGCGGGCAGCGACAGCTCGGTCACCGGCGCTCCGTCGAGTGTCACCGCGCCCTGTTCGATGCGGCGCCGGCCCTCGGAGCGGCTGATGGCGAACCAGCGCTCCATGACCTTGGGCAGGTAGACCGCGCCGTCTTCGAGATCGCTCGGGTCGAGGGTCAGGGCCCGAGCTTCGCCGGCGCTCTCGTGGCGGCGGAAGACGCGGTCGAAGTGCTCTTCGGCTTCCGCCGCCACGTCTTCGCCGCGCAACCTTCCGATGATCTCGCGCGCGAGGCGGGCCTTCAGGTCGCGAGGGTTGACCGCCCCCTCGGCCAGCTCGCGCTCCATGCCGGCGAGCTCGTCGGCGTGGTGCAGCGTCAGCAGACGGAAGTAGGTCATGATCGTCTGGTCGGGGATGCTCATCAGCTTGCCGTAGATATCGCGCGGGTCCTCGGTGACGCCGATGTAGTTGCCGGTCGACTTGCTCATCCGCTCGAGACCGTCGGTGCCGGGCAGGATGTCGAGGGTCATGCACGACCTGGGGCTCCTGTCCGAAGTGCGCCTGGAGGTCGCGGCCCATGAACAGGTTGAACTTCTGGTCGGTGCCGCCGAGCTCGATGTCGGAGCGCACGGCGACCGAATCGTAGCCCTGCGCGAGCGGATAGAGCATCTCGAGCATCGAGATCGGCTGGTGGGCCAGCCAGCGCTTCTGGAAGTCGTCGCGTTCGAGGATGCGCGCCACCGTCGTAGTCGAGGTGATCTCGAACAGCTCCTCCATCGTCAGCGTCGACAGCCACTCCCCGTTGAAGCGCACCTCGAGCTTGTCGGGGCCGGGATCGAGGATCAGGAACGCCTGCTCCTGATAGGTCCGGGCGTTGGCGTCGATCACCGCCGGGTCGAGGCGTGGACGCGTCTTGGAGCGGCCCGATGGGTCGCCGATGCGGGCGGTGTAGTCGCCGATGATCAGGACGGCCGTGTGACCAGCGTCCTGGAACTGGCGCAGCTTGTTGAGCACGACCGTGTGGCCGAGGTGGATGTCGGGTGCGGTCGGGTCGACGCCGAGCTTGACGCGCAGGCGGCGGCCTGTACGGGCTCGCCGCATCGAGCTTCGCCTGCAGCGCCCCCTCGGGCAGCACGTCGACGGCGCCGATGGTGAGGTCGTCGATCAGGCTGGGGTCGGCTCATGGCGCCGCGCATGATACCACAGGGCATCCGCCGCAGGCGCCGAAGCCCCAGCCGACGGAAGTCGGGGCTCGTGAGGATCCCCACAACGACCGACAAAGGCGATATGGCGACACGCCGGCGCAGAGTGAGGAGCAGACAAGGTGACCATCGCACCATCGTGGCGGTCGTCACGCTGGCCGTGGTTGCCCTGATCGCCGGCGTCGCGGGCGTGACCGTCAGTCGCGCCTTGTCGGCGGTGGCTCACGACCTCCCCAAGCTCGACATCGCCGCTCACAAGCCCCTGACGCGCAACACCTACATCTACGACGGCGCGAAACGACCGCACCTGCTCGCCGTACTGCGCGGCGACGAGAGCCGGGTCGTCGTCGGCTCGGCCCAGATCGCGGCGGTGCTCAAGCAGGCCGTCGTCGCCATCGAGGATCGCCGCTTCTATCAGCACCAGGGGGTCGACTACGAGGCGATCGGCAGGGCCCTGTTCACCGACCTCACCACCGGCCACACGGTACAGGGCGGCTCGACCATCACGCAGCAGTTCATCAAGAACACCTACATCCCTGAGGAGCAGCGCACGGAGCAGTCGTTCTCGCGCAAGGTCCGCGAGGCCGTGCTCGCCTATCAGCTCGAGAAGCGCTGGTCAAAGGACCAGATCCTCACCAACTACCTCAACACGATCTACTTCGGCCAGGGCGCCTACGGCATCGAGATGGCGGCGCGCACGTACTTCGGTACGAGCGCGCGCCGCCTCACCTTGCCACAGGCGGCGCTGCTGGCCGGCGTCATCAAAGACCCGAGTCAGGACGACCCCTTCATCGATGCCGCCGCCGCCCGCGAGCGGCGCCGCATCGTGCTCGGCCGCGATGGCCGACCAGGGGGTGGTGACGGCGGAGGATGCCGCGGCAGCGGCGCGCGCGCCGCTGCCGCGGCATCCTCACGGCCTGCCGAAGAGCCACCTCGCACCGTACTTCGTCGAGTACGTCATCCAGCAGCTCGTGCACCAGTTCGGCGCGGCCACGGCGTTCGGGGGCGGCCTGCGTGTCTACACGACGCTCGACCCGCGCATGCAGCGCGCGGCCAACAGAGCGGCCTCTTCCATCCTGAACAGAAGCAGTGACCCGACCGTGTCGATCGTCGCCATCGACCCGCATACGGGCGAAGTCAAGGCGCTCGTGGGCGGCCGTGACTTCGCCCGCCAGCAGTTCGACATCGCCGTGCAGGGACACCGCCAGCCCGGCTCCGCGTTCAAGACCTTCGCCCTAGTCGCCGCCCTCGAGAGCGGGATCTCGCCGCAGCAGCGTCTTCATCTCCGAGCCCAAGGTCATCGACCTGGGCAAGGACATGACGCCCTGGCGGGTGAGCACCTACTCGAACACCTACGCCGGTCCGATCACCCTGGCCGACGCGACCATCGAATCCGACAACTCCGTCTATGCCGACCTGTCGATGATGGTGGGACCCGACCACGTCGCGGCAGCCGCGCAGAGCATGGGCATCACGAGCAGCGTCGGGACGAACCCCTCCATCACGCTCGGGGGACTCACCGAGGGAGTCACGCCGCTCGAGATGGCTTCGGCCTACACCACGCTCGCTACCGGCGGCGAACGGCTGACGGGCACGATGATGGACGACAGCGGCCCGGGCCCCATCTCCATCACGCGGGTCACCGATGGTCAGGGCAACGTCATCGTCCGCAACACACTCGTGCGCCAGCGGGTGATGCAGCGCTGGGAAGCCGGCGAAGCCACCTCGATCCTGCGCCAGGTGGTCACGAGAGGGACCGGCACCGGCGCCGCGCTCAGTCGTCCCGCGGCCGGCAAGACCGGCACGACGACCAACTACGCCGACGCCTGGTTCTGCGGGTACACGCCTGACCTGGCGGCCGCCGTCTGGGTCGGCTACCCCGGATCGCTGCGGCCGATGCTCGTACGCGGCATCCACGTCGCCGGCGGCACGTTCCCGGCCGCGATCTGGCGACAGTTCATGACGGCCGCGCTGACCGGGGTGCCGGCTCACGACTTTCCAAGCTTCACGCCGCCTGAGGCCCAGAAGGCCGTGGTCTGTTCACGGACGGGGCTGCTCGCTACCCGCTGGTGCCCCGAGCGCATCAAGTGCTACTTCTTCCCGGGCCACGTGCCGACCAGCGTACTGCACCCTCCACGGTCCCGACCGCGTGACCGTGCCGGCGATGGTCGGCCTGCGCCTCGGCGAGGCCCAGGCGCTGCTGCGCGACAAGCAGCTCGACTGGCAGATCGAGTACCAGGCAAGCGATCCCGAACAAGCCGGGGTCGTGCTCGCGCAGGACCCGGAGCAAGGCCGCACCGCCCTGCAGGGCAGCAGTGTGGTCCTGCAGGTCGGCAGCGGCCCTCTCTCGCTTCTGCCGCACGTGGTGGGCCTGTATCGCGAGGCGGCCGAGCAGGTGCTGAGAGACGCCGGCCACACCGTGTACGGTGGTGTTCACGGGTGCGAACGACGGGCCGCCCGGGACTGTGGCCGTCCAGGATCCCGCAGGCGGCTCGAGCGGCGCCGGCGAGGTGCGCATCGAGATCTACGGGAGCGACATCACGGTGATCGTACCGAACGTGACCGGCAGGACCGTAGGCGCCGCACAAGCCGCCCTCGCCGCGGCGGGTCTCGGCTGCGCGGCCGGGACAGCGGGGCCCGACGCGAGCATCGTCTCCCAGTCCCCGAGGGCCGGAACGGCCGTCCGCCTCGGTGCGCTGATCACCGTGACGGTCTCGACCGGCCCTGCGCCCAGCGGCTCGCCCTAGCGCTGCGCGCGCAGCTCCGGCCGTCGCGTCTGCGTGGCCGGGTGCGGGTCAGAGCGCGCCGCGATAGAGGTGCCCGGTCGTGAAACGCTCGCGGTCATCGAAGCGCGCGAGGCCGGCGAGGCCTTCGCGCGCGAAGGCCTCGCGCTCCTCGCGCGCGAGATCGGCCTGCACCACGATCGCCCCCGTCACTCCCGCGACGATGAGGTCCTGGAACTTGCCGCAGAGGTTGCTGACGCGGGCGTTGAAGATGCGGGTCTCGCCGGGCGCCACGAAGACCGGGAAGGTGTAGCCCTTGGCGTCGGTCAGACTGGACGGCGCAAGCCCCTCGGCGAGACCAAGTGTGTCGCGGCTCACCAGCACCTGCTCGCGTCCGAAGACGAGCGCCTCGGCAAGCACTCCGGCAGCCGCCGTCGGTCCAGACGCGGCCCTGGCCGCGTGCAGCTCGGCCGTGAGACGACCGATGTCGTCGAGGGCCAGCTCGGGACTGACGACGAGACCGGCCGCATCCAGCAGCGTGGCCGGGGCAGCGTTCATGCCCTGCAGCGGGTAGTCGAGCAGCGCCGTCTCGGACCAGTCGAGTGCGGCGGCGTGCCGTGCGTACACCGCGTCCCAGCCCAGGGCGGCGGCGGCGCGCGCCCAGGGCAGATCGGCGTCGAACAGCACCTCGGGCGAGCGGGCGCGGAGCTGCAGCCCACGCTCGCGGGCGCGCGCCGCCGCCGCACGCACGGCATCGAGGTCGTCGCCGCTTCGCAGGTCGAGACAGACCGCGTCGATCTGATCGGTCGCAAGCACCGGCTCGTTGGGACGGATGCGCAGGATGACGAAGAGTCGGGCCTCACGTCGCGGGGCCGGCCGTGCGGCCGGCCTGTCGGGCGAGACTCCTGGGGCGCTCGTGCCTGCGATGGACGCTGGTGCGGCGGCGGCCCGCCGCCGCCGCACCAGCCGGCACGCGCCGAGTGAGGCCAGCGCGCGGCGACGCAGCTCCTTGAGATCGCCGACGGCGAGGAACAGCCCCTCGTCGACGTCGAACTCGAACTCCCGCAGCTCATAGGGTGTACCCCCAAGGGCGCCGACCGCACGGCGGGCCTTTTCGGCGGTCAGGCTCGCGGTGCGGGCGGCCGTCAACGGCGACGATCCGCGGACGGTCGCCTCTTCCCCATCGGCCGACAGGCTCAGGCACGGGTGGTCGCCCGCCCGGCCGGCCAGTCGCGCCGTGAGGGCGACCGGGCGGGCGACCACCCGCCCGCTCACGGCGTCGGCCGCGAATGCGTCGATCTCGCCCGAGCTCGTCCTGAAGACACGGTCCTTGACGCTGACCCGCTCGCCCAGCCGTAGCACCACGCGCACACCGCCGGGCTCGCGCCTGACGAGCAGAGAGTCGAGCCGCGCCGGCTCGGTGGTCCCCCAGACGGTGTAGACCTGCACCACATCGGCGGCGTGCAGCTCGTGGGCGCGGTCGACGCGCACCGTGACTTCGCCGTGCTGTTCGTCGATCGCTTCGACCCGGCCGACCTGCACGCCGCGGTGACCGGCGCGGCCACCAGCTCGCACCTCAGCGTGACGGCCCTTGAGATGGGCCGTCGTGAACCCCCGCGAAAAACTCTGCTCGAGCCGCGCGAGCCACTCGGGGCGTACTCGGTAGCCGGCGGGATCGGCGAGGGCGGCGTCGAGCGCTTCGCGATACACAGCAGTCGTCGTCGCGACGTAAGCCGGATCCTTCATGCGGCCCTCGATCTTGAACGAGGTGACGCCGGCCGCAAGCAGCTCCGGCAGCACCTCGATCGCGGCAAGGTCGGCGGTCGAAAGGACACGGCGCAGATCCGCCTCGCCGCGCCCGGGGGGCCGGCCGGGAAGGTCGAACCCATAGCGCATGCGGCAGGCCTGGCTGCAGCGGCCGCGGTTGCCGCTGCGGCCCGAGACCATGCTCGACAGCAGACAGGCGCCCGAGTACCCGTAGCAGAGGGCGCCGTGCACAAAGGTCTCGAGCGCGAGACCGTGCGGCGCCAGCGCGGCGATCTCGTCGAGACTGAGCTCGCGAGCGAGGATGGCGCGCGAGTAGCCCAGCGAGGCGAGACGCTCGAGCTGCACGCTCGAATGGGTGCCCAGCTGCGTGCTCGCGTGCAGCTCGAGCGCCGGGTACGCCTCGCGCACGAGCGCGCCCAGGCCGAGGTCGGCGACGATCAGGGCGTCGAGTCCCGCGGCGTACGGCGCGGCGAGCGCCGCGAACGCCGGCTCGAGCTCGTCGTCTTTGAGGAGCGTGTTCAAAGCCAGATGCAGGCGTGCGCCGAACAGGTGAGCACGGTCGATCGCCGCCAGCAGCGCCGTTGGGTCGAAGTTGCCCGCGAAGGCGCGGGCGCTCCATTGGTCGAGACCGACGTAGACGGCGTCGGCGCCGGCGGAGAGGGCCGCCTGCAGAGCAGGCGGCCCTCCGGCCGGCGCCAGGAGCTCGATCGATGCTGCGGGAACGGGACCGCTCAGCCTGCGACGACCTTCCAGTCCTTGTCGCGCTTGACGCGCATGAGGCCCGACGTCGGTACGACCTCGACGCCGCGCCGCTCGTACTCGTCCATCAGCAGGTTCACCCCGACGGAGTCGCTCGAGATGTGCCCGGCGATCACGACGTGGATGTGGTTGTCCTCGGCGGCCTTGCGCAGCTCGGGGCTCATGTGCATGCCGACGATCGTGCCGACGCCGGCGTCGGCAAGCTTCTCCATGACCGGCACCGGCCCTTCGGTGCCGCCGGTCATGTCGACGATCACCTTGCCGGCACGCTTGCCGGCCTTCTCCTCGACGATGTAGGGGCCGGCGCCCTTGGCCGCCGCCAGGCGATACTCGGGCACGTCGAACAGCGCCAAGCGCACGTCGTCGACCAGCAGCGGCGCGCGCTCCTCGAGGAACCGCTGCAGGTAGGTCGTCACGAGGTTGTCTGTCGGTGTATGAGCCGAGAAGAACGGGATGCCGAGCAGCCGGGCGGCGTCGATGGCCTGGTCGGTGTTCATCGGCATGAAGCGCCGGCGCACTTCGACGCGGCGCTCGTCCATGACCGCCTCGCCGTAGTTGATCGGCACGCCGACCGTCTCCCAGATCTCGGCCTGCATGCTCATCACCTTGTCGAGCTTGGTCAGCGCCATGCCTTCGGGATGATGGGTGTAGATGGCATCGATGCGGCGGCCCTTCTCGCGCAGGCGGTCGGCCAGCAGGACCTCGCCGACGTTCATGTCGATGCCGGCGATGAGCGACGTGACATCCTCATCGCCTCCGCCCACGTAGATGCGCGTGTCGATGTAGGGGTTGGTGAGCTCCTCCTGATCGAAGACTTCCTTGAGGTAGTCGGGGAGCTTCTCGTACTGGCTCCGGGCCGACTCGAGCGAGCGCTCGACCTTGTCGCGGCCCCGCGGGTCGGCGCCGATGCCCATCTGCACAGCCGTCTCGTACATCTCTCGCAGCTTCACGGTGGTTCCCTTCGCGTTGGCGATGTGGTCGGAGTCCCCGGTTCGGCCGGGACTTGCCCTCAGGCTCCGCACGATTCTACATCCGCGTTCGATCCCTTCGAGTTGTACTCGCGGCAGTGACCGCGCAAACGCGCGGAGCCCAAGCGCACGGAGGGGCCCGCGGATGGTCAGGATCGCGGCAGCGGCCGCGACAGGAACCGGCTGCCGGCGTCGACGAACCGCCACTGGGTGTCGCGGGCGGCGGCGACGCCGATGCGCGACGTCGTCACGACGGCCGGCCCTGGACCGGCGGGGCGGGCCAGGAAGACGGCGCGGCTCGCCGCGCCGTCTTCCTCGCCCGCCCCGCCGCAGGCGGCCATGCCGTCGTGCTCGCGCACGATGCCCAGGGCCTGGGTGAGCTTGGCCGGCCCGCTGCAGAGTCGCCGCAGGTCATGAAGACCGCGGCGCTGCCGCATCAGCTCGATCCCATGGGTCGGTTCGAGAGCGCGCAACAGCACGGCCGCAGCCTCGCCGGGCGGCTGGACGACGACGTTGACGCAGAAGTGCAGGCCCATGGTGAAGTACACGTAGAGGTGTCCCGGCGGACCGAACATGACGGCGTTGCGGGCCGTCCGGCCCCGGAACGAGTGGCTGGCCGGGTCGTCGGCACGGTAGGCCTCGACCTCGACGAGCCGCCCGCCGACGCCGTCGAACAGTAGCGCGCAGCCGATGAGGTCGCGCGCGACCTCGAGGACCGGCCGCGCGAAGAAGGCGCAGGGCAGCGGTCCGCCCATCGGCTCGCCGCGGTGGTCGGCACCGGTCATCGTGGCAGCCTACGGCTCCGGTGCCTGCGCGCTAGGCCTCTCGGAGACGGTCGACGTAGCGCTGCATGTCTCGCGCCGTGTCGACATCCCGCAGGATGATGAGGAGCGTGTCGTCGCCGGCCAGCGTGCCGACCACGTCGTTGTGGTTCAGGTTGTCGATCTGGCGGGCGACCGTCGAGGCCGTGCCGATCTCACAGCGGATGACGACGAGATTCTGGGCCACCGCGCTCGAGCGGGCGAAGTCGCGCAGGACGTGCATGGCGGCCTGTTCGGGGTCCTTCGGCCGTTCGCGCGACGAGAGGACGTACTTGGCGCGGCCCAGGTGCGTGCGCACCTTCTGCAGGTCGAGCTCGCGGATGTCGCGTGACACGGTCGCCTGGGTGACGGCGCAGCCGACGGCGCCGAGGGCGTGCACGAGCTCACGCTGGGTCGACACCTCGCGCTGCATGATGAGGGTCTGGATGAGCCTGTGACGTTCGGCCTTGCTCATCGCCTTCCGCTTGTAGCTGGGTATCGACGCCGCCATCTCGCCCACCCGCCTTCCGGCCCGCCTTGCCCGGTGAACCTGACCTGATACAGGCATGTCGTGAATACTATACAGGAAGCCTTGCAGCGGCGGAGGGGCGGCGGCCCGCCGCCCGTGCGGCGCTGCGCTTCAGCGCAGCGCCGCCCCCAACTCGCGTTCGAGCGCGGCGACGACCTTGCGGCGTACGCCGGTGATGTCCTTGTCGGTCAGGGTGCGCTCTTCGGAGCGCATCACGAGCCGCACGGCCAGCGAGCGCTTGCCGGCCTCCACCTGATCGCCCTCGTAGACGTCGAAGATCGACGCTTCGCGCACGAGCTTGCCGCCCGCCCTGCGCACCACGTCGAGGACCTGCGCCGCCGGTACGTCGGCCGCGACCACGACCGCGAGGTCCTGGATCGCCGGCGGGAACGTCACGAGGTCATCGAACAGGGCGACGGGCAGGCCGCGCGCAGCCAGCGGCGCGACGGCCAGCTCGGCGACGTAGACCGGGCGGTCGTCGATGCCGTAGCGCTGAGCGACGTCGGGTCGCAGCATGCCGAGCGCCCCCAGCCGCTCGCCGCCGAGCACGAGGTCGGCCGACTTGCCGGGGTGCAGGAACGGCTCGATAGAGCGCTCGAAGACGGCGCCGTCGATGTCGAGGCCGGCCAGCAGCCGCTCGACATAGCCCTTGAGAGTGAAGAAGTCGGTCGGCCGCGGCACTCCGGTCCAGCCTTCGGCGACGACCGGCCCGCAGACAGCGATGGCCAGCATCTCGAGCTCGTCGAGCGGCCACGACTGAGGGGCGTCCTTGGCGCCGGGGGCGGGAGCGGGCAGATCGCCTGCGATCGTCGGCAGGTACGCGCGGCCCTGCTCGAAGATGCGGACACGTTCGGCCTGGCGCGCCAGATTAGCAGCCACCGTGGTGAGTAGCCCCGGCACGAGCGTCGTGCGCATGACCGACTGCTCGGCGCTCATCGGGTTGGCGAGGGCGACCGGCGCGGAGCGCCGGTCGCCCTCGCCAAGTCCAAGCTGAGCGATGGCCTCGGGCGCCACGAACGAGTAGACGACGACCTCGTCGAGCCCAGCCCCGGTCAGTGTGTCGGTGATGCGACGCCTCACCTGCTGGTCCTTGGTCAGCAGACCGACGACGTCGCGCCGGGGCAACGTCTCGGGCAGATTCTCGAGGCCGTGGATGCGGCCGACCTCTTCGACCAGGTCGACCGGCCGCTCGAGATCGCGCCGGAACGGCGGCGGGCTCACGATGAGTCCGCTCTCCGAGACAGGCGCCTCGCCCGCCGCCGATTCGACCTCGCACTCCAGGCGCTGCAGGATGTCGGCTTGTTCGGCCGGACTCACGGCCAATCCCAGCAGGCGGTCGGACATCTCAGGCCGGTAGCGCAGGCGCGGTGGCGTCTGGGGCCGCCGGCCCCAGATGTCGACGGCCCCCGGCGCCACCGCGCCGCCGCACAGCTCGTGGAACAGGCGGCTCGCCATGGCAAGGCCGGGCGGCACGTAGCAGGGGTCCAGTCCCTTCTCGAACCGCGAGCTGGCTTCGCTACGCCAGCCGACATCCTTCGAGGTATGCATGATGTTCGGTCCGCTGAAGGTGGCCGCCTCGAGCACCAGGTCGGTGGTGTGCTCGTCGACCTCGGCGTCGATGGCGCCGAAGATTCCCGCGATGACCAGCGGACGCTCGGTGTCGGCGATCACGAGGTTGTCGGGCCGCAGGGTGCGATCGATGCCATCGAGTGTGACGATGTGCTCGCCGGGGCGAGCGCGGCGCACGATCAGCCTGGCGCCGCGGATCTTGGTGGCGTCGAAGGCGTGCAGCGGCTGGCCGACGGCGAGCATGACGTAGTTGGTGACGTCGACGACGTTGTTGATGGGCCGCATGCCGGCATGGGTGAGGCGAGCCTTGAGCCAGGCCGGCGACGGGCCGGCTTTCACCCCGCGGATGACCCGGGCCCCGTAGCGGGCGCAGAGGTCGGGGTCGGCGATCTCGACGGCGATCGACTCGCCGGCCGGGGCGCCCGATACGGGCGGTTCGTCGACCGGCGGCGGCGCGAGCGGCAAGCTTCGCCGCCGCCGCCACCTCGCGCGCGATGCCGTAGATCGACAGGCAGTCCGGCCGGTTGGGCGTGACCTCGATCTCGAGCACAGGCTCGGCCACCGGCAGGTAATCGGCCAGCGGTGCGCCGACCGGCCAGTCGGCCGGCAGCACGACGATGCCGGGGCTGCTCTGCTCGAAGCCGAGCTCCTGCTCGGAGAGCATCATGCCGTCGGACTCGACGCCGCGCAGGTTCGCCTTGCGCAGCTTGAGGCCGTTCTCGAGTGTCGCGCCGGCGAGCGAGACGGCGACAGTGTCGCCGGCCTCGAAGTTCTGCGCCCCGCAGACGATCTGATGGACGCCGCCACCGGCCTCGCCGACGTCGACCGTGCACAGCCAGAGCTTGTCGGCGTTGGGATGGCGTTCCTTGGTGACGACCCGGCCCACCCGGAAGAGCTCGAGGTTGTCGCGGTCGTGCGGCGCCCCGACCCAGTCGATGCCTTCGACCTCGGAGCCGCTCATGCTGAGCAGCTCGGCGAGCTCCTCGACCGAACGGTCCCAGGCGACGTAGTCGCGCAACCAGCTGACGGGCACCCTCATCAGAACTGCTCCAGGAAGCGAAGGTCGTTGTCGAAGAACGAGCGCGCAGTCGGGCACGCCGTGCTTGAGCATCGCCATGCGCTCGACGCCCATGCCGAAGGCGAAGCCTTGCAGCTCGCCGGCGTCGTAGCCGACGAAGCCGTAGAGGTTGGGATCGACCATGCCGGCGCCGAGGATCTCGAGCCAGCCGGAGTACTTGCACGAGCGGCAGCCGGCGCCACCGCAGAGCAGGCATTCGACGTCGAGCTCGACGCTCGGCTCGGTGAACGGGAAGAAGTGCGGCCGCAGACGGATGGCGCGGTCGGCCCCGAAGAACTCGCGGGCGAACTGGTGCAGCGTGCCCTTGAGGTCGGCCAGGGTGATGCCGCTGTCGACGGCCAGGCCCTCGACCTGGTGGAACATCGGCGTGTGCGTGGCGTCGAGGTCGGGCCGGTAGACCTTGCCGGGACAGATGATGTAGACGGGCGGCGCCTGCGACTCCATGGTGCGCACCTGGACCGGCGAGGTCTGGGTGCGCAGCAGCAGGTCACCGACCAGGGGCCCGGCGGCCGCATCGGCGCCGGCCGCGTCGCCGGCGCCGCCGCCTTCCCGGCCGCCGCCCATGCCGCCCGCACCCCGCCACAGCGCGGTGCGCTGATCGACGAAGAAGGTGTCGTCGAGCGAGCGCGCGGGGTGGTCGTCGGGCGTGTTCAGCGCCGTGAAGTTGTAGTAGTCGAGCTCGAGCTCGGGACCCTCGGCGACCCGGTAGCCCAGGCCCAGGAAGATGTCCTCGACCTCGCGGATGGTGCGCGTGATGAGGTGCATGGTGACCGAGCGGGAGCGGCACGCCGGGCAGCGTGACGTCGATGCGCTCGGCGGCGAGCGCCTCGTGCAGCGAGGCGCTCGCAAGCGTCGGTCTCGCGCTCGTCGACCAGCTTCTCGAGCTCGACGCGCACGACGTTGCCGAGCTTGCCCGACGACCGGCCGCTGATCGGGCGGCAGCGTCGGCGATCGAGCGCAGGATCTCGGTGAGCCGGCTCTTGCGGCCCAGGAAGTGCACGCGCACCTCCTCGAGGGCCGACGGCGTCGGCGGCCGCGGCCGCGGCCGCCGACGCCTCGGCGAACAGGCCGGCCAGCTCGGGCGTTCGTTGCCTGCAGGTCGTGCAGCTGGGCGTCGTCCATGGGCTACTCCTTCTGCGGCGCCGGGCCGTCAGGCCCGGCGCCCCGACGTGCGGCGTCGCCGGACCGGGGCCGGCGCCGCGAGAACTCGTACAGGGCGATCGCGCCGGCCACGCCGGCGTTCAGGGACTCTATCCCCGCGGCGGGCACCCCGGCCAGCGGGATCGTCAGCCGCACGGTCACCTGGGCCAGAGCTTCGGCGCTCAGGCCGGCGCGCTCGGCGCCCACGCACAGGACCATTGCGGCCGGCTCGCGCGGTGCCGCGTCGGCCTCGTCGAGCGGCCGTCCGCCGTGCGCCACGAGGCCGTACGACGGCCACCGGCGCCACGGCGGCGACCACCATGTCGAGCGGCGTGCGCGAGTACAGCGGCAGCGCGAACACCGCGCCCATGCTCGGCCCGCACCACCTTGGGCGAGAACAGGTCGGCAGAGCCGGGCGAGGCGACGAGGGCGGCGGCGGCGAACGCCGCCGCCGCCCTCACCAGCGTGCCGAGGTTGCCGGGGTCGGCGATGCGGTCGGCGTAGACGACGAGCGGTGCGTTCCCGCCCGCGGGCGGGACGGCCCCGGCGCGCCGGGGCGAGCGCAGCTCGCCCAGCGCCGGCGCTTCGGGCAGTGGGAAGACGGCCATGACAGACGCCGGCGTCTCGAGCGTAGAGATCTTGGCGGCGACACGCAGCGGCACGGCGAACTGGGGCACGTCGCTGAGGGCGGAGGCGATCGAAGCCGACGCGACCTCGCCTGTGAGCGTCATGCCGAAGTCGGCGAAGCGTCGCGGCCGGGCTGTCGTCGAGCACGAACACGGCCTGCGGCCGCAGGCCCGCCGACAGCCCGGCCGCGACGAGATCGTCGCCCTCGACGAGGAAGGCGCCTTCGCGCTCGCGGTACTTGTGAAGGTGCAGCGAAGCCGCCCGCTTGACGAGCGGGTTCTCGGGACTCGTGAGTGCGGCTAAAACCCCAACGCCGTCGACCTGCCTCAGACCCGTGCCTCGGACGCCAGCTCTGACCGGAACGTCGTCACGGCGGCTAGGCCGCCGCGGTCCCGGGAGCAGCGTCGATGGCGGCTTTGGCCTGCGCGACGAGCGTCGCGAACGACGCCGGGTCGGCGACGGCCATATCGGCCAGGACCTTGCGGTCGAGCTCGATCTCGGCGAGCTTCAGCCCGTGCATGAAGGCGTTGTAGGAGAGCCCGTGCTCGCGGGCGCCGGCGTTGATGCGCACGATCCACAGCTTGCGGAACTCGCGCTTGCGCACGCGGCGGTCGCGATAGGCGTACTTGAGACTGCGCTGGACCTGCTCTTTGGCACGGCGGTAGCTCGAGTGCTTCGTCGCCGCGGTATCCCTTGGCCTGCTCGAGGACCTTGCGGCGCTTCTTGCGCGCGTGGACGCTTCGCTTGACTCGAGACATGTCGTACTCCTCGTTGCTCTTGGCGGGCCGTTCGGCCTGGCGGCCGATCCGGCGGCCCGCAGCCTCAGATGCTCAGCGCTTGCCGAGCAGCGTGAGGACTTCGTTTCGGTCGCTCTGGCTGACCAGGTCGTTCTTGCGGAAACCACGCTTGCGCTTGGGGCTCTTCTTCTCGAGGATGTGGCTCTTGAAGGCCTTGCGCGCGGACGATCTTGCCCGTGCCGCTCAGGCGGAAGCGCTTCTTGCTGGCGCTGTGGGTCTTCATCTTGGGCATACGCACCGTCTCCTTACGACTTCACGGGCGCCAGCATCATCACCATGTTGCGGCCGTCGAGGTTCGGCTTGGACTCGATGGTCGCGAGATCCTTGACCTCTTCGGCGAGCCGCATGAGCAACTGCTCACCGCGCTCGGGGTGAACGAGTTCGCGGCCGCGGAACATGATCGTCACCTTGACCTTGTCCTTGTGCTCGAGGAACCGCACGACATGGCCCTTCTTGGTGGCGTAGTCGTGGTCGTCGATCTTGGGCCGGAACTTGATCTCCTTGATGACGATGTTGCTCTGGTGCTTGCGCGCCTGCTTCGCCTTGAGCTCGAGCTCGTAGCGGTACTTGCTGAAGTTCATGATGCGGCAGACCGGTGGGTCGGCCTGGGGGGCTACCTCGACCAGGTCGAGGTTCTTGCTGGCCGCGTAGTCCTGGGCTTCGCGGATGAGCTTGATGCCCATCTGCTGACCCTTCTCGTCGATGAGGCGGACGCGGTCTGCGTAGATACCATCATTGATGCGGATGCGGGTGTCGGGCCCCCGTGGCCGATCCCTATCTCGCGGATAGAACGGTTTTCCCATAGAAAAAGGGTCGCCGAAGCGTCCCTACCGATCTCCTTCCCTATTCGTGGACCCTGTCGACCTGCTCGTGGCGCAAGGTGAGAAGCGGTCGCTTCTGCTCATATCGCGCACGGCAGTATACACGACGTCGAACAACGCGTCGACAACCGCTTCGCACGCGTTACCCTGGCCTCGGCATGATCCTCACCGTTCCCATCGCGACGAGCTTCGACACGCCTGTCCCGTGCGCGCCTCCGTTATGTTGCGCTATCCTGAGAACATGCTTCGCCCCTGCTCGACCCCCTCACGGTTGCCCGGCGCCTTATGCACGCGCTGACCTCGCTGTTCGGCCCGTTCGACCCCAGCTCGGGGCGCAATCACCTGATCGCCTTCACGCTGGGCCTGCTCATCACGTTCCTGGGCATCCGCGCCAACACGCGGCTCATCCGCGCCCGCGTACGCTGGTGGTTCCATGGGGACCTGAAGCCAGGCGGGCTGCACATCCATCACATGGTCATCGGGGTGGTCGTCATGGTGCTGGCCGGCCTCGTGACCATCGCCATGCAGCCGATGGGCTTCTGGGGGATCTTCACGTCGCTGGCGTTCGGCGGCGGCGTGGGTCTCACCCTCGACGAGTTCGCGCTGATCCTGCACCTCGAGAACGTCTACTGGCGCGAGCAGGGGCGTATCTCGGTCGACGCGGTGATCGTCACCGTCACGATCGCCCTGCTGTTCCTCGGTGGGCTGCAGCCGTTCAACGTGCCCGGCGGTGACGCCGTCGCGCAGTTCAGCGGCTGGCTGGTCACGGTCATGGTCATCGTCGCCGTGACTCTCGCCGTCGTGTGCTTTCTCAAGGGCAAGCTCTGGACCGGCGTGCTGGGCTGCTTCGTGCCCGTGGTCGCCCTGGTGGGAGCGGTGCGGCTGGCGCGCCCCGGCTCGCCATGGGCGCGGCGGTATCGCGACAACGAGGGCAAGCTCGACCGGGCCGAACGACGCGACCAGCACGTCGCCGCCCAGGTGCGAGCCGCCAAGACGTGGTTCTTCGATCTGATCGCGGGCAAGCCCCACATCCCGCACGTCCATGTGCCCACCAGGCACGACGACGTGCCGACTCCCGGCATAGGGCATCGCGCCACGGTGGCGGGCTCGCCCGCTCTCGCGCCGGTCGCGCGGCCGGGCTCCTCCGGGAACAAGGACCGGAGATGACGTAAAGCGGGGCGGGGGTGCGCTTGTGCGCACCCCCGCCCCGCTGGTCGTGGCCGCGTCGTGCGCGGCCGCGATGACTGTCGTTGACTACCTGCTACAGCACCGTCTCGTCGGCGTACGGGATGGGCTCGCCCTCGCCCGGCCACGTCTCGGGCTTACGGCTGTAGAACGACTTGTAGATCGGCCAGGTGACGAACATCAGGATGAAGCTCAGCAAGATGACGCCGACGCCGAGCACGAACGTGACGCCGACATGAGTGCCGAAGAAGTTGATGCCCTTGCCATACAACGTGTACGAGTAGCTCGGGGCCCAGTAGGTCTTCCCGGCGTAGTAGAGCACCACCAACATCATGATGCCGCCCGCGAACGGGATGAGCCCGATCATGAGGAAGCTCTTGACGCTCTTGAAGAGCTCCTTGCGGTAGTAGATGCCTGACGAGAAGCCTGTGAAGCCGTAGACGAAGCAGACCATGAGGCCAAGCGCGCCGATGGCGTCCGCGAGGATGTTGGGGCTCATCGCCGTCATGCCGGCGTACCAGACGATGGAGATGACGGTCATGATCACGGTGCCCCAGAACGGTGTCATGTACTTGGGGTGGACCTTGCCGAAGATCTTCGGGAAGGCCTTGTGCGAGGCCATCGAGAGCGTCGAGCGGGTCAGCGGCAGCAGTGTGGTAAGCGCCGACGCGGCCCCCGACGTGAAGACGGCGACCATGACGAAGCGGAACAGGATCTGGCCCGCGGTGGACGGTCCACCGACGGCCCGCGCCAGCGGCGTGAAGACGTCGAACCAGTTGAACCTGAGGAAGTCCTTGCCCAGGTACGCCTGGCAGGCGACCGTGATGAACACGTAGGTGAAGACCAACAGGATCGTGCTGAGCACGGCCGATACGCCAGGCATGATGTGCGCGTCCTTCGACTCCTCGTTGATGCTGGTCGCGGTGTCCCAGCCCCAGTAGAGGAAGATGGCGAGCACGATGCCCTGCGTGACCTGCGTCCAGCTCAGGTCGTGCCAGCCGAACCAGGTCAGGTAGACGTGAGCGCTGTGGGCCGCCAGCGGCGGCCTGTGGCCGGCGTAGGTGAGGCTCGCGGGCTGCACGTAGGCCTTGATCAGCGCCCAGGCGGCGAACACGAACATGGAGATCATCTGGACGCCCATGAGGACGTACTGGGTGCGAGCGGAGATCTCGATACCCAAGGCGACGATCGCGCCGATGCCGACCAGCCACAGCACGCCGAAGAACGTCACCCAGAAGGTGCTGGCCGCCAGGCTGTGAAGGTTGAGGAACTCGAGCATGTACAGCGAGGCGATCTGCACCAGGTTGGCCATGACGATCATCGACGCCGCGATGGCGGCGAAGCCGACGGCCCAGCCGATCTGCGGGCCGAACGCACGGACCGACCAGATGAACGACTGCCCACAGTCCGGGTCTGCCTTGTTCATCCAGTAGAAGGCGGCAGAGACCATGAGCATCGGCACGAACGAGACGATCATGATGAACGGCGAGCGCAGCCCGACGGCCGCGGCGATGAAACCGAGCGTGGCGGCCAGGCTGTAGGCCGGGGCGACCGACGCGACGGCGATGACCATAGATGAGAACAGACCTAACGAGCCGGATTTGAGCCCCTTGGCGCCGCCCTCGTCAGCCGGCTCGGCGACTGGAGTGGCGATAACCTCGCCACCCGGAATCGACGTACTTTCCACGCTGCCCCCTTCCTCCCCGGCTTGCGCCGGCCCTTTCAGCGGATGACCCTTGCGGTCAGCGTAATAGAGACCCATCGACGCCGCCGCGTCAAGGCAATTAATAGGCAGCGGAGGCCAATGCGGAGTCTACGGGCTCGCCGTACCGGCAGACTCGACGAGGGCTTCGAGGTCGAACAGGAAGCGCCGCTGAGCCGGCAGGATCTTCATCGCCGCCTCGGCGAGATCGAACCAGGCGGCCCGGTCGACCTCGGGAAACTCGATCACCCGGCCCGTCCCTCGCGGCCATGCCATGCTCGTCAAGTTGCTGACAAGCTCGGCCGGATCGAAGTCGCCGACGAAGGCCCACGCGTGGACGACCTTGTGGTTGCGGTACTTGACCGCCCCGAGCGGCGTGTACGGCGGCTGAGACTCGAGGCCCGTCTCTTCGAAGAACTCGCGGCGGGCGGCGGCGAGGAGCTCCTCGCCGTCGCCCGCCGCACCCTTGGGGATGGTCCAGACGCCGTCGTCCTTGCGAGCCCAGTACGGCCCGCCGGGGTGCGCGAGCAGCACCTCGAGGTGCTGCTCGCGCACCCGGTACATCAGCAGACCCGCGCTGACCGCTCGCGGCACGGCTAGACCAGGTCCTTCCGGTACCAGACCATCCAGTGATCGTCGTGCCAGAACTCGCCCATGTGGACGAACCCCGCCCGCTTCATCACGCCGCGAGACCGCAAGTTGTGAGGCACGGTGTCGGCCAGCAGCCAGCTCAGCCCGAGATCGTCGCGAGCGACGTTCAGCAGGCGCCCGGCGATCTCGGTGGCGAGGCCGCGGCCCCAGGCGTGATGGGCGAATGCGTACATGAGCTCGACCGTCCGCGGGTCGCCGACCGCCTCGCCGACGTCGGCGTCGACCTGCTGCAGCCCGGCGCGGCCGGCGAACCGGCCGGCTGCCGCGTCCGGGGCATCCGTCTCGAACAGCGCGTACTGGCCAAAACCATGCTCGTCCCAGCGTGCGATGCGCGCGTTGAGCCACTCGCGATTGTCGGCCGCCGAGACCTCTTCGTCTTCGCCCGCCCCGAGCCAGCGCACCACACGCCGGTCGCGGTGCAATCCCATGAAGAGGGCTTCGTGGTCGAGCGTCAGCCGCACCCCGAGCAGTCTCGGCGTGCGGATGGCATCCGGGGCGCGCCGGGTCGGCACCTCGGAAACGGCATCTGGCGAATCAGCGGTCATTTCCCGGATGCTAGCACCGGGAAGAACACCTGCCACGCCAGCAGCGCCTTGGCCGTGAGGCTGAGCACGATGTAGGCCTTCTCGCCGAACAGATAGTCGCGCCACGGCCCGACCCGCTTGTACTGCAGGACCATGTTCACGGCGAAGCAGTTGAAGAACACGAAGAGCGTGATGATGATCCCGTACACGAACGCCGGGGGCGAGACGCTGATGCCTGGCGCCCACGTGTAGAGCAGCACCGCCAGCCAGGGCACGACGCCTGCGAACGAGCCGAACCAGAACGGCAGCCAGTTCGGCCTGCCGGGCTCCTCGTACTTCTCCATGCAGCAGGCCGAACATGATCATCGCCGCGTTCACGCCGAAGATCGCCAGCAGCGCGGCGATGTCGCTGATGCCGACGAGCTGACGCGATCAGCACGATCATGATCGAGGAGCTGAAGAAGTACTCGATCCAGCGGCCGTAGTTGCGGTCGCGCAGCAGATTGCGCCTTGTACCAGCCGAAGACCGGCGGCGAGGCGATGATCCAGAGCGCCCCGGCCGAGATCGCCAGGAAGGCGACGACACCCCAGCCGGTGGGCAGGTCGAACAGGTGGCGCAGCTTGGCTGCGGTGCCGGGAGGTCCATCCATGAACGTGGAGGTCACCGGCAGCGAGAAGCCGTTGGTGAGCGCGGCGATGAGCGCCGCCTGCACGGCCAGCGCCGCGCCGACGCCGAGGTTCCACCAGCGGAGGCGCCGAAGACGGCGCTCGATGTCTGCCGGGCGATCGGCGACCGCGGCGGCAGAGGGGTCAGTGATTGTCGACATGAGATCCCTCCTGCTCTGCTGAACGGGGATGGCGTGAGGGCGAAGAGCGGCTTGCATGATCACGGATGACCGTGGTCAGCTCGTCGAGGAAGCGGCCGATGGCGCGACGCTCACCGGCGCTGAAGCCGGTGGCGATCGATTCGATGTCGCGCGCCAGCGGCAGGATGTGCCCGAGCAGTTCTTCGGTCGCCTGTGGGGTGATGTGCACCCTCAGCCGACGCCGGTCGGACGGATCGAGTTCGCGCACGATGTGGCCGCGCTCGCCGAGCCGGTCGAGCAGCGCGGTGACGGCGCCGGTGGTGAGATCGAGCCGGCGGGCGAGCTCGGTGGGACCGAGCTCGCCCGCCCCCAGATGCGCCAGCGCGGCGAGACCGGCGCTGCCGACCTGCAGCTCGCGCGAAAGCGCACCGTTGAGCTCCATCAAGGCGGCGTCGAGCCGGCGGACCGCGTCGCTCAGATCCCCCGGCGCAGGCGCCGCGGCTCGTGCGCGAGTCGCGTGATCTCGGTTTGGCCAGGTCGGAGACATCCTGTTCTACTCCATCACACCTACAAGTAACTTATCGATTGAGCAACTCAATCGGTGGGAGGATACCCCGCCCGCGCCGCCGCGAATCCCGGGGATCTACTGCTTCTGCCAGATCAGCGAGTATCGCCACAGCAAGCGACGGCGGACTTGCGCGCCGGGCAGCGCGCGATCGGCGATGTCACGGACTTCGCTCACAGTCAGCTGCTGGGCGTCGTTCTCGCCGTGCTCACGCCAGACGCGTCGCCGGGCTCTCGGCTCGAACGGGCGCCGTGTGTGTTTGAGCTGCAGCACCCGCGCCAGGGGCCAGGCCAGCGCCTCGCGCCAGATGTCGCGCGGCAGCTCTGGCCGCACCAGGTCGAGCACCAGCAGGATGCCGCCCGGCTGCAGCGCCGCGGCGAGCTGCCGGTAGGCGGCTTCGAGCTCGAGATGGTGCAGGCAGGCGACGCTCACGATGCAGCCGAAGCCGCCGGGTGGCAGCTCGAGGTCACGCAGGTCGCCGACCACGAACTCGAGGTTCGCGGGCGCGCCCCGCTCGGCGGTCAGCCTCTCGGCGATGGCGACGGTCGACGGCGAGATGTCGAGACCGAAGACGTAGCCGGCACGCTGTGCGAGCTCGCGCGTGAACCGCCCGCCGCCCGAGCCGACGTCGAGCGCGAGCTCGCACGCACGCGGTACGTGACACAGTAGCCAGGCGTGGTACCAGGCGTTGTGATCCCAGCCGCCGTCGACGTAGACCGAGAGGCGCTCGAACTCGTCGCGCAGGCTGCTGGTGCGATCGGCTTTCGTTGGGACCATCGGCGCTCCCAGTCAGGAGAGCAACAGCGACGGCAGGGCGAAGAGGATCACGCAGATGCCGAACACACGGTCGGCGGGCACCTCGCCGGAGGGAGCACCGAGCGCACCCGGCCTCGTGCCGAACATGCCGAGCACCTGGACGAGCATGCCGGTCGCGATGAGGATCCCGCCGAAGAACCCGAAGATGCCGACCAGCCTGAGTAGCAGCAACACGACGGGGTCGAGGTCGGCCGGCAGCAGGCTCAATATGACCACCCACACGATGCCGAGAGCCAGCGAGACGGCCCAGGCGATGAGGTGACCGCGCGTGAGCAGGCGATTGCGGCGGTTCGACACCGATGCCCCCTATCCCTCGGGTCCGAGGAACTCGAAGGTGGCGATGACGTTGATCGAGCACGGCGCGGTTCTCGCTGAGATCGCCGGGCGGGCGCACGCTGTAGATGATCTGAAGCGTGCGCCGACTCACGTAGACGACGTAGCCCTGGATGTGGCCCGGCCCCACGCCGTCACCCGCTCTGCACCCGGCTCGTCGGGCCGCGCGGACCGCGGCACGACGTAGTCGTTGCGCATGGCGAGCTGGCCGGCGACGCTCGCGGGCTCCCAGGGCCGGTGGATCGTCCAGCCTTCCTGCCGGGCGGTCAGCGCGGCATAGCGATTGTGGATGACGAGCTGGTCGGCGAGCTCCAGCGGCGAGGTCTCGGACAGCACCTCGACGGCCGCGATCGACAACACATGGCTGCCGCCACCGGCATCGATGAACGCGAGGCAGGCCGTGCGTACGTTGTCGAGACCGAGCCCCGGCGACGGTGGTGACCCGGACCCGGGCGCGAAGCGCGCGTCGATCTCGAAGCGCACGCCGACGCCTGCGTTCTCGTAGATGCGGGTCTCGCCGTCACTCATGCGCCTAGCCTACTACTGCGCGGCCACGTCCGGCCCGCACAACGACCAGCGTGTGCGCGTTGATACACAACAGTCGTGTATAGATTGGACAATCTTTGCACGGCCGAGCCCAGGCCTCTCGAATACCTTGCACGGCGTGGTAATGTCGACGGATAGCTTGCGTCCGTGCTCGACCTGGGAGGCACCGATGAATGCTCTCGTCCGGTCACGCCGTCTGGCGTTGGGGGTCGTCGTCCTCGTCTTGATCTTCGGGGTCGTCTGGGGAGTCACCGCCGCGCTGGCGACATCGTCGAGTCCCTCGCCCGGCTCCGGCCCCCTCACCCTGAGAGTCGGATGGACCGTCGAGCCGGACAACCTCAACCCCTTCGTCGGCTACGAGACCTCGTCCTACGAGGTCTGGGCGCTCAACTACAGCTTCCTCTTCCTCTACGACCTGCACGGCAACGTCGCCGCGGATCTGGCGGCCGAGATCCCGACCCAGCAGAACGGCGGCATCTCGCCCGACGGCAAGACCTGGACGATCCACATCAAGCCCAACGTCAAGTGGCAGGACGGACAGCCGCTGACCGCCGAAGACGCCGCCTGGACGCTCAACTACATCATCAAGAACCAGATGTACGCCTTCGCCGTCGGCACCCTGAACATGAAGAACGCCGTCGCCCTCGACGCCACCACCCTGCAGATCAACTGCACCAAGCCGAAGGCCGACATGCTGCGCTCGTACTGGCCGGTGCTGCCCGAGCACATCTGGAAGAACGTCGCGCCGGGCAAGGCCGGCACCAGCTATGAGATGACCTACCCGATCGTCGGCAGCGGTCCCTTCCAGACGGTGCAGTTCAAGAAGGGCGGCTTCGTCAAGATGGTGCGCAACCCGTACTACTACGGGCCGAAGCCGGCCATCCAGCAGATCCTGTTCGAGACCTACACCGACGCCAACTCGATGCAGGCCGACCTGGTCAACGGCACGATCGACGCCGCGCAAGGCGTGCCCGAGGCGCAGTTCGCCAGCCTCAAGAACAACCCGGCGTTCAAGTCCATCGCCTACAACTACTTCAACTGGGACTACATGGACTTCAACTGCTACACCGGCAAGTCGACCGGCGACCCGGTGCTGCTCGACGTCAACTTCCGCAAGGCGATCAACTACGCGATCGACAACCAGAAGCTGGCGACGCTCGCCTGGCAGGGCTACGCGAAGCCGGGCTCGACCATCATGACCCCGAACTCCTGGAAGAACCCCGACTACCACTACCAGCCGCCGGTCCTCTACAACTTCGACATCGCCAAGGCGCAGCAGATGCTCGCTGCCGCCGGCTACAAGAAGGTGAACGGCAAGCTGCTCGACAAGAAGGGGAAGCCGATCACGCTGCGGCTCTTCACCGACAGCGGCTGGACGCAGCTGGTTAGCGAAGCCAAGATCGTGGCCGGCTGGCTCGACCAACTCGGCATCAACATCAACCTGCAGGCCATGGACGGAGGGGCGCTCTCGGCCAAGATCTACAACTATGCCGGCAGCGTGCCCGACCCCGACTTCGACCTCGCCATCTGGCAGTGGGACGGCTACCTCGACCCGGGTCAGACCCTGGCCTCGTACTCCACAGCCCAGATCGGCGGCTGGAACGAACCGGAGTGGTCCAACGCCCAGTTCGACAAGCTCAACAACCTGCAGCTGACGACGCTCGACCCGAACCAGCGCAAGAACTACATCTGGCAGATGCAGGCCATCATGTACGACCAGACGCCCATCATCGTGTTCACCTACTACGACTACCTTCAGGCGCTGAACACGACCCGCTGGGAGGGCTGGAAGCAGACGCTCGACGGACGCGGTCCGGCCATCTACACGAGCGGCAGCAACATCGACAGCTACCTCTATCTGCGGGCCAAGGCCCACAAGACAAGCCACAGCAGCACGGCCCTGATCGGAGTGATCATAGCGGCGGTGCTGATCGTCCTCGGCGTCGCGTGGTACCTGCTGCGGCGCCAACGGCCGCAGGCCGTCGAGGCGTAGGAAGATGCAAAGGGGCGGGGCGGGCTTGATGCCCGCCCCGCCCCGCTCTGTGGACCGGGAGCATCCCAACCGCCTCTGCGATCACGCAGAGAACGGCCGGGACAGCGCCGGCATCACTTCACGACGAGCCTGTTGGACATGACCTTGAGCTGGTGGTTGCCGGCCAGGTCGGTCGCGTAGACGTAGAACCGGTAGGTGCCGGCCTTCCACGTCTTGGGCACAGCCAGCTTCGCGGTGTGCGCACCGAGCGTCACCTTGCCGGCGTTGATGGTCTTGACGACCTTTCCGGCGCTGTTCTTGACCTTGATCGTGACGGTCGCCTTGCCGCCGTTGGGGAGGGCGTCGGCGACGCTGTACTTGAGGCTCACGCTGTGGCCCCGTGCCACCGAGGCGGCCGAGGAAGCCTTCACCGTGGGCTTGACGGTGTCGATGTTCACGTTGAGCGTCTGGAGCGTCTCGGTGTTGCCGGCTACGTCGGCGGCCTGGAAGGTGAGAGCGTGGGGCCCGTCGCCGGTGATGTTCACGTCGGTCGTGTCAGCGCTGACGACGACCGGCGCGTTGGCGTCAAGGGTGCTGGTGATCGTGGCGACTCCGCTGCCGTCGGTCTCGTCCGTGGCGGCGAGGTGCACGACCGCGGCGGTATTGCGCCAGGCGCCCTCGACGGCGCCGCTGGCCACCGTGACCGGCGCCGCGTTGTCGGCGCCGATGGTGAAGCTCACCGTGTTGGCCGGTTCGACGTTACCGGCGGCGTCCTGCGCCCAGAACTTCAGGCCGTGGGTCGCAGAGCCGGACGCCGGCGCGGCCACCGTGACGGTCGTCACGGGCGAGCCTGTACCCACCGTGTACAGATGGGTGTACTCGTGGTTGCCGTCGAGGTGGTAGTAGATGTAGGCGACGCCGCTGGCGTCGGCGGCGCTCAAGGTGATGGTGGCGACGTTCCAGTAGCTGGCCACGGCGTCGGACGTGGTGACCGGCGGGGTGCTGTCGTCGGTGAGGGCCGCGTAGGCGGTGACCGTGCCGATCGCCAACACCGCCGCGACCACCGCGATGATGATCATGAGGCGTCTTGTCTTTTTCACTGTGTGCACACCTCCGTGCAAGTCCGGGGCTGAGTCTCAGCACTCCCGGACAGAGTCGTCAGAACAAGCGTGGTGCCGCTACTGCATCGCGTGGGTCGGCGTGTTGTCGTGGCAAGAACCGCACGCCATCTTGCTCTTCACGGAAGCATGGCAGCCGTTCGTGACGGCGCCGCACGTGGCCACACTGCCGTCGAGCGCGCCGGCCGGCAACGTGTGAGCGCTGTTGGCGAAGTAGGCGTTCAGCAGCTGCGTCGTCTTGAGGACCATATCGTGGCATGCCTTGGCGCAGCGATCCCTCTGCTGGGCGCTGCCGTCGGCCGCCCCGGTCGTCATGGTCCACTGCGATAGCGACGCGTGGCAGAGCTGGGAGTGCGCCGTCGAAGTGGGGACGTTGGGCAACGGAGAGGCGATGGTCACCTGCGGGGCGAACGGCGTCGGCGTCCAGCCGGCGGCCACGGCGTGGTCGATGCCGTTCGTGGGCAGCGGCGTCTCGGCGTAGTACTGGAAGACCTCGTCAGTGATCTTCGTCGGTCCGCCGGCCGCCGCGATGATGGCTGCCGAGCCGTTGCAGGTGCCGCAGATCGTGCCCCACGAGGCGACGCCCCCGCCGCCGTACTTGAACAGACTCTTGGGCAGCGTGCCCCAGGTGTCAGGGTAGCTCGTTCCCAGGAACTCGACGAGCGGCCACCACGTCGCCTCGGCGCAGCCGGAAGTGTAGTAGACCTCGTAGGCGTGGCGAGCGAGGGCCTCGGGATCGGGTTGGAGGGCCGGATCGGTCGGGTACGGCCAGGGGGGCGCAGTCGTGGCCGCCGCCTGGGCCGTGGATGGCCGTTCGGCCATCACAAGCCCGGATATCCCGGCCGCGCCAACCACGGCCCCGGCCCCGGCCAGGAACTTGCGCCGCGACATCAACCTCTCACTCATGCATGGGCTCCTTTCGAGGGCTCGGCGACAGCGCACTGCGTCGAGCAACCAGTGGGACTTCGAGGTCGAGGGCGAGACGGATCTGCGAAGTGACCCCCCGCATATCAGATCCCGCCGTTACCGCCGCTCGCCCGGTCCGCGTCCCCCGAAAGGGAGATCCTCTGGACCGCATCCAAGAGGTCGGCCGTCAGCAGCGTCTGGCCGTCGGAACGGTACTGCTCGACGAGCGCCTGGCGGATGAGCGTGCAGGCCTGGATGAACTTGGGGTTGGCAATGGAGTAGAAGACGTTCTGACCCTCTTTGCGCGCGCCGACGACTCGATGCTGCTTGAGGATGCCGAGGTGCTGGGAGAGGTTGTGGATCGACACGTCGAGCTCTGCCGCCAGGTCGCTGACGCGCTTCTCGCCTTCTCTCAGCGCGTAGATGACCGCCAGACGATGCTCGTTGGCCAGCGCCTTACAGAGTTGGGCGTGGATCTTGAAGACGGGCCTGAGCTCGGACGTGGTCGGATTCCTTGATTCCTGTATTTGCATGAATGCTTAACTATCATGGCCCGCCATGGGAGGCAAATCGGTCGTACTCGAGTCAGCCGCGCAAGGCGACCGGCTCAGACGCCGATGACGTCGAAGCCGACTGCGGCCGCCACCTGTCCCAGCCGTCGGTCGTGAGTCGCAAAGACCAGGTCGGCGTCGCGGCGGTCGCGCCACTCGCGAGCCGTCATCAGGTGGATCGCGTCGAGTGAGATGACAACGCGACGACCCTGGTTGACGTTGCGGACGGGGTAAGCCCAGTCAGCCGCCGACCTCCACCCTCCAAGCCGACGTGCGGTCGACGATCTCGAAGCCGAGCCGCTCGTAGACGGGCGCTCCTTCGGCCGACGCGTGCAGACCGAACGCGACTGCGCCACGCTCCAAGTGATACTCCATAGCTGCCGACAACGCCGCCGAGGCGACGCCTCGGCGCTGCAGGTGAGGACGCGTGCCGACCGCGTAGACGCCGACGGTCGATCCGACCCGCACCGTTCCCACGACGCCCGCCGCCTCGCCCTCGATCCGGGCCAGAAAGAAGTCGACGTCGGACGCGAGGCCGGAACCGAGCATGTTGACGCACATCCACACGGGACACTCGAACGCCTCGCCGAGCACCTGCGCGACCTCGGCGACGACCGGCTGGTCGGTGACGCGGCTGGTATCGTGGGACGCCTTCGCGGGACGCGCCTGAGCGGCCGTGCACGCCATGAACGGCATGGGGTGATCGTCGGACTGCAGGCCGAGTCCCGCGGCTGCGGCCCCGGCCTCTTCGGCCACCGCCGATTTGGCGGTGATGATGCCGGGCAGCCCGCGGTCGCGCAGGCGGCCCGCGAAGGCGCGGAGCGCATCCGCGGCGGCGAGGCCGTCGTCGCCGTAGACGTCCGCCCAATTCATCTCGAAGAAGGCCTCACCGCCGATGCCGAGGCTGCCGCCAGGCAACAGCAGGACCTCGCCGTGCACGGCACCGCGCACCAGACGTGCCCAGCCGTCGCCGACCTCGCGTGCAAAGCCACTGAACGACCGCTCCCCAGCCAAGACGTCCCCCCTTTTCGTCTGCTTGCCCGACTCTAGCCCGCTGCCGTCCCGTCCAGCACTGCGTCGATCAGCTTTCGCATCGGGCCGCTCAGCTCCTCGGCGCTTGCCGAGGCGATCGGTTCGAGTCCCGATGAACGGAGGGCTGCCGTGCCGATCGCCGTGGCCAGCAGGAGCTGGGCTCGCAGCAGGAGCTCGTCCCCGCCACGCCGTCCCGGCTCCCAGCCGGCCACCCTCGCCAAGGCCTCGCCGAAGGAGCGCAGCATCTGGACACGGATCCTCTCGGCGCGCTCGTCGCCCGAGGACCGGAGCAGCAGAAGCAGGGCATCGGCCAGGTCTCCCTCGATGGCCACGGCGGTCACCCGGTCGACGATGGCAGCAGCCAGCTGTGAGAGCTCGCCGGCGTCCTGGGCCGATTGCGTCAGCGCATCGGCGGTGGAGGTGAGGCACGCCTCGAAGAGGCCCTCCTTCGACTCGAAGTACCTGTTGATGAGGGCGACGTTCACACCGGCATCCTTGGCGATCTCGCGCACCGTCGTGGCTGCGTAGCCGTGACGCGCGAATCGTGCCCGCGCCGCCTCGATCAGCGAGTGACGGGTCTGTTCCGCGTCGCGGGGACGCGGCGCCTTGGCTTTCGACATCTCCGCCATGCCGTGGTGGTCTTCAACGCCGCTTCGGTTCGTCCTGTCGACGACCGTCTCCCTTCTCGCCACGCCGATTGTAGCCTCGTCCGTAACGCAAGTAAACACGTGTTGACATCTGACCCCAGCAGGGTACTCTGTCATGTAAGCATCTGTTGACTTTACGAAGGAGACGAGTGTGGCGACCTTGCTTGATCGTCTGGGACGCTTCGCCTACCGCAGGCCGGCGTTGGTGCTGTCGGTCTGGGTGGCGGTCCTGGCCCTCCTCGTTGCCGGCGCGGTGACGCTGCATCGACCGATGGCGTCGACGGTGTCCATCCCAGGGACCGAATCACAACAGGCGATCGACTTGCTGCAGCGGCGCATGCCGCAGGCTTCCGTCGGCGATGCTACGGCGCGCATCGTGTTCACCACGAACGCCAGCGCCAAGGTGACAGACGCAGCGAGGATGGCTGCCATCGAGCGGGCGCTCCACAAGGTATCGTCACTGGCTCACATCGTGGCCGTCGTCGACCCCCTCACCGCCAAGACGATCTCGCCCGACCAGCACACCGCGATCGCCACCGTGCTCTACGACATCCAGGCGAGGCAGGTGACCGACGCGCAGCGTCAGGCGCTGGAGACCGCCGGCCGAGCCGCCGAGTCGGCGGGCGTACAGGTCGAGTTCGGCGGCACGGCGATGTCGCACTTCAACGTGTCGCACGTGTCGGAGATCTTCGCCCTCGGCATCGCGGCGCTGGTCCTCTTCATCACGTTCGGCTCGCTCGTGGCCGTCGGCATGCCCCTGGTGACCGCCGGCGCCGCCATCGCCTCGAGCCTGTTGGGCATCGAGATCGCCACACGCTTCGTGGACCTGCAGTCTCAGTCGATCACCCTCGCGCTTGATGCTGGGCCTCGCGGTCGGCGTCGACTACGCCCTGTTCGTCGTCTCCCGCCACCGCCACGAGCTCATCGTCGGCCGTTCGGGGGAGGAGTCGGCCGGACGGGCGGTCGCCACCGCGGGGTCCGCGGTCGTGTTCGCCGGCCTCACGGTCATCATCGCCCTCTCGGCTCTCGCGGTCGTCCGCATTCCCTTCCTGACGTGGATGGGCCTGGGGGCGGCCGGCGCAGTCCTCGCCGCGGTGCTGGCGGCGCTCACGCTGCTGCCGGCCGTGCTCGGCTTCGTCGGTGAGCGCGTGCTCGGCCGGCGGGGCCGCGCCGCCCGCGACACCGAGGGCAATGGCGGCAAGCCGCCGCTGGGCGAGCGCTGGGCG
Organism: uncultured Actinomycetes bacterium; assembly: GCA_963833555.1. Lineage (GTDB taxonomy): Bacteria > Actinomycetota > Thermoleophilia > UBA2241 > UBA2241 > CAWHYB01. Next base: position 114,923 of record CAWHYB010000006.1, on the reverse strand, counting down.
CGCTGGGTGATCCGGTTTCGCATCCCTGTGCTGGTCGCGGTCGTGGTGGCCCTGCTCGTGTGCGCGCTCCCGTTCCGCGACCTGCGACTCGGCATGCCCAACGACGCCAGTGCTCCGTCCGGCTCGACCCAGCAGATCGCCTACGATGCAGATCGCCAAGGCCTTCGGGCCGGGCTTCAACGGACCGCTCGTCGTGGCTGCCGACTTGACCGGCGCGAGCGACCCGAAGGCCGCTGCTGCAGCCATCCAGAAGGACGTCGGCGCCCTGCCCGGCGTCGCCTTCGCTGCTCCGCCCACCCTCAACCAGGCCGGCGACACGGCCATCGTCCAGGTGATCCCGAGGAGCGGTCCGTCAGACCCGGCCACGAGCGACCTGGTCAAGGCCATCCGGGCTCACTCCACCGCTTGGGAGCAGGCGACGGGCGCGAAGGCCTACGTCACCGGCGAGACCGCGGTCGCCATCGACGTCTCGGCCAAGCTGCGGGCAGCCCTGATTCCCTACCTGGCCGTCATCGTCGGCCTCGCGTTCGTGCTGCTCACCATCATGTTCCGCAGCCTGCTCGTGCCGCTGAAAGCGGTCGTGGGCTTCTTGCTCAGCGTGCTCGCCGCGTTCGGCGCCGTCGTGGCAGTCTTCCAGTGGGGCTGGCTGCACAGCGCGCTCGGCGTGAGCAGCACCGGCCCGATCATCGCCTTCGCACCGATCTTCCTCGTCGGCATCCTCTTCGGCCTGGCGATGGACTACGAGGTCTTCCTGGGGACGCGCATCCGCGAGGAACACATGCGCGGCGACTCACCGAACGACGCCATTGCACTGGGCTTCCGGCACGGCGCCCGCGTCGTCGTGGCCGCCGCCGTCATCATGATCAGCGTCTTCGGCGGCTTCACGCTCCAGACCGACCCGATCATCAAGACGATCGGCTTCGCCTTCGCCTTCGGCATCCTGGTCGACGCCTTCCTGGTGCGCATGACCTTCGGGCCAGCGGTGCTGTCGCTGCTCGGCGAGCGAGCGTGGCGGCTGCCCGGCTGGCTCGACCGGATCCTGCCGAACGCCGATGTCGAGGGCTTGACCCTGCCCGAGACACAGAGCGCGCCGGTCGGCGAACGAGGGCCGCAAACGCCGGTCCAAACGCAGCCGGAACTCGTCGAGACGTCGCCGGGCGACGCGGTGATCAGACCTTGATCAGCTCGCGCGCGGCCGTGATCAGGTCGTCGCGCTTCATCCAGTCGTTCGGGCCGTCGAGGCCGGTCGCAATGAGCTCGCCTCGCGGCACGAACCCGGTCCAGGTCAGCCCGTTCACCACGGTCGAGAGGATCTGATAGCCGAAGAGAGGCGAGTCCTCTGCCTGGGTCGTGATGAGGTAGTGGCCCTTGCCGGGCGTCACGCGCTGCGGCGGAGGCTCCTGGCCTTCCGCGGCGTTGGGCGTGATCAGCGCATAGCAGCGGTCGAGCACCTGCTTGATCTGCGACGAGAGCGCGTAGAAGTAGACGGGGCTCGCGAGCAGCAAGGCGTCGCACTCCCTGACGAGCGGGTAGACGCGCTGCATGTCGTCGTCCTGGACGCAGGTCGCGTCGGGGGTCTTGCGGCAGCCGTCGCAGCCCCGGCAGCCGGCGATGTCGAGATCCTTTGCGTAGACGACCTCGGCTTCGGCTCCGCGCTCCACCGCCCCCTCGACGGCGATGCGCATCAGCGAGTTCGAGTTGCCGTGCTTGCGCGGGCTGCCCGCGATGGCGAGGAGCTTCATCTACGCCTCCACTCCCGGCAGCCGCCGCTCGGCGACCTCGTCGGCGCAGGTCGCGCGACGAACTCGTCGAGCGGCATCGCAGCCCTTCTCCTCGCCGCGCTCGCGCACGCTCACGGCGCGCGCCTCGGCCTCGCGGTCGCCGACCACGAGCAGGTAGGGCACCTTCTGGAGCTGGCCGTCGCGGATGCGCTTGCCCACGCTCTCGCTGCGGTCGTCGAGCTCGGCGCGCAGGCCGGCGGCGCGCAGCGCCGCGACGCACCTCGCGCGGCGTAGCCGGCGTGGCGGTCGCTCACCGGCAGCACCAGCGCCTGCACCGGCGCGAGCCAGGTCGGCAGGTTGCCGCCGTAGTGCTCGAGCAGGATGCCCATGAAGCGCTCGATCGCGCCCAGCATGCGCGCGGTGGATCATCACCGGCCGGTGCTCCTCGTTGTCGGCGCCGGTGTAGGTGATGTCGAGCCGCTCGGGCATGGCGAAGTCGACCTGGATGGTGCCGCACTGCCAGCTGCGGCCCATGACGTCGCGGATGTGGAAGTCGATCTTGGGCCCGTAGAAGGCGCCGTCGCCGGGGTTGAGCTGGTAGTCGGTGCCCTCGCTCGTCGAGCACGTGCGCGCAGCGCGCCCTCGGCGGTCGCCCACATCTCGTCGGAGCCGATCGACTTCGTCGGGCCGCGTCGAGAGCTCGATGTGCACGTCGTCGTGAAGCCGAAGGCGGCGTAGATGTGCAGCATGAAGCGCAGCACGCCGCGCACCTCGTCCTCGAGCTGCTCGGGGGTGCAGAAGATGTGGGCGTCGTCCTGGGTGAAGTAGCGCACGCGGAAGAGGCCGTGCAGCACGCCGCTCATCTCGTGGCGGTGCACCTGGCCGAGCTCGGCCATGCGCAGCGGCAGGTCGCGGTAGCTGCGCCGCCGCGATCTTGTAGATCAGCAGGCCGCCGGGGCAGTTCATCGGCTTGACCGCGAACGGCTGCCCGTCGATCTCGGTGAAGTACATGTTCTCCTTGTAGTTCTCCCAGTGGCCGCGAGCGCTCCCAGAGCTCGCGGCGCAGGATCTGCGGCGTGCGCAGCTCCTCGTAGCCGGCCTTGACGTGCTCGTCGCGCCAGTAGTCGATCATCGCGTTCCAGAGGCGCATGCCCTTGGGGTGGAAGAAGGGGAAGCCGGGACCCTCCTCGTGGAAGCTGAACAGGTCGAGGTCGCGGCCGATGCGGCGGTGATCGCGCTGGCGGGCCATCTCGAGTGCCTCGAGATACGCCGCCAGCTCCTCCTTGCTTGGCGAAGGCGGTGCCGTAGATGCGGGTGAGCTCGGCGTTGTGCTCGTCGCCGCGCCAGTAGGCGCCGGCCAGGCTGGTGAGCTTGAAGGTGCCCTTGCCGATGCGGCCGGTGCTGGGCAGGTGCGGCCCGCGGCAGAGGTCGGTGAACTCGCCCTGGGTGTAGATGCGAGATGGCGGGCTCGGCTCGCCTGCGCTCGGCGCGGCGACAGGTCGTCGATGAGCTCGACCTTGAACGGCTGCTGCGCAGCCGCCGAACAGCGTCGAGCGCCTCCTCGCGCGGCAGCTCCTGCGCGGCCGACCGCAGGTTCTCGGCGACGATCTTCGCCATCTCCTCCTCGATGCGCGCGAAGTCGGCGTCGGTGATCGGCTGCGGCGAACTGGAAGTCGTAGTAGAAGCCGTTCTCGATGGTCGGGCCGATGGCGTACTTGGTGCCCGGCCAGAGGCGCAGGACCGCCTGGGCGAGCACGTGCGAGCAGTCGTGGCGCAGGATGTCGACGCCCTCGGGCGAGTCGAGCGTGACGATGGCGACCTGGTCGCCGTCGTGCGAGCGCGTGAGGTCAGATCGACGAGACGGGCTCGGCCGTTGCCGGCTCCGCGACTGAGGCCGCGACAGCGGCTTTCGCCAGTCGCGGCCCGATCGCCTGCGGCGGCGTCGAGCGCGGTCGCGCCATCGGCGAGTTCGAGCGGGGAGCCGTCGGGCAGGGTGACGTGGAGGGCATGTGCGCACCGGTCCTTTCGCTTCGCGCCCGCGCACGTTGCGGGGGCTGTTGACCGGCAGATTCTAGCAGACCGGGCCCCGCCATCTCCCCCCGCGGATAAAGGCGCCCATAGACACAACGCCGCGCCGAACGTAGACTCGCAAGCGGGTCGATCACTCCGGGGGGAGGCCATCATGTGCCGCACGACGTTCGCCGTCATCCTTGCCGCGCTCGCGCTCGTCATGGTCGGAGGCGCGCCAGAGGCGCTGGCCAGCCGGCCGTACGCCATTCCTTCGCCGGTCGCTGCCGGCGGAGGCCTCGTGCACGAAGCGCCCGCCGTGTTCGACCAATCGCAGGTCGCCTGGCAGCAGAGCGGCGGCGGGGACTGGGACATCGGCGTGCAGTATGGCGACTATCCCGTCGTCGTCCCCGGCCCCGGCAGCGACCAGTGCCATCCAGCCATCACCGAGGCCTACGTCGTCTTCGAGGACAACAGCGCCGGCAACTGGGACATTGCCAGCTACTACCTGTTGGGCGCGGTCTCGGGGGCGACACCGGCGCCGACCGTGACTCCCCTCACCACCGACCCCGCCGACCAGCTCGACCCCGCGGTCTCAGCCGACGGCGTGGTGGTCTACGAGGACCACTCAAGAGGCAACTGGGACATCTCGACTGTCTACATCGGCAGCGGAGCGCCCCGGCACCTCACCACGAACCGCTCGGCCCAGGTCGATCCGGCGATCGACGGCAACAACGTGGTCTGGGCCGACCACCGCAACGGCAACTGGGACATCTACCTGTACAACTTCAAGACGAACACGACGAAGCGGCTCACCACCAACAAGGCCGACCAGACCGCGCCCCAGACCGGGGGCGGGATGGTCTTCTACCAGGACCACCGTAACGGCAACTGGGACATCTACGCCTACTCGCTCAAGACCGGCAAGGAGCGCCGCCTGACGACCGACAAGCACGATCAGACGGCGCCCCAGATCGGCACCGGCAACACGCACTTCATCGTCTACCAGGACGGTCGCAGCGGCACTCCGCACCTGTGGCTCTGCGACCTGAAGACGCACATCAACAAGCCGGTCACCGATGGTCCCGGCTCGCAGACCAGCGCGGCCGTCAGCTGGGACACGGTGGTCTGGTGCGACCAGCAGGCACCGGCCGAAGACGTGTACAGCACGAAGATGGCGTGGCCGGCGATCAGGCTGCAGCCGGTCAAGCCGGTCATCGGCTACAACTCGACCGCGACCTTCGACGGGGCGTTCTCCCTGTACCCCGGGCCGGTAGCCGGGACGAAGCTGACCATCGCCGGGCACGGTACCCGGACGATGACGGTGGAGGCGACCAGCGATCCCAACGAAGGCGTGTTCACGCCGACGTACGCCAACGTGAAGCACAAGATCACGATCCATGCCTTCTACCCGGGCGACGCCGACCATCTGCCGGCCTTGAGCAAGTCGGCCACGATCAAGCCGCGGGCGCTGCTCACGAGACCCAAGATCGTTCGGTACGTGCCACCGCCCAGCGGATGGCCCACCTACATCCCCTTGCTCTCCGACGACGTCGTCATCTCCGGCTACCTCAAGCCGCATCACGGGGCCGGCACCAAGGCGATCTCGATCGAGCTCTACAAGCACGCGGTCTCCGGGGTCCAATGGACCTACGTGCTGAAGCGGACGGTCCGGGTCGCGGTCAGCGACTACGCGAGCTACAGCAAGTACCGCGTGAGACTCACCCTCGCGAAAGGCAAGTGGAAGGCGGTCGCCGTGCACGCCGACGCCGACCATGCCTGGACGGTGTCCCGGCCGAGCGCGGTCTGGCAGGTCGGCTTCGGGTACTGAGAAGCGGGATCGTGAGGGCGGCTCACTCCTGGTCGAGCTGCCCATTGCTACTGACCGCCAGAACAAAGGCGGGTCCCTAGACCCAACCTTGCAGCCCGTCGAGCTGCGGATCGATCGAAGTCAGATGCTGCTCCACATCTTCGGCGCCACGCTGCAACGAACGGCAGAGCGCGGCGGCGATGGCCAAGGCCTGCTTGCTCTCTTGTGCGACACTGAAGTCGTTGCTCGTGAATGGCACCACCAGGTCGTCGCCGAGCCGCTCGGCGTCTGCGGCGGCGCGTCCCGCGCGCCGCCGCAGCTCGCGAACCTGATCGATGAGCGACACACTGACGACCCGCGCCCGCTCGTGAGAGCTGAATGGCACCCGATCGCGCTCCACATAGGAGTCGATAAGCCGCGCCAGCCTGCCGGCGAGGTAGGCGGGCACGCCAGCCTCCACGAGGTCGCCGGGCTCGAGTTCCTCGGCATGCTGCTGCGGACAGACCGGGTTGATGCAGATCCAGCCGCAACCATCGTCGTCGAGTGTGCTGACGTTGGGGATCATCGGGTCATCGCAGGACTCGCACGCGACTGCGAGAAGCTCGCCCATGGAAACCTCCTCGGCTCGGGGTTCGGTCCGCCTGGGGCGAGTCTCCCACGATCAAAATAGGATCGTCTAGTGCACAGTGCGATCGGCTGTATCGCAGAGCGAACCGCTCGGAGCCCCGTCGGCCCACTGGGAGCGAGCCTTCTATCAAGCAGTTGACGATGATCGGAACCCTTGTGGAGAACAGATCGATTGCCGTCGTAGCGGCGCTGCCGTAGGGTCACTATCGTGAACCGGGGGCGGACAGTCGCGACAACGTGGTGATCAAGCCGAGTGACGCGGCACGCGCTCGCTGCGGTTGGGAGAGCGACTTCCCGACGTTCTCGCAGACCGAGCCCAGGATCGTCCGCATCTCGCTCGAGGATTTCCTCGCCGATGTGAGCGAGTCGCAAGTCTTCGCCTGGGACGAGTCGATTCCGAAACTCCAGCATGAGGTCGGCGAGGTCGTCGTCCTCGACGACCTCGCCGACTCCTACACTGCCATTCTCGAGTACGAACTGCCGATGGAGTCGCGGCGACCCGACGTCGTGCTGCTCGTCAGTGGCGCGATCGTTGTCCTCGAGCTCAAGGGCAAGCAAGAACCCGAACAGGCGGATCTCGACCAAGCGGCCGCGTATGCGCGCGACCTTCGCTGTTATCACCGACACTGTGCCGAACGAGAAGTTCATGCGGTCGTCGTGCCGACGCGGGCGCACGGGTACGCAGGGGTGCACGATGGCGTTCACATCGCCGGCCCCGACGCCCTCCACGAGCTGATCCAGGATCTCCAGCGACCGTGGGACGATGGTGCACTGACCGCCGATGAGTTCCTTGCGCGTGACGCGTACTGCCCACTCCCCACTCTCGTCCAGGCCGCTCGCGAGCTGTTCTTGGACAACAAGATCAGACCGATTCATCGTGCCCGCGCCGCAACCCAGCCGGCCATCGATGAGATCGCTCGCATCGCCCACGAGGCCGCGCACACGCATTCACGGCATCTCGTGCTCGTCACGGGGGTACCCGGGTCGGGCAAGACCCTTGTCGGGCTCAGCGCCGTCCACAACCCCGCTCTGGATGACCTCGCGGTGGAGCGTGCTGGCGGCAAACCGTCCGCGCCGGCGATCTTCCTCTCGGGGAACGGACCGCTGGTGCAGGTGCTGCAGTACGAGCTGCGCGACGCTGGCGGCAGTGGCAAGACCTTCGTTCGCGACGTGAAGAACTACGTCAAGCAGTACCTCGGCGACAAGGCCGCGGTGCCTCCGCAGCACGTGATTGTCTACGACGAGGCACAGCGTGCTTGGGACCTTGATCAGGTGATCGCCAAGCACCCCGAGCTGCGTCAGCACCGCTCTGAACCAGAGGCGTTCGTGGAATTCGGCGAGCGCATCCCGGAATGGTGCGTGCTCGTTGGGCTCATCGGTTCCGGCCAGGAGATCAACACCGGAGAGGAGGCGGGTCTCGGACAGTGGCGCGGCGCGCTCGCTGAGGCCGGTCGACCCGACGACTGGACTGTCCATGCGCCACAGCGGGTCTTGGATGAGTTCTTTGCCGGCGACGATAGCGATGGCGCCACCCTTCCCGCCCTGCTGACTGCCGACGAGGCGCTGGACCTGCAAGTCGAACTCCGCTTCCACTTCTGTTCCGATCTCGACGCCTGGGTCGACGGGCTACTGGCGGATGATCGCGCCTGGCCGGACGAGGTGTGCGAAGGCGAGGCGGGCTCAGTCGCCGCGCACTGTCGCGAGCTGGCCAGCCGCCTTGAACAGCAGGCCTACCATCTGCGCATGACGCGCGACCTCAACGAGGCGCGTCACTATCTGCGCGCTCGCTACGCGGACGCGCCGGAGGCTCGTTTCGGCCTGCTAGCCTCATCCCGAGACAAAGCGCTCGAAGACTGGGGCGTGCGCAACGGATGGCATGACACGAAGAACCTGCGCCTCGGACCGTGGTACGGCGACAACGAACACGCGAGTCAGTACTCCTGTCGCCATCTGCGAGATTGCGTGACCGAGTTCGGCGCCCAGGGGCTGGAGCTCGACGGCGTCCTGCTCGCGTGGGGCTTGGACCTCGTGCGCGCTCGTAGCCGGTGGTCCAACGCCTGGGCGAAACGGCACGCTCGTTCAGCTCACGTTCGGGATCCCTTCCAGCTCCGCCTGAACGCCTATCGCGTGCTGCTCACCCGCGGGCGTGACTGCTCGATCATCTTCATCCCGCCGATGCCCGAACTCGATGAGACCGCAGGCTGGCTGCAGGAGTGCGGCATCCGTATGCTCTCCGCCGAGTAGTTGGCAGCTCATCCTCGCCGAACTCGCCGCCGGCGGCGCCCCTTTCTTCCGTCCCCGCCCGCGAGTAGCCTTGTAGTCCCTGCGGCGATCCCGGGAGTCACGCCATGGCCGAACCACGATCGAGCACCTACGTCTGGGTCACCTGGCTGACCAAGCAGATGGCCGGCGAGGAGTCGTGCCGCTGGAAGCTCTGGTTCCGGGCCAACCACTCCTACGCCAAGCTGCCCAGCGACTTCGACCTGGCCAGGTGGACGGCCGAGCACACGCAGCTCCTCCACGCCCGCGCCGACGAGCTGCGGGCGCAGGGCTACGCGGTCTACCTCGAGGGCCAGAACGCCTTCAAGCTCAAGGGCGCCAGCGGGGCCACGCTGGCCGGCAAGGCCGACATCGTGGCCGTCAAGGGCGACGACGCCTTCGTGATCGACTGCAAGACCGGCAAGGAGCGCACCTCCGACAAGCTGCAGGTGCTCACCTACATGGTCGCGCTGCCGGCCAGCGTCGTGCACTGCCGGGGCCGGCGGCTGCGCGGCGAGGTGCAGTACCGCGACGACGCGGTCGCGATCGCGGCGTCCGAGGTCGACGACCGCTTCCGCGCCATGCTGAAGGAGTACATGGACGTCGCCGCGGCCGCCGAGGCGCCGCCGAAGGCCGCGAGCGCCTCGGAGTGCGCGTGGTGCGACGTCACTGCGTCCGACTGCCCCGAGCGGGTCGACGAGGCGCTGTCGGTGACCGTCACGGACTTGTTCTAGGCGGGCGAAGGACGCTACATCCGCCGCCCATACGGGCGGCGGCAGTTCATGCCCATTCTGGCGGGCACCTGAACTGCTTGCTCTTGAGTCGGCCACGACTGCGGGCAACTGGCTTACAGCGAAATGCCGCTCGCGCAAGGGCCGGATGAAGTCGACGCGTCCGGCGAATATGCAGCGTCGCTGACCGCCCTCGACCCGCAACACGCCGACAGTTCGCCCGAGTTCCTCACGCACGATCCGCACCGGCTCCAGCAGGTCAGCGTCGTTCGACACGACCACAGCCACGTCACACGCGGCCTTGAACGCATCGAGCAGCAAGTACGTGGCGAGGTTCACGTCGCTGCCCTTCTCCTCTGGCACCCACACCTCGGCCGCTCTCGCCGCACCTCTCGGGGGATGAACCAACCTCTGTGTCTTCGCATGCTCGACGAACTGGCCGAAGTGGAGCGAGAGCCCGGGCAGCGTGTGGAGAGCATGGAGGTAGGTATCCTGCCTGGCGCGCTGACCCGCCCGCCCGTGCGACGGATTGAGTGGTGCAGTGAAGTACCGAACGAGCTGAATGTCGTTGCGAGGCAAGGCGACCTTGCACAACGCGGGAAGATCGAGCCACTTGTAGGAGCCGAAGTTCGCCCGGTGGAAAGCCGCGTAGTAGAAGTTGAAGCCATCGATGTACACGGAGGTGCTCGGCTTCAGCTCGACACTCTCTGTCAAGGTGACAAATCCCCCCAGATGAAGCAGAAGCCGCCCGGAGGCGGCTTCGCGCCCCGCGTCGAGCACGGGGACAGTGGAGTGATTATCCCCTCCTGAGGCGCCAAGTCAACGGGCGAGGCGAATCGTCAACAGACCTCCAGTCGACTACGCCGTGCACGGCTCCCGTGTTGTGATCAGGCCGCCCCACGCCCGAAGCGCAGCTTCTCCATCTCCGGTTGCTCTGGGACGGGGACGGGATACTCGCAGGTGAAGCCCTCGCGCGTGAACAGCTCGGCGGGCAGGCCGATGGCGTCCTGCAGGCCCTCGAGTGAGAGGTAGCTCAGGGAGGTAGCTACTCACCAAGTTCAAGCCGTAAAGACGACGGCGACGAGGCCGAGCCGCTACTGGTCTTGTCGCAAGCTTGTGTTGACATTGTGTGTACATGCCCACCACCTGTGGGTACACTGTCCGCGCAGTCAAATCCAGTCGGAGGTCATGCCGCCATGGCGGTCGTGAAGGACAAATCTCTGAACATCCGGGTGACCGAGGATGAGAAGGCGGTCGTCGAGCAGGCCGCCAGCCTCAGCCACATGCCGCTCAGTCAGTTCATGCTGCAGGCGACGCTGCGTGCCGCCGAAGAAGTGCTGGCCGACCAGACGCGCTTCGTCGTTCCCGCCGACAAGTGGGATGAGTTCGTCGCCCGCCTCGACCGCCCCGCGCGCGTCCTCCCCGGTCTGCGCGAGGCCGCCTCTAGGCGCAGCCCGTTTGCCGACGGCTGACCCCTTCCTCGGTCCCTCCCCACTCGACCCCTCACATGAGATCGCAGCCTTCGACTGCGGCGTCGGCCCGCTCAACGACTACCTGACCGGGCAGGCGCTCCCCGATCAACGGGCCGGCAAGTCGAGGACCTACGTGGCCGTGCGCAACGGCCGCGTAGTCGCGTACTTCAGCCTGGCGGCGACGAGTTTGGCCGCAGAGGACGCGACCGAGCGAGCCGCCAAGGGGCAAGGGCCACACGACATCCCGGCGATCCTTCTGGCCCGCTTGGCCGTCGACCGGACCGAGCAGGGCCGCGGTATCGGCAGCGCGATGCTGATCGAGGCGCTCGCGCGTTGCGCCGAGGCTGCGGTCATTCTCGGCGCACGCATCGTGGTCGTCCACGCGAAGGATGAGCGGGCGCGGACCTTCTACCTGCGCCACGGCTTCGAGCCGTCGCCGGCGAACCCACTCCAGCTCATGATCCTGATGAAGGACGTGCGAAGGACGCTGGCGGGTCTCTGAATGCCGCGCCGGTCCCCCGCGCTACTTGGGGCGGGGTGAGGGCCTCGCGGCCCTCACCCCGCCCCATCGACCATGGCCGCCGCCAATCAGACGCCGGTGCGGTGGGCGACTTGTCTAGCGGCGCTGCGAGTCAGTCACAGCGGGTTCGATGGATCCTGCCAGACAACCTTGCCGCCGACCATGGTCATGAGGACCTTGGTGTCCCGGATCTTGCTCGCCGGAATCTTGAACAGGTTCTGGTTCAGCACGATGAGGTCGGCGAACTTCCCGACCTTGATCGAGCCTGTCACCTTGTTCTGATGCAGCTGATAGGCCGTGCCCATGGTGGCCATGCGCAGGGCCTGCTTCAGCGTGAGATGCTCCTTGTAGAGGAGTGCGCCCGGATAGATGCCCATGTTCTCGTCGGGCACCCCGGCGCGCGTCACGGTCTGCTCGATCTGCCGCCATGGGGCGAGCGCATCGACGGGGAAGTCGCTGCCGGCTGCAAGGACGGCGCCGCCCAGCATGAGGCTGCGCGTCGGGTACATCGTCTTGTAGACCAGCGGGCTCACGAAGGGCTGCAGGGCATCGATCGTGTAGCTGTCGTTCTCGGCCCACTGCAGCTGCATGTCGGGAACGACGCCCAGCTGACCGAAACGCGGCATGTCCTTCGGGTCGACGAACTGCACGTGTACCATTTGCTCGCGACGGTCCCACTTCGGGTTGGTCTGCTCGATGAGCTCGTAGTTGTCGAGCGTGTCGCGCACGGCGCGGTTGCCGATGGCGTGCACGTGGATCGTCCAGTGGTTGACATCGAGGGCGAGGAAGCCGGGGACGGCATCGGTCACCGTCGGGTCCGCTCCGCGGCTCGAGCCGATCACCCAGAGAGGGTTCTCGTCGGTGCCGATGTTGATGTTGTAGGGCTGCAGCATGGCGGCCGTCTGTGCCGGATACTCCGCGACGCCGTCGGCGAAGATCTTGGCGGTGTCGACCGTCAACGAGCCCGGGCTGTTGGGGCTCTTGTAGCCGCTGTACTCGGCTCTGGCCGCATTCATCTCGTCGATCTTTGCCTGGATTGCAGTTGGGTCTGTCATTCCATGGACCCAGGCGGCCGTCACCTGCGAGTTCACCCGCATGGTGAGCTTGCCGTCGTCTGCGATCTGCTTCCAGACGGGCAGGTCGGCCAGCACACCACTGGCCTTCTCGATGCTGGTCGTGCCCGTCTCGTTGTAGAGCTGCAGCGAGGTCACGAACCCCGCGTACTTGTCGTTCGCCGCCGTCGAGTCTCCCCAGGGCGCCGGCGGGGTGTAGTCGGAGAAGAAGCCGTTGGGCTCGCCGTTGGGGTAGTGGCCGATGGTGCTGCCAGGCGGCGTGGGTGTGTCGGCATCGATGCCGGCGTTGAGCATCGCCTGGCTGTTCACCCACTTCTTGTGCCCGTCGAGATCGGTCACGACGATCGGGCGAGTCGTGCCCGTCGCCATGGCATCGCCGGAGTCAAGGGGCAGGCTCAGACGGTCGAGGTCGTGGCTCGTCAGCTGGGTGCCGGACGGCAGGATGGAAGCTCCGCTTAGGTAGCTGCAGGTCAGCACGAAGTTGCTGTGCAGCATGTCGGCCTGGTCGGACCTCTCGAGAGCGGCTTTGATCTTGCCGAGGATGTAGTCGATCGTGCCGCCCTCGTAATCCATGTTGCAGGCGACGTACCCCTGCAGGTGCGTGTGTCCGTCTTCCAGGCCGGGCATCATCATCTTGCCCTTGAGGTTCACGACCTCCGTCTCGGCGCCGACGAAGCGCCGGGCCTCGGCGTTGTGTGCCGACATAGACGATCTTGCCGTCCCTCACGGCGACGGCACTCTGCCAGCTCCAGTTGCTGGAGTCGGTCTTGTAGCCCTGGTAGGCGGCGACGCGTCCCTTCAGAAAGACCGTGTCGGCGGCCCGGGGCTTCGCTTGCGCGAGGGGTGCGCACAGGGCAAGAACGACGAGCGCCAGCGCCAGAAGCAGCGCGAGACGCGTGAAACGTTGACTCACTGAGATCACCTTCCGTGGCTCGAGTTACCGGTCCTGCTGGGAGCGACGGCGATCAGCCGTCGCACCTCCTCAGGAAGGTTCAGGCCGCCGACCACGCTGAGCGGGAGCTCACGACGTGGTCGGAAACGAAGGCGTTTTGAGTCGAACGAGCCTCGGCGACAAGGCGACGGGATGGACCTGCACCGCTCGTTACCCCCCTGGCGACCCGATCGTGCGGTAAGACGCCGCTCTCTCGGGTCAGACCCCCACTTGACACGCCCGTAGCATACAGTCGCCATGTCTCACGTTGTCAACGGGGCTGACAACGGCGCCACCCAGCTCGCGGGCATCGGAGCGGTCCCAAGACGACGAAACGCTGCTCGTGACCATGGGATCCCAGGACTTGTCGTCATTCCGTGTTGGCCGCCAGGACGCTCAAGGCAAGGCGAGCGCAGCTTCTGCGACGTCACGGCCACCGACTGCCCCGAGCGCGTCGACGAAGCGATCTCAGCGACGGTCACCGACCTGTTCTAGGCCGCCGGTTTCATTCAGCGCGCTTGTCTGCAACAGAGCAGCCATGGGTACTGACCTCAAACAGCCATCGACATCCGTGGAGGTTGCCGTCATGAGCACTGGTCCTCTCATCCTCGTCACGGGCGGCACGGGAACCCTGGGGAGTCATGTGGTCGCGCGTCTACGGGACGCCGATCGCCAGGCACGGGTTGTCAGCCGCGGCAGTCACCCGTCCGACAAGGACGTCGAGTACGTGGTCGGCGACCTGCTGACCGGCGCGGGGATCGACGCCGCGGTGGACGGAGCGGAGATCGTCGTGCACTGCGCCGGGGGCAGAAAGGGCGACGACGAAGCGACCCGTAACCTGGTCCGGGCCGCGTCGCGGGCCGGCGTGCGCCACCTCGTCTACATCTCGGTCATCGGCGCCGACCGGGTGCCGATGGCGAGCGGCATCGACCGGACCATGTTCGGCTACTTCGGGACCAAGCAGGCGACCGAGCGGGTCGTGACCGACAGCGGCCTGCCCTGGACGGCGCTGCGCGCCGCCCAGTTCTTCGACCTGATCCTCGTGGTGGCCCGGCAGATGGTCAAGCTGCCGGTGCTGCCGGTCCCGGCGGGCATGCGGTTCCAGCCGATCGACGCCGCTGAGGTCGCCGACCGACTCGTGGAGCTGGCGCTCGGCTCGCCGTCCGGGCTCGTGCCCGATGTTGCGGGCCCGCGCATCTACGGGGTAGACGACCTGCTCCGAGCGTACTTGCAGGCGCGCGGCATGCGGCGCACGATGGTGCCGGTCTGGATCCCGGGCGAGGCCGCGCGCGCCATTCGCGCGGGTGCGAACCTGGCTCCCGACCGCGCCGTGGGCCGGCGGACCTGGGAAGAGTTCCTGGCAGAACGAGTGCGCCCGGCGAGCGCCGAAGCCCGCCAGGACACAGCCGCGTAGCGACGGAACCCCAACCGGGCCGCACCCGGCCGCTAGCTCGTCAGGTCCGAGTCGTCGTAGACGCGTCCCCTGCCGCGCTGGCGCTCCATCTCGCGCTGCAGGTCGGCCTCGGTGATGTCGCGGCGCCCGAAGACGTCCCACGCATGGAACGCAAGGCCGATGCCCCACCCGCCGAGCACCCACGCCGGCCAGAAGTAGCCGCGCCCGCCGACGAAGTACCAGATGGCGATGAGGAATGCGTTGACGACGATGTAGGCGATCACGTCGCCGGTGAAGTCGCGCTTCTTCTTCAGGCGGCGCATCGCCTGGTCGCGCAGGAGCTGCTCGTCCATGGCTCATCTCCTTCTCGCGTTGTCGCGGGCATCTTACGCCCGGACGTGGTGCAAGCGTTGGTCCAATCGGTTGAAGCGGTCCCGCCACGGGGTACGCCGAAGTTGGGTGACGGCACGCCACGTGAGGGTCGGTCGGACATCGTGAACCAGCGAAGAACGGGAGATGGTCGACATGAGTGAGAGCGACAACCTGGCTCAGCTCCGGCGGGTCGTCGAGGACGCCTTCAGCAAGGGCGACCTCAGCGCCCTCGACGAGACGATGACGCCGAACTTCATCGAACACGAAGAGATGCCGGGGATGGGCAGCGGCCTCGAGGGGCTCAAGAACCTCATCCGGATGATGCGCCAGGCCTTCCCGGACCTGCTCCTCAAGATCGACGACACCATCAGTTCGGGCGACCAGGTCTGCGTCCGCCAGACCTTCTCCGGGACAAACACGGGTTCGTTGTTGGGCAATCCGCCGACAGGCAAGTCAGCAAGCTGGGAGTCGGTCGACATTATCGGCTTCCGCAATGGCCGGCTCGCCGAGCACTGGGGCCAGATGGACATGCTCGGGCTCCTCACGCAGCTCGGCCTGGCCGAGCTGCCGGCGGCGGCCTGAGCTCCTCAGGCCGCCGCTGTCGCGGGGCGGGCGGGCCTGGCCAAAGACCAGGCCCGCCCACCCCGCCCTGACGAGGACGGTCGGGTGCGGGGCGGCGCTCGGCGGTAGCTCGGGCCGGAGCAGACAGTCTCCGAAGGAGATAGAATCGGACTAGGGTCAACGCCACAGGGGGGGTCACCGATGTCGCGCTCCGTCCGATCTGTCTCGATTGCTGTCTGCGTCCTGCTCGCAGCCCTGGGTGTCGCACTCGCCGCCGGTCCCGCCCACGCGGCCGTGCCCTGGGTCACCGAGACGCCGCTCGCCACAGGACCGACCACTCAAGACGCTCCGTGCGCGTACGGCTTCGGGCAGACGCTGTGGGAGGAGGGCACCGAGTTCGGCTGGCACCTCTGGCTGACGGTTCCCGACCCCACCCTCCTCGACGCCACGGCCGGCAATCAGCGGCATCCGGCGTCGGCGGGCGGCGCCATCGTCTGGGAGGACGATCGCGACGGCACCTGGGACATCTACGCCGGCACGGTCACGCCGCCGCCGGCCCCCGCACCGACCGTCGCGCCGTCCGAGACCCCGGTCGCGACCGGACTCGGCGACCAGCTCGACCCGGCGATCAGCGGCTCGACCGTCGTCTACGAGGACGCCCCGAACGGCAACTGGGACATCCACTGGTTCGATCTGTCGTCCTCGACCGGCGGAGCGGTGACGACAAACACGGCCGATCAGATCGATCCGGCCATCTCGGGCGACTCGGTGGTCTACGCCGACCACCGCAACGGCAACTGGGACATCTACCTCACGAGCCTGAGCACCCTGAAGACGCGGCGCCTGACGACCAGCAAGGCCGATCAGCGCTGCCCGCAGATCAGCGGGAACTGGGTCGTGTACGAAGACCACCGCAACGGCAACTGGGACATCTACGCCTACGACCTCAAGGCCGGCCTCGAACGGCGCCTCACCACGAACGCCCACAACCAGACGGCGCCCCAGATCTTCACCCACTCGTTTGTCTTCGAGACCCCTCGCGGCAATTTGGTCATCGGCAACAAGCCCCACGTACTGGTCGCCTACCAGGACGACCGCAACGGGAGCTCGGACATCTACCTGTACGACCTGGCGACGAAGAAGGAACGCCGGATGACGAACGACCCCGCCGCCCAGACTGAGCCGTCGATCGGCAACGAGGAGGTCGTGTGGACGGACGGCCGCAACGGAGACCCCGACGTGTACAAGGGGTTGTTCGAGATCCCGCTGCTGTCGGCCGGCGGACCCTCGGGCACCCCAGCCTACAACTCGACGGTGAAGATCAAGGGAGCGCTCTCGGGGGAGTTGAACAGCATCGCCGGCGCGACGGTCGGGAAGACCGGCTTCGGCGGCACCAAGCGGCTGACGACCGACTCCCTGGGGAACTTCGCGGTCTCCTTCCCCAATGTCCAGCGCAAGATCGGCGTGAAGTTCTCCTTCGGCGGGAACGCCGCCCACCTTGCGGCGACACCGGTGTCGCTCACGATCAAGCCGGAGGCGCTGCTGACACGGCCCTCGCTGGCTCGCATTCGCGAGAGCAACGGAATCCTTAGCTGGGATTACCGGTGCACCGGCTACCTCAAGCCGCACCACGCGTCCGGTTCGGGCGCCGTCAAACTGCGCGTCTACGCGTGGGACTGGCGCGATTCCAGCTGGGTATTGCGCTCGTCGGTCACGGCGCGCCTGCACGACTACGGCACCTACAGCGCCTACCAGGCCAACGTATCGCTGCCGAACACGCTCAACTACCACAAATGGAAGGTCCAGGCAGTCCACAGCGACGCCGACCACGCCAAGACGCTGTCGTCATTCAGCAGGGTGATCGGGGCGTAGCCTGCGCGCCCCCTCTTCCCTACCTCACCGTGAACCTCGCCCAGGTGACCTTCGCCTGCGCGTTGCCTGCCTCATCGGAGCAGTAGACGGCGAGTTTGTAGCCCAGCCGCACGGACTCCTACGGCGCGGGTGCGAAGACTCTGGCCTCGACGATAGAGGCGGCCCCCCGGCCCTTGCGAAGTCCGGTGACGTAGATCCGTATGTAGCGGGCCGACTGGCCAGAGTTCCACTTCGTCCACGTCTGTCGATCGCGCGAGCGCTGGATCTTGTAGGCGTAGGTGCGCGGCGTGCCGGCGGGATCGTAGAACCGTACACGCACCCGCATCACCGTCTGGGCACTGCCGAGGTCGACCCTCCACCACTGGGGGAACTTCCTGCTCGATGCCGCCCAGCGCGTCGTGACGAGGCCGTCGTTGGCGCGTCTCGCCCCGTGGCCGGTGCGAATGCTCGAGGCTCCGGCCGGCTGGCCCCGTGAGACCAGCACGGTGGTCGGCGTCGGGCTCGGGCTGGGACTGGGGCTGGTCTGGGGCTGCTGCGGGACCTCGAACGTGTCGCCGATGCGCCAGGCCCAGTTCGTGTCCTTCGTGACGTAGGTCGTCGCAAGCAGCCGACCGGTGGTCGTGACATCGAACTTGGTGAAACCGTACTGCTTGCCCGTGGAGTCCGAGCCGATGCGGATGGCGTCGGTGCCCGGCGAGGTTGCCGTGGCGTAGGACTCGCCGACGGGGTCGGCGCCCGCCATGCCCTGGACGATGTACGGCGTGCCGTCTGGCATCATGTGGCGGATGTAGGCGTGGACGTGGCCGGCGACGACCAGGTCGACACCGTATTTGGCGAAGAGCGTCTCGAGAGCCGGCCGCTCGGGACTGGAGACGTAGTACTCGCCCGGCTTCGGGTCGGCCAGCGGCACATGCATGTTGATGACCACGAAGGTGTGCGCGTCCTGTGCGTGGGCGCGAAGCTGATCGACGAGCCAGTTCGCCTGGGCGCTGTTCTTCGCACTCCCCTCGGCGACGTAGCCGATGCGGCCACTGTAGCCGGCCTCGAACGTCGCCAGGTCGATGACGACGACCCGAGGCGATGCGGCCGTGCCGGCGCCGTGGGTGAACACGTCGTAGTGGGCGGGGTGGATGTTCTTCTCCCATGCCGCTGCGGCGGCGGCCGACTGACCTACGCTCTCGTGGTTGCCGCTCACGTAGGCTTTCGGGATCGACTTGATCGAGCCCAGCGCCGTGAAGAAGTCGGCGTACTTGGCGTTGTCGGTCGCCAGGCTGTCGCTGCTCGTGATGTTGACCAGGTCGCCGACGACGACGTCGAAGGCGTGCGGCGTGGCGGCCATCTTGTCGCGCACGTGTTGCCACCCGGCTGAATACGACGCATGAAGCGCAGTGCTCCCGGGCCGTATGTCGCCCCACACGATGAACGAGTAGGCGACGGGGTCGGCCGTCGCGGCGCGCGCACTCGAGTGTGTCGACGACATGGCGAAGGCCGCGATCGAAAGCACGGCGACGGCGACTGCGGTGACGATGAGGTTGAGTTTGGTACGAGACACTGCCCGTCCCTCCTTGATCGGATCTGCGGGGGCAGAAGAGAAGTACTGCGGCAAGTCACCCACGGTAGGAGCCCTGGGGAAGACTGTCAACTAGGCCTGCTACGTGTGTCGGACGACGACCCTCGTCAGGGCTGCACAGTACCTGTGCCCGCCTCCAGGGGGGGCAGACTGTCGGCCAGCGCCCGCACGTACGCGTTGCCGAAGGGCGCGCCGTCCGGGTCCAGGACCTCTCGTCCCGTCGCGTCGATCATCGTCTGCTGCCCCGGCTCGACCGACGACCCTTCGCCCCATTCGTTCCAGGTCTCGACGAGCTTCCAGGTCGTCGGGGCCTTGACCATCGCAGCGACTGCGACAGAGAACGCAGCGAGGTCACGAGGGAGGCGCACCGTCTCACCGGGAGCGTCCTTCCAGAACCCGGGGCTGACGAAGGTCGAGTAGCCACCGAAACTGCCGTAGCGAGAGGACGGCCCGTACTGGTGCCACGAGCTCGGCTGGTTCGGATCGCCCGCGTAGCCCGAGTACACCTTGAGAACGTAGTAGAAGGCGTTGCCGAGCTGAGCGTTCGCGTCCTTCCAGCGCTTGCTCGTCGCGGCGCCGTCGGAGCCGTTGCCGTAGACGAAGATGACCGGCTTCCCGCCGACCTTCAGGAAGTACGGGCTTGATGCGTACCTGTTCCTGATGTAGGTCAGGTCGTCGACGAGCCGGCTGACCGTCGGATCGCCGAAGCCCTCCTGTTCGTAGTAGAGCGCGAAGCGCAGGTTCGGATAGGGGTTGTCGGGGCGCTTCATGAAGTCGTCGAGGTAGGTAGCGATGGCGACGTCCTGCTTCGTCCCCTGGCCGAACCACGACGTGATCGCCACCTCCTGACGTGCTTCGGCCATCTTGGCGAGCTGCCATTTGAAGGTGGCATAGTCGAGGCTGCTGTAGAGCTCTGAGGCGGGATCGAACGTCGCGGCGCCGAGGTCCGGCAGATAGTGGCTGAACCAGGTGTTCGGCGGGTGGTTGCCTCCGTCCTGCCAGTAGCTGTAGCGGCCATCGGTGGCGACGTTCCTGTACCAGGGGTACAGGAACGTCGCATAGTAGGGCGCCGACGGCTGGAACTCGGTCGTTGCGTACCTGGCGAGCAACGTCGCCGTGCGCGCCGCCAGGAGCCGCTGCCAGGTGGCACGTCCTTGGCCAACCAGATCCCAGAGGTCGTGGAAGTCGCTGTTCCTGAGCCCCGCCGCCTTGCTCAGGTCGACCCAGGGAATGCCGTACCTCGCTGCGAGCGCCTTGCAGCTCCGGTGGTAGCGGGCGATGGGAACGTCGAGCGCAGATCCGATGACCGCCTTGTCGCGTGGCAGGTCGAGCAGCACGGGATGGAAGCCTTTGGCCGTGACCGCCTTGATGAGCTTGTCGAGCATCCCCAGGTTGTAGGCGTAGTTCCGCTTGAACGCGGAGTAGCGATGGGCGAGCCAGGCGCGCACGAGCGCCTGCTTTTTGGCGAGGCTGAGCGGCGCAGAGTAGTGGTGCTGTTCCCAGGCCGGCAGCGGCTCGAGAGGCGCCGGCAGTGCCAGCGCGGGCGAGGACGGCGCCGGCGTGAACCGCCCCAGGTCCACGCCGATGAACACGATCGTGGGCGCCTTGGATGCCGTGGGCGCCTTGGGCAACGCGGCCACGAGCTTGAGGTCGAGCGCGGTCGTGCGCCCGCGCGAGGCGAGGTCGTAGGTGAGGGCGGCTGGGCCGCCGGCGTCCTTGACGCCGGCGGCCCAGCCCCCCTCGCTCACGATGCACTCCCTGGCGCCCGTGCCGCCGAGCAGGTACACGACGGGCACGCTCGGCGGCTTTGCCCTGACGTTGGCGACCACCTGGAGCGTGTGCTGCCGGTCGCTTTGCAGCGCCACGGCGTCGGCCGGCGAGGGGGTCGCGGTGCGGTGCGTTACGGTGGCCTGGGCCGCGGCGATCACGATCAACGCCAAGGCCGCAACGACGAGGGCCGGGAGCATGAGTCGTCGAGCACTCATCCTCGGCACTGTAGCACGGGGCCGAGGACGGAGCATCCGCACGGTCTCCGCCCAGCGGCCCGGCTCACACAACGTTTCATACCTTCGCCCGATCTGGGTAGACGCATCGGGCACGCGTCTCGCGACCGAAGGGGGTCAAGATGAAGCGCAGACACCGCTGGGCGGTGCTCGTCGGAGCCACCGTGGGATTGATCCTAGTCTTGCTGCTCGTCCCGCTACTCGCCGCCGCCGGTGTGCCGGGCAACGTCCGCCTGAGCAACGATTCGCCGACGGCGAGCGGCTACATCAGCGCCTACACGCTCGCCACGGGCATCGCCTATACCGATCCCGTCATCACCGAGGCCTCGATCGCCCGGGGCCGACAGAACGAGCCGGCCGTCGAGATCGACCCGCGCGATCCGCGGGTGATCATCGGCAGCTCGAACGACTACGCCGGGGTCTACGCCTTCTCGACGTTCCCCAACTTCGTCGCCTCCGGTCCCATCTGGCTGGGCTACTACCGCTCGGAGAACGGCGGCGACGAGCTTCCGGAGCTCGCTCGTGCCCGGCTACCCGGGTGACACCTCGCCGTACGCGGCGCTCGCCCAGATCCGTACCGCCTCGTCGGGCGACCCCGTGATCGCCTGGGACTCGCAGGGCCGTGTGTTCATGGGCTCGGAGAGCTCCGACGACCCGGCCGGCTCGCTGAAGACCTTCGGCGACGAGTGGGTGGCGACCTTCGTCAATCCCGACGGACCCGGCGGCAACACCCTGAACGACGGCAAGCGCTTCGTCGCGCTCGGTCACGGTGGCCAAGGGCTCCTCGGCGCCGAACCTGCTCGGCAAGTTCAACGACAAGACGGCGATCGAGGCCGACCGCACGACGAGCTCGCACAAGGGCAACGTCTACTTCTCGTGGTCGCGCTTCACCGGCAACGGCGGCGTGGGCATCTACTTCGTGCGCTCGACCGATCACGGGAAGACGTGGTCGAAGCCCATGAAGGTCTGACGGCCGTCCATCCACGACGTCCAGAACCCCGACATCGCGATCACCGGCAACGGCGACGTCTACGTCACCTTCCGCCAGTACGGGGCGCAGGGCGGCCAGCCCGACGCGGTCGTCTACGTGAAGTCGACCGACGGCGGCCAGACGCTTCAGCATGCCGCGCATCGTCACCACCTTCACCCCCTACGACGCCGAGGACCGCTACCCCGACGGCTCGGTGGCCCGCGACGGCGGCGACGTCACCGACGCGGTGCAGTCGGGCTACACGTTCTTCCGGCGCGACACGCAGGTGCGCTCGATCGCCGACCAGAAGGCGAGCAACCACTACGTGTACATCGTCTACGACCCGACGAAGCCGGGCACCGAGGTCGCCACGGGCACGACCTACGGCTCGGTCGGGTCGGGCACGGGCAGTCAGTCCGGCGATCTACTTCATCCGCCTGAACGGCGCCACCGGCGCGGCGACGGCGCCGAAGCTCGTCGACGACCAGGCCGCCGGCCACCAGCTCTTCCCGGACATCGCGGTCTCGGGCAGCAGGCTGGTCGCCATCTGGTGGGACAGCCGCAACGATCCCTCGTACTCGCCGGCGCGGCCCGTCGGCAACGACGCGTCCGGCGATGACAGGCCCGTCGCTCGACGTCTTCAGCTCGTCGTCGAGCGACAAGGGCGCGACGTGGTCTTCAGCGGCGACGAAGCTGACCGACGTCATGTCCAATCCCAACTGCGAACAGTTCGACGACCGGCACGGTGCCGTTCGCCGGCGACTACCTGTGGGTGAGCTGGTCGGCTCTACGGGCTTCGCGGCCTGGACGGACTGGCGCAACACGGTCGCCGGCACCGATCCGCGAGAGGCCGCAAGCGACGACAACGACGGGGCCGACGTGGTGCAGTCCCGGACCTTCGACTCGACGACGGGGACGTGGTCGGGCGACCAGTCGCCGCACGCCGGCGGCCTCGACCAGGACATCTACGGGGCGCGCCTGCCGTAGCTCGGCTGGCAACTGCGCTCGACCGACGACGCGAGAGGGGGCGGGGCTCCCAGATCCCCGCCCCCTCTCCACTGCCCACACCGGGGCGCTGCCGGCATCGCAAAGACGCGTATCGTTGACCCGCCTACGGCTGGATCCTGTGGGCGAACGCCTTGGCGCCCGTGCCGGTCCACTCCGTGCCCACGGCGTAGGTCCCATCGGCTTTCTTGATCATGAGGCCCCAGAAGGAGTCGATACCCGAGGCCTGACCATCGAAGCGCCAGATCTTGTCCATGCTGAAGCCGAGGCCGGCGTCGGGCGACGGGATCCGGGCCACCAGGGCGTTGCCCTCGGTGCTGGCTGCGTTCGTACGCCACTCGCCTGCGCAGTAGATGCTGCCGTCCGCGTCGACCGCGACATCGTGGAAGAAGATCGGATACCTGTTGCCAACACCGTAGTCGGCGTAGTACATCCCGGAAGCGATCCGATCGGACCCGTCGGCGGCCAGCACGTCGACCCAGGAGGTCGTGATGTCATCGCCGCCGCCCAGGTTGACGCCGAAGGTCCCGATGAGCACCACCCGGCCTTTGGCATCGACCGTCATGTCGTCGACGCTGTCGACGTAGCCGCCCGGCGTCCAGGCATAGGCCCGCTTGCCGGCCAGGCTGTACTTGGCGACCACCGGCCACGTCGCCCACTTGTTGAGGGTGCCGGCCACGTAGACCGCCGTGCCCTTCAGCTTGATGAACTCGCCGCTGTAGTAGATACCCAAGCCGGCGATCGAGCGCTGCCAGACCTTGTGACCGTTCGGGTCGACCTTGAGGGTGACCATCGTGCTCGAGCCCACCGTGGCGTTGCGCAAGCCGGTGACATAGGCGTTGCCGGTGCCGTCGACGGCGACGCCCTCGAACGAGTCATAGAGGGTCGTCGCCATGACGTACTTCCACAGCAGGCGGCCGGCGGCGCTGTACTTGAGCAGCACGGCGTCGTCGTAGCCCGCGGTCTTGCCGATCCTCCCGGCGATGAACACCGTGCCGCCGGCGGTCACGGCCAGCCCCTGCGGCCAGTCGTCCAGGTGCGCGGGGCCGTCCCAGCTCTTTTGCCAGAGGACGGCCCCGGCGGGGCTGTACTTCACGAGGAAGATGTCGCCGCCATGGGTCTTGTCCTGCCCGACGACGTACAGGTTCTTGGTGCGGTCTGTCGCGAGAAACGAGGCCGACGCGCCGTTCCCGTCCGGCCCCGTACGCGTGTCGGTCCAGTAAGTGCTTCCCTCGCTGTCGGCGCCGGTGTCGACGCGGTTCACGATCCATTGCCCGGACCAGTCGTCTCCGGCCGTGTAGAACGAGAAGCCCGGGCCGGCGGTGGCCGCTCGGAAGGCGTGAGGGCCGGACACCGGGGCGTATGGAGTCGTCCAGGCCCAGTCGCCTGCAGGGGGCAGGGCCGCCCCGGCGACCGGCGCCAGGGCGAGCAGTCCCAGCGCAAGCAGCCCGAGGACGACGAGCGTGGACAGGGAGCGGGTGAGCGAGATCCTGCGCATGGTTGACCCCCTAGACGCGGACCGAGAACGGATGAGCTGATGTCCATAGTACAGGAGGGGGCGGGGATTGAGATCCCCGCCCCCTCGCGCTCCCCGCTGCCGGAACCTGCTCCGGCGGAAGACGACGTCATCCAGGTGCGCGCATCTTCTTGGGCCGCATCCCGAACAGGAAGCGCGTGCCCGCCCAGCGCCGCACGCCTTCGTAGAGGGCGAACGTGCACGGCCACCGACGACCGCGAGCAGCGCGAGCCACTGCAGCGGCTCCGGTCCCGGCATCCCGACGACGTAGAAGGCGATGACCACGATCACCGTCTGGTGCAGGATGTAGACCGGGTACGACCCCTCGGCCAGGTAGGCGAGCGCGGGCGACGTGCGGTCGAGGTAGTGCCGTCCGTAGCCCAGCAGCCCGACGATCATCAGCCACGACGCCAGCATGCCGAGGAAGATCAAGCCCGCAAGCCGCCACGAGGGGTCGGGCAGCGCGTCGCGGTAGTTCTGACGCTGACAGACCAGAATGCGGACAGCGGGATGCCGAGCGCCAGCGCCGGGCAGGCGAAAGCGCTCGGCGGCCTCCATGAACTGCGGCATCGCAGACGGCCAGGTAGCCGAGCACGAAGAACACCAGGTAGTAGAAGAACCCGAGGCCGGTCGGGTCGGGCAGCGCCTGGAAGACGCAACAGCAGGAACGCGGCCAGCAGCCACCAGGCGGGGTGGGCGAGGCGGCGAGAGAAGCCTTGCAGGAACGCGCCGCCTCGCCCACCCCGCCCCCACACGAACAGCGGCAGTACGACGAGCGACATCAGCAGCAGGAGCGCGATGAACCAGAGGTGGCCGATCCCGAAGCCGCCGTAGTAGTCGCCGCCGTCCTTGACGTGGTTCACTTGAGCAAGTCGCCGCTGATCATGTAGTGCCAGAACGACTCGCCGTACCCCGAGTTGAAGCGCGTCCTCCGTACCAGGTCTGCGGCGGGATCAGCACGAGGAAGCCGAAGACGAACGGGATCCCCAGCCGCTTGAAACGTTCGCCCACGTACTGCCCGGTGCTGCGCTTGCCGAGCGCGAAGTAGGTCGAGACGCCGGCCAGCAGGAAGAGCAGCGGCATGTGCCAGACGGAGATGAAGTCGAGCAGGTAGGTGACCGCCATCGACAGGTGGTGCGGCCTTCACGTAGAAAGGGTCGTCGGCGTTGAAGACGCGCAAGGTGTGGAACGGGAAGAGCAGCAGCACGGCCAGCACGCGCAACCAGTCGATGTAGTGCAGACGGATGCCGCGCCCCTCGGGACGCGGGACGGCCCCCGGCGCCCGTACTTGCCCCTCAAGCGTCCGCACGCTCATGGCCCCTCCTCACCGATGGCTGGCCAGCCACGCGCCGATGGGACATCATCATCGGGCAGCGGCGTCAGGCCGCTTTGGCCCCCTCCGCCCCGGCGGTGAGGAACTCGATCAGCGCCGCGGCGAGGACTGCCGGTTGCACGTCGTGGGTCTGGCCGTCGAGTGTGCGGACCTCGCCACGAGGGGCGGCCTGGCTGATGGTCCGCGCCGTCGTGCACATGAACGGATAGCTCGCGCCGCCGCACAGGGCGAGGACGGGCACCGTCACCTTGGCCAGCTTCTCCGCCGGCACCGCGTTGGTCGGGCCGATGATCCCGGCATGATCGTAGCGCAGCGTCGGGGCGATCACTTCGAGGCCCTGCCAGAAGGGCGCCTGTCGCATGCCGGCGATCTGTTCGGGCGGTGTCCCCACGTAGGCCATGAACAGCGCGACGGCGTCGCCCCGACGGCCCTCCGCCAGCGCCTCGGTGAGTTCCCGGAGGTACTCGCTCCAGGCCTGCTGCGTAGCCGGATCGTCGTTGTAGGGCGCCTCGTAGCTTGAGACCTTGACGACCTTGCCCGGGCCGAGCACCCTGGCGGCTTCAAGAGCGAGACAGCCACCCGAGGAGTGACCGTACAGGAAGGCAGAGCCCCCGGCGCGGTCGATCAGCGCCTCGATGTCGTCGATCTCGCGCTCGACCGCGTAGGGCGGCGTGTCGCCGCTGTCGCCGCGTCCGCGGCGGTCGTAGGCGTAGACGGTAAGGTGCGGCGCCAGGAGGGCGACGAGCTCGGTCTTCGATTCGCTCGCCCTGCTCGTCATGGCGCCGTCGATGAGGATCAGAGAGGGCCCATCGCCCCGCGCGTCGTAGGCGATGGTCGTCCCGTCGTGAGATGTGACGGTGTCCATTGTGATCGTCTCCCGTCTGTGCTTGTGGCTGCCGCTGCCGACTTCTGTCGTGGACTGTCGGATTTGTGCCCGATTTGGACCACGACTTCACGGCGTTGCAGAACCGCCGGCCCGCGACGATCACAACGGCATTCGCCCGCTCGCGGGGTCAGCGCTCGCCAGGCAGTGCCAGGCCCTCGCTTTGAACGTCGGTCCGCAGGAGACTCAAGACGACCCCCAGCATGCCCACCGTGCCCGCCATGAGGAGGACCCCGTAGTTCTGGTACCAGGGAAGCTCGTCGAACCTCGGCCACGCCACGTTCACACACTCGAACAGCAGCCATGCCGACGCAACCACTGTGACGACGATCCCCCACGGACCCAGGCTGAACGGCCCTGGACGCCATCGATGTCGCAGACGAACGGACAAAGCAGCCAGGACTGGGAATGCGAACGACACATAGAACCCGAATGTCGTGAACGAGATGAGGGTCTGGTAGAGATCGGTGCTGGAGATCAGCAGAAACGCCGCCGAGATCGCTCCCACCACCACGATCGCTCGGGCGGGCAGCCGGCTGCCTTCACGGAGGCCGCGCAGCCATCTCGATCCAGGCAGCATGTCGTCTCGGGCAAGAGAAAAGACAGTGCGCGACACCGCAGTCTGGACGGCGACCATGCTCGCCGTGAACCCCAGGGCGATCATGGCGAGCACCGGACTCGTCACCGCGGGCCCGAAGTGGTAGCGCAGGGTCTCCACGACCGGGTCGGCGACGTTGCCCGACATGGCCTGCTTCAGGTCCGGGATGGCAAGGGTGACAGCAAGAGCCGAGTACATGATCACCGCCGCTACCGTGACAAGTGCGAGCACGATCGCGAGCGGGACGACCCGGGCGGGGCGCCGGACTTCTTCGGCGATCGCCCCGGCCGCTTCGAATCCGACAAACGAATAGCCGATGAACGCGACCGCGCCGAGCCAGGGTCCAAGAAGGCCATGGCTCGGCGCGCTTCCCAGCCCAGTGAAGAGCTGCGACAGCGGCTGTTCACGGTAGAAGAGCAGTAAGAGCGTGCCGATGACCCCGGACGCAATGATCTCGGCGCCGATACTCAGCGCCATGAAGAGCCTGAGAGCCCACTGCGCAAGGCTGTTGGCGAGGCTGCCGAAGACAAGGATCGCCAAGGATAGGGGCAGCAACGTGTGATAGCCGGCCCGGTGCAGTCCGAGGACCGGCGCCAGGAAGCTGGCCGCCCCCAGAGCCAGGGCCGCGGTGGCGATCGTGAGCGTCCAGAGGTACGACCATCCGGCGAACCAGGCGACCCGCTTGCCGACCAGGCAGCGGGTCCACTGGTAGACACCGCCGGCGACCGGCCAGTTGCTGGCCACCTCTCCGAACACCAGGGCGACCATGATCTGGCCGAAGAGGACCGGCAAGAAACCCCACAGGAACACGGGGCCGGCCGCGGCGAGGGCCAAGGCATACATGCCGTACATGCCGACCATCGGCGAGATGTCGGCAAATCCGACCGCAAACGCCGACCAGAAGCCGAACTCGCGTTTCAGCGTCTGCTCGTACCCGATCTGTTGCAGGTGCACAGCATCACTGGTCGGCTCGGCCCTAAGCTCGTTCATCTTCACCGCGGACTGCCCGCACTCGGTTTGCACACACGGCTCCCTGCACGTCGCTCCTGTCAGTCAACCAATTGACTGAATCTTACGGGACTACTAGCATCGCTGCAAGGAGGAGTAGGCTGTGGCCGATGAGCAGGGACCGCCGGACGGGGAATGCAGCAACGGAACCAGAGAACCAGATGAGCCCAGAAGACACCTCAGCAGAGCTCCCGTTCCCCGACCCACTCTCCTCTATGTCGCCGACCGGGCGAAGCATCCTTGCCGCGGCCAGAAGGGTCGTCGCCGAAAGTGGCTTCTCGGCCCTCACGTTCGAAGCGATCGCGCAGGAGTCGGGCGAGAACCGGTCCTCGATCCGCTACCACTTCGGCAGCAAGGCCGGACTCGTCCGGGCGCTCATCGACTCTCACACCTACGACGCCTGTCAGAGGCTGATCGCCGAGACCGAGTCCGAGGACCTCGCCGATCAGCGGATCCGCCTCCTGGTATCCGGCATCCGGCGCATGACCGAAGACACCGAATCGTTTCGCTCGTTCTTCGAACTCCTGCCGCACGTGATCCGCAGCGACGCCCTCAGGGAGCGTGTCGTGAATCAGTACGCCTGGTATCGAGCGCTGAATTTCCAGTGGCTTGGCGTCGAGCAAGAAACGGCCAGCCGGCAATTGCGCGGCCTCGCAATGCTCATGGTCGCCGCCATCGATGGCTTGGCGATCCAGTCGCTGCTTGATCCGGACGACCCCGACCTCGAGCCGGCCTTCGAACTTGTGGAGCAGATCATAAATACGACTATCGCCGGGGTCGAGCCCTTCTCGCGCCCCTAGGAGTCGACCTCAGATCGCCGAGTGGCCGCGCGCGAGCGAGATGAAGCGGCACGCCTCGGTGTCGAGAACCTCGTGGTTGCAGAGGTAGTGGGGCGTCTCACCCCGCAGCGCGCGGACGACCTCGAGGCAGGTCTTTTGCCGTACTTCGCGCTCCGAGACGCTCGACAGGAACGCGGCGTGCGGAGTCACGATAGCATTCGGCAGGGAGAGCAGGGGATGACCAGCGGGGAGCGGCTCGGGATCCAGCACGTCGAGCGCCGCCCCCGCGAGCTTGCCGCTCTGCAGCGCCTCGGTCAGAGCTTCGATGTCGATGCAGGCGCCGCGCGCCGTGTTGATGAGGTAACCGCCCGGCTTCATGACGCTCAGTGCCCGAGAGTCGATGATGCGGTATGTGTCCTGGTTGAGAAGACAGTGAAGCGAGACGTAGTCGCACGCGAGGACGGCGTCGAGCTCGCTCTTCTCGACACCGATCCCCGCCATATACTCACGGCCGACGTAGGGGTCGTAGGCCCTCACCTCGAGGCCGAACGCCTGGGCGCGCCGCGCCACGGCGCTCCCGATCCTCCCCAAGCCGATGAGGCCCAGACTCTGCTCGCAGGTGCGGCCCGGCCTGCCCGCAGCCTCGAAATCCCAGCGCCCCTCGCGGACGCTGTCCCGCAGCAGACCGATATTGCGGCCCAGGTTGAGGAGGAACCCCATCGCGTGATCGGCGACCTCGGCGGTGCAGTAGTCGGGCACGTTGGTGACCGCGATCCCCCGCTCCGTCGCGGCGGCAAGATCGACACTGTTGAAGCCGGTCGCCATGAACGCCACGATCAGGCACGAGTCCAGCCTCTCGAGCACGCGTTTCGTGACGGGGGCATAGGCCGGGATGAGAGCGGCTGCATCAGAGCAGTACTCGATCAGCTCGTCTTCGGTCTCGAGCTCGTACTTGAGGAACCGGATGTCGAGACGCGACTCCTCGAAGACGGCATCCTCGATGAGCCGATCGGACGTTCCCCTGTCGGTCTGCACGACGGTGTACACGCGATGTCCTCCTTCTGGCTGCCCGGAGAACCTAGGCCAAGCGCTGCCGCATGTCCAGGGGCCGCGCGGCATCTGCGGCGCTGTCTGCCCGGGCTGGCCGTCGCGCCATCCGCTATCATGTCGTTCGCGGGCAATAAGGCGGGACACGAGCGGAGTCGCTGGTGAGGTACTCAAAGGCTGAACTGGGCCGTGTTTTGGTCATCCGGCTCGAGGACGGCGACGTGGTCCACGAGTGCATCGAGGAAGCTGCCCGTCGCGAGCATGTCGCGCGCGCAGTCGTGATCCTGCTGGGCGGCGCCGACCGCGGAAGCCGGATCGTCGCGGGTCCCGAGAACGGCCGCGCGCTCCCCATCACTCCCATCGGCCGCGTTCTCCACGACGTGCACGAGATCGCCGGCGCCGGCACGATCTTCCCCGACGCCGAAGGCCGACCGGTGCTGCATCTGCACGCTGCCTTCGGACGTGACGACGCTGCGATGGTCGGCTGTATCCGCACCGGGGTCACCACCTGGCTCGTGGCCGAGGCTGTTGTCCTGGAGCTCGTCGGCAATGAGGCGGCGCGGCGCGTCGACTCTGCGACGGGCCTGGAGTTGCTCGAGCCGTAGGCGGAAGCGACTCCCGGCGGGCGGCGCGCGTCTAGCCCAGGCGCCTTTCCGCCGGCCCCTTGATCCCCCGCAGCATCTTCTGGCTCATGACGAAGCTCACCGCCTCGACCGGCTCGACCAGCAACGCCGACCACAAGCGCGTGTAGCCGTAGCGTTCGCGGACCAGCAGCCGGACGGTCCCGTCGGGCTGCTCGCCGAGCACGAAGGCCCAGCTGAAGTCGTAGGGAGGCGCCGTGTCGCCCATGGGCACGCCGCCGCGAACGACGAGCGCTCGCCCCGGCTCGACGGCCGCGATTTCGAGCGCGACCTCGGGATGGAGCCTGAACTGGTCGCCGACCGCGACGTCCGCTGGGTTCGTTGCTTGGGCTGCGCCAGCAGCTCGGTCACTCCCAGGAGGGTCTGTTGCGACACAGCGCGAGCCGCTCGAGGTAGAGGCGCTCGAGCTCGTCGACGGTGGCGTGCGGAAACCGGGCGCGAAGGCCGTCGCGGAACGCCTGTCGCGAGAGCTCGGTGAGCTCGAAGGCCTAGAGGAGGCGCTGCTCCGGCTTCAGCCGGCGCAGCGCCTCGAGATAGCGGCTCTGGTTGAGGCGCGGTTTGGTGGCGTCCATGCGCGCAGCAGAGCACCGAGGTTCTGCGGACCCCGATCCCTCTCGTTACGTCACGATCGCCGACTTGGTGACGATGCCCGTGGCGCCCGAGGGGAACACGCCTGCCCCTGGGTCGCCTGGAGCTGCCCGGAGCCGTCGTAGGCGCGCACGGCGAACACGTGACTCGCCTGCCTTGAACGGCCAGTCGTACCGCCAGATCACCCAGGTGAGCCCCGAGAGCGGCGCCCGCAGCTCGGCCGGCTCCCAGGCGTCCTGGTCGACCTGGACCTCGACCTTCGAGATGCCGCGGTCGCCGGCGTGGGCGATGCCGCCCACCGGCACGAACGTCTGACCATCGGTCTTTACGAGCGCATCGGTCGCCACGACGTCGATCACCGAGGTCGTCCTCATCATGGCCGTCCGGTCCCAGCCGCGCTTGACCCAGTAGCCCGGGATGAAATCGGCCACCAGCACGACGTCGGTGATCCACTTGGGCTGCTTCATGCCGTAGACGGTCGGGCACGTAGACGCGCAGCGGGAAGCCGTGCTCGGCGCGGCAGCGGCTGCCCGTTCCACGCGTGGGCCAGCACGATGCGGTCGTCGCTCTGGATCATCCGCAGATCGACGACCTCGTCGAAGCCGTCCTGCGAGAGCAGGTGCGCGTAGCGCGCCTGCGGCTGCGGCCCCGCGCTCGGCCAGCACGTCGCGGAACGGCGGGCCGGTCCACAGGGTGGTCCCGATCAGCGGCCCGCCGACCGGGTTCGAGATGCAGGAGAGGGTGATGAACTGGTCGCTGGATCGGTAGTCGGTCTTGAGCTGGTCCAGGGTGAGCGAGAGCGGTCGGTCGACCAGCCCGCTGATCTTGCAGGCGCCAGGACGCGGGTCGATCAGCGGCGGCTGAGAGATCGATGTCCACACGGTAGTGGTCGGCCACGGGCGTGTACTCGAGGCGCGTGCCCGGCACCGGCCGCACTGGTGAGTCCGCGTTCGGGAACGCGATCGGCGCCTTGACCGGTCGCACCACCCCGGCGCCGCTCTCGACCCTGAGGATGTCGCTCAGCTCGGCCCCGAGGACGACGAACGTGGCCACTGCGCCGCCCACCCTGATCATGAAGTGGCGGCGGTCGATCGTGGCGGCCGCGGCCCAGGCCTCGGGCGAGGGCGCGACGGGCGGCAGTGTGGATGATGGCGGAGCGGCCGGCGCAGTGGCAGGCGGCTCAGCGACGGCCGGCGCCGCGACGACCAGGAACATACGGGCAAGAGCCCAGCCCCAGAGGAGCAGCACGCCTACGATCCACACGCCGCCGGCGATGTCGCCCCCCAGCGTCGCCGCCGGCGACTCGATCAGCGCGATGACGAGGCAGAAGACTCCCAGCAGCGCGCCGAGGGCCAGACCGTAGCGCCGCACGCGCCGGCGATCCGTCGCCGCAACGAAGCTGAAGAACAGCAGGCCGGTCACCGCCCCGGCGACGAGCAGCCCGGTGAGCGCGAGCACCTCCTCGGTCGTTTTGGCCGTGTTCTTGATGTTGAGGCCGAGACCCTCGAGCACGTGGACGGTCGTCTCGAGCCCGAAGATGACGAGGCGACCGGGAAGCACGCGCGTGAGCCACTCGAACAGACTGTAGGGGATCGACGGAGCACCGAAGCGCGCGCCGACAGCCGACACGCCGAGGAGGATGGCGGTCAGCAGGACGCCCGCGGCGAGCCCGGTCAACGCTCGGCGAAGGCGACGCTCACTCATGCTCTCTGGTGGCTCGATGGCTTCTGGCTCACGGCTTCTCTCGCCCGAGTCTACCGCCGGACAACGTCGCTTCATCATACGGAATCGCACGGCGGCGTGATGAGGCGGTGTTGAGACGTCGTCGATACGCGCAGCAGTAGGATGCCGACTATGGTCACGACGAGCGCTGACAGCTCCGAGATCTTCTCCTGGCTGCTCGCGGGCGACGATCCGTCGGTGCGCTTCTTCACCCTGACCGGGCTGCTCGGATCGTCGCCCGACTCACCCGAGGCGACCGCGGCACGGCGCGAGATCATGTCGCGCGGCGCCGTGCCGCGATCCTCGCCGCGCAGGGCGAGGACGGCCACTGGGAGGGCCGCGACCGCTTCTACACGGCCAAGTACAGCGGCACGGTCTGGCAGCTCCTCATCCTCGCCGAGCTCGGCGCCGACGGCGCCGACGAGCGCGTGCGACGCGGGTGCGAGGCGGTCCTGCGCGACGCGCAGGACCGCCTCTCCGGCGGCTTTGCCACCGACCGCGCCAAGAAGGAGGGCGGCGGCCTGCACAGCCGCGTCATCCCCTGCCTGACCGGCAACCTGGTCTTCAGCCTCATCCGCCTGGGCATGCTCGACGACCCGCGCGTGCAGGCCGGCATCGACTGGCTCACGACCTACGCGCGCTTCGACGACGGCGACGGCGAGGCGCCGACCGGCTGGCCCTACGAGCCCTGGGAGATGTGCTGGGGACGCCACACCTGCCACATGGGCGTCGTCAAGACGCTCAAGGCGCTCGCCGAGATCCCGCCGGAGCGCCGCTCGCCCGCGGTGCGGCGCATGCTCGACGACGGCGCGGAGTTCATGCTGCGCCACCACGTCCACAAGCGCAGCCACGACCTTGCGCGCGACTCCAAGCCGGGCTGGAAGCGACTCGGCTTCCCGCTCATGTACCAGACCGACGTGCTCGAGATCCTCGGGATCCTCGACGAGGCTCGGGCGAGGCGGGCGACGAGCGCGCGCGCGAAGCGCGCGCGCTCGTCGCCGGCAAAGCCGACGCCGACGGCCGCTGGAAGCTCCAGGACACCTTCAACGGCCGCTTCGTGGTCGACATCGAGACCAAGGGCGAGCCCAGCCGCTGGGTCACGCTCAAGGCGCTGCAGGTGCTGGGGACGCCGGTCTAAGCGGCGGCTACAGCGCCCCCCGCCCCGTGAGCCGCAGGACGACCGACGTCTCGACCTGCCGTTCGGGTATGTCCCAGTAGCGGCGGAGCAGGCGGTCCTTTTCGACGGGCGTCACGAGGGCGAAGCCGTGACGCTCGTAGAAGCGGACCGCCCAATCCGCCGCCGCCCACGTGCCGACCAGCAGCGGCCGCCTGGCGAGATCCACGAGCCGCGCAAGCAGCGCGCTGCCCACTCCCTTGCCCTGATCTGCCGGCACGACGTAGGCGTGGCGGATCAGGGTCACGTCGTCGACGTCCTGGCTGCCCATGACGCCGACCAGCCGTCCGGCTGCTTCATGCCAGCCCCAGAACCGCACGCCCGACTCGATCTCGTGGCACAGTTCGGCGGGCGCCATGTACGGAACGTGGTAGCGGTCGGCGGGGATCACGCCGGCGTAGGCGGTGGCCGCCGCGTTGATGATCGCCGCCACCGCCGCGAAGTCGGCGGCGGTACAGGGGCGGATGGCGCTGGCGCGCGCCGTTTCGTCGGGCATGTCCCCCTCCCTGGTTCCCTGGTCTGGCTGCCGCCGTAGCGCTCGCGCTACGATACTCCAGCGAGGCGAATCACGCGGAGGGGGCTCGATGGAGCAGACGGCAGAGACCGCACGACTAGCGACCTGCATTGTCTAGGCCAGACACTGCCGTCGCGTTCCGGCCGCTGCGCTCGAAGCTGCGGCCCGCACGGGCCCACCTCGAGCTGGTCCGTCGCGACGACCTCGTCGACTCACTGTTGCACTGCACCACACCGGTGGTGCTGGTGTCGGCGCCCGCGGGCTACGGCAAGAGCACGGTGCTCGCCCAATGGGCGGCGAACGACCATCGGCCCACCGCTTGGCTGCACCTCGATTCCGCCGACGACGATCCGGTCGTCCTGCTGAGCTACCTCGCGGCGGCCCTCGGCGAAGTTGCGCCGGTCGACCCGGGGGTGGCCGACCTGCTGTCGCAGCGGCATCCACCCGTGGAGGAGCAGGTGCTGCCCGAGATCGCCGCGGCGCTGGCGGACGCGCAGCCGTTCCTGTTGGTGCTGGACGATGGCCACCTGCTACACAGCGACGCCTGCTGGCGCCACATCGACTTCGTGCTCCATGAGCTCCCGGGCGGCTCGCAAGTGGCGATCGGGACCAGGGAGGATCCCCCACTGCCGCTAGCTCGGCTGAGGGCGGCCGGCCGCCTCGCCGAGTTCCGCAATGAGAGCCTTGCGATGAGCCGGCGCGAGGCGCGCGAGCTTCTGAGCCTCCACGGGTCCACCTGCGACGACGCGACCCTCGATGCCCTGCTGCTCGTGACCGAAGGCTGGCCCACGGGGCTCTATCTCGCGGTGCTCGCCGGGAAGGGGCATGACACCGGCGGCTGGTTACCGCACGTGCACGGCGACCTGCATGAGATCGCCGCCTACCTCGGCGCCGAGGTCCTCGATCGGCAGCCGGCGGACGTGCAGCGCTTCCTGACGCGCACTTCGCTGCTCGACGAGCTCTCCGCGCCCCTGTGCACGGCGGTCGTCGAGGGCGGCGACGCGGGCGAGGTCCTCGCGCGCCTTGCGCGCGAGAACCTCTTCGTCGCCGCCCTCGACGACCGCGACGAGTGGTACCGCTACCACCACCTGTTCCGCGAGCTGCTGGGCGCTCAGCTCGAGCGCCGTGAGCCGGAGCGGCTGGTCGATCTCAACCGCAGGGCTGCGGTCTGGTACCACGAGCACGACAGAGTCGACCTGGCGGTCCGCCACTGGCTGGCGGCGAACGATGCCGCCGCCGCCGCCGAGCCCGCCTTCGAAGCCTGTTGGGAGTACGTCGACCGCGGCCAGGTCGAGACAGCGCGCCTCATGTTCGACCGCTTCACCGATCAGCAGATCGAGAGCCACCTGCCGCTTACCATGGCTGCCGGCTGGCTCTACGGCACCGTGCTCGACGACCGTGCACGCGGGGAGCGCTGGCGACGGGCGGCCTGCGCGGCTCGCACCGACGACGGCCTCCTGCCCGGCGGCGGAGGGACCTGGCGCACGCTCCAGCTCGGACTCAGGGCGTTTCTCGCGCCCAACGGCCTCCAGGCGATGCTGGACGACGCCGAGCTGGCCTGCACGCTCTCCGGGGAGTTGCCGATGGCGGCCCGCGCCGAGTCCAAGCGCGTCCTCGGGGTCGCCACGTACCTCAACGGTCGATACGCCCGCGCGCGGCGGCTCTTCGACGACGTCGTCAACGAAGCCGAAGACCCTCCGACAAAGGCCTACGCCGCAGCCTTCCTCTCCCTCATCGCCGGCGACGAGGGCCGTTGGGACGACGCAGCCGAGCTCGACGCCCGCGCCGCCGAGCTGTCGCCGTCGATGACGCTCGACATCTCACCCGGCATGTTCCTCGCCCTGCCTATGCTGCTCGCGCGGACGCGTGTGCTTGCGCAGCGCGGAGATCCGCAGTGGCCTGAGTGGCGGAGCCGTACCGAGAAGTACCTGGCAGACATGGTCCCCCAGGTGGAATGGCGCATCCTGCTCCTGTCCGTCGTCCTGGGCGAAGCCGCACTGCAGCACGACGACCTCGCCGAGGCCGAGCGCTGGGCCGCACGAGCCGAGTCCGTCCTCAGGTCGCAGCCCGACAGCGGGATGCTGCGCGGCCGCACGCAGCGGCTGCGCCAGGCCCTCGAGCAGCGCCGGATGAGCGACCCGCTGACGGCGGCCGAGCGCCGTGTGCTCGAACTCCTGCCCACGCAGTTGACCGCCGGACAGATGGCCGCGCGCCTGTTCGTCTCGCGGAACACGGTGAAGACCCACATGCGCCGTCTCTATCTGAAGCTCGAGGTGACGACCCGCACCGCCGCGGTCGAGCGGGCGCGCGAGCTCAGGCTCCTGCCGCCGACCGGCGACCGCTAGGGCGGCAGAGAATCACACCTTCGGTGTGACGACCTCTGCCGCCCCTTCCCCTCACACTGTCCCCATCACGAACCAGGACGAAGCCCGGCGCGACCGCCGGCGCTCATCGCCATCAACAAGGGGGACCAGATGAAACGAATGCTCATCATTCTCGCGGTCACGGCAGCCCTGCTCGCCGCAGCGGCGCCGGCCCGGGCCGCCTCACCGGCTCAGGTCCGGCTCGGCTGCTGGATCCAGCCGGGCATCGTGGCCGTGTTCGACCCCGGCGACAACGGCTCGTTCCTCGAAAGCATGGCCGCCGACCAAGCCGGCAACCTGTTCGCGTCGTTGACCGTTTGGGGGCTCGATTCCAACACGGGCCAGATCTGGAGGATCACGCCGGGCGGCCGCAAGAGCCTTGTGGCGACGGCCGACATCGGTCCCACAGGCATGCTCACCGGCTTGGCATTCGACGACCTCGGACGGCTCTACGTCGGCCTGGCCGACTTCGCCGACCCGGCGGTCGCGACGCCCGGCGTGTTCCGCATGCGCGTTGGATCGCTCACGCGGGTGCTGACCTTGCCGGGCACCAGCTTCCCCAACGGGCTCGCCTTCCACAGCGACCGTCTGTACGTCTCCGACAGTTCAGTCGGCGCGGTGTGGCGGGTGCGGCCCGGCCGCACGGTCAGCCCCACGAAGCCCTGGCTGCAGGACGACCTGCTGCTGCCGGGCGACACCGGACTCGGTGCCAACGGCATCGCCTTCCGCCAAAGCGCCCTGACCATCGCCGTGTCCGATGCCGGGCGGATCGTGCGAGTCCCCATGCGGACCGACGGCTCCGCGGGCACACCCGTCGTCGTGGCCGAGAAGCCCGAGCTCGTGAGTGCCGACGGCATCGCGTTCGACAGGAGCGGCGGCCTGTGGATCGTGACGAACGAGAACGGACTCCTGCGACTGACACCGTCGGGCGGCCTCAAAGCCATCGCGACCGACCCCGGCTGGCTCGACTATCCTACGATGCCTGTCTTCGGCACCGTGGCGGGGCTGCGCACAATGCTCTACATCGCCAACGGATCGTTTGAGGCGGGGACCCCGAACATCGCGGCTCTCGCCGTGGGGGTCCGCGGTCTGCCCCTCAGATAGGCGTCCGGCAAAGGAGAAGGCCGTGAGTCTCGACGAGTGTCTTGCCTTCGCCACCGAGCATCCGGTGTGCTATCTGGCGACAACCGATGAGGGCCGGCCGCGTGTGCGGGCCCTGCTGCTGTGGTTTGCCGACAAGCGAGGCTTCTACTTCATGACGATGTCGCCCAAGAGCCTCAGCGCCCAGCTGCATCGCGATGCTCGCGTGGAGGTGTGCTTCTACAACGGGGCCGCCGACCTGCCCGACGCAAGGATGATGAGGGTCGCCGGCGAGATCGAGTTCGTTGACGATGCCGATCTGACCAGGAAGGTGGCCGCGGAGCGAGCCGCCCTCGAGGGCATCGTCGGCCGGCCGCTCGAGCCGATCGCCGAGGTGTTCCGCATCGGCTCCGGCGAAGCCCACTTCTGGACGTTGACGGACATCCTGAAGGAACGGGACCTGGAGAGGATCCGGTTCTAGGCGGGGGCAGGGCGGTGGGGCCGCGTTGCGGCCCCACCGCCCCCCTGAAGCTCCCGCGCTCCTCTGGGCGTTGCGCGCTGAGGTATCGTCTCCCATGAGTACCCCGATCCTGGAGGACGACCACCTCGCCCGGAGGAGCCATCATGATCTACGACCTCAGCCACGGCCGCACGGCGCTGCTCGTCATCGACGTGCAGCGCGAGTACTTCGACCCCGACGGTCCGGCGTTCGTGGAACACGCCGCCGACATCCTGGGCAACGTCAACCACCTGATCGACACCTTCCGTGTGCACGGCCTGCCGATCGTCTTCATGCAGCATATGAACCGCTCCGACGGCAGCGACGCCGGCCGCATGGGCGACTTCTCCGCGCCCGACGAGGAGGACTCGTTCGTCGAAGGCACGCCGCGGGTCGAGCTGATCCCCGAACTGCACGTGGAGCCCGGCGACGTCAGGATCGTGAAGCGCCGCTACAGCAGCTTCCTGGGGACCGACCTCGAGGCGGTGCTGCGCACGGCGCAGGTGCGGGCGGTCGTCGTGTGCGGCCTCATGACGAGCTTCTGCTGCGAGACGACCGCCCGCGACGCCCACGGCCGCGACTACGAGGTGCTGTTCGTCGCCGACGCGAACGAGGGGCCCGACCTCGAAGACGCCGTCGGGCCGCCCCGTGCCGCACGACGAGGTCCTTCGTAGTACGCTCACCGCGCTCGGCGCAGGCTTCGCCGAGATCGTCACGACGGCCGAGCTCATCGAGCGTCTGAGCTGAAGGAGGAGGCCATGACGGAAGCGATCAAGACCATCGGCCTGGGCGGCGTCAACTGCTACCTGCTGGCGGCCGGCGAAGGGTTCGTCCTGGTCGACACGGGGCTCGCCACCAAGCGCGCCACGCTCGACACAGAGCTCGCGCGTGCGGGCTGCGTGCCCGGCAGGCTCAAGCTCATCGTGCTGACCCACGGCGACGTCGACCACGCCGGCAACGCGGCTCATCTGCGCACGACGTATGGCGTGAAGGTCGCTGTGCATCCCGACGACGCCGGCATGGTCGAGACCGGCGACACGGACTGGAACCGCAAGCCCAAGCCCGACCGCATGACCCTGACGGGCCGTTTCATCCGGGTCGCGGGCACGCTGATGGAGCTCTCACGCAGAGGCGTCGCCCTCGAGACGTTCGCGCCCGACCTTCTCGTCGATGAGGACTTCGAACTTGGAAGCTACGGACTCGACGCACGGATCCTGCACCTGCCGGGACACTCGAAGGGCTCGATCGGAGTACTCACCGCCGCCGGCGACCTGGTCTGCGGCGATCTGCTCTACAACTGGCGCAAGCCGAGCGTGCCCATCATCGATGACGAAGCCGCCCACAAGGCGAGCATGGAGAAGCTGCGGAGTCTGCACGTCGTGACCGTCTATCCGGGCCACGGCAAACCGTTCGCCTGGGGCGCCGCAACAACGGATCCGGGAGTTGTCAATGGATGACGGCGTCGCGCGAGCCTGGGACCGGCTCTGCGACAAGATCGAGCGGGCAGGCTACGAGAGCCTGACGCCGCGAGAAGCCGCCTGGGTGACGGTCCGGACGCTGATCGACGACACCCGCAACGGCGGGCTGATCAGCTACTTCTACGGCTCGGGCGCCGACAACCTCGACGAGTGCCGGGCGGCGCTGCGGATGCTCCGCGCGCCGGCCGTCGTCGCCTGCCTTGACTACGTCGCGGCGCTGTTCGCGCCGGAATCGCTGGCCACCGTCGAGAGCCGCCACGAAGAGATCGACTCCTGGAACGACGACGACGAGCAGATCGACGAGATGCTCGCGCAACTCGACGACAAGCTCGACGAGCTGTTCGAAGACCTCGAGGAGAAGCTCGATGCGTTCGTCCGGGCCGACGAGCGAGACGGGCTCGACGAGTAGGTAAGCCACCGCCTCTGGACACACGCTGAGGAGCTGACCCGTTGCAGGCACCTGTAGTCGACCTGATCAACGCACGCTACTCGTGCCGCACGTACCGCGCCGAGACGATCGCGCCGCCCGACAAGGCTGCCCTCGAGGCGTACCTGGCCGCCCACGCCGTCGGGCCGCTGGGCTCGCGGGCGCGGTTCGCGGTGGTCGCCGCCTCTCCCGGCGACTCGGCGGCGCTGAAGCGTCTCGGCACCTACGGCTTCATCAAGGGGGCGACCGGTTTCCTCGTCGGCGCCGTGCGGCGTGCGCCCAACGACCTCGAGGACTACGGCTACCTCGTGGAGCAGGCCATCCTGTACGCCACCGGTCTCGGCTTGGGCACGTGCTGGCTGGGGGGCTCCTTCACGAAGGGCAGCTTCGCGGCGCGCATGGGCGGGCTCGAGCGCGACGAGACGATGCCCGCCGTCGTGTCGCTCGGCTACCGCGGCGACGACGGCACCGAGCGCATCCGCGAGCGGGAGGCGGGCAGCCGCAGGCTGCCCGCCTCCTCCCTCTTCTTCGCGGAACGGTTCGGCGGGCCGCTCGCGCTCGACGCGGCCGACACGGCCGACGGGTTCGGGGTCGTGCTCGAGAGCGTGCGCATGGCGCCGTCGGCGACCAACAAGCAGCCTTGGCGCATCGTGCGCCACGGCGCCGACTGGCACTTCTATCTGCAGCGCAGCAAGGGATACGGCAAGGGCAGCGCGCTCTTTGCGCTGCTGCGCCTCGCCGACCTGCAGCGGGTCGACTTGGGCATCGCCATGTGCCACTTCGAGCTTGCCGCGGGCGAGCTGGGGCTGACCGGCGGCTGGCGGCGCGACGAACCGGATGTCGGCGTGCCCCAGCGCGGCGTAGAGTACGTCGCGACGTGGCGACGTGCCTGACCGAAGCGGCGGGCGGCATTGTGTGAAAGGACGGAGGCGATATGGACTGGAAGCTTGAGGTGGTGGTCATCCCCGTTGCGGATGTCGACCGGGCGAAGCGCTTCTACAGCGAGCAGGTCGGCTTCGTGCTCGACCACGACAATCGCATGAGCGAGACGGCGCGCGTCGTACAGCTGACGCCCCGCGGTTCGGCCTGTTCGATCGCCTTCGGCGTCGGGCTCGTCGACATGCCGCCGGGCTCGGTGAAGGGCCTGCAGCTCGTCGTGCCCGACATCGAGGCGGCCCACAGAGAGCTCGTTGAGCGCGGCGTGCCGGTCAGCGACGTCAAGCACTTCGAGAACGGTGTGCCGCTCGACGGCCCCGGCGGGGACTGGAGCTCGTTCGTCTTCTTCAGCGACCCTGACGGCAACGGCTGGGCAGTCCAGCAGGGGCCGGCCCGCGACTGAGCTTGGGGGCTACCGGGGACACGACGCGTGAACCCGACGAAAGGAAGCACCATGGCGGAGTGTGAGCACATGGACTCGGTCCCGGTCCCCGAACCTGAAGCGGGCACGCAAGGCTGCGAGGAGTGCCTCAAGATCGGCCAGCAGTGGGTCCATCTGCGCAAGTGCCTCGGCTGCGGGCACGTCGGGTGCTGCGACGACTCGATCGGCAAGCACGCGACGGCGCATGCCCACGAGACGGGCCACCCGGTCATCCGCTCGTTCCAGCCGGGCGAGACGTGGCGCTACTGCTTCATCGACGAGGCGTTCGCGGAGTAGCCGCTCGTACAAGCCGGAGGCGCCTCCGCGGGTGTACGCTGTGCGCCGTGACCGGTCCGGGTCCAGTCTGCGGAAGGGAGAACGCGATGGCGACGGGTGTCACCGACGACGCCGTACAGGATCGACAGTGGTCGGCGCGGGTGAGTTCGGCCATGCTTGCGCGCCTCGCGACGCGCGCCGCTGTGGCCGGACCCGGCGAGTCGCCGCCAGGCGAGGCGTTGCCAGGCGAGGCCGAACGTGTCGAGACGACCCCAGTGGAGATGCCCTTCAGCGGCCAGACGCTGGGCGAGGTGCCGACGGGGCGGGTCGCCGACGTGGCCCAGGCCGCCGCGGCCGCGAGAGCGGCCCAGGCGGCCTGGGCACGGCGGCCCGCCGCCGAGCGCGCCGCGGTCTTCCTGCGGTTCCACGACCTCATCATCGACAACGCCCGCGAGGCGCTCGACGTCATCCAGCTCGAGACCGGCAAAGCCCGCCGTCACGCCTTCGAAGAGATCCTCGACGTCGCCATCCAGGCGCGCTACTACGCCCACACGGCGGCGGACTACCTGCGTCCGCGCCGCCGCCAGGGCGCGCTGCCGCTGCTCACCAGGACCTTCGAGCTGCACCACCCGCGCGGTCTGATCGGCATGATCGCCCCCTGGAACTACCCGCTTTCGCTCAGCATCGGCGACGCCATCCCGGCGCTGCTGGCCGGCAACGGCGTCGTCCTCAAGCCCGACGCCCAGACGCCGTACACCGCCCTGTGGGCCTCGGCGCTGCTCGCCGAGGCCGGTCTGCCGCGCGGTCTGCTGCAGGTGGTCACCGGCCGCGGCGCCGAGCTCGGCCGGGCGCTGATCGACGCCACCGACTTCCTCATGTTCACCGGCTCGACGGCCACCGGACGCATCGTCGCGGCGCAGGCGGCCGAGCGGCTCAAGGACTGCTCGATGGAGCTCGGCGGCAAGAACCCGCTGCTGGTGCTGCCCGACGCGCGCCTCGGCACGACCGTGCGCGGTGCGGTGCGCGGCATCTGCTCGAACGCGGGGCAGCTCTGCATCAGCATCGAGCGCCTCTACGTGCACACCGACATCTACGACGCGTTCGTGCCCAGGCTCGCCCAGGCGCTCGGCGAGGTCAAGCTCGGCGCGGGGCTCGACTTCAGCGCCGACATGGGTTCGCTGATCAGCGCGGAGCAGCTCGCCACGGTCCAGGCGCATGTCGACGACGCTGTGGCCAAGGGGGCCGAGGTGCTCGCGGGCGGGCGGGCCCGCCCCGACCTCGGCCCCTACTTCTACGAGCCCACACTGCTGAGCGGCGTCGCCGAGGAGATGACACTCTGCCGCGCCGAGACGTTCGGTCCCGTCGCGGCGGTGTACCGCTGCGACTCGATCGACGAGATGGTCGCGCGCGCCAACGACACCGGCTACGGCCTCAACGCCAGCGTCTGGACGCGCGACGCGCGCGCGGGCCGCGAGATCGCCGAGCGTCTGCAGGCGGGGACCGTCAACATCAACGAAGCCTACGCCGCCACGTGGGGCTCGGCCGCAAGCCCGATGGGCGGCTTCAAGGAGTCGGGGCTGGGGCGCCGTCACGGCGCCGCCGGGATCCTCAAGTACACCGAGGCACAGACCGTGGCGACTGAGCGGTTCATGGCGATCGACACGCCGCCGTTCGCCAAGCACGAGCAGTACGCGGCCTTCATGAGCCTCGCGCTGCGCGTGCTCAAGCACGTGCCCGGCATCGACTGACGGCGCGGGGACGACGATGACACTCATCGCCACGAAGCATGTGCTCATCACCGGCGGCGCGTCGGGCATCGGCCGCGGGCTGGCCTTGCGCTGCGCCACCCTGGGCGCGGTCGTCAGCATCCTCGACCTCGACGAGGGCGGCGCCGAGAGGGCGGCCGCCGAGGCGGCCGCCCTGGGCGCCGCCCGAGCGGCCGGCTATGCCTGCGACGTAAGCGACCGCGGCCAGGTGGCCGCGGTCGCTCAGCGCGTGCAGGCCGAGCTCGGCCCGGTCGACATCCTCGTCAACAACGCCGGCGTGGTGAGCGGCGAATCGCTCCTCGACCTGAGCGACGAACAGATCGAGACGACCTTCGCGGTCAACGCCTTGGCGCCGTTCTGGGTGACGCGAGCGTTCCTGCCGGCCATGGTCGCCCGCGACGGCGGGCACATCGTCACCGTCGCTTCGGCAGCCGGGCTCATCGGCTCGCCGCGCGAGACCGACTACGCCGC
This sequence comes from uncultured Actinomycetes bacterium, assembly GCA_963833555.1. GTDB lineage: Bacteria > Actinomycetota > Thermoleophilia > UBA2241 > UBA2241 > CAWHYB01. The sequence goes on along the minus strand of CAWHYB010000006.1, from coordinate 70,506 downwards.
CAGCAAGCACGCCGCGGTCGGGTTCACCGAGGCGCTGCGCTTCGAACTGCGACGCAGCGCTCCCGGCGTGCGCACGACCGTCGTCTGTCCCTTCTACATCGACACGGGCATGTTCGCCGGCGTCAAGACCCGCTTCCCGTTGCTCCTGCCGATCCTGGCCGAGGACGAGGTCGTCGACGCCATCATCGATGCGATCCGCCGCGACAAGGTGAAGCTGCTCATGCCCTTCATGGTGCGCACGCTGCCGGCGATGCGCGTGCTGCCGCTGTGGGCGTTCGACCGCCTCGCCGACTTCTTCGGCGTCACCGCTGCCATGGACGAGTTCACGGGGCACGAGGCTCGCGACTAGGGTCCTCGCCTCCGTCTTCAAGGCTGCTCCGCCCGACGAGAGTCATAGCGCCAGAACCCGCGCAGCAGCGCGGCGGCCACACCGACGCCGGCCACGCACAGGATCCCGCCCGAGGCGATCGCCGCGCGCAAGCCGACGATCGAGCCGACGACGCCCGCCTCGACGTTGCCCAACACGGGACCGGTCGAGTACGAGATGTGCTCGATGCCCGCCAGGCGGCCGCGCAGGCGGTCGGGGATGGTCTCGTTCCAGATGACCATCCTGAAGATGCCGCTGATCATGTCGAAGAAGCCGGCGATCACCAGCGCCACGAGTGCGCACGCCAGGGTCGGCGCAAGGCCCAGAAGGACGATGCCCGCGCCCCAGCCGGCGGCCGCCAGACACACAGCGACCCCGTGGCGATGAACGCGGGCGCTCCAGCCGCTGGTCACGGTCGCGAGGAGCGAGCCGACCTCGGGCGCGGCGTAGAGGAGCCCGAGCGCGCCCGCGCCACCGAAGCGCTGGGCGAGCGCCGGGAACAGCGCCATCGGCATGCCGAAGAACATCGCGATCATGTCGACGCCGTACGTGCCCAGCAGCTCCTGGCGGCTCGCGGCGTAGCGCAGGCCTTCGGCGATGCGGCGCAGGCTCGGCGGCTCGGCGTCGGTGGGCGGTGGCACGGCGTGCATCAGCGCCAGAGCGACGATGGACACGGTGAACGTCGCCACGTCGAACGCGTACGCCGCGCCGACCCCGGCAGATGCTATGAGCACTCCTCCCAACGCCGGCCCAGCGATCGTGCCGACCGTGCCGCGCAGCCCCGAGAGAGCGCCCGCGGCCGTCAGCTCGTCGCGATCGACGAGGCGCGGTAGCAGAGCATCGAGTGGCGGACGCTGCAGACCGTCCAGCCCCGCCATGACCGCCGCGATCACAAAGAGCACCCAGAGCCGTGGATGCGGCAGCAGGCCGTTGACGAGGAGCGCGACCGAGGCGGCGGCAAACAGCGCCTCGGCGAGCAAGACCAGCCGGCGCCGGTCCATGGCGTCGGCGAACGCCCCGCCGACCAGCGCCATGGTCAGCAGCGGCACGAGCTCGCCGGCGCTGAGCAGGCCGACCACCAGCGAGGAGTGGCTGAGCTGGTACGCCTGATAGGGGATCGCCACGTAGGTGACCATCGAGCCCAGGAGCGTGACGGCCTGCCCGAGCCAGAGCAGGCGGAAGTCGCGATGACGCCGCAGCGGTCCGACGTCGACGACCACGTGGCCGAGCAGGCGCCACGGCCAAGCCGAGGCTACGGGCGGCGCCGGCGTGAGGCGTCCCGCCTCGTCGGCCGGCGCCGCAGCCGGCACGATATCGCCTGGTTCTCTTGGTTCCCGGCCCTGATCGGGTCCGTCGTCCACCGGACTCCTCATCCACGGGCGTCAGAGCATACCGGAGGCCGACCCCCGCGCGTATGTCGGTCGAGCAAGTCAGCGCAACGCAGCGAGACGCGGGAACCTGCTCTGCTCGGCGGCGACCTCGCGCATGGCCTCCTGGAGAGTGGCTTTGGTCAGCGGGCGCAGCGTCGCCACGTCGATGGTGTTGTCGAGCGGCCGGCCGTCGCGGATGGCGTTGGCGTGATGGCGCAGCTGCAGCTGCGCCATGCTGATGTAGGCCTCGCGCAGCGAGCGCTCCGCGACGGTCTCCTCGCCGTTCGCCTCGCTCACCGCGATCAGGCGTTCGACAGTCGAGTGCGCAGTGATGCCCCGGGCGAAGGCGTAGTAGCGGGCCAGGTTCTGCACCGGGACCAGGCCGTGCTTCTTGATGTCGATGCAGCCTTCGAGCCGCTGGCGAAAACCGAGCGGCGCGCGGATGCGCGTGCCCAGCTTCGCCAGCCCGCGCATGAAGCTCTTGTGGGCGAACGCTTGGCGCATGATCTCGGTCAGTGCGAGGTCGATGTACAGCTCGCCGGCCACCTGGCGGAAGTCGAAGGCGACGCTGGCGCGCGCGAGACGCTCCAGGTCCTTGCCCTCGAGACAGTCGGCGAACACGTCCTTCCAGGCAGACAGCGTCATGCGCCACTCCCCGTAGCGCGCCAGCACGCCGTGCGGATCGAGGGCGAAGCCGCAGCGGCGCAGCCCCTCGTTGACCTCTTCGGCCACGAGCCGGAAGTACTCGTCGACCGCGGGGTCGTCGGTGTCGGCGTAGGCGAGGCCGTTGTCCTGGTCCGAGGCCAGCGTCAGCTCGCTGCGCGCGCTGCTGCCGAAGGCCAGCCAGGCATAGGGCACCGGCGGCTGGCCGTGCCGGTCGATGGCGAGCTCGAGCAGGCGCGAGGTCATGGCGTCGCTCAGCACGGTCACGACGCGCATCAGCGCCGGCGCGTCGAGGTGCGCGTCGACCAGGTCGACGAACAGGCGCGGCGCGTCGGCGGCGGCCTGCACCAGGTCGTCCTGGCTGGCCGACGTCTGCAGCGAGCGGCGCAGGGCGAACGGGCTGCGCGCGTCGAGCGCCATGAGGTTGCTTGCCGAGAGGACACCGAGCACTGTGCCGTCGGCGGCGAGCACCGGCAGGTGGTTCACGCCGGATGCCATCATCGCGATGCTCGCCTCTGGCGCCAGCACGTCAGCTCCGATGGTGTGCACGGGCGTCGTCATGATGGCCGATACCGGCGCGTCTCGAGACACGCCCGCGAGCACGACCTTGTCGCGCAAGTCGACGTCGGTGACGATGCCGAGACCCTCGCGCAGCCGCACCAGAAGCGCGCTGCGCCCTGCGCTGGCCAACAACTTTGCGGCTTCGCGGATGGGCGTCTCGGGCTCGCAGAACAGGGGAGCACTGCGGATGAGCGAAGTGACGGGGCGATTGCGCACGTCCGGTAAGGCGCGCATGGTCCGTGCCGCCTGGATCAGGCGCTCGCGCTGGTTGCCGGCCAGCCACACAAGCCCTTCGGGGTGGCTCAGCAGGCCGATCGCCACGTCCTTGGGGATGCAGTAGAGGGTCGCGTCGCTGCGCGCGCGCGTGGTGAACTCGGGCGGCAAGCCCGTGAGGAGCGTCGGATGGCCGAAGACCTCGCCGCGCGTGACCAGGGCGACCATGGCTTCCTTGTGGACGAGCTCGAAGGTGCCGCCGCGCACTACGTAGAGCTCGGTGCCCGGGACACCGCTTTCGACCAGAACGGCCTCGCCGGCACCGACGACACGCTCGACGATCGACCGCGCCACTCGCTCGAGCTCGAGCTTGCTCAGCCCGTTGAAGGGCTGCAGATCCGACAGGAACCGGATGCGCTCCTTGATCTTCCCGGCGCTCGTGACCGCGGAGGTCGCTGTTCGTCGGCCGCTTTGCGGAGTCATGGCGGAGTCCAGCCTACCGGACGTACAACGAGAGAAGGTCGTGGGCACGCAGGTAGTCGAGGCTCGCGAGCACGTCGGCCTCGTTGGTCAGCTCCAGGGCGATGGTTGCACCGGCGGCGCGGGCCACGGCCAGCACCGCCGCGGCATCGACCACGCCGCTGCCCACGGCTTCGTGCCGGTCGCCGTCGCCGCGGCCCCCGTTGTCGTGGAGGTGTACGTGCTTCAGAAGAGCCTGCGGCTCGGCCAGCCACTCGGCAAGCGTGTCGGTGAGAGCGGCGTGACCGGCGTCGAGGACGAGGCCGAGGCCATGAAGGTCGAGGTCGCCGGGCGCCGTGAAGTGCGAGTGCCCGGTCAGCGGCATGTTCTCGACGGCGACATCGATGCCGAGCTCGTCCTGGAGGCCCCGGAGTTCCTCGAACGAACGCTCCAGGGCTGCGACGATCTTGGGGTTCCGGAGCCTTGGCCGGCGATGCAGGTCAGGGTGGACGATGTAGAGAAAGGCGCCGAGCTCCGCGGCTACCTCCATGTGACGCCGATGCAGCTCGACTGCGGCGCGGTGCCTGCCGTTGGAAGTGGTAGCGAACTCGAAGTGCGTGAACGGTCCATGCACGCTGAACGGCAGACCGATCGTGGCGACGGCGAGCGCATTGCCGGGCAGGAGCAGCGAGTGGCGCCCGAACGAGAAGATCTCGGCCGCCGGCGCGAGCTCCGCGATGCGCAGCAGTGCTGCGGCGAGCGGCTGCTGAGCGTACGCGCCGGTCGAGATGCCGATGTCGAACAGGTCCAGCATGCACCTCCGAGCTTATGCCACAGTATGCCCGCTGGAGCCGGCGCGCACCTCGCTCGCCTCGCTGGCGCTCGCGGCGCCCGGGGTGAAAGCAGCCGGCCGCCACGTTATCCTGCTCATCGGTCCGCTTCCAAGTCACAGGCTCAAGAGGAGATCATGACGAAGCCCCCGCTCTTCGTCCTCGGCAGGGTGCGCCGGCCCCTGCTCGTCTGGCCCCTGCTCGTCCTGCTCGTCCTGCAGGGCATCGGCGGCATCTTCGGAGGCGCAGCCCTGACGCTCGACCCGAGCGGCAAGCTGCTGCAGATGGCCGGTTCGGTCGATCCCTCGCCGTTCGCCGACTTCCTCGTGCCTGGTCTCGTCCTGCTGGTGCTGCTCGGCATCGCGCCTCTGATCGTGGCAGCCGGCCTGTGGCGACGTCGTCCCTGGGCGTGGTTCGGGTCGTTCGCGATCGGCTGCGCGCTCGTCATCTTCGAGGTCGTCGAGCTGCTGGTCGTCGGCTACAACTTCCAGCAACTCATCTGGGGGCCCGTCGGGGCGCTGATCGGGCTGCTCAGCATCACCCCCGCGGTGCAGCACTTCTGTGGACTGCGCTGGGGCCGTCGTGTGCGACGCGCCTGAGCCACCCGGCGTCGCCGTGCGAGCGGCGACCGTTTGCTACCGGGTAGGCTCCGCACCGTGACCAGACGAATCCGTACTCTCGCCGGCTTCGCCAAGGTGGCGCTCGTCGCCGCGACGGTCGCCCTGAGCGTGGCCGGCTGCGGCGGGGGCGGCGGGGGCGGCGCGACCGTCGATATTCCCGCTCACCTGCCGCATCTGGTAGCCGCCGATGCCGCCGCAGCCCTCGCGTCGTTCAATGCGGCCTTCTATGTCAGCGCCCCCAGTCTGGGCTACTACGTCGATTACATGAACGGCACTCACGCTGCTGACTTCTGGCGCGAGGCGGAGATGATCGAGACGGTCGAGGACTACGCGCAGCTCACAGGCAAGCCCGCCTATCGGCAGCTCGTCGTGGCGCTGTGCCGCGGTGTCCTCCACAGGTATAGGACTGACTGGCTCGTGCTCTTGTCGCAGACGGGGCGAGTGTTGCCCAATCCGCGGGCCAATGACGACGCCATGTGGATGATCATCGCGTTCGCCCGCGCCGCCCAGATCACGGGCGACACGAGCTACCTCGACATCGCCAAGACGAACTTCGACCAGGTCTACGCGCGCGCTTGGAGCATGGATCTGGGCGGCGGGTTGTGGTGGCGCACTTCATACGTGTTGCCCCAGAAGAACGCGACCACCAACGCCCCGGCCGTCATCGCAGCCTGCGAGATCTACCGCGCGACGCACGACGGCTCGTACCTGGCCAAGGCCCAGGGCGTTTACGCCTGGATGCGTGCCCACCTCTTCGACCCGACGACCGGCCAGGTCTACGACGCGTTGAAACCCACGGGCGGCGGCTCCGCCACGGTCAACCGGATCAAGTTCACCTACGACCAGGGATCGTTCATCGGCGCCGGCCACCTGCTCTACTCCGTCACCGGCGACCGCACCTACGATGCCGACGCACTCCGGGCCCTCGAGTACACCAGGACGGATCTGACCACCCACGGCATCCTGCAGAACGATGCGGTCCATGCCGACCAGGACGAGGGCGGCTTCAAGGGGATCTTTGCGCGTTGGGCGATCGCCTTCACGCGCGCCGACCGCATGACGACGTTCGACTCCTGGTTCCGCCTGAACGCAGCGGTCGCCTGGGCTCACCGCAACGCTCGCGGACTGGCCGGCTGGGACTGGATGAAGCCGCCCGTCACCGGGCCGCTCTACTCCTGGGACTGCTCATCGGCCGTGGCGATGATGGAGTGCCTGCTGCCCGGCCCGGGCAAGTAATCGTCTGGCGAACAGGAGTCGGGCACGATGGCCGATCACACGACGTGGCCGCCGCTCCCCTATGCGGAGTGGGCGCCGACCAGCAAGACGCTGCACCAGTACACCCAGATGCTCGGCAAGCTCAAGCTCGCCCTGCAGCCACCTCTGCCGCAGTGGCTGCACACCGGCCTGCAGCTCGATTCCCGTGGCTTCGTGACCGGCCCGCTGCTCACGGGCGGTCGCGCCGTCGACGCGGGCATCGACGTGGTCGACGGCGTCCTGTGGCTGCGGGCCGGCAGCGACCCGGCGGTCATGGTCCCGCTCACGGGCGACCGCAGCGTGGCCGACGTCTGGGGCGACTTCCGGGCTGGACTGGCGCGGCTGCAGGTGGTCGCAGATATCTGGGAGAAGCCCCAGGAGATGGCCGACGCCACGCTCTTCTCGGCCAACACCCATGACCGCGCCTTCGACACCGGGCAGGCGGCGCGGTTCCATCGTGCGCTCTGTTCGATCGGCGAGGTCTTCGACGAGTTCCGCTCTGGCTTCTTCGGCCGCACGGGCGTGCAGTTCTGGTGGGGCGCGTTCGATCTCGCGGTACTGCTCTTCAGCGGCAGGCACGTCCACCCGCCAGACGACCGCGGCTACATCATGCGCTACGACCTCGACGCCGAACATCTGAACGCTGGCCTGTGGCCGGGCGACGACTCATCCCCGCACGCCGCTTTCTACGCCTACCTCCACCCTCGCCCCGACGGCTGTGCGACCGTGCCCATCGAACCGGCGAAGGCGGGCTGGGTCGAGGCGATGGGCGAATGGCTCCTGCCCTACGACGAGGTGCGTAAGAGTGACGATCCGGGCGTCGTGCTGCTCGGGTTCCTGAACAGCGTCTATCGTGTCGCGGTGAGCATCGGCGGCTGGGACGCCAAGGACCACACCTACCAGCCGCCGCCGCGACCGGACCGCCGCTGAAGCCCCGGCTTGTTCGCCGTAGCCAACGCGACTGCCCCTTGTGACGAGCCGCCAATCGCCTATTATTCACTATGTGTACAGTGAAAACAGTCACTCTGCAACGCGCGCCCGCGGCGGCGCTCTCACCGGTCGCTTCTACGAGCTCCTCGAGTCGCGCTGGATGAGCAGCGGCCAGCGCCGGCCGTGGCTGGCCGCGCTGGTCGGCGTGGTCGCCGAGATCTGTGTGCTGACACCCTTCGCCTTCGGCGATCCCACCCCCTACTTCGGCATGCCGGGCGCCCTTGCCACGGCCGTCGCCATCGTCGTCGCCGTGACCGCCGGGCTCGTCCCGGCGCTCATCACGGCGACCGGAGCGGGGCTCTTCTTCGTGACTCTCGTGGCCAACCCGCCGCACCAGATCTCAGGCCCGGCGTCCGTCGCGACTGCGTTCATCTGGATCGGCATCGCCGCGATCGCGGGCTCGGCGGCCGGCGGCCTGCGGCGGCGCCTCGCGACGTCGTTCGCCGAACTCGAGTCACGCGAGATGCGCGTGCACGACACGCTCGAATCGACGGCCGCCGCAGTGGGTTTGTTCTCGGGCCCGGACCTGCGCTGCGACGACGCCAACGCCCGCCTGCGCGGACTCTTTGCGCGCCGCGGCGCCGACGGCGGGCAGGGCTGGCACGACCGGCCGCTGGCCGGTCTGCTCCCGGACCTGCCCGCCGACGTGCTCGACGCGCTGCTCGCCTGCGCGACGGCGACCGGCGCCGAAGTGCAGCGTAACGAGGTCAGGCTGGCCGACGATGGTCCGGTGGTCGCGCTGACTGCGCACTGCCTCGCCGATGCGACGGGCCACGTGCTCCATCTCACCCTGACCGACGTCACCGCGTCGGTGCGGCTGCGCCGCGACATCGAACGAGTCCTGGCGATCTTCAGCGGTCTCGCTCTGACGGCGAGCCCAGCCCAGGTCGCCGCGGAGCTCTGCAGTACCGCCATCGGCCTGTTCGGCTGCTCGACCACATCGTTCTGGAGCGTCGAAGGCGATGATGTCCGCCTGCTCGCTCGCGCGCCCGAGACGGTGAGCGAGGACCGCTGGACGCTCGACGAGCTCGCCGACCTGGGGGGCGTCGTCCGCTCCGGGCAGCCGCTGTTCGTCAGTGACGTCCACGTCCACTTCGCCGCGACGGATCCCGGCCCGTCCGAGAGGCCGACCAAATTGCAGGCCTACTTCAAGGCGCGCGGCTACCGGTCACTGCTCGCTCTGCCAGTCGCCTATGGGTCACAGGTCGGATCGCTGCTGTTCTTCGCCTGGACCGAGCCGATCGACCGACCCGGTGAAGAGCTGCTCTCGGTGGCGCGCCGCTTCGCGGACGAGGCCGCCATCGCCATCGAGCGAGCTGAGCGCATGGCGGCCGAGCGAGAAGCGGCGCGCCTCCACCGTCGGCTCGAGGAGAGCCTGCTGCCCAAGATGGCGGTGCAGAGCGAACGGCTCGCCGTCGACTATCGCTACGTCCCCGGCGAGCGCCATCTGCTGATCGGCGGCGACTTTCTCGACACGGCGACCCGTCCCGACGGCTCCATCTGTCTGATCATCGGCGACGTCACGGGCCACGGGCCGGACGCCGCCGCGCTGGGCGCCATGCTGCGCGCCGCGTGGCACGGGCTCGCCATGCAGGGCACGCCGTTCGACGAGCTGCTGTCGCGTCTCAACGACGTGCTCACTGCCGAGCGGGCCGAGGACGGCCAGTTCGCGACGGTCTGCCTCGCCTGCGTCGCGGCCACCGAGGCGCGGCTGACACTGGCGCTCGCCGGCCACCCGCAGCCGCTGCTCGCGACGCCGAACGACGTCGTCGAGGTGGCGGCCAGGCACGGCGTGCCGCTCGGCGTGAGCGACGATCCCGAATGGCCGGTCACGACCGTGGACCTGCCGCCCGCCTGGTCGCTGCTCTTCTACACCGACGGCCTGCCCGACTGCTTCGCCTTCGCCCGCGGCCGCCAGCGCGTGGGGCTGTCGGGCGTGCTAGCCTTGATCGAGCAGGCACGCGGAGGAGGTCGTGACCCGGCGGAGACCAGCCCGCAAGACCGGGCGGACCCATTGACGATCGAGCAGCTCGACGACGTGCTCGATCACGTGCGGCGAGTGGGACGGCGAGCCGCCGACGACCTCGCCGTCCTCCTGGTGCGGCCGAAGCTCGCGGCCATGACGCCGGGGGCGGGCCCAGCGATTGCCGAACCCGATGTCCTCGAGGTCTCGTTCGCCTCGCGCGGGGCCTCTGCGGGCGAGTTGCGCGGGGTGTTCTCCGCCTACCTCGCGCGTCATGCCATCTCCGGCCGGCCCGAACAGCAGGCCGTCCTGTGCGCCGAGGAGGCGCTGACCAACGCCATCCTGCACGCCGGCGACGACGACGGCCGCATCGTCGTCTCGGCCCAGGTGAGCGACGATGCGGTCGTCGTCGAGGTCAGCGACAGCGGCTGCGGCTTCGATGTCCGCACACTCGATCTCGAAGCCACACCGGACCCGCTGAAGGTCGGCGGTCGGGGACTGTTCCTCATTCGGCATCTGGCCGACGATGTCGAGATCGTCTCCGGCGGTCACGGCACGACGGTGCGCATGCTGCTGCGTCTGGACGACAGCCGCGAGCAGCCCCGGCGGCTCACGCCGGTCCACACCGGCTGATCGCGCCGCAGGGCGGCCCCGGCGTCGTCCGACCCGACCTCGCCGACGCCGCTAGGCGCCCGTCAGCAGCTCGTCGATCGAGCGGGCCGCCTTGCGGCCCGGCTCCCATGGCGCTGATCACCGTGGCCGCGCCGGTGACGACGTCGCCGCCGGCCCAGACGCGCTCGCGCGACGTCAGGCCGGTCTCCTCGTCGGCGACGATGTTGCCCCTCTTGCCCACCTCGAGTCCCGGCGTCGTCATGGGGATCAGCGGGTTGGGACTGTTGCCGATGGCGCAGACCGAGGCGTCCATCGCGCATCGTGAACTCCGAGCCCGGGATCTCGACGGGCCGGCGGCGGCCCGAAGCGTCGGGCTCGCCCAGCTCCATGCGCAGGCACTCGATCGCCGGTGAGCCAGCCCGCGCTCGTCGCCGATGAGGCGCACCGGGCAGCGTGAGGAAGTCGAAGATGACGCCCTCTTCCTCGGCGTTCTCGACCTCCTCGGCGCGCGCGGGCAGCTCGCTCGTGGCTGCGCCGGTAGACGATGTGCACCTCGTCGGCGCCCAGCCGCAGCGCGGTGCGCGCCGAGTCCATGGCCACGTTGCCGCCGCCGAAGACCGCGACTCGCGGCGCCCGCTTCAGCGGCGTGTCGTAGGCGGGGAAGCGGAAGCCGCGCATCAGATTGCAGCGGGTCAGGTACTCGTTGGCCGAGTAGACGCCGTTGAGGTTCTCGCCGGGGATCTCGAGGAACCAGGGCAGCCCGGCGCCGGCGCCGACGAAGACGGCGTCGAACGTCCTCGCAGCAGAGCGCAGTCGACGGTGCGCGTCTTGCCGACCACGATAGTCGAGCCGCAGCTCGACGCCCAGGCTCTTCACGTACTCGACCTCGCGCCGCACGATCGCCTTGGGCAGCCGGAACTCGGGGATGCCGTAGGTCAGCACGCCGCCCGCCTCGTGCAGGGCCTCGAACATCGTGACCTGCGTAGCCGCGCAGGGCGAGGTCGCGCGGCCACGGTGATGCCGGCCGGCCCGGAGCCGACGACGGCGACGTTCTTGCCGTTGCGGGGCGGCAGACGCGGGCGCTCGACCGCCGCCCTGCGCCGCCTCCCAGTCGGCGACGAAGCGCTCGAGCCGGCCGATCGCCACCGGCTCGCCCTTCTTGCCGAGCACGCAGACGCTTCTCGCACTGCTCCTCCTGCGGGCAGACGCGGCCGCAGACGGCCGGCAGCGCGTTGGTCTCCTTGATCTTGCGGATCGCCGCCGGCGAAGTCGCCCTCCGCGACCAGGCCGACGAAGCCGGGGATGTCGATGCCGACGGGGCAGCCGTCGACGCAGCCCGGCTTCTTGCAGGCCAGGCAGCGCGCGGCCTCCTCGCGCGGCCAGCTCGGGCGTGTAGCCGAGGGCCACCTCGTCGAAGTTGCGGACGCGCTCGAACGGGCTCCTGCTTCGGCATCGGCCGCCTGCATGTGGTCGATCTCTGGGCCACCTGCGCCTCGACCTCGCCTCTCAGAAGTGAGAGGCGCATCCGCTCGTGCGGAGGGGCTCGACCTCTTCGGGGTTGTAGCTCTCGCGCCGCGCGAGGAACTCCTCCCAGTCCACCTCGTGGCCGTCGAACTCGGGGCCGTCCACGCAGGCGAACTTCGTCTTGCCGGCCACGGTCAGCCGGCAGACGCCGCACATGCCGGTGCCGTCGATCATGATCGGGTTCATGCTGACGATCGTCTTGATGCCCAGCGGCCGGTCTGCCGCGACGACCTCCATCATCTGGAAGGTGCAGCCGTGGACGATGATGCGGTCGGGCCTGATCCCCTCGAGCGTGAGGATCTCGGCCAGGCGCGTCACGTGGCCCTTGTAGCCGCGACTGCCGTCGCGGGTGATCTCGATGACGCGCTCGGCAGACGCGCGCGCAGCTGCTCCTCCCAGTAGAGCAGGTACGCGCTGCGCGCCTCGATCAGGACGATAGACCGCGTTGCCGGCCGCGCGCAGAGCGCGCGGCGACCGGGTAGATGCTGCCGATGCCGTAGCAGCCGCCGATCAGCAGGACCGTGCCGAACGCGCTCGATCTCGGTCTCGTTGCCGAGCGGCCCGGCGTAGGTCGGGATCGTGTCGCCGGCTCGAGGCGCGCGAGCTTCGCCGTCGACGCGCCGACCTGCGAAGATCGAGGTGACGGTCCCGGCGTCAGCGTCCCAGTCGGCCATCGTCAGCGGGATGCGCTCGCCCCTGTCGTCCGGCCGCAGGATGACGAAGTTGCCGGGCTGCGCCGCCGCGGCGACCTCCGGCGCCTCGACCGTGAGCAGGTGGAGGTTGGGGACGATCATGCGGCGTTCGACGACGGGGACCATGCGGCCCTCCCGCGCGCGACTGATCCGGGCTCTCACCGACCGGAGCCGCACCGGCGGGGCCGACCGCAGGTAGGCGGCGCCCGCCCGGCAGTCGCGACCGGCCTCCGCGGGAACGACGAGCCGGCGCCGTGGCGGGCGGTCCGGATCGCCGGTGTTGCCGGAGACGGCGAGGCCGACGCTCTCACCGCGCCACCCGCAGCCGCGCGATGTCGTCGGGGTTCATGCGCCCCCTCCTCGAGCTCAAGATCGGCAAGACCCTCGACGACGCCCGCCAGATCGATGCCGCGATGGCGAAAGCCGGGTGCACCTGCACGAGGGTGAAGCGCCGCGCCCGCGACGCTGTCGTCGAGCGGAACCGCGGTCGCGGGCAGAGTCGACGGCCCGGAGGCCGCGAAGTCGGCCGTCGGCGTCCGGATCGCCGCCCGGACCGCCGCGACGTCCGCGAACCGCAGACCGGGATGGCCGAGACGAGCGGCGAGCTCCGCGAAGACCTCCCAGTCCGGTCGCGGCCCGTCTTCCCCGGCGCCGTCGCGGCCTCAAGGCTTGCTCGACGGCCGCCAGGGCGTCCGACACCGCCCGCCAGATCGGTCAGCGTGCCGGCGGCCTCTGCGAACGACGCCGCCGGCAGGAACACGTCGACATCGAACGGGGGCAGGTAGAGATCCTGCACGATCACCACGTCGCAGGCGGGACGCCAGGTGAAGGGCACGTCGCCGGCGAGGTAGAGGACGTGGGGCGCCACGCCGGCGTGGGCACCCGGGTCGGCGCCGTCACCGGCGCCGACCCGGGCCGCCGGCAGCAGGCCGAGCGCGAGCGCCCCGCGCACGTTGGCGCCCGGCGCGAGCGGCAGCACGCTGAACCCGGGGCGTCGCGCGAGCCCCTCGAGCCGACCGATCAGGCCGTCGACCCCCGCGGTGTCGAAGACGCGCGGCCCGATGACGACGGCCACTGCGGGGCTGCCGCGACGCTCCTTCGGCGCGACGGCGACCGCATCCAGACGGTCGAGCATGCCTGTCAGAGCGCGCGCCTCGTCGCCGGGGCGCGCGCGCAGCCACTGGTCGGCCATCCGCGTGAGCGACGACTCGCGGGCGTCGACCGCGATGAGCGTGGCGGCGCGCCTCACGGCGCGCCGCACCTCCACCGCGACCGGCGAGAACGCGTAGCGCGGATCGATGCCGCAGGTGATCACGAGATCGGCCTTTGCGATCGCATCCAGCGCGACGGGCAGCCTCAGCAGGCGGCGCCAGGCGGCGGCGCCCCCCGGCAGACCCGCCAGGGTCGCCGATTCGGCGCCGGCGAGCCCAAGCGCCCCGCGGGCGAACCGCTGCGCGGCGTAGAGACTCTCGCTGGTCAGATCGCCGGAGACGAGCAGGCGAACCGCCGCTGCGTCGACCCCCGCCAGCCGTCGCGCCGCCTCATCGAGCGCGTCGTCCCAGTCGGCGACGCGGAAGTATCCGCCGCGGCGCACCATCGGCCGCCGGAGGCGATCGTGGTGATGGGTCGTCTCCGGCAGACAGAAGCGCCCGAGCACGCACAGCTGGCTGCTGCTGCCCCCTTCGGTGCGGGCGGCGCGGGCGGACGACAGTGCTCCGCCCGCCACCGCGAGCTCGAGACGGCAGCCAAGCCCGCACAGGGGACAGGCGGACTCCACGACAGCCTCGGGCGGGCCGTCCCATTTCGAGACCTTGTCGGCAAGGGCGCCGGTGGGACAGACCGACACGCAGGCCCCGCAGAACTCACAATTCGCTTCGACGTGGGACCGGCCGAAGGCCGGTCCCACCAGCGTCCTCGGGCCACGCTCAGTGAACGCCAGCACCGCGGCGCCGCGCACCTCCTGGCACATGCGCACGCACCGTCCGCACAGGATGCAGAGGTTGTAGTCACGATCGAAGAAGGGGTCGTCGTGCTCGACCTCGAGGCCGCGATAGGCGACCGGGTACGAGACCGTCTGGGCGGCGTTCGTCCCGGCGGAAGCGCCCGGCTCGCCGGCCCCGGTCCCGATCATCGCGGCCACCTCCTGCAGCTCGCAACCGCCGTCGCTCGGGCAGCTGCGGCAGCCTGTGGTCACGCCGGCCTTGCGGATCGTCGCCTGGTTGCGGGCACACGCGTCGCGCTCGTCGCACAGCAGGCAGCTCGAGGGGTGCTGAGACAGGATGAGCGCCAGGATCTCGCCCCGCAGCGCTCGTCAGCGCCGCGTTGTCGGTCGTGACCTGCATGCGGTCCTGCGCGGCCGTGCTGCACGCCAGCGGGTAGCCGCGCACACCGACGATCTCGACCATACACAGGCGACATCCGCCGAAGGGCGCGAGCTCCTCATGAGCGCACAGCGACGGGATCGCGATACCGGCAAGCTCGGCGGCACGCAGCACGGTCGTGCCGGCCGGCACCGAGACGGAGTGATTGTCGATCTCCAGACGCAGACCGGGCCGGGCCGGCGCGCCGCTCGCCCCGCTCACGGCGCGCCTCCCGATTCGATCACGATGGCGTCGCCGGCGATGGCGTCGAACCGACAGACCTCATAGCAGGAACGGCACTTGATGCACTTCTCGGGATCGAGGTTGTGAGACTCGGCGCGCGGTCCCGAGATCGCCCCTGTCGGGCAGACCTGGACGCAGCGCTGGCAGCCGGTGCAGCGCTCGGGGATGATGCGGTAGACGACAAGGTCGCGGCAGACGGCCGCCCGGCAGCGCCGCTCGACGATGTGCTCGATGAACTCGTTGCGGAAGTACTTGAGCGACGACAGCACCGGGTTCGGAGCGGTCTGCCCGAGGCCGCAGAGCGAGCTGGCCTTGATGACCGTGGCTAGCCGCTCGAGACGGTCGAGGTCGGCCAGCTCCCCCTTGCCGGCGCAGATCCGCGTCGAGGATCTCGACCAGGTGGCCGATCCCGACGCGGCAGGGCACGCACTTGCCGCAGCTTTCGTTCTGCGTGAACTGCACGAAATATCGCGCCGTGTCGACGATGCAGGTGTCGCGATCGAGCACGATCAGACCGCCCGACCCCATGATCGAGCCGGCCGCGGCGAGGCGCTCGTAGTCGAGCGGCGTGTCGAGGAACTCCTCGCCCAGGCAGCCGCCCGAAGGTCCTCCGGTCTGCACGGCCTTGAAGCCCTTGGCCACGCCGCCGCCGATGTCCTCGATGACGTGGCGCAGCGTCGTGCCGAGCGGCACCTCGATCAGTCCAGGGCGCCGGACCTTGCCCACCAGGCTGAAGGTCTTGGTCCCCTTCGACGTCTCGGTCCCGAGCGCCGCGTAGCGAGCCGCGGAACCCGGCTCAGAAAGGATGCGCGACAGCGCCGCGAGGGTCTCGACGTTGTCGATTATGGTCGGCTCGCCCCACAGCCCCGACACCGCCGGGTAGGGCGGGCGCGTGCGCGGCATGCCACGACGACCCTCGATGCTGGCGATCAGGGCCGTCTCCTCGCCGCAGACGAACGCGCCCGCTCCTTCCTTCACGGTGAGGTCGAAGGTGAAGCCGCTGCCGAGGATGTCCGTCCCCAGCAGGCCGAGCTTCGTGATGGCGGCGATCGCCGAGCGCAGCCGGGCGATCGCCAGCGGGTACTCAGCCCTGATGTAGATGTAGCCGCGCGTGGCGCCGATGGCGTAGGCGGCGATCAGCATGCCTTCGAGCACGGCATGAGGGTCGCCCTCGATGAGCGCGCGGTTCATGAAGGCGCCCGGGTCGCCCTCGTCGGCGTTGCAGACGAGGTAGCGCTGGTCGCTCACGGCGTCGCGGCAGAGCAGCCACTTCTGCCAGGTCGGGAAGCCACCGCCGCCACGGCCGCGCAACCCCGCGGCGCGCACCTCGTCGATGACGTCCCGCCACGGCATGCCGAGCGCGCGTTCCAGCGCCCTGTAGCCGCCGCGCGCGAGGCTGTGGTCGATGTCCTCGGGGTCGATCACACCGCAGTCGCGCAACACCACCCGGGTTTGGGGAGCAAGCATGGGCTGGTCGGCGACGAGCGCGACGTCAGGGTACGGAGCAAGGCGCTCGTCGCCGTCGACTCCGGCTTGGCCGACGAGGTGTCGCCGGGGGAGCTCACCGGCGAGCAGCGACCGGACGGTCGCGACGGCGAGCTCGCTCGTCATGTTGGCGTAGGTCAGCCGCGGCCGTCCGGGAAGCTGGACGTCAACGAGTGGCTCGAGGTAGCAGGGCCCTATGCAGCCGACCGACACGGTCTGCGCGTCGACATCGTTGCGGGCGAACCACTCGACGGTCGCAGCGCGGACGTCGCCGGCGCCGGCCGCCAGGCCGCAGGATCCCATGCCCACGTAGACGATGGGGCGCTGGCTGGCGCGCAGCGCCAGCCAGCGCCCCATCGCGCGACGGCGGCGGCGCTCAAGTCTGCCCGTGTCCATCCAGGATCCCCTGCAGCTTGAGCACGCTCATCTGGCCGTAGATCGTCTTGTCCAGACTGAAGACCGGGGCGAGCGCGCAGCAGCCGAGACAGGCGACGCGCTCGAGGTCGTACTCACCGTCGGGCGTCGTCTCGCCTGGAGCCACGCCAAGCCGGCGCTCGAGCGTCTCGAGCATCTGCACGCCGCCCTTCACGTGACAGGCCGTGCCCAGACAGACCCGCAGACTGTGACGGCCGGGCGGGGTGAACCTGAACTGCGCGTAGAAGCTCGCGACGCCGTAGACCTCGTTGTCGGTGACCCTGAGGTGACGTGCGATGCGCCCAACTGACTCGGGCGACAGGTAGCCGTGCTCGGCCTGAGCCCGCTGCAGCATCGGCACCAGGTCGGAGCGGGCGCCCGTGGACTGCCGCATGATGACCGGCTGGCGCGCGTCCCCAGCCGGACCCCCCCTGCCCAGCTCTTCCACCCCCTTGCGGACCGCAAAGCGTGCCGGCGAGCCGAGATGTGTTCCTTGGACATGCCAACTCTCGCCCCATTCGAGCGCCGCGTCAAGGGACCAGGCGACGGCACGAAATGGCGGCGAGCCAGGTCGGGCCAGAAAGACGAGCTTGATCTGGTGGGTACACGGGCAGACAGCCTGTACGGCGGGAACCGAGTCCATCGTTCCCGCCACGTGCCCGTGGTGGAAGAACGGACTCTAGAGACAACGACGCAAACCAGAGGGTATGCTGGCACAGAGAAACCGTTACAGAAACGGAGGGCACGATGGCCAAGAACCTGGACCCGCGCGATTATCTGCGCCCAAGAGACCCAGCAACATTGGCGCCCCGAAGGGGACGTCGTGCGTCGACGTTCTATCCCGATCTCGTCCAGGCGTTCGTCGACGCCGGTGAGTCGGCCATGGACGTCGACGTCGCGAAGATAGGCCGCAAGCCCGAGACGGTACGATCGGCGCTCCGCAAGGCGATCCGTGCCGGAGGCGTGCAGGACAAGGTGCGCGTGTCGCTGTTCGGCGACGACGTGATCCTGGTCAAGCGCTAGAGGGCCGGCGATCCGGCCGGCTCCTTTCGCCGGCGCCACGCTCTCAGCGCCCCTTCATCGTCTCTTCATCGTCTGCGGCCACAACCACCCCGACCATTGAGAACAGCGGGGCGCGGGCCGGCGGACACCGGCCCGCGCGGACGGAGTCGGGCACTGTGGAAGAGGACTGGGACGCGCCGGCCGTTGCGGACGGCGATATAGGCGGATGGCGTGAGCGCGAGCGCTCACGCCCACGCTCCCTAGCCCACCCCCGCCGCGACGCCAGCACCAAGCCGCGGCGCGCGTGGGCGCGGCTGTTCACCTTCCTGGCCTGGGCCGGAGCGGCGGTGAGCGTCGCGCTCGTCGTGCCCGTCACGACCATGCACGATCTCGTCGCGCCCGGCGGCCTCGCTACCGCGCTCGGGCGGTTCACCGGGATGGTCGGCACCTACCTCATGCTCGTCACGATCCTGCTGATCGGGAGGATCCCTGCCGTCGAACGGGCACTCGGCCAGGACCGGCTCGTGCGCTGGCACCGCCGCCTCGGGCCCTTGGGTCATCATCCTGCTCGTCGCGCACGGACTGCTCATCACCCTCGGCTACGCGCTGGGCCTGCACACCGGCCTGCTACACGAGGCCGCCGTGCTCATCACCACCTTCCCCGGCATGCTCGGCGCCGTCGTCGGCCTGGGTTTGCTCGTCCTGGCCGGCGTCACCTCGTACCGCAACGTGCGCCGCAGGATGCGCTACGAGACATGGTGGAACGTCCACCTCTATACGTACCTCGCCGCGGCGGTGTCGTTCCCCCACCAGATCGCCACCGGCGCGCCGTTCCTGGGCCACCCGCTGGCGACCGCCTTCTGGATCAGCCTCTGGCTGCTGACCGCGGGCGTCGTGCTCAGCTACCGCATCGGCCTGCCCATCGTGCGCAGCCTTGCTCACCGCCTCCGTGTGGCGCGCGTCGAGCAGGAGTCGCCGGGCGTCGTGTCGGTCGTCGTGCGCGGCCGTCACCTCGAGCGTCTGGACGTGGCCGGCGGGCAGTTCCTGCACTGGCGCATCCTCAAGCCCGGCATGTGGTGGCAGGCGCACCCCTATTCGCTGTCGGCGCTGCCCGCGGGCAACGAGATGCGCTTCACCGTCAAGACCGGTGGCGACCACAGCGCGGCGCTGGCCGAGCTGACCCCGGGAACGCCGGTGGCGATCGAAGGGCCGTACGGCGCCTTCACCCACCACCACCGCGGGACCGACCGCGTCCTGCTGGTCGGTGCCGGCGTCGGCGCGACCCCCGTGAGGGCCATGCTCGACGACCTGCCCGAGCACGTCGATGTGGTCGTGATCCTGCGCGGCTCAAAGGAGCACGACCTGGTGCTGCGCGACGAGATCGCGCTGCTGGTCGGGGAGCGCGGTGGACGACTTCATGAAGTCGTCGGACCGCGCTCGCAGGAGCCGCTCGACGCCCAGCATCTGCGGCGCCTGGTGCCCGACATCGCCGAACGCGATGTGTATGTGTGCGGCCCCGGCGGGTTCATGGAGAACCTCGTCGGCACGGCCCGTTCGCTGGGCGTGCCCGACGGCCGCATCCACCACGAAGACTTCGCCTTCTGAGGAAGGAGCTAGGAGGAAGACCATGAGACGTTCCGCAGCCATTCCGGGAGCCGCAATCGTGGCCACCGCCGTCGGCCTCGGCCTCGTGCTCGGCTACCACCCGTCCGGCGGCGCCACCGCCGGTCTGCCGGCGAGCCTGAAGGTCGGCGCCAGCGCCGGAACGGGCGCGGGCGTCACCGCGGTGGGCACAGACCAGCCGCTGGCAGGTGGGCTCGGCGACATCCAGGTCCGGGTCAGTGCCCAGAACGGCAAGCTCACCAGTGTGGGCCTGGCCAAGCTCAACGTCCACGGGCCCGCAATCGGGGCAGATCATCGGGCAGCGTGATCCCACAGCTCATCCAGCAGACCATGGCGACGAACGGCGGGCCGATCCACGCCGTCTCCGGCGCCACGTACACGAGCCAGGCCTACGGCAGCTCACTGCAGGCCGCGCTCGTCAAGATCGCCGCGACGGGAGGAGCGAATGCAACACTCGGAGCAGGTAATGGGCACGGTGGTGTCGTTGTCGCTGGTGGCGACGGAGGCGGCAACGACAACTGAGACATCTGAGGCCGCTCTGGCTCGCGCCGTCGACGAGCTGCACTACGTCGACGGCGTGTTCAGCACCTGGCAGCCCGATAGCCCCATGAGCCGCGTGCGGCGCGGCGAGATCGCACTCGACGCCGCGCCGCCCGACATCGCCTGGGTGCTCGAGCTCTGCCGCCGCGCCAAAGAGGCGTCGGGGGGCTGGTTCGACCCCTGGCGCCTGCCCGGCGGCGTCGATCCGACGGGGCTGGTCAAGGGCTGGGCGGCGGAGCTGGCGCTCGCCGAGCTCCGCCGCGGCGGCGTGACCGCGGCCATGATCAACGCGGGCGGCGACATCGCCACGTACGGCGAACCCGAGCCCGGGCAGCCCTGGCGAGTCGGACTGCGTCATCCGCAGGAGGCGGACGCGCTGATGGCCGTGGTCGAGCTCAGCGGGAGCGCACGCGCGGTCGCCACCTCGGGCAGCTACGAGCGCGGGCTTCACGTGTTCGACCCGAGCACGCTCGAGCCCGCGCACTCGCTGCTCGCCGCGACCGTGGTGGGACCCGACCTGGCCTTCGTCGACGCGCTGGCGACGGGCCTGTACGCGTCCGGTGGCCAAGCCCTCGCGCGCGTCGCGGGGCTGCGCGGCTACAGCGGCCTGATCGTCGACTCATCTGGCGTGGTACGCACGACGCCGGGGTTCCCCCTCGCCCAGGACGATGCCGCCGCGGCGTAGCCGTGATCAGACGGCGAGTTCCATCTCGAAGCCGGCCAACCGCAGACGCGACGCCCGTGACATCACGACGCGGTTGCGACCCTGTTCCTTCGCTTCGTAGAGCGCCGTGTCGGTGCGCCCGATGAGCTTGTCGACGGGCTCGTTCCAGCCGGTCGCTCCGCCCAGGCTCACGGTCACGGTGAGTGAGCGACCATCGATCTCGAAGGGGGCGGCTGCCACGGCGGCCCGCACGCGCTCCAGGGTCTCGAGCGTCTGACACTGGCCCCTGCCCGGCAGCAGGATCAGGAACTCTTCGCCGCCGAAACGGCCGCAGACGGCGTCGCCGTCGAGCACCTCGGCGACCCGCGCGACGACCTGTTGCAGGACGGCGTCGCCCGCGGCGTGACCCATGCCGTCGTTGACACGCTTGAAGTGATCGACGTCGAGCAGCCCCACGCTGACGCGCGTGCCGCTGCGGGAGGCGTCGATCATGTCGACCTCGAGCCGTTCGAGGATGGCGCGCCGGTTGAACACCCCTGTCAGGACATCTGTACTGGCCAGCAGGCCTAGCCTGTGGTGCGCGTCGGCGAGACGTTCGTTCGCCGCGACCAGGCGGCGGCCGACCTCCATGCGGGCGCGCAGCTCGTCCGGATCGAAGGGCTTGGACAAGAAGTCGTCGGCACCGGCCTGAAGGCCGGCGACGAGGTCCTGTTTGCTGCCCAGCGCCGTCAACAGGATGATGTACGGCGGCTGGTCGGTCTGGCCCTGCCGCGCCAGCCGGCACACGTCGATGCCGTCCATGCCCGGCATGATCCAGTCAAGGATCGCCAGCCGTGGTGCGTCTTCGGACTGCAGGATCTCCCAAGCCGTCGTGCCGTCGGCGACCTCGACCACGTCATAGCCCCACGTCGACAGGACCCGCTCGAGCAGCAGCCGCGACGTCGCGCTGTCTTCGGCGATCAGGACTTTCATCGGAGCGTCTCCTCCCTCAGCCGCCGGTCGACGGCGCGGTGTACGGTCAGCGGGCGCAGGCAGTGGGCGGCGACGTCGAGGCAAGCAAGCAGCTCGCGGGGATCACACGGTTTGGTCAGGAAGTCGTCTGCGCCCGCGTGCAGACCTGAGCGGATGTCGACCTTGGCGCCGATCGGCGTGAGCAGCACGACATAAGGACCTCCTGTCGAGCGCCGCTCTCGCAGCTTGCGACAGACCGACAGTCCGTCGAGATCAGCCATCTCCATGTCGAGCAGGCCGAGGTCGGCACCGTCAAGGAGATGGGCTTGCGCCTCGACACCGCCGCGGGCGATCACGACCTCGTGACCCCACTGGCGGAGCAGCACGCTGAGCACTAGCCGAGAGATCTCATTGTCGTCTGCGATCACGATCTTCATCGGTCATCCTCCGGTCTGCCGTCCAGCCTGACGACGGGGGCTGCCCAGGCCGGGCCGGCGGTCCGGACCTCCCCCGTCACTGCGAACGTCGGTCAGACCGCTTCCCAGGGAGGATAGGCACCGTGCGCACTCTGAGGGGGTCTCGATTCCTGATCTGGTCGCAGGCTTCGAGCGCTGCCATATTCGCTCGGTCCCCTGACCCCGTTCACTCACGGAGGCGGGCGGCGGACGCCGCCCGCCCTCTCTAGATCTGCCAGCGTTCTCCGGTCAGCACCGGCAGTTCCTCATCGCCGACGGTCACCCCGAGGACGTCGACCTGAGGTCCCCCGATCATCACGTCCTGATGGACCTTCGAGTGGTTGACGCCGCGTGCCTCGAGCGCCGCCTCACCGGCGGGGAGCCCGCCGGGGAAGGAGTCGTTGGTGGCTGCCCCCCAGGCGATGTGACACGCGGCGTTCTCGTCGAGCAGCACCTCGTTGAACACCGTGCCGAGCCGTCCGATGCGCGACGAGCCGTCGACCAGCGCCACCTCGCCAAGCCGAGATGCACCGGCGTCCTCGCGGACGTGGGCCCGCACCGTGTCGGCGCCGACGTCGGCTTCGACGGCGACGATGCGCCCTCGCTCGAAGCGCAGGACAAGCCCTTCGACCGTGGTGCCGTTGATGGTCACCGGACGCGTGACGACGGCGATGCCATGAACGCCTCGGAAGTCGGGCGCCGTGTAGACCTCTTCGCTGGGCAGGTTGCACAGATAGGTCTGTCCCCAGGGCGTGGTCAGCCAGGCCGGCTGCCAGACGGCGTCGGCGTGAAGCGGCACCACGAGATCGGTGCCGCCGCCTTTGAAGTGGAGGGCGGCGAAGCTCGACGAGTCGAGCTTCGCCGCCCGCTTCGTGAGTTCGGCGCGACGGGCTTCCCAGGCTGCCGCCGGATCGGCTTCGTCGAGCCGCAGCACGTGCCAGAGGTCGCGCCACAGCCGCGCGATGTCGGGCTCGCCGTACACCCGCCGAGCCCAGCCGGCGGTCGGGCAGGGACACACGCACCAGTTGAGGCCGGCTTCGATCGTGGCGAGCACCGGCTCGAACAGCGCCGTGTCGAGCGCGCTCGCGCGATGGGCCGGCACGCCGCGGTACGGGTCGTCGAACGGGTCGCCGAGGGTGCGGATGCGGGCCCAGCGTTCGTCGACCACCGTGCGGTACATCTGCTCGTACCACGGGGCCACCTGCGCGGCCAGCGCGTCGCTCGGCGCCTGGCCCGCCTGCGCCGCGCGCACGCGATCATCGAAGAAGTAGGTCTCGGCGCGGCTCGCCCCGTGCGCGTACGCCCGCTCGGCGATCGCCGCCATGAGATCGGCATGCTGGGCGCAGCCGGCGATCAGCAGCGGTTGACCGTCGCCGACGTTCACCCCTGTGCTCAGCACCAGGTCGGCGTATCGCTCAAGCTCGCCGGAAGGAACGCCGTTCATGCCGCCACAGCCCGCGATGGTCCGGTTCTGCGGCTCGTCTCGTTAGCGTCACACTGTCGATCCATCGCACTCCCTCTCTCTCGCCGCGTCGACCTTATGGCGATGATATAGCGCGGTCACACTGGCCGCTGCGTACGAAGGGTTTACAATTGCAGCGTCGTCGTACGAGGGGGGTCACGATGAGCTATTACCAGCCCAGGTTCCCGCGGGGCAAGCTCCGCCAGGTGGTGACCAAATACATGGGCGACATGCGGCTGCTGGGTCACGGTCCGAACTGCGAGGTCGCGTTCGGCGACCCGGGTCGCAGCGACGCCGCGGGCTGGCTGCTCAGCGACCGTCGAGTGACGATCGGAGGCCAGCGCTATCTGCTGCTCGAAGACGGTGACGTCTGGCGCGAGGTCGAGACGCTCGTGCCGGTGGGCGCTCGCGGCGCCGAGGCCGGGCCCACCTGGCTGAACGGGCCCGACGACGACGTCGTCACGCTGCTCTACCTTTCGCTGGCCTCGGCACGACGCGGCGGAGACGGCTACCTGCATCCGGCCGAAGAGATCCGGCTGCCACATCTCGTCGACGACCGTCGTTTGAGCCAGGTGTCTCACTCGGGTCCGGAGCGGCGTCGCGCCTAGCGCCGGCGGCCGCTCCCGGCCGAGCGTCACGACGCAAGGTGTAAAGGCCCTCAGCGGACGACCGATACACCGAGTGAACATGAACGCCGGCCGCGACAGCAGACGACGGAAGAGGACGGCGGTGGCGATCGCCACCGCCGTCCTCTTCGGCGTCCTTGCGACCTCCCTGGCGCACGCCGACACGATCATCGTCGCGACGAGAGCGCCGACGACGCTCAAGGGTCTCGAGGCGGCGGCCGCCGACTCGCGCAAGCAGATGAACCGCCTGCAGGCCGAGATGAAGCTCATCCAGCAGCGCTTCGAGGCCGCCGCCGGCCGGCTCGACGCCGTCAACAGCCAGCTCGCGGGCACCCGTCTCGAGCTCGCCCGCAGCCAATCCGAGCTTGACCTCCAGACGGTGCTCGTCGCGCGGCGGCTCGCGACGATGTACAAGGTGGGCAGGCTCGACCTCGTCGACGTGTTGGCGAACTCCGCCAGCCTCACAGACGTGCAGAGCCAGATCGTCTTCTTCCGCCGCATCTCACAGCAGGACGAACGCAACGGCGCCGGTCTCGCCCGGCTCAACGAACAGGTGCTCAGCATCGAGCGCGCCCTCGAGAAGCAGCGTCAGGACGCCCGCGCCGCGCAGGACGAGATCGATGCGCGCCGTCTCGACATGAACGACCGGATCGCCCAGCGCCGGGCGATCCTCGACGACCTCACGCGCAAGATCGAGGCGATCATCGAAGCAAACCGGCCCGGGTCGGCGCCGATCGGCCAGCCCGTGCCGCTCAACGGCCACTACACGCCGTTGACCTGGGCCAAGGCCCTGTTGCAGCAGATCGGCATGCCGCTGACCGGCGCCAACGTCGCCGCGGTCACTGCCTGGGAGATGGCCGAAGGCGGCCACTGGCACAACAGCGCCCACTACAACCCGCTGAACACGACCCAGCCCGAGCCCGGCGCGACCTCGATGAACTCAGTGGGTGTGAAGGCGTATCTGAGCTGGGCCCAGGGCTTCCGCGCCACGATCACGACCCTGCACAACGGCTACTACGAGAAGATCCTCGCCGCGCTACGGGCCGGAAACGACGCGATCGCCGTGTCCCACGCTGTGGCGGCGTCGCCCTGGGGGACCGGCAACTTCGACCACCTGCTCTAGCCGATGACGGCGGCGGCCTGCGGCCGCCGCCGACACGGAAGTCGTGCTCAGGGGATCGCCAGGCGGTGGGCCAGATCGACGTACTTGTCGTGGACGCCGGCGATGACCTCCTGCGCCTCCATCGACTCGAACGCCCGGGCCAACTCCTCGAGGTCACGCTGGGTGAGGACGTGGGCGACCATCGGGAACAGGACCTCGTCTTCCTGCTTCATGTGCGCACGCATGCCGTCGATGTAGCTCTGCAGCCTGTCCGCGAACGTCTTGAGAGACGCCGCGTCGCCTGTCGCAGCCTGGGTCAGTGCGGCCTCGGCCTCGTCCAGCCGCCGGCCCAACTCGTCGTGGTCCTGGACGTTGGCCGCCAGCACGCCGTCCTCGCCGCTCACGCCGCGCTCCTTCAGCTTGGCGAACAGCAGCTGCGCCTCTTTGGGCTCGTGGCACTGCCACATGTAGTAGCGGAAGAAGTCGACGAGCAGCTCGAAGCTCTCGCCGTCGAGATCCTCGCCCGCACGCACTCTCGCAATCTCGCGCTCCATGGCGCCGAGCATGGTGCCGCAGATCTTGTGCTCCTTCTGGAGGGTCTCGGTCGGCCTGCTCATGAGCAGGTGAGCAAGTTCGGAGTAGCGCGCCTGGACCCCCTCGTCCGCCTCGGCCGCATCGACGGCGCTGAAGGCCCGGCTCATCTCCTCCTGGTCGCGGTCGTTCAACAAGCCGTTGGCCAGGGTGAACAGGAGTTCCTCTTCACGACCCACATGGGCCCGCATGAGTTTGAGATAGGTGTCGAGCATGTCGGCCAGCTCGGCGATGTCGAGCGGCCCGCCCTTCTTGTCGTCGCGCAGCCAGTGCTCGATCTCACGCAGGCGTGTCGTGAACTCCGCGTGCTCCGCGTAGAACTGCCCGAGGATGCCGCTGTCGGGGTCGAGCCCGCGCTCGACCAGGCGCTCGAAGAGGATGTGCTCCTCTTTGGGATCGTGACAGGCCTCGGTGAAGAACTCGAAGAAGTCCACCACCCGATGGACCTCGTCGGCGCGGTACTCGCCGGTGTCGCGCATGTACCGCACCTCTTGCTCGGCGACTCTGGTCACCAGCAGGACGAGAGCGTGTTCCCTGGCCAGGATCTCGGTCGGTCTCATGGCCGCCCCCCTTGCACGTGGATGCCCGGGTTCGACCACGGTCCTGTCGCTCGCCGTCGTTGCTCGGCGACTGCTCGACCGCGGCCGTGTTGTCGAGGTTTGCAGGATCGGTGCGCCGTGGGGATCAGCCGTTCACCGTGGCCACCGCTCCCCCATTTGCGGTGACACCATCAGCATACGCCCGTTCAGAGCGTATGCAACGTCGTTCACAAGCAATCGCGAACGGCGAGAACGAGCGGAAGCCGGCGCGACGCCCCCCACGTGTGGCTGCGGCAGCTTTCACGTAGTTAGCCGGGGCATTCTCCGGGGAGTGACCTCCCCGCAGCGGTTTACGACCCGAAGGCCTTCATCCCGCACACGCCTAGGCTTCCGCTCTAGCGCCTTGATACCCCGAAGCGCCGTCTTCGGCAAGTGATGTGCCGTTGTGGGCGGGCGAGGCGCACGCCTCGCCCGCCCCGCCCTCCTTCAGTCGCCGTCGGCGGCGCCTCGCAGCGCCGCCGGCAGCGGACGGCCACCCATGACTCCCCGCCAGAGGGCGATGTTCGCCAGCGGCTGCGGCAGCCGGTCGGGCGCCGAGTAGTCCCACGTCGCCGCCGCGGCGGCCATCGGCGCCGACGAAGAGTTCGTCGCGGTGAGCGACGTGCCGGGAACGATCGTCGTGTACGGCCGCAGGTTCGGGGACCGGCGAGAAGCACGCCGACATCGGCGTCGCCGCCGCGTCGAACTGCGTCAGCGGCGGCACCCCGACGATCAGCTCGATGGTGCGCAGCATCGACACCGTCGAGTAGAACGTCGAGTCGACCGTGCCGAGCTGCGAGTAGGGGCTGATGACCTGGGCGACGGTGCGGTGAGTGTCGACGTGGTCGGCGCCGTCCTGGGCGTCGTCCTCGACGACGAAGATCGCCGTGTCGGGCCAGAAACGCGAGTGCGACACGGCGTCGACGAGCCGACCGAGCGCGAGATCGTTGTCGGCCACCATGGCCGTCGGGGCCGGCTGCCCCGACGCCGTGTTCATGGTGTGGTCGCGCGGCAAATAGACCAGCTGCACCGTCGGCATCTGGCCGGAGCTTTCGAAGCCACTGAAGTCCTTGAGCCATTCGTCGACGCGTGACTGATCCGGGTACCTCAGGTCCCACCCCGAGTAATCGAGATCGGTGTGTCCGGCCAGCCCCGGCATCGTGGCCGGCACCAGCGCCGGAAGCGCGCCGATGAAGAATCCGTAGTTGCGATAGCTCACGCCCTTTGCCGCGAGGCCGTCCCAGAGGAAGCACTTCGTCACATCGGGACCGGGGAACCCGGCCGACTCGGTGTTGTCCGGGTCGGAAGGCACATTGGCGAAGCCGCCGAAGTCGTACGGCCGGCCCCAGATGCTGTAGTCGAGCGGCCAGTTCTTCTGGTTGTAGGTGTTGGCGTACGACGCGGTCGACCACATCCAGCCGTCGGCCGACACCTCGCCGTCACAGTAGAAGTTGTCGAGCGTCACGAACTGCCGGGCCAGCGCATGCTGGTTCGGCGTCACCGCTTCAGGGAACATCGCCAGGCTCGGATCGCCGTTGCCCCGACCGAGATCGCCGAGGATCTGGTCGTAGGTCCGGTTCTCCTTCATCACGTAGATGACGTGCTTGATCGGCGAGCTGCCGCCGACCGTCTTGGGGATGACGCTACCGTCGCCGGCCGGCGCGGCCTGCCCGAAGTGATCGTTGTCCGCCACGGTGGCTGTGTAGGTCTGCAGTCGGCGCGGCGGTCGGCACCGTGATGCGCGACAGCGTGCCCTGCAGCAGCAGGCCGACGTACTGCCCCTGCTTCACGGGACCGACGCCGAGGCCCTTCATGTTGACGACGAACAACGTGCGACCCGCCGGGTCGATGGCGAGGTCCGACGGATACCAGGCCGTCGGGATCATGCCGGTGATCTTGTCGGTCGCGTCGTCGACCCCGCGGCGGCCAGCTTCACCACGGTGACGTCGTTGTCGCCGGCGTTGGCCACGTACAGCGTCTTGCCGTCGGCGCTGAACGCGAGGCCGTCAGGGCTGGCGCCGATCGGCGCGCCGGCGTACGGCCGCTCGTCGAAGGTGCGCAGCACGCGCGCCGTGTCGCCGGCGATCACCGTGATCGTGTCGGAGTCGGTGTTGGCGACGAAGAGCTCGCCGGTGACCGCGTTCAGCGCCATGGCGCTGGGGTGAGTCCCGACGGTCAGCGTCTTCACCACGGTCGCGGTCGCCGTGGCGACGACCGTCACCGTGCGACCGCCCCAGCTCGAGACGTAGGCCAGCGAGCCGCTGCGGTTCAGGACGACGTCGTAGGGAAGATGACCGACCGCGACAGTGGCGAGCGTCTTGCGCGCCACCGGGTCGACGACGAGCAGCTGGTCGGTGAGGTTGGCGGCGACGTAGAGACGCCCGCCGTCCGGCGACACGGCTATGCCGGCCGGCCACACGCCCCCTTGCAGGCCGATCTCCTGACCCTCTTTGAGCATGCCGCCATCGACCGTGAACGTGTGGATGCCCGAGCCGGGAGCGTCCGAGGCGTACGCGCGGCTCCCGTCTGGGCGCGAACGCGACGCCGTTGTAGTACCCGTAGGAACCGCCGTAGTAGTAGAAGTGCGAGATCACCCGGCCGAGCACCCTGTTCTTCTCGGCCCGCACGGCATTGCTCTGGGTGCCGATCGTCTGGACCACGGCGCCGCTGGCGGCATCGACGACCATCAGGGAGTGATTGCCGTAGCCTGCATTGGTGACAAGAGCCAGCTTGCCGTTCGGGCTCATCGCGATGCCGAGCGGCCCGGAACCAAGGGCCGTCTGCGTGCCGGCCGGCGTGACGCGCCAGCCCTGGGGAGTGATCGACGTGCCGTCGCCCTGCGGGCCGGCGACGAGGATCGCGCCGGCCGCCCAGGCGATGCCCGTCATGAGCGCGAGAACGGCGACGGCGACGATCAGCGTCGCGCGACGCCGCCGCGGAAGAAGTCGCCGAACGCCGAGACCGAAGCTCGAACTACCCATGATCCCCCCCTCGTGCTGCAGACAGACTGGCCTTGCGACCGCATTGCGACCTGACGCTAGTGCGGCATGGCGAAGAAGGCAAGGGGGGCGGTCAGTCCAGTGGGTCGAACCTCGCCTGGAAGAAGCGCAGCGCCTTGGGCTCGTAGACCATCTTGAGCCCCCTTATGCCCGCCCGACGGTCGAAGACCTCGGCGATCGTCTCGGCCGTCACGTCCATGTGCGCCTGCGTGTAGACACGCCGCGGAAGGGTCACCCGCACGAGCTCGAGCTTCGGCCGGCGGTTCTTGCCCGTCTCAGGGTCGCGCCCCGAGCTCACATTGCCACGCTCCATGGTGCGCACGCCGCCCTCGACGTAGATCTCGGCCGCCAGCGTTTGCGCCGGATAGACGTCCTGGTCCAGGTGCGGCAGGAACGCCCTGGCGTCGAGGAACACGCCGTGACCGCCGATCGGCACGACGATGGGGATGCCCCAGTCACGCAGCTTCTGGCCCAGGTACTGCACCTGACCCACGCGCGCACGGATGTGGTCGAACTCGACGCTCTCGTGCAGGCCGATCGCGACGGCCTCCATGTCGCGACCCGCCATGCCGCCGTAGGTGTGCAGGCCTTCGTAGACGACCACCATGTTGCGAGCCGCTTCGAACACGTCGAGATCGTTCACGGCGAGGAAGCCGCCGATGTTGACGAGCGCGTCCTTCTTCGCGCTCATCGTGCAGCCGTCGGTGAGATCACAGATCTCGCGCACGATCGCGGCGATGCTCTTGTCGGCGTAGCCGGGCTCGCGCACCTTGATGAAGTAGGCGTTCTCTGCCACGCGCGTGGCGTCGTGGATGACCCTGATGCCGTGCCGCTGTGTGAGCTCGCGGACGGCCCGCAGGTTCTCGAGACTGATGGGCTGGCCGCCGGCCATGTTGACCGCCGTCGAGACGGTCACGTAGGCGATCTTGTCGGCGCCATGCTCCTCGATGACCAGCTCGAGCTTGCCCAGGTCGACGTTGCCCTTGAAGGGATGTTCGCTGGCCGGGTCGTGAGCTTCGTCGATGATGACATCGACGAAGCTGCCCCCGGCCAGCTCCTGGTGCTGGCGCGTGGTCGTGAAATACATGTTGCCGGGCACCACGTCGCCCGGCTTGATCAGGATCTGGCTGAGGATGTGTTCGGCGCCGCGGCCCTGGTGGGTCGGCACGATGTGCCTGTAGCCGTAGATCTCGCGGATCGCCTCTTCGAGATGGTAGAAGTTGCGGCTGCCCGCGTAGGCCTCGTCACCCAACATCATGCCGGCCCATTGCCGGTCGCTCATGGCGTTGGTGCCGGAGTCGGTGAGCAGGTCGATGTAGACGTCGTCGCTGCGCAGCAAGAAGGTGTTGTAGCCGGCCTCGACGATGGCCGCCTCGCGCTGCTCGCGGGTGGTCATGCGCAGCGGCTCGACCATCTTGATCTTGTAGGGTTCGGCCCAGCTCCGGCGCCGCGTACCGTCCATGACGACCTCCCTCTATGCACTCCTGCATCGACCCTATGCGCACCGACCGATGCAATCAAGCGTCGGGTGTGGGCGAGTCGGGACAAAGTGCGAGGCGACGGGGCGGGGTGCGGGCGGGGTGGGAGGCTGCAAGCCTCCCACCCCGCCCGCACCCTCTAGGCCGAGCGCTGGTAGGCGCGGAACGCGGTGGTGGCAAGCACCGCGCAGACCACGGAGAACACCACGAGGTAGCCCGCGTGCCAGAGCACGCTGTTCCAGTCGACGCTCGCCTGCATCGCGCCACGGCCCGCGACGACTGCCCAGTTCACCGGGTTGAACCGGGCTATCGTCCGGATCCAGCCGGGCATGAGCTCGATCCGCATGAACACGGCCGACAGGAACATGAGCGGCGTCAACACCATGTTGACGCCGGCGATCACCGTCTCTTCGCGACGCACGAGCAGGGCAAGCGCGGTCGACAGCGCCCCGAAGCCCTCGCCGACCAGGATCGAACAGAGCACGAGGACGACGATGCCGAGCGCGCCGGCCGGGATAGTCGGCGCCCATCAGGGCGCCGATCACCAGGATGATGGTGCACTGGATGACGGCCAGCACCGCGCCCTGGAGCAACCGTCCGCCGACGATGGATGCTCGCGATGCCGGGGTGATCAGGAACCTGTCGAGCACGCCGTGGCCGATCTCGTCGACCATGCCCATGCCCGCCCAGCCACCGTTGAACAGCACGGTCATGACGACGATGCCGGGCACGAGGTAGGCGACATACGACCCGCCGCCGAAGCCGGGGATGCGGACGACACTCTTGAACGCGGGCGCGAAGATCACCAGGTAGATCAGCGGCTGGAACAGCGAGATGACGATCCAGGCGGGCTGCCGCGACAGGTCGCGCAGCAGCCGCTCGCACTGGTACCAGGTATGAGTCAATGCGGTGGTCATGATGCAGTCTCCTGGTCGGCATCGACGAAGGCACGCCCGGCGTAGCGAAGGTAGACATCGTCGAGCGACGGACCGGCGACAGTGACGGCGGCCACGGCAAGGCCCTGCGCTTCGAGCGCGGCGAGCAGGGCCGGCACCGCCCTCGCCCCGCTGTCCGTGCGGGCGCGCAGGTGCCGGCCGTCGAGCGCCACGTCGCGCAGCCCCGCGACCGCGGCGAGCCCGCGATCGAGCTCGCCGTCGAGCGGCGCGGCGAGCAGCTCGACCTGCAGCGTGTCGCCGGCGAGCTCGCCCTTCAGCTCGTCCGGCGTGCCCTGGGCGACGATCCGGCCACGGTCGACGATGGCCAGCCGGCGCGCCAGCCGGTCGGCCTCCTCGAGGTAGTGCGTCGTCAGCAGGATCGTCAGACCCTCCTCGCCGGCGAGGCGCTCGATCTCGCCCCACATGTCGGCGCGGGCCTCAGGGTCGAGGCCGGTGGTCGGCTCGTCGAGAAAGAGGACCTCCGGTTTGTGGACGAGCCCCATCGCGACGTCGAGCTTGCGCTGCATGCCGCCCGAGTAGGTGCGCAGCACGCGTCGGCCGGCGTCGGCCAGGCCGAAGCCCTCGAGCAGCGCGTCGACGCGCTCTTCGAGGGCGGCGCCGCGCATGCCGTAGAGCCGGCCTTGCAGCCGCAGGTTCTCGCGGCCGGTCGCCTGCACGTCGACGCCCGAAGCCTGGGACACGGCGCCGATGACGCGCCGCACCCGATCGGGATGACGCAGCGACATCGATGCCCATCACGCGCGCCTCGCCGGCGTCGGGCCGGGACAGCGTCGTCAGGATCTTGACGGTCGTCGACTTGCCGGCCCCGTTGGGACCGACCAGCCCGAACACGCTGCCACGCTCGACGCTGAACTCGACGCCGTCAAGCGCGCGTACTCCCTTGGGGTAGGTCTTCACCAACCCCCGCACCTCGATGGCGTGTTCCATTTCCGTCCTCCATCCTTCGTCGTGAGTCGTCTGTCGCCCCGGACCACGCTTCATGGCCGGCGGCTGCAGCAGTTTACTCTCACGATATTTCGATTGTCAAACCTTTCGTTTGTGGTATAGTCCGCTGCAAGGAATTATCGTTGGAGGCGCGAAGCCAGACGCGGTCTTCGTCCCCCGGAAGCGAGGCGAGAACGGCAATGATGAGCAGTCAGGACAAGGACGTGCTGATCGACGAGGTCGGCACCGAGCTCGGCGAGCTGCGACGCACGGCGGACCGCCTGGACGAGGCGGTGGCCACGCAGTTCGGGCTGAACCGCACCGACCTGCGCTGCCTCGGCATCCTCTACAGACGCGGGCGCGTGACCGCCGGTGAGCTTGCCGAGGAGAGCGGACTGACACCAGGGGCCATCACGACCGTGCTCGACCGTATGGAGCGAAACGGCTATGCGAACCGGGTAGCCGACCCGACCGACCGGCGGCGCGTGCTGGTCACCTCGACAGTCGCCACCCGCGAGCTCGGCGCGCGCATCTACGGCGAGGTGGAGCTCGCCGGGCGCGCGCGCCTCGAACCCCTCGAGGCCGACGACATCGCCGTCATCCGCGACTACCTGCGCGACGTCCGTGAGCTCTACAGCGAACTGGTCGACGCGGTCGGCAGCCCGGCGTCGGATGCGGCCGCCGAGAGCGACGCCGCGCTGGACTCGCAGTTCACGGCGCCGCTCAGCGGGGTCGAGCTAGGCAGGCTCGAGTTCACCCGGGGCGCGTCCAGGGTCGCCATCAACGTCGACCCGGCGCTGACAGAGCTGTACAGGGCCAAGTTCCAGGGATCCACTCCCGACATCAGGGTCGACGGCGGCACCGTCAGCATCGGCCACAAGCGACGTTTCCGCCCGTTCGACTGGCGCGCCGCCGCCTCAGACGTGTGGTTGTCTTCGAGCGTCCCGTGGGAGATCACGCTCAAGGGCGGCATGTGGAAACTCACGGCCGACCTGCGCGGGCTTGAGCTCCGGTCCCTGTCCGTTGGCGGCGGGGCGAGCGACGTCGAGATCTGGTTGCCCGCCCCCCCGGGCGTCATTCCTGTCCGCGTCTCCGGCGGCGCCAGCAGCGTGGAGCTGCACAGGCCGGCGGGCAGCGCCGCTGCGAGCCGAGATCTCGGGCGGCGCGAGCCAGCTCGTCTTCGACGGACAGACCCTTGGTTCGATCGGCGGCCGCAACCACCTCGAGACACCGGGATACGCCGAGGCGGCCACCCGCTATGACGTGCGCTTCAGCGGCGGCGCGAGCCAGCTGACGATCGACGCGGTCTGAGACTTCGTCAGTGCGCCACGAGCGGCAGCGTCACGACGAAGGTCGCACCGCCGCTTGCTCCGGCGCCGGCCGTGATCGTGCCGTCCTGCTGCTCGACGATCCAGCGGGCGATGGCGAGTCCCAGTCCGCTACCGCCGCCACTTCCCCCTTGCGGCGAGGGCGCCGCCCGGTAGAACCGTTCGAACACCCTCTCGAGGTCGACCGGCGCGATCCCCGCTCCCTCGTCGCGGACCTCGATGCGCGCCCGGCCGCCGGCGGCCGCCAGCACGACGTCGACGGTGGCACCGGGCGGCGAGTGTTCGACGGCGTTCTTGATGACGTTGCGCAAGGCGCGCTCCAGATGGGGCGCGTCGGCGGTGGCGGTCAGGGCGCCGGCCGGCGCCGTGACCGCCACCGCCACGCCCGTCCGGCGCCCCATCGCCGCCATGCTGCCGACCGTCTCGGTGACAAGCCCGACAAGATCGACGGGGGCCGGATGGAGCCCCTCCTGGCGCGCGTCGATGCGCGACAGAAGCAGCAGGTCGTCGACGATGGCGCTCATGCGGTCGACCTCTTCGAGGCCGCTCTGCAGGGTCTCGCGCCATGCGGCGGGCCGCTCGGCTGAGACGGCGGGGCCGCCGTCGGGCTCGCGCAGCGCCACCTCGAACTCGGCCTTCATGATCGCGAGCGGCGTGCGCAGCTCGTGCGAAGCGTCGGCCACGAAGCGTTTCTGGGCGGCGTAGGTGTCGCGGATCGGCCGCAGGGTGCGGCTCGCATACCACACCCCCAAAGCCCCTACGGCGCCCGCGATGAGGCCGTCGGCGACGATGAGCTGCCAGCGCAGGCTGTTGATCGACTTCGTCGCGATCCCGCGCTCGACCTCGGTCTCGCCGGCGCCGCTGCCCTGGGCGACGTCGCGGATGTCGGTGCGCACAGTCACGTACGTGATCACGCCCGAGACAGCCACGAGCAGCACGACGATGGCGGTGAACAGCAGCGCCAGACGGCGGGTGGCACGGACGAAGACGTCGGGGCCGCGCGCGCCGCTCACGACCGCTCCCCGCTGAGCACGTACCCGACCCCGCGCACCGCGCGGATCATGCTCGGCTCGCCCGGCCGGTCGAGCTTGCGGCGGAGGTTCTTGAGATGTACGTCGATGACGTTGCTGAAGGCATCGAACTCCTCGTCCCAGACGTGGTCGAGGATGCGCTCGCGGCTCAGCACCTCGCCCTGGTGGCGCAGCAGGAACTCGAGCAGCGCGAACTCCTTCGTGGTCAGCTCGATCTCGCCGCCGGCGCGCCGCACGGTGCGCGAGGCCGGGTCGAGCACGAGATCGCCCGCCACGAGTGTGGTCGGCAGCGCCGCGCGGGGCCGGCGCAGCAGCGTACGGACGCGGGCCAGGAGCTCTTCGAAGGCGAACGGCTTGACCAGGTAGTCGTCGGCGCCGCTGTCGAGGCCGGTCACCTTGTCGGTCGTGGTGTCGCGCGCGGTGAGCATGAGCACCGGCACCGTCACCCCGCGCACGCGCATGTCGCGGCACACGGCGAAGCCGTCGAGACCCGGCAGCATGACGTCGAGCACGACCAGGTCGTATTCGTCGGAGCGGCCGCGCAGACGCGTCTGGGCGGCCAGCCCGTCGCCGAGCGTGTCGACGGCGTAGCCTTCTTTCTCGAGGCCGCGCTTGAGGGCGCGGGCGAGCTTCTCTGTGTCCTCGACGACGAGCAGTCTCATGGCGCCATCCTACCCGCGGGGAACGAAAACGGGGGCGGCGGCGCAGACGCGCCGCCGCCCCCTCACACGGCTAGACGAGAGCCGGCAGGACGGGCGCCAGGAAGCGTCCGTGGTCGCGGGCGCGTTTGTAGGGCGAGTCCATCTCGAGCAGGCCGCCGGGGAACTCGTACTCCCTCATCAACCGCACGTAGTCGTCGGCGGTGAACGACTGCGGTACGTGCACGCCGCCTTCGGGGTTGCCCTTGAAGCCCTGCAGTCGGCCCGTCGCCAGCAGCTCGAGGGCGATGTTCGCCGTGAAGGCGGTCTGGGCGACCACCGCCTGGGTGCCGTACTTCGCCACGCACTCCTCGTTGTCGGCCACCTGATACACGTAGACCTGGCGTTCCAAGCCGTCCTTGCGGCCCTTCACCCAGGTGCCGGCGCAGGTCTGGCCTACGTACCGTTTACCGATCGCGTTGGGGTCGGGGGCCGCGGCCTCGATCACGTCGCGCGGCGCGACCTCGACGCCCTTCACGCGGATCGGCGTCGAGAGGTGCATGTTGGTCGACTTGAAGACCTCCATGGCCTGGATGAACTCGTCGCCGAGGGCGTACTTGAAGGTCGCCTTCTTCACGCCCTTGAGCAGCTCATGGGTGCGGCCGACGGCGATCACTTCTTCGTGCTCGACGTGGGCGCACTCGACCCAGCCGATGCCCTCAGGCAGGAAGAACGGCTCGGGCTCGGAGAGCGGTGACACGGTGTAGAAGCCGCGTTCGAGCTCCCAGCAGACAGCCGGGTTCGTGCACTCCTCGATCGTCATCCATATCGAGAAGCCGAAGCTGATGCCACTCGCGCCCGGGATCTCGAGGTTGGCGCCATCGCGTATCCCGATCTCCTCGATCTCATCGAAGAGATGGTCGGCCGCGTACCGGCAGAACCAGTCGGCCATTCCGGGCTCGACGCCCCAGCCGGCCAGCGCCAGCTTGCCGATCTTCTCGAACTCGGGACTCAGCGCGAACTCCTCCTCGCCGAGCTTGCGAGCGCCGCACTTGTTGAACGGGTCGGTCGGATGCGGCTCCGAGAGCGAGGTCGATGCGTCGAGGTGATGGACGCCGGCCCTGAGCGCGGCCTCGAGGGTGAACACGTTGTACTTGACCGGCAGAAGGCTGCAGAGGACATCCGCGTCGTACTTCTTGACGAGGGCCACGACCGCGGCGACGTCGCTCGCGTCGACCTGCTCTGCGGGGAACCGGCGGGCGTCGCCCAGGCGCGACGCACACGCCTGCGCCTTGGCGAGATCGTAGTCGGCCATGACCATGGTCTCGATCAGGTCCCCTACCGGATCGCGCCGCTTGAAGATGGCGGCGATCGACTCGCCCACCCCGCCACTGCCGACACACAGTACCTTCATGAAAGACCTCTCCCTTCCGGGGACGCCCATCCCGCCCAGCTGCGGACCGCACGCCCCGACCCCAGAGCCGCCGACCCGGGTGCCGGCCGACCGGGGGGCAACACCGCCGCCCCCCACCAACGTGGCGGCAGGCTAAACCACGCCCACGGAATGTCAATCCCGGAAAACTCGACAAGCTTGACGATCCGTTGCGGGCGGCGGCGCTTTCGCGCCGCCGCCCCCGGGGGCTGAGGAGAGGGAGGCTCCTCGGGTGGTCTTCTCAGGTCGCGCTACTTGGCGCGGACGCTCACGGTCTCGGGCCCGCCGAGGTAGCCGTCGTGGCGCTGCGGCGCCCGGGTGCGCTTCCCGGCTTCGGGCACGTCGCGGTCGCCTGCAGGCTCGAACCCGCCCGCGCGGCCTTCGACGCTGACGTTCGGCAGCCACTGCAGCCAGCGCGGCAGGTACCAGTTCCAGTCGCCGAGCAGTTCCATGGCCGCCGGCACGATGATGGTGCGCACGACCGTGGCGTCGATCAGGACCGCGACCGCCAGGCCAAAGCCCATCTGCTGGAACATCACGAGCTGGCCACCGGCCATGCCGGCGAAGACACAGACCATGATCGCGGCGGCGCCGGTGATGATGCTGGCCGTGCGACCGACGCCGTAGCCGACCGCCTCGCGAGTGTCGCCAGTGTGGTCGAAGCGCTCCTTGATGCGGCTGAGCAGGAACACCTGGTAGTCCATGGAGAGCCCGAACAGGAGGCTGAAGAGGAACAGCGGCACCCAGGCCTCGATCGTGTCGACCTTCGTCAGGCCGAGCAGGTGGGCGCCGACGCCCTTCTGGAAGACCAGGACCATGAGGCCGTACGAGGCGCCGACCGAGAGCAGGTTCATGGCGATGGCCTTGGCCGGGATCACGATGGAGCGGAAGGCGACCAGCAGGAGCACGAAGCTGAGGCTGAGCACCACCGCCAGCGCGATCGGCAGCCACGTGCTGGAAGAAGGCGAGGTAGTCGACCACGAACGCGGTGTTGCCCGAGACGTAGACCTTGGCCGGCGCGCCGGTGAAGGCCTGCGGGATGAGATCGCTGCGCAGGTGCTTGACGAGGGCCTGGGTCGCGTCGCCGGCCGGATCACCGGCCAGCGTCGTCGAGAGCAGCGTGAGGTCGCGCGCCTTGTCGACGGTGACCTCGCCCGGGCCGAAGCGGCCGTCGGCCTTCATGGCGGCAGCGCAGGTGCTCGAGGCTGAGCTTGACGAGCATGGAGTCCGCGGGACCGTCGATCACGATCTGCAGCGGGTTGGCCTGGCCGAGCGAGAAGTCGCGGTCGAGGATGTCCCAGCCCTGCGTGGAGTACTCGTCCTTGGGCAGGTAGGTCGCCGTCATGTTGGTGTTGCCGGTCTTCATCATGAGCACCGGGGCGGCCAGGCCGAGCAGGATCACGACGGCGACGGTCAGCCAGACGACGGGGCGGCGCATGATGCTGTGGGCGAGACGCTCCCACAGGCCGCCGTCGCCGTTGGCGCGCTTCATCGCCATGCGGCCGACGATCGG
Organism: uncultured Actinomycetes bacterium; assembly: GCA_963833555.1. Lineage (GTDB taxonomy): Bacteria > Actinomycetota > Thermoleophilia > UBA2241 > UBA2241 > CAWHYB01. The sequence continues at coordinate 31,993 of CAWHYB010000006.1, read as the reverse complement.
CACCCGCAGGGCGTTGACGCGATCGCCGAGCAGGCCCAGCAGCGCCGGCAGCAGGATCAGCGTGGTGAGCAGCGTCGTGAACACGACGAGCATGACGCCGACGCCCATGCTGATGGTGATGTCGAGCGGCACGATGACCATGCCGAGCATGGCGAGGAAGACCGTCATGCCGCTGAAGAAGATGGCGCGGTTGGCGGTGGCGCCGGTGGCGGCGATGGCGTCGACCTTGGCCAGGCCGCGGGCGCGCTCCTCGCGGTAGCGCGAGATCACGAAGAGCGTGTAGTCGATGCCCACCGCGAGGCCCATCATCGTGAGGATGTTCAGCACGAAGGTGTTCATCGGGTAGACCTGGCCGACGAGGCCGGTGATGGTCAGCGCCAGGACGATGCTGAGGATGCTGAGCAGCGAGCGGCATGCCGGCCGCCAGCAGCGCGCCGAAGACGATGAGCGAGCACGACGAGCGCCGCCGGCATGCCGAAGATCTCGGCCTTCTCGAGGTCGCTCTGGGCGACCTTGGTGATCATCTGGTTCAGGCTGGCGTCGCCGGTCTGGGCCAGGGTGAAGCCCTGGCCGGCACCGGCGACCACGACCGCGTGCAGCTTGTCGACGTTCTTCATCGCCTGGTCCTGGTCGCCGGCCATGACGACCGGGATCAGCGTGGAGTGCTTGTCCTTGGACGACGAGCGTCGGGTCCTTCGTGACGTAGATCGTGGCGGCCGTCTGCGACGACGGCGGGACCGAGCGCCTGGATCTTGGCGGCGAGCTCGGTCACATACGTCTTGTAGGCGGGATCGGCGACGGTGCAGCGTGGCCGAGCGAACGATGACGAAGTCGGTCATGCTTCTGCGGACCGGTGAGCCGGTCCTGCACGAGCTTCTGACCGATGAGGCTGTCGGGTTTGTTGCCGCGGAACTCCATGTTCGAGGTGAGACCGCTGCGAGAGCAGCGAGCCCATCGAGACCACGGCCACGACGATGAGCGCCATCCAGACGCCGATCGTGCGCCACGGATGGGTGGCGCTCGTGCGGGCGAGCCGCTCGGTGAAGCCGGCGCCGGCTCGCCCGGCCAGCCCCGCACGCTTGGTGTTGGTCCCCTTCCTGAACAGTCCCATGTCGTCCTCCCTCAGCCCTGATGTGATATCCGTTGTGATGACCGAAGGCTACGAGCTCACGGCGGGCGCGGCGTCGCCCCGGCGATGGAACTTCGGGGTCAACTGCGGGGGGAATCTGGGAGCTCAGGAGACGGCCGCGGGAAGACCGCCCGGTGCGCAAGTCACCCGCTGGGGAGAGGGGCGTGTCCCTCCCGGGGGGTCGCGCGGCCGGGCGTCGACCGTCGCGGCCGGTGGTAGGCTCATCGCACCGTCCACGGAGGTACGTTGCATGACCGCTGAGCAGACCGTCACCCACACCCCTCCCTACCGGCCGCCGGCCGGCGCCGGGACGATGCAGATCGATACCCCGGCGCTGCTGCTCGACCACGACAGGCTGACGCGCAACATCGACCGGATGGCCGCCTTCGTGGCCGGCGGCCCGGCGCAGCTTCGGCCGCACGCCAAGACCCACAAGTGCGTCGAGATCGCCCGGCTGCAGCTCGCCGCCGGGGCGGTGGGCATCACGTGCGCCAAGGTCGGCGAGGCAGAGGCGCTGGCCGACGGCGGCATCGCCGACATCCTCATCGCCAACCAGGTGATCGGTCCGATCAAGATCGCGCGGCTCGTGGCTCTCGCGCGGCGCTGCGCTCTCACCGTCGCGGTCGACGACGCCGGCAACGTAGGCGAGCTGTCCGCGGCGGCGGCGCGCGGCCGGCGTGACGCTGCGCTGTTACGTCGAAGTCGACGTCGGCATGGGGCGCTGCGGCGTGCCGGACGGGGCCGCCGCCCTCGAGCTCGCCCGGCTGGTCGAGGCGAGCCGCCGGGCTCGTGTTCGGCGGGCTGCAGACCTACGAGGGGCATCTGCAGAACGTCGTGCCCCTCGAAGAACGCATCGCGCGGGCCGAACGCGACATGCACAAGGCGCTCGAGGCCCGCGAAGCGCTCGAGGCCGGCGGCCTCGCGGTCGAACAGGTGAGCGGCGGCGGCACCGGCACCCACATGGTGACCGGCCGCCTGCCCTGGATGACCGAGCTGCAGTGCGGCTCGTATGCGACCATGGACGCGCAGTACCGAGCCGTGGGCGGCGTCGATTTCGAGAACGCGCTCACGGTGCTGGTCACCGTCATCAGCCGGCCGCGCCCCGACAGGGCGGTGATCGACGCCGGGTTCAAGGCGGTCACTCCCGAGTTCGGCGACCCGACCGTGCTCGTCGAGGGCGCCTCCTGGCTCGACTTCTCCGAGGAGCACGGCGAGGTCGCCCTCGAAGGCGAGGCCCGCGGCCTGCGCGTCGGCGACAAGATCGAGCTCGTCCCGCGCCACGGCTGCACGACGGTCAACCTCTACGACCGCTTCCACGTCATGAAGGACGGCCGGCTCAGCGACATCTGGGCCGTCGCGGGCCGGGGCCGCAGCCAGTAGCCATGTCGCCGCTCGCCGATCTCGCTGCGTTCGTCCGCCGCCTGCCCAAGGCGGAGCTGCACCTGCACCTCGAGGGCACGCTCGAGCCCGAGCTCATGCTCGAGCTCGGCGCGCGCAACGGCGTGCCCGTGCCCTTACCGCTCGGCCGCCGAGGCGCGCGCCGCCTACCGCTTCACCGACCTGCGCTCGTTCCTCAATCTCTACTACCGTGGTATGGAAGTGCTGCGCACCCCCCGCGACTTCCACGACCTCACCGCCGCCTACCTGCGGCGCGCCCAGGCCGACGGCACCCGCCACGTCGAAGTCTTCTTCGACCCGCAGAGCCACCTGATGCGCGGCGTGGAGTTCGGCGACGTCGTCGCCGGCATCCACGCCGCGCTGGCCGAGGGCGAGCGCGAGCTCGGCATCAGCTCGCGGCTCATCATGTGCTTCTTGCGCGATCAGGGTCCCGGGAGCGCAGTGGAGGTGCTCGACAAGGCCTTGCCCTTCCGCGACCTCATCGCCGGGATCGGGCTCGACTCGGCCGAGGCAGGTCACCCGCCGGGCGCCTTCGCCGAGGTCTTCGCACGCGCCCGTGCGGCCGGGTTTGAAGCCGTCGCGCACGCGGGCGAGGAAGGCCCAGCCGCCTACGTGGTCGAGTCGCTCGACCTGCTCGGAGCACGGCGCATCGACCACGGCGTGCGTGCCATCGACGACCCCGTCCTGGTCGAACGCCTCCGCCGCGAGCAGGTCACGCTGACCATGTGCCCGCTGTCGAACCGCCGGCTCGGCGTCGTGTCCGATCTCGCACAGCACCCCTTGAAGCGGCTGCTCGACGCCGGCGTGCCGGTCACGGTCAACGCCGACGACCCCGCTTACTTCGGTGGCTACCTGGTCGACAACTACGTCGCGATCGCCGCCGCCCTGGGCCTCACCCACGAGGACCTCGCCGCGCTGGCGCGCAACTCGTTGACGGGCTCTTGGCTCGAGCAGGACCGGTGCGGCCTGCTGCTGGACGAGCTCGAAGCCGTCGCCGCCGAGGCGCTCGGCGATACGCACGGCGGGGCCTGATGCCGAAGCTCGTCACACCCGCGGTGACGTTCCACGCCTCGTTTCTTGCCGCCCTGCTCGAATACCATGGCGAAGGCCGCCACCTCGACCTATCGGTCGAGGCGCTGCGCGACGCGGAGACGTTCGCTCGCTACCTGTACGGACTGCGAGCCGAGGCCCTGCCCGGCACGATCAGGCCCACCGGCTGGGTGCCGGCCACCAACCTCTGGTGGACCGAAGGCGACCGCTACCTGGGGCGCATCTCGATCCGCCACGAACTGAACGCGGGGCTACGGCGCATCGGCGGGCACATCGGCTACGAGATCAGACCGGCGGCGCGACGCAGTGGCCATGCCACGGCGATGCTCGCCGCCGCGCTGCCCGTCGCCGCAGGCCTTGGGATAGACCAAGTCCTTATCACCTGCGACGTCGGCAACGCCGCCTCGCGCCGGGTGATCGAGGCTGATGGAGGGCGCTACGACGGCCGCGACGGCGACGAGTTGCACTTCTGGGTGCCCACCTCGTGACGGCGCCGGCCCAGGGAGCACACTCCGTCAGCGCCGCCGCTCCGCCTCTTCGCGCATGTCGCGCAGGTCACGCGCGCTGAACTGGGTCAAGCGGTAGGCGGTCGCCCGCGAGCGCAGGAACGGGGGGACGTAGTCGTCGATCGCCTCCTCGGCGCCGTCGGCGCGCACGAACACGTAGCCGGCATGGTTGCCGACCCGGCATCCCCACTCGTACGCCTCCTGAAAGCCGGGTCCCTGATTGATGGTCCATTCGATCGCGTCGAGGCACTCCCCGGGTTCGTGGGAGGCCACTACCAGGAATCGTGCGCGTGCCATGGTTTCTCACTCTCGTTCGAGGCCGGGTCCGAATCGCTGCTCGACCAGACCTGAGCCGCCGCATCGTTTCGCCTTGCCACTGCGATGCCCGAGCATCGTCGCGCTCAAACGAACGGGCGGAGGGAACAACCGAAGCATGGCTGCCCAGCCCACAGCATTCGTGCCGTTCCCGGACGAGATGCTGGCCGAGGCGCGACGCATCATCGATGCGGCACGTGATGCCGGCATCGTCTTGCGTCTCGTAGGCGGCATCGGCGTGCTCGCCGCCAGCCGCGACCAAGGTTTCGCCCGGCGGCCCTACCGCGACATCGATCTGGTAGGTCTGCGCCGGCAGACACGCCAGGTGACGGACCTCTTCGCTCGACTCGACTATGACGAGAACCGTCACGTACGCTTCGCCAGCGCGGGGCAGGTCATGCAGTTCTTCCGCGACTGCGTGCACCGCGACGCGCAGGGTCGCCCCGGCCACGTCGACGACCGCATCGACGTCTACCTCGATTCGTTCCGGCTCGACCACGAGATCCCGCTCAAGGACCGGCTGCGGCTCGATGCGCACGCCGAGACCGCGCCCCTCGCGGACGTGCTGCTCGTCAAGCTGCAACGCTCGCTGCCCAACGCCGACGACCTGCGCGACGTGACTGCTTTGCTCAAGGACGTCGCTCTCGGCGACGCCGATGCCCCGGGAGTCGTCAACGTCGACTATCTGGCCGGTCTGTGCGGCCGCGACTGGCGCCTGCACCACGACGTCACCCGCAACCTGGCACGCTGCCGCGCGCTGCTCGGCGAGCTCGATCTGGACGAGGCGCAGCGGGCACGGGTCGCGGCCGCACTCGACGGCGTGGAGAGCGCACTGAGCGCGCGACGCAAGTCGCTACGCTGGCGGCTGCGCGCCCTGCCCGGAGAGCGGCTGCCATGGAGCGACATGGTCGACGAACGCGACGCTCAGCGGCTCGGCGTGCTCGAACACACGCGCTTCTAGTCGCTCGCCTCTACAGTGCCGATCCGAGCGTTCCTACCGACTCGGGGTCGACGCCGCAGGCGAGCAGCGACTCGGTGAGGCGCAGGTTCATGATGGCGACGGCGGCCTGCCGCGCGATGCCGCCGGCGAGCTGGAGCTCGTCCGGAAGGTAGCGGCGTTCGCGCCCGGTCTCGATGAACATGAGGACGCCCACCATCTCCCCCCCAAGGACCAGCGGCACGTTCAGGCAGGTCTGCTCGCCCCACTTGAGCATGCTCTCTCGTGAACCTTCGTCGAGGTGCTCGTCGGACAAGTACTCCACGAGCGGCTCGGAACTCCGCAGCACGGCGCGATCCAGGGCCGCGTCATCGACCTTCACCGGTCGCTCGCCTTCGAGGTAACCGGGCGTCGGCACACGCTCCCAGGCTCCCCGCTCGCGGACCGTGTCCGCGGCGGCGTCGTAGTCGTAGATGAGCACCCGGTCGCAGTCCAGCAGCCGGCCGCTCAGGCGCGCGACCTCGCCGAGGACCTCGCCGATGTCGGCCGTCGAGCGCAGCAGCCGCCCGATGTCGACCATGGTGGCGACCCGCTCGTGCTGCGCGCCGAGCCCGTCGAACAGCCGCGCATTATGGATCGCCGCCGCCGCAAGGGTCGCGAAGGCGCTGAGCAGCGCCCGCTCGTCGGCGTCGAAGCGTAGGCGGCGTTCGGTGCTGCCGATCGACAGCAAGCCGATGACGGTGTCGCCGAAGACCAGGCCTACCTCGACGATGCTCTGTTCGCCCCACTGTTCCATCTCGGCGTGCAGGCCGGGATCGGCGACGGCGAACGCCTGATCGTCAAGGTGGTACTCGACGACTGAGCCCAGCTCAAACGCGCGCCGCATCGACGGATGGTCGGCGAGCGCGTAGACGGTCCCGACGAAGGCAGGACCGTCGCCGCCGCGTTCGTCCGTCGACGACCAGATGCAGGTGACCTCGTCGCGCTCGTCCGAGTACTCGTAGATGTCGACCGAGGTCACCCCGAACGCGTTGAGGACGCCCAGGGCGACACGGTCGGTGACGTCCATCAGCGAAAGGCTGGACGACAACCCGCGGCAGGCCTCGACCAGCGCCGTGATGCGCCGGTTCTGCGTCTCGTGGCGCCGGCCGAGGCGCAGGTTGCCCAAAGCGTGCGCGACCAGGTCGACGAGCTGCCCGAACATCTCCTGTTCCATGGGCGTGAACCGCCGCGAGAACCGCGTCTCGGCGATGTTCATGACGCCGATGGCTTCGCCATGGAGCTTCACCGGAGCGGCCAGCACAGTGCGATATCCGTGCCCGGCCAGCAGCTCGCGGTCGCGCGCCGAGAGGATCTTGTCGTTGTCATGGCGTTCAAGCAGGGTCAGCGACGAGAGGGCGGCCGCGAGATCGGGCCGCTCAGACAGCGTCACGACGTCCCCCACCGCGAAGGACCCCGCATCGGGCACTTGCGGCCCGAACACCGCCTCGACGCGCAGCTCGCTCGTCGCGGGGTCGTAGGCGAAGACCTCGGCGGCCGGCACCATCATCGCCTCGGCGACCCTTTGCGCCAGCGCCGCCATCACCTCGTCGAGCGACGCGCTCGACGCCAGCGCCGTGCCGACATCGAGGATCGACTTGAAGGGGTTGCCACCGGTGAGCGGCACGTCAGACATGGGGGCCTCCGCCTGCGCGTTCGAGGGCGGCGGCGAGCTGCGCGTTGCGCAGCGCGACGGCCGCCGCCTCGGCCACGCCCCGCGCCAGCTCGAGCTCTGCAGCACTGAAGTCGCGCTCGCGCTCGACCTCGCTCAGGATCAGCAGGCCGAGCGGCCGGTCGCGGAACACGAGCGGCACGTTCAGGCAGGTCGTCTCGCCCCATCTGGCGAGCTCGCTGCGCACGTCTTCGGGCAGAGCCGGGTCGGAGACCTGCTCGACGACGAGCTCGCCTGAGAACAGCGCCTTGCCGCAGCCGGGCAGATCGGCGAGAGCCTCCGCTACGCCGGTCGTGTCGTAGCCCGGCATCGCCGTGGCGTCGATCACCGCTCGGGGCGTGAGTGTGTCGTGGACGGCATCGAACTCGTAGATGAGACAGCGCGGCGAGCCGAGCGCGGTCGCCGAGACCTCCGCGATGCTGCGGAAGACATCGGCCGACGAGACACTCGAGGTCATCGCCTGAGCCGCCGCCAGCAGCGCGTCGAGATGCCGGCGCTGCTGTTCACGCTCGAGGTAGAGCCGCGCGTTGCGCACAGCGACCGCGGCCTGCTCGCCGAGCCCGCGCGCAAGTTCGACCTCGTCCGGCGTGAAGCGCCGCTCGGCGCCGAACTCGTAGAGCCGCAGGATCCCCAGCGGGCGCTCGCCGAAGCGCAAGGGCACGCTCAGGCACGTCTTCTCGTTGAACGCCTCCATGCTCGCCCGGCGGTCGGCCGGCAGGGCGGCGTCGGAGACGTTCTCGACGACGACCTCGTCGCCATGGACGATGTCGGCGTCGCCGGGGTGCTCGGCGAGCCTGTAGATGGTGCCGATGGCGTCGTGGCCGGACAATCCCGAGGCGCGGTCGTACATGGCCCGATAGACGATCGTCTCGCCCTCGGCATCGTACTCGTAGACGGAGGCCTGCGCGGCGCGCAGCGCCTCGCAGGCCTCCGTCGCCACGCGGGCGAGCACCTCGTCGAGGTCGAGCGTCGCCGTGAGCGTGCGGCTCGCGTCGAGCAGCGAGCGCAGGTGGCGCTCGCGCTCCTGCTGGCGGCGGAACAGCTTGGCGTTGTTGATGGCGCTCGCGGCGAGGTCGCAGAGCTGGCCGAACAGATCGATCTCCATCGTCGAGAAGCGCCGCACGAAGCGGGTCTCGGCGATGCCCAGCACGCCGATCACCTGGTCGCCGACGCGCAGCGGCGCATCGAGGGTCGTCTTGGTGCCCCACTCCTCCATCTTGGCGCGTTCCTCGGGGGCGATACCGGGATCGTCGAGGCACTGCTGGATCACCTGACCGGCGCCCAGCACCTTGCGCCATTGCGGGCGCTCCCAGACGTTGGTCACGGTACCCCGGTAGGCGAGGTCGTCGGCCGTGACGCCGCCCGCGCACCAGTAGGCTTCGTAGACGAGGATGTCGCGCTCGGCGTCGTACTGCTGGATGTCGACCGACCAGGCCATCATGGCTTCGCCGATCTTCTGGGCGACCTGCGCGAGCCCGTCCTCGAGCGCGGTCGTCGAGACGAGCGCGGTGCCCACATCGAGGACTGCTCTGAACGGGTTCGTGCCACCTGAGGTCGTGCTCAACCGAGCCCCCTCGGCCGTTTGGCGAACCCCTGCCCGAGTCTGTACCTATCCTATCGGCCGCGAGAAGCCTGCGCGGCAGTGAATGAATGTCTAGGTCCCGCTTGTCCAGGCTTGTTGCCCACCCGGTTGACGACTACAGTGACCGTGGCCACGCCTCCTCGGTCAGAATGGAGAGCACATGAGTCGCAGCGGGTCGAACAGACGGCAGCCTGGCATACGGGGTCCTGCCCGGCCATCGAGGCCCCCGGCGGGCGCCCGGTCGATCAGAACCGTCAGCCTGCTGCTGCTCGTAGGCGTGGTCTTCGCCATGGCCCTGCTGATGGTCTTTTCGCTCATCGGATTCGTGCTCAGGCCGGACCCCACGGTGAAAGCGGGCCCGATGTACGTGACGCTCACGCTCATCACGGCCGGCGCGCTCTTGATGCTGCTCCTGGCGCTGGACTCGTCCTACTTGCCGATCTTCTCCCGTGCACGGGCGCGCAACGTGCAACTCGTCATGCTGGCGACGGCCGGTACGGGCGCCGTGACCGGTCTGCTGACGCTCGGCAGCCAGGCCGGGCCGTACGTGACGCGCCTCATGTTGGGCAGCATCGCATTCGCGTTCATCACGATGCAGCGCGCCCGGTTGGCCCGCGCGGGCGCGGCCGCGCCTGCGGGGCAGCAGGCGAGATCGCCTGCTGGGCGGCCGCAGCCGCGCCCCCGGCCGCGCAATGCGAGCCGGCAGCGCCGCGGGGGGCGCAAGCGGTGAGTGGGCCGGGGACGGTGTTCAGGGAAGCAGGTGGTGGTCGGACCGGGCGCTGTGGCCCCAGACGGGCGGCGGAAGCAAGGATGGTGGGCGACGTTGGAATTGAACCAACGACCTCCAGCTTGTCGAGCTGGCGCTCTACGCAACTGAGCTAGTCGCCCACGAGGAGAGCGATTATAGCAGACTCCATCGCCGCAAGACGCGCGTCGGCGGCGCCTGGTGCGACCTCGGTTGACCCGCATGCCGCCTTCCTAGAGCACGCTCAGGAATCGAACGTCGGCACACCCGGCCTAGGCGTCTCGCACGCCGCCGCCGGCCGGCAGGAGCTCCTCGACCCAGCCCAGGCCGAGCTCCCGCAGCCTGCCCTCGCGCGGCAGGCCGGTACCCACATCCCAGCCGAGCATCTCGTAGTAGCTGCGCACCGCTGCCTTCATGTCGTCGCGGCTGATCTGACGGCCGGCCTTCGGGCCCTCGGTGAGCGTCTCGAAGACGCGCTCGGGCAGCTCCTCGAGCTGCGGTACGTAGCCCTCGCGACAGTTGAAGGCGAACATCATGTTGACGCGACGCTCGCCGACCTTCATCAGGTACCACAGGTTGGCGGGAATGCCGGTCGTGGCCTGCACGATGTCCTCGATGTCGCGATACCCGTAGAGGCCGCCGGGAGAGAAGCAGAACGCGCAGAGCTCGAGCGAGTCGAGCAGGGCGTAGAAGTACTGGGTGTAGAGGACGTAGCGCACCTTCTGCTCGGTGAGCTCGTCGAACGGCACCGCGTCCTCGATGCCCAGCCCGACGATGTCCGGGCCGCAGGAGTTGAGCATGCCGTCGTGCTCGCAGCTCATGTGGTCCGGCCCGAAGGCGCACACCGAGTACATGAGCGCCATCGTGTACTTGATCTGCGGCATGTGCGCCGGCAGCCCTGCGCCCTTGACCTGCACGGCGTACTTGGCCGACTCCGGGCCGAAGGCGGCGATGGCCGCGGCGAAGCCGCCGGCCAGCGTGTCGCCGATGCCCTCGCGCTCGCCGATACGGCGCGTGAGCTCGACGAGCACCTCGCCGTCGCCGAAGCGCAGCTCGAGGCCATTCGTGTCGGCGGGCCCGATCAGACCGTTCTGGTAGCACTCGATGGCGAAGGCGATCAGCCCGCCGGTCGAGATCGTGTCGAGACCGTTGGCGTTGCACAGCTCGTTGGCCTTGGCGACGGCCTTGAGGTCGCCGATGCCGAGGTTCGTGCCCATCAGACCGATCGTCTCGAACTCGGGACCGCCGTAGGCTTCGTCGATCGGCCAGGGCTCGTCGGCGGCGACCTGCTGCTTGCAGCGCATCACGCAGTTGGCGCAGGTGTCACGGCCCTGGTAGAAGGGCTTCTCGTGGAACACGTCGGTCAGCAGCGTGTCGGTGCCCGCGAAGACGCTCTCGCGGAAGTTGCGCGTCGTGAGGTTGCTGATGTTGCGGTTCGAGCCCACCAGCACCGGCGTGCCGTTGGCGCCGAAGTCCTGCCAGCCGGGCGATGCCTTGAACGTCTCGACGCCCTTCTTGGCGAGCGCCTTGACGGCGTCCTCGTCGGCGAACTCGTAGCGGCGCTTGCCGCGTGCCGCCACGGCCACCAGGTTCTTGGAGCCCATCACCGCGCCCATGCCGGTTCGGCCGGCGACGTGGTGAAGGTCGTTGGTCACGCTGGCGAAGCGCACCAGACGCCTGCCGGCGGGGCCGTTCTGCACGATCTGGGCGCGCGCGTCGCCGAGCTCGGCGCGGATGGCGGCCTGGAGCTCGGCCGTGTCCATGTGGACGAGGTGGCCGGCCGGGCGGATCTCGACCATGATCGTCTGTGGCCCACAGGTACACGGGCTCGGCCGAACGCCCGTGCACCACGATCGCGTCGAAGCCGGCGAACTTCAGTTGCGGCCCGAAGTGCCCGCCGCACTGGGCGTCGCCGACCAGCCCGGTCTCGGGCGACTTCGCGCTCACGTTGAAGCGCGAGAGGCCCGAGATCGGTGCGCCCGTCACGACGCTCGGCGCCAGCGACGAACACGTTGTCGGGGCCCAGCGGGTCGGCGCCTGCGGGGATGTCGCGCAGCAGGTAGAACGTCGCCAGCGCGCTGCCGCCCAGGTACTTCAGGAAGAACTCCTGCCCGGGGTGCTCGAGCCTGACCTCGCCCACGCTCAGGTCGACGTGCGCGACGCAGTCGTTGTAGCCGTGCGGCATCGCTGCTTACCTCCGTTCGCCGCGGGCGGGGGCGGGGCGGTGGGGCTCGCACGAGCCCCGCCGCCCCGCCCCCGCCTCAGCGGTCGTAGTACAACGAGAACTCGTAAGGATGCGGCCTGATGGCCAGCGGTCCGACCTCGTTCTTCATCTTCAGATCGACCCAGGTGTCGACGAAGCCGTCGTCGAACACGCCGCCGGCGGTGAGGAACTCGTGGTCGGCCTGGAGCGCCGACAGCGCCTTCTCGAGGCTGGTCGGCGCCTGCTTCATCTTGGCCTGCTCCTCGGCGGGCAGGGTGTAGACGTTCACGTCGAAGGGGCCGAAGCCGTGCTCCTTGCGGGAGATCTTCTTCTCGATGCCGTCGGCCATGGCCGCGGTCACGGCCGCCAGCGTCAGGTACGGGTTGCCGATGGCGTCGGCCATGCGGTACTCGATGCGCTGCCCCGTCGGCGACATGCCGTAGGCCGGGATGCGCAGCGCGGCGCTGCGGTTGGCGACCGCGAAGAAGAGATGCACCGGCGCCGCCAGACCGGGGGCGAAGCGCCGGAACGAGTTGGTGCTCGGGTTGCAGATGGCCATGAGCGCCGGCGTGTGATGCAGCAGGCCGCCGATGGCGTAGAGAGCCGCGTCGCTCAGGCTGCCGTACTTGCCGTCCTCGTAGAAGAGCGACCTATCGCCCTCTTTGAGGTACAGGTGGAAGTGCAGGCCGTTGCCGGCCTCGTCGTGCAGCGGCTTGGGCATGAAGGTCGCCGTCTTGCCGTGCCGCAGCGCGACCGACTTGATGATGTCCTTGCTCATCTGCAGGTGGTCGCCCGCCCGCAGGGCATGGCTCGAAGAGCAGCTCGATCTCGACCTGGCCGGGGCCGCCGAGCTCGTGGTGGTGGTACTTGACGGGCACGCCGCAGGCGCCGAGCGCCTGCACGATGTCGCTGCGCACCTCGTAGAGATGGTCGCGCGGCGGCGCGGCGTGCTGGCCGACCGCCCGGCCGAGGTTGTAGCCGAGGTTGGGCTGCATCGTCGGCGTCGGTGTTCCAGCTCGCCTCGACGGCGTCGACCTGGTACGACGACTTCTGCATCGTCGTCGTGTAGCGCACGTCGTCGAAGATGTAGAACTCGAGCTCGGGCAGCACCATGAGCTCGCCCTCGCCCGCCACCGCCGTCGAGCCGCTCGACCGCCCGCCGCAGGATGCTGCGCGGGCAGCGGCCGAAGTCGCTGCCGTCGGCGTTGCGGATGTACGCAGAGGATGTTGAGCGTCCTGGTCTCGGTGCATGGGTCGAGGAACGCCGTCGCGAGGTCGGGGACCATGCGCATGTCCGACGCCTCGATCGTGCGGTAGCCGGGGTAGTTCGACATGCCCGCGCCGGTGCCCGCCGTGAGCAGCTCCTCGTCGACGCTCGTCGGCGGGAAGCTCAGCTGGCGGGTCAGACCGTTGAGATCGGTCACCCGCAGGTTGACCATCTCGACGTTCTCGGACTTGATCCAGCGCAGAAGCTCGCGCCGCCTCTGCCGGGATCGCGGCGCCGCTGCCGCCTTGACCGGGGGTCATCTGTGTCTCCTGGGTGCGCTCACCTGGTCCGCCTCAGGTGGCGATGAAGCCGCCGTCAACGAGGAGCTCGGCTCCCGTGACCCACGACGCCTCGTCGCTGGCCAGGAACAGGGCCGCGTTGGCGATGTCGCGCGGCTGGCCGACGCGCCGCAGCGGGATCGACTTCACGACGTCCTCGACCCATTCCGGCTTGGCCATCTCCGTGGCCTGCATCGGCGTGTCGATGATGCCGGGGTGGATGATGTTGGCGCGGATGTTGTCGGGGCCGTACTGCACGGCCAGCGACTTGGTGAGCGCGATGAGGGCGCCCTTGGCGCTCGTGTAGGCGTCCTGGGGCCGGCTGAAGCCGACCAGCGACGAGATCGAGCCGACGTTGATGATCGAGCCGCCGCCGTTCGCCTTGAGCTTGGGCACGCAGTACTTGAGGACGAGGAACACGCTGGTCAGGTTGATGGCCAGGACCTTGTCCCAGTGGTCGCGCGGCGTGTCGACCACCGAGAAGTCGTAGTCGCGCCACAGGACGCCGGCGTTGTTGTAGACGATGTCGAGCTTGCCGAAGGCGCCGACGCCGCCCTCGACGGCCGCCTTCACCTGGGCCTCGTCGCTCACGTCGGCCTTCTGAAGCCGACGATCTCGCCGCCCGCGTCCTTGACGAGGGCGACGGTCTCGGCCAGTTTGGCTTCGTCGATGTCGAGCGCGATGATGCGGGCGCCGTGCGCGGCGAAGAGCCGGCACGCCTCGCGCCCCTGGCCCATAGCGGCGCCGGTGATGAGGGCGACCTTGCCCGCCAGGCGACCCTGCGGTTCAGAGCTAGCCACCTCGTATCTCCTTTCGCTGCGAGAGAGGCGCCCCGCCGTGCGGCGGGCGCCTCTCGACGATCGACCGGTCCGCCGCCGCACCGTCGTCGTGCAGACGGCGGCGGACCAGGACGGATTCTGCTACCAAGTTGAGCATTGCCGCTCGAGGCCGTCAAGACGACGGCCCATCCGACGGCCCTCCGGCTGACGAGGTCGGCGCGCGAGCCCTGCTTCGGCGGAGTCCCGCGTCCGGCCTCAGGCCTGCTCGAAGTAGCGCTCCACCTCCCAGTCGGTGACCACGTTGTTGTCGAAGATGGTCTGCTCCCACCTGGCGCTCGTGGCGATGTGATCGGCGGCCTCCTCGCCGAGCGTCTCTTTGGCCATGGCGCTCTTCTCGAACGCGTCAACCGCTTCGTAGAGCGAGGTCGGCACGCGGGGGACGTCCTTGGCCTCGTAGGCGTTGCCCTCGAACATCTCCGGCGGTTCGATCTTGTGCTCGATGCCGTAGAGTCCGGCGGCGATGGTGGCCGCGAAGGCGAGATAGGGGTTGGCGTCGGCACCCGGGATGCGGTTCTCGACGCGCAGGCCGTTGTGCTCGCCGACGATCCGAAAGCCGCAGGTGCGGTTGTCGGGGCCCCAGACGATGGCCGTCGGCGCCCAGGTGCCGAGCTGGTAGCGCTTGTAGGAGTTCACGAACGGGGCGAACATGATCGACAGCTCGCGCGCGGTCGCCATGCACCCGCCCAGGAAGTGGCGGAAGATCTCCGACTGGTTGCGCGGAGCGGCGGCATCCCACATCAGCGAGGCCGAGCCATCGGCGTTCCACACGCTCGTGTGCAGGTGACACGACGAGCCGGCCTCTTCCATCTTCCACTTCGCCATGAACGTCACGGCCGCGCCCGACATGATCGCGATCTCCTTCGTGCCGTGCTTGAAGATCGCGTGGTTGTCGGCCGCCTCGAGGGCGTCGGCGTAGGTGATGTTGATCTCGTGCTGGCCCCGGCCGGTCTCGCCCTTCGAGAACTCCACCGGGATCGCGGCGCCCAGCATGTCGTTGCGGACCTTGCGGATCAGCCACTCGTCCCTCGTGGTCTGCAGCATGTTGTAGTCCATGCCGTAGGCCGACGAGGGATGAACGTCCTGATAGCCGCGCTCGGCCAGCTCTTCGAACGAGTCGGTGTAGACGTAGAACTCGAGCTCCGATGCCATCTTCATGGTGTAGCCGGCCTTCGCCGCCTTCTCGAGCTGGCGCTTCAGCACGGTCCGCGGTGCGACCTCGACCAGCTCGCCCGTGTGCTCGTCGGCCACGTCGCAGATCACGACGGCCGTCTTGTCGAGCCAGGGAACGACGCGCAGGGTGGCGAGGTCGGGCATCAGCTTGAAGTCGCCGTAGCCGCTCTCCCAGTCGGCGAAGCGGAAGCCCTGCAGCACCTCGCCCGCCATGTCGACGGTGACCAGATAGAGACAGGCGTGGAGACCCTCGTGACCGAGCACCTCCTTCAGGAAGTACTGCGGCACGACCCGTTTGCCCATGAACCGGCCCTGCATGTCGGTGAACATGCAGAGCACGGTGTCGATGGCGCCCGCCTCGGTCAGCGCCTCGAGGGCCGCTACATCGAGCTTGCCGCGTGCGGCAAGGTTGTCGTCAACGGTCATGCATCCTCCTCAGAGTGCCATGTTCAAGACCTACATGGGGGCGCGGCGCGGCGAGCCTGGAAGGCTCGCCGCCCCGCCCCCGGAGTCATCTCCTTGGGACCGGCCGATCAGACCACGTTGAGGTCGCGTTCGATCTCTGCCAGTTCCTCGGGCGTGCCTTGGACCTTCGGGCCCTTGAACCACTTACGGGCCGAGACCGCCCACCAGATGCCGGCGAAGCCGATGACCACGAGCACCGCTATCGGCGTGTAGTTGAATGACAGCCTGGTGATCGGAGTATAGGTCGGCAACATGAACACGATGCAGATGAAGACGACCCAAACGATCGCGATCCAGCCGATGACCGGACCCCACGTCTTGTTAAGCACCCAGGGACCAGGGTGGAAGGCGCTTCCGTTGATGCGCCGCAGGAACACCGGCGTGAGGTAGGCGATGTAGAGACCGATGACCGCGATCGAGGTCACCGCGCCGTAGGCGGCCGAGTTGATGAGGTAGGGCGCGGCCAGGATGAATGCCCCGACGGCGCCGAACCAGGCCGAATGGACGGGGACGCGGCGCTTCTTGCTGACCTGGTGCCAGTACCTCGAGAACGGCACGGCGCCGTCGCGCGAGAACGCATAGATCATGCGCGAATTCGCCGTGACCGACGACATGCCGCAGTAGAACTGCGCCCCGATGACGACCAGGATCAGCAGTTCGGCGGCGATCCGACCCGCCGAGTACTCGAAGATGACCGTCCATGGCACGAACAGGGCGCCGATCTCGCTCGCGCTCTTGTAGACCGTGCCCCCGATCGTGACCGGGTAGTGGGTCGGAATCGCGATGGAGACGGCGAACAGCAGCAGGAACCCGAAGATCAACGAGATCCAGATCGAGTTGACGATGCCCTTCGGTCCGGCGACGTTCGCACGCACGGTCTCTTCGGTCACGTGTGCCGAGGCGTCGTAACCGGTGAACGTGTACTGCGCGTTCAGCAGGCCGACGAGGAAGATGTAGAACGGAATCGAGAATCCCGAAAGCCCGGCGAACGCGTGCCATCCCTTGCTCCCGAACAGGAACGACACGGACTGGTGGGTGTGCGATGAAGGTGCCACCAGAAGGATGACGAGGATGGCGAGCACCCCGACGATGTGCCACCAGACCGAGACGTCGTTGAGGAGCGCCACGAGGCGGATGCTGAACGTGTTCAGCAGGCCCTGGGCGAAGAGGATCACCGCCAGGATGGCGATCGTATGTCCGGGCGAAAGCCAGTACGACTGGTTAGTGTAAAGGGCGAGGAAGGCCGAGACCGAGTAGGCGCAGCCGAAGCTGATGCCGGCGGTGACGGCGACCTGCCCGAGCAGGTTGAACCAGCCGGTGAACCACGACCAGACGGGAGCGCTGTTACCGGGCGCCAGCTTCGCGGCCCAATAGTAGAGGCCGCCGGCGGTCGGGAACGACGAGCAGATCTCGGCCATGGACATGCCCACGAAGATGACGATCACGCCGACGAACAGCCAGCCCCAGAGCATGACCGGCGGCCCGCCGTGCTGCAGGCCGAAGTAGTACAGCGTCAGGCAGCCCGACAGGATAGAGATGATCGTGAAGGAGATCGCGAAGTTGTTGAAGCCGCTCATGCGGCGGTCGAGTTCCTGGGCGTACCCGAGCTCGTGCAGCTTCCTAGTGTCGGCATCGAGGCCCGTCGGCACCGACTTGTTCACAGATTCGTCGGCCACTGCCTTCTCCTTTATCCAGATGGATGAGGGATGATGGTGCATTTATCCGGACTGGTTAACAGCATGTCAACGTTGTCTACCCCCCACACTATGTCCCTCATGCCATTGCAAGCGTCCTATTTGACCGCTGCACTACGGATGACGAGACGAACGACCCACTTGAAGGATGCTTCGCTTGCGCCCCCAGCGGGGAGATCGTACGAGCGAAGAAGTCCCCGGCACGTTCCTATCAAATCAGGAGGCGCATGAATGGGCAACGTTGAGTCTCTTGTGATCGGCGGCCGGCAGGTCGCGTCGGCCAGCGGGAAGACCTTCACTGTGATCGAACCCGGGACCGGGGCCCCGCTCGCCGAGGTTGCCGAAGCGGGACCTGAGGATGTCGATCGCGCCCTCGGTGTCGCCTACCGTGCGTTCGACGAGGGGGCCTGGCCGAGAACGCCCGCCACGCAACGCGGCCACATCCTCACCAAGGCCGCGTTCCTGGTCCGCGAGCGCATCGCTGAGCTCGCCGAACTCGAGGCCCGCAACGCCGGGAAGCCCATCCGCGACGCCCGCGACGAAGCGGCGCTGGTCGCCGACGTGCTCGAGTACTGGGGCGGCGCCGCGAACAAGATCTTCGGCGAGACGCTGCCCGTGCAGGATCCGGGCCTCGACGTGACGCTGCGCGAGCCCGTCGGCGTGTGCGTTCTCATCACCCCATGGAACTTCCCGATGGTCATCGCCTCGTGGAAGATCGCCCCCGCGCTCGCGTGCGGCAACACCGTCGTGGTCAAGCCTGCCTCGTTCACCCCGTTGACGGTGCTGCGTCTGGCCGAGATCCTCATCGAGGCGGGGCTCCCGCCGGACGCGATCTCGGTCCTGCCGGGGCCGGGTGAGGCCGTCGGGAGCGCACTCGTCGGCGACCCGCGAGTCGCGAAGGTGTCGTTCACGGGATCGACGGCCGTCGGCGCGCGGATCATGGCGCAATGTGCCGCCAACATCACCAGGGTCTCTCTGGAACTCGGCGGCAAGTCGGCCAACGTCGTGTTCGCCGACGCCGATATGGACAAGGCCCTGGAGCGCTCCGTCTGGTCGGTGTTCGGCAACTGCGGTCAGGACTGTTGCGCGCGCTCGCGCGTGTTCGTCGAGCGGCCCGCCTACGACGAGTTCGTCGCCGCGATGGCGCACCGCACCGACGAGCTGATTGTAGGCCAGCCGCTCGACGAACAGACCGAGATCGGTCCCCTCATCTCCGCCGCCCAGCGACAGACGTCGGTCGACTACCTGCGCATCGGTGAGCGCGAGGGGGCCACCGTCGCCACCGGGGGCACCATCCCCGAGGTGGCGGGCGGCGACCACGGTTTCTACCTTCGCCCCAGCGTGCTCGTCGACGTGCGCAACGACATGCGCGTCGCGCAGGAGGAGATCTTCGGCCCGGTGGCGGCGGTCATCCCGTTCGACACCGAGGAAGAGGCCGTGCGGCTCGCGAACGACGTCAGCTACGGTCTGTCGGGCTCGATCTGGACGAACGACCTGGGCCGCGCGATCCGGCTGGCGAAGGGCATCAGGACCGGCGCGCTCAGCGTCAACTCATCGCACAGCGTGCACACCGAGGCTCCGTTCGGCGGCTACAAGCGCAGCGGCATGGGCCGCGAGATGGGCATGCACGCCGTCAACCTCTACACCGAGGTCAAGAACATCTTCTTCTCGCAGGATGACTAGACCCGCGCCGCCGCGGCGCCTGCGGGGTGGCGTTCGGCGCGGATCTCGCCCTTCGCCGCAGGCCTGCCGACCGTTATGGTGGCGGCATGGGCATGCTGCGGAAGGATCAGAGCCTCTTCACCGCCCTGGCCGGTGCACTGCTCCTCGTCGTGGTCGTCGGTGTCGGGGCGGGCTGCGGGGCGTCCGCCCCGCAGCCCGCCCCCCGCGCCACCGTCACCGTCACCGTCGCGCCGTCGCCGCCTGCGACGGCGCCGCCGTCGAGCCCGTCTGCCTCACCGTCACCAGACACGCCGCCGCCGTTCCGCGCGTCGGTCTCTCTCCTCAGCCAGTCCCGCCGCCAGACCATGATCGACTCGGGCTCGTGGAGCGCCGACTGTCCCGTCTCGCTCGACGACTTGCGCCTCGTCTCGCTGACGTACTGGGGCTTCGACGGCCGTCCCCACACCGGCCGCTTGATCGTCAACCAGGATGCCGTGACTGCCATAGTCGGCGCCCTGCACCGTCTCTACGACGCACGCTTCCCCATCCGCCGCATGGTGCTCGTCGACGCCTACGGCGCGAACGACGAACGCTCGATGGAGGCCGACAACACCTCCGCGTTCAACGGCCGCCTCGTCGAGGGCTCGTCGGTCTGGTCCGAACACGCGCTGGGCCGCGCCATCGACATCGACCCGCTCGAGAACCCCATGGTCAAAGACGGCGCGGTGTTCCCGCACACTGCCGGGAAGTTCGTCGACCGCAACCTCGGTCTGCCCGGCATGATCACCGCGAACGACGTGGTCGAGCGGGCCTTCGCGGCCTACGGCTGGGGCTGGGGTGGCGACTGGCACTCGCTGAAGGACTACCAGCACTTCTCGGCCAGCGGGCGCTAGGCGCGCGGCCGGGCGGGCCTTCGCCGCGCCTCCAGGCGTGCGAGCCGTGCCGCGATCAGGTCGTCACGTACTCGCATCGGCCATCGGCGCGCGCCCGTTAGGCGTCGGCGGCGGCCCGGCCGGCTGCGCCGGCGCGGCTGCCGCCGCCCTGGCCGTCGTTGCCCGCCCGCCACATCAGGATACGCGTGGACGAACGGGTCGAGATCGCCGTCGAGCACCGCCTGGGTGTTGCCGATCTCGTGGTCGGTGCGCAGGTCCTTCACCATCTGGTACGGGTGCAGCACGTAGCTGCGGATCTGCGAGCCGAAGTTGACGTCGAGCTGCTCGCCGCGCTCGCGGGCGAGCTCTTCGGCGCGCTTGCGCTCCTCGAGCTCGAGCAGCCGCGACTTGAGCATGCGCATGGCGGTCGCCCGGTTGGAGATCTGCGAACGCTCGTTCTGGCACTGCACGACGATGCCGGTGGGCAGGTGCGTGATGCGCACGGCCGAGCTCGTCTTGTTGACGTGCTGGCCGCCGGCGCCGCTGGAGCGATAGGTGTCGACGCGCAGGTCGTCGTCGTCGATCTCGACCTCGACGTCGTCGCTGACGAGCGGGCTGACCTCGACCGCGGCGAAGCTGGTGTGGCGCCGGTTGGCCGAGTCGAAGGGGCTCATGCGCACCAGGCGGTGCACGCCCTTCTCGGAGGCCAGCAGCCCGTAGGCGTTCTCGCCCTCGACCGTGATGGTCGCGCTC
Organism: uncultured Actinomycetes bacterium; assembly: GCA_963833555.1. Taxonomy (GTDB): domain Bacteria; phylum Actinomycetota; class Thermoleophilia; order UBA2241; family UBA2241; genus CAWHYB01. Next base: position 11,417 of record CAWHYB010000006.1, on the reverse strand, counting down.
TTGATGCCGGCCTCGTCGCCCTCCTGCGTGTCGTTGATCTCGACCTTGAAGCCGCGCTGCTCGAACCAGCGCAGGTACATGCGCAGCAGCATCTCGGCCCAGTCCTGCGACTCGGTGCCGCCGGCGCCGGGATGGATGGTGACGATGGCGCCGCCCTCGTCGTAGCGGCCGCTGAAGAAGCGCTGCTCCTCGCCGCGCTCGAGCTCGCGCTCGAGCGCGGCCAGACCGCGGGCGAGCTCGCCGAAGAGCTCGTCGTCGACCTCGTCGCCGGCGAGCTCCTCGCGGACGAGCTCCTCGGTGGTCTCGAGATCGCCGAAGCGCTCCTCGAGCGCCGCGAAGTCCTCGAGACGGCGCTTGAGGCGGCTGTACTCGGCCGAGGTGCGCTGGCGCCGCGTCGGCGTCGTCCCAGAAGTCGGGGGCACGCATGCGCTCCTCGAGCGCGGCGATGTCGGCGGTCAGGCGAGGGGGGTCAAAGATAGCTCCGCAGCCAGCTGAGACGCTCGGAGGCGCCTCGCAGCCGCTCGCGGAGCGCGTCGAGCTCGGCGAGTGCGTCGGGGACGGTTGTCGTCATGACTCGAGCAGTATACCCGATGCCGCCGGTGGCCGACGGCCGGTCGCGCCAAGAGCGTATGCTGCAGACTCTGCTCGCGGTCCGGGACCGGAATCAGCCGATTCATCTGGAGTGACCGTGACCGAGGACCAAGGCGATCGTTCGCCGAGACCGACCGCAGAGCGACCACACGCATCGACGGCGACGCACGTCGCAAGGCTCGACGTCGGTGTCGTGCTCTGCGACGCCGCCGGTCACGCGCTCCACGTCGACGATGCCGCCGCCGCGCTGATCGGTCTCGACCCCGAGCGCCGGCGCCACCGAGCGCCTGCGCGCCTGGCAGCGGTTCGAGAACGCGACTGCTCGACGACGACGGCGCGCCGCTCGACGCCGACCGATCTCCGGTGCGCACCGTGGCCGCCGACCGGCCGGCCCGTCCACGATCGTCGTCGCTCGTGTCGCCGGGCGGCAACGGCATGCCCACCCGCCTCGTTGCAGATCACCGCCGAGCCGCTGCGCACGGCCGGCAACGGCGGCGCGAGCGGGCATCGTCGTCGTGCTCGTCGACGTGACGTCCGATGCGAGCCTCGGCGCGGCCGGCGACTTCGTCTGCGACGGCTCCCGCCGGCCGCGCCGAGGTCGAGCGCGCATCTCGCATCAACTGCTCGCCGTTCTCACAGCGCGAGCAGCGCGGATTCGCCACGGTCGCGCTCGGCATCGATCGTTTCAAGAACGTGCACGACTCGCTCGGCCACGAAGCCACCGAGCAGCTCGAGTGGCATGGTCGCCGAGCCGCCTGCAGCGCGACCTGCGCGACGACGACTTCGTGGCGCGCACCGGCGAGGGCGACTTCGTGCTGCTGCTCGCCGGCACGTCGACGCTCGACCGACGTCACCCGCGCCGTCGAGCGCATCAAGGCGGCGTTCGATCGCCGCTGGGAGGTCGGCGGGCGCGAGGTCTTCCTCACGCCGAGCATCGGCATCGCCGATCTTCCCCTCCGACGGCGCCGACGGCGACGCGCTTGCTGCGCAACGCCGCCAAGGCGATGCGCCGCGCCCAGGCAGCCGGCGGCAACACCTGGCAGTTCTTCCACGAGAGCGTCGAACACGACCTCGAGCGAGCGCCTCGGTCTCGAGAGCGACCTCCACCGCGCCCTCGAGCTCGAGCACTTCATCCTCGACTTCCAGCCGCAGATCGACAGCTACAGCGGCGGCGTAGTCGGGCGTCGAGGCGCTGCTGCGCTGGAACGACCCCGAACGCGGCATCATCCCGCCGGGACGAGTTCATCCCGCTGGCCGAAGAGACGGGCCTCATGCTGCCCATCGGCGCCTGGGTGCTCGACGCGGCCTGCCGCCAGGCGATCGTGTGGAACCCGGCGTGGTCGATCTCGACGGCGGCGTGCGCATGGCGGTCAACATCTCGCCGCGACAGTTCGAGCAGCAGGACATCGTCGGACTCGTGCGCAAGACGCTGCTCTGAGACCGGCCTGCGCGCCGCACCTGCTCGAGATCGAGATCACCGAGTCGATGGCCATCCAGGACCCCGAGCGCACGATCGCGCTGCTCAACGGTCTCAAGCAGCTCGGCGTGCGCGTCGCGCTCGACGACTTCGGCACCGGCTACTCGTCGCTGTCGCATCTGGCGCGACTGCCGATCGACACCGTCAAGATCGACCGCAGCTTCGTGATGAACCTCGAGGAGGCGCGCGAGCACGTCGTCGTCGCGACCTCGGTCATCGCCCTCGGACACCGGCTCGGTCTGACGGTCGTCGCCGAGGGCGTCGAGACGCACGAGCAGGCGGCCTTCCTGGGCGCCGAGTCGTGCGACGTGCTGCAGGGCTTCCTGTTCAGCAGGCCGGTCTCGCCCGAGAAGTGCTCCGACCTGCTCGGCGGCGAGTGCGGCCTTCGCGGCGCTGCTCGAAGAGGCCGCCGAGCGGCTCGCCGACGCTCATGGGCAACGGCGGGTTCGGGACGCGCTGACGGCTCCCCGAGGGCCCGGCTACAGCCTCACGAGCCTGACGGAGATCGTCTAGGCTCCATGACACTTCTTGAACTTCTTGCCGCTCCCGCACCAGCAGGGGTCGTTGCGGCCGAGCTTCTCGATCGACGATGGCGCTGCTGCACGGCGACGGGCGTGCGGCTGGGCCGCCATCGCCGGCGCGCCCTGGGCCGCGGCCGGCGCGCATGTAGCCGCTCGTCGCTCGCCCGTTGACGTGGCGGTCGCCGGCCGCGATCGCGGCGCCGGCGAACGAGGTCTGGTAGGCGAGGTCGTCGCCGCTCGTGTAGTTGAGCGCCAGCATGCGGCTGGTCGAAGGTCATGGCGGCGAAGTAGGCGAGGTCCTCGGGCGAGTTCTTCATGAGCGTCGTGACCACGCTCTGGCGCACGCCGTCGAGCATGTCCTCGAAGAGGTCGAAGCCCTCGGTCTTGTACTCGGAGAGCGGGTCGCGCTGGCCCAGCGCCCGCAGGTGGATGCCCTCCTGCAGGTAGTCCATGTCGAGCAGGTGGTCCTTCCAGCGCACGTCGATGATCGACAGCATGACGGCGCGCTCGACGGCGCGCATCTGCTCCTCGCCGATCAGCTTCTCGCGCTCGTCGTACTGCGCGAGCGCGTCGTCGACGGCCAGTTCGGTCAGCTCGTCGACCGTCGGTCACGTCGCTCGATGTCGACCTTCGCTGAGCGACGGGTCGTAGACCGCACGCAGGCGACCAGAAGACGCGTCGAGGTCCCAGTCCTCGGCGTACTGGCGTGTCGGCCGAGGCGCGTTCGACGACGGTCGCCGTCGACCTGCTCGATCATCTCGCGCACCTGCTCGCCGAAGTCCTCGCCCTCGAGGATGCGGCGGCGCTGTTCGTAGATCACGCGCCGCTGCTCGTTCATGACCTCGTCGTACTGCAGCACGTTCTTGCGGCGCATGAAGTTGAGCTCCTCGACCTTCTTCTGGGCCCGCTCGACGACCCCGGAGAGCATCTTGTGCTCGATCGCCTCGCCCTCGCCCGGACCGAGCCGGTTGAGCACGCGATACATGCGATCGCCGGCGAACAGCCGGATCAGATCGTCTTCGGCCGACAGGTAGAAGCGGCTCTCGCCGGGGTCGCCCTGGCGGCCGGAACGGCCGCGCAGCTGGTTGTCGATGCGCCGGCTCTCGTGGCGTTCGGTGCCGAGCACGTAGAGGCCGCCGAGCTCGAACACGCCCTCGCCGAGCTTGATGTCGACGCCGCGGCCGGCCATGTTGGTGGCGATCGTCACCGCGCCGCGCTCGCCGGCGTTCTTGATGATCTCGGCCTCGCGTTCGTGCTGCTTGGCGTTGAGCACGTTGTGCGGCACGCCGTGACGCTCGAGCAGCTTCGACGAGCATGCTCGCTGACCTCGACCGACACGGTGCCGACCAGGACCGGCTGGCCCTTTTCGTGAGCGCCCCACGATGTCGTCGACGACGGCCGCGTACTTCTCTTTGCGTGGTCGTGAAGATGAAGTCGTTGCGGTCGAGGCGGATCATGGGCACGTTGGTGGGGATCTGCACGACATCGAGCGCGTAGATCGTGCGGAACTCGTCTTCTTCGGTCTTGGCCGTGCCGGTCATGCCGGCCAGCTTCTCGTAGAGGCGGAAGTAGTTCTGCAGCGTGATCGTGGCCAGGGTCTGGTTCTCCTCGCGGATCGGGACCTGCTCCTTGGCCTCGATCGCCTGGTGCAGGCCCTCAGAGTAGCGGCGCCCGTCGAGGATGCGCCCGGTGAACTCGTCGACGATCAGCACCTCGCCGTCCTTGACCACGTACTCGACGTCCTTGTGGTACAGCGCCTGGGCGCGCAGCGCCTGGATCAGGTGGTTGACGAGCGCGCCGTTGGCGTCCTTGTAGAGATTGTCGATGTCGAGCGCCTTCTCGACCTTGGCCACGCCCGACTCGGTGACGGCCACGGTGCGCTGCTTCTCGTCGACCTCGTAGTCGTCGCCGGGCTTGAGGCGCGGCACGACGCGCGCGAAATCGCGATAGGTGTCGGCGGCCGTCTCGGGCGCGCCCGGAGATGATCAGCGGCGTGCGCGCCTCGTCGATGAGGATGCGAGTCGACCTCGTCGACGATGCAGTAGTAGTGGCCGCGCTGCACGCACTCGCCGAGGCGCATCGCCATGTTGTCGCGCAGGTAGTCGAAGCCGAACTCGCTGTTGGTGCCGTAGGTGATGTCGGCGTTGTAGGCGACGCGGCGCTCCTCGGGCATCCATCATCGCCTGGATGACGCCGACCTCGAGCCCGAGGAAGCGGTAGATGTCGCCCATCCACTCGGCGTCGCGGCGGGCCAGGTAGTCGTTGACCGTGACCAGGTGGGCGCCCTTGCCGGCGAGCGCGTTCAGGTACATCGGCATGACGGCGACGAGCGTCTTGCCCTCGCCGGTCTTCATCTCGGCGATGTCGCCGTCGTGCAGGACGATGCCGCCCATGAGCTGCACGTCGAACGGGCCGCATGCCGAGCACGCGCTTCGAGGCCTCGCGGGCCACGGCGAAGGCCTCGTAGAGCAGGTCGTCGAGCGTCTCGCCCTCGGCCAGCCGCTCCCGGAACTCGAGTCGTCTTGGCGCGCAGCTGCTCGTCGCGAGAGCACGCTGATCTCGGGCTCGAGCGCGGTGATCTCGGTCACCTGCTTTTCGAGCTCCTTCATGCGCCTGCCTTCGCCGGCGCGCAGGACTCGTTCGACGAAATTGGCCATGGACTTACCTGATTCTCTGGTCGTTGCCGCTGATTCTCTGGTCGTCGCTGCCGACTACGCTCAGATTACCCTATTGCGTGGCGCGTGCGTGGCGGTCGCCTTGCCGCCCAGGTTCGCGCCGCACCTGCCTGCAGCGACCCTCCACGGCGACCGCCCACGCGCAGGCGTATCCGGCCGACTACTGCCGGACGGGCTCGATCAGACCGTAGTGCACCGTCGTTGCGCCGGTAGACGACGTTGGTGTCGTTGGTCTCGGCGTTGGTGAACACGAAGAAGTCGTGACCGATCAGCTCGAGCTGCAGCGTCGCTTCGTCGACCGACATCGGCTTGAGCGCGAACTGCTTGCTCTTGACGACCCGCGCCTCGTCGTGGTTGTTGCCGTCCGGAGCGCCGAGCTCGTCCGCCACGGCAAGCGGCTGGACGCGGCGGCAGACCCGGCCTCGGGCTCGGCCTCTCTCGCCGGGCGACGCGCGGCGGCCTCGCCGAGAGCGGCCTTGGCCACTGTGGCGCAGCGCGCTTGTGGTGCACCTTGTCGTGGTACTTCTTGGCCTGACGCTGCAGCTTCTCGGTCACCAGGTCGATCGAGGCGTACATGTCGGTCGACGACTCCCTGGCGCGAATCACCGGACCGCGCGTGAAGATCGTCGCCTCGGCGACCTGCGAGTCGGCGCTGGTGTGGCTCTTCTCGACGAGTCAGCTCGAGCTCGACCCGGGTGACCTCGTCGATGTGTCGCTCGCTCAGCACGCGATGAAGCTTGGCGAGCTTCTCCTCGGCGTACTCCCGCAGCGGATCGGTGACGACGACGTGGCGGCCCTTGACCTGGATCTTCATGAACGCGGCTCCTTTACTCGCTGCGATCCGCAGTGCGTCGTAGAGACGAAAATCGCGGGCGGCGCGCGCAAACGTGAACGCGTGCGGCTCGCAGCCCGCGTGTCTCAGACGCGGTGGAACACGCGTGTAGTGTCTCACCCGTCGTGTAGACGTCGTCAACCACTAACCACGGTCCTTACTGTACCCGCTTTGTCGACCAGTTCTCCCGTCGATCGTGAACGCGTCGCGCACGTTGGCGGCGCGCGCGGCGGCGCCGAGCCCGCTCTGCCGCCGGCCGCGTGCGCGTCCGCACGAGCAGAGCGGCGAACGGCAGGCCGGCGGCGCCGGCGAGGCGCCGCGCCAGCAGCGCCGCCTGGTCGAAGCCGCGCTCGAGGTCGCGATCGCGGTGAACCGGCACGCAGGTGACCAGGTCGACGCCGCCGCAGGCGCCGCGCGCACCGCGACTGCCTCGAACGGACCGGCCGCGAGATCGGCCATCTCGGCGACGAGCGACCGCAGCGAGCGGAACTTGCAGGTCGTCACCAGGCGCCGCGCCGGACCGTCGTAGACGAACGCGGCGCGCGCCGTGACGAAGGCGAGGTCGCGGCCGCGGCACTCGTGGCAGTCGCTCGCGCGACGGCGGCGAGCGGCGCGCCGCAGCGACGACAGACCGTCGCCGGCAGCGGCACGCAGTGCGGGCGCGCAGGCCTCGCACAGCCAGCGGCCGGCGCGCCCGCACGCGACGCAGCGCTCTGGGCAGAAAGAGGTCGACGACGCCGTCGGCCAGCCGGCGAACGAGGTCACGCAGGCGACTGGGTCGCGACCGGCGGCGCCACGACCGTCGATCTGCAGGCGCGAGCCGGGCGTCGGCCCGACCACGGCGCCGTCGGAGATCGACGCAGCCGTCGCCGATGACGGCGCCGCGGTGCACGGTGGCGTGCTTCGCCGATGCGCACGCGCCCGGCCGACGATGCCGCCGGCGAGCGAGGCCCGGCGGCCGGTGGCGGTGCCGTTCCAGTGGATGACGCCTTCGAGCACCGCGCCGTGCCCGATGGTGCAGCCGTCGCCGATGATCAGCGGCCCGACCAGGCGCGCGCCCGAGCGACCACGCGACAGCCGTCGCCGATCAGCACCGGCGGCACGATCGTCGCGTCGTCGGCCACCTCGGTGCCCTCGCCGACCCAGACGCCGAGCCGCAGCTCGCGCCCGGGGACCGTGACCGCGACGCGACCGAGCAGGGCGTCGAAGTTGCCGCGCCGGTACTCGCGGATGCTGCCGACGTCGTTCCAGTAGTCGTCGAGCCGCCACACGTGGAAGGGCTCGTCGTCGCGCCAGCAGCCGCGGAAAGACGTCGCTTGCGCGCAGTCGACGAAGCGCGCCGGGCGGGATGAAGTCGAAGATCGCCGGCTCGAAGACGTAGATGCCGCAGTTGCACAGGTGCGACAGGGCCTCGGCGGTGGCGCGGCTTCTCCTGGAACCCGGTGACGCGATCGTCGGCGTCGTGGACGACGACGCCGTAGTGCGAGGGTCATCGACCTCTTTGACGGCGATCGTGGCGATGCCGCCGTGCGCGCGGTGCGCCCTGACGAGTGCGGAGATGTCGACGTCGGTCAGGGCGTCGCCGCTGACCACGACGAACGTGTCGTCGGCCAGCAGGTCGCGAAAGTTGCCGGTGCCGCCGGCGGTGCCGAGCAGCGTCTCTTCGAAGCGGTACTCGAGATCGAGGCCGAACGCCGCGCCGTCGCCGAAGTAGGCGCGGATGTCGTCGGCATAGTAGTGCAGATTGACGCAGACCTTGGTGACGCCATGGCGCGCGAGCAGCCGCAGGATGTGTTCCATCACCGGGCGGTTGACGATAGGCGCCATCGGTTTGGCGATACAGTCCGTCAGTGGGGCGAGACGCGTGCCCAGGCCGGCCGCCATGATCATCGCTTTGGGCGCGTGCTCGCCACGCGACCGGCGCCCCCCTGGTCCGTGCCGCTCGTCCGACGGACGAGGTCCGCTCATGTCTCGCAGGCGCCGTCGAGACAGGCCATGCGCAGCGCCTTGCCGTAGGGCGGCCGCAGGACGCCCGCCTCGGTGACGATGGCGGTGACGTTGGCCGCCGGCGTGACGTCGAACGCGGGATGCCGGGCGGCCGCCCCCACTGGCGCCACCTGCTCGCCGCGAAAGCTCGTGACCTCGGCGGGATCGCGTTCCTCGATGGGGATGGCGGCGCCGCTGTCGACGGTCAGATCGACCGTCGACAGCGGCGCCGCGACGTAGAACGGCACCTTGTGTTCCTTGGCCAGCACGCTCAGCGTGTAGGTCCCGATCTTGTTGGCGGTGTCGCCGTTGGCGGCGATGCGGTCGGCACCGACCACGACGGCCGCGACCTCGCCGCGTGAGATGAAGTGCCCCGCCATGTTGTCGGCGATCACGACGTACTCGATGCCCTCGACGCCGAGCTCCCAGGCCGTCAGACGCGCGCCCTGCAGCCAGGGCCGGGTCTCGTCGACGAACACCGAGATGCGCGCCGTCGAAGCGCTCGTGGGCCGCTCTGATGATGCCGAGAGCCGTGCCGTAGCCGGCTGTAGCGAGCGCGCCGGCGTTGCAGTGCGTGAGGATCGCGTCGCCCGCGTTGAAGTAGAGCGGCGCCGAAGGCGCCGATGGCGTAGCAGCGGCGGATGTCGTCGTCGTGGATCTCGCGCGCCCGCGCCAGCAGCGTGAGCCAGCATTCCTCGGGGTCCGGCGCCGCAGCGCTGCCACACGGCGCGCATCTCGGCGATCGCCCAGGTGAGATTGACGGCGGTGGGCCGCGTACGGGCGAGGCCCACCGCGGCTTCGTCGAGGGCGGCGTCGAAGGCCGCACGGTCGTCGGGATGGGCGAACGCGGCCTCGCGGGCCGCCAGCGCCAGCGCGCCGGCCGCGGCTACGCCGATCGCCGGCGCGCCCCGCACGGTCATGTCGACGATGCCAGCGGCGACGTCGCGCCAGGTGAGACAGGCGACGTAGCGCTCGTCGGCCGGCAACGCGAGCTGGTCGATGAGCACGACGGCGTCGGGGCGGACCTCGACGGTCTCGATCCGCAGGGTGTGGCGCGGCCCGGTCCCGGTGGAGATCAGGTCCCCTGGTCCCACGATGCGAGGTACTTCGCCTGCTCGTCGGTCAGCGTGTCGATGGCGAGACCCATCGTCTCGAGCTTGAGCCGCGCGATCTCGGCATCGATGTCGGCGGGCACGGTGTACACCTTGTTCTCGAGCTCGGCGTGATGGGCGACCATGAACTCGGCCGCCAGCGACTGATTGGCGAAGCTCATGTCCATCACTGCCGCCGGGTGACCCTCGGCGGCGGTCAGGTTGACGAGCCGGCCCTCGGCGAGCAGGTAGATGCGGCGCCCGTCGGCCATGGTGTACTCGTCGACGAACTCGCGCACGCGGCGCTTGGTCGTGGCGAGACCCTCGAGCGCCGGGATGTCGATCTCGACGTTGAAATGGCCGGTGTTGGCGACGATGGCGCCGTCGGGCATGACTTCGAAGTGCTCTTTGCGCAGCACATGGATGTCGCCGGTGGCGGTGACGAACACCTTGGCCACCTTGGCCGCTTCGGCGACCGGCATGACGCGGAAGCCGTCCATGACCGCCTCGATCGCCTTGAGCGGGTCGACCTCGAGCACGATCACGTCGGCGCCGTGGCCCTTCATGCGCATCGCGAGACCGCGGCCGCACCAGCCGTAGCCGGCCACGCAGCACGGTGGTCCCGGCGATCAGGATGTTGGTGGCGCGGATCACGCCGTCGAGGGTCGACTGGCCGGTGCCGTAGCGGTTGTCGAACATGTGCTTGGTGTTGGCTTCGTTGACGGCCACGATGGGGAACATCAGCCGGCCCTCGGCTTCGAGCGCCTTGAGGCGGATCACGCCGGTCGTGGTCTCTTCGGTGCCGCCGATGATGTCGGCCGCCATGTCGGGGCGCTCGCCATGGAGCACGCCGATCACGTCGGCGCCGTCGTCCATGGTGATGTTCGGGCCGGTGGTCGACGTCAGCGTTGATGTGGTCGTAGTAGGTCTCGTCGTCTTCGCCCTTGATGGCGTAGACGCGGATGCCGTACTCGGCGACGAGCGCCGCCGCGACGTCGTCTTGCGTGCTCAGCGGGTTGCGAGGCGCACAGCACGATGTCGGCGCCGCCGGCCTTGAGCGTGCGCATGAGGTTGGCGGTCTCGGTCGTGACGTGCAGGCAGGCGCCGACGCGCACGCCTTCGAGCGGCTTCTCGCGTGCGAACCGCTCGCGGATCGAGGCGAGCACCGGCATGTGCATGTCGGCCCATTCGATGCGCAGCACGCCGTCGGGCGCGAGCGAGAGGTCCTTGATGTCGTGCTGGTTGGCGCTCACAGGCTTCTCCTGTTCGGAGTGTTTCAGTTGACCGGCACGCCGCAGGCGGCGACCTTGAGGCCGTAGAGGGCGGCGATCACCACGGCGTCGACGAGGTGATCGGCGACCGCCGGACACGCCGCCACGGCGAGTGCGTCGCGCTCGAACGGCGTGAGGTCGGCGAGATCGGCGACCCCCGCCACGGCACCAACGGAGTATACACGGCCCCTTCCGGCACCACGACTGGCCGCGACCATCGTCTCCGGTTGATAACGGCCGGCCATCGAGGGGAACGGCTGCGGGCCGGCGGCGAGGGGGCCGCTCGGCGGGCGCTGCCCGGTGAGCGGCCCCCGCAGGCACAGATTGACGTGATCGGTGATGATGATCGCATCGGGGACGGGCCCGGGAGCCAGCCAGCGCACCGGCACGACGAGCCCCACCGCGAGGGGAGCCGACGCGAGCAGCTCGAACAGACGGCCGTGCCATGCCGAGGGGGGGCGCAGGTCGTCGAGCGACACGATCAGCGGCTCGACGCCCGGGTACAGATCGGCCGGCACGGGCGATGCGGCCAACGGCGCAGCCACGAGCAGCGTCCCGATCGGCGAGGACGGGAGCGGGGCCCTCTCCCCCACCGGCGAACGACGCCGGGACCGGACCAGGCGGCGATCCCGAGGCGGGCGTCATGCGGCGCGGCGCCGTCAGGACGGCGCCGCGCCGCCCTCGGCCGCGAGGCGCGCCTTGAGGTCCTCGATGGCGGCCACCGGCGCGGGGTCGACGCCATAGAGAAGGGCGAGGTAGAGCGACGTGAAGTCGCCGACATAGGCGCTCGACAAGGCACGGGCGAACGGCGTGACGCCGCGCGTCACGACGCGGGCGACACCGGCCACGCGCGGCGCCACGATCTGGCCGGTGAGCGCCAGGCGCAGACGCAGCCGCTCGTCGCCGGCCGGGTCGTCGAGCAGTACGAGCAGGGCCTTGCCGTCGATGCCGGGGTCGTTCTCCCAGCCGGCAA
>CAWHYB010000005.1:0-318722 GCA_963833555.1 uncultured Actinomycetes bacterium | reverse complement strand
GCGGGACGGTGAGCGAAACGGGTGCCGGTGTGCGGCCACGGGCCGACTTCGTGGTGCGCCACGCCGGTGAACTCGTGACCGTGGCGCCAGCGGGAGCCACCGGCGGGGGCGGCCCCGACGACGATGACGGCCTCGGCGTCCTGCGCGATGCGGCCGTCGCGGCACGCGACGGCCGCATCGTCTGGATCGGTCCCGACGCCGGGCTCGCCGCGGCCGTCGAGGTCGGCGACGAGACGACCGAGCTCGACGCGGCCGGCGCCTGCGTCATCCCGGGGTTCGTCGATGCCCACACGCACGCCGTCTTTGCCGGCTCGCGCGCCAACGAGTACGCCGCCCGGCTTGGGGGGGTCAGTTATGCCGAGATCCTCGCGTCAGGCGGTGGCATCAACGCCACCGTGGCGGCGACGCGGGCCGCTTCGCTGGCCGAGCTGACTGCGCTCACCCTGCGGCGCCTCGACTCGTTCCTCTCGCACGGCACGACGACGCTCGAAGTCAAGAGCGGCTACGGTCTGACGACCACCGACGAGGCGAAGATGCTCGATGCGGCGGCGGCGGGCCATCCGGCCCGCCGCCGCCGCACCCTGCTCGGCGCGCACTTCACGCCGGCCGAACTGGGCGGCCGCGACGACGATTTCATCGATCTCGTCTGCGACGAGATGCTGCCGGCCCTGCGCGACAAGGCCGACTTCGTCGACGTGTTCTGCGACGAGGGCGCCTTCAGCGTGCCCCAGTCGCGGCGCGTGCTCGAATCGGGCAGACGGCTGGGATACGGGCTCAAGATCCACGCCGACGAGCTGGCGCGCTCGGGGGGCGGCATGCTCGCCGCCGAGCTGGGTTGTGTCTCGGCCGATCACCTTGTGCATGCCACCTACGAGGAGATCGCCGCGCTGCGCGTCGCCGGCGTCGTCGCCGTCGTGCTGCCCGGCACGAGCTTCACCCTGCATCAGGCCTACGCTCCGGCGCGCGACATGCTCGAACGACGGCCTGACCGTGGCGCTGGCCACCGACTTCAATCCCGGCACCTGCTACTGCGAGAACATGCAGCAGATGATCGCGCTGGCCTGTCAGGAGATGCGGCTTACTCCGGCGCAAGCCCTGCGCGCCGCGACGCTCGGCGGCGCCGCGGCGCTCGCGCTCGCGGACGAATGCGGCAGTCTCGAGCCTGGGAAGGCCTGTGACCTGATCGTGCTGGACGCCGAGAGCCGCCATGAGCTGCCCTACCACTTCGGCGTCAACCTGGCCGCCATCGTGGTGGCGAGCGGCGTCGTCGTGAGCGTGGGTGGGGTGCCGGTCTACGACGAGAGGATGGGGGAGAGGCCGTGACCCTCATCGAGTGTGTCCCCAACTTCTCGGAGGGTCGCCGGGCAGTGGTGGTCGACGAGATCGTCGCCGCCATCGCGGGCGTGACCGGTGTCACGCTGCTCGACCGCCAGAGCGACGAGACGCACAACCGCAGCGTCCTCACCTTCGTCGGCGAGCCTGCGGCGGCCGAGGAGGCCGCGTTCCGCGGCATCGCCGCCGCCGCCCGCCTGATCGACCTCAACCGGCACGGGGGCGCCCATCCGCGCTTCGGCGCCACCGACGTGGTGCCCTTCGTCCCCATTCGCGAGCGACGACATGCCGGTCTGCGTCGAGACCGCCCACCGGCTCGGCGCACGCGTCGGCGCCGAGCTTGCGCATCCCGGTCTACTTCTACGAGGATGCCGCCCGCCGCCCGGAGCGGCGCAACCTGGCCGACGTGCGGCGCGGCGAGTTCGAGGGCCTGCGCGACGAGATCGGTCGCGACCCGGCGCGCGCGCCCGACGAGGGCCCGCGCCGTGCATCCGCAGGCCGGGGCGGTGGCCATCGGCGCCCGCCCGCCGCTGATCGCCTACAACGTCAACCTCGACGTCGACCGATCTCGAGCTGGCGCGGCGCATCGCCCGCGAGATCCGCGAGCGCGACGGCGGTCTGCCCGTGCGTCAAGGCGATCGGCCTCGCGCTCGACGAGGGCGTGCAGGTCTCGATGAACCTGACCGACTACCGGCGCACCTCGGTGCTCACGGCGTTCGAGGCGGTGCGCGTCGCGTGCCGCGGCGGCCGGTGCGGAGGTCGCCGAGAGCGAGGTCGTCGGGCTCCTTCCCGAAGACGCCGCTGACCGCCCTCGCCCGCGAGGTCCTTGCCGCGCCGCAGCTCACGCGCGCCCAGGTGCTCGAGTCGAGGGTGCTCGACAGCCTGCTTTCGTCGTAGCGCCGTCGCCTCAGACGCGCCGTCTGCGGTTTTCCGTCCGACCGCGCCGCTACCATGCCTCTTGACACGAACATGTGTTCAGTCTACAGGTGCACACGAACACATGTTCGACACGAAGGAGAGAGGCGTGATCGCACTGACAGCACGACAGGAGCAGGTGCTTCGCTTCATCCGCGAGTTCACGCGCGCGAACGGCTATCCGCCCACGGTCCGCGAGATCGGCAGCGAGCTCGAGCTGTCCTCGCCGTCCACGGTGCACGTGCATCTCGGCAACCTCGAACGGCTCGGATTCATCCGGCGCGACCCCACCAAGCCGCGCGCCCTCGAGCTCGTCGACGCGCCGCGTCCGCTGCGGCCGCTGCCGCTCGTCGGGCAGGTCGCCGCCGGCGCGCCCATCCTTGCCGAGCAGAACATCGAAGAGTACGTCGACGTTCCGGCGATGCTGCGCCGGGCCGACGACGACTTCCTGCTGCGCGTCGAGGGCGACTCCATGATCGACGCCGGCATCCACAACGACGACCTCATCGTCGTGCACCGCCAGGCCACGCGCCGACAACGGCGACATCGTCGTCGCCCTGGTCGGCGACGAGGCTACAACCAAGCGCTTCTTCCGCGAGGGCCGGCAGCATCCGCCTGCAGCCCGAGAACGAGCTGTACGAGCCCATCGTCCTCGACGAGGTCGAGCTCGTCGGCAGGGTCGTGGGGGTGCTGCGCAGGCTATGAGCGTCGTCGCCGTCACCGATCACGCCTTCAGCCTCGCCCAGGCGGTCGACGAGCTGCTTGTGCTCGCCCGCAACCAGGCGGGCGGTTCATGCGTGTGGTGCGGCTCGCGGAACCTCACAGAGGTCCGCTCCCGCGACGGTTCGAGCGGCGATCGAAGCGACACCATCGTGCTGGCCTGCCGCGACTGTGGCAGCGAGCTGACTAGCGAAAAGCCTTTCCAGGTGAGGGACCGGTGGGCGTGAGCCACGCACCGAGCCGCTACGGCCGCGCCGCCGGTCCCTCCGGGGTCGCCACCGCTCGCCCCAGCGGGCAGGGCACTCCAACGCGCAGACGGTACTCCCCTGAACGGCGGCGGCGCGCGGCCGCGCGCCGCCGCCGTCTGCGCGGCTTCGGCCGTCTTGTGCTGCTGTTGGTGGTCATCCTCGCATCGGTGTGGGTCGGCACGCGCATCGCTAACGCGACGAGCGCGCGTGCCGAGCGAGCCTACGCCGCGCACGCCGGAGACACGCTGTGGAGCATCGCGCGGGCGTCATATCCTTCCGGGCAAGATCCCCGGCGACTGGTCTATCTCATCGAGCGCCGCAACGGGCTCTCGTCGGCCGACATCCATCCTGGGCAGCGTTTGATCTTGCCGTCGCCGGACCGGTAGACCTTAGGACAAGTGTCGGGCTGGCCCGTGCTTATGCGAGGGGTCGGGCAACCCGGCGGGCGATGGCCGGTGCGCCGGGACGCGGTTGTCGCGGGGCTGGGTGGTATACTCCGCGACGCGCGGGACGTGGCGCAGCCTGGTAGCGCACCTGCTTTGGGAGCAGGGGGCCGGCGGTTCGAATCCGCCCGTCCCGACCAGGTCGTTCACAACATGCGGGCGGGAGTAGCTCAGTTGGCTAGAGCATCAGCCTTCCAAGCTGAGGGTCGCGGGTTCGAGGCCCGTCTCCCGCTCCATCTTCTTCCATCGGGCATCCCTGCACGCCTGGGAGCCAAGCCCGCCCGTCGTGTCGGATCGCCGCAAGCGCCCGTAGCTCAGCTGGATAGAGCGGGAGCCTTCTAAGCTCCGAGGTCGCAGGTTCGAATCCTGCCGGGCGCGCCAGCTCCGTTCCGCCGCGGACGACGGAGCGGGAGCGGGCAGAGACTACGGGCACCAGGGTTCGTGACGTCTCATGACGCTCGCCGGGGAACGTGCTATTCTTACTCGCCGCTCGTCAGAGCGATCGCCACAGCGTCAGTGCACGACACCGTGGTGGGGGTAGCTCAGCTGGTAGAGCTCCAGGTTGTGGCCCTGGCGGCCGCGGGTTCGAATCCCGTCCCTCACCCCAGCATCTCTCTTGCTTGGGCAAACGCCTGCGGGTGTGGCGGAACTGGTAGACGCGCTAGACTTAGGCTCTAGTGGGCATGCCCGTGGAGGTTCAAGTCCTCTCACCCGCACCAGCTGCCACCGTCCCCTGTGTCGCATCCGAGGAACGCGGTTGACCGCTCTCGGGACGAGGCAATAACCGAACAAACGGAGACTCAATCGTGAAGACAGAGGTCAAGCCGGTTGCAGAGAACGAGATCGAGCTCGCGGTCGAGGTCCCACGCGACGAACTCGAGGCCAAGATAGAGCGCACGATCTCGAAGCTCTCGCGCGAGACCTCGGTCCCCGGGTTCCGCAAGGGGCACGTGCCGCGCCAGATCGTGCTGAGCCGTTTCGGCGAGGACTACATCCTCAGCCAGACCCTCAACGACTTCCTGCCCGAGTGGTATGAGTCGGCGGTCGACCAGACAGACATCGACCCGGTGTCGGTGCCCGAGATCGACTTCGGCGACTTCACGGGCAAGGAACCGTTCTCGTTCACCGCCAAGGTACAGGTCCGTCCTGAGCCCGTCCTGGGCACGTACACGGGGCTGGAAGTGCCGAAGGGCGTCGTCGAGATCACCGACGCTCAGGTCGACGCCCAGATCGCGCTGCTGCAGGAACGCTTCGCGAGTCTCAAACCGGTCGAGGACCGCGCGGCGCGCACCGGCGACTTCGCCCAGATCGACTTCGAGGGCACGGTCGACGGCGAGGCCCTCGAGGGCACCAAGGCTGAGGACTACATGCTCGAGATCGGTCACGGGAACCTCATCCCGGGTTTCGAGGAGCATCTCGTCGGCATGGCGCCCGGCGACGCCACGACGTTCGAGCTCAACTTCCCCGATGACTACCATGCCGAGGAGTTGCGAGCCAGGCCCGTGAGCTTCTCCGTCACGATGAAGGAGATCAAGGAGAAGGTCGTACCCTCGCTCGATGACGAGTTCGCACAGCAGGCGAGTGAGTTCGAGACGCTTGCCGAGTTGCGCGACGACGTGCGCAAGCGGCTCGACACCGCCCGCGAGGCCATGGTCGACCGCGAGTTCCGCACGAGCGTGGTCGAGGCGGCCGTCGCGAACGCGACCCTCACCGTGCCCCCCGCCATGATCGAGCGCCAGGCACACGCGCTCTATCACGAGCTCGAAACGGCGGTCGGTGAACAGGGCCTCGAGATGCCGCAGTACCTCGAGATGCTCGGCAAGAGCGAGCACGAAGTCGAGGACGAGCTCAAGCCGCGCGCCGAGGCCGAGGTCAAGCGAGGTCTCGTGCTGGCCGCCATCCGCGATGCCGAACACATCGAAGTCACAGATGACGAGCTCAGAGCGCGTATCATGGAGGACGCTGAGCTTCTGCAGCGCGACCCGAACCAGCTGGTGCTCGATGTCTACGCCTCCGGAAGGCAAAACCTGCTGCGCGACGAATTGGTGGTGGCCAAGACGGTCGACTTCCTCGTCGAGCACGCGGTGCCGGTAGCAGCCGAGAGTGTGAACACTGCCGGCGGCGCCGCCGATACAGAAGAAGAAGCAGCGGCGGCTGCCAAGACCTCCGGCAAGAAGCCGAAAGCGAGTGGCAAGACTCCGGCGCCCAAGAGGCGCGCCAAGAAGACCGAGTAGCACAGCCCACCCGGTGCGCGCAGGCCCGGGGACCGAAAGGAGAAAGACAGTGAGTCCACTGGTCCCGATGGTGATCGAGCAGACGAGCCGTGGCGAGCGTGCCTTCGATATCTACTCACGCCTGCTCAACGAGCGTGTGATCTTCCTCGGTACGCCGATCAACGACGAGATCGCCAACCTCGTGGTCGCGCAGCTCATCCATCTCGAGTCCGAGGACCCCGACAAGGACATCAGCATCTACATCAACAGCCCGGGCGGCTCTGTCTATGCCGGTCTCGCGATCTACGACACGATGCAGTTCATCAAGCCCGATGTCTCGACGATCTGTGTCGGCATCGGCATGAGCATGGGAGCGCTCATCCTCGCAGGCGGCGCTCCCGGCAAGCGCTTCGCGCTCCCCAACGCCAAGATCCTCATCCACCAGCTTCTGGGGGGCTTCGAGGGCCAGGCGGCCGACATCGAGATCCATGCCCGCGAGGTCATCCAAGTACGGCAGCGCCTCGACGAGATCCTCGCTCAGCACACCGGCCAGACGGTCGAAAAGGTCTCCAAGGACACTGACCGCGATTACTTCATGACCGCGCAGGAAGCCAAGGACTACGGCATTATCGACGACGTCATCTCGCATCGATAGGAGGATCCAGAGTGGCAGGACCTATCGACAGCAACGATCAGCTGCTTTGCAGCTTCTGCGGTAAGTCGCAGCGCCAGGTCAAGAAGCTCATCGCCGGGCCAGGCGTCTACATCTGCGACGAGTGCATCGATCTCTGTAACGAGATCATCGACGAAGAGCTGGCCGTGCCTGCCACGCTCGACCTCGAACAGCTACCCAAGCCGCGCGACATCAACGCCATCCTGAACGACTACGTCGTCGGCCAGGACGAGGCCAAGCGCACCCTCTCGGTGGCGGTGTACAACCACTACAAGCGCATCCAGGCGATGAGCGCCACCGACGGCGACGTCGAGCTGCAGAAGTCGAACATCCTGCTGCTCGGCCCGACCGGCTGCGGCAAGACCCTGTTGGCGCAGACTCTGGCGCGCATCCTCAACGTCCCCTTCGCGATCGCCGACGCGACGGCACTCACCGAAGCCGGCTACGTGGGCGAGGACGTCGAGAACATCCTGCTCAAGCTGATCCAGGCCGCCGACTTCGACGTCAAGAAGGCCGAGACTGGGATCATCTACATCGACGAGGTCGACAAGATCGCGCGCAAGGCCGACAACCCGTCGATCACGCGCGACGTGTCGGGTGAGGGCGTCCAGCAAGCGCTGCTGAAGATCCTCGAAGGGACCGTGGCGAGCGTGCCGCCCCAGGGCGGCCGCAAGCACCCCCATCAGGAGTTCCTGACGATCGACACCACCAACGTGCTGTTCATCTGCGGCGGCGCCTTCGCGGGTCTCGACAAGATCATCGAGCGGCGCGTGGGCAGACAGGGCGTGGGCTTCATGGCCGACATCGTCACCGCCGAGGACCGCGACGTGGGCAACATCTTCGCCCAGGTGCGGCCCGAGGATCTGCTCAACTACGGTCTGATCCCCGAATTCATCGGTCGCCTGCCGGTCGTCTCGGCAGTGCACTACCTCGACAAGGAATCGCTCGTGCGCATTCTCACCGAGCCCAAGAACGCGCTGGTGCGTCAGTACCAGAAGTTCTTCAGCCTCGACGACATCGAGCTGGTGTTCGCCGACGACGCGCTCGATTCCATAGCGGTCAAGGCCCAGGAGCGTCAGACAGGCGCGCGCGGCCTGCGCACGATCATCGAAGAGGCGCTGCTCAACGTGATGTTCGAGTTGCCCTCGCGTCACGACGTGCGCAAGTGCGTGATCACTCGCGAGACGATCGAGAAGGGACTCGACCCGACGCTCGTCACCGAAGCCGACGACACGGCCATGCAGCGTGGGGAGGAGTCGGCGTAGCCGGACTCCTCCCAGTCCGGGGACCGGCGATGCCGGTCCCCGCGACGATGCTCGAGGCGGGGCGGGGCGGCGGATGCCGCCCCGCCCCGTCGTCATCTCTGAGCCTGTGCGGGTATACTGTCCCGGCGCGCCGGTCCGGTGCGTGTCCGCCCGGCTCGACCCGAACGACAGCGAGTTTCTATGAGCGACCAGACGCGCGACCTTAGGGAGACCACAAGATTCGATCCGACGCCCGTCGAGCAGCACTTCATGCGCGCGTGGCTCGACGATCACCTGTTCCATGCCGAGCCCGACTCCGGGCGGCCACCGTATTCGATCGTCATCCCGCCGCCCAACATCACGGGCAACCTGCACATGGGCCACGCGCTCAACGACGCCGTCCAGGACGTCCTCACCCGCTACCACCGCATGCTCGGCTTCGATGCCTGCTGGCTGCTGGGCACAGACCACGCCGGCATCGCCACGCAGAACGTGGTCGAGAAGCGGCTCCGGGCCGAGGGCAAGAGCAAGGAAGACATCGGCCGCGACGAGTTCGTGCGAGCGAGTCTGGGCCTGGCGTGAGCAGTACGGCAACACGATCGTCGGCCAGCTCAAGCGGCTGGGCTGCGCCTGCGACTACGAGCGCGAGCGCTTCACGCTGGACGAGGGCTACATCAAGGCCGTCGTCAAGGTCTTCGTGGCGCTCTACGCGAAGGGCTACATCTTCAAGGACCACTACATCGTCAACTGGTGTCCTCGGTGCGGCACCGCGATCAGCGACCTCGAGGTCGAGTACGCCGAAGAGGCCGGGCACCTCTACCACGTGCGCTATGCGCTCGAGGGCGGCGGCTCGGTGACGATCGCCACGACGCGACCCGAGACGATGCTGGGCGACACCGCGGTGGCGGTGCATCCGGACGACGAGCGCTATCGCGCCATCGTCGGGGGCACGGCGATCCTGCCGCTGCTGGGTCGCCGGCTCGCCGTCGTCGCCGACGAGCGCGTCGACCCCGACTTCGGCTCGGGAGCACTCAAGATCACGCCCGCCCACGACCTCACCGACTTCGACATCGGTCGCGACCACAAGCTGCCGACGATCCAGGTGATCGGCCCCGACGGGCGCATCACCGCCGAGGGCGGGCCCTACGGCGGCCTGACGATCGACGAAGCGCGCGAGAGGGTCGTGGCCGACCTGCGCGCCGCGGGCGTGCTCGAGAAGGTCGAGGACTACCGACACAGCGTCGCTACCTGCCACCGCTGCGGCGCCCACATCGAGCCGCTGATCTCACTGCAGTGGTTCATGGGCATGGACGAGCTCAAGCAGCCCGCCACCGAGGCCGTGCGCGACGGCCGCGTGCGGTTCGTGCCCGACCGCTGGGGACGGGTCTACATCGACTGGATGGACAAGCTGCGGCCATGGTGCATCTCGCGCCAGCTCTGGTGGGGTCATCAGCTGCCGGTGTGGTACTGCGACAACGACGGCTGCGGCGAGACGATCGTGGCCGAAGAGGAACCCGCCATGTGCCCGCACTGCGGCGGCAGCGCCCTGCGTCGCGAGACCGACGTCCTCGACACCTGGTTCAGCTCGGCGCTTTGGCCGTTTGCCACGTGGGGTTGGCCCTCCGCGACCCCCGATCTCGAGTACTTCTACCCGACCACCTGCTCAGCACGGCGCGCGAGATCATCTTCCTCTGGGTCGCGCGCATGGTGATGATGGGCCTCGAGTTCATGGGCGACGTGCCGTTCCGCGACGTCTACATCCACTCCGTGATCCAGGCGCCCGACGGACGCCGCATGAGCAAGTCGCTGGGCACCGGCATCGATCCGATCGAGCTGATCGACAAGTACGGCGCAGACGCCACGCGGTTCGGCCTGCTGCTCATGTCGAGCAGCCAGGACGTGCGCTTCTCCGAAGAGAAGATCGCGATGGGTCGCAACTTCGCCAACAAGCTCTGGAACGCCGGCAGGCTCGTGCTGCTCGCGGTCGACGGCGCGGCGCCGGCGCGATCCGACGCCGACGTCGATCGACCGCTGGATCACGAGCCGCCTCGCTCGTGCCACGGGCGCGGTCGGCGAGGCCGCTTGCCGCCTACGACTTCTCAGCGGCGATCGACGGCCTCTACCACTTCGTGTGGGACGAGTTCTGCGACTGGTATCTCGAGATCGTCAAGCCGCGCCTCTACGGCGACGACGCGGCGGCAGCGGCCGCCGCCGGCGGCCACGCCATGTACGTGCTCGACGGCGTGGTGCGACTGCTCCACCCGTTCCTGCCGTTCGTGACCGAGGAGATCGCCTCGCACTACGGCGCGGCGCCGCTGCTGGGCCGCGACTACGTGGTCGCGGGGCCCGACGACGTCAGGCCCCGCGACGAGGCCGCGATCGAGCAGTTGCAGGCTGCCGTCCAGGCGCTGCGCGTCTATCGTGCCGAGCATCGCTTCTCCCCGGCTGAGACGCTGGCGGCGACGTTCGTCGCCGACAGCGTCTCGACGGCCGGCGCCGTCGCGGCCGGCGCGATCGACAGCGACGCCGCCCTCTATGCGTCGTTCAGCGACGCCTTCCGCGGTCTCGCCCGCATCGAGATGAGCGCCGGCGACGACCCCTCACCGGCGCCGGCATCCGGACCCACCAGCGGCGAGGCCGACCAGGCCGCCGACAACGTCGTCCTGGTGCCCGGCGGTCGGTTCGAGGTCGCCGCGCCGCGCGTCGATCCTGGCGAAGAACGCGCCCGCCTGCGTGTCCAGCTCGACCGGCTCGAGGCCGAGGTGCGTCGTGCCGAGTCCAAGCTGGCGAACCGCGGCTTTGTCGAGCGCGCCCCGCAGGCCGTGGTCGACAAGGAGAAGGCCAAGCTGGCCGGGTACCTCGCCGACCGCGACGAGCTCGCGGCACGGCTCGCCGGCCTTTCGTAGGCCGCGTGGTGGCAGACGACTCGTCGATTGGCTCGGCGGGCGGCGCAAGCGAGGCTGCTCCGGACGGGCGTGAGGGCCCGGCAAGCAAGTCGGGCTACGAGGCGTATCTGCACTCCCTCGCCGTCTTCGGCATGCGGCCGGGGCTCGAACGTGTCGTGGCGCTCCTCGCGGCCCTGGGCGAGCCGCAGCGATCGTTTCGCGCGATCCACATAGTAGGGACGAACGGCAAGTCGTCGACGACGCGCTACGCGGCCGCCGTCCTGCGTGCGGCCGGGTTGCGCGACGCGGCCTATCTGTCGCCGCACATCACCGGCTTTCCGGAGCGTGTCTTGATCAGCGGCCGGCCGGTGTCCACCGACGCCTTCGGCGCGGCCGTAGAGCGGGTTCGAGCCGAGAGCCGTCGCCTGCCCGCCGCGCTGGGCCCGGTGACGCAGTTCGAAGTGCTGACGGTGGCCGCCTTCGTGGCGATGCACGAGGCGGGCGTCGAGGCGGCCGCCGTCGAGGCGGGGCTCGGCGGCCGCCTCGACGCCACGAACGTGCTGGCCGCACCCGTCGTAGTGCTTACGAACGTCGGCCTCGAGCACACCGAGGTCCTGGGCGACACCCGCGAGCAGATCTTCGCCGAGAAGGCCGCCGTGATCGCCCGGGGCGCGGACGCCGTGTTCGGGCCACTCGACGGGCTCGAGGTCGCGGCCGAGGAGGTGTGCGCGCGCGCCGGCGCGCGCGCACACCTCCTCGGCCGCGACCTCACCGTGACGGGTGTCCCGTCGGACTTCGCTGTCACGGTCGGCGGAAGCGATCGCTACGATGGCCTGGCGGTGCCGAGCGAGGCCGGCTACCAGGTCCTCAACGCCGCTCTGGCCGTCGCTGCCTGCCGGCTCTTGCTCGGGGCCCTCGACGCCGGCGTCGTGCGGCGGGCGCTGCGCGCGACGGCTGTACCCGGTCGCCTGCAGATCGCCGCTCACGAACCGTTGGTCGTGGCGGACGGCGCCCATAATCCCGACGGCGCCGCCGCCTTGAGTGGAGCGCTGAGGACCATGGCGCCGCCCCGGCCGCGTGTCGGGGTGCTCGCCGTGATGCGCGACAAGGCCGTCGACGAGATGATGTCGTTGCTGCTGCCCCTGTTCGACACAGTGGTCTGCACGCAGGCGAGCGAACCTCGCAGCCTTACGGCGGACGAGCTTGCGGAGCGCATCGGTGATGCGGTCGACGTGCGTCGAGAGGCCGATCCCCACCGCGCGGTGGCGCTTGCGCGCGAGCTGGCCGGACCGGCCGGCTCGGTCGTCATCACGGGATCGCTGTACCTGCTGACCGACTTGAAGGACTTGCTCGACTAGCCGCGCGGTCCACCCGAGCGAGCGCGGGAACGGCGCCGGGCCGTCGCGAGCGGTGGGGTATACTGGCCGGCGATCGCGTGGACAGGGAGGAAATGACTGTGGCCCGAGGCGAGTCCCGGCTCATCGTGCGTGTGCTGTTGTGGCTGCTGTTTCTTCTTGCCGCGGCCGTCGTGGCGTTCTTCGTGGGCTTCCTCGTCGGCCCGTACATCGTAAGCCACGTCTTCGGCTCGATCGGGCTCCCGCTGCACTGATCGGGCGCGGCGCCTGCGATGCTGGCATGGGCTGTACGCCACCACATCGCGCTATCTTGTCGGGTATGATTGCCGCACTGGCGCGCCGCGCGGCCACCGAGCCGCAAGCCCAGCGCGTCCGCGGGCCGGTCGGTCGACGGTAAGGGTCCGTCGAAGAGGCAAAGCGAACGCCGTGTGTGAGCGCCGACGGCGGCGCCCACGGCAGGAGGACAGCACGTGGTTGACCGTTTGCTCGTCGCCGCCAGCAGTTCGAGCGACCCGTTCGGGTCGATCAAGAACTTCTTCAAGTCGTCGACCTGGCACTTCATCATCTACATGGGCGTCTTCTTCCTCGTCGTGGTCTGGCTGTCGTGCGCCTATTGGGTCTTCAAGGACGCGAGGCGCCGGATCGACGACCGCATCGTGATCGTCGTGGCGGTGCTCACGGGCCTCGTCTTCGGACCGTTCGGCCTCTTCGTGTATGCCATCCTGCGGCCGCCTGAGTACCTCGATGACGTTCGCGAGCGCGAGCTCGAGATGCACATGATGGAGCAGCGCATCACCTCCGAGGCGCACTGCCCCTTCTGCAAGACGCCGGTGAAGGACGACTTCCTCGTCTGCCCGCACTGCATGCGGCGCCTGCGCGAGGTGTGCACGAGCTGCCGCCGTCCGGTCGACCCGGAGTGGCGCATCTGCCCCTACTGCGAGAAGCAGATCGCGCCGTCGCAGCCGGTCGGTCTCGAATTCAGATAGGACGGTAGGGCGGCGGAGGGCGGCGTGGCCCGAAGGGCCGCGCCGCCCTCCGCCGGGTCCAGGGCGGTGGTGGCGGGCCTGCCGACGGCAGGCCCGCCGCCACCGCCCATCTGCGACAGGAGGCTCGAGTGGAGAAGACGTTCATCATGGTGAAGCCCGATGGCGTGCGCCAGCGCCTCGTCGGCGAGATCGTCGCGCGCTTCGAGCGCCGCGGCTTCGAGCTGCGCGCGCTCAAGGCCCTGCGCATCGACCGCGCCCTTGCCGAGCGGCACTACGCCGAACACGTCGGCAAGCCGTTCTTCGAGCCGCTCGTGGCGTTCATCACCTCAGGGCCGGTCGTGGCCATGGTCTGGGAGGGTCGCGACGCCGTCTCGGTGGCGCCGCGCGATGCTCGGCGTGACCGACGCCGCCCAAGCGGCTCCCGGCACCATCCGCGGCGACTTCTCGCTCTCGAAAGAGCAGAACGTGGTGCACGGCTCCGACGGCCCCGAAAGCGCCGCTCGGGAGATCGCCCTGTTCTTCGGCGACGACGAGCTGGTGTAGGCCACGTCGAGCGCGCCCTTGTATGTCGTGCTCGCCTCGCGCTCGCCGCAGCGTGAGGCCATCCTGCGTCAGCTGGGCGTGCCCTTTCGCGCCGTGCCCAGCAGGCACGACGAGACGCTCACCGACGGCGATCCTGCTCGCACCGTCGTCGAGAACGCCATGGGCAAGGCCGGCGAGGTGGCCGGGCGCGAGCGCGACGCGCTCGCGCCCGGCCACCTCGTGCTCGGCGTCGACACGGTCGTCGTGCTCGACGACCGCATCTTGGGCAAGGCTACGCATCCGTCCGAGGCACGCGCGTTCGTGAGCGAGCTGGCCGGCCGCAGCCACGAGGTCTACAGCGGCCTCTGTCTGCTCGATGCCGAAGGCCGCACATGGACCGGTCACGCCCGCACCACCGTGGCGTTCCGCGAGCTCGCGCCCGAAGCCGTCGCCGCCTACGTCGCGACGGCCGAGTGGCGCGAGCGCGCCGGCGCCTACGCGATCCAGGGCTTCGGCTCGGCGCTCGTCACCGCCGTCGGGGGCGACTACTGGAACGTGGTGGGCCTGCCGGTCGCCGTTCTCCTCGACGGGCTCGCGGCGTTTGGTGTGAGCCCGTTCGCATGGCTACCCGGCGGCCCGGCAGAGACGTGACCGGCCGCCACCGCTCGCGGTCACGGTTGCCCTTGGCGCGGCGGCGCCGATCGTCGAACGCTCTGTCCGCGTGCTTGGCGCCATGGGGGGTGGCGTGTACTATGGACGATTGAACCGACTGAAAGGAGCAGGTCATCGGTTTCCTCGATTACCTCACCGGCTTTGGCGCGCGTGACGTTGCCGTCGACCTCGGCACAGCCAACACCCTCGTCTACGTCCGCGGCCGCGGCATCGTGCTCTCCGAGCCGTCCGTGGTCGCCATCGACCATCGTTCCGGAGAAGTCCACGCCGTAGGCGCCGAGGCCAAGCGCATGCTCGGCCGCACACCCGGGCTCCATCAGCGCCATCCGCCCGCTCAAGGACGGAGTGATCGCCGACTTCGACGTCACCGAGCAGATGCTGCGCCACTTCATCCGCAAGGTGAACCAGAACAAGTGGGCGCACCCGCGCGTGGTCATCTGCGTGCCCTCGGGCGTGACCGGCGTCGAGAAGCGGGCCGTCGAAGAGGCGACCTACTCGGCCGGCGCGCGCTGGACGGGCCTCATCGAAGAGCCCATGGCCGCGGCCATCGGCGCCGGCCTGCCGGTCGCCGAGCCCACCGGCAACATGATCGTCGACATCGGCGGCGGCACCAGCGAGGTCGCCGTGATCTCGCTGGGCGGCATCGTCGTGTGCCAGTCGATCCGCGTCGGCGGCGACGAGCTCGACGAGGCCGATCATCAGCTACGTCAAGAAGGAGTACAAGCTGCTCATCGGCAGCCAGACCGCCGAAGAGATCAAGCTCGAGATCGGCTCGGCGCACCCGCTGCCGCAAGAAGAGCAGGCCGAGATCCGCGGCCGCGACCTCGTGACGGGGCTGCCCAAGACGATCGTGCTGTCGTCCGAAGAGGTCCGCACCGCGCTCGAAGAGCCGGTGCAGGCCATCATCGACGCCATCAAGGCCACGCTCGACAAGACGCCCCCCGAGCTCGCCAGCGACATCATGGACCGCGGCATCATGCTGGCCGGCGGCGGGTCGCTGCTGCAGGGGCTGCCCGAGCGTCTGCGCAGGAGACGCAGATGCCGGTGCACCTGGCCGAGTCGCCGCTCACCTGCGTCGCTGTCGGTTCCGGCAAGTACCTCGAGGAGTTCGATGCCATTGCCAAGAGCAAGCGCAACTCGAGGCCCAGAGGCCGCTACTAGGCCCCTCGCTCTTCTAGTGGCTCGCAAACGCGCACTGCGGCGGCGCATCGTCGTCGCCGTCTCTGGTCGTGCTGTCCGTGGCTCTGCTCACGGTGTACTTCCGCGAGCCGCCGACGGGCCCGGTGCACCGCGCCCAGGCCGCGGGCCTGCGCGTCGTGGCGCCGCTGCAGATCGGGCGCCGCGCGCGTGATCAAGCCGTTCCGCGACGGCTGGAACTGGGTCGCCGATCTCTTCAGCGCCCACGGCCAGAACGGACGCCTGCGCACGCAGGTCGAGCAGCTCCGCCAGCAGCTCGCCCAAAGCCTCGTCACACAGCAGGAGAACGACCAGCTGCGCACGTTGCTCGAAGATGCGCAGCTCGCAACGATCTTCCCCAAGGGCCGCGCTTCGCGAACGCGCGCGTGATCGCCCGCTCGACGACGGCCTGGTACTCGACGGTGACCATCGACGCCGGCTCGGCCGAGGGCGTGCAGGTCAACGACGCCGTGGTGAACGGTCAGGGCCTCGTCGGGCGGGTGTCGGCGGTGACCCCAGATGCCTCCCAGGTGACGCTGATCACCGATCAGGAGAGCTACGTCGACGCCATGGTCGCTGCCGGGCGGCGCTCAGGGGCTCCTCGCCGGCAGCGTCACCGGTGATCTTACGCATGCAGTACGTCGATCGCGCCGAGAAGGTCCAGATCGGGCAGGTCGTCGTGACCAGCGGGATGCAAGGGCTCGATCTTCATGCGCGGCATCCCCATCGGCCCCGTCTCGGGCGTCGCGCAGCAGGACGTCGAGCTCTACCAGAGCATCTCCGTGACGCCCGTTCGTCGACTTCCACACGCTCGACCTCGTGATGGTGGTCCGGTGAGGAGCCCGCGCCATTGAGCGGCCGGCAGAAGGCACCGCGTATCGCGGTCGAGCGCGATCGCGCCGTGCTCGCTCTCTGCTGGTCGTGGCCACGCTGCTGCAGACTGCGACTGGCGCCCAACATCCGCATCCTCGGCGCCAACCCCGACTTCGTGCTCATCGCCGTGGTGGCCGTCGCCCTGCTGCGCGGCGCCGAGATCGGCGCGGTGTTCGGGTTCGTCGCGGGCGGACTCGTGTCGTTGGCGCTGTTCGAGCCGCCCGGCATACGCTCGCTTGTGCTCGTCGCAGTCGGCTACCTCGTGGGCCGCTACGCAGAGACTGCCGAACTGTCGTCGAGCGTGGCGCCGCTCGTCAGCGTCTTCGTGGCGAGCATCGTGTACGAGACGCTCTCACTGCTCGCCCAGTTCCTGCTCGGGCGCCAGGTGCCGATCGGCTACCTCGTCGGAAGCTGGGTGTCTGCCGCTGCTGATCCTCAACACGCTGCTGGCGGCGCCGGTGTACCTCGTGGCGCGCTGGTGGATGGGAGGAGAACGCCGTGCGCGGGTGTCTGAGACCCGCTAGCACCGCCGGCGACCGGCGTCCGGCCCATCCGCACCGGTCGCCGCGACCGACCGGTCGTGCAGCCGCCGTCGGTCGCCCTGCGCGTGCGCTGCTCGGCATGCTCGCCGTCGCGCTGATCGGCATCATCCTCTTCCGGCTGTGGTTCCTGCAGATCCTCATCGGGACAGCAGTACGTCGCCGCAGGCCAACGACAACCGCCTGCGCACGGTCAAGCCGTGCTCGCCCCGCGGGGCGACGATCCTCGATCGCAACGGCACGGTGATCGTCGACAACCGGCCCGGGCTCGCGATCGGCATCCGGCCCGATGGACGTGCCGGCCGGAGAGCTCGACGACCTCGTGCGTCGGCTCTGGCCGTCGTGCTGGGCATGAGCCCGCAGATGCCCGGCACGAGATCGTGCGGCACGTCGGCTGCCCTGGAGCAGGTCAAAGAGGGCCTCGGCGTCCAGTACGACTTCGTCATGATCAAGGAAGACACGAGCAGGCGCGTCGTGTCCTACATCCTCGAGCACACGTCGTCGTTCCCCGGCGTCGAGGTCCGGCAGAACTACCTGCGCGACTACCCCGACGGCGAGCTGGCGCGCATCTGCTCGGCTACCTCGGCGAGATCACCCGGCAGAGAGCTCAAGCAGTCGCGCTTCCGCCGGCTACGCGGCCGGCGACGTGATCGGCCAGTCGGGCGTCGAGTACACCTACGACCGCTGGCTGCGCGGCGTCGACGGCTCGCTGAAGGTCGAGGTCGACGCCGCGGGCCGCCCCAAGCAGGTCGTGCCGGGCGGCACGCTGCCGCAGGCGGGCGACAACCTGCGTGCTCACGATCGACGCCAAGCGTGCAGCGGGCCGCCGAGAACGCCGTCAACTACGGCATCGATCTGGCCCACGCCAACAACAACTATCGCGCCGACGCCGGCGCCGCCGTCGTGCTCGACGCCCACACCGGCGAGCGTCGTCGCCATGGCGAGCTACCCGACCTTCGACCCCTCATGGTACGTCGGCGGCCTCAGCCGAAGCACTGGAAGAAGCTGAACGTCAACGACCAACCCCGCTCATCAACCGGGCGACCCAGGGCCAGTACCCGCTGGGCTCGACCTTCAAGGTGGTCGACGCCGTCGCCGGCCTCGAGGAGGGCGTCATCAACCCCGAGCACCGTCTACAACTGTCCCGGGCTACTACAGCCCACCGCATACGCTCGACAAGTCGGTGTGGCACTGCTGGATCTACCCGGGCGCTCACGGCTCTGTCGACCTGACGCGCGCCATCGTCGAGTCGTGCGACGTGTACTTCTACAACGTCGGCTACGACTTCTATCAGCGCAAGGGCGACCGAGCTCGAGGACTGGGCCAAGCGTCTCGGGCTGGGTCACCTGACGGGCATCGACATCCCCGGCGAGACGGCCGGGCTGGTGCCGACGCCGGACTGGAAGAACAAGGCGTTCACGAAGCAGAGCGACCCAAAGGGCTGGCAGATCGACCGGATCTGGAAGCCGGGCGACTCGATCAACCTGGCGATCGGTCAGGGCAACCTTCTGGCGACGCCGCTGCAGGCGGCGGTGGCCTACGCGGCGATCGCCAACGGCGGCTCCATCGTGACGCCCCACCTCGGCGTCAGGATCGTCGACTCGTCACGGCAAGCTCGTGCAGCGGCTGCCCTACCGGCGCCCGCGCAAGCTCGACGTCGTCGTCGCAGACGATCGACGGTGCTGCAGAACGCGCTGCGCGAGGCGGCCTCGACGCCGATGGGCACGTCGTACCCCGATCTTCGGCGGGTACCCGGTGCCTGTCGCCGGCAAGACGGGCACCGCGCAGGTCTTCGGTCAGGGCGACTACGCCTGGTACTGCAGCTACGCGCCGGCCGACGATCCCCAAGTACGTCGTCGTCGTCATGATCGAGCAGGGCGGCCACGGCGGCACGGTCGCCGCCCCGGCCGCCCGCATGATCTACGACTCGCTGTTCCACGTGAAGGGCGGTCAGGTGACCGGTGCCGTCCACAGCGACTGAGCCGCATGGACCTGCGCTCCTACCTGCGCCACCTCGACTACATCGTGCTCCTCGCGGCGGCCGTGCTCGTGGCCTACGGCGTGACGATGATCTACTTCGCCACACGCCAGACGAGCCCCTGTCGCCCGATCTACTACGCTCGCTACCAGATCGTCTACGGCGTCGTCGGCCTGGTCGCCTGCGTCGTCCTTGTCGCTGGTCGACTACGAGCGCTTCCGGCGCTGGCAGTGGCCGCTGTACGCGCTTCGTGGTCGTGTCGATCGCGACCGTCTTCGCGCTTGGGCCGGTCACCCGCGGCTCGCGTCGCTGGCTCGAGCTGCCGTTCGTGCGCTTCCAGCCGTCGGAGCTCGCGCTCGTCATCCTGACGGTCACGCTGGCCGGCCTTCCTGACCGACCGGCTGCAGCTGCTCGGCACGCGACGCGTGACGGTCTACGCGCTGTTCTACATCGGCACTGCCCGCGGCGCTCGTGTTCGGCCAGCCCGACCTCGGCACGACGCATGGTGTTCGTCGTCCTGCTGCTCGACGCTGCTGCTCTTCTACGGCACGCCGTGGACGCACTTCGCGGCCTTGCTGGGTGGCGCCGGTGCCCTGGTCGTGCTGGTCCTCAAGGTGCTGCCCCTGGTCGGCATACGGCTCGTGCACGCCTACCAGATGGAACGCCTCACGGTGTTCCTGCACCCCGGTCACGACCCGCAGGCGACCGGCTACAACCTCACCCAGTCGCTCATCGCGGTCGGCTCGGGGGCGCTGTCGCGGGCGCGGCAACCACGCCACCCAGACGATGCTCGACTTCCTGCCCGAACACCACACCGACTTCATCTTCGCCGTCATCGGCGAGCGCTACGGGTTCGTCGGAGCGGCCGTGCTGCTGGCGCTGTTCGCGATCGCTGATCTGGCGTGCGCTGCGCATCGCGACGATCTCGCGCGACCTCTACGGCAGCATGATCGCGGGCGCGATCGCGGCCATGTTCCTGTTTGAGGTCTTCGTGAACATCGGTATGACTATTGGTATCATGCCGATCACGGGCATCCCGCTGCCGTTCGTGAGCTACGGCGGCGCGGCCCTGATCACCAACCTGATGCTGATCGGCCTTCTCGAGAGCGTCCACCTTCGCGGCCGGCTGGCGGGAAACGGCGTGTAGCTATGGCGACCTACAGCATCCGCAAGATCCTTGGGGCGGTCGCCGACGTGCGCAAGCGCACGCCTGCGACCGCCCGCCTCTGCCTGGTCGGTCCGACCGACCTGCTCGCCGACGTCGCGCGCATGTTGTCGGCGGGGGCCGACGACGCCCCCGACGGTGTGAGCCGCGCTCTCGACGTGCTCGACCGCGCCGACTTCCCGACACGCGAGCAGTCGTTGTCGCGCTGGTCGGTCGTCGTGTTCCTCGAGGATGCCCAGACCCCCGTGCGGCCGGAGCTCGGCCCGACTGTCGCGTTCTGCCGGGCCGCGCGAACGCCGGTCGTGGTCGCTGCGGCACGCGACACGGCGGCCGTGCCGGTCGACCGGCACGCCTGGCTCACGCTTGCAGGCCTCGGCAGCAAGGAGTTGGTGGTCCACACCCGCGGGACGTCTGCCGGCAAGTCGGCCCTTGCCCATCGCATAGCGCAGATCGCCGGCGATCATGGGCTTGCTCTGGCGGCGGCGCTGCCCGCGCTTCGCACAGCTGTGGTCGACCACATCATCGAGGGCGCCGCCCGGCAGAACGCCGTGGTCGGCGTCGTCGTGTTCATCCCCGGCGCCGACATGCCTGTCATGACCATCAATCAGATCAAGATGGTGCTCAAGATCGGCGCCGCATACGGCTATCAGCCCGACCTGCAGCGCGTGGTCGAGCTCGGCAGCGTGATCGCGTCGGGGTTCGGCATGCGCGCGCTGGCACGGCGCGCGATCGCCGAAGTGCCCGGACTTGGCTGGGCGATGAAGGCCACGGTCGGATACGCCGGTACGCAGGCCATCGGGAAAGCCGCGGTCGCCTATTTCGAAAACGGCGCTCCGCTGACGGCCAGCCGGTTCCCCCGGCTGTCCGGTCGACTCGGAAAGTTTGAGAAGATTGCCAAAGGTATCGCACGATGAGGAGCAGTTCGGACACGACCTGACCGATCTTCTGGCACGCGTCGCGCGGCCCGGCCGCTACGTCGGTGGTGAGTTCCACAGCCGTCACAAGCCCGGGGCCTCGCCGCGAATCGTGCTTTCGTACCCTGACGTGTACGAGATCGGCATCGCCAATCCGGGACTGCAGATCCTCTACGCCATCCTGAACGACGACACGCCCGCGTCAGCCGAGCGTGTCTATTGCCCGTGGCCCGACATGGCGACGCTGCTACGCGAGCGTCGCATCCCGCTCTGGACACTCGAGAGTCACGCTCCCGTACGGCAGGCCGACCTGTGGGGCTTCACCCTGCAGCACGAGCTGACCTACACGAACGTGCTCGAGATGCTCGACCTCGCCGGTGTTCCGCTTCATGCTGACGATCGCGGCGAAGGCGACCCCATCGTGCTTGGCGGAGGTCCGGGCACCGCAAACCCGCTGCCGCTTGCGCCCTTCTTCGATGCCTTCTTCGTGGGCGAGGCCGAGGGCCGGCTGGCCGAGATCGTGGCGGCGCTGGGCGCGCCGGGGCGCGCCCAGCGCCTGCGACCAGCTGGCCGCCGTGCCGGGCGTCTGGCTGCCGGGCCGCACCAGCGCCGGCGCCGGGCGTGACGGCGGCTCGGAGCGCCGCAACGGCCCGAGGGTCGAGCGCCAGGTCTTCACTGGCTTCGCACGGTCATGGCCGGTCACCGAGCCGCTCGTGCCGCTGATCGAGGCCGTCCACGACCGGGCCGTGATCGAGGTGATGCGCGGCTGCAGCGCGGGTTGTCGCTTCTGTCAGGCCGGCATGTGGTACCGGCCGGTGCGCGAGCGGCCGGTCGCCCTCGTCGTCGAGGCGGCCGCTCGCACGCTCAGGAGCACCGGCTGCGACGAGGTGTCGCTGATCTCGCTGTCATCTTGTGACTACGGCGGGGTGGAGGAAGCGGTCGCGGGCATCCGCGAACGCTTCCCGCACGTCCGCGTCTCGTTGCCGTCGCTGCGCGTCGACTCGGCCGCCGTGGTCCTCGCCCGTCTCGGCGACGAGCAGCGCGGCTCAGTCACGCTGGCGCCCGAGGCCGGCACGCAGGAGCTACGCGACGCCATCAACAAGCGCGTCGACGGGTCGATGCTGGGCGAGGCCGTGCGCGGGGTGTTCGGCGCGGGCTATAGCGGGCTCAAGCTGTACTTCATGATCGGCCTGCCCGGCGAGACCGATGACGACGTCCGGGCCATCGCCGATCTCGCGACGTCGGCGCTCGCCGAGGCCCGCGCGGTCGCCTCGGGCCGCGCCCGGGTCTCGCTGGCGGTCTCGTCGTTCGTGCCCAAGGCGCACACGCCGTTCGAGCGTGTGGCATTCGTCGGCGAGGAGACGCTGCGCCGCCGTCAGCAGCTCCTCCGCGACCGGCTGCCGCGGCAGTTGCGGGCAAGCTTCCACGACATCGGCGCCTCGCTCGTCGAGGCGACGATGGCCGGCGGAGGCGACGAGGTCGCGCCCCTCATCGAAGCCGCCTGGCGCCGTGGCGCGCGTTTCGATGGCTGGAGCGAATGGTTCGACGTCGCCGTCTGGCGTGACGCCGCCCGCGACCTCGGCATGGAACTCGGAGGCGTCGCCAGGGATGCCGTGGCCGCGCTGCCCTGGCATGACGATCGACCCGCTCGTCGACGCAGACTTCCTGGCTGCCGAGGCGCTGCGCGCCGGTGCGTGCCGAGACGACCGACGACTGCCGCGACGGCGCCTGCACGACCTGCGGCGTGTGTGGCGGCGAGATCGAGATGGACCTCGTGCGATGAGCTGGTGGCTGGCGAGCTTCACGCGCACCGGAGCGGCGCGCTACATCTCGCACCTCGACACCACGAGGGTGGTGCAGCGTACCTTCGCCCGGGCCGGGATCGAGCTCGCGCTGACGCACGGGATGCGCCCCAAGCCGCGGCTCTCGCTGCCGCTGCCGCTGCCGACGGGCGCCATCGGCGCCGACGAGCTGGCCGTGGTCGAGGTGAGCGAAGAGACGGCGGCGGCGGCGCTCGATGCGCGCCTTCGGCGCTGCGCGCCGCCGCCGCCGACGGCCTGATCGTTCACAGCGCTCGTCGATGAGCGAGGAACGACCGCGCCCGCGCGCGGTGGCCGCGTCCTACGAATGCCGGCTGCCGGCGCCGCACCAGGCGGTCGAGGCGGCGATCCGCTGGTTCGAGGCCCAGGCTGAGGTGCCCGTGACGCGCGTCTCGCCCAAAGGTCGCAAGGTCGTCGCCACGAAAGAGTACGTGCGCGAGCTCTCGGCGTCGCCCTGGGGCGACGCCACGAGGCTCGCCTTCACGCTGCGCCTGCTGCCGCAGGGCACGGCGCGCGTCGACGAGGTCGTCGCCGCGCTGGCGCCGCGGCTGGGTCTCGAGCCGGTCGTGCTCGACCTCACCCGCACGCGCATCGCATGGACAGGTTTGCCGCCGGGGCCGGATGCCGCGGCGGAGATGAGTTTGCCGCCAGGGCCCAAGCCCGTGGCGGGCAAGATGGCGCCTGCCGGCCCTGGGCCGCGGGCAAAGGAGATGACCGATAGTGACTGATGAGAGAAGACGCCGCAGGGCGCCGGCGGCGGACGCCGCGGGGCCGGAGGTCAGCGAGACGATCACCGACGCGGGGACCGGTCTGGCGGTCGGCACAGCCGGCGCGGCGAGCGAGGCCACGGCGCCGCCTAAGCGGCGCCGCTCACGCTCGCGACGTTCGGCGAAGGGTGCTCCCGGCGGAGACGGCGAGGCGCTCGCAACGGCCGCCGAGGCCGGGGTTGCCGAGCCGCGCGCCGCGGGTGGGCGCGGCGAGCCGCCAGTAGAGTCGTCGGAGCCCGGTTCCCCGAACGAGAGCGTGGCCGAACCCGAGCCTGCGAGGGCGACCGAGCCCGGGGCCTGGTCGGCGCTGCATGCGCGCCGGGTGCGAGCGCGCCGGCCGGTGAGGTCGCGCTCGCGCGCGATCGCGGCCGAGGCGCCTGGGGCCGCGGGACAGCAGACCAACTCGGAGCGGGACGCGGGCATCGAGCCAGATCGCGGAGCGGAGCAGGATCGGCCCGTGCGGATCGCCGAAGCGGCACCGGCAGAGGCGTTGCTCGAGCGTTCGACGACGCCGGTTTCGGACGAGGCTGTGGCGGCGGCCACGACCGACGAAGAGGTCGTGCCCTCGAAGCGACGCCGGCGCGGCCGGCGGGGAAGAGGCGGCAGCTCGGCTTCGGTCTCCGACGCGCTGCCGGAATCGCCCGTCGACACTCCGGCGCGCGAAGACTACGAGGTGCCTCCCACGATCGTGGAGACGGTGGCCCCAGCGGCTGCGGAGGCTCTCGAGGTCGAGAGCGAAGCCGTCGGCGATGCTGTGGGCGAGACCGGCGAAGGCGAAGCCGCGGAGGGTGACGGCCGCAAGCGCCGGCACCGCGGCCGCCGCGGCGGCCGCCGCCACCGGCGCAAGGAGGGTGAAGGAAGCGACGGCGACATCGCCGGCGTGGAAACGGCCGAACCCGGCGAGGCGGCCGGTGTCGAGAGCGGCGTCGAGCGCGCTGTGAGCGCGGCCGCCGCGGCCGCCGGCGGAGAGACTGCGGCGGCCGTTCCCCTAGGGGACGAGGTCGAGACGGCCGGTGAGCTGGCAGAACAGGCGCCGGCCAAGCGGTCGCGGCGGCGCGGCCGGCGCGGTCGCGGCGGCGGCGAGAGCGGTGCCGAAGCGGCGCCGGCCGCGCCGGTCCCGCCCGGCGCCGGAGCCCCGAGTGCGGCTGCGGAGACCGCGACCCCGGCGACTGTTCCAGAGACCGCCAAGACCGCCCGCAAGACGAGGACGCGCGGCAAGGCGGCGGCCGCTACCGAGGCGACCGACGCAGTCGGTCGCCGTCGCGGCGGCCGCCTTCGTATGCCGCGCGAGAGCACGGTCGCTCCCGACCTGCCCGGCTACAAGGAGATCCTCGTGAGCGACGGACGCCGGCGAGCTGCGCGTGGCCCTGGTCGAGGACGGGCGCCTGGCCGAGATCTACATCGAGCGGCCCGGGAAGCGGTCGTATGCCGGCAACATCTACAGGGGCAAGGTCGACAACGTGCTGCCCGGCATGGACGCCGCCTTCGTCGACGTCGGCCTCGAGCGCAACGGCTTTCTCTACGTCGACGACATCGCCGACCCCGAAGACGGCGAGAAGCGCCCGAAGAAGATCACGCAGATGCTCAAGCCAGGCCAGGAGGTCCTGGTCCAGGTCATCAAGGATCCGATGGGCAGCAAGGGCGCGCGCCTCACCGGTCAGCTCTCGCTCGCCGGCCGCTACCTCGTCTACGTGCCCGGCGGCAGTCGGGCGTGGGCGTCTCGCGACGCCTGGCGCCCGACGAGCGCGACCGGCTGCGCGATCTCTGCAAGTCGCTCAAGGCCAAGAACGCCGGTCTGATCGTGCGCACGGTGGCCGAGGGCAAGGACCGTCGACGAGCTGCGCGACGACCTGCGTTCCTGTCGCGCCTCTGGACGCGCCTCAAGGCCAAGGCCGACAAGGTGAAGGCTCCCGGCCTGGTCTACGAAGAGGCCGACGTGTCGCTGCAGGTGGCGCGCGACCTCTACAACGAGTCGTTCTCGCACGGTGCTGGTCGACGACGCCGAAGCGCCTGCAAGGAGCTCGTCAGGCTACCTCGAGAAGACGGCGCCCGAGCTGGCCGACCGCGTCAAGCTCTACGAGGGCGACGAGCCGCTGTTCCGCAGGCCACGGCATCGAAGAGCAGATCACCCGGGCGCTCGAGCGCCGGGTGCCCCTGCCCAGCGGCGGCAACCTCGTGATCGACCACACCGAGGCGCTCACGGTGATCGACGTCAACACCGGCCGCTTCACCGGCGGCAAGGGTCTCGAGGACACGATCACCCGCAACAACCTCGAAGCGGCCCGCGAGGTCGTGCGCCAGCTCCGTCTGCGCGACATCGGCGGCATCATCATCATCGACTTCATCGACATGGAGTACTCCCAAGCAACCGCGAGGCGGTGCTCGCCAAGCTGCAGGCCGAGCTCGACACCGACCGCACCAAGACCTACGTGGTCGAGATCTCGCCGCTGGGGCTGGTCGAGATGACGCGCCAGAACATCACCGACGGCGCGCGCGGCATCCTGACGCAGACCTGTCCGATCTGCGAGGGCAAGGCCCGCGTGCTGTCGCCCGAGACGATGGCGCTGAACATCGAGCGGCGTCTCGAGCGACCACGCCGCCGCAGACGAGCGCCAAGGCGCTGCTGCTCGAAGTCAACACGGCGGTCGCCGAGCGGCTCGTCGTGGGTGGCCGCATCAAGCGGCTCGAGAAGGGCACCGGCAAGCGGTTCTTCCTCGAAGGCTCGCAGCTCGTTGCCGATCGAGACGCTTCCGCATCGTGGCCGAGGGCACGCTCGCAGGCGGTCGAGTCGCACCGCATCCCGCGTGCGCGAGGACCAGGAGGTCACGGTCGAGCTCGAATACGGCCTCACCTACAGCCCCGGCGACGCGGTGGCGCACGTCGAGCGGCTATCAAGTCGTCGTGCTCAACGGCCGGCGCGGCGCTCGGCGAGAAGCGCAAGGTGCGCATCACGTCGGTGACCCGGGCGGGAGCGATGGGCGGTGATGCGTCTCGTAGCGCCGCGTTGACAGCCCCCCAGCAAATCGGCTAGCATCGTGGGCCGTTGTCCTACGGGAGAAAGCATGACTGAATCCGTCGCTCCGTACGCCATCGTGCGTGTCGGAGGCAAACAGTACAAGGTCGCCAAGGGCGACTCGATCGTGGTCGACCGTGTGGCGGCGGCCGAGGGCGAGCATCTCGATCTCGTGCCGCTCGCCGTGCGCGACGACGGCGGCGAGATGCGCGCCGGAAAGGCCGCCCACGCCAAGGTCAAGGCGACGGTCGTCGAGCATCTGCTGGGCGACAAGATCGACGTCTTCACCTACCGGCCCAAGACCACCTACAAGAAGACGCACGGCCATCGCAGCCGCCTGTCGCGTCTCGACATCGACGGCATCGAGATCGCCGCTCCGAAGGAGAAGAAGAGTGGCTCATAAGAAGGGCGCCGGCACCAGCCGCAACGGGCGCGACTCCGAGGCGAAGCGTCTCGGCGTCAAGGCCTACGCGGGGCAGGTCGTACCGGCCGGTTCGATCATCGTGCGTCAGCGTGGCACCCGGTTCCGTCCCGGCGCCGGCGCCGGCATCGGCGTGCGACCACACCATCTTCGCGCGCACCCACGGCCGCATCGAGTTCGTCGCGCTGCAGCCAGGGCCGCGTCGTCTCGGTCGTCCCCGAAGCCTAGCGTCCGCCCGGCTCGAGTGGCCGGATCGGCATGCTGAGCGATCACGCCTCCATCAACGTCCGCGGCGGCGCCGGCGGCGCGGGCTCCGTCAGCTTCCGCCGCGAGAAGCACGTCCCCAGGGGCGGACCCGACGGCGGCAACGGCGGCCCCGGCGGCGACGTGATCGTCGAGGCCACGCGCCAGGTGCGCGACCTCGCCTACTTCCGTCACAAGGTCCACTTCAAGGGTGAGCGCGGCGGCCATGGGATGGGCAAGAACCGCCACGGCAAGACCGGCCTTCCGGCCATCGTCGCGGTGCCGGTGGGCACCGAGGTGCGCGACAAGGACTCAAGCGAGCTGCTCGCCGATCTGGCCGCCGAAGGCCAGCGTGTGGTCGTCGCACGTGGGGGAGAGGGCGGCCGCGGTAACGTCTGCTTCGTGTCGTCCACCCGCCGGGTGCCGCGTTTCGCCGAAAAGGGCCTCTACGGCGACGAGCGCTGGATCGACCTGCAACTCAAGCTGCTGGCCGACATCGGGCTCGTCGGCCTGCCCAACGCGGGCAAGTCGTCGCTGCTCGCGGCCGTGACCAGGGCCCAGCCGCGTATCGCGGCCTACCCGTTCACGACCCTCGAACCCAATCTCGGCACGATCGACCCTCGGCGAGCGTGTCGTCGTGCTGGCCGACATCCCAGGGCTCGTCGAGGGTGCGAGCGCCGGGGTCGGGCTGGGCGATCGCTTCCTCGCTCACGTGGAGCGGACCCTGTTGCTGATC
The DNA here is from genome assembly GCA_963833555.1 of uncultured Actinomycetes bacterium. Classification (GTDB taxonomy): domain Bacteria; phylum Actinomycetota; class Thermoleophilia; order UBA2241; family UBA2241; genus CAWHYB01. The sequence continues at coordinate 290,869 of CAWHYB010000005.1, read as the reverse complement.
TACGTCGTCGACGGCTCGCAGGGTCCCGAGGCTGCGCTCGAGGCGCTTCTGACGGTGCGTGGCGAGCTGCGCACCTTCGATGAGCAGCTCGCTGCGCGCCCGGCACTGATCGCGCTGAACAAGGTCGACCTGCTCGACGCCGCGTCGGTCGACGAGGCGGTCGTCGCTCTGGGACCGGCGGCGCACGAGCTCGGCGGCGTCGTCGTGCCGGTCTCGGCCGCGGAGGGTAGCGGCCTCGGCGATCTCAGCCGCGAGCTCGACCGTGCGTTCGCGCCGCTCGCCGTCGCCGAGCGTGCGACCGCTTCGGCCGACGTGGCGCCGGTGGTGTTGCGACCCTCCGACGATCACATCAAGGACTTCACGGTCGAGCGCGACGGCGACGTCTGGCGTGTGCACGGTCGCATGCTCGAGCGCCTCGTCGCCAAGGCCGACCTCACCAACGAGCAGGCCGTAGCCTACCTCCAGGATGTCATGGAGCGTGCCGGTCTGTCTGTGGCGATCCGCCGGGCAGGCGCCGCCGACGGCGACACGATCGCCGTCGGCGATGCCGAGTTCGAGCTCGCCCCCGACCTTCGCGACTAGAATGGGCCGATGAAAACAGTCGTTATCAAGCTCGGCTCCAGCACGGTCGCCGACAATCGCGGGCGGCTGCGTCGCGCGGTCCTCGGCGCTCGCATCGGCGAGATCGCCGCGGTGACCGAAGCAGGCCATCGTGTGGTGTTGGTCTCGAGCGGCGCCATCGCTTGCGGACAGAGCGCGCTCGGCCTGAGCGAGCGTCCCGTGCGCATGGCGGAGCTGCAGGCGGCGTCGGCCGTGGGGCAGGGCAGGCTCTTCGCGGCGTATGCGCGGCTGTGCGCCCGGCACGGGCGCACAGCCGCGCAGGTATTGCTCACCAGCGCCGACTTCGCCGAGCGCGCGAGTTACGTCAATGCGCGAGCCACCCTGCGGCGCCTGCTGGCCTGGCGCATCGTGCCGATCGTCAACGAGAACGACACTACCGCGACCGACGAGATCCGCTTCGGCGACAACGACGTGCTCGCCGCCCAGGTGGCGATCATGCTGCGCGCGGACCTGCTCGTGTTGCTCACCGATCGCGACGGCCTGTTCACGGCAGACCCCGACCGCGACCCCGCTGCCCGGCCGATCGCCGAGCTCGACGCGGCAGAGCCGCTCGCGGACATCGACTGGCGCCGGAGCGGCGCGGACCGCGGCGGCGCCGGCGGCATGGGCGGCAAGACCGCCGCGGCGCTCATGGCGGCGGGCGCCGGGGTGCCCACCGTCATCGCCAACGGGGCGCGCGGCGGCGTCATCACCGACGCTGTGGCCGGCCGCGCCGTCGGCACGCGCGTCGCCGGCCGACGCGAGGACGGGTCGGCGTTCAAGCTCTGGCTGCGCTACGCGAAGCCGGCATGCGGCGTGATCGAGATCGACGCCGGCGCGGCACGCGCCTTGATCGAGGAGGGCGGCAGCCTTCTGCCGGTCGGTGTGACGGCCGTACACGGCTCGTTCTCCGCAGGTGATGCCGTGTCGGTCGTCGGCCGGGACCGCGCCGAGGTCGCACGTGGCCTGGTCGCGATCGGGGCTCGTGACCTGCGCCGCGTGGCGGGCCTGCGCAGCGCCGAGGCCCGCCACCTCGTCCCTCATCTCGACGAGGAGGTGGTCCATCGCGACCGCCTCGTGCTGACGGAGGCGGCGAACGCTACACTGGACGACACACCGCATGATCCTGCCGACGGCAGGTGGCGCGGCCGGGAGCATGAACGATGAGCGAGCGGGAGGTCAGATGACGGTCGAGGAGCAGGTCCGCGCAGCGCGCGAGGCCTCGCGTCGGCTGGCGCGTCTGTCTCGCGCCGAGAAAGACGAGGCGCTTGCGCTCATCGCCGAGGCGCTGCGGCGCCGGTCGGCCGAGATCCTCGTCGAGAACGCCGAAGACGTCGCGCGACGCCAAGACCGCGCGGATGCCCGAAGCGTTCGTCGACCGACTGTACCTCGACGATGACCGCCTCGCCGAGATGATCCGTGGCGTGCGCGAGGTGGCTGCCCTGCCCGACCCCGTCGGCGAGATCGTCGAAGGACGGCGATTGGCGAACGGCCTCGAGCTGAACCAGGTCCGCGTGCCGCTCGGCGTCGTGGCCGTGGTCTACGAGGCGCGCCCCAACGTCACCGTCGACGCGGCCGCTCTCTGTCTCAAGTCCGGCAACGCCGTCGTGCTGCGCGGGGGCAGCGCCGCGCACGACACTCCAACCGCATGCTCGCCGAGGTCGTGCAGGGGGCGCTGCTCGAGGCCGGCCTGCCCGCCGACTGCGGTCGACCTTCATCGCCGGCTCGCGTGACGTGCTGCTCGAGCTGATCGCCCTGCGCGGACTCATCGACGTGGTCATCCCGCGCGGCGGCGAGGAGCTCAAGGAGCTCCTCGCCGCGCACAGCAAGGTCCCCGTGATCGCAGCCGCCGGCGGCAACTGCCACGTCTACGTCGACGCGGCCGCCGACCTCGAGATGGCGCTGGCCATCACGATCAACGCCAAGTGCCAGCGGCCGGGCGTGTGCAACGCCGCCGAGACGCTGCTCGTCCATCGCGACGTCGCCGCGGCGTTCCTGCCGCGACGCGCTCGCCGAGCTCAAACGCCGCGGCGTCGAGCTCGTCGTCGACAAGGGCGCGGCCGACATCGCCAACGACGCCGCGCCTCGAAGCGCGCCAACCGCACGCACTACGAGACCGAGTTCCTCGACCTGAAGATGGCGGTGCGGGTCGTCGACTCGCTCGACGAGGCCATCGACCACATCGCCACGTTCGGCACCGGCCACTCCGAGGCGATCGTCACCGGCAGACCTCGAGGCCGCGCCGAGCGCTTCACGCGCGAGGTCGACGCCGCCGTCGTCTACGTGAACGCCTCGACCCGGTTCACCGACGGCGGCCAGTTCGGCCTCGGCGCCGAGATGGGCATCTCGACCCAGAAGCTCCACGCCCGCGGACCGATCTCGCTCGCGCGAGCTCACCTGCACCAAGTACGTCGCCTGGGGCGATGGGCAGGTGCGCGTCCTGACGGCCGGCCGCCGCCGCACGCGCGGCGATGACGCAGCGACGAGCGATCGGCGTCCTCGGCGGGAGCTTCAACCCGCCTCACGTCGGACACCTCGCGATCGCCTCAGATGTCTGTTCGGAGCTCTCGCTCGAGCGCGTCTTGTTCGTGCCGGCGTCCTCGCCCCCGCACAAGCAGATCGCCGACGACGTGCCGGCGGCGGTCCGCTTCGAGCTGACCCGGCTGGCGGTCGCCGCCGACGAGCGCTTCGAAGTCTCGGACGTCGAGATCGCGGGCGGCCTGCGCTATACGGTCGATACGCTGGCCGAGCTGCGCCGCCGCCTCGGCCCGGTCGAGTTGACCTTCATCGTGGGCTCCGACACGCTGCTGCAGTTCGCCGGCTGGCACCAGCCCGAGCGGATCCTCGCGCTTGCTCGCCTGGCGGTGGCGCCGCGGCCGGGTGACGACGGCGCAGCCGTCGCGGCGGCCGCGGCGCGATGGCCGGCCGGCAGGGTCGTGGTCGTGCCCAGCGTCGCCATCGACGTGTCGTCGAGCATGATCCGCGAGCGGGTCCGGGCGGGGCGGTCGATCCGCTACCTGGTGCCGGCCGCCGTCGAGGAAGCGATCGTGGGCCGCGGGCTCTACGCGTCGCCGGCCGATCCTCGGGCGCAGGCCCTCATGGACCAGCGCCGACTTGCCGAACGGATGTTGCAGGAGCAGGGCCTGTCTCCCGCCCTCGAGGCCCATTGCCGAGCCGTGGCGGCGACCGCCGAGGAGCTCGCGCGGCGCTGGGGTGCACCGCCCGACGAAGCGGCGGCGGCGGGCCTGCTGCACGACTGGGCCGCGAACTGTCCCGGGAGGAACTGCTGACACTGGCACGAAAGCACGACCTAGAGATCGGCCCGCTGGACGAGGAGTATGCGGTGGCTCTTCTGCACGCTCGTGTGGCGGCGGCGGAGGCCGGCGCGCGTGGGTTCTCGCCAGGCGTGGTCGAAGCGGTCCGGCGGCACACGCTCGGCGGCGCCGGCATGAGCGTGCTCGACGAATGTGTCTTCGTCGCCGATGCGGTCGCGCCGGGCCGTACCTGGAAGGGTGTCGGAGGCGTGCGGCGCCGAGCGACCGAGTCGCTCGACGCCGCCGTCTTAGAGCTCGCGGAGCGGGATCTGGCACGGTTGCGCAAGCGCGGCCGCGAGCCGCACCCGGCGATGCTGGCTCTGATCGAGGAGAGACGTGGCACGAAGATCTGACGGGTACCGTGCGCGGCGGCTTGCCGTACGGCGAACGCGCCGCCGGAGCACCTACCAGAACGTCGCGCTCTATGTCCTGGCGGCGGCGGTCGCGTTCGGCGCCGTGGTGGGCGCGACCCGGCTGGCGCACAAGCTCCTCAGCCATCACGTGACCGCCGCCAGCAGCAGCTACCTCGCCTTGGTCGTGATCGGAAAAGGCGAGGCGGGCCAGCCTGTCGCGGCGCTGCTCGCCCACGGCGTAGCCCCGGCGAGCGACACCCTGTATACGATTCCGCGCGACTTGCTGCTCACGAGTCCCGGTGGCGAGTACGTCCTGGCAAGCGACGCCCTCGCGCAGGACTGGCTGCAGTCATACCTCGAGCGGCTCGTGCAAGGCGCCGTGAGCTACCGCCTTGACCTGAGCTACGCGGATCTCGAACGATTGAGCGGCGGCGGAGACCTCTGGGTGACCACCGCCGCGCCTTTCAGCCTGCAGATCGACGGGGTGCTGCATACGTACCGCGGCCGGTTCTCATTGCCGGCGCGACTGCTGCCCACCGTGCTGGGCGCCGACGGCAAAGCGGGGCCCGACCAGGCCGCGGCCGAGCAGGCGTTCCTGAGCGCCGCGCTCAAGGGCGCGGCGCTGGCATCGCAGGCCAGCCGCAGCGCGGCCCTGGCCGCCATCAGCGGCCACCAGAACGGGTTACCCGCCAGCGACACTCGCGACGTGGTGCGGGTGCTGACATCGAGCCGGCTCACGGTCACGCGCATACCGTCGACCGGCGAGACTGCCCAGGGGCAGTTCGCCTGGCGTCCCGACGGCGCGGCCATCACGGCACAGATCACGCGCGACGCCAAGGGGTTCAACGCGCCCTACACGGTCGTCGTCGAGAACGGCTCGGGCGCGTTGGGGATCGGCGCCCTGGTCGCGAAACTGCTGGCGGTGCTCAACGTCAACCTGCCGCCAACGCGCAACGCCGACTCGTTCGACTACCAGGAAACGCAGATCCTGGCAGGAAGCAAGGCCTTCGGAGTGGCGACCCAGGTCCGTGCTATACTGCGCCGCGGAGTCGTCCTGAAAGGCACCGGACTCCCGCCCACCACTGTCGTCGTGATCGTCGGCAAGGACCTCCGACCGAAGGATCTGCAGTAGCAGTCTACGAGCAGAGCGATCGAGGAATGGCGCTGGCGCGCGAAGCCGTTCGGCTCGCGATCGCCAAGAAGGCGCAGCAGCCCGTCGTCCTCGATATGGCCGAGGCCGTCGGTTACACCGATTTCTTCGTGATCGTGAACGGGACGAGCACGCGCCAGGCCCGGGGCATCGCGGATGCCGTGGTCGAGGGACTGCGCAAACAGGGCGAGCGACCGGCGCGAGCCGAAGGCGAGCGCGAAGCCGAGTGGATCCTTCTCGACTACATCGATGTCGTCGTGCACGTCTTCACCCCTGCTGCTCGCGACTTCTACCGGCTTGAGGCGTTGTGGCGCGACGTGCCGCGTCTCGAGGTCGAGGCCGATGTCGACGACGACCCGGACGCCCAGGCGAGCCGGGCCGGCTAAGCACCACCGTTTCGGGTCGCGCCGCTCCAGGGGGATGAATCCGGGGGCGGCCGGCGAAGTCACTGTCGTCAGACTGGACGACAGGAGGGAGTGGCCATGTTGAGGACCATCCTTTGCTGCCTGCTCGTGGCGGCGGCCCTGGTCGGCGGGACGGCGACGACCCGTGCCAAGGCCGACACCATCACGCTCACCAGCCCCGAGAAGAACGTGCTCACGCTCATCAATCACGCCCGCACGAGTCGCGGGCTGCACAAGCTGCGCATAGTGGGCTCGCTCGAGCGCGCGGCGCGGGCCCATTCGAGCGACATGCTCAGCCGCGACTACTTCTCGCACTATTCCTACAGCGGCGCCACCTTCGCCACGAGGCTCGTCAACTACGGCTACAAGCGTGCCGGTTACAGCGTCTGGAAGGTGGGCGAGGTCATCGGCTGGGGCAAGGGGACGGTCGGAACCGCCCGCAGCGTCTTCCGTCAGTGGATGAAGAGTGCGGCCCACAAGGCGGTCATCCTGACGCACTGCTGGCGTGACGTGGGCGTTGGCGCCCGGCTGGGGACGTTCGAAAGCCTCAGCGGAGTGCGCATGTTCACGGTCGACTTCGGGCGGCGCGTGCAGTAGCCGCCGGCCGAGCGCCACGGTGGCGCCGTCCCCGGCGCGGGGTATACTGCGAACATATGTTCGTAGCGGCGCCCGCAATCATCCACATCGACATGGATGCCTTCTTCGCATCGGTCGAACAGGCACGTCACCCCGAGCTGCGCGGGCGTCCCGTCGTCGTCGGCGGCCGCGCCGAACGTCGCAGCGTCGTCTCGACCGCCTCGTACGAAGCCCGCGCCTGCGGCGTGTACACCGCGATGCCCATGGCCCAGGCGCGGCGTCTGTGCCCCCAGGCGGCCTTCCTGCCGGTCGACATGCACGCTTACATCGCCGCTCATCGCGCCCTGCTCGAACTGTTCGGCCGGTTCACCGACGTCGTCGAGCCGGTCTCCATCGACGAAGCCGTGCTCGACGTCGCCGGCAGCCGCCGCCTGTTCGGCCCGCCCAGGGCGATCGCGGCCCGCATCCAGGAGCAGGTCTACGACGAGCACGGTCTCACCTGCACGCTCGGCATCGGCCCCAACAAGCTGCTCGCCAAGCTGGCCGCCAATCTCAACAAACCGGCAGGCATCGGGCTGCTCGACGATAGCGACGTGCACGGCCGCCTGCGGGCGCTGCCCGTGCGCGAGCTCTACGGCGTCGGCCCGGCCACCGAAGAACGACTGCACGCGCTGGGCCTCACCACGGTCGGCATGGTGCAGGACGTCCCACTGCCGTTCCTGGCAGCTGCCTTCGGCCGCTCCGCACGCGGGCTCAAGCACCTCGCGTTCGGGCGCAGCCTCTCGCCCGTGCGGGCCGGTCGCACGGCGCCGTCGTCGCTCAGTCACGAGACGACGTTCGCCGACGACACGGCCGACCAGGCGACGCTGCACGCCGCGCTCCTGGCGCTGACCGACGAGCTCATGACGCGCCTGCGCGGCGAGCACTACGCGGCGCGCGGCGTCGCCCTCAAAGTGCGCGACAACACGTTCCATACGCTCGAGCGTCACGCCACCCTGTCGCGCGCCACGACGGCCACCCGGACCGTCTACGGCGCCGTCACGCGGCTGCTCGACACGGTCGATCTCGGTCCCCGCAAGGTCCGCTTGCTCGGCGTCACGGTGAGCGGGCTCGAAAGCGGCGCCTGGCAGCTCACCTTCGACGACGGCTGGAAAGACCTCGCCATCGACGAGACTGTCGACGCTATCCGGGCGCGCTACGGCGGGCGCAGTATCCGCCCCGCCGTCACCTGCGCCAACGATTCCGGCTTGTGCTAGACTCCTGCGATTGCGGGCACATCTCCGGGTCCCGATCGCCCCTCCGCGCCAAGCCACACGCCTGTGCCGCGGCGTCGGTCGCGGCCCCCTGGGTGGGCCGATCCGCGAGCAAGGACGCACGGACTTGACGCATGGCAGCTCGACAACGAGGTACGCGCTCCACGGCGGCCGAAACGGCTTCATCGTGGCCGTACCTCGTCGCGCGCGACGGCTTGCCGTCGCGCGCGACCTCGCTGTGACGTCCGGTCCGCACGCAACGACCTGAGGAGACCACCATGAACGAACCGGGCAAGATCAGGAACGTCGCCCTCGTCGGCCACCGTGGCACCGGCAAGACGTCCCTCCTCGAGGCGCTGTTGTTTCGCGCCGGAGTGATCAACCGCCTGGGCAAGATCGAAGACGGCAGCACCGTCGGCGACTGGGACGACGACGAGAAGCGCCGCCAGCTGAGCCTGGCGTCGTCACTTGCGCACGTCGAGCACGGCGGTCTCACCTACAACCTCATCGACACTCCGGGCGACCCGAGCTTCCAGTCAGACACGATCGGCGCCCTGCGGGTCGTCGAGACGGCGCTCGTCGTGATCAACACCGTGATGGGCGTCGAGGTCCAGACCGAGCGCCTCTGGGCACGCGCCGCCGAGGCTGGTCTCGCCCGTGTCCTGTTCTGCAACATGCTCGATCGCGAGCGCGCCGACTTCGACCGTTGTCTGGCCATGCTGCGCGAGTCCTTCGGTCACGAGGTCGTTGCGGTGCAGCTCCCGATCGGCAGCGAGCACGACTTCAAGGGCGTCGTCGACGTGCTGCGCATGAAGGCCTACACGGTCGAGGGCCAGAAGGTCGTCGAAGGCGAGGTGCCGGCCGATCTCGTCGCCCGCGCACAGGAGCTGCGCGACGCGCTCGTCGAGGTCGTCGCCGAATCGAGCGACGAGCTCACCGAGAAGTTCCTCATGGAAGAAGAGCTCACCGAGGCCGAGCTGCAGGAGGGCTTCGCCACCGCCGTGCGAGACGCCAAGATGTTCCCGCTGGCGGTCGGCTCGGCGACGCACCTCGCCGGCATCGACCTGCTTCTCGATCTGCTCGCGCTGGCGCCGTCGCCGTCCTCGGCGAGGCCGGTCAGCGGCCGGACCGCCGACGGCGCCGACGTCGAGTTCTCTTCCGATCCCGCCAAGCCCGCCGCCGCGTTCGTGTTCAAGACCGTCGCCGACCAGTTCAGCGGACGCATCAACATCTTCCGCGTCTTCCAGGGCACGGTGACGAGCGACAGCAACCTCGTCGTGGTCCGAGGCGGTAACAAGGAACGGCTGGGCGCGCTGCTCAAGCAGCAGGGCAAAGAGACCAAGGCCGTCGAGCAGCTCGTGGCCGGCGACATCGGCGCGGTGGCCAAGCTCAAGGACGTCGTCACCGGCGACACGTTGTCGGCCGACGGCGCCGCCGGGTTCGCGGCCATCGAGTACCCTGCGCCCCTCATGTCGTTCGCCGTGAAGGCCAAGGCCAAGGGCGACGAGGACAAGGTCATCAGCGCGCTGCGCCGCTTGTCCGAAGAAGACCCGATGATGCACGTCGCACGCGACCCGCAGACCGGCGAGATGATCGTCTCGGGCATGAGTCAGGTCCACGTCGAAGTCACCGTCGAACGCATGAAGCGCCGCTTCAACGTCGAGGTCGACCTCAAGCCGCCGCGCGTGCCCTACCGCGAGACCATCCGCGGCAGCGCCAAGGCCCAGGGCAAGCACAAGAAGCAGACCGGCGGACGCGGCCAGTTCGCCGACACCTGGATGGAAGTCGTCGCCGTTGCAGGGCGACGACGGCTTCGAGTTCGTCGACAAGATCGTCGGCGGCGCCATCCCTCGCAACTTCATCCCCGCCGTCGAGAAGGGCGTGCGGGCGGCGATGGGCGAGGGCTTCCTGGCCGGCTATCCCATGGTGCACGTCCAGGTGACCCTCTACGACGGCAAGTACCACCCGGTCGACTCGTCGGACATGGCGTTCCAGATCGCCGGCTCGATCGGCTTCAAGGCGGCGATCGAGAAGGCCCAGCCGGTGCTGCTCGAGCCGATCATGAACGTCGAGGTCACCGTGCCCAACGAGAGCGTGGGCGACATCATCGGCGACATGAACTCCCGTCGCGGGCGTGTCCTGGGCACCGAGCCGCGCGGTCACAACAGCGTCGTCCAGGCCGAAGTGCCGCTTGCCGAGATGGTGAGCTACGCTCCCGATCTCACATCGATGACCGGGGGGCGCGGCGACTATCACATGGAGTTCCTGCGCTACGAAGAAGTGCCGGCGCACATGGCCCAGAAGGTCATCGACGAGGCGCGCAAGTCGCGCGAAGAGGCGGCGAAGAGCTGAGGGCGCCGGGGCGGGCGGGCCGCCAAGCGGCCCGCCCGCCCCGGCGCCCCCGCAGTTGTGCACTTTGGCGCAGTTTGCGGGTACTTTATGGACCGGTTCGGTTGGTAGCCGGGCTCAGGCTCCGATAGAATCGATTCCCGGCAACAAGGAGGTGTCCCGTGACCGACATCGGGACGATGCGTGTGAAGAGCGGACTCGCCGACATGCTCAAGGGCGGCGTGATCATGGACGTCACCAACGCCGAGCAGGCGAAGATCGCCGAAGACGCGGGCGCCGTCGCCGTCATGGCGCTCGAGCGCGTGCCGGCCGACATCCGCCGCGACGGCGGCGTGGCCCGCATGGCCGATCCGCTCAAGATCAAGGAGATCCAGGCGGCCGTGAGCATCCCCGTCATGGCCAAGGCGCGCATCGGGCACTTCGTCGAGGCGCAGATCCTCGAGGCGCTCGAAGTCGACTACATCGACGAGACCGAAGTGCTGACGCCGGCCGACGAGGCCAACCACATCGACAAGTGCAAGTTCACGGTGCCGTTCGTGTGCGGCGCCATCGACCTCGGGCAGGCGCTGCGCCGCATCAGCGAGGGCGCGGCCATGATCCGCACCAAGGGCGAGGCCGGCACCGGCGACGTCGTCGAAGCCGTGCGCCACATGCGCACCATCATGGGCCAGATCCGCAAGCTGTCCTCGCTCGACGAGGACGAGCTCTACAACATGGCCGCCAAAGAGCTGAAGGCGCCCTACGACCTCGTGCGATGGGTGGCCGAGCACGGCAAGCTGCCGGTGGTCAACTTCTCGGCCGGGGGCATCGCGACACCGGCCGACGCCGCCCTGATGATGCAGCTCGGCGCCGAGGGCGTGTTCGTCGGCTCGGGCATCTTCAAGAGCGACGACCCGGCCAGCCGCGCGGTCGCGATCGTGCGGGCGACGACCAACTACAACGACCCCGACGTGCTCGCCGAGGTCTCGATCGGCCTGGGCGACGCGATGGACGGCATCGAGGCCGCCAAGATGGCCGCTCGAAGAGAAGATCCAGTTACCGCGGCTGACGGGCGACGGCCACGAGCGTGATCGATCCACTTGTCTGCAGCGACGCCGCGACGCCATCCTGTCGCCGGAGTTCCATGCGCGGGGCGGCGGCGATGCCGCCGCCCCGCGCATCGGCGTCCTCGCCCTGCAGGGCGACTTCCGCGAGCACCGGCTCGTGCTCGAGGGGCTGGGCGCGCCGACGCTCGAGGTCCGCACGGCGGCTCACCTCGACGACAGTCGACGGCGCTGGTCATCCCGGGCGGCGAGAGCACGACCATCGGCAAGCTCATGCGTCACTACGGGCTGGTCGAGCCGATCCGTGCCCGGGTGGCGGCCGGCATGCCGGTGTACGGCACCTGCGCCGGCCTGATCACGCTGGCCCGCGAGATCGTCGAAGGCGACCAGCCGCTGCTGGGCCTCATCGACATCGTTGCGCGGCGCAACGCCTTCGGTCGCCAGGTGCACAGCTTCGAGGCCGACCTCGAGGTGACGCTTCTCGGGCCGCCGCCGCTGCGGGCGGTGTTCATCCGGGCGCCGTGGATCGAACGCAGTGGCCCGGGCGTCGAGGTGCTGGCGACGCACGCGGGCCACGCGGTGGCCGCGCGTCAGGGCAAGCTGCTGGTCACGGCCTTTCACCCGGAGCTCACCGGTGATACAAGGGTGCATGGTGTGTTCCTGTCCATGGTGCGCGCCGCGGAGAGCGTGACGGCTGCGTTCGGCAGTGGTGCCGGCGCTCCGCATGAGGAGGTGGTTTCGTAGTGTCCGGGCACTCCAAATGGTCGACGATCAAGCACAAGAAGGGCAAGGAGGACGCCAAGCGGGGCCAGCTCTTCTCCAAGCTCGCCCGCGCGATCATGGTCGCCGCCAAGGAGGGCGGCGCCGACCCCAGCTCCAACGCCGCGCTTGCCGCCGCAGTCGAGAAGGCGCGCTCCTACAGCATGCCCAAAGACAACATCGACCGTGCCATCGAGCGGGGGGCGGGCAAAGAGGGCGGCGCTTCCTTCGAAGCCATCGTCTACGAGGGCTACGGCCCCAACGGTGTGGCCGTGATCGTCGAAGTCCTGACCGACAATCGCAACCGCTCGGCGGCCGACGTGCGCAACATCTTCACCAAGCACAACGGCAGTCTCGGCGGCCCGGGCGCCGTCGCCTGGATCTTCGAGCGGCGCGGCTCGATCGTGGTGGACGGCGCCAAGTACACCGAGGACGAGGTCATGGAGGCCGCGATCGAAGGCGGTGCCGACGACGTCACTGTCGACGGCGACAGCATCGAGATCATCACCGAGCCGACGCAGTTGTCTTCTGTGCGCGAGGCGCTCGAGGCGGCCGGCATCGAAACAGACCAGGTCGAACTCACCATGGTCCCCAAGACGACCGTCAAGCTCGACGAACCCGACGCTCGGCGCACGCTCAGGCTGATCGACGCGCTCGAAGCGAGCGACGACGTGCAGGAAGTCTACGCGAACTTCGACATCTCCGACGAGGTCCTCGAGGCCGTCGCCGGCTAGCTTGACGGGCACGGGCCCGAGGGGAGTCGCCATGCGCACGAACGAGCAGGTGAGCACGACCGTGGTGCTCGGCATCGATCCGGGCACCGCGAGCACCGGCTGGGGCGTGATCGAGCAGACCGGCAACAAGCTGACCTCGCTCGGGCACGGCTGCATCGTCACCTCGGCACGGACCGAGACGCCGCAGCGACTGCGCCAGATCCACGACGAGGTCCTCAGTCTCATCGACCGCTTCCATCCCGCGATCGTCGCGCTCGAAGAGCTCTTCGTGAACGTCAATGTCAAGACCGCGCTCGCGGTAGGCCACGCGCGCGGCGCCATCATCCTGGCGGCCGCCGAGCGCGACCTGCCCTGTGTCGACTACACACCGCTCGCCATCAAGCAGGCCGTGACCGGCTACGGCCGCGCCAACAAGGTGCAGGTCCAGGAGATGACCAAGGTCCTGCTCAGCCTGCCGCGCATAGTGCAGCCCGACCACGCCTCGGACGCGCTGGCGGTGGCCATCACTCACGTCCACGCCAGCGCGCTGCTCCGCACGTTGGGCATGTCCGCCAGGCCCTGACGTGGCGCCCGTCGTGAGAGCCGATTGCCGAGCCGGCCTGCCGGAGGCCGCGTGATCGTCTCGTTGCGCGGTGTGCTCGCCGATGTCGGAGCCGACCGCATCGCGCTCGACGTCGGCGGCGTCGGCTACGGCGTGCTGGTGCCCGGCCGCCTGGCGGCGGCGCTGTCCGGCCGCGTGGGCGAGGAGGTGTTCGTGCACACGTACCTGCAGGTGCGCGACGATGCCCTCCAGCTGTTCGGCTTCGAAAACCCGCGCGAGCGGCGCTTCTTCCTCGAGCTGATCACCATCAGCGGCGTGGGCCCGAAGGTCGCCATCGCGATCCTGTCGTCCTATACAGTCGATGAGCTCGAGACGGCCGTCGTGCGTGGCGACGACAAGAAGTTCGAGTCGATCTCGGGTGTGGGCAAGAAGCTCGCCCAGCGGCTCTTGATAGAGCTCAAGGACAAGGTCGGGACCGATGTCGGCGCCGGGGCAGCGCCGGCGCCCGCAGGCGCCGGCGCACCGAGCGGCGCCGACCGGTTCCTGCAGGCGCGCGTCGCGCTGCAGAGCCTCGGCCTGCCGCTGCGCGAGGCCGAGACCGCCCTGCAAGGCGCCCCCGAAGGCGCCTCGCTCGAGGAGCTCGTTCGCTACGCCCTGACCCGCAAGGAACCGTCGCCGACATGAGCGACGACGCGCGCCGCATCGCCGATCCGGTCGAAGTGCCCGAGGAGCGCGACTACGACAAGTCGCTGCGCCCCAAGCGGTTCGCCGACTTCGTCGGTCAGAGATCGGTCAAAGAGCAGCTCGAGATCTTCGTCCAAGCGGCCAAGGGTCGCGGCGAGACCCTCGATCACGTGCTCCTTGCCGGGCCGCCCGGCCTGGGTAAGACGACCCTCGCCGGCATCATCGCCACCGAGATGCAGGTCAGTGTGCACACGACCTCGGGCCCGGCGCTCGAACGCAAGGTCGACGTCGCCGGCATCCTGACGAACCTGCAGGAGGGCGACATCCTGTTCGTCGACGAGATCCACCGCCTGAACTCGGCCATCGAAGAGGTCCTCTATCCCGCGATGGAGGACTACGAGATCGACATCATGATCGGCGAAGGCCCTGCGGCGCGCAGCATCCGCCTTTCGGTGCCGCCCTTCACGCTGATCGGCGCCACGACCCGCACCGGCCTGCTCACGACGCCGCTGCGCGACCGCTTCGGCGTCTGGCAGCGGCTCGAGTACTACGCCGAGGATGAGCTCGCCTCGATCGTGACACGCTCGGCCGGCATCCTCGGCGTGACCATCGATGCGCAGTCGGCCGGCGAGATCGCCGCGCGCTCCCGCGGCACGCCGCGCGTCGCCAACCGTCTGCTGCGCCGCGTGCGCGACTTCGCCGAGGTCCGTCATCAGGGGACCATCACCCTCGAGATCTGCCTGGCGGCGCTCGAGTTGTTCCAGGTCGACCACGAGGGGCTCGACAAGCTCGACCGCGACATCCTGCTGGCCATCTGCGACAAGTTCGACGGGGGCCCGGTCGGCCTCGACACGCTGGCCGTGGCGCTGGGCGAAGAGGCCGACACGATCATGGACGTCTACGAGCCCTACCTCATCATGCGCGGCTTCCTCAAACGCACGCCCCGGGGGCGCATGGTCACGTCGGCGGGCTACCGGCACTGCGGCGTCGAGCCGCCGGCCGGGACGGGCCCCGGCGGCGGGACACTCTTCGACTGAGTCTCGGCTCGCTCGCGAGGGCTGTTGCGCGTGCAACTGCGCGCCGCAAACCGGGCTCCGCGTATAATCGCCGCCATGGACCGGATCCTCCTGCATCTCTGCTGCGGCCCTTGCGGCACCGTCGCGGTGCCCTGGTGGCGCTCCGAAGGCCTCGAGCCACTCGGCCTGTTCCTGAACCCCAACATCCAGCCGCGAGCCGAATACGCCCGGCGGCTCGACGCCCTCGAGACCTTCGCCTCGGCGGCCGAGCTCGAGATCGTCGTCGACGACGACCTCGACGAGGCCGCGTGGGGGGCGGCGGTGGGCCGCGAGTGGCTGGACCGGCCGCCCACCGCCGCCCCCGCGCCGCGCGGCCGCTGCCACGCCTGCCTCGAGCTGCGCCTCCGCGAGACGGCCTGGGAGACTGCCCGGCGCGGTCTGTCGGCCTTCTCGACGTCGCTCACGATCAGCCCCTGGCAGCGCCACGACCTCATCGCCGAGGCGGGCTACGGCGCCGCTCGCGAGGCAGGCGTCGAGTTCCTCTACGCCGACCTGCGCCGGCACTATCGGCGCAGCATCGACGAAAGCCGGCGGTTGGGCCTGTACCGCCAGAGGTACTGCGGCTGTGCCCCGAGCAAGTGGGAGGCCTGGCACGACGCACGCGTGCGCCGACTCGAACGACGCAGGCGGGCGGCGGCCTGAGCGGCTCGCCCCTCGCGACGTGACAACGACCCTTCGCACTCGCCGGCCGAACACGACCAGACGGACCCCGCCATGAGGACCGACGAGCTCGACTACATCCTGCCACAGGACCTGATCGCCCAGCATCCGGTCGAGCCGCGCGACGCCTCGCGGCTGCTGGTCACACAGGGACGGGGTGACGGACTCGCGCTCGCGGACCAGCGCTTCGGTGACCTGCCCGCGCTGTTGCGCCCGGGCGACGTGCTCGTGCGCAACGACACCCGCGTGATCCCCGCCCGGACGCACTTCCGCAAAGAGACGGGCGGGCGGGTCGAGCTGTTGTTCCTCGAGCCGCTCGACGAGGCGCGGCCGGCGTACGCCGGCCGCGCCGACGAGTGGGAGGTGATCGCCCGCGGCCGTCTGCGCGGTGGCGAGATCCTGCGCCACGAAGCGGCGCCCAGGGCCTTTGCGGTCGAGGTGGGCGAGCGGCTCGGCGAAGGGCGCTGGCGCGTGCGGCCGTCCCGGCCCGACGGTGACGCCGAGCCGCTCGCCGCTCTCCTCGACCGCTACGGCGAGACGCCGCTGCCGCCCTACATCAAGGCGGCCCTCGACGACCCCGAACGCTACCAGACGACCTACGCCCGCCTGCGCGGCTCGGCGGCGGCGCCGACCGCCGGGCTGCACTTCACGCCGGCGCTCGACGCCGCCCTGCACGCCGCAGGGGTCGAGATCGAACAACTGACGCTCCACGTCGGCCTCGCTACGTTCAGGCCGGTGACCGCCGAGCTTCTCGAGGACCACCCGCTCCACGACGAGCCGTTCGTGGTCCAGACGGCTGCCTGGGAGCGGATCGCGGCGGCCCGCAGCGCGGGCCGCCGCGTGGTCGCGGTGGGCACCACCATGGTGCGTCTGCTCGAGGAGCTCGGCAGCGACGAGGAGCGACACGAGACCTCGCGGCCGGGATCGCCGGCCGGCGTGGACTCATCCTCGGGCGAGACCATCTCGGGCCGGACCTGTCTGTTCGTGACCCCCGGCCACCGGTTTCGCGCGGTCGATGGCATGATCACGAACTTCCACCTGCCGCGCACAAGCCTGTTGGCGCTCGTGATGGCCTTCTGCGGCGTCGTCGAGACCCGCCGCATCTACGCCCATGCGATCGCCGAGCGCTACCGCTTCTACAGCTTCGGCGACGCGATGCTGGCGTGGGGAAGAGGCGCACAATGAACGGGCGGGCCGGGTCCGAGGTCGCGTCACGCGGGCGCGGCGGCGGCTTCGACTTCAGAGTCGAAGCCGTCAGCGGCCGCGCCCGCGCCGGCCGCCTGACCACCCCGCACGGCGAGGTGCTCACGCCCTGCTTCATGCCGGTCGGCACGAAGGCCGCCGTCAAGGCGGTCCTGCCGCCGGCTCTTGCGGCGCTCGGCGCCCAGGTCGTGCTCGCCAACACCTACCATCTGTTCTTCCGGCCGGGCATCGAGATCGTGCGCGCCCACGGCGGTCTGCATCGCTTCATGAACTGGCCGGGGCCGATCCTGACCGATTCGGGCGGGTTTCAGGTCTTCAGCCTGTCCGACACGCGCGTAGTCGGCGACGACGGCGTCGAGTTCAGCTCCGTGTACGACGGCTCTCGCCACCGCTTCACGCCGCGCCTCGCGATGGAGATCCAGGAGGCGCTCGGCGCCGACATCATCATGTGCTTCGACCAGTGCGCTCCCGGCACGCTGCCGCGCGCCGAGGTCGAGGCGGCCGTGGCGCGCACCACGCGCTGGGCCGCCGAGTGCCGCGAGGCGCAGACGCGCGACGACCAGCTTCTGGTGGGCATCGTCCAGGGTGGGGTCGACGAGGCCCTGCGACGGCGGTCCGCGGCCGAGCTGCTCTCACTCGACTTCGGCGGCTACGCGATCGGCGGGCTTTCGGTCGGCGAGCGTGGCGACGAGATGCTGGCCACGGTCGAGCTCATGGACGAGCTGCTGCCGGCCGGCAGATTCCGTTACTTCATGGGCATCGGCGATCCCGACGGCGTGCTCGATGTGATCGAACGGGGCGTCGATCTCTTCGACTGCGTGCTGCCCACGCGCCTGGCGCGCACCGGTTCGGCGTTCACCTCTCGCGGCCGCATCAACCTGCGCAACGCCCGCTACGCCGCTGATCTTGGGCCACTCGACGACGATTGCGACTGCCCGGCGTGCGGCTCGTATACGCGCGCCTACCTGCGACACCTGGTGAACCAGAAGGAGATCGCCGGCATGCAGTTGCTATCGGAACACAATCTGCGCGTTCTGGTACGATTGTGCGAACGGGCGCGCGAGGCCATCCTGGCCGGTGCCTACGACGACTTTGCCCGCCAGGTCCGTGCGAGGACGAACGTGGCCGGCGACTAACGAGAGGAGACGACTTGTCCATCTTCTATCTGCTGATCTTCGTGGTGATCGCCTTCATGCTGTGGACGACCTACAGTCAGCAGCGTCGTGCCCGCAGGGCCGCAGACGAGCTGCAGCGCATGATCAAGAAGGGTGACGAGGTCGTCACCGTGGGCGGCATGTTCGGCACGGTGCGCAAGGTCGGCGACGACTACATCGTGCTCGAGATCGCCGAACGCACGAGAGTGCGCTTCCTGAAGCGCTCGATCCGCGAGATCGTCAACGAAGAGGAAGGCGCCGACGACGAAGACGACGACGCCGACTACGTCGAGGACGAATACGACGATGCGGAGTACGTCGAGGACGACGACACGGCCGAAGGCGACGACAAGGCCGAGGCCGAAGCCGAGCCAGCCGACGAGCCGGCGGACGACGTCGAAGCGCCCAAGCCGCCGACACCGCCCAAGAGCTGACGAAAGTCACCCAACCAGGTGCCCGCAGGATCGTCGAGGGGCGCGGAGGGAGGGCATCGCAGATGCCCTCCCTCCGCGCCCCTCACGCATGAAGGATCTCGGCAAGCGCGAGGCTCGTCACGAGCCTCGCGCTTGCAGGGTTCCAGCTTCGCATCAAGAATGGTAAGTCAAACCGGTCTCGAGACAGGAGCATGACGCATGGCCAAGGTCCTTGCCTTTGCCAACCAGAAGGGCGGCGTCGCCAAGACGACCTCGACGCTCAATCTGGGCGTGGCGTTCGTCGAGATGGGCTTGCGCGTGCTGGGCGTCGACATGGACCCTCAGGGCAACCTGACCATGAGCCAGGGAGTCGATCCCGAGAATCTCGAGAAGAGCATGTACGACGTGCTCGTCCACCACTTGCCGATCGACGAGGTGATCGCGTCGGGCGAGATCGACGTGGCCGTCTCGACGATCGATCTTGCGGGCGCTGACATGGCGCTTTCGACGCAGATCGGTCGCGAACGAGCGTTGCAGAAGGCGCTGAGACCCGTCCAGGACCGCTACGACTACATCCTCATCGACACGCCGCCCTCGCTCGGGCTGCTGACGATCAACGCGCTCACCGCCGCCGAAGGCGTGATCGTGCCGGTGCAGTGCGAGTACCTCTCGCTGCGTGGTCTGCTGCAGCTCGAACGCACCCTCGAGATGATCCGCGAGAACATCAATCCGAAGGTCCGGATCAAGGGCATCCTGCCGACGCTGTTCGACGCCCGCACCCTTCACGGTCGCGAGTCGATCGAGGTGCTGCGCGAGAACTTCGGCCCGCTGGTGTTCAACACGGTGGTGCGCAAGACGATCAAGTTCGCAGAGGCGCCAGTGCAGGGCTCGTCGGTCCTGAAGTACGACCCCAAGGGGAAGGGCGCCGAAGCATACCGCAGCCTCGCTCGGGAGGTCCTGAATGGCAAATCGGCCTAGCATGCGCGACGGGCTGTCCGAACTCTTCCGCCGCACCGACGTGAGTGGCGCCGCCGCGCCCCCCGACACCGGCCAGGAGCCGGGTGTGACCGGTCGTGCCTATGTGACCACCATCAAGGTCGTCGGCGTCGGCGGCGGCGGCACCAACGCGGTGAATCGCATGGTCGATTCCGGCATCCGCGGGGTCGAGTTCATCGCCGTTAACACCGACGCACAGGGGCTCGCCGCCTGCGACGCCGACGTGAAGATCCACGTCGGCCAGGAGATCACTCACGGACTGGGCGGTGGCGCCGATCCGGAGGTGGGACGTCAGGCCATCGAGGTCTCCCGTGACCAGATCAAGCAGGCGCTGAAGGGTGCCGACATGGTGTTCGTCACGGCAGGCGAAGGTGGTGGCACCGGCACGGGCGCCGCGCCCGTCATCGCCGCGGTGGCCCGCGAACTAGGCGCGCTCACGGTCGCGATCGTCACGCGGCCGTTCTCGTTCGAGGGCCGCAAGCGCGAAGAACAGGCCGAACGCGGCATCGACGAGCTTCGTGCCGCGGTCGACACGGTGATCGTCATCCCGAACGACCGGCTGCTACAGGTCGTGGAGCGTACCACGACCATCATCGAGGCCTTTCGCTATGCCGACGACATCCTGCGGCAGGGAGTCCAGGGCATCACCGACCTCATCACTGTGCCCGGCATCATCAACCTCGACTTCGCCGATGTGCGCACGATCATGCAGAATGCGGGCACTGCGCTCATGGGGATCGGCACCGGCCGCGGCGAGGCGCGCGCCAACGAGGCCGCGCGCATGGCGATCAGCTCGCCTCTGCTCGAGACGTCGATCAACGGGGCGCGCGGCATCCTGCTGAACATCACGGGCGGCCGCGACATATCGCTCTATGAGGTCAACGAGGCGGCCGGCGAGATCGCATTGGCCGCCGACGACGACGCCAATATCATCTTCGGCGCGGTGGTCGACGATCGGCTCGAGGGCATGATGACCGTCACCGTCATCGCCACCGGCTTCGGCGCCGAGGCCCTCAGACGTCCGGCGCCTCCGGTCGGCAAGCGGCGTGAGCCGGCGCCGTCCTCGTCAGGCACGCCGTTCGAGACGCCGCCCGCGTTCGAGCCCGGCGACCTCGACATCCCGCCGTTCGTGCGGCAGCCCGAGGAGTGACGGCCACCGCATGACCACAGCCCGATCCGGTAGCACGGCGACAAGGACGTCTGAACATGCGCCGGTCGCCGGCCCCCTCGACGGGCTGCTCGTCGACCTCGACGTCTTCGATGGACCCTTCGACCTGCTCGTCACGCTGATCCTGCGCGACGAGGTCGACATCTGGGAGGTCCGGGTCTCGCGGATCGTCGCCGAGTACGTCCTGCGCCTGGCCCAGTCAGACGAGTTCGACATCGAGGCGACCTCGCATTTCATCGTCCTGGTGGCGGCGCTGCTCGAGATGAAGTCGCGCCGCCTGCTCGACGCGGGCGGTCCGTTCGCCGGCGAGCTCGACGAGATCGACCAGGAGGCCGCCGGCGAAGAGCTGCTCGGATCGCTGCTGCGTTACGCCCGCTTCAAGGGCGCGGCCTCGCGGCTCGGCGAGCTGTTCGAACTCCACGCCGGCCGCATGTATCGCGCGGCGCCGATGCCCCAGCGGTTCCTGCGGACGGCGAGCGCCGGGCCGGCCTTGCCGGCCGCCGCGCTCGCCCGCTCGCTCGAGGTCCTGCTCGACGAGCCGCCGGCGCCCGACCTGAGCCACATCACCGACATCGCCGTCACGCTCGTGGCCGAGCTGCGCCGGCTGCGCGACCTGCTGGCCCTGGACGAGTCGTTCACGTTCTCGGCCGTGGCGCCGCGCGACCGGCTCGAGAAGGCGGTGACGTTCTTCGCCCTTCTCGAGTTGCACAACTCTGGCGAGGTACGCCTGCGTCAGACGCGGCCGTTCGCGGAGATCACGGTGAGCCGGCGCGACGCCGTTCTCGCCGCCGGCGACGATGATGACGCTCTCGCGGTGGTGGGGTAGGATGCCCGTACACACCGCAGTCTGATCGGCTCTCCGACCCCGGAATCAATGGACGATCTCTCCCGGCGCCTCGAGGCGCTCATCTTCATCTCGCGGCGGCCCTTGCCTGCCGCCGACCTCGCTGACGCCTGTGAGGCAGACGGTGAGCGCGTCGAGGCGGGCCTCGCCACGCTCACCGACGAGTACGCCGCCGGGCGCCACGGGCTCGAGCTGTGCGCCGTGGCGGGTGGCTGGACCTTCCGCGTGGCGAGCGATTGCGAGGCGCCGGTCGAGCGCTTCGCGGGCGCCCGGCGCCCCGACGACCTGTCGCCGGCCCTCCTCGAAGCGCTGGCCGTCGTGGCCTACCTTCAGCCCACGACCCGCGCAGAGGTCGCCCAGGTGAGGGGCGTTTCCTCCGAATGGGCCTTGAGCTCGCTGCTGGAGCGCGGCCTGGTCGAAGAGCAAGGCCGCGCCGATGGTCCGGGAGCGGCCATCCTCTATGCGACGACGGAGCGCTTCCTGAGGCTCTTCGGCTTGCGCGACCTCGATGACCTCGACGACCTCGAGCGCTTCTCGCTGTCGGCGGCCGAGACCGACGAGCTGAGGGCGCGCCTGCTGGCGAACGCCGAACGGAGGCACCTATGAACGACGAGCGGCCGTCGGGCGCGCCTGAAGGTCCCGACCGCGGACCGTCGGACCGCGGCCGGGACGCCGGCGCGCCACCGGACGCCGAGCCGCATTCCGGCGAGGGCCGTGACGACCAGCGCGGCGGCCGCCGCGGACGCGGCCGCCGCCGCGGCGAGCAGCGCAACGACACGACCCTCGTGGTCTATCTGGCCCGGTCGGGGGTGGGTTCGCGGCGCTTCTGCGACGAGCTCGTCCGCGAAAGCAAGGTCACCATCGACGGCGTCGTCGTCACCTTCCCGCGCGAGAAGGTGCCCGATGGGGCCGAGGTCGCCGTAGAGGGCGAGGTGGTCACCCCGAAGGAGTACCGCTACGTGCTGGTCAACAAGCCGCGCGGGGTGGCGTCGACCCGCAGCGACCCGCACGCCGAGCGGGTGATCGTCGACCTCGTGGCCGACGGCCGCACCCTGTTCCCGGTCGGACGTCTCGACGTCGAGACCACCGGACTGATCATCCTGACCAACGACGGCGTTCTGGCCAACCGCCTGATGCACCCCAGTTACGGCGTGCCCAAGACCTATGGCGTGCGCGTCCGTGGGAGGGTCGGCAAGCGTGCCCTCGCGGAGCTGCGCGACGGCGTCGAGCTCGAGGACGGCCGTACCTCGCCGGCCCAGGTGCGGGTCGAGAAGCAGACGCCCAAGACGGCAATGCTCGAGCTCACCATTCACGAAGGTCGCAAGCGCCAGGTGCGGCGCATGCTGGCCGCGCTTGGCCTGCCCGTCGAGGATCTACACCGCCGCCGCTACGGGCCGCTCTCGGACAAGAACCTCAAGATCGGCGCCTGGCGCCAGTTGTCGGGCGACGAGGTCGAGGCCTTGCGGCGGGCCGGCGAGGTGGTCGATCGCAGCGTGGCGCTCGATCACCCGGGCGAGGCCGTCGAGCTCGCGGGCCCTTCGCGTGAGCCTGAGACCGAGGGCGAGCCCGAGGCGCCGACGCTGCGCTAGCACCCGGCGCGCCGGTGCCGGGAGCGCCCCGGCCGGCCGCGAGGTCGGCTATACTGCAGGCTCGCACCGACTCGGGAGAAGCCCGTGACAGACGATCGCCCGACCAGCCCGCCCCGGTTGATGGCGCTGCGCGGCGCCACGACGACCGACGCCGACACAGCTGAAGCGATCAGGCTGCGCACCGAGGAGTTGCTCACCGCATTGCTCGACCGCAACCGGCTTGCCGTCGACGACATCGTGAGCATCCTCTTCACCGCGACACCCGATCTTCGCGCCGAGTTCCCGGCCGCTGCCGCGCGCGGCCTGGGTCTCTCGCAGACGCCGCTGATCTGCGCCCAGGAGATCCCCGTCGACGGCGCCATCGAGCGCTGCATACGCGTGCTTGTGCACTGCTACGCAGCCCCGGGCGCGCCGCGCCATCATGTCTACCTGCACGAAGCGCGCCAGCTGCGCCTCGACCTGCCCACGTGAGCCCGGCGCCGGGTTGCTCAGCGGTCGGGTCACGGGGCTGAGACGAAGGAGGACCACTGAGTATGATGATCATCATGCACGAGGGCGCGACCGCCGAGCAGGTCGCCCACGTCGTCGAGCGGATCGAAGGGGTGGGCGCCAGCGCTCACGTCTCGACCGGCGAACGCGTGACGGTAGTCGGCGCCATCGGTGACCGCGAGGAGCTGGCCGGCCTGCCGCTCGAGGCGTGCGCGGGCGTCGACCGCGTGGTGGCCATCCTCAAGCCGTACAAGCTCGTCAGTCGCGAGTTCCACCCTCACGACACAGTCATCGAGGTGCGCGGCAAGAAGATCGGCGGCGGACACATCGCTCTGATCGCCGGACCGTGCTCGGTCGAGACCGAGGACCAGGTCATGGCGGCGGCACGCTCGGTGAAGGCCGCCGGGCGGATCGATGCTGCGCGGCGGCGCCTTCAAGCCGCGCAGCTCGCCCTACGCCTTCCAGGGTCTCGGCGTCGAAGGGCTCAAGATCCTCGCCGCCGCGCGCGACGAGACCGGCCTGCCGATCGTAACTGAGCTGATGGACCCCCGCGACCTCGGCGCGCTGATGGAATATGCCGACGTCGTGCAGATCGGCGCTCGCAACATGCAGAACTTCCAGCTGCTGTCCGAGGTCGGGCGCTGCGACAAGCCGGTGCTTCTCAAGCGCGGCCTGTCGGCGACAGTCGAGGAATGGCTCATGGCCGCCGAGTACGTGGTCAAGGAAGGCAACCGTGAGGTCATCCTCTGCGAGCGCGGCATCCGCACGTTCGAGACGGTCACGCGCAACACGTTCGACATCAGCGCCGTGCCCGTCGTCAAGCTCACGAGTCATCTGCCCGTGATCGTCGATCCGAGTCACGCGACCGGCCGCCCCGACCTCGTGCTGCCGCTGTCGCTGGCCGGCATCGTGGCCGGCGCCGACGGCGTGATCGTCGAGACCCATCCCAATCCCGAGCTCGCCCTCTGCGACGGGCCCCAGTCGCTGCCGCCGGCGGCGTTCGCCGAGTTCGCGGCACGCCTTGCCGACCTGGTGGCATGGACCGGCAAGACGATCTCGTAGGACGCATGGCTTCCGCACCGCAGCGCGACCGCACCGTCGCCGTCATCGGCGTCGGTCTGATGGGCGGCTCGCTGGGGCTCGCCGCCCGCGAGCTGGCGGGCGTCCCGCGAGTCGTCGGCTACAGCCGCAGCTCGGCGACCCTCGCAGCCGCCCTGGGGCGCGGCGCGATCACCGAGGCGGCGGCGAGCCTCGAAGAGGCCGTCTCCGCCGCCGACCTCGTGTTCGTCTGTACGCCGGTGCGGCTCGTGCTCGGGCACGTGCGCGAGGCTCTGGCCGCGGCGCCGGCGCGCGCTGTCGTAAGCGACGTGGGCAGCACCAAGGCGATGCTGATGGACGCGCTCGTACCCGCCGAACAGGCTCGCTGCGTCGGCGGACATCCGCTCTGCGGCTCCGAGACCGCGGGCGTCGGCAACGCTCGTGCGTCGCTCTACGAAGGCGCGACCTACTTTCTGACCCCGGGCGAGCACGTGCGGCCCGAGGCCTTCCAGGCGCTCTACGACTTCCTCGTACAGATCGGCGCCCGGCCGGTGGCGGTCGATCCCCACGAACACGACCGCGTCCTGGCCGTCGTGAGCCACCTGCCCCATGTGCTGGCCAACGTGCTGATGACCCAGACCGGCGAGAGCGACGGTCCACGCGATCCGTTCTTGTGCGCGGGGCCGAGCTTTCGCGACATGACGCGCATCGCCGGCAGCAACGCCCGCATCTGGACCGACATCTTCCTCGAGAATCGCACGGCGCTGCTGGCGTCGCTGCGGGCGTATCGCGGAGGGCTGGACGAGATGGAGGCGGCTCTCGAGGCGGCCGACGAGGACCGCTTGGCGGTCCTCATCGGCCGCGCCGCCCGTCAGCGGGAGCGCCTGCTCGAGGTCGGCAGTCTCGCGGCCGAGCAGCTCTTCCGGGTCATCGTGAAGATCGCCGACCGGCCCGGCGTGCTACAACAGATCATGGTCGCTCTGGGCGATGCCGGCATCAACATCGAAGACCTCGCCATGCACCACATGAGCGTCGAGCTGGGCGGCGAGCTGACGGTCTACGTCCTTGGCGCCGAGGTCTGCGAACGGGCAGAGGCGCTGCTTTCCGGACTTGGGTATCAGGTCACGACGGGGCGGAGCGTGGAATGAGCCGCGCCGTCACGTTCCGGCCCTCGGGCGGGCTGCGCGGCATCGTCCGCGTCCCCGGGGACAAGTCGATCACACAACGCGCACTGCTGATCGGGGCGATCTGCGACGGCACCATGGAGATCGTGGACCCGCTGTGGTCGGGCGACCCGCTGGCGACCGCCGGCATGGTCGAGCGGCTGGGTGTGCGCGTCGAGGGGCGCGAGCGACGCGCGCCGCTCGCGCGCGTGCACGGAGCCGGCCTGCGCGGCCTGCGCGCGCCCGGCGCGCCCCTCGACGCCCGCAACTCGGGCACGGGCATGAGATTGCTGGCAGGCGTGCTGGCCGGTCAGGAGGGGCGCTACGTGCTCGACGGCGACGACAGCCTGCGCCGGCGCCCCATGGGCCGCGTGGTCGAGCCGCTTCGCGCGATGGGTGTGCAGGTGAGGGCTCGCGACGGGGGTTACGCGCCGCTCGAGATCGAGGGCAGCGGGGAGCTGCGAGCGATCCACTGGCGCTCGCCGGTGGCGAGCGCCCAGGTCAAGTCCTGCGTCCTGCTCGCCGGGCTGTACGCCGACGGTGAGACCGTAGTGCGTCGAGCCGGCGCCGAGCCGCGATCATACCGAGCGCATGCTGCTGGCCGCGGGCGCGGAGGTGGTCACGCGGGGCGCCGCCGTGACGCGTGCGCGGCGCCGCGCGCCTGGGGCTCGAGCGGGTCGCACGTGCCCGGCGACCCGTCGTCGGCTGCGTTCCTGGTCGCGGCCGCGCTGCTCGTGCCCGGGTCCGACCTCGTCATCGACGACGTCGGCCTGAACCCCAGTCGTCTCGGCTTCTTCGAGGTCGTGCGTCGCATGGGCGCCGACCTTTCATGGGAGATCACCGCGGACGAAGGCGGCGAGCCGCGCGGGCCGCTCCGCGTCCGCTCGAGCCGGCTCGCCGCCACCCACGTCCCGGCCGGCGAGGTGCCGGCGCTCATCGACGAGGTGACACTGCTCGCCCTCCTCGCCGTGTTCGCCGACGGCGAGACCACGGTCGACGGGGTCGCCGATCTGCGCGCCAAAGAGTGCGACAGGTTGGCTGCCGTCGTCGACGTCGTCACCGTGACCTCGGCGGCGAGGCCGAGGCCTCCGCCGACACGCTCACCACGTCGGCCGAGGCGCCGAGCCGCCGCCGGCGGTGGCGGCACGTCGACGCGACGGCGACCATCGCCTGGCGATGCTCGGCGCCGTCGCTGGCCTTGCGTGCCGCGACGGGGTCAGCGTCCGCGGCTTCGAGGCGGCCGACGTCTCGTTCCCCGGTTTCACGACGACTCTTGCGGAGGTGCTGCCCTCATGACCGTGATCGCCATCGACGGCCCGGCCGGCTCGGGCAAGAGCACGCTCGCCCGGTTGCTGTCCGAACGGCTCGGCTACGCCCACCTCGACACGGGGGCGATGTACCGCGCGGTGGCGTATCTCGCGCTTCGCGAAGGTGTGGCGCTCGACGACGGCGCCTCGCTTGCCGGCCTCGCCCGCGCGGCGCATCTGTCGTTCACGCGCCGACGGACACATCGTGGCCGCCGACCACGACGTGAGCGAGGAGATCCGTCGGCCGGTCGTGTCGGCGGCGGTCTCCGAGGTCTCGGCTCACGGCGAGGTCCGCGCGTGCTGCTCGACGAGCAGCGCCGCATCGGCGCCGGCTTGGACGTGGTGATCGAGGGCCGCGACATCGGCACCGTCGTGTTCCCCGACGCGCCGGTGAAGATCTACCTCACGGCGTCGGCCGACGTACGTGCCGAACGTCGCCGCAAGGAGCTGATCGCCACCGGCGAGCACGTCCGCGCCGACGAGACCCTCCAGGCCATCGTGGCCCGCGATGCCTACGACTCGGGGCGCGCCGTCGCTCCGCTGCGGCGCGCCGACGATGCGATCGAGCTCGACACCTCGGGCATGGGCATCGAACAGGTCGTCGAAGCCGCGCTCGAGATCGTCGGCCGCCGCTCGGGGGCGCCTGCATGAGGAACGTGCCGCTCTGGGTGACCGGCGAGCACTGGTTCACCGGACGGTCCGGGTGCTCTCGGCCTGCGACGCTTGGCACCGCCTACCGGCTGGCGTGCGAGGGCGCCGAGCAACCTGCCTGCCAGCGGCGGCGCCGTGATCGCTTCGAACCACAAGAGCCAGGTCGACCCGTTCTTCGTGGGCCACGCTTTTCCGCGCTCGCTGCGCTACTTCGCGAAGTCCGAGCTCTTCGGCAACGGCGCGCTGCGCTGGGCGGTGAACGAACTGGGGGGCATCCCCGTCAGGCGCGGCCAGAGTGACCGCTCCGCTCTCGAGGCCGCTTTGGCGGCGCTCGCGCAGGGCGACGCGCTGATCATCTTCCCCGAGGGGACGCGCATGCGTGACGGTGACATCCACCAGTTCCAGCCGGGCGTCGGCATGCTCGCGATACGCAGCGGCGCGCCGGTCATCCCCGTCGCGATCAAAGGCAGCGACTATCGATCCGCAACGGCCGGCCCGGTCTGCCGGTCGTGCGGATCAAGGCCGGTCCTGCAGTCGACCTCGACGGCCTGTCGGGGAAGAAGAGTGAGCAGTACAAGGAGGCCGCCGAACGGGTGCGGCTGGCCGTCAAGGAGCTCTATGACGGCATCTGACGAGATCGATGGCGCCGGCGCTGAGCACGCCGGCGTCGAGATCGTGGTCGCCCGCTATGCCGGCTACTGCTACGGCGTCGAACGCGCCCTGCGCATCGCCGACGAGGCGGGCGTCGAGCTGCGGCCGCCGATCTCGACGCTGGGACCGCTGATCCACAATCCGGCCGTCGTCGAACGACTGGCACGCCGCGGCATCGCCGCGGTCGACAGTCTCGACCAGGTCGAGGGGGGCACCGTGATCGTGCGCACGCACGGCATCGATCCCGAGGTCATCGCCGCCGCGGGGCACGCGGGCTCAAGGTGATCGACGCGACCTGTCCGTTCGTGAACGTCGCCCACCAGCAGGCCGAGCGGCTGCGCGAGCAGGGCTATATGCCCGTGATCCTGGGCGAACGCGACCATCCGGAAGTCGTCGGACTCGTCGCCTGGGCGGGTCGAGCGCGCCATCGTGGTCGAGGACGCCGAGGACCTGCGGCTGCGCGACGTGCGCGGCAAGCGCGTCGGGGTCGTCGTGCAGACGACCCAGACGCGCGACAACCTTGCGAGGCTGGTCGCTCGCGTGGCGCCGGTGGCCCGTGAGACGCTGGTCTTCAACACGATCTGCGATGCCACCGAGCAAGCGCCAGGCTGCCGCCCAGGAGCTCGCCCGGTCGGTCGACGCGGTCGTCGTGGTGGGCGGCCGCAACAGCGCCAACACGACTCGACTGGCGAGCTTATGCCGCGTGATCCAGCCGCGCACGTTCCACATCGAGACGGCTTCCGAGCTGGAGGCAGAATCAGTTGCCGGCGCCCGGCGGGTCGGCATCACCGCGGGCGCCTCGACCCCCGAGGATGAGATCGCCGCCACGCGGCGCGCATCCGCGAGCTTGTGGGGTGATCGCATCACGGCCGCGCCGGGTGGGCTGAGGGTCGACCAGGCGACCGGCGCGGCCGCGCGGGCCGGCGTACAGGCCGGCGACCGCATCGTCGCGATCGACGGCGTGCCGCCCGAGGACGTGCTCGATCTCGAGCTGGCGGCGGCCGATGGCGACTTCGCTTTGACGATCGTGCGCCGCGGAAGCGGGTCGTCGAGCGCGATCGAGGTCGCGATCACGCCGGGGCGCGGGGAAGACCACGGCATCGGCCTCGACAATGGCCTCGGCGTGCCGGTGCGACAGTGCGCCAACGACTGCACGTTCTGCTTCATCGCACAGGTGCCGCCCGGGTTGCGGCCGTCGCTTTCGCTGCGAGACGACGACTACCGGCTGTCGTTCCTGCACGGCACGTTCGTGACGCTCACGAACTTCGACGGACACGACCTTGAGCGCATCGTCGCGCTGCGGCTCTCGCCGCTCTTCGTCTCGCTCCATGCTTGGGACGACGAGGCGCGGGCGGCGCTCATGGGCCCCTGCGCGGGACCGGCCCGCGAGCGTCTGGCGTGGCTGAGCGAGCAGGGCATCGAGACGCACCTGCAGGTCGTGCTGTGCCCGGGTGTGAACGATGGGGCGATCCTCGACGAGACAGTGCGGGGACTGCTGGGCATCGCCGCGGGCCGGGCGACGGCCGGCGGCGTGCTCGATGTCGGCGTCGTGCCCGTCTCGCTCGCGAAGGAGGAACGCGGTCTGCGGCGGGTGACGGCGGCCGACGCGGCGGCCGCGGTCGCGCGGGTCGAAGAGCTGCAGCGAGCCGCCGCCGCGACGGTCGGCCGCCGCTTCGTGCACGCCGCCGACGAGCTGTACCTGCTGCTCGACCGTCTGCCGCCGCCCGGCGACGCTCCCGAGCAGTACGAGAACGGCGTCGGCATCTGCGCCGCCACACTTGCCGAGGCCGATGCGCTGCGGCTTGCCGCGGACGTTCCTGTCGCCTTGCTGGGCGGGCGCGCCGCGGCACCCGTCCTCGACGAGGCTTGCCGGCGCATCATGGCTGGAACGGGCGCCACAGCGCGCGTCCTGGCCGTCGACAACGAGCTCTTCGGCCCGCACGTGACGGTGACTGGCCTGCTGGGCGGCCGCGAGGTCGTGGCGGCCCTGCGCGAGCGGCCGCTCGCCGCCGGCGAGTGGCTGCTCGCGCCCCGCACCTTCTTGCCCGAAGCCCTCGGCCGCACGCTGGACGACTTTGCCGAGGCCGAACTCTCAGCGGCGTGCGGTGGCCGCCTGGGGCTCGGTCACGACCTCGCCGAGGCAGCCGCCGCCATCCGTGGCGCATAGCCCGCGTGTGTCGGGCGGCCCCGCCTGGCGGCGGGCGATCTTCAAGTGGGCCATCCGCGCGGACGGCTGCAGGCGCTGTTGCTGGCCTGTAGGATTGGCGGAGACCCAGCCTCGGTCCGCGCGACGATGACAGGGACGAGGCACGAGTGACCCGGAAGGGGGCAGTCTGATGGCAGTCGCGTTCGGACCACGCAGGGCGGTCATGACCGACATCACCGAGGCGCAGGCGCGCCGGGACGGGCCGCTGTCGGCCGCCGACCTGGCCCATTTCGAGACGTTCGACCGACTCTATCGCGCCCTCTGCGCGCTGCTGTACAACTACGTGCCGACCTCGGGACACCCGGGCGGCTCGATCTCGTCCGGCCGTTTCACGGCCGCCCTGGTCTTCGAAAGCCTCGACTACGACGTGAGCGACCCCGACCGGCGCGAGTCCGACATCCTGTCATATGCGGCCGGTCACAAGGCGATGGGCCTCTACGCGATGTGGGCGCTGCGCGACGAGGTCATGCGCGTGGGCGCGCCCGATCTGATGCCGGCCGACGAGCGCAAGCGGCTGCGCCTCGAGGACCTGCTCGGCTTTCGCCGCAATCCCACTGCCGGCACGCCGCTGTTCGGCCGCTTCCACGCCAAGGCCCTCGACGGGCACCCGACGCCCGCGACGCCGTTCGTCAAGCTCTCGACCGGCGCCTCCGGTGTGGGGCTGGCGAGCTCGATCGGTCTCGCGGTCGGCGCTCGCGACTTCTTCGGCGCCGGCGCGCCCGTCGTGCACATCTCCGAAGGTGAGGGCGGCCTCACGCCGGGCAGGGTCGCCGAAGCGCTCGCGATGGCCGGCACGGCGTCGCTCGGCAACGTCGTCGCGCACATCGACTGGAACCAGTCCTCGATCGACAGCGACCGGGTCTGCCGCGACGGTGGCGAGACCGGAGACTACGTCCAGTGGGACCCGCGCGAGCTCTTCTACCTGCACGACTGGAACGTCGTCTATGTGCCCAACGGGCACGACTTCCAGCAGGTGGTCGCCGCTCAGCGCTACGCGCTTGGGCTTGCCAACGGTCAGCCGAGCGCGGTCGTCTACCGCACCCACAAGGGCTGGCAGTACGGGGTCGAGGGCAAGGCCTCGCACGGAGCCGGCCACAAGCTCTGCTCGGAGGGGTTCTACGAGGCGCTCGGCGAGCTGACCGACGGCGAGGTGGCGCTGCCGGTCTGCGAGGCCGGCGACCGCCGCTGTGCCGGACCCGACGGCAAGGTCGTCATGGAGGAGTGCCTTTGGGAGGCGCTTCAGGTCGTGCGACGCCGGGTCGAGGAGCATGCCGATACGGCGCACGCCCTGGCTGCCCGGCTCGCCTCGTCGCGCGAACGGCTCGAGGGGCGCGGCCGGAGGCCGCGCCCCGATGCGCCTCAGGTGGACCGAGTGTATGCGGCGGCCCACGACGCCGCCACGACCGTGCCCGACGGGCTGCGTCTCGAGACGGGCACCTCGACGACCCTGCGTGGTGAGCTCGCCAAGGGCCTCGAGTACCTGAACATCGCCTCGGGGGGCGCCCTGTTGGCGGCGTCTGCCGACCTGCTCGGCTCGACCAGCGTGAACCTGGTCGGGCGCGGCTTCGCCTCCGGCTTCTGGAACGCCGCGAGCAACCCCGAGTCGCGGCTGCTGTCGGTCGGCGGCATCTGCGAGGACGCCATCGCCGGGATCCTCTCGGGCGTGTCGACCTTCGGCTGCGGCATCGGCGTCGGCTCGTCGTATGGCGCCTTCATGGCTCCGCTCGGCCACATCGCGGCGCGCCTCCACGCCATCGGCGCGCAGGCGCGCGCGGCCGTTTCGGGCGATCCCTACGACACGATGGTCCTGATCTGCGCACACGCCGGCCTGAAGACCGGCGAGGACGGGCCCACGCACGCCGACCCGCAGGCGCTGCAATTGCTTCAGGAGGACTTCCCGCGGGGCACGGCGGTCACGCTGACACCGTGGGAGCCGCAGGAGATCTGGCCGCTGCTGGCCGCGGCTTTCGCGGTGCGCCCCGCGCTGATCGCGCCGTTCGTGACCCGTCCCGACGAGCCCGTGCTCGACCGTGAGGCGCTCGGCCTGGCCGCGCCCGGCGACGCCGTCACCGGGCTCTACGTGCTGAGGCGGTCACAGGGTGCGCCGGACGTCACCGTGGTGCTGCAGGAGAGCGCCGTCGCCTACGCCTTCGTCCAGGAAGCGCTGCCACTCCTTGCCCGTGACGGCATCGACGCGCTGGTCTACTACGTCGCCAGCGCCGAGCTGTTCGATCTGCTGCCGGTCGAGCGGCAGCGCGAGCTGTTCCCGCAGGAGCGCGCTTTCGAGGCCATCGGCGTCACGGGCTTCACTCTGCCCACGATGTACCGCTGGATCCGTTCCGATGCCGGTCTGGCCGCCACCCTTCACCCCTACGCGAAGGGACACTTCCTCGGGAGCGGCCAGGGCGACGTCGTGCTCGCCGAAGCCGGGCTCGACGGCGACAGCCAATACCACTCGATCAAGCACTACCTCGATGCGCGGACGGCCCAGGGCGGGCGCTGAGTCTCTGCGGCAGCGAGGCGCGGCTGGGGGAGCGCACGTGCGCTCCCCCAGCCGCGCCTCACCCGGACACGGGTGCGACCCGCCCCTCTGGTACACTGCCCCCCATGGCTCGCGTCCCCATCTTCGCCGTCGTAGGCGTTCCCAACGCCGGCAAGTCGACTCTGATCAACCGCCTCACCGGCAGCGCGCATCACCGTCGTCCACGAGACGCCCGGGCGTCACCCGCGACCGCAAGGTCATCGAGACGGAGTGGAGCGGTCGGCGACTTCAAGCTGATCGACACCGGCGGCTTCGACGTCGGCGACCGCACCGATCTCGGCGGCGACATCCGCAGCCAGATCAAGGCGGCCCTCGCCGAGGCCGACGCGGCCGTCTTCGTCGTCGACGGCCGCGCCGGCCCTCTGCCCGGCGACTACGAGATCGCCGACGTCCTGCGTCGCGCGAAGATCCCTACGGTACTCGTCGCCAACAAGGTCGACGACCCTCGTCACGAGGCCGAGCTGGTGGCCTTCTACGAGCTCGGCCTCGGCGCAGCCCCTGTCGGTGTCGGCGCTGCACGGGCTCGGGCACGGGCGACCTGCTCGACGACCTCCTGGCCATCTTCGACGAGACCGCCGGCGAGGACGTCGGCGGGGCCGGACGACGACGAGCCGGACGAGATCCCCGTCGCCATCGTGGGTCGCCCCAACGCCGGCAAGTCGTCGCTGCTGAACGCCCTGTCCGGCGAGGAGCGCGTCATCGTCAGCGACGTGGCCGGCACCACCCGCGACGCCATCGACACGACCGTGGCGTGGCGCGGCCGAGCCTTCCGCTTCGTCGACACGGCCGGCATGCGCAAGGCGGCCAAGGTCTCGGGAGTCGAGTACTACGCTACCTGCGCAGCCTCGCCAGCCTCGATCGCGCGCACGTCGCGATCGTCGTGGTCGACGCCACTCGTCGGCCTGGGCGAGCTCGACCTGCAGATCGCCGGCGAGGCCACGCAACGCGGCTGCGCGACGGTGCTGGCCGTCAACAAGTGCGATCTGCAGCGCGCCCGACCTCGACGAGATCGGCGGCATCGCGCGGCGCAAGCTGCGACAGCGGCCGCAGGCGCTCGCGCGTGTCGGCCCTGCACCGGGCAGGGGCTCGAGCACATCCTGCAGCTAGTGACCGATCTGGAGAGCCGCTATACTGCCCACATTCCGACGGCCGGCCTCAACCGGGCGCTCGCCGGCATCGTCGAGCAGCGCACGCATGCCGGGCAAGGGACGCAAGAAGCTGAAGACCTACTACATCTCCCAGTTCCAGACGGCGCCGCCGCGATTCGCCATCGCCGTCAACGACCGCAACCTGATCACGCGCGAGTTCGGCTTCTACGTCGAGAACCGTCTGCGTGAGTCATTCTCGCTCGAAGGCGTGCCGCTGATCATCGACTTCAAGGAGCGCTAGACGGTGCTGCTCCACATCGTGGCCGGCTTCGCGCTCGTTGTGGTCGCCTACCTCATGGGCTCGATCCCCTTCGCGATCGTCGTCGGCAAGGGGATCTGGCACGTCGACGTGCGCGACCACGGCTCGGGCAACGTGGGCACCACCAACGTCTTCCGCGTGCTCGGGCGTCGTGCCGGCACGCTCGTGCTCATCGGCGACATGGGGAAGGGGTTCGCCCCGGTGTTCCTGGCGGCGCACCTGCACGGCTTCCCGGCCTGGTTCCCGCTGCTGGTGGCCCTGGCGGCACTCTCGGCCACATGTACTCGGTGTTCCTGCGGGGCGGTGGCGGGAAGGGTGTGGCGACGGGCGCCGGCATCGTTCTGGCGCTCGTGCCGTGGGTCTTCGTCATCGCCCTCGCGATCTTCCTGACCCTGCTCTTGACGCTGCGCATGGTGAGCGTGGCCTCGATGGCGGCCGCCGTGACGTTCGCGGTCGGCACCATCGCCTTCGACAAGCCCGTCTACTACCAGATCCTCGCCATCTTCGCCGCGCTCGTCGTGATCTGGGCCCACCGCGCCAACATCCGGCGCATCGCCCTGCGCTGCGAGAACAAGGTCGACCTTCCCCTGGGACAAGCATCCCGCGACCGGGCCCGCGTCCGCACGGCGACGGTCAGACCGAGTCGCGCTGAGGCCGTGAAGGTCACCGTCGTCGGATCGGGCAGTTGGGGCAGCGCCTTCGCGCGCCTGCTCTGGCGCAACGGCCACGTCGTCCAGGTGCTCACGCTCACCGCCGACGAGGCCGCCGAGCTCAACGCGACCCACGTCAACCCGCACTTCCTGCCGGGTGTCGAGTTCTCGCCGGAGATCCGCTTCGTGGGCATGGCCGAGGCTTCGCTCGAGGGCGCCGAGCTCGTCGTCTACGCCGTCCCGACGCAGGTCGTGCGTGAGGTCGCGCGCTGGGTGGCGCCGCAGCGGCCGCCGGCCGCCCTTCAGCTGTCGCTCGCCAAGGGTCTCGAGCTGCACACGCTGATGCGGCCCGACCGAGGTGATCGCGCAGGAGACCGGGGCGACGGCGGCGGCGCTGTCGGGGCCCAACCACGCCGAGGAGATCTCGCGCGACATGCCGGCCGGCACGGTGATCGCCTGCACCGACGCCGACGTCGCCCGCCGTCTGCAGCAGGTCGTCACCGGCGACACGCTGCGCGTCTACACCAACGAGCGACGTGGTAGGCGTCGAGTTCTGCGGCGCCGCCAAGAACCCCATCGCGATCGCCGTCGGCATCGCCGACGGGCTCGGCTTCGGCGACAACACGCGAGCCACGCTCATGACCCGCAGCCTCGCCGAGATGGCGCGGCTCGGCGTGCGGCTCGGCGCCGACTTCGCCACCTTCGCCGGCCTCGCCGGCATCGGCGACCTGATCGCGACCTGCACGTCGCGTCACAGCCGCAACCGGCGGGCGGGTGAGCTCATCGGTCGCGGGCGAGGACCCGCGCCGCGTCGAGGAGATGATCGGCCAGGTGGTCGAAGGTATCCCGACCGCCTACGCGCTCCACGACCTGAGCCAGCAAGCTCGGTGTCGAGATGCCGGTCACCGAGGCGGTCTACGAGGTGCTCGAGAAGGGCGTCGCGCCGGCCGACTGCGTGCGCAGCCTGATGGGTCGCGAGGTCACCTCCGAACGACGGGCCAGGACATCATGAGCCTGATCATGCAGATCCGTCAGACGCGCGACCAAGACGGCACGGCGCACCGCCCGCCGGCGGCTGCCCTGGCCGCACGGGTACCGACGGCCGCCGCGGTCGCCGTCGGCCCGTGTCCGGCGTGCGGCGTTCGCCGTCTGCTACACTCGCGACAGGTCGCACTGACCCATCCGAGAGAGACCGCCGGCCTGTGACGCCGGCGGTCCTGGCTGAGGGACTGGCCCTACGAAGCCCGGCAACCGGTCGCACGGCACGGTGCCAACTCCAGCAGGCGGATCGCCTGACAGATGGGTCGACCGGTATTGCAGTCGAGCGTCCGTGACCAGTCGTGCACGTTCGCGCATGCCGTGACGGAGGCGCGGGCCAGGAGGCACAGGTGGACAAGCACGAGTACCTGTTCAGTTCAGAATCGGTGACCGAGGGCCACCCCGACAAGATCGCCGACCAGATCTCCGACGCCATCCTCGACGCCGCGCTGACCGACGACCCCATACAGCCGCGTCGCCTGCGAGACGCTCACCACGACCGGGCTCGTGGTCGTCTCGGGCGAGATCACGACCGAGACCTACATCGACATCCCGCAGGTCGTGCGCGAGGTCGTCAGGGACATCGGCTACACCCATTCCTCGTTCGGCTTCGACTCCGACACGTGCTCGGTCATCACGACGATCCACGAGCAGTCGCCCGACATCTCGCAGGGCGTCGAGCAACGCCTACGAGGTGCGCACCGACGTCAACGACGACGACGTCCTCGACGGCCAGGGCGCCGGCGACCAGGGCATGATGTTCGGCTACGCCTGCAACGAGACACCCGAGCTCATGCCGCTGCCGATCATGCTCGCCCACCGGCTGACCCGCCGCATGACCGAGGTGCGCAAGGCCGACGTGCTGCCATACCTGCGTCCCGACGGCAAGTCGCAGGTGACCGTGCGCTACGAGGGCCGCCGGCCGGTCGAGATCACGCGGGTCGTGCTCGCCACCCAGCACGCGCCCGACGCCGACGTCGACACGCTCATCAAGCCCGACCTGATCGAGCACGTGGTCGAGCCCATCCTGCCCGAAGGAGCTCTACGACGGCGCCAAGCTCGCCGAGCTGACGCTGGTCAACCCGACGGGCCGCTTCGTGGTCGGCGGTCCCATGGGCGACACCGGCCTGACCGGCCGCAAGCTCGTCGTCGACACCTACGGCGGCG
This sequence comes from uncultured Actinomycetes bacterium, assembly GCA_963833555.1. Lineage (GTDB taxonomy): Bacteria > Actinomycetota > Thermoleophilia > UBA2241 > UBA2241 > CAWHYB01. Next base: position 253,697 of record CAWHYB010000005.1, on the reverse strand, counting down.
CCGCGCGTCACGGCGGCGGCGCCTTCTCGGGCAAGGACCCGAGCAAGGTCGACCGCTCGGGCGCCTACGCCGCCCGCTACGTGGCCAAGAACATCGTGGCCGCCGGCCTGTGCGAGCATCTGCGAGGTGCAGGTCGCCTACGCCATCGGCGTCGCCCATCCCGTCTCGGTGATGATCGACTGTCACGGCACCGAGAAGATCTCGGTCGAGACGATCGAGGCGCTGGTGCGCGAGCACTTCGACCTGCGTCCCGGCGGCCATCATCCGCGACCTCGACCTGCGGCGGCCGATCTACCGCAAGACGGCGGCCTACGGGCACTTCGGCCGCAGCGACCACGACTTCACGTGGGAGCGCACCGACAAGGCCGCCGCGCTGCGCGAGGCCGCCGGCCTAGTCAGGCGCCGCGACTGCGGCCGGTCGCCGGCTGAGCTCAGGCCGTGGGGCGCGCGGGCGGGGTGAACTTGTCACCCGCGCCGCCTCCCGGCCGTTGCCTGCGGACGTCCGGCTGCCGCGCTAGACTCTGCGCGGTGACCGTTACGCTGCCGTCTTTCCGCTGCTGACCGCCCGGGCGCTCGAGCCGAGCCCTTCGACTACCTCGTGCCCGACGAGCTCGCCGCCGTCGTGCGCCGCGGCTCGGTCGTGGCCGTGCCGCTCTGGGCGCACAGACCGTGCTCGGCGTCGTGCTCGCCACTGTCGGAGAGCTCGGCGCACACCGGCCGTCACCTGAGCATTGCTCGACGTGGTCGACGTGCCGCCGGTCCCCGAGCGAGCTGCTCGACCTGGCCGCGCAGGTGCGCGACTACTACCTGTCGACGCTGGGCGCCGCGCTGGCGCTCGTCCTGCCGCCGGCCGGGCGCTCTGCGCCTGCGATCGCGTGCTCGAACCGACTGCCGAAGGCCTGGCCGCGCTGGAGCGGCGGCGAGAAGGGCGCCGCCGAGGTGGCTGCGTACGTTCGACGGCGGCGGGCCCCGGCTGTCGCGCGCGCCGACCGAACGCCTCCGCCGCCGCGGCTGGGTGGCCGTCGCTACCGACCTGCACGTCGTCGCGCGATCGCGTGGCGCCCCGGCCTGCTCGGCGCCGGGGACGGGCGAGCCGCGAGCGCCTGGGCGCGCGGCAGCGTGCGGCGCTCGAGCTACGTGCGGCGCCGGCGCGTGCTCGACGAGGCCGAGCTGCGGCAGCGCACGGGCCTGAGCGCCGCAGGGCCTGGCGCGGCTGCTCGATGCCGGCGCCCTGCGAGTCGCCGAGCCCGGCACGGTGCGGCCTCGGATCGGGGGCGCCGAGCGCCGCGCCCCGGGCCGCCGAACCGATGCCCACGCTGTTGCCCGCCCAGGAGGCGGCGCCTGTCCGACGATCCTGGCTGCGGTCGGCACCGGCGAACCGGTGCTGCTGCACGGCGTGACCGGCAGCGGCAAGACCGAGATCTACCTGCGCGCCGCCGAGGCCGTGCTGCGCTCAGGTCACTGCAGTGCTCGTCCTGGTCCCCGAGATCGGGCTGACCGGTCAGACCGTCGCCCGGCTCCACGATCGGTTCCCGGCCGAACGCATCGCGATGTTCCACTCCGGGCTGTCGGCGGGCGAGCGGCTGGCCGCCTGGCGCGACGCGGCGACCGGCCGCGCACGCCTCGTGCTCGGTGCGCGATCGGCGGTGTTCGCGCCGGTCGCCGACCTCGGGCTGATCGTCGTCGACGAAGAGCACGACTCCTCGTACAAGCAGGACAACGACCCCCACTACGATGCGCCGCACCGTGGCCGCCTGGCGAGCGCGCGCTACCGGGGCGGCCCTCGTACTGGGCTCGGCGACCCCGAGCGTCGAGGCCTTCGCCCGCACGACGCGCCACGCCGACCTCGACCGAGCGCGTCGACGGCTCGCTGCCGCCGCGCCTCGAGATCGTCGACATGCGCGACGTTCACGGCCTGCTGTCACCGCGACTCTCGCAGGCGATGACGACCTCGGTCGAAGCGGGCGAGAAGGTCATCCTCTTCCTCAACCGCCGCGGCTACGCCTCGCTGCTGGCCTGCAACCACTGTGGCCATACGTGGACCTGTCCCCAGTGCGACGTCGCGCTCGCCTACTTCGCCCGCGGCAACCGGCTGCGCTGCCGCATCTGCGACTATCACGAAGCCGTCCCCGGCGTGTGTCCCGCGTGCCACAGCGCCGAGCTCGCGCGCTTCGGCTACGGCACCGAGGCTCTCGAGCGCGAGGTCGCCGGCGCTGCTGCCCGGCATCGAGCTGCTGCGCCTCGACTCCGACGTCGCGTCGTCGTTCGCGCGCCTCTCGGCCGTCCTCGACGCGTTCGCGGCGCCTGGGCGCCAAGGTGCTCGTCGGCACGCAGATGATCGCCAAGGGACACCACTTCCCCGACGTCACCCTGGTCGGTGTCGTCAATGCCGATCTCACGCTGCGCTTCCCCGACTTCCGTGCCGAGGAGCGCACCTTCGCCATGCTCATCCAGGTGGGCGGGCGCAGCGGGCGCGGCCCGCGGCCGGGCCGTGTGCTCGTGCAGACGCTCGACCCCGAGGCCCGGCCGATCGCCTTCGCCGCGGCCCGCGACGACACGAACGCTTCTACCACGACGAGCTGGCGCGCCGCGAGGCGCTCGGCTACCCGCCGGCGAGCACGCTACTGGCCGCTCGAGGTCTCGTCGCCGGCGGCCGACAAGGCGACCGCCGGCGCGGCCTTCGTGCGTGACCGGCTGCTCGCCACGCTCGCCGGTGGCGAGGCCGTCATCGGCCCGGGCCCGCTGTCGCGCGAGCGTGGGCGCTACGTTGCGCGGGTGGTGGTGAAGAGCGCCGACCTGCCGGCGACGCTGCCGGTCATGCGCGACCTGATCGAGCGCTACGCGGCGCGCTTCGCGCGCCGCGGGGCAAGGCTCGTGATCGATGTCGAGCCGCAATGGCTGTGAGCGGGTAGAATGACGTTATGAGTGAGACACACGACACCACAGACACCGTCGCCGCGCGCCGCGAGGCTTCCCACGCAAGCCGCGACGACGAACGACGCGGCAATGGCCGGCCGGAAGGGCGCGAACGCGAGATCCCGCCCGAGCGGCAGGCCGCGGCTCGCCGGCAGATCCGCACGCTCGGCGACCCCGTGCTGCGTGAACACGCGCAAGCCGGTGACCGACTTCGACGCCGACCTCGCCGCCCTGTCGCAGCGCATGATCACGATCATGCACGACGCCCCCGGCGTCGGTCTAGCTGCGCCCCAGGTGGGCGTCGTGCGGCGCGTGATCATCTATCGAGGTCGATGGCCGCGATCCGGTGACGCTGGTGAATCCCGAGATAGTGAGCAGCTCCGACGAGACTGAGATCGCCGACGAGGGCTGCCTCAGCGTGCCTGGCGTGACCGTGCCGGTCGAACGGTCGATCGCGATCCGCGTGCGGGCCCACGATGTCCAGGGCACGCGCCGTGAGTTCGACGCCATCGAACTCGAGGCACGCGTCATCCAGCACGAGACCGACCACCTCGACGGCATCCTCATTCTCGAGCGCACCAGCCGCGCCGAGCGCGCCCGCGCCATGCGTGAGCTGCGCGAGGCCGACACGCAGGCTGCTCGCAGCTCGCTGTGAGGCGGCCCGCTCCATGAGGATCGCCTGGGCCGGCACGGCGCGCTTTGCCGCGCTCGTGCTGGCGCGGATGCTCGAGTCTCCACATGAGATCGTCGTCTGTCTGACAACGCCCGACAAACCACGAGGCCGGCACAGCAAGCCGCAGCCGTCTCCGCTCAAGGAATCTGCGTTCGTGCATGGGCTGCCGGTGCTGCAGCCCGTCGATCTGAGTGAGCCCGAGTTCTTGGCGCAGTTGCTTGCCTACCGGCCCGAGGTGCTCGTCGCCTGTGCCTATGGCAGGATCGTCCCCGCGTCCGTGTTCGGCGCGCTGCCGACGCTTGTCGTGCACCCATCGCCGGTGCCGCGCTGGCGGGGCGCCGCGCCTGTCGTGCGTGCCTTGATGGCCGGCGAGACCCGTCTTGGGGTGGCCACCCTGCAGATGTCGGCCGGCATCGATGAGGGACCAGTCGCCGACGAGCGCGAGGTGCTCGTGCCGCGCGACCGCAATGCCGGCGAGGCGTACGAGATCCTCGCCGGCCCGGCCGCCGACAGCCTGCTGGCGACGCTCCGTGCGATGGCCGACGGCACGGTCCAGTGGCGTCCGCAGACGGGCGCAGCGAGCTACGCTGAGAAGGTCACCGAGACCGATCGCGCGCTCGACTGGCGGCGGCCGGCACGCGAGCTCGCCGACCAGGTGCGCGCCCTGGCGCCCGACGTGGGCGCCCACGGCGAGCTCGGCGGCCGCCGCATCCTTGTCTGGAAGGCCGTCGCCCGCCAGACGATGCCCGAAGGCGACTGCCGCGGGGACCGGCTCGTGGTGCCCTGCGGTCGCGGCTTTCTCGAGATCCTCGAGCTTCAGGAGGCGGGCCGCAAGCGCGTCTTGGCAAGCGACTACCTGCACGGCGCCGGCCGTTGGCTGCTGCAGCGGTAGCGCCGGCGCGCGCCGCGGCCTTCGAAGTCCTGCTCCGTCAGGCGCGCGCCCGCGGCCCCTTCGACCTGACCGGCGACCTCGGTGAGGGCTTCGCGGGGCTCGATGCGCGCGACCGGGCGCTGGCGTTCGAGCTCGTCACCGGCACGATCAAGCGACGCCTGACGCTCGACCGCGTGATCGCCGCTTTTGCTCGCTCCGAGGCCCGACACACGCCGGTCGAGGTGCGGGAGTCGCTGCGGCTGGCAGCATTCCAGCTGCTGTTCCTGGAACGCGTGCCCGACCACGCCGTCGTGTCGGACGCCGTGCAGCTCGTCAAGGGCAGGGGGCGGCGCAGCGCGGCGTTCGTGAACGCCGTGCTGCGCCGCATCGCCGAAGAAGGTGCCGCCGTGTATGCCCGACTTTCCGAGGGCAGTTCGGCCGAAGCTCTCGCGGCGCGCTACTCGCATCCGGACTGGCTCGCCGGTCTGCTCGTCGCCGAGATGGGCCGCGAGGCGGCCGAGGCGCTCATGGCGGCCGACAATCAGCCCGCCGAACGCTGCCTGCGCGTGAACGGCTTGCGAGCGACGCCCGCGCAAGCGCGGGCGTCGCTCGCCGCCGACGGCGTGACGACCACGGGCGCACCCCGCGGCGAGGACACCCCCGAGGCGCTGCTCTTCGCCGGCGCGCCGCTGCACGCCACGGCGGCGTTCCGCGACGGCCTGGTGACGCCCCAGTCGCGGGGCTCGCAGCTGGTCGGCCGTGTGGCGGCGGCCGGCGTGAGGGCGGGTGGACGCCGCACGATCGCCGACCTGTGCGCGGCGCCGGGCGGCAAGACGGCTTTCCTGGCAGCGCTCCTGCCGGACTGGGACATCACCGCGGTCGACGACGACGCCGGCCGCGTGGCCGAACTGCGCGCCAACCTGGCGCGGCTTGGGGTAACGCGAGTGCAAGTGGTCGAGAGCGAGGTCGAGGAGTTCACCGGCGATGGGGGACCGGCCGCCGGTTACGGCCTGGTCCTGCTCGACGCCCCCTGCTCCGGACTGGGCACCCTCGCGTCGCGGGCCGACCTGCGCTGGCGGCGCAAGGCGGGCGACGTGCAGCGCCTCGCGGCGCTGCAGGCCCGCCTGCTCGCCGCCGCCGGGCGTCTCGTCGACAGGGGCGGGACACTCACCTACTCGGTGTGCACCCTCTCGCGTGCCGAGACGATCGACGTCGTCGAAGGGTTCCTGAGCGCGCCGCTCGCGGAGCCTGGGGGAGCGCCCTCCTCGTGGGAGCTCGACGACCTCGGCGAGGGCTACCCGGCCTACCGTCACCCCGGCAACGGCGCCTGCCTGCAGACGCTGCCCTCGCGCGACGGCACCACGGGGTTCTTCATCGCGCGGTTCCGCCGAGTCGGATAGCATGGCGCAAACGACCGACGGAGGCCGAAGAGCATGGATGCGCCGCTGCACGACCGTCTGATAGTGCCCTCGATCCTCTCGGCCGATTTCGGCCGGCTCGACGCAGCCGTCGCGACCGTCATCGAGGCGGGCGCGCGGCTCATCCACGTCGATGTCATGGACGGCCACTTCGTGCCCAACCTGACCATCGGGCCCGCCGTGGTCAAGGCCATCGCCCCGCTCGCCCACCGGCGGGGTGCGGCGCTCGACGTGCACCTCATGATCGAGCACCCCGAAGACTACGTCACGGCTTTTGTCGAGGCGGGCGCCGACTCGCTCACGGTCCATCAGGAGGCATGTGTCCACCTCCACCGTGTGATCGCCCAGATACACGAAGCGGGCGTCTCGGCGGGCGTCGCGATCAACCCCGCGACGCCCGTCGAGACGCTGGCCGACGCCCGTCACTCCGCGGATCTCGTGCTGGTCATGTCGGTCGACCCGGGCTTCGGAGGCCAGGCGTTCATCCCCGGGTCGGTCGACAAGCTGCGCTAGAGCGAGAGCATACCTGCCCGACGCGGTGGCCCTCGAGGTCGACGGCGGCGTGTCGGCCGCCAACGCGGCCGAACTTGTCGCCGCCGGCGCGAACCTGCTGGTGGCCGGCAACAGCGTCTACGGGGTCCCCGACCCGGCGGCCGCGTTCCGGGCTCTCATGGCGGCCGTCGCATAGGCCCTGAACGGTCCCGGGACTGCGCGACGCCGATGCGGTATACTGTGCTCTAAGACGAGTGTCTTCAGGGCGGGGTGAAACTCCCCACCGGCGGTGAAAGCCCGCGAGCCCCATTGCGGTGGGGTCGACCAGGTGAGATTCCTGGGCCGACGGTCAGAGTCCGGATGGGAGAAGACAGTACTAGTTGCGTTTCCGACCCTGGGGCACGTGTGCACCGGGGTTTTTCTTGTGACCGACGATCGCCATCTCGAACGAGCGCTCGACCTGGCCCGCAGGGGCCGGCGCGAGGCGCACCCCAATCCCCTCGTGGGAGCCGTCGTCGTCGCCGGCGGCGATCGTGGTCGGAGAGGGCCATCATCGCGGCCCTGGCACGCCGCACGCCGAGGTCGTGGCACTCGAGCAGGCCGGCGTGCGCGCCGGACGGCGCGACCCTCTACGTCACGCTCGAGCCATGCTGTCACAGCGGCCACACTGGTCCCTGCACCGCGCGGGTGATCGCCGCTGGCGTCGCGCCGCGTCGTCGTGGGCGCGATCGATCCCAACCCGGCCGTCGACGGCCGCGGCATCGAGCTGCTGCGCCGGGCCGGCATCGAGGTGCGCCTGGACGATGGCCCACTGCAGCGACGCAGTGCGAGGCCTTGAACGAGGCCTTCGCTCGCTTCATCCGCAGCGGACTGCCGTTCATCACCTACAAGGCGGCGGTCTCGCTCGACGGCAAGGTCGCGGCGGCCGGCGGCGACGCCCGCTGGATCTCGTCGCCGGAGAGCCGCCGCGTGGTGCACGAGATGCGAGCCGCCGCCGACGCCGTGATGATCGGCGCCGGCACGGTCCGCCGCGACGATCCGCTGCTCACCGTCGCGCGACGCCGACGGGGACGACCCGGTGCGCGTCGTCGTGAGCCGTCACGGCGACGTACCGCTCGACTCGCGGCTCGTCGCGACCGCTCGCGAGACCCGCACGCTCGTGCTTGCCGAGATCGATCGACCGGCGACACGGCGGCCGCGCTGACGCGAGCGCGGCGTCGAGGTCGTGCAGGCCGCGGGCGGCCTGCGCGACCTGCTCGCCGCGCTCGCCGCGCGCGGCCTGATCGAGATCCTCTGCGAAGGCGGGCCGACGCTGGCCGGCGCGTTGCTGACCGAGGGTCTTGTCGACCGCGTGGCGCTGTTCGTGGCGCCGCTCTCGTCGGGCGCGGCGCGCCCGACCTCGTCGCTCTGCCGGCGGGTCAGGCGGTCGCCGACGGCGTGCGCCTCAGCGATGTCGAGTGGACCGCGGTCGGGCCCGACATGCTGTTCCGTGGTCGCGTCGCGCAGCGCAAGTCGCAGGAAACGGCTGGGGAGGACGCAGTGGCACCGAGTGCCGGCAGTCCCCAGACGTCGGCACACGGCGGGATCGGAGCGTAGGCATGTTCACCGGGATCGTCGAAGAGGTCGGCCGTCTGCGCTCTCTCGTGGTGCGCGACCAGAGCGCCGTGCTCGAGGTCGAGGCGCGGACGGTGCTCGAAGGCACGCGGGTGGGCGACTCGATCACCACCGACGGCGTCTGCCTCACGGTCACCCGCCTGGCGGGTGACCGGTTCTGGGCCGACGCCATGCCCGAGACGGTGCGGCGCACGACGCTGGCGGGCAAGCGGCCCGGCGACGGGCTGAACCTCGAACGCGCCCTGACGCTGCAGTCGCGCCTCGGCGGTCACCTGGTCCAGGGACACGTCGACGGCGTCGGCCGCGTGGTGCGCGTCGAGCGCGGCCGCGACGAGCACGTGATCACCCTGAGCGCGCCGTCCGCAGGTAATGCGACGTCAGCGTGCAGCAGGGCTCGATCGCCATCGACGGCGTCAGCCTGACGATCGTCGCCCTGCGCGACGACGCGCTGCGTGTCTCACTGATCCCTCACACGGTCGCCGCGACGACGCTGCGCGACCTCACGACCGGCCGCGAGGTCAATCTCGAGGCCGATCTCATCGGCAAGTACGTCCGTGCCTACCTGGCCGAGGCCCGAGAGTCGCACGGACTCACCTGGGAGAAGCTGTCAGAAACGGGGTTTGCATGAGCAGCATCGAACACATGTCTGGGCACGACCGGCGGGGATCGCGCCGGCACGGCCACAGAGGCGTCGAAGGGCCCGCAGTTCGCGACGATCGACGAGGCGCTCGCCGACATCAGAGCGGGCAAGATGGTCGTCGTCTGCGACGACGAGGACCGCGAGAACGAAGGCGACCTGACGATGGCGGCCCAGTTCGTGACCCCCGAGGCGATCAACTTCATGGCGACCCACGGCCGCGGGCTGATCTGCCTGGCGCTGACGCCCCGAGCGCTGCGCCGAGCTCAACCTGAACCCCATGGTGGCCCAGAACTCGGCACGCTTCCAGACGGCCTTCACCGAGTCCATCGAGGCCCGCCACGGCGTGACCACGGGCATCTCGGCCGCCGACCGGGCGCGCACCATCCAGGTCGCCGTCGATCCCGAGTGCGGACCGCAGGACATCGTCGAGCCCGGTCACGTCTTCCCGCTCACGGCCCAGCCGGGCGGCGTGCTGGAACGCACCGGCCAGACCGAGGCCGGGGTCGACCTCGCGCGGCTCGCCGGTCTGCAGCCCGCCGCCGTCATCTGCGAGGTCATGAACGACGACGGCACGATGGCGCGCGTCCCCGACCTCGTCAAGTACACGAAGCGTCACGGCCTGAAGATGATCACCGTGGCCGATCTCATCCGCTACCGGCGGCGGACCGAGAAGCTCGTGCGCCGCGTCGCCGTCGCCCAGATGCCGACCAAGTACGGCGAGTTCAGGGCGATCGGCTACGAGTCGGTGGTCGACGGCTCCCATCACGTGGCCCTCGTCAAGGGCGACGTCGTCGGCAAGCAGGACGTGCTCGTGCGCGTCCACTCCGAGTGTCTGACCGGCGACGTGTTCGGATCGCTGCGCTGCGACTGCGGCGATCAGCTCGCGCTGGCGATGCGACGCGTGGCCGACGAGGGCCTCGGCGTCGTGCTCTACATGCGCCAGGAGGGCCGCGGCATCGGCCTGCTCAACAAGCTCAAGGCCTACGCTCTCCAGGAACAGGGCCGCGACACCGTCGAGGCCAACATCGAGCTGGGCTTCCCGGCCGACCTGCGTGACTACGGCATCGGCGCGCAGATCCTGGTCGACCTCGGGTTGACGCACGATCCGCACGATGACCAACAACCCGAAGAAGATCGTCGCTCTCGAGGGCTACGGCCTGACGATCACCGAGCGCGTCCCCATCGAAGTAGCGCCGCACGAGGAAAGCGTGGCCTACCTGCGCACCAAGCGCGACAAGATGGGTCACCTGCTGCGAGCACGAGGAGTTGTTGCCTGCCGAGGGCGACGAAGGCTAGACCGAGCCGCCAATGGACCGCAAAAGAAGAGAGAGCGGGCCCGACAGGACCCGTGCGAAAGGAGCCGGTGTGACGACCTACGAAGGCAAGCTCATCGGCAAGGGACTGAAGTTCGCGCTCGTCGTGGGGCGCTTCAACGATTTCATCTCGAGCCATCTGCTCGACGGGGCGCTCGACAACCTGCGCCGCCACGAGACCGACGAAGCCGACATCGACATCGCCTGGGTGCCCGGGGCGTTCGAGATGCCGCTCGTGGCCCAGCGCCTGGCGGCGTGCCGCCGCTACGACGCCGTCGTCTGTCTCGGAGCCGTGATCCGCGGTGGCACGCCGCACTTCGACTACGTCGCCGCGGAGGCCGCGAAGGGCATCGCCAAGGCGGGCCTCGACAGCGGCGTACCGGTGGTCTTCGGCGTGCTCACGACCGACAGCGTCGAGCAGGCCGTCGAACGCGCCGGCACGAAGGCCGGCAACAAGGGTTGGGCAGCCGCGACCACGGCGCTCGAGATGGCGAACCTGATGCGGGAGCTGCCGGCGGCGCCGGCGTGAGCGGGGTAGGCTAGAGAGCCTTCTGTACGCGCCCGGACTTGAGGCAGCGGGCGCAGACGTAGGCGGTCTGGGGGCGTCCGTCGAGCACGATGTGGACGTGCTGCAGGTTTGGCTCGAAACGCCGCTTGGTAGCTCTGTTTGAGTGGCTGCGGTTGTTGCCCACGGCGGGCTTCTTGCCGCAGCTGACGCAGACTCGTGACATGCGAGGTCCTCGCTTGCGAAAGGTAACGGGCCGGAAGTATGCTACAGCCGGCCGCGCGAAGCAACCGCGGCCCTTCTTGTAGGTGAGTGCAGATGGCGCGGTTCACGACACAAATGTCCATCCTCGAGGCGCTCGAAACGCACCCCGAGGCACGACACATCTTCGAGCGCTACGGCATGGGCTGCAGCCTCTGCATCGGCGCTGAGCTCGAGAGCATCGAGAGCGGCGCGATCATGCACGCGGTCGATCCCGACGCGGTGGTCGCCGAACTCAATCTGCTCGAGCCGCTCGCCGCGGCCGACTGACGGGACGCAGGCGGGCAGTGCCGCAACCCGACCTTAAAGCCACGTGCCTGCCGACGATCTCGGCGGCGAGGTCACGGTCGCCGACGCCGTCATCGCCAAGCTCGCCGGGCAGGGCGGCGCTGCTCACGTACGGAGTCGTCGACACTGCGCCGCACACGCCTCGGCGGTCTCGGCCGTCTGCTGCCGCGACTCATTCACCGAGGGTGTCGAGATCGACGCTCACGAGTCGCATGCCGACATCGGACTACACGTCGTGATCGAGCGCGGACTCAACCTCGCCGAGGTCACGCGCACCCTCGAGGACCAGGTGCGCTTCGAGGTCGAGCGAATCGCGGGCGTGCGGGTGGGCCAGGTGAGCGTGCGCGTCGAGGACGTGCGGCGATGAGCGCCCGCGGCCACGTCCTCGAGGTGGTCCGGGGGGCGTCGGCCGCGCTCGTGGCCGAGCGCGACTACATCAACGACCTCAACGTCTACCCTGTGCCCGACGGCGACACGGGCACGAACCTGTTCCTCACCGTCCAGGCGATCATCGACGAGATCGAAGCGTCGCCCGCCGACGACATGGCGAGTCTCATGGCCGTCGTGACGCGCGGCTCTCTGATGGGCGCGCGCGGCAACTCCGGCGTCATCCTCTCGCAGATCGTGCGCGGCGCCTGCGACTCGATGGCCACAGCGCAGGCGCTCCGGACGCCGACACCGTGCGCGACGCGCTGCGCGAGGCCTCGGCGGCGGCCTATCGCGCGGTGCGTCAGCCGGTCGAGGGCACGATGCTCACGGTCATCCGCGCGATGGCCGAGGCCGCCGCCGACACGCCCGCCGACGTCTCGCTGGCCGCACTGCTCGCGCTCGTCACGACGGCCGGGGCCGAGGCGGTCGAGCGCACGGTCGAACAGCTCGAGGCGCTGCGGCGCGCCGGCGTGGTCGACGCCGGCGGCTACGGTCTGCTCGTCCTGTTGCGCGGCGCGGTGGCGGGGTTCCTGCGGGCCCAGACCGGCGTCGCCGCTCCGGAGGCGGCGGTCGGCGCCGTTGCCGGCGCCGACCGCCGCCGGGGCCGTTCGTCCCGCCACATCGACGGCATCCCCGACGACGCCACCGAAGACTCGAAGTACCGCTACTGCACGAGCTTCCTCCTGGTCGGTGACGACCTCGACAAGGACGACCTCGAGCGCTTCGTGACGCACCCAGGGCGACTGCGCGCTCGTCGTGGGTGGCGAGGACATGCTCAAGGTCCACGTCCACACCGACCACCCCGGCGATCCGTGCTCGGCTACGCCTCCGCGCAGGGCACGATCGACGACGTCGAGGTCGCCGACATGCGCGAACAGACGCGCGCCCGCGAACGGCGGCTGCGCCTCGAAGCGCGGGTGGCCGTCGTGGCGGTCGCGGCCGGCGAGGGCAACAAGGCGCTCTTCCGCGAGCTCGGCTGCGAGGCCGTCGTCGACGGCGGGCAGTCGATGAACCCCAGCGCCGCGCAGCTCGTCGAGGCCGTCGAGCAGCTCGGGGCCGCCGAGGTCGTCGTGCTGCCCAACAACGGAACGTCGTGCTCGACCGCCGAACAGGCGGCGGACATGGCGGGCGGCGCGGTGGAGGTCGTCCCCTCGACCTCGATGCCGGCCGGCCTCGCGGCCATGGTCGCCTTCGACGCCGAGGCGGACGGCGACGCCAACGCCGCGGCCATGGACGAGGCCCTCGGCCGCGTGCACAGCGCCGAGATCACTCACGCCGTCCGCGACTCCGAGATCGACGGTAGGGCCGTCCACCAAGGCGAGGTCATCGGCCTCGTCGACGGGCGGCTCGCGGCGAGCGGCGACGAGCTCGCCGAGGTCTTCACCGATGTGGTGAAGCGCTCGGCGGGCTGGGCACCGAGGTGGTCACCGTCCTCACCGCCCTCAACGGCTCCGGGGTGACCATCGACCGAGCTCCAAGCAGGCGGCCGCAGGCCTGCTGTCCAGACCTCGAGGTACTCTTCCACGAGGGCGGCCAGCCGCTGTATCCGATCCTGGTGGGGGCGGAATGACCCCGCTCACTCTCGAGAACACCGCCATCGTCGTCGACTCGACGTGCGACCCGCCGCCCGGCTTCTTCGACCGGCCGGGGCTGTGTCATGGTGCCGCTCAAGGTGCACTTCGGCGACGAGACCTACCGCGACGGGGTCGACCTGACGCCCGACGAGTTCTTCGCCAAGCTCGCGGCGTCGCCGGTGCTGCCGACGACCTCGCAGCCGACCGTCGCCGAGTTCGCCACGCGTCTACGAGCGGCTCGGCCGCGAGTACGAGCACGTCTCTCGCCTTCCACCTGTCGAGCAGGCTGAGCGGCACCTTCCAGGCTCGGCGACCGCGGCCGAACCGTTCCCGTCGGTCGAGGTCTACGACACGCGCATCGTCTCGGCGACCATCTGCACTGCTGATCGAGCGCCTGCGCGCGCGTCTCGCCCAGGGCATCGACGCTCGACGAGGCGCACGCCTACATCGACGCACTTCCTGCGAGACAGCCGCATCCTGTTCCAGGTCGCCACGCTCGAGTACCTGCGCCGCGGCGGGCGCATCGGCAGAGCGCAGTCGATGGTCGGCGACGTCCTCGGCATCCGGCCGCTGATAGCGATCGAGGACGGCGAGCTCGTGCCGTACGCCAAGGTGCGCGGCGAGCGGCGCGCGCTCGAAGCGATGGCGCACGCTGCTCTCGCCGAGTGCGCGCCCCGACGATGCCGTCTAGCTCGCCACGTGGAGCGCCCAGGCCGACGACAAGCTGCCGCGCTCGAGGCGGCCTTGCTGGCGGTCCGGCCGGCGTCCGAGGTCGTCATGCATGGGCGCGTCGGAGCGGTCGTCGGCACGCACGGCGGCCCCGGCGTGTTCGCCTTTGCTATGATCGTGGAGTGAGCGCGACGCAGTCTCCCGCTGCGGTTCGCCGGCGGTCCGTACGACGGGCGGCCGCCGCCCCCGCGACTCGCCCCTGACCCTGCGCTTTTCGAGCGCCGCTGGCCGACCTCGAGGGGATGCGCGCGCCCTTGGCGCGCAAGCTCGCCCAGTTCGGCCTGGACACGGTCGGCGACCTGCTCGAGCACTACCCGCGACGCTACGAGGACTTCACCGACCGCAAGGCGATCGCCGACCTGCAAGGTGGGCGAGGAGGCGACGGTGCGGGCGACGGTCGAGCGCGTCACGCTCGAGCGCACGGCGCCGTCGCCGCGTCACGCTCGTCAAGGCGGTCGTGCGCGACACAGTCGGGCGCTCATGGTCGCCGTCTGGTTCAACCAGCCCTAGCTGGCCAAGGTGCTCGAGACGGGCATGGTGCTCAGCCTGCGCGGCACCGTGCGCAACGCAGCGGCGGCGAGCGCGTCGTTCGCGGTGAAGGCCCACGAGATCCTCGCCGGCGAGGGCGAGACCGTGCACACCGAGGGCATCGTGCCGGTCTACCCGGCCAGCGAGGCGGTCTCGGCCCGCGTGCTGCGCGACCTGGTGCATCGAGCTGCGGCGGGCGGCGCGCAGCGTGCCCGACCCGCTGCCCGGCGCGCTGCGCGCCGCCGAGGGCCTGCCCGCGCGCGCCGACGCCGTGCTGGCCATGCACGCGCCGCGCTCGCTCGCCGAAGCGGGCCGTCGCGCGCGACCGCCTCGTCCTCGAGGAGCTGCTGCTCATGCAGCTCGGCCTGCTGCTGCACAAGCGCGCCGACGCGGCCAGCCACGCGCGCGCCGGCGCTGGGCGCGCCCGGCGAGCTCGCTGCCGGTTCGTCGGCCGGCCTGCCGTTCGCGCTCACCGACGTTCCAGGAGCGCGGCCGTCGCCGAGATCGACGCCGACCTCAGCGCGCGAGACGCCGATGCGGCGCCTGCTGCAGGGCGACGTCGGCTCGGGCAAGACCGTCGTGGCCGTCTACACGCTGCTGCGCGCGGTCGAGAAGCGGGCACCAGGCCGCCTTCATGGCGCCGACCGAGACGCTCGCCGAGCAGCACGTCGAGACGATCGAGCGCGCTGCTCGGCCGGCTCGTGCGCCGGTCGAGCTGCTCACCTCGCGGCTGACGGCAGCCGAGCGTCGGCGCGACGCTCGGCCGCATCGCCTCGGGCGAGACGCGACATCGTCGTCGGCACGCACGCGCTGATCCAGGAGCGACGTCGCCTTCGCCGACCTCGCCGTGGTCGTCGTCGACGAGCAGCACCGCTTCGGCGTCGCCCAGCGCGACGAGCTGGCGCGGCGCGCGACCGCGGGCGGCCGCGCGCCGCACACCCTGTTCATGACCGCCACGCCGATCCCGCGCACGCTGGCGCTGACGTTCTACGGCGACCTCGACGTGACCCTCATCGCCGGCTCGCCGGCCGGCCGCACGCCGGTCGTCACGCGCCTCGTCGCCGAGGACAAGCGCGACCGGCCGGCTACGACTTCGTGCGCAAGCAGCTCGACAAGGGCCGCCAGGCCTACGTCGTCTGCCCGCTGATCGAGGAGTCCGAGGCGCTCGCAGTCGGCGGCCGCCCTGGCCGAGGCCGAGCGCCTGCGCCGCCGGCGAGTTTCGCGCGCTACCGCGTCGACGTGCTGCACGGCCAGATGCAAGGCCGCGCGAGCGCGAGGCGTCGATGGCCGCCTTCAAGGCCGGCGAGGTCGACGTGCTGGTGGCCACGCAGCGTCATCGAGGTCGGCATCGACGTGCCCAACGCGACCGTCATGATCGTCGAGGGCGCCGAACGCTTCGGCCTCGCGCAGCTGCACCAGCTGCGCGGCCGCGTCGGGCGCGGCACGCGCGAAGTCCGTACTGCCTGCTGTTCTCGCCAGACGCCGAGCGCAGCGGCGCGGCGCCGACGCCCGTCTGCAAGGCGCTGCTCGAGACCGACGACGGCTTCGAGCTGGCCGATCGCGACCTCGAGATCCGCGGCGAGGGCCAGCTCTTCGGCACGCGCCAGTCGGGTCTGCCCGACCTCAAGCTCGCCAAGCTGACGCGCGACCGCGAGGCGGTCGTGCGGGCGCGCGGCCTCGCGCGCGAGATCCTCGACGCCGATCCGCAGCTCGGTGCGCCGCGTCGACGGGCCGCTGGCCGACGCCGTGCGCGGCCGCGTTCGGCGACGAGCTCGCCTGGCTGCTGAAGGCCTGAGGAGCGGGCGTATGGCTGCGCATGACATGAGCGTCACGCGAGCTCATCGCCACCCACTCCAACACCGACTTCGACGCCTTCGCCGGCATGGTCGCGGCGCACAAGCTCTACCCCGAGGCCGAGATCGTGCCTCGGCGGCGCCGTCAACCGCAACGTGCGCGAGTTCCGCACGCTGTTCGCCGACGAGATCCGACCGTGCCGACGCCGGCGCCGTCGATCTCGACGCGCGTCGACCGCCTCGATCCTGGTCGAGACGCTGCACCCCAACCGGCTCGGCGAGCTCGGCGCCGCTGCTGCGAGCGGACGGGCGTCGAGATCGTCGTCTTCGACCACCACCGCCCGTGGCGACCTGCCCGACTTCGTGCGAGCCGACCAACTACATCACCTCCGACGACGGCTCGCTCGTCACGCTGATGCTGCGCATCATCGCCGAGCGCGGCATCGCGGTGACGCCGCTCGAGGCGACCGTGTTCGCGCTGGGCATCCACGAGGACACCGGCTCGCTCACCTTCCCGACCACGACCGTGCGCGACGCCGAGGCGCTCGCCTTCTGCATGCGCCAGGGCGCCAACCAGCAGCTGATCGAGCGCTTCCTGCACAACCCGCTGAGCGGCGCCGCAGCGCGACCTGCTGCGCGCGCGTGCTCGAGACGGCGCGGCCGGTCGACGGCCGGCGGCCTCGACGTGCTGGTCGCCGCCGTGCGAGGGACGGAGTACG
Organism: uncultured Actinomycetes bacterium; assembly: GCA_963833555.1. GTDB lineage: Bacteria > Actinomycetota > Thermoleophilia > UBA2241 > UBA2241 > CAWHYB01. The sequence continues at coordinate 236,934 of CAWHYB010000005.1, read as the reverse complement.
TCGAAGGCGTCAGCCTCGTCGTGCACAAGGCCATCGACCTGACCAACTGCGACGCCTTCGTCCTGCTGGTCGAGATGGAGGAACGCGTCTTCGTGACCGCGCGCAGCCGCGTCGGCGGCGCTCGACGTGGCGGCAGGCGCTCAAGGCCGCTCGGCGGCGGCGGCCACGCCGCCGCCGCCTCGGCGCATCGTCAAGGACGTGACGCTCGACGACGCGCTCGAGCGCGTCTGCGCGCCGTCGCTGCAGAGCGCCCGCGCCGACGACGCCGACCGCGGCAGACGCTGATGTCGCAGCCGGTGCACTGGGTGACGACGCGAGACGACGCGTCGACGAGGCGCTCGTCCTCTGCGAGCGCCACGGCTACGGCGGGCTCTCGGTGGCCGACGACGAGCGTGCTCGTCGGGCTCGGTGGCGCGCCGCGACCTCGACCGCGCCGTCGCGCCACCAGCTCGGGCCACGCGCCGGTCAAGGCGGTGATGACGACGCGCCGCGACGGTCGTGCCCGCGTCGACGCGCGCTCGACGAGCTGACGCCGCGTGCTGGCGCGCGACCCGCTCGGGCGCGTGCCCGTCGTGAGGCCGGAGCGCGCCGGCGGCCCGGTCGCGCGTCGACGACGTCATCGGCGTCGTCACGCGCTCCGACGTGCTGCGCGCCCTGCACGCCGGCGGCGAGCCCGACGCGCGGCCGCCGGCGGCCTCGACGTGGCGACGCGCTCGGCGAGCTCGGTCTGGACGACTTCTTCGCCGCACGTCCAGGCCGTCGCCGCCGGCTATCGCGGCGTCTACCTGGTCGGCGGCGCCGTGCGCGACCTGCTGCTCGAGCGAGCGCGTCGTCCGACATCGACATCGCCGTCGAGGGCGACGGCATCGAGTTCGCGCGCGAGCTGGCGGCGCGGCTCGGGGCCGCGTGCGCGCCCACCCCAAGTTCCAGACGGCGGTGATCGTGGCCGGCGGGCCGACGGCGAGCGGTCGCCGCTGCGCGTCGACGTGGCCTCGACGCGCACCGAGTTCTACGACTTCCCGGCGGCGCTGCCCAAGGTCGAGCACGCCACCATCCGCGGCGACCTGGCGCGCCGCGACTTCTCGATCAACGCCATGGCGGTGTCGCTCAACCCGCGCGACTTCGGCGGCGCTGCTCGACTACTTCGGCGGCCTCGACGACCTGCGCGCGCCGGCGCATCGTGGTGCTCCACAACCTGAGCTTCATCGAAGACCCGACGCGCATCTTCCGGGCGGTGCGCTACGAGAACCGCTACGGCTTTCGCATGGACCGCCACACGCTGGCCCTGGCGCGGGCCTGCAGCGAGATGGACCTCATCGGCGACCTCTCGTCGGCGCGGCTGCGCGACGAGCTCGTGCTGCTGCTCGACGAGCCGCGCGTCGAGTTCACGCTGCGACGTCTCCAGGAGCTGGGCCTGCAGCACAGCGTTGCACCCGCGTCTCGCGCTGGACGAGCGCAGCGACCGGCTCATGACCGCGGCGGACGATGCTGCGTGCAGCGCCTGCGGCTCGAGCGCGAGGTGCCGGCCTGGCGGCTGCGGCTGGTGGTCGTGCTGCGCGATCTCGACCCGGAGGAGATCGAGGAGTGGGTGCGCGCGCATGAAGTTCCGGCGCGCGCGACGCGCTGGTGCTGGTACGGTCGTGGCTCATCGGCACACGTCTCGAACAGCGCCTGCGCCGGCCGATCACCGAAGCCGAGCTCTACGAGCTGCGCCCGTCGAGCCGCTCGAGGCGCGTGGTCGTGGCCATGGCGCTCGCCGACGGCGGGCCGGCCGGCGAGCGCCTCGCGCACTACCTGACCCATACGCGGCGGGTGCGCCTGGCCGTGAACGGCCGGGACCTGCTGGCGCTGGGCTATCGCCAGTCCGCCGATCTCGGCCGGGTCCTCAACAGCCTGCTGCACATGAAGGTGAACGGTGTCGTGTCGGGGCGCCGCGAAGAGCTCGAGGCTGCCCGGCGCATGCGCCGCGCCGAGGACTGAGGGTCATGGACGCCACCGGGAAAGGGGCACCGGCGCTGCTTCGTCGCGACGATGGAGGAGTGGTCTGGTACGAGGTCCGCGGCGAGGGTTGGCGCGCCGCCTTCTCGACGCGTCTGGGCGGCGTCTCGCCGGCGCCCTATGACAGCTTGAACCTCGGTTACTCGACCGCCGATCTGTCCGGCAATGTGGCGCGCAACCGCCGTCTTTTCGCCCTGGCGGCGGGACACGACCCCGACGATCTCGTCGTTCCCGGCCAGGTCCACGGTACCCATGTCGCAACGGTGGGGGAGAGCTTGCGGGGCCGCGGTGCCCGCGGCCCCGCCACCGTCATCAGCAGACACCGACGGCCTGCTCACGGATGTCGCCGATCTGCCGCTGCTGGTCAGCTTCGCCGACTGCGTCCCCGTGCTTCATCGCCGCGGGCCGGCCGGCCGGCGCCATCGCGCTCGTCCACGCCGGCTGGCGCGGCATGGTCGCCGGCATCGTCGAGAAGGCGGCGCGGTCTGTGGCCGAAGCGGCGGGAGTCCGTGCGGACGCCGCCGTCGATCGGCCCCAGCATCGGCCCCTGTTGCTTCGCGGTCTCGCCCGACGTCGGCGAGCGCTTCGAAGCCGTCTGGCCGGGGACGTGGCATGACGGCCGCGTCGACTTGTGGGCTGCGGCCCGCCGCCAGCTCATAAGCGCCGGCGTGCGTGAGAGTGCGATCCTCACGACCGGTCTGTGCACCTGTCACGAGGCGCGAGTTCTTCTCGCACCGCAGGGATCACGGCTTGACAGGCAGGCAGGCGGCGATAGCGTGGGTCACTCCCGGCGACAGCCGGCCAGGCGAGCAGCCGGAGGGGACATGGTGACGCAGTTCAAAGGGACGGCCGAGCATGTGCGCGAGCGCTTCGCCGAGGTGCGTGAGCGCGTCGACGACGTGGCACGCGACGCTGGGCGCCAGGGCGCCGACGGTCGAGATCCTGGTCGCCACCAAGTACGTGGCGGCGGACGACATGGGCATCCTCGCCGAGGCCGGCGTCACGCTGGTCGGCGAGAACCGCGCTCAGGACCTCGTCGCCAAGCACGAGCGCTTCGGCGCCACCTTCGTCTACGACTTCATCGGTCACCTGCAGAGCCGCAAGATCAAGCTCGTGCTGCCGCTCGTGCGGCTCATCCACTCGGTCTCGACGCATGAGCGTCGTAGAGGAACTTCAGGCCCGCGCGGAGAACCCCGTAGCAGTCCTGCTCGAGGTCAACGTCGGCGGCGAGGAAACCAAGTCCGGGCGTGGACCTGCCGGCGGTCGATGCGTTCCTCGAGCAGGCGGCGGTCTTCGACAAGGTGTCGTTCGCCGGTCTGATGTGCATGCCGCCGCTGACCGCCGACCCGCGCGACGCGGCGCCGTACTTCGCCCGCACGCGCGAGCTGGCGGGCGACCTTTCGGCACGCTGGGCCGGACGATATACTTTCGCCGAGTTGTCGATGGGCACGAGCGCCGACTACGAGGTGGCCGTGCGCGAGGGAGCGACGATCGTCCGCGTCGGAAGCGTCCTGTTCTGACGCGGACCGGGAGGAGACATGGGCCTAGGCGATAGCTGGCACAAGGTGATGGTCTACTTCGGGATCTCCGACGAAGACGACGACGTACGACGACGACGAGACCCTCGCCCCGCACGAGGAGCTCGAGCGCTCCTACCAGGACCGCCCAACGTGCGCAAGCTCAACCGCGGCTCGCGCGGACGCCAGACCGACTACGACGACATCTTCGCCGACGAGCCGGCGCGCCCGGCGCGGGCGCGGCGTCGTGCGGCCGCTCGAGGCGCCGCGCCCGCAGCGCGTCGAGGTGCACCTCGTCGATCCCCAAGAACTTCAACGACGCCCAGCAGATCGCCGACAAGTTCAAGGTCGACATCCCGGTGATCGTCAACCTGCAGGGCTCCGACACCGAGCTCTCGAAGCGCCTGATCGATTTCGGCAGCGGGCTCACCTACGCCCTCGACGGCGGCATGCAGCGGGTGGCCGACAAGGTCTTCCTGCTCACGCCGCGCAACGTCGAGGTGTCGGCCGAGGAACGCGCCCGGCCTGATCGAGAAGGGCTTCTTCAACCAGTTCTGACGCATGCACGTCGGTCTCCTCGGCGCCGGGCACATCGCGCGGCGCCCTGGCGAGGGCTGGCGCAGGCCCGAGCTCGCTCCCGACGCTCGGCCCGGCCTGCTGGTCTTCGACTCCGACGGCCGATCGCGCGGCTCGCTCTGCGACGCCGAGTCCGATGCGCTCGTCGTGCGGCTCGCGTCGCCGAGCTCGTGGCGCGGCCGCCGAGGTCGTGGTGCTGGCCATGCGGCCGCCCGACGTGCCCGGCGCGCTGGCGACGGTCGCGCCGGTGCTCGGCGGGACGGCCGCTCGTCTCGCTGGCCGCCTTCGTGCACTCTCGCCGACCTGCGCGCCGGCGCTGCCGCCCGACGCGCCGGTCGGCCGCGTCATGCCCAACGTCGCCGCCGCCGTCGGCCGCGGCGTGTTCCTGCTCGCGCCGGGCACGCTCGGACGAGGCGCAGTCGACGAGCGCGACGCGATCTGTTCGGCCTGGTCGGCACGGTGGTCGACGGTCGCCGAAGACGCTGTTCGACGTCGGCGACGGCCGTCGTCGGGCTGCGGTCCCGGCTTCGCCGCGCTGTTCGTCGAGGCGCTGGCCGAGGCCGGCGTCGCCGCCGGTCTGCCGAGCCGCGACGGCCGCGAGCTCGCCGCTGGCGACGGTCGCCGGCATCGGGCGCGCTGATCGAGCGCGACGGCGATGCCGGCGCGCGTGCGCGACGGCGTCGCCACGCCGGGCGGCATGACGGCCGCCGGCATCGAGGTGCTCGAGAGCGGCGGCCTGCGACGGCGCTGTGCGCGCGGCGGTCGGCCGCCGCCGCGACGGGCGAGGAGCGGCCGATGAGTCTCATCGTTGCGCGTGGTCGGCCTGGCACTGTACCTCTACTCGCTCGCTCATCTTGGCGCGCGCTGATCCTGCTGCGTGGTTGCCGCTGCGCTCCGGGCACGGCCTCGTACAGGGTCTACAGTATCCTCTACGATGTGACCGAGCCGTACCTGCGGCTCTTCCGGCGTATCGTGCCGCCGGTCCGGCTCGGCAACGCCGCCCTCGACCTGAGCCCGGTCGTCGGGCTGGTGGTCCTGTTCGTCGTGCAGCGCCTCGTGGTGTTGCTGTACGGCTCTAGAGCCGGCGAGGACGGGAGGCCCGATGAAGCTCACACCGCTCGACATCCGCCACAAGGACTTCAAGCGCGGCATGCGCGGCTACGTCGACGGCGAGGTCGACGAGTTCCTCGACGAGATCGCCGACGAGTTCGAGCGCCTCTTCAAGGAGAACATCGAGCTCTCCGAGCGCTGCGACACGCTTGCAGGAGAAGATCGACCAGTACCGCAACCTCGAAGAGACGCTGCAGAAGACCCTGGTCTCGGCCCAGCGGAGCGCCGAGGAGCTCAAGGCCAACGCCCAGAAGGAGGCCCAGCTGATCCTGCAGCGAGGCCGAGCTCAAGGCCCGCCAGATGGTCAACGAGTCCTACGCCGACAAGCAGGCGCATCGAGAAGCAGATCGTCGTGCTCAAGAGCTCCGAAGAGGACTTCCGCTTCAAGTTCCGCTCGCTGCTCGAGGGCTATCTCAAGCAGCTCGTCGACCTCGACGAAGGCCGAGCGCAGGCCGCCGATTTCGCCGGCAAGCGCCGACGAGCTCAAGAAGGCGATGGCGCGCCGACCAGGCCGCGTCAGCGCCGACGCGCCGCCGCGCCCACCTGCCGCCGCGCAGGCCTCACCGGCCGCCGCCGCGCCATCGCCGCACGGCTCCGAGCGCAGGTTCCGCCGGCCGTTCGCAGTGAGCCGCCGGCCCCGGCGCCCGCGCCCGCGCCGAGCACCGATGCGGCCGGCGAGGCCCGACGCGAGCCGGCGGTCGACGAGGGCGCGCGCCGCTTCTCGGCGAGCCCGACGACCTGCTTGCCGACGTCGAGAACGAGGTCGACGACAACGAGTTCAAGTGGTGACGTGCGCGCCGCTGAGCGGTTCCACAGACGGCGTGCGTCTCGCCGTGTGGGCGTCGCCCGGTGCGCGTCGTTCTGAGATCGTGGGCGTGGCCGACGGTCGCCTGCGGGTGCGCGTCGCCGCCCCGGCCGCCGACGGCCGCGCCAATCGCGAGCTTGTGCCGCTTCCTCGCCCACGCCCTGGCGCATCGCACGCAAGCTCGTCGTCAGCGTGGCCGTTGGCGTCTCGTCTCGCCTCGTAAGCTGGTGACGGCGGCCGGCTGTGACCCTGGACGAGGCGCGCGCTCGCCTGGAGCTGCCGACATGACTGGACCCACGCCGGCGGCGGGCTCGCGGGCGGGCTGCGGCGATCGCCGTGGCGATCGCCGCCAGTCGCCAGGCTCGCCGGCTGGGCCGCCCGCCACGAGGCCGCGCCCGGCTGCGCCTGCGCGACTCATCCGCGGGTCCGTCTCGAGCTCGCCCACAACAGCGGCATCTCGTTCAGCCGGTTCTCGGGCGGCGGGCCGGTGCTGGCGGCACTCATCGCCTTGGTCTGCGTCGCTCTGGCCGTCGCCGTCGTGGCGGGCACCACGTCGCTTCACGTTGCCGCTGGCGATCGTCCTCGGCGGCGCGGCCGGGAACCTCATCGACCGCCTGCGGCTCGGCTACGTGGTCGACTACGTCGCGATCGGCCCGTGGCCGACGTTCAACCTTGCCGACGTCGCCATCGCCGCGGGGGCCGTACTCACGGTGCTGCTGCTCGCTGCTCTCCCAGCCGCACGCCGACAAGGACATGGCGCGCGACCGAAGTGCGAGCAGCGACGATCGCGACGGTCCCGGCGCGCCGGACGACCGGCCGCAGATCTGAGCGATGGGCACCTTCACCGTCGATGACAGCGAGGCGGGCGAGCGGCTCGACGTGGCCCTTGCGCGGCGGCTCGGCCTCAGCCGAGCCGCCGCGCAGCGGCTCATCGATCAGGGCGGCGTCACGGCCGGAGGTGCGCCGCTCGGCAAGGCTCATGCTTTGCGCGGCGGCGAAGCGGTCTCCTACGTCGAGCCGGCCACACCGGTCGACGTGCTCACGCCCGAGCCGGTTCCCCATGCGCTCGTCTACGAGGACGACTGGCTGCTGGTCGTCGACAAGCCGGCCGGCATCGTCGTCCATCCGGCCCCCGGTCACGAGCACGGCACGCTCGTCCAGGGCCTGCTCGAGCGGGGCATCGCCGGCGGCCACGAGTCGCGTCCCGGCATCGTGCACCGGCTCGACCGCGACACCTCCGGGCTGCTCATCGTGGCGCGCACCGCCGAAGCCTACCGCCGTCTTGTCGACGCAGATGGCGCGCCGCGAGATCTCGCGCCGCTACGTGGCGCTGCTCGTCGGGGCGCTGCCGCAGGACGAGGGCACGATCGACGCACCCCTCGGCCGTCACGTGCGCGACCGCAAGCGCATCAGCGTCCACACGACGCGGCCGCGGCGAGCCGTCACCCATTTCCGGGTGCGACGAACGCCTGGCCGGGTTCACGCTCGTCGACGTGCGCCTCGAGACGGGACGCACCCACCAGATCCGCGTCCACTTCGCGGCGCTCGGCTACCCGGTGGCGGGCGACGTGGTGTATGGCGGGCGAGACCGGCGTCCCGCCGGTCTCGCCCGCCAGTTCCTGCACGCCGCCCGCCTCGAGTTCGCCACCCGGTCACGGGGCGAGCATCTCGTCTTCGCGGCGCCGCTGCCGGCCGACCTGGCCGGTTCTCCTGGGCGGAGTTGCGCGGCGCTATTGACCACCGGCGGCCGGGCCGCTAGAGTCACTGAAATCCTTTAATCCTGGTCCAGAGAGACCGGAAAGGGGGCCGCAGAGATGCGCCACATGCACGACGCACGACCGCAGCACCGCCCAGCCAGAGGCGGTGTTTTTTTATGCCTAGACGCCGCACAAGGCTCGTGATGACCGGCGAGCAGCTCGCGCGCACCGTCACGCGCATCGCCCACGAGATCCTCGAGAAGAACACCGGCGACGAGCAGGCTCGCCGTCGTCGGCATCCACACCCGGGGCGCCTTCCTCGCCCGGCGCCTGCACGGCATCCTCGAGCGAGATCGCCGGCCGCGAGGTGCCGCTGGGCGAGCTCGACATCTCCTTCTACCGCGACGACGTCGCCGCGCGCGGCGCCTACGGCGTCGTGCCCGCGACGCCCAATCCCAGTCGTCAAGAGCACCGACCTGCCGTTCGAGGTCGACGGCGCCACCGTCGTGCTCGTCGACGACGTGCTCTACACGGGCCGCACCATCCGCGCCGCCATCGACGCCCTCTTCGACTACGGCCGGCCCGCCGGCGGTGCAGCTCGCGGTCCTGGTCGACCGCGGCCACCGCGAGCTGCCGATCCGGCCCGACTACATCGGCAAGAACCTGCCGACCGCGCGGCGCGAGCGCATCGAGGTCCGCCTGACCGAGGTCGACGGCGTCGACGAGGTCGTGCTGGTGCAGCCCACGCCGGGGAGGACTGAGATGGCCAAGCGCGACCTGCTCTCGATCGACGACCTCACGCGCGCCGACGTCGAGCTCATCCTCGACACCGCCGAGAGCTTCCTGCCCATCCTCGAGCGCGACATCAAGAAGGTGCCGACGCTGCGCGGCCGCACGATCATCAACATGTTCTACGAGTCCTCGACGCGCACGCTGACCAGCTTCGAGCTGGCCGCCAAGCGTCTGTCGGCCGACACGATGAACGTCCAGGCCGCGGGCTCGGCCGTCGACAAGGGCGAGTCGCTCAAGGACACCATCCTCACGCTCTCGGCCTACCAGCCCGACATCATCGTCATGCGCCACCCGCAGATCGGCGCCTGCCGCCTCGTCTCGCGCTACACCGCCGGCCAGCGTCATCAACGCCGGCGACGGCAAGTTCCAGCACCCGTCGCAGTGCCTGCTCGACCTGTTCACCCTGCGCCAGGCGCTGGGCCGCGACCTCGACGGTCTCAAGGTCTGGATCGTCGGCGACATCCTGCACAGCCGCGTGGCGCGCAGCGACATCGCGGGCTTCCAGCTGCTGGGCATGGACGTCACCGTCGCCGGGCCGCCGCCGCTCATCCCGCGCGACGTCGAGACGCTCGGCGTCAAGGTCGCGTACGACCTGGACGGGCTCGGCGAGGCCGACGTCGTCTACCTGCTGCGCATGCAGATGGAGCGCATGCAGGAGGGAGCCAACTTCATCCCCTCGCTGCGCGAGTACTCGACGCTCTACGGCATGACCCTGGAGCGGCTGCGGCCCGGGCAGAAGGTCATGCACCCCGGCCCGATCAACCGCGGCATCGAGATCAGCCCCGAGATCGCCGACCACCCCGACACGCTCATCCTCGAGCAGGTCGAGAGCGGCCTGGCCGTGCGCATGGCGATCCTCTACCGCACGATCGTCGGCTACGACGAACGACAGCGACGAGAGGGGAGCGGCATGAGCGTTCGGCGTCTGGGGCAAGCCGGGGCGGGCGCCGACCTGCTCATCCGCGGCGCGCGCGTCGTCGACCCGCGTGGCCGGGCTCGACGAGGTCGTCGACGTCCTCGTCCGCAAGGGCCGCATCGCCGAGGTCGGCGAGGGTCTCGAGGCGCCCGCCAGGGTGCGCGTCATCGACGCCGCCGGCCAGCTGCTGCTGCCGGGTTTCGTCGACCTGCACACGCACCTGCGCACGCCCGGGCGCGAGGACGAAGAAGACCTCGACGACGGCCTCGGCCGCCGCCGCGGCCGGCGGCTACGTGGCCGTCTTCGGCATGGCCAACACCGACCCGGTCGTCGACTCGGCGCCGCTGCTCGAGGGGCTCGCGCGCCAGGCGGCCGCCGAGGCGCGCGTGCCGACCGGCTTCTTCGCCGCCGTGAGCCGCGGCCTCGAGGGCGAGCAGCTCACCGAGATGCACGAGCTGGCCGCAGGCCGGCGCCGTGGGCTTCAGCGACGACGGCAAGCCGCTCGCCACGGCGCTGCTCCTGCGCCGCGCGCTGCAGTACGCCAAGGTCACCGACCGCTTCGTCGCCGTCCACGCCGCAGGACGACGCGCTGATGGGCGCGGGCGTCATGCACGAGGGCGCCGGTCTCGGCCAAGCTCGGCCTGGGCGGCATCCCCGCCATCGCCGAGAGCGCCGACGTCGCCCGCGCGCTCGAGGTGGCGCGCTACGAGGACGGCCGCCTGCACCTCTGCCACGTGAGCGCCGCCGCTCTCGCTCGAGCACCTGGCGCGGGCCAGAGAGCTCGGCGTGCCGCGTCACCGCCGAGGTGACGCCGCACCACCTGACGCATGACCGACGAAGCCGTCTACTCGCTCGACTCCGAACGTCAAGATGAACCCGCCGCTGCGCGCCGCGAGCGACCGCGAGGCGCTGGTCGCGGCGCTCAGGAGCGGCCTCATCGACTGCGTCGCGACCGATCACGCGCCGCACGCCCAGCAGGAGAAGGAAGTGCCCTTCGAGGCGGCCGCCTTCGGCACGACCGGGCTCGAGACGGCCTTCGCCGCGCTCAACACGGCGCTTGTCGCTCACCGGCGAGCTGTCGCTCGACGATCCTCGTCGAGCGCATGAGCCAGGCGCCGGCGCGCATCGCCGGCATCCCCGTCCCGGCGCTCGCCGCCGGCGAGCCGGCCGACCTGTGCCTCGTCGATCCGGCGGCGCGAGTGGGTCGTCGACGGCCGCGCGGCCTCCACTCGCGTTCCGACGAACTCGGCCTGGCTGGGCGAGACGCTGAAGGGCCGCGTGGTGCTCACCCTGGCCGCGGGCCGCATCGGCCTTCGAGGCAGCATGCCTAGACCTGCGCTGCTCGTCCTCGAGGACGGCGCCGCCTTCGCCGGCGAGGCGCTCACCGGCTCCGGCACGGTCGGCGGCGAGATCGTCTTCAACACGAGCATGACGGGCTACCAGGAGATCGCCACCGATCCTTCGTACTGCGGGCAGATCGTCACCTACACGTTCCCGCTCAACGGCAACTACGGGGCCGACCCGGTCGCGCGACGAGTCCGACAGCGCCCACGCTCGGCGATCGTCGCCCGCGAGATCACCAACTACGCCTACAACCGCGACGTCGAGCGCAACCTGGCTCGACTGGCTCTCCGAACACGGCGTCCTGGCGGTGACCGGCGTCGACACGCGGGCGCTCACGCGTCACATCCGCGAGCGCGGGCGCGCTGCGCGCCGTCGTCTCGACCGACGATCCCGACGTCGGTTCGCTGCGCGCGCCGTGCGCAGAGACTGCCGCGCATGGCCGGGCTCGACCTCGCGAGCTGTGGTCACCTGCCGCGAGGCGTCTCGAGGTCGCCGCCGAGGATGCCGGTGGGGAGGAGCGACCTCCATGTCGTGGCGCTCGACTTCGGCGTCAAGCGCTCGATCCTGGCCTACCTGGCGGCGGCGGGCTGCCGCGTCACCGTCGTGCCCGCCGCCACGTCGGCGCGCGACGTCCTCAAACTCGACCCCGACGGGGTGTTCCTCTCCAACGGCCCGGGCGACCCGGCAGCCGTCAGCTACGCCATCAAGACGGTCGAGAAGCTGCTCGGCGCAGGTGCCCTCTTCGGCATCTGCCTGGGCCATCAGCTTCTCGCCCTGGCGCTGGGAATGGAGACCTACAAGCTCAAGTTCGGCCATCGCGGCGCCAACCATCCGGTCAAGGACCTGCGCACCGGCGTCGTCGAGATCACGACGCAGAACCATGGCTTCGCGGTGCGCGCGCCCGAGGGCGTCCGCCCGCGCGCGCACCCCAAGGCCAGCGCGCATGCGGACGGCGCCCCGGTGGTGACTCACCTCAACCTGAACGACGGCACCGTCGAGGGTCTCGCGTCGCCTGCGCGCCACGCCTTCTCGGTCCAGTACCACCCCGAAGCCACGCCCGGACCGCACGACTCGCTGCATCTGTTCGAGCGCTTCCGCGCCGAGATCGCCGGCTTCGCGGCAGCGAAGGGCCGCAAGCCCGTCGCGACAGGGGCGAGATAGTCGTGCCGCGCCGCGACGACCTCCACAAGATCCTCATCATCGGCTCGGGCCCGATCGTCATCGGCCAGGCCTGCGAGTTCGACTACTCCGGCGCGCAGGCCTGCAAGGTGCTCGCCGAGGACGGCTACGAGGTCGTACTGGTCAACTCCAACCCGGCGACCATCATGACCGACCCCGACTTCGCGGCTCGCACCTACATCGAGCCGCTCGACCTCGCGACGCTGACTCGCATCATCGAGATCGAGCGCCCCGACGCGCTGCTGCCGACGCTCGGCGGCCAGACGGCTCTCAACCTCGCGATCGAGCTCCAGGAGAGCGGCATCCTCGACCTCTGGGAGGTCGAGATGATCGGCGCCGACGCCGCGGCCATCCGGCGCGCCGAGGATCGCCACGAGTTCCGCACCGCCATGGAGGAGATCGGCCTGCGCGTGCCGCGCAGCGCGATCTGCACGTCCCCGTCCGACGTCGAGCAGGCCGCCGGCGAGCTCGGACTGCCGCTCGTCGTGCGGCCGGCCTTCACGCTCGGCGGCGCGGGCGGCGGCATCGCCCACGACCGCGCGGGCCTGCGGCACATCGCCGAGAACGGTCTGCGCCAGAGTCCCATCCACCAGGTGATGCTCGAGGAGTCGGTCGTCGGCTGGCACGAGTTCGAACTCGAGGTCATGCGCGACCACGCCGACAACGTCGTCGTCATCTGCTCGATCGAGAACGTCGACCCCATGGGCGTGCACACCGGCGACACCGTCACCGTGGCGCCGGCCCTGACCCTCACCGACGCCCAGTACCAGGAGCTGCGCGACGCCGCCAAGGCGATCATCCGCGAGATCGGCGTCGACACCGGCGGCTCCAACGTGCAGTTCGCCGTCGATCCCGAGACGGGCGAGGTCGTCGTCATCGAGATGAACCCGCGCGTCTCGCGCTCGTCGGCGCTGGCCTCGCAAGGCGACCGGCTTCCCGATCGCCAAGATCGCCGCCAAGCTGGCCGTCGGCTACACGCTCGACGAGATCCCCAACGACATCACGCGCAAGACACCGGCCAGCTTCGAGCCGACGCTCGACTACGTCGTCGTCAAGATGCCGCGCTGGGCCTTCGAGAAGTTCCCGCTCGCCGACACCGAGCTGACCACGCACATGAAGAGCGTCGGCGAGGTGATGGCCATCGGGCGCACGTTCAAGGAGGCCTTCCACAAGGCGCTGCGCTCGCGCGAGCTCGACGCCGTCGCCGACGCTGCCGCTCGAGCGCAAGGCGCTGGCGGCGGCGCTGGCGGTGCCGTCCTGCGAGCGCTACGAGCTCATCCTGCACGCCTACCGTCAGGGCTGGACGCTCGACGAGCTGCACGCAGCTGACCGGCGTCCCGCGCTTCTTCCTGGCCGAGCTCCGTCGACATCGTCGAGCTCGAAGACGAGGCGCGGCGCAGCGGCGACGCGTTCGACGCCGTCGCTGCTGCGCCGCCTCAAGCGCTACGGCTTCTCCGACCGGCGGCTGGGCTGAGCTCACGGGCAGCACCGAGCGCGAGGTGCGCGCGCGGCGCCTCGAGGTGGGCATCGTGCCGGTCTACAAGGCGGTCGACACCTGCGCCGCCGAGTTCGAGGCCGAGACGCCCTACTTCTACTCGACCTACGAGGACGAAAACGAGGCGCTGCCCGGCGAGCGCGAGCGCATCGTCATCCTCGGCAGCGGGCCCAACCGCATCGGCCAGGGCATCGAGTTCGACTACTGCTGCGTGCACGCCGCCATGACCGTGCGCGAGCACGGCTACGACGCCATCATGGTCAACTGCAACCCCGAGACCGTCTCGACCGACTACGACATCTCCGACCGGCTGTACTTCGAGCCGCTCACCTTCGAGGACGTCGCCAACGTCGTGCGCCAACGAGCGGCCCAAGGGCGTGATCGTGCAGTTCGGCGGCCAGACGCCGCTGCGCATCGCCCACGCCCTCGAGGACGCCGGCATCGCCATCCTCGGCACGCCCCAGGACGCGATCGACCTGGCCGAGGACCGCGGCCGCTTCGGCAAGCTGCTCGACGAGCTCGGCATCAAGTGCCCCGAGCTACGGGGTGGCGCGCAGCCGCGACGAGGCGCTCGACGATCGGCGCAGCGGATCGGCTACCCGTGCCTGGTGCGGCCCTCGTACGTGCTCGGCGGCCGGGCCATGGAGATCGTCTACGAGCGCCGACGAGCTGGGCCGCTACATGGACACGGCCGTCGAGCGCGAGCCCCGACCACCCCGTGCTCATCGACAAGTTCCTCGAGGACGCGATCGAGGTCGACGTCGACGCCGTCTCCGACGGCGACGAGGTGCTACATCGGCGGCATCATGCAGCACGTCGAGGAGGCCGGCGTGCACTCCGGCGACTCGTCGTGCGTGCTGCCGTCGATCTCGCTCGGCGAGGGCACGCTCGAGCAGGTGCGCCGCCAGACGCGGGCGCTGGCCCGGGCGCTGGGCGTGCAGGGCCTGATGAACGTGCAGTTCGCCTATCAGAACTACGAGCTCTACGTGCTCGAGGTCAATCCGCGCGCCTCGCGCACCGTGCCGTTCGTGAGCAAGGCGACCGGCGTGCAGCTCGCCAAGCTCGCGACGCGCATCATCCTGGGCGCGACGCTGGCCGAGCTCGACCCGCCGCACCGGCCGCGTGCCGCGCCACGTGAGCGTCAAGGAGGCGGTCATGCCGTTCGACCGCTTCCCGGGCGCCGACTACCGGCTCGGACCCGAGATGAAGGCGACCGGCGAGGTCATGGCGGTCGCCGACACCTTCCCGCAGGCGTTCGCCAAGGCGCAGGCGGCCGTCGGGCGCGCCGCTGCCCGTCGAGGGCACCATCTTCCTGTCGGTCTGCGACCCGGACAAGTCGGCGGCCACCATCCTCGGCCAGCGCCTGCACGGCCTCGGCTTCACCATCCTGGCGACGCGCGGCACGGCGCGAGCGCTGCAGAGCCTCGGCGTACCGACGATCGAGGTCAACAAGGTGACCGAGGGCACGCCACACGTCGTCGACCTCATCGAAGAGGGGCGGGTCGACTTCGTCGTCAACACGCCCTACGGGCGCGGCGCGCGCAGCGACGGCTACGAGATCCGCCGCGCGGCGCTCGAGAAGGGCATCCCCTGTATCACCACGCTCGCCGGCGCCTCGGCGGCCGTCTCGGCCATCGAAGCCGCCCGCCGACCGCGCGTGACGGTGCACTGCCTGCAGGACCTGCACGCCGACGGGGAAGAGTGAGGCCCGTGGCCCGCAGTCTCGCTCCATAGCGACTCCCCGCCATCGGGCGGTGCCGGCTGCGATGCCGCGGTGAGCGGCCGCTACCGGGTGGTCGAGCGACGCACGTTCGGCGCCTACACGCTGCTCGCGTTGGCTGCGCCGGACGTCGCCGCGGCGGCACGACCGGGCCAGTTCGTCATGGTGGCCGTGCCGGGCCCGCAGTTCCAGCTGCGACGACCGCTGTCGCTGCACTCGCGTCGCGGGCGAGCGCGTCCGGCTGCTCGTCGAGCCCGGGGAGAGGGCAGCAGGGCGCTTGTCGCCGCCGGAATCGCGGATCTTCTCGAGTCGCCGGTCCGCTGGGGACCGGCTTTCCCATCGATGACGTGCGCGAGGCGCTGCTCGTGGGCGGCGGCATCGGCACCGCTCCGCTGCAGTTCGTCGCCGACGCGCTTGCGGCGCGAGGCGTGCCGGTCACGGCGGCCTTCGGCTTTCGCGACGACCAGCAGGCGCGTCTCGTGGGCGCGTTCGAGATCGAGCGAGCTCTGGGTGGCGACCGACGACGGCTCGGTCGGGCGCCGGGGCACCGTCGTCGATCTGGCGCGCCGAGCTTGGAGCGGGGCCGCAGGCGAGCGTGCTCGCCTGCGGCCCCGCCCCGATGCTCGACGCGGTGCGGGCCTGGACGGCCGCGGCCGGGCTGTCGACGGCTACGCGTCGCTCGAGGCGCACATGGCCTGCGGCACCGGCGCCTGTCACGGCTGCGTCGTGGCGACGCGCAGGGGCTACCTGCGTGTCTGCGTCGAGGGCCCGTGTTCCCGCTGGGAACTGCTCGGCGACTGAGCCGGAATCGGCGTCAAGTGGCGGGGGCTCGCGGTGACGCCCTCGGCGGCCGACGGCCCGCCTGACGTGCCCAGAGCCCGCAGCCCAGGACCGTCTCCCGAACGCGAAGTCGATCTGTCGGTCGTGCTCGCCGGCGTGCGCCTCGCGCACCCCGTGCTGAACGCCTCGGGCACCTTCGACGCTCTCGAGACCGTCGCAGCGCTACGGCGCCGCGGCCCTCGAGCCGTTCCCGTTCGCCGCCTACGTGCCCAAGACGGTCACGCTCGAGCCGCGCGCGGGCAACCCGCCGCCGCGTCTGACCGAGACGTCGTCGGGCATGATCAACGCCGTCGGTCTGCAGAACCCGGGCATCGACGCGTGGCTCGACGACCCTGCCTGCGCTCGCAGGCGTTCCGCGTGCCGGTGATCGTCAACATCGGTGGCCGGCGGCCCGAGGACTACCTCGAGGTGCTGCGCCGCATCGAGGAGCGTCTCGCCGCAGGCGACGATGGTCCGGAGCGCGCCGTCGAGCGCCTGCCCGACGTCGTCGGCTACGAGCTCAACGTGTCCTGTCCGAACGTGGGTCGCGGCGGCCTCGCGATCGGCACCGAGCCGGCGGAGACGGCGCGACTGACGGCGGCGGCGCGCGCCCTCACGCGACGGCTGCGTGATCGTGAAGCTCACGCCCAACGTGACCGACGTCGTCGCGGTCGCGCGTGCCGCCGCCGACGCCGGCGCCGACGTCGTCTCGCTCGTCAACACGCTTCCAGGCACTCGTGCTCGACCCCGACACACTGCGACCGTTCCTCGGCAACCGCACCGGTGGGCTGTGCGGGCCGGCCATCAAGCCGATCGCCCTGCGCATGGTCTGGGAGATCGCCGGATGCCCTGGACGTGCCGATCATCGGCATGGGGGGCATCGTCTCGGGAGGCGACGCGCTCGAGTTCATCGCCTGCGGCGCGACCGCGGTGGCGGTCGGCGCGGCCAACTTCACCGGGATCGATGCGCCGCGGCGCATCGTCGCCGAACTCCGCGACGAGCTCGCGCGCCGCGGCCTGCCCGATCTGGCCGCGGCACGGGGTCGGGCGCTGGGACGTCGGCAGGTCCCACCGGCGGACTGAATATCGCTGCAGTGTCGCCGTTTTCGACAGCGGCTTCAGCTTGAACAGGCCGCCGCCCTTCCATATACTGCGTCTCGATGTCGACTCCCGCCAAGCAACTGAACGTCGCACCCGAACGGTCACTCGACCAGCGTATGGACGCCCTCCAGCGTGCGAACGACGTGCGCAGCAAGCGGGCCAGACTGAAGGTCGACCTCAAGCGCGGCGCCGCGACCATGGCCTCGGTGCTGCGCGACCCGCCGGCGTATCCTGCTCACCGCCAAGGTGATCGACGTCCTCATGGCCGCCCCCAAATGCGGCCGCGTCAAGTCGGCGCGCATCATGGAGGACTGCCGGATCAGTCCCAGCAAGACCGTCGGCGGTCTTTCCGACCGGCAGCGCACCGAACTGCTCAGTCACTTCGGAGGCTGACCATCCCCTCGGTCTTCGTCGTCTCGGGGCCATCGGGCGCCGGGAAGGGGACCGTCATCGGCATCGTCCGCTCTCTTCTGTCCGGGCTGGTGACGTCCGTGTCCGCGACGACACGCGCGCCGCGGCGGGGCGAGGTCGACGGTCGAACAGTACCGCTTCCTAGGCCGAGCGGCGTTCGAGCGCGCGGTCGCCGACGGCAAGTTCCTCGAATGGGTAGACTATGGGGGCAACCTGTACGGGACCCTGCGCGCCGACGTGGATGAGAAGCTGGCCGCAGGCTATGATGTGATCCTGGAGATCGAACTGCAGGGCGCGCGTTCCGTGCGCAGGGCGATGCCCGAGGCGACGCTCATCTTCGTGGCTCCGCCATCGTTGGAAGAATTGAGTCAGCGGCTGCACGGGCGTGCGACCGACACAGCCGCAGGCGATCGCGAAGCGGCTCGAGATCGCCAAAGCCGAACTTGCCGCCGAACACGAATTCGACGCGGTGGTCGTCAACGACCAGGCCGCACGAGCCGCCGCCGAGGTGGCGGCCATCATCGAGAAACGACGCAAAGGAGACTAGTGGACCGTCCCCGCATCGACGAGCTTCTGGCACAGGCCGGCAACTCGCGCTACGCCTTGGCGATCATCGCCGCCAAGCGGGCCCGTCAGATCAACAACTACTACAACTCGCTCGGTGAGGGGATGTTCGACGAGTTCCCGCCGCCGCTCGTGACCTCACGCAGCAAGAACCTCCTGACCATCGCCTTCGAAGAGATCGCCGAGGGCAAGATCCACTTCACTTCCAAGCCCTGATCGGCGCCGAGCGCGGCGCGCCATGACCCAGCCGAACGACATCCGCCCGAGCGCCACGTACTTGTCGGCGTGACCGGCGGCATCGCGATCTACAAGGCCGTCGAGCTCGTGCGCCTGCTGGCGAAGGACGGCTTCGTCCCGACGGTCGTCACCACCGAGGCCGCCAAGCGGTTCGTCATGCCGCTGACCTTCGCCGCGGTAGCGCGCGCCGGCGGTGCTCGACGACGACAGCTCGTGGCAGGCCGGCGGCGGCTGGTTCGAGCACATCGACGCCGCGCGGCGGGCGCACGTCATGGTCGTCGCCCCGGCGACGGCCAACACGATCGCCAAGCTGGCGACCGGCATGGCCGACAACCTGCTGACGGCCATCTACCTGGCCTTCCGCGGGCCGGTGATCGTGGCGCCGACCGCCAACTGGGCGATGTACGAACACCCCGCCACGCAGCACAATCTGGGGTCCTCGACCGAGCGTGGCGTCGAGGTGCTGCCGACCGGCGTCGGCGACCTCGCCTGCGGCGAGGAAGGCGCCGGTCGCATGGCCGCGCCCGAAGTGATCCTGGCGGCGGTCCGCCGTGCCTTCGCCGGGCTTGCCGGCCGGCCCGCTGGCCGGCCGCAAGGTCGTCGTCACGGCCGGCGGCACGCGCGAGGCGATCGACGCGGTCCGCTTCATCGGCAACCGGTCGAGCGGCAAGATGGGGCGCGCCGTGGCCGACGAAGCGTACCTGCGCGGGCGCCGAGGTCGTCCTGATCGACACGACGCCGGCTGGCGAAGCGGACGAGACGGCCTACCGGCGCGTGCGCGTCGAGACGCGCCGCCGAGATGGCCGAAGCGGTGGCTGCGAGACGGCCGACGCGGACGTGCTGGTGATGGCGGCGGCGGTCGCCGACTACCGGCCGGCCGCAGCCGCCGCGGGCAAGATCGAGCGAGCCGACGCCGAGCATCTCACCCTCGAGCTCGTGCCGACGCTCGACATCCTCGCCGCGACGCGACGCACGGGCCTCGTGCGCGTCGGCTTCGCCGCCGAAGCCGGACCGCGCCTCGACCGCGCCCGCGCCAAGAAGGCCGCCAAAGACGTCGACCTCCTGGTCTTCAACGACATCCTCGCGGCCGGCATCGGCATCGGCTCCGACGAGAACGAGATCACGATCCTGACGCCGTCCAGCGAGGTGCACGTGCCGCGCACGAGCAAGGCCGCCTGCGCGCGCGCCATCCTCGACCAGCTCGAGACGGTCGATCGGAGCGCGCTGGCGTCCGCGGCGGGCGCCGCGGGTGTCTCGCCGGCGACCGCACGGTCCTGCATTTCGGCAGCCGATCAAGGAGGTATCCCGCATGAGCGTCTCTCCCGCGACCCGCGACGAGGTCGTCAGCCTGATCGATGCATCGGTCGCAAACGTCAATCTGCGGCGTCACATGCTGGCCACCGAGGCGGTGATGCGTGCTCTGGCCGTGCGGCTCGGCGACGATCCCGAGGTGTGGGGCCTCGCCGGTCTCGCTCACGACCTCGATGCCGAGGAGACCGAAGGCGACGTCGACCGTCACGGCGCGCGCGCGGCCGAGCGGCTCGCCGCGCTCGGCCTTCCGGCCGAGCTCGTCGCACGCGGTCGCCGCCCACAACCCCGCGACCGGCGCGGTGGTCGGAGCGCCCGATCGACGTCGCGCTGATCGCCGCCGACCAGACGACCGGCCTGATCACTGCGGCCACGCTCGTGCGTCCCGACAAGTCGCTGCCCGCAGGTGCAGCGCAAAGTCGCGTGCGCAAGCGCATGCGCGAGGGCGCCTTCGCCCGCGGAGTCGATCGGGAGTCGATCCTGCGCTGCGAGGAGCTCGGTCTCGAGCTCGACGAGTTCCTCGAGCATCGCCCTGCAGCGATGCAGGGCATGGCCGCCGATCTGGGGCTCGCGGGCGAGTAGCTCCGCGGTGGGCGCGTCACGCGGCTGGGCCAGAGAAGGATAGCGTGCGACCAGGTGCACGACGACGAACGGGCATATCGCGACTTCCAAGCCGGTCACCGGTTCCTCGACGAACGCCATCCCGCGCAGGCGGCCATGCTCCTCGAGCGGGCGCTGCGCGACCAGCCCGACAAGAACTCGATCCGCGAGGCGCTGGGCCGTGCCTACTACGCGCTGGGCAGGTACGAGAGCGCGGCGGAGCAGTTCGCCGAACTGCTCCGCCGCGCTCCCACCAACGACTACGCGCACTTCGCGCTTGCGCGCTGTCTGCTGAAGCTCGGCGACCGCCCGGGCGCGCTGCGTTCGGCACGGCTGGCGCTCGCGATGTCGCCCGACAACGAAGAGTACCGCCGCGCCGCTCGAGGACTGTCGCAGAGACCATCCCGTCTGAGACGTCCTGAGCCGGCGCGGACAGCACGCGCCGGCTCCCGGAGCAGCTCGCTCAGGCGGGAGGCCCGGCCTGCGTACGCTCGGGCGGAAGGGTCGGCGTCGCGCTCGCGTCCAGGGCCTCGGGACCCGCGTGCGCCATCGCCAGCAGGATGCTCGATGCGCTTCTGGATCGGCGGGTGCGTGTCGAACAGTCCCGCCGAGTCCTTGAGCTTCTTGCCCTTGAGCGGGTTGGCGATGTAGAGGTGCGCGGTGGCTCGGTTGGCCACCCGCAGCGGTCGCGGGATCGCCGGCGATCTTCTGGAGCGCGTGCGCCAGCCCGAGCGGGTTGCGCGTGAGCTCGACGCCCGACGCGTCGGCCAGGTACTCGCGGTGACGCGAGACGGCGATCTGGACGAGCACGGCGGCGATCGGCGCGAGGATCGCCAGCACGATGGCGACGACGAAGAAGATCGCGCCCGCGCCGCCGCCCTCGTTGCTGTCGCGCCGGCCGAAGCCGAAGAACGTCGAGCGCAGGAAGAAGTCGCGAGATGAGCGCGATCATGCCGACGAGCACGCCGACCAATGTCGCGAAGCGGATGTCGAAGTTGCGCACATGGGACATCTCGTGGGCGATCGACGCCCTGAAGCTCGTCGCGGCTCATCATCTCGCAGCAGTCCTGCGGTGACCGCCACCGACGCGTGCTGCCGGATCGCGGCCGGTCGCGAAGGCGTTCGGCGCCGGGTCGTGGATCACGTAGACCGCCGGCATCGGCAGACCGGCCGCGACGCACATCTCCTCGACGACGTCCCAGAGCACGGGCGCCTGCTCGCGAGTGACGCGCTGGGCGCGGCTGGCGGCGAGCACGATGCCCGAGCCCCCGTAGTAGCCGATGAGGCTCCAGACGATGGCGACCACCCCGAAGACGCCAAGCAGACCGAGCCCCGCCGAGTAGGTGCGGAAGTACGCGACGCCGATGGCGAAGCCGAGCGTGAGGAGCACGGCCACGATGATCACGACCAGGAAGACCGAGTCGCGCTTGTTGCGGGCGATCTGGTCGTACATGACCGGGGGCGCCGCGACTAGCCGAGCTTGAGGTCGACCTTCGGGACCTCGTGGTCGGCGGCCTCGCCCTCGAAGAACTGGCGTCCGGTGAAGTTGAACATGCCGGCGATGATGTTGCTCGGGAACTGCTGGATCTTCGTGTTGTAGGTCATCACGCTGTCGTTGTAGAACTGCCGCGCGAATGAGATCTTGTTCTCGGTCGTGGTCAGCTCTTCTTGCAGCGACATGACGTTCTGGTTCGCCTTCAGGTCGGGGTAGTTCTCGACCACGGCGAACAGCGACCGCAATGTCTGAGTGAGGGTGTTCTCGGCCTGAGCCTGGGCGACGGGCCCCTGGGCGCCGGCGGCCACGGCCGCGGCGCGCGCGTTGGTGACCTTCGTCAGCGTGTCCTGCTCGAACTGCATGTAGCCCTTGACCGACTCGATCAGGTTGGGGATGAGGTCGTGACGCCGCTTGAGCTGCACGTCGATCTGGCTCCAGGCGTTGTCGACCTGCAGACGCCGTTTGACGAGCCCGTTGTAGGTGCCCCAGAAGGCCACCGCGACGACGACGATGACGACCAGGATGATGATGATTGCAGTCACAGCGTCAGCTCCTTGTAGACGGCCGGCCTCCCGCTTCGGCGCACATTCTACGCCGTGACGCGTGCGGGCACTACGTGCGGCCCACCGGCGCCCGGCCGTTCGGTCGGCCTCGGAGCCTGTCGCCGCGGTGCTATGCTACACGGCGAAGGCTACCCTTGACGGACACAGCTTGACACGCCCACTCATCAGGACCCTCGCCGTAATAGCGGCGTTGGTCGTTCTGGCCGGTGCCGGCTACCTGGTCGTGCGGTCGCGGGCAGGCAGCGGCGGGACCGGCCAGCCGGCAGCCTCGCCATCACCGCGTCTCACCAGCGCGACGACGGCGTCACCCACGCCGGTGCCGCGGTGGCAGGTCGCCAAGGCCGTCGGCGCCGTCGTCGCCTACGCCCGGCCGTCCACGAGTGCCCCCGTCAAGGGGCGCTTCGGCAAGGTCAACGCTAACCAGTACCCAAGCGTGTTCCTCGTGCGTGACACGAGGCAGGTGGCCGGCGTGACGTGGTACCACGTCTGGCTGCCGATCCGCCCCAACGAAAGCCGCGGCTGGATCAAGGAAGGCGGCGTCGCCATCTACACGACGTCCGCGAAGATCGTCATCGACCTCTCGGCGCGGAAGCTCACCGTCACGCGCAGGGGAGAGGTACTGGGCACGTTCCCGATCGCGGTGGGCACGGCCCAGTTGCCGACCCCGAACGGCATCTTCTACGTCAACCAGAAGCTCAGGCCGTCGACTCCCGGCGGCCCGTTCGGCGTCCTAGCCATCGGCATCAGCGCCTTCCAGATGAAGCTGGCGGCGTCCGCCTGGGCGCAGGGAGGCCCAGTCGCCATCCACGGCACGAACCAGGATCAGCTGATCGGGCAAGCCGTCAGCCATGGCTGCATCCGCATGCACAATGCCGATGTGCTGAAGGTCAACGACTGGGTGCCCACCGGCAGCCCCGTGGTCATCCACAAGTAGCCGCTCGGCGCGGTCGCGGCTCCAGAACGCCAGATGGGCGGGGCGGTGCTCGTGCGAGCACCGCCCCGCCCATCTGGGCGGTTGACTCCCGGTTCAGGTCACCAGTACTCGCCCTGGACCAGTTTCATGTCCTTGGCCTTGCACTTGGGGCACGTGTAGGAGTGCGCCTTCTCGAGGAAGAAGAGCTGGCTCCCGCACTTCAGGCAGTTGAACTCGTCGACCATGATGTCGGCGCCGGTCAGGTCGACCTCGGCGATCGCCTTGCACTCGACGCAGATGGCCGGCATGAACCGCTTGCGCGGATCATTGACGCTGACTCCCCAGCGGATGCTTTCCGCCTGATAGCCGCACTCGCGGCAGACGAAGGTCGTGTACTCTCCCATGCCTGCAGTCCTTCGTTTCGTGGTTCGGTGGTTGCTGCCCCTGAGTATCGGCACGAAGCGCCCCCTCAATGAGCGGAAAGGGCTTCGCTCAATTGATTACCTTCTGAAACGGGTGGTATATACTCAGTCGGACGACAGCGACAGCCAGGAGGCGAACGCTTTCAAGAAGTGGGTGCGCAGACGCCCACTTTTGTTTTGTAGGGATGGGTGCGACGACGCAACGAGACCAGCTGCTGAACAGCATCGAAGCCACGCTGGCGGAGAGTTTCCCCAGCGTTGAACTCGTAGACCTCGATGTCCACGGCGGCCGCAGCGGTCGCCTGACCATCTACATCGACACACCCGAGGGCGTCGATCTCGGCCTCTGCGAGGCCGTCGCGCGGGCCCTGGATGAGGTGCGCGAGAAGTATGCGCTCGATGTCTCGTCGCCAGGCCTCGATCGTCCGTTGCGCACGCTCGGCCATTTCGAGCGGTCGGTCGGCGAGCGCGTCTACGTCAAGACGACCGAGCCGCGCGAGGGCCGCTCCGTGTTCCGGGGCAGGCTCATCCGGGCGGACGCCGGTGGCATCGGCCTTGCCCTCGACGAGGGTGGCGAGGTCACGATTTCGTACCACACGATCGCGAAGGCCCACGTGATCTTCGAGTTCGACGACAACGGAGGGCACCGTGAGTAGAGAGATCATCGAGGCGCTGCGCCAGATCGAGAAAGAGAAGGGCATCAGCGCCGAGACGTTGTTGAGTGCGCTCGAGGACGCGTTGCACTCCGCCTATCGTAAAGCGCCGGACGCCGTCGACACGGCCAAGGTCGAGATCGATCCTGAAACAGGCGACATCCGTGTGTTCCAGCTCATCTTCCCGGAGCATGTCGATGTCGAGGCGCTCAAGGTGCGCAACGAAGAAGGCGAGGAGATCGGCATCGATCTTACGTCGGTCGATCAGGATGAGATCGAGCGCGTCGAGGTGACGCCGGACAACTTCGGGCGGATCGCGGCACAGACTGCGAAGCAGGTCATCCTGCAACGCATCCGCGAAGCCGAGCGCGACCTGATGTACGACGAGTACGTCGACAGGGTCGGCGACATCGTGACGGGCATCGTCCAGCAGAGCGACCAGCGCTACACGCTGGTCGACCTCGGGCGTGTCGAAGCGCTGCTGCCCAAGAGCGAGCAGGTCGACACCGAACGGTACGAGCACGGCGGACGCATCAAGGCCATCATCATCAAGGTGCAGAACTCGACAAAGGGGCCGCAGGTCATCCTCTCGCGGCGCAGCGACGAGCTCGTGCGGCGACTGTTCGAACTCGAGGTGCCCGAGGTCGCAGACGGCCTGGTCGAGATCAAGAACGTCGCCCGCGAACCCGGCTTCCGCTGCAAGATCGCGGTCATATCGCACACGGACGGCGTCGATCCTGTCGGGGCGTGTGTCGGGCCGCGAGGCTCGCGGGTCCGCATGGTCGTCAGTGAGCTGCGTGGCGAGCGCATCGACATCGTGCCCTACAACGACGAACCGGCGAGGTTCGTCGCCAAGGCGTTGTCGCCGGCTCGCGTACGCGAGGTGCTGGTCGACGACGAGGACCGCTCGGCGACGATCATCGTGCCTGACGACCAGCTCTCGCTGGCCATCGGCAAGGAGGGCCAGAACGCCCGCCTCGCCAGCAAACTCACCGGCTGGCGGATCGACATCAAGAGCCAGAGCGAGATGGCGGCGAGCGAGACCGAGATGGTCTACGGCGATGGCGACGACGACACCAGCGGGCGCTGCGTCGCCGTGATGACCAACGGCAAGCGTTGCCCCAACATGGCGCTGGCCGGCAGCCGCTATTGCGGCATTCCCGGACACCAGAAGCTCGCCGAGACCGAGACCGAGGCCGACGCCAGCCAGCAGGTGGCGTCGGAGTGATGTCCGCAGCCGCAACGACGACTCCGCTGCGCACCTGCATCGGGTGCCGTCGCGGCGCGCCGAGCGACGCGCTCGTGCACCTCACGGTGCGCGGCGAGCGCGTCGAGGTCGCCGACCCGATCGTCGCCGGCCGCACCGGCCGGGGCGCTTGGCTCTGCCCGCAAGAGACGTGTTTCGAGGCCGCGCTGCGGCGCCGCGCGTTCGATCGCGCGTTCCGCCGCCGTGTCTCGATCGACGACGATTTGCGCAGGCGCTTCACCAGTGCCTGCGCGCAGCGAAAGGCGGTGAGGTGAGTGGCCGGCAAGAAACTGATTACCGACATCGCCAAGCAGCGTGGTACGACCGTCGACGACATCCTGATGCACCTGCGGCGCGCGGGCGTCCAGCTCGCGGAGGGTGAGCAGTCCGTCGATGAGGAGGTCGTCGAGAAGGCCTACCTGTCGGCCGGACAGCGCCGCGGGCGCCCCGGCGGCCAGGGCAGCCGCCGGCGGCGCGTCGTCATCGATGCACAGGCATCGCGTCGCGGCGGCGGGCCGCAGAACAACCGCCGCGGCCGCCGCGACCGCGGCCATCAGGCCGACCGTAGCGAGCAGGCACCGGTCGTCCCCGCCGAAGGGCAGCTCGTCAAGATCCCGTCGGGCGCCAGCGTCAAGGACGTCTCGCAGTTGCTCGGCGTCTCCACCGGCGAGATCATCAAGACGATGATGGGCTACGGCGAGATGGCGACGATCACCCAGTCGCTGTCCGACGAGGCAGTGTCCATCCTGGCCGATGACTTCAAGCGGACGATCGAGATCGTGCACGCCGCCGACGAGGAGCCCGCGGTCGAGGAGGAGATCGTCGACGACCCGGCCGATCTCAAGCCGCGGCCGCCGGTGATCACGGTGATGGGCCACGTCGATCACGGCAAGACGAGTCTGCTCGACGCGATTCGCGAGACCGAAGTCGCGGCCGGAGAGGCCGGCGGCATCACGCAGCACATCGGCGCGTATCAGGTCAAGCACGACGGCAAGGTGATCACGTTCCTCGACACGCCCGGTCACGAAGCCTTCACCGCGATGCGCGCCCGGGGCGCCGAGCGTCACCGACATCGCGGCCATCATCGTGGCCGCCGACGACGGCGTCATGCCGCAGACGGTCGAGGCGATCGACCACGCCAAGGCCGCCGGCGTCCCGATGGTGATCGTGATCAACAAGATCGACAAGCCCGATGCCAACATCGAGAAGATCAAGCAGCAGCTCACCGAGTTCAGCATCGTGCCCGAGGAATGGGGCGGCGACACCGTCTTCGTCGAGGCGAGCGCCAAGAAGCGCATCGGCCTCGACAACTTCCTCGACATGGTGCTGCTCGTGGCCGAGGTCGCCGACCTCAAGGCCAATCCCGACGCGCCCGGCAGCGGCATCATCATCGAAGCCAAGGTCGACATCGGCCGCGGCGTGGTGGCGACCATGCTCGTCGCGCGCGGC
The DNA here is from genome assembly GCA_963833555.1 of uncultured Actinomycetes bacterium. GTDB lineage: Bacteria > Actinomycetota > Thermoleophilia > UBA2241 > UBA2241 > CAWHYB01. Next base: position 210,004 of record CAWHYB010000005.1, on the reverse strand, counting down.
ACGATCCGCGTCGGCGACGCGGTGGTCGCCGGCGAGGCGAGCGGCCGCGTGCGTGCGATGCGCGACTTCCGCGGCGAACCCGTGACCGAAGCGCGCCCGTCGGTGCCCGTCGAGATCATCGGCTTCGACACTGTCCCCGAGGCAGGCGAGGTGTGCCGTGTCGTGAAGGACGAGCGGGCTGCGCGTGCGTTGGCCAACAAGCGTACCAACCGGCTCCGCGCCGAGGAGCTCGCCAAACAACGTGCCCTCACGCTCGACGACCTCTACGCCCGCATCGCCGAAGGCGAGGTCGGCGAACTGAACCTCGTCGTCAAGGCCGACGTGCAGGGCAGCGTCGAAGCCCTCGCCGATGCCCTGCAGCGCATCAGTCACGCAGAGGTCAAGGTCAACATCATCCATTCCGCGGTCGGCGGCATCACCGAGTCGGACGTCATGCTGGCGACCGCCTCGAAGGCGATCATCATCGGGTTCAACGTACGGCCGAACCCACCGGCTGCGGCACTCGCCGAGGCCGAGGGAGTCGACATCCGGACCTACCGGGTGATCTACAAGGTGACCGAGGACATCCAGGCCGCCCTCGTCGGCCTGCTCAAGCCGGAGGTCGTCGAGGAGGTGCTCGGGCAGGCAGAGGTGCGCCAGCTCTTCAAGGTCTCGCGACTGGGCACGATCGCCGGCTGCTACGTCACCAGCGGCAAGATCACCCGCGCGTCCAGCATCCGGGTGCTGCGCGAGCGGCATCGTGGTGCACGACGGCAGACTGGCCTCGCTCAAGCGTTTCAACGAAGACACGCGCGAGGTGCTCGAAGGCTTCGAATGCGGCATCCTGCTCGACGGCTACAACGACCTCAAGGAAGGGGACACGTTGGAGGCGTACGAGACAAAAGAAGTCGCACGTGGCGCATGACGAGTCCTGTGTCGCGGTGCTGCTGGCCGAGCTGCACTTTCCCGGACGACCGCTCGCTCAAGGCAAAACGTCAGCCGCTGACGTCGCTGCGCGACACGGTGCAGCGGCGCTTCCGGGCGTCGTTCGCCGAGGTCGGCTATCACGAGAGCTGGCAGCGTGCCCAGATCCTCGTCGTGCTCGCGGCGTCTTCGGGCGGCCAGGCACGCGAGCGCATCGACGAGATCGAACGCTACCTGTTCGGCGGCAACGACTACGAGGTCTCACGCGTGCTGGTCAAGAGTGTCGATCCGGTCAGGGAGATATGGGACACAGACTCCTGAAGGTCAACGAGGCGCTGCGCGAGGTTCTGTCGAGCGAGATCACGGCGCTCAAGGACCCGCGCGTCGGCTTTGTCACAGTCACCGGCGTCGAAGCGTCGTCCGACCTGCGGCACGCCAAGGTCTTTGTCAGCGTCCTGGGCGGCGCGAAGGGCCGCGAGCAGACGCTCGCGGTCCTTCGCGCCGCCCACGGCGTCCTGCAGGAACGGATCGCCGCCGACGTGCGCATCAAGCGCACACCGCAGCTCGACGTTTCATCTACGACGAGTCGATCGATCGCGGTCAGCGCATCGAGACGCTGCTCAGGCGCTATGAGCATGAGGTGGCGCCCGAGTCCGCCGACGAGCCCGAGACGGCCGACGACGACGCGCCGGTAGCCGGGGCCGGCAGCGACTGCCAGTCATGAGTGCCACACACGACACCGAGCTTCTGGCCGTCTGCGCCGCGATGCGCGGCGAGACGCAGGGCAGCGCTCGCCGTCCACGAGAACCCCGACAGCGACGCCGTCGGAGCCGCCGCCGGCATGCTCGACCTGTTCGCCCAGCTCGAGGTCGATGCCGAGCTCCACGTCGATCCCGACGTCGCGCTGCCGTTCGACGGCGCGTTCCTGCCGGCCGGCGGCCTCGTGCGCGGCTCCCCGGAGCCGGGGGCTGACGCTCTACGCACTCGATTGCGGGTCGCGCGAGCGTCTGGCCGTCTCGCTCGACGGCTGGAGTGGTCTGATCGTCAACATCGACCACCACCACGACAACACGCGCTTCGGCGACCTCGAACCTGGTCGACGGCGACGCATCGAGCGCATCCGAGCTCGTCTGTCGCGTCGCCGCGGGGCTCGGGCTGACGGCCCTCGCCGCCGGCGGCCGGCGCGCTGTATGCCGGCATCTCCTTCGACACCGGGCACTTCCAGCACGACAGCACTTCGGCTGCGACGTTCCGAGCGGCGGCCGACCTCGTCGACGCCGGCGCCGACCCGCATGCGATCTACGCCGAGCTCTACGAGACGCACACGCTCGCCTCGCTGCGGCTCTGGGCGCGCGCCGTCGACGAGGGCGCGGCCGGCCGCAGCCGGCCGCGCCCTCGTGACCGTGGTCGACCAGAGCGACTTCGCCGCCACCGGGGCCGTCGACGACGACGTCGAGGGCATCGTCGACGCGCTGCGCAGCGTCGCCGGCATCGAGGTGGCAGCGCTCGTGCGACCGCGTGGCGAGGGCACGGCGCGGGTCAGCCTGCGCTCGGAGGGCTTCGACGTGAGCGCGGTGGCCGCCCTCAAGGGCGGCGGCGGCCACCGCCAGGCTGCCGGCTTCACGGCGACGGGTACGGTCGAGGAGGTGGCGACATGGCTCAGTACCGAACTCGACAAGCGCCTCTCGACGGCGTCCTCCTGATCGACAAGCCGTCTGGCTGCACCTCGCACGACGTCGTGGCGCGAGTGCGGCGGTCCCTGCGGCCCGCGGTCAGGAAGGTGGGCCACGCCGGCACGCTCGACCCGTTCGCGACCGGCCTGCTGGTCGTTCTCGTCGGCCGCGCGACCAAGCTGGCCCGCTTCTTCGTCGACCTCCCCAAGGAATACGTCTGCACGCTGCAGTTCGGGTTCACCTCTGACACGCGGCGATCGTGCGGGCAAGATCGTCGAGACGGGCCGTTCGACCAACCTCGAGGAGCTCTCCGAGGTGCTGCCGCGCTTCATGGGAAGGATCGCCCAGCGCGTGCCGATGACGTCGGCGGTCAAGGTCGACGGCGAGCGCCTCTACCACAAGGCGCATCGCGGAGAGGTCGTCGAGACGCCCGTCAAGGAAGTCGAGATCACGGCCATCGACGTGCTCGACTTCGACCCAACGGCGCTCACGGCCACCTGTCGCGTGCTCTGCTCGAAGGGCACCTACGTCCGGCAGCTCGCGATCGACATCGGCGAGCGCGCTCGGCGTCGGCGCGTATGTCAGCAGTCTCGCGCGTGCGGCCACCGGACCCGTTCCGGCTCGAGGACGCGCAGGCGCTCGACGGCTTCGAGGGAGCCGTCGCCGACCGCGAGACCGGCGACGAGCACATCCCCGGCCTGGTCTCGCCCGGCCAGGCGCTGCAGTTCATGCCCGCGGTCACGGTGACGGCGGCCCAGGCGGCAGCCGTGCGCAACGGCGCCCGGCTGCCTGCGGGGCCGCCGCATCCCGTGCGCCTCCTGTTCCGGGGCGAGCTGCTGGCGGTCTACGGGCCCGATCGACGACGGCGCCGGGGCTCAAGCCGCTCGTCATGCTCTGATGCGACGTCATCGAGGACCTGTCGGCTCTGGCCGGCCGGACCGCGCAGCATCGCGATCGGCACGTTCGACGGCGTTCACGCCGGACACCAGCACGTCATCGTCGACCGCCGTTCGTGCGGCCCGCGAACGCGGACTGACAGCGGCCGTCGTCACCTTCGACCATCACCCGCTGGCGATCGTCGACCCCGCTCACCAGCCGCGCCTGCTCACGCCGCTTGCGGTCAAGCGCGAGCTCATCGCCGCACTCGGCGCCGACGAGCTCGTCGTGCTGCCATTTCGACGCGGCCCTGGCCGGCCTCGAAGCCCGCCGACTTCTGCAGCGAGCGTGCTCAGCCGGCGGGCCTCGACGCCGGGTGGTCGCCGTCGGTCAGAACTTCACCTTCGGCGCCCGCGGCGCCGGCACGGCGGCGACGCTGGTGGACTGCGGCCGGCGGCTCGGGTTCGAGACCGATCATCGTCCCGCTGCTGCAGTCACACGGCCAGCCGATCAGCTCGTCGCGCATCCGCCGTCTGCTCCACGAGGGGCGGCTGCCCGAGGTGCGCGCCATACTCGGGCGCCCGCCGCGCATCGTGGGCCTCGTGGTCCACGGTGACAAGCGCGGACGCACGCCTCGGCTTCCCGACGGCCAACATCGACGCCCACACCGGCATGATCTTCCCGGGGCGCGGCGTCTACGCGGCGCGAGTGCAGGCTCCACGGAGCCTGGTATCGCGCCGCCGTCAATGTCGGCCACAACCCGACGTTCCTGCACCGCGGCGACGAGGTGGCCTTCGTGCGCATCGAGGCCTACCTGCTCGGCTACTCGGGGCGACGCCTACGGCGCGCTCATGATCGTCGACTTCCTCGCGAAGCTGCGCGACGAAGAGAAGTTCCCGAACGCCGACGCCCTGGTGGTCCGCATGCACACGGACATCGAGCGCACCGCGTCGTTGTCCGACCACGCCTACGAAGAGGTCGGACTCTAGCGCGCGGGGCGACCGGCGCGTGCCGCAGTCAGTTTGCCGGTGCCCCCCTCTGTGGTAACGTACCCCACGACCGTCTCTCGGTTCCGGGCCGCCGACCCGGTACTGGGTTTCCGGATCATCCCGCAAGGGAGGTGATTCCCCTGGCAATCACGACCGAAGACAAACAAGCGATCATCTCGCGATTCTCCAAGCACGAAGGCGACACAGGGTCGCCCGAAGTGCAGGTCGCGCTGCTCACGAAGCGCATCGACGACCTCACCGAGCATCTCAAGGTCCACAAGAAGGACCACCACTCTCGTCGAGGGCTGCTCATGATGGTCGGCCACCGCCGTCGCCTGCTCAACTACCTGCAGGCAAAGGACATGGAGCGCTACCGCTCTCTCGTGAAGGAGCTCGACCTGCGCAAGTAGCGCGACACGTCGTTCACGTCTCACTGTTGCCCGGCCCCGAGGAGTGTGGGGAGGGCGGAAGGATTCGAAGGTATAGATGACAAGTCCACACCGTTGAAGTAGAGGTCGGAGGCCGCACGATCAGTCTCGAGACCGGTCGGGCTCGCCAAGCAGGCGAACGGCGCCGTACTCGTGCGCTCCGAAGACACCGTCGTGCTCGTCACCGCGGTGGCCCGCGAGGAGGCCCGCGAGAACCAGGACTTCTTCCCGCTGACTGTCGACATCGAAGAGCGCATGTACGCCGCCGGCAAGATCCCCGGCGGTTTCATCAAGCGCGAGTCGCGGCCGAGCGACAAGGCCACCCTCACCGCGCGCCAGATCGACCGGCCGATCAGGCCGTCGTTCCCGAAGGGCTTCATGAACGAGGTCCAGGTGATCGGCACGGTGCTGTCCTACGACCAGGACAACGCCTACGACGTGCTCGCCATGATCGGCGCATCGGCCGCGCTCACCATCTCCGAGATCCCGTTCCTCGGACCGCTCGGCGCCGTGCGCGTCGGCCTCATCGACGGCGAGTACGTGGTCAACCCGCTGCTCTCGACGATGCTCGAGGGCGCCACGCTCGACCTCGTCGTGTCGCGGCAACCGCGACGCCGTCGTCATGGTCGAGGCCGGCGCCAACGAGGCCACCGAAGAGCAGGTCCTCGAAGGCCTGCAGCATCGCTCACGACGAGATCCAGAAGCTCATCGACGCCCAGCTCGCGTCTGCAGGAACTCGCCGGCAAGCCCAAGTGGGAGGTCGCCGGTCTACGAGGTCGATAGCGGCGCTCTACGATCAGATCAAGGCCCGGTTCGGCGCCGACGTCGACCGCGTCACCGCTGTCGAAGACAAGAAGGCCCGTCAGGACGGCCACCGTCGAGCTGCGCCAGCAGATCGTCGAGACGCTCATCGAGGGGCTCGACGAAGGCGAGGCTACGCGACCGCGCTGCCCAGGTGCGACGCGCCTTCGCGCAGCTCGAGAAGGACGTCATCCGCCGCCGCATCGCGGTCGACAAGCTGCGTCCCGACGGTCGCGCGACCGATCGAGATCAGGCCGATCACCTGCGAGGTCGGGCGTCATGCCGCGCACTCACGGCTCGCGCGCTGTTCACGCGCGGCCAGACGCAGGCGCTCACGCTGGTCACACTCGGTGCCACCGGCGACGCCCAGCGCATCGACACGATCAACCCCGAAGAGAGCAAGAAGTACATCCACCACTACAACTTCCCGCCGTACTCGGTGGGCGAGACGGGCTTCATGCGCGGCCCCAAGCGGCGCGACATCGGTCACGGCGCGCTCGCCGAGAAGCGCGCTGCTGCCGATGCTGCCCGACGACAAGGAGTTCCCCTACACCATCCGCCTGGTCTCCGAGATCCTCGAGAGCAACGGCTCGTCGTCGATGGCCAGCGTGTGCGGCTCGACCCTGTCCCTCATGGACGCCGGCGTGCAGATCCAGGCAGCCGGTGGCCGGCATCGCCATGGGGCTCATCAAGGAGGGCGACGACTACGTGGTGCTCTCCGACATCGCCGGTGTCGAAGACCACCTCGGCGACATGGACTTCAAGGTGGCCGGCACGAAGAACGGCATCACCGCCCTGCAGATGGACATCAAGATCTCGAGCGTCACGTTCGAGATCCTGCGCGACGCGCTCGAGCAGGCGCGCCGGTCGGACGGCTGTTCATCCTCGACAAGATGCTCGCCGTGCTGCCCGAGCCGCGCGCCGAGCTGTCGCAGTACGCGCCGCGCATCTTCACGATCCAGATCAACCCCGACCAGATCGGCCTCGTCATCGGCAAGGGCGGCGAGACCATCAAGGGTCTCTGCGAGGAGTTCGGCGTCCAGATCGACATCGAGGACGACGGCACCATCTACATCGCCGCGCCCGACATGGAGGCCGGCGAGGCCGTCACCGAGCGCATCCTGTCGATGACCAAGGACATCGAGGTCGGCGACATCATCACCGGCAAGGTGGTCAAGACGACCGACTTCGGCGCGTTCGTCGAGCTGAAGAAGGGCGTCGACGGCCTCATCCACATCTCCAAGCTCGGCGACGGCAAGCGCGTCGACAAGGTCGAAGACGTGGTCAGCCGTGGCGACACCATCACGGTCGAGGTCGTCGAGATCGACAAGGCGCGCAACCGCATCGGTCTCCGGCCGCTCGAGGCGCCGGCGAAGGACCGTAGGCCGGGGGCGCAGCCATCCACCGCTTTCAGATCGCAGACGCTCGACAACGGGCTCCGGGTGGTCACCGAGCGCATCGACCGGAGTCCGGTCGATAGCGCTCGGGTTCTGGATCGGGGTCGGGTCGCGCAACGAGGACCCGGCCCAGGCCGGCATCTCGCACCTCATCGAGCACCTCATCTTCAAGGGCACCGCCGAGCTACTCGGCGTGGGACATCGCCCGCATCTTCGACCAGATGGGCGGCGAGCTCAACGCGGCGACCTCCAAGGAGTACACGCTCGTCCACGCGCGCTTCCTCGACGACCATCTCGACGAAGCCTTCGCCGTCATGGCCGACATGGTCGCGCGACCGCTCATGGCCGACCTCGACGCGGAGCGCGAGGTCGTCCTCGAAGAGGTCGCGCTCTACGAAGACTCGCCGTCGGAGCTCATCCACGACTACCTCGCCGAGACGGTGTTCTGGGAGCACCCGCTCGGACGTCAGATCATCGGCACCGCCGAGACGCTGCGCGGCCTGAGCGACGACGCGGCCGTGCGCGACTACCACGGCGAGCACTACGTGACCCCTCGATCGTCGTCGCGGCCGCCGGCAACGTCGAGCACGAGCGATCTGGTCGAGCTCGCCCGGCGCCACTTCGGCACGCTATGGCGCCGAGTCGCTGCCGCCCGAGCCACGCGCTGCGACCGCCCAAGGCGCGTCACGATGCCTACTTCATGCCGAAGGACACCGAGCAGTTCCACGTCTGCCTGGGCGCGCCCAGCGATCACCCGCGACGACCCCCGCCGGTTCGCGCTGTCGGTGCTCGACACCGCCCTCGGCGGCTCGTCGAGCTCGCGGCTCTTCCAGGAGATCCGCGAGAAGCGCGGCCTGGTGTACTCGGTCTACTCGTACACGTCGCTGTACGCCGACACCGGCCTCGTGGCGATCTCGTTCGGCTCGCGCCCCGAAGGCCTGGCCGAGGTGATGGAGCTCTGCACCGACCGAGCTCGACCACCTCGCCGAGACGCTCACCGTCGAAGAAGTCGAGCGCACCAAGGAACAGCTCAAGGGACAGATCGTGCTCAGCATGGAGAGCCCCTCGGCGCGCATGAACCGCCTCGGCCGCAGCGTGCTCATGGGCCTCGAGATCCGCACCCTCGACGAGATGATCGCGCAGATCGACGCCGTCGACTACGACGCCGGTCGTCGATCTCGCTGGTGAGTTCTACGACATCGGCACCTGGTCGGCCGTCTGCATCGGGCCCGAGGCCGGGCCCTTCCATGCCACGGTCGGCGGCTTCAACTGGTGGGATCCCGAATGACGCGAGCGCGAAGGTGGGCGGCCCCATGACGTCAGTCCTGGTGCGGGTGCCTGCGGGCGCATGGGCTCGCTGCTCTGCGAGACGTCGCCGGCGCAGGACGACCTGCGAGCTTGTCGCCGCGGTCGACCCGGGTTCGCCGCGCAGGACGGCCCGTCGGCCGCACCGCGCTTCATGACGCTGGATGAGGCTCTCACGGGCGTTCGACCCGGACGTCGCCGTCGACTTCACGGTGCCGGCAGCGGTCTACGACAACGTGGCCACGCTGCTCCGCGCCGGCGTCGCGACGGTCGTGGGCACGACCGGCCTGTCCGATGACGAGGTCGAGTACGCTCGCGGCCCTGGCGGTCGAACGCGGCACAGGGCTGCTCGTCGTGCCCAACTTCGCCCTCGGCGCTGTCCTGCTCATGCGCTTCGCGGCCGAGGCGGCCCGCTGGCTGCCGGCCGCCGAGATCATCGAGCTGCACGAGCAGCACAAGATCGACGCCCCATCCGGCACGTCCCTGCGGACGGCCGCGCTCATGACTGCCGCGGGTGCCGCCGACCCGCACGGGTCGGCCGAAACGCGGCCCTCGCGCGGTCTCGCCAGCGGCGGGGTACGCATCCACAGCGTGCGGTTGCCAGGCCTGGTCGCTCATCAGGAGGTCGTGTTCGGGGGCGCGGGGGAGACGCTGACTCTTCGTCACGACTCGCTGTCGCGCGATTCGTTCATGGCCGGAGCGTTGCTGGCGATCAGGCGCATCGGCAGCATGAAGGGAGCAGTGGTCGGCCTGGAGAACCTGTTGTTCGAGGACTTGGCCGACGACGGGGTGGGAGTTGACTGATGACATCGTCTCGGAGACGATCCTTACAGCCATGGTGACACCGTTCTCGATCGACCTCGCAGTCGACTACGTGGCGTTCGCACGGCTTGCCGACCATCTCCTGGCGAGCGGTTCCGACGGCCTGGTGGTAGCGGGCACCACCGGTGAGTCGCCCACCCTCACCGACGACGAGAAGGTCAACCTGTTCCGCAACGCCGTCGACGTCGCCAACGGGCGCGGCACAGTGATCGCCGGCGCCGGCTCGAACGACACGCGGCACTCGGTAGACCTGACGCGCCGCGCCGAAGACGCCGGCGTCGACGCCATCCTCGCCGTCACCCCGTACTACAACAAACCGCCCGAACGCGGGCTCCGTGCCCACTTCGAAGCCATCGCCGCGGCGACCACCCTGCCGGTGATCGTCTACAACATCCCGTCGCGCTGTGTGATCAACCTGTCGCCCGAGTTCCTTGCCGGGCTTGCCGAAGTCGACAACATCGTAGCGGTCAAACAGGCCAACCCCGACCTCGCCGAATCGCGCCGCCTGCGTGAGCTGTCCGACATGGGCATCTACGCGGGCAACGACGACATGACCGCTCGAGGTGGCCGCCATGGGCGGCTGGGGCGTCATCTCGGTGGCGAGTCACCTTGTCGGAAGACGGCTGCACGACCTGATCGACGCGGCGCGCAGCGTCGATCTCGCGCGGGCGCGCGAGATCGACGCCGAGCTCGCGCCGCTCTTCGAGACGCTGTTCATCACCAGCAACCCCATCCCCCTCAAGGCCGCCTTGAACATGCTCGGCCACGAAGTCGGCGGACTACGGCTGCCGCTGGTCGAGGCCACCGACGTCGAACGTCGCAGGGTCGAGGCCGAGCTCGAGCGCCTGGGGCTGCTCTAAGCGATTCGGGGGCGGCGGGCGGAGGCCGAACGGCTTCCGCCCGCCGCCCCACACCACCGCCACCAAAGGACACACGACGACCATGAGCGACCAGACCCTGAAGATCATCCCGCTGGGCGGGATGGGCGAGATCGGCAAGAACATGACGGCCATCGAGTACGGCGGCAAGATCGTGGTGATCGACTGCGGCCTTGCGTTCCCCCGCGACGAGATGCTCGGGCATCGACCTGGTGCTGCCCGACATCACGTACCTGCGCGAGCGCCGCGACGACGTCCTCGCGTTTCTCATCACTCACGGCCACGAGGACCACTTCGGCGCGCTGCCGTTCGTGCTGCGCGACATCAAGGTGCCCGTCTACGCGAGTCGCCTGACCCTGGCCTTCGCCAAGTCCAAGCTCGACGAACACGGCCTGCTCAAGAGCGTCGAGACCAACGAGGTCGACGACGACTCGGTCCTCGACCTTGCGCCGTTCACGGTGCGATTCTGCGCGATGAGCCACAGCGTGCCCGACGCGCTCGCCGTCGTCGATCGAAACGCCCGCCGGCCGCATCATCCACTCCGGTGACTACAAGTTCGACCACACCCCGATCGACGGCCGCACCACCGACGTCAACAAGCTGGCGCGGTTCGGCCAGGAGGGCGTTCTGGCCCTGCTGGCCGACTCGACCAACGTCGAGACCGAGGGCAGCACGGGCTCAGAGAGCCAGGTAGGCCAAGCCTTCCATCGCATCTTCGCAGAGTCGGAAGGGCGGGTGCTGGTCGCCTCGTTCTCGTCACACATCCACCGCATCCAACAGGCCATCCAGATCGCCCACGTGCACGGACGCAAGTTCGCCGTGTCGGGGCGTTCCATGATCAAGAACGTGAACATCGCCCGCAACCTCGGCTACCTTCGCGTGCCCGACGATGCCCAGATCAAGCTCACCGACATCGATCAGTACCGGCCCGACGAGCTGCTCATCCTCACGACGGGCAGCCAGGGCGAGCCCCTGTCGGCACTGTCGCGTATGGCCTGGGACGACCACCCTCAGATCGAGCTGCGGCCAGGCGACACGGTCGTGATCTCGGCCAAGCCCGTGCCGGGCAACGAAGTGAGCGTCATGGACACCGTCAACCGCCTGCTGCGATCGGGCGCCAAGGTGATCTACGGGCCCGACAGCGGTGTGCACGTGTCCGGCCACGCCGCGCGCGACGACCAGCGGATGCTGCTCAACCTGCTCAACCCACGCTACTTCATACCGGCTCACGGCGAGTATCGCCATCAATACCTTCACGCGAGCTGGCGCGCTCGGTCGGCATCCCGGACGGCAATATCTTCCTGCTCGACAACGGTGACGTACTCGAGATCGGCGCGGAATCGGCCGCCATCACGGGCAAGGTGCCGGCCGGCATGATGTTCGTCGACGGGCTGCAGATCGGCGGCGCCGAACACGTCGTGCTACGCGACCGTCAGCAGCTTTCCGGCGACGGCATCCTCATCGCCGTCGTGACGGTGAGCGTGCAGACCGGCGAGACCGTGGCGCCGCCCGAGCTCGTGGCGAGAGGGTTCCTCTACGACGAGGAACACGAGCACGACTCTGCTCGCCGAAGCCCGCGAGGCGCTGGCTGAGCGTCTCGCCGAGCTTACCGGACGAGCACGTCACGGGCCAGCGCCTCTTGCGCGAGGACATCCACGACACACTCGCTCAGCTGATCTACCGGCGCACCAAGCGCGAGCCGTTGATCATGGCCGTGGTGGTCGAGGTCTGACCCGGCGCGGGCCGGAGAAAGGCCACGTCCGCCCGTACTCCGTCGCGAGCCCGAGCTAGGGTTCGAGCGGCCGTCGTCGAATAGGCCGACATGGCAGCATCACGCAGCACCTCATCGGCCACCGGCCGGCGCCGTGCGGGCGGTTCTTTGCGTTCCCCGAGGCCCGCCCGCCGGCAGGCCGCCAAGGCCGCGCCCTCGCGCCCACGCAAGCGGCGCGGCAGCGGCCCAGGCCGGGGCCGCGAACTCGCCGCCCTGGGCTGCTTCGCGCTCGCTGCATTTCTCGTCTTCGTGCTCTACCTCGACTGGCAAGGCGGCTTCCTCGGACGCTGGCTCGTCGACGGGCTCAGGGCCCTGTTCGGTGTGCTCGCCTACCTGGCGCCGCCGGTCCTGGCGTATGCGGCGGCGCTGCTTGTGCTGAAGCGTGAGCGGCGACCATCACTCGAGATCACCATCGGTCTCGTCGTCCTGCTGGTCACTGTCGCGTTGACCTCGGCGGCCGGCTCGTTCGGACTGTTCGGGGGATCGCGGCCGGCGCAGACCTTCCAGGTCGCCTTCATGAAGGATCACGGCGGCCTCGTGGGTGAGAGCATGTGGGCCGGCCTCCACCTCGTCGTCGGCCGCGTGGGCGTGAACGTGCTGGTCGTCGTCTCGGCGGTCGCCGGCCTGCTGCTCGTCACCGGCTCGTCGCTCGGCCTGTGGGCGAGCCGCTCCCGGCGCGGCGTGGACGCCGCGCGACGGGCGGCTCGCCGCTCGGCCGAGCCCCTGGCCCAGACGCTCAGCGCACGCCGCGCCGCCTCCGCCGAGTTCCGCGAGCAGACCGCCGCGCTCGAGGCCCGCACGAGGCTCACGCCGAGGTCAGGCCGCGACCGCGACGACGAGCGGCCGGTCACACTCGTCGACGGCGCCCGCGACCTCCCCGACATCTACCCGCCACCGGGCCGTGCCGGCGTCGCAGGCGCGGACCCGCTTTCCGCGAGCGCCCGACGACCGGGCGGAGACGCCCGCGAAGCGGCGAATCCGCTGGCCGCACCGGCCGCGCTCGACGACGATCCGGGCGAGCAGCTTTCTCTGGCCGACGAGGCGGAAGAGGCGGGCGACGAGGCCGGTGTCGTGGCGTTCGAGACCGCCGAGCGTCAGTGGCGTCTGCCCGATCCCTCGTTCCTGCAGCGCACGCCGGCGGGCGAAGGCGAGACGCGCGCCGTCATCGAGTCGGTCGCGGCCCAGCTTACCGAGACGCTCGGCCACTTCGGTGTCGAGGCGCGCGTCATCAACACCGTCTCCGGCCCTCGCGTGACCCAGTACGAGCTGCAGCTCGCCCCCGGCACGAAGGTCAGCTCGCGTCGCCTCGCTCAAGGACGACATCGCCTACGCACTGGCAGCCACCGAGATCCGCGTGCAGGCGCCGATCCCCGGGCAAGTCGGCGGTCGGCGTCGAGGTGCCCAACCGGCAGCCCAACTGGGTCAGTCTCGGCGACATCTACGGCGACCTCCCCGTCAACGCCTCGCCGCTGGCCATGTGGATCGGCAAGGACATCACCGGCAAGCCGGTCCTGGCCGATCTCACGAGGCTGGTGCACGTGCTCATCGCGGGGACCACGGGCTCGGGCAAGAGCGCCTGCCTCAACAGCGTCGTGAGCTCGATCCTGCTGCGGGCGACTCCCGACCAGGTGCGCTTCATCATGATCGACCCCAAGAAGGTCGAGCTGTCGCACTTCGACGGCGTGCCGCACCTGCTGGCGCCGGTCGTCACCAACGTGCGCAACGCGGGCGGCGTGCTGGCCACGATCGTCCACGAGATGGAGCGCCGCTACGAGTTCATGATGCGCACCGACAACGCCCGCGACCTGCGCGAGCTCAACAAGCGTCTGGTGCGGTCGGGTGAGAAGCCGTTGCCCTACATCGTGGTCGTCATGGACGAGCTGGCCGACCTGATGATGATCGCGCCGGCCGAAGTCGAGCACGCGGTCATCCGCCTCGGCCAGCTCGGCCGCGCCGTCGGCATGCACCTCGTGGTCGCCACGCAGCGGCCCTCGGTCGACGTCGTCACCGGCCTCATCAAGACGAACATCCCGTCGCGCATCGCCTTCAAGGTCGCATCGCAGACCGACTCGCGCGTGATCCTCGACACGTGGCGGCGCCGAGAGCCTGCTCGGCGACGGCGACATGCTCTTCCACCCCTATACCAGCTCGAAGATGCTGCGCGTGCAGGGTGCGTTCGTCTCATCCGAGGAGATGAAGCTCATCACCGAGCACTGGCGTCTTCAGGCCGCGCCAGAGTACCGCGAGGATCTACTCGAGTGCGCGACCGGCGACACCGGCGAGTCTGCGGCGGCTGGGATCGACGACGACCCGCTGCTGGCCGAAGCGATCACGACGGTGGTGCGCACCGGCGCCGCGTCGGTCGCGCTGCTGCAGCGCCGCCTGCGGGTCGGCTACGCCCGCGCCGGCCGGCTCGATCGACATCATGGAGGAGCGCGGGCATCATCTCGGGCTTCGACGGCAGCAAGGCACGCAAGGTGCTGATCGACGAGGACGACCTGCCGCGTATCCTGGGCGGCGGCGAAGTCGCGACCGCCGCGCCGGCGGCTCTCGTGCCCGGCCCCGACATCCTGGTCGGCCCCGACGATCCGCCCGACAGCAACGGCCGGCCGACCCGCGTTCTGAATCGAACGTGACAGGCGGTGAGGCCGGGCGTCCGCCCGGCCTCACAAATTGCCTTTGGAGCGGGCTCACCGGTAGACTGAGTAGCCCGGGCCGGCGTATCGAGCGGGAGCGTCGCCTCGATCAAGCCGGCGACGCCGACGCAACCGAGAGAGAGCGGCGTGTTCGAGATCGGAACCACGCTTCGCGAAGCGCGCGTGCGTCGCAAGACCACGCTGCAGCAGGCCGAAGACGACACCAAGATCCGCGTCAAGTACATCCAGGCGATGGAGAACGAGGACTTCGACGTCATGCCGTCGCCGGCCTACGTCAAGGGCTTCCTGCGCACGTACTCCGCCTATCTCGGCCTCGACGCCAATGTCATCCTCGAAGAGTACCGCTCGCGTTTCGAGCCGTACGAAGACCACGAACCCTTCGGAGGGCATTCGGCCCTCGGCAGACCACGTGCGCACCGTCGCCGCAACACCCTGGCGTTCGTCGCCATCGTCTGCCTCATGATCCTCGGCGTGCTGTACGTGATCGGCCGCAACACGGGCAATCCCGAACCTGCGCCCACGACGCCGCTCGCCGCGGTCTCGCCGAGCCCCTCGTCCGTCCCGTCGGTCACGCCCTCACGTACCTCTTCGACTAAGCTCACGGTCAGGTCGTCGCCGACCGCGGCGCCTGCTGGGTCGAGGTGCGCAAGTCCGGCTCGTCGGGGAATCTTCTTTACATGGCGACCGTAAGCCAGGGGCAGTCGCGCACGTTCAAGGTTCCCGTGACGCTCTATCTCCGGCTGGGCGTGCCGGCCAACGTGTCGATCCAGGTCGAACGGCCAGCCGCTATCGGCCCGCCGAGACGATCTCGGCCAGCTATAGCGTGACGCGGAAAGGCGTGGTGAAGCTCTAGATGGCCCAGGACTTTTCGTTCGACGTGGTGTCGGAGGTCGACCGCAACGAGGTGCGCAACGCGGTCAACCTGGCTCAGAAGGAGCTCGCCACGCGCTACGACTTCAAGAAGAGCGTCAGCAAGATCGCCCTCGAGGGCGACGACCTCGTGCTGGTCTCCGACAACGAGGGCAAGCTGCGTTCGGTCGTCGATGTGCTCGAAGAGAAGCTCGTGCGGCGCAAGGTGCCGCTCAAGGCACTGCAGTACGGCAAGATCGAAGAGGCGCTGGGCGGCACGGTGCGCCAGCGGGTCGTCGTGACCCACGGCATCGCCGACGAGAAGGCCAAGGCGATCTCGCAAGCTCCTGCGCCAGCGCGCTCAAGAAGCTCAAGGTGCAGATCCAGGGCGACGCTGTCCGCGTGTTCTCGCCCAAGAAGGACGAGCTGCAGGACGCCATGCAGGCGCTGCGCGACCACGACTTCGGCATCCCCCTGCAGTTCACGAACTACCGCTGAACGCGAGCTTCGCCATCGTCACCCTCGGGTGTCCCAAGAACGAGGCCGATTCGGACCGGCTTGGGGCGGCGCTGGCGGGTGCCGGCCACAGGCCGGCCCCTCCCGGCGCCGCCGACCTCATCCTCGTCAACACCTGCGGCTTCATCGACGCCGCCAAGGCCGAGTCGATCGACGTCCTGCTCGACGCCGCCGAGACGGCCCACGCGCGCGGCGCGCAGGTGGCAGCCTACGGCTGCCTGGTCGCGCGCCATGCCGCCGAACTGCGCACCGCGCTGCCCGAGGTCGACGTCTTCTCGGCCTTCGACCTCGGGCCCGATCGTCGGGCTGCTGGAACAGCTCGGCGGCGGGCGTGGGGAAGAGGCGGCCGCGACCGACATCGCCCGGGTCACGCGCGCGCCCCGGCCCATCCACGCCTACGTGAAGATCTCGGACGGTTGCGACCGGCGCTGCACCTTCTGCGCCATCCCTCTCATCAAGGGCACCTACGAGGCGCGTGCCACCCGATGACATCCTCGCCGCCGCGGGCGCCGCCGTCGCGGCCGGCGCCCGCGAGCTCGTCCTTGTCGGCCAGGACACCTCGCGCTGGCGCTGGCCGGGCTACGGGGGTCTGTCGCGGCTCCTCGACGAGCTGAGCGCCCTGAAGGCGCCGTGGGTGCGGCTGCTCTACCTGCAGCCTGAAGGTGTCTCACGCGAGCTCCTGGAGGCTCTGGCGGCCTTTGCGGTCCCGTACCTCGACCTGCCGCTACAGCATGCCTCGGCGCGCGTCCTGCGCGCCATGGGGCGCCGTGGTGACGGCCCGATCGTATCTGGCCCTCCTCGAGCGCGCCCGCGAGATCGTGCCGGGCGTAGCCCTGCGCTCGACCTTCATCGCCGGGTTTCCTGGGGAGACCGATGACGACGTCGAGCAGTTGCTCGATTTCATCGCGGCAGCGGGACTGGCCGTCGCCGGAGTGTTCCCCTACGACCCTCAGGAGGGGACCCTGGCCGCCACTCTGCCGGACCAGGTGCCGAGCGCGCTGCGCGACGAGCGGGCGACGCGCGTCGGCGACGCCATCGCGCGTGCCGCCCGCTCCTATTGGGAGTCGTTCGTCGGCAAGACAGTCGACGTCCTCGTCGAACGCGGCTCGCGTGGCGCCTCGCCGGAGGTACTTGGTAGAATCGCGCAGCAGGCCCCCGATGTCGACGGGCTCATCTCCGTGCAGGGCGCTCTTGCGCGCCGCGGTCAGATCGTCCGCGCGGTCGTCGACGACGTCGCGGGGTACCATCTCCTCGCACACCCTCTGCCATGAGTGTCAGCACCGACAGACCGAACGAGACACCACGCCCGCGTTCGCAGCTCAACGCGGCCAACGCGATCACCATCGCGCGGATCATGCTCATCCCGGCGTTCGTGGTGCTGCTCGTGATCAACATCCCCCATGGCGCGTTCCTGGCGATCGCCGTGTTCTCGGTGGCGGCCTTCACCGACAAGCTTGACGGCTACATCGCGCGCTCACGCGACCAGGTCACCACGCTCGGGCAGTTCCTCGACCCGCTGGCCGACAAGCTGCTCATCTCGGCCGCCCTCATCGCGCTGGTGGGACTCGACAAGCTGGCGGCCTGGGTGGCCATGGTGATCATCGGCCGCGAGTTCGCGGTCAGCCTGCTGCGCGTCGTTGGCATCGACCAGGGCGTGTCCATCCCGGCAAGCCCGCTGGGGAAGGCGAAGACCATCAGCCAGATCGTGGCCATCATCATCCTGATGTGGCCGCACGGCCATCTCTCCTGGGCGCCGTACGTCGAGGTGCCGGCGATCACCGTCATGGTGGCGCTCACGCTCGTCTCCGGCGTCCAGTACTTCGTCAGGGCACGTGACAACCTGCGCCTGCCGGGGACCGGCAGGTGAAGCCGCCGACCGCGGCCCTGCTCCTGACCGGCAGCGAGCTGCTCGACGGGCGCACGCGCGACCGCAACGGGTTCTTCCTGGGCGCGAGCCTCGCGGCGCGAGGCGCCCGTGTCACGCACGCACTCTACGCGCCCGACGACGCTGACGTCCTCGCCGGCGATCTCCACTTCCTGCTCGACCAGGAGCCCACCGTCGTCGTGCTCAGCGGAGGACTCGGGACCACTCACGACGACCTCACGGCCCGAGTCGTCGCACGAGTCACGGGGCGAGAGCTGGCGACCGATCCGCAGGCGGCCCGCATGATCGAGGCGACGACCAGGCGGGTCGCCGCGCGCCGCGGTCTCGATCCCGACGATCTTCTGGCCGAGATGATGGGCCAGGCGCGGCTGCCGCAAGGTAGCCGCGCAATCCCGCCGGCCGGCGTCGCGCCCGGGTTCCTGCTGCGTCACGGCCAGACCACGATCGTCGCCTTTCCGGGCGTGCCGTGGGAACTCGAAGCGATGTGGCCGGCGGTGCTCGACGAGCTCGCCGCCGAGCTCGGTCTCACGCCGGGCGGCACGGTGACGCTGCGCGTCTACGGCTGGGGCGAGGTCCAGGTCTCGCAGGCGTTGCGCGAGCTTCGTGCAGATCGGCTGCGGCTCGCCATCACCGCTTCGTACGGCGAGGTCAGGGTGACCGCCGGCTACGACGCCGGCGACACGGCCGCGGCCCGCCAGGCCGAGGATCTGGCGGCCGCGCTGCGCGCCGCCGCCCCGGTCTTCTCGTCCGACGGCCGCACCATCGACGAGATCGTCGCCGACCTGCTGCGCAGTCGTGGCGAGACCGTGGCCGTCGCCGAGTCGTGTACGGGCGGACTGCTGGGTGGGCGCCTCACCGAGCTGCCGGGAAGCTCGGACTACATGCTCGGCGGCGTGATCAGCTACGCCGACGCCGCCAAACGCGAGCTGCTTGGCGTGCCGGCCGGCGAACTCGACACTCACGGGGCCGTCTCGCCCGAGGTCGCGCTCAGTATGGCTGAGGGCATGCGGTCGCGCATCGGCAGCACCTACGCACTCGCCGTGACGGGCATCGCGGGACCGACCGGCGCGACGCCAGAGAAGCCGGTCGGACTCGTGTACACCGCTTGTGCCGGACCCTCAGGTACGCTCGTTGAGCGCCACGAGGTACCCGGGGACCGCTCGACGGTCCGCGAATGGAGCGTCGCTGCGGCCCTCCATCAGTTGCGCAGGACGATGAGTGCATGACACACGACTACCCGGCCAAGCCGCGGCGCGAGCGCGCCCCGGGCTCTCGCGAGCGCGACCGCTCAGGTCACGCGGAGCGCGAGCCGACTCGCAGGCTCTTCGTGGCCTGCGACCTGCCGCCGGCAGTCGGTGCGAAGGTGTCGGCATGGCAGGACGTCGGACTGCGCCCGCGCGATGAGCTGCGGGTCGTCCACACGCTCCACGTGACGCTGTGCTTTCTGGGGAACGTCGCGGAGCGCCGCGTCGACGACGTCGCCGCGGCGCTCCGCTCCCTGACGGTCCCTGCGCTGCCGACGGCGCTCGGCGAGGCGCTCTTCCTACCGGAGCGCGGCGCCAAGCGCGTCGTGGCGCTGCGGCTCGACGACCCGACGGGAACGCTGGCCGAGATGCAGAGTTCCGTCTCCGCGGCCTTGTACGATCTCGGTGTGTACAGGCCCGAGAAACGCCCCTGGCTGCCGCACCTGACGGTCGCTCGCTACCGTCGGCCCGGTCAACCTTTTTCGCTGCAAAACGTCACCATTGAGTCATTTGGACTGCCTTCGGTCATCCTGTATGCTAGCGTCCTGGAGAGGGGCGGGGCCGTCCACACTCCCCTTGCGTCGTTTCCCACCGTTTCCTGAGAGGAGTGCGCCAACGTGGATAGGGACAAAGCCCTCGAAGCCGCCGTCACCCAGATCGAACGCCAGTTCGGCAAGGGCAGCATCATGCGTATGGGCGAACACAGCGCCGTCGATCTGCCCACAGTGCCCACCGGTTCGCTCGCCCTCGACATCGCGCTCGGCGTGGGGGGCATCCCGCGCGGCCGCATCGTCGAGATCTACGGCCCCGAGTCGTCGGGCAAGACCACGCTCGTCTACCACCTCATCGCCCAAGCGCAGCGCCTCGGCGGCGTGGCCGCCTTCATCGACACCGAGCATGCCATGGACCCCAACTACGCCAAGGCCATCGGCGTCAACGTCGACGACCTCCTCGTCTCGCAGCCCGACTACGGCGAGCAGGCGCTCGAGATCACCGAGATGCTCATCCGCAGCGGCGCGATCGACATCGTCGCCATCGACTCCGTCGCGGCGCTCACGCCGCGCGCCGAGATCGAAGGCGAGATGGGCGACAGCTTCGTGGGCCTGCAGGCCCGCCTCATGAGCCAGGCCTTGCGCAAGCTGGCGGGCACGCTGAGCAAATCCGGCACCATCTGCGTCTTCACCAATCAGCTGCGCGAGAAGATCGGCGTCATGTTCGGCAACCCCGAGACCACCACCGGCGGCAAGGCACTCAAGTTCTATGCCACCATCCGCCTCGACATCCGCCGCATCGAGACCCTCAAAGAGGGCACCGAAGCGGTCGGCAACCGCGTGCGCGTCAAGGTCGCCAAGAACAAGGTGGCGCCGCCCTTCAAGCTTGCCGAATTCGACATCATGTACGGGCAGGGAATCTCGCGCGAGGGCACCCTGCTCGATCTCGGCGTCGCCGCCGACGTCGTACACAAGAGCGGCGCCTTCTTCAGCTACAACGACGATCGCCTTGGTCAGGGCCGCGCCGCCGCCCGCCAGTTCCTGCGCGACAATCCCGACATGGCCGACGACATCGAGCGCCAGATCCGCGATCGTGCCGGCCTGCCGGCGCAGTCCGTGCCGCCGACGGCGGCACACGTCAGCGCCGCTGCCAAGAAGTCGGCGGCCGACGCTCTGGCGGGTGCCCAGGCCGCGGCGGCGAAGCCTAGCGCCGACTAGCCGGGGCCCCGCGATAGGGCAGCCGCTATGCCGGCCATCACCGCCCTCAGGCCAACCCGTCGCGAGGGCCGCATCTCGGTGCACGTCGACGGCGAGTTCCTCTTCGCGGTCAGCGGTGCGTTCGTCGCGCGCCAGGGCCTGTTCGTCGGACGCGAGCTCCACGAAGCCGAGCTCGGGACACTCGTGGCCGAAGCCGGCCGCGACCAGGCGCTCACCGACGCCTACCGGCTGCTCAGCCACCGCTCCCGGTCACGGTTCGAGCTGGCCGATCGGCTGCGGGCAAAGGGCCACGACGCGGCCGCGGTCGACCTGGTCCTCGAGAGACTGGGCGGCGAAGGCCTGATCGACGATCAGGCCTTCGCCGCCGCCTTCGTGGCCGACAAGCGCCGGCTGGCTGGGTGGGGCAGCGTGCGCATCGAGCGAGAACTCGCCAAGCTGGGCGTCGAGACCCGCGTCGTCGACGCGGCGCTGGCAGCGAGCGGCTGCGACGCCGGCGACCTGGCCGAGCGTGAGCGGGCCGTGGCCGCCTTGCGTCGGCGCGGGCCCGCCGCGCCGCCGCTCGACCGCGCCCGCAAGCGGGCCTTCGAGTTCCTCGTGCGGCGCGGCTACACGACCACCGATGCCTACGGCGCGGTCCGAGCCTGGATCGACGAGTCGGCACCGCCCGATTGACAGTCTCTCCTGCACAAACCTACAATCGACGGTGAGCAACTTGCTCACCTGACTTGTGTCTGCATCTGTGGCGCTAGAGGCCATGCACTCCGGCCGGTACGGCCGGTCTGTCGAACGAGCGACGATAGGGACCATCAGCACCTAGGTACTCATCCGAGAACCCAGCCGGGCTTCACCGAAGCCTTACGTCCCGCGTCCACAGAAATGCACACCGCACGGGCCTGCCGCAGGCAGGCAGCGCGCGAGCCACGAGCCGGGCAAGCTGCCCGGCTTTTTGCGTGTGAAGACCACTTGTCGATCACCGGCATAAGGGGAAGGCATGACCGCACTGTACATCGTGATCGCGCTCGCGGTCGGTGTGGCGGCGGGGTACGTCATCAGGCGTTACCTGCTGGACACGCGGCTCAAGGGCGCGCAGGGAGAGGCGCAACGGGTCCTGCGCGACGCGCAGCGCGAAGCCGAGACGACGGTCAAAGAGGCCCGTCTCGAGGCCAAGGAGGAACTCCACAAGATCCGTGCCGAGGTCGAGTCCGAGCTTCGCGAGCGGCGACTCGAACTAAAGGGCTCGGAGGATCGCGTGGCGCAGCGCGAGGAGCAGATCGAGAAGCGTGCCGCCGAGCTCGAACGACGCGACCAGCAGCTCTTCGAGCGCGAAGAGCAGACGACGACGCTGGCCGAACAGCTCAAGGCCGCCCATGCGGAGCAGACCGCGGTGCTCGAACGCATCTCGGGCCTGACCAGCGCCCAGGCCAAGGAGATGCTGCTGCGCCAGACCGAGGAGGAGACCCGCCACGACATGGCCCGCATGGTGCGCTCCGTCGAAGACGAAGCCAAGCGCGAAGCCGACCGCAGGGCGCGCAACATCCTGTCGATCTCGATCCAGCGGACCGCCGCCAACCACGTCGCCGAGACGACCGTCTCGGTCGTGCCGCTGCCGTCCGACGACATGAAGGGTCGCATCATCGGCCGCGAGGGCCGCAACATCCGCGCCCTCGAGAACCTGACCGGCATCGACTTCATCATCGACGACACTCCCGAAGCCGTCGTGCTCTCGGGCTTCGACGGCGTGCGCCGCGAGATCGCCCGGCTGACGCATCACCAAGCTGCTCGCCGACGGGCGCATCCACCCGGCGCGCATCGAGGAGATGTTCAACCAGGCCACGGGCCGAGATCGAGGCGACCATCGAAGAGGCCGGCGAGCAGGCCTGCTTCGACACCAACGTGCACGGAGTGGCGCCCGAGCTCGTCAAGGTCCTGGGCCGCCTCAAGTACCGCACGAGCTACGGGCAGAACGTGCTCAACCACTCCATCGAGGTCGCTCACCTGGCCGGCATCATGGCCAGCGAGCTCGGCGCCAACCCCAAGATCGCCAAGCGCGCCGGGCTGCTGCACGACATCGGCAAGGCCATCGACCACGAGGTCGACGGCTCGCACGGCCAGATCTCCGCGCAGCTCGCTCGCAAGTACCGCGAGACGCAGAGCGTCGTCCACGCGATCGAGGCTCACCATCAGGACGTCGAGCCCCAGACGATCGAGGCCGTCCTCGTGCAGGCCGCCGACGCCATCTCGGCCGCGCGGCCGGGCGCCCGTCGCGAGACGCTCGAAAGCTACATCAAGCGGCTCGAGTCGCTCGAGAAGATCGCCGAGAGCAAGAAGGGCGTCGAGAAGTGCTACGCCATGCAGGCCGGCCGCGAGGTGCGGGTCATGGTCAAGCCGGCCGAGATCAACGACGACGACGCGGTGCTGCTCGCGCGCGAGATCGCCAAGGAGATCGAGGAGACCCTCGACTACCCGGGCCAGATCAGGGTGACGGTGATCCGCGAGAGCCGCGCGCACCGAGCTCGCGCAAGTAGGCCATGCAGACATTCTTCCTGCGGTCGTTCGGTTGTCAGATGAACGATCACGACGCGGAGCGCATCGTGCGCTCTGCTGGAGGCACGAGGGTCTGGCGCGGGTGACGTCGCGTCGACGACGCCGACGTGCTCGTCTACAACACCTGCACCGTGCGCCGCAGCGCCGACGACCGCCTCGCCGGACACCTGGGCGAGGCGGCGCGGGTCAAGGCGCTCGACCCGCGACCGCCTCGTCGTGGTCGCCGGCTGCCTGCCCCAGGTCGAGCGCGAGGCGCCTCTTCGAGCGCTTCCCGTTCGTCGACATCGCCATCGGGCCGCAGCACCTCCACGAACTGCCAGCAGCGCTCGCGGCCGGCGGGCAGCGTGGGCTATCTTCGACGGCGACGAGTCGCTTTCGCGGCGAGCTGCCCGCCCACCGCGAGCGACCCTTCCAGGCCTGGGTCCAGGTCATGTCGGGCTGCAGCAACTTCTGCTCGTACTGCATCGTCCCGCACGCCCGCGGCCCGGAACGCAGCCGCGCGTCCGGAGAGCATCGTCGGCGAGGTGCGCGCGCCTGGTCGCCGACGGCGTCGCTCGAAGTCACGCTGCTCGGTCAGAACGTCAACGCCTACGGCGCCGACCTCACCGGCAGCGGCGATCGCGTCCCGACGTTCGCGCGACCTGCTGCGCCGCCTCGACGCGGTCGGCGGGCCTGCGCGCGCCTGCGCTTCACGACCTCACATCCGCGCGACCTCTCCGACGACCTGGTCGCTGCCATGGCCGAGCTGCCCTCGGTCTGCGAGCACCTTCATCTGCCGGCCCAGTCCGGCTCCGACCGGGTGCTGGCGGCGATGGGTCGCGGGTATACGATGGAGTGGTATCTGGGGAGGGTCGAGGCCTGTGCGTCAAGGCCGTACCCGAGATCGCGATCACGACCGACCTCATGGTCGGCTTCCCCGGCGAGACGCGAGGCCGATTTCGACGACACGCTCGCGCCTCGTCGCGGCCGCCGGGTTCGACGCCGCCTTCACCTTCGTCTACTCGCCCCGCCCTGGCACGGCGGCGGCCAGTCTGCCCGACCCCGTGCCGCCGGAGCTCGCGCGCGAGCGCATCGCGCAGGCTCGTCGCGGTCACCCAGGGCCAAGCGCGCGAGCGCCGCGCGGCGCGCGTCGGCACGGTGCGTCGAGGTGCTGGTCGAGGGCGCGAGCCGGCACGGGCGCCCTGCTGCGTGGACGCACACGCCAGAACGTCACCGTGAACTTCACCGGAGACGGCCGCGCCCGGCGCAGCTCGTCGCCGGTGATGATCGACGCCGCGACCTCGACCACGCTACCGTGGCCGGCTCGACGCCCGCTAGGAGGTGCACGATGCATGCGCGGTTGCGTCTGTCCTCACCCGCCGCTTGCTGATCCCCGAGATCGGCGGCGACAACCGTGGCCGAGGTGCACGCCAGACCGTCGACGCCATGGAGCGCCTCGGCCGCCGACGTCGGCGACGCCGACCTCATCGTCATCATCTCGCCGCACACGCCGGGCTTCTCCGACGCTGTGGCGGTCACGCTCGCCGGCCACGCTGTGGGGAGACTTCGCGGCGTTTCGCTGTCCGCAGGTCGGCCTCGAGATCGACAACGACGTGGAGTTCGTCGACCGTGCTGCTCGACCGCGCCGCGCGGCGGCCGACTCGACGTCGAGCCCGTCGACGACGACGAACTCGATCACGGCGTGCTCGTGCCGCTGTCGTTTCTGCGCGCGCGCAGCCTGGTGTCCCTGTCGATCGTGCGGTCGACTACGACGCTCACGTCGACGCTCGGACGCCTCGTGCGCCGCTGCGCCGACGAGCTCGGGCGCGACGTGCTGTTCGTCGCCTCGGGCGACCTGTCGCACCGCCTCAAGCCGGGCGCGCCGGCCGGCTACGACCCGCGCGGCGCCGAGTTCGACGAGCGCGTGGTCGAGCTCTTGACGCGGGGCGATCTCGGCGCGCTACACACGCTCGAACCCAAGCTCGTCGCGGCGGCCGGCGAGTGTGGTCTGCGCTCGCTTCATAGCCCTGGGAGCGTTTCTCGGTGACGAAGCGATCGCTGCGCGGATGCTGAGCTACGAGGGGCCCTTCGGGGTCGGCTACGCCGTGGCCGCGTTCGACGCCGCGGCCTGATCGCGCGGGTGGTCGATGAACGACACTGATGCTGGGGCCGAGGGCCGCTCGGCCAGTCCGGCCGACTACGCGCGCAGCTGCGTCGAGGCGTTCGTGCGCGGGCGCCCGGCTCCGCCGGCGCCCGCCGATCCCCTGTACGCGCGCACCGCAGCCTGCTTCTGCTCGCATCAAGAAGCGCGGCGAGTTGCGTGGCTGCATCGGCACGCTGTCGCCGGCCGAGCCGTCGCTCGGCCGCGAGATCGCCCGCAACGCCTACTCGGCGGCCTTTCACGATCCGCGGTTCCCACCGGTCAGCGACGACGAGCTCGGCGCGCTGACGCTACTCGGTCGACGTCCTGAGCGCCAGCGAGCCGTGCCTGCTCGGCGAGCTCGACCCGCAGCTGTCTACGGCGTCATCGTCGTCGCGGGACCAGCGGCGGGGGGTGTTGCTGCCCGACCTCGCCGGTGTCGACACCGTCGAGCGTCAGGTCGCGCATCGCGCTGCAGAAGGCCGGCATCGGGCCCGGCGAGCCATACGCGGCTCGAGCGTTTCACGGTCACCCGCTACGGCGAGGCCGGCTGCGACATCGCCTGTGGCTGACGGCGCGGCATCAGGTCGTCGCGCTGTTCGGGCCGACCGGCCTGGGCAAGACCGAGATCGCCATCGCGCTGGCCCAGCTGCTCGGCGCCGAGATCGTCTCGGCCGACTCGATGCAGGTCTATCGCGGGCTGCCGATCCTCACCAACCAGCCGACGCTCGACCAGCTGGCCGCGATCCCGCACCACCTGGTGGGCGTATGTCGATCCTCGCCGCGCCGAGTTCTCGGTCGCCGAGTACGCGGTCCGGGCGCAAGTCGTCATCGACGACATCCTGGCGCGTGGACGCCGAGTCGTCCTCGAGGGCGGCTCCGGGCTCTACCTGCGGGCGGGGCTGGGCGGCCTCGCCTTCGGCGCGCCGCCCAGCCCCGCCCTCAGGGTCGAGCTCGAGGCACTCGCCGCGCGACGACCCGGGCGCGCTGGCGCGACCGCCTGCGACGCGCTCGACCCGGCGAGCGCCGCGACGATCGACACCGCCAACCCGCGCCGCGTCGTGCGCGCCCTCGAGGCGGTGCGCCTCCCAGGCCGTGCCGCTCGCGCCGCAGCAGCGCGACCGGCTGTGGACCGGCCGAGGGCGCGCGCTACGCCGTGCCGCCTGTTCGCCCTCGACGTCGACCGCGAGCGGCTGCGCGAGCGCGTCGAGGAGCGCGTCGACGAGATGGTCGCGCGCGGGCTGCGTCGACGAGGTCGGCCGCGCTGCCGCGGCCGCTCTCACGCACGGTCGAGCAAGCCATCGGCGTGCGCGAGATGCTGGCCGTGCTCGCCGGCGAGCTCACGCTCGACGAGGCCACGGCGCGCATGAAGGCGCGCACCCGCCGCTACGTTCGCCGCCAGCTCACATGGATGAGAAAGCTGAACGCTGATATCATCCCGCCATCCGCCCGTCCCCCGAGTCCGTTGCACGCGATATCGCGGACGACTGTCCTGGGCGTCTGACCGTCAACGAAGTGGGAGGGTCTGCCCGTGCAGTTCCAAGTGGCATGGTCCCGGCAAGATGCAGTTCTCCACCTGGCAGGGCCTGGGCAACAAGTACATCGTCCTGCACAGCGAGGAGATCCCGTTCGAGCTCACCCCGGAGCGCGTACGCCTGTTGTGCGACCGCGACTTCGGCATCGGCTCCGACGGCATCCTGGTGATCGGACCGAGCCCTGGGCGACGATCGCTTCGCGCTGCGCATCTTCAACCCCGACGGCAGCGAGGCCGAGATGTGCGGCAACGGCGTGCGCATGGTGGCCCGCAAGCTGCGCATGGAGGGCTCCATCACGAGCGATCGCGTCGTGCTCGAGACGGCGGCCGGCGAGATCGTGCCTCAGCTCGGCGACGGCTACAGCGTCACGCGTCGACATGGGCATCGCCCGCTTCGGCGGCGAGAAGCTCGCCTCGTTCACCGGCGAAGCGGTCGACGAGAAGCTCACGACCGCAGGGCGCACCTTCACGTTCACCTTCGTCGATGTCGGCAACCCGCATGCGGTGATCCGCTCGCCGTGGCCGCTCGAGCTCGTGCCGCTGCACGAGATCGGGCCCGTGATCGAGGAGCACAAGTACTTCCCGCGCAAGGCCAACGTCGAGTTCGTGGTGCCGGTCGACGAGCACAACGCCAAGATCCGCGTCTGGGAGCGGGGCGTGGGGGAGACGCGTGCCTGCGGCACCGGCGCGACGGCCACCGCCGTCGCGCTCGTGCGCACCGGCCTCTGCACGAGCCCCGTGACGGTCGAGCTGCCCGGCGGCCGGCTCGATGTCGAGGTCGGCGCCGACTGGCGCGTCTACATGACCGGACCGGCCGAGGAGATCTACCACGGCGACCTGTCCCTCGAGTTCCTGGAGCACCTCGACATGACGTCCCTTCGCGCAGCGCCTGTCGAATCGCGTGCAGAGCCTGCCGCCCGTACCTGTTCGCCGAGATCGAGCGCAAGGTCGCGGCCAGACGGGCCGCCGGCGTCGACATCATCAGCCTCGGCATCGGCGATCCCGACACGCCGACGCCGGCCCACATCGTCGCCGCCATGATCGAGGCGCGTCGCCGACCCCGCAACGCACCAGTACCCGACCAACAAGGGCACCGCCGAGTTCCGCGGGCGGTGGCCGGCTACTACTCAGCGCGTTTCGGTGTCGAGCTCGACCCCGAGACCGAGGTCGTGCCGCTGCTGGGCGCCAAAGAGGGCATCGCTCACATCTGCCTCGCCCTGCTCAACGAGTGCGACGTCTGTCTGGCCGCCGATCCCGGCTATCCCGGTCTACACGACCGGGCCGCTGATCGCCGACGGCACGGCGGTGCATCTGCCGCTGCGCCCGGAACTCGGCTTCCAGCCCGACCTCGACGGCGATCGAGCCGTCGGTCCTTGCCAAGGCGCAGGATGATCTTCGTCGGCTACCCGAACAACCCCACGGGCGCCGTCATCGAAGACGACTTCTTCGCTCGTCTCGTCGACGTTCGCCCGCGAGCACGACCTCGTGGTCGTGCACGACAACGCCTACGCCGACATCACCTTCGACGGCTACGTTGCGCCCAGCTTCCTCGAGACACCGGGGGCCAAAGACGTCGGCGTCGAGCTCTTCTCGCTCTCGAAGAGCTACAACATGACCGGCTGGCGAGCTCGGGCGCCATCGTCGGCAACCCCGAGGTCGTCGACGCCTACTGGCGCCTCAAGACCAACATGGACTCGGGCATGTTCGCGGCCTTGCAGCACGCCGCGGCCGTGGCGCTGACCGGTCCACAGGACTCGGTGCGCGAGCTTTGCCGACTCTATGCCGCGGCGGCGCGACCTGCTGGTCGAGGCGTTGCGCGGCATCGGCCTGCAGGTCACGCCGCCGCAGGGGCAGCATCTACCTGTGGGCGCCGGTGCCTGAGGGCCACACCTCGGGCAGCTTCGCCGATCTGGTGCTCGATCAGGCCGACGTCATCGTCTCGCCGGGCGCCGCCTACGGACCTTCGGGCGAGGGCTACGTGCGCTTCTCGCTGACGGTCCCCGACGAGCGCCTCGCACGAGGCGGTCGAGCGCATCGCAGCGAGTGCGTCAAGCTCCAGGACGCGCGCTCGACCGCTTGACCAGGTCGACCCGGTCCGCACTGCGACATCGGAACCAGATGACATCCGACCACGAGAACGACGAGCGGCCCAGGGCGGTCGTCTTCGCCGTCCTGCCGGGCGGCGGCCGACGGGCATGCGGAGCGCGACCGGCTGGCCGAGATCAAGGAGCTGCTTGCGCTCGGCCGACATCGACGTGCGTCGGCGAGATCGTGCAGCATCGAGCAGCGCCCCGACCCGCACTCCTATCTCGGGCCGGGCAAGCTGCAGGAACTGCGCGGCGGCGATCGGCGACACCGGCGGCGACCGTCGCCGTCTGCGAGGACGACCTCACCCCGGCGCAGGTCGCCGCCGTGCTCGATGCGGTCGACGTCGACGTACTCGACCGCACCGAGCTGATCCTCTCCGTCTTCGCGCGGCACGCCCACTCGCTCGAGGGCAGGCTCCAGGTCGACCTCGCCCAGCTCCAGTACGAGCTCACCCGCGTGCGCGGCCAAGGGCACGATCATGTCGCGGCTCGGCGCCGGGCACCGACATGCGCGGTCCCGGCGAGACAGAAGCTCGAGGTCGACCGCCGCGTCATCACGGCAGCGCATCCAGACGCTGCGCGGCAGCGCATCGAGCGCATGGCGCGGACGCGGCGCACGCAACGCGCGCGCCGCGTCCGCGCCGACGTGCCGCTGATCGCCCTGGCCGGCTACACCAACGCCGGCAAGTCGACCTTGCTCAACGCCCTCACCGACGCCGGCGTCTCGGTCCGCGACCGCCTGTTCGAGACACTCGACCCGACGACCCGCGCGTTCCGCTACCGCGATCGCGACTACGTCGTCACCGACACCGTCGGCTTCATCCGCAAGCTGCCCCACCTGCTGGTCGACGCGTTCGCCTCGACCCTCGAAGAGACGAGCGATCGCCGATCTTCTGCTGGTCGTCGCCGACGCGCAGCCTGCCGGCCGACGAGATCGTCGATCACCAGGAGACGGTCGCCGACGTCCTCGACGAGATCGGCTCGACCGACGTGCCCCGCCTGCTGGTCCTCAACAAGATCGATCTTGTCGACGGCGCGGTCGGCGCGACTCGGCTCGAAGCTCGCGACCCCGACGCGGTGTTCGTCTCGGCGCGACCGGCGAAGGGCTCGACGATGCTCTTGAACGCGATCGCCGCCTTCTTCGATCGCCACCTGGTGCCCGTGCGGCTGCTGGTGCCCTACGACCAGGGTGGCGATCGTCCACCGGCTGCACGGACTCGCGTCCGACATCCGCCAGGAGAACACCGCCGACGGGGTCATCGTCGATGCACGCCTGCCGCAGGCCGAAGCGCACCGCTACGCCGCGCTGCGGATCGATCGACACAGCGACCGCCGACATCGACGCCTCGGCGACGACGACGAACCCGGGGCGGAGTAGGGTGGAGCTGCGGGTCAAACGCCTGCACCCCGACGCTCGCCTGCCGGTGCGCGCCTATCCCGGCGACGCCGCCTTCGATCTGCATGCCCTCGAGGATCTCACGATCGTGCCGCAGCAGCGCGCCGTCGTGCCCACCGGCATCGCCATCGCCCTGCCGGCGGGCGTCGCGGCGCTGACCGTGCCGCGTTCGGGGCTCGCCGCTCGTCACGGCATCACCATCGTCAATGCCCCCGGCCTCATCGACCCCGGTTACCGCGGCGAGCTCATGATCATCCTGCTCAACACCGACCCCGAGCTGCCGTTCGCTATTCACGCCGGCGACCGCATCGCGCAGCTCCTGCTGGTCGCGCTCCCCGATATCGAGCTCGTCGAGGTCGACGAGCTCGACGACACCGCACGCGGCGCACGCGGCTTCGGCTCGAGCGGCACGACTGCGGACGGCGGTCACGGCCCGACCGACCCGGCGACGCCGTGACCCCCGCCCGCGCGGCCGCTTGCCCGCCGAAGTTACCTAAAGTTCCCAACCTCTCAGAGATCGCGAGGCCCGTGTGAACACTTCAGGACGCGATCGTGAACGAGCAACCACGAGCCCCGGCCGGCACGGACCGAAGCCGACCGTCCGCGCCGCCGGTCTGACTGTGGCCGGCGACCGCATTCTGCTTGTCAGGCAGAACCGTGGCGGCATTCACTACTGGCTGTTGCCGGGCGGTGGCGTCGACTTCGGCGAACCGCTGGCCGAGGCGTTGGCGCGTGAATACCGCGAGGAACTCGCGCTGCAGATCACGCCCGGTGAGCCGGTGGCCCTGGTCGAAGCCGATCTCGGACGATATGGAGCGCTACGCCAAGCACGTGCTGCACGTCGTGCTGATGGCGCCATTGCCCGAAGATGCGCCGGAGCCGCGGCTGGGCGGCGACCCCAGGGTGCTCGAAGCGAGGTTCTTCGACGCTGACGAGCTGGCGAGTCTCAGCATCGCACCGCCGATCACCGACTTCCTGCGCGACGCCCTCGTCGCACAGCCCAGCGTCCTGACGTATCTCGGAGTTCGCTGGTAGGAGTGCCGACGGCTGCTCGCTTCAGACGGCCACTCAGGCTCGCTCTGGAACACGCGATAATCTACGTTATGTAAAGTTCCACAGAATCGGCGCTGTGGACT
Source organism: uncultured Actinomycetes bacterium (assembly GCA_963833555.1). Classification (GTDB taxonomy): domain Bacteria; phylum Actinomycetota; class Thermoleophilia; order UBA2241; family UBA2241; genus CAWHYB01. The sequence goes on along the minus strand of CAWHYB010000005.1, from coordinate 178,485 downwards.
CTCACTCCCCCGATCGCGTCGATCGCCTGATCGCGCACCCCGCTTCCCCAGTCGCCCAAGGTCATCGCCGGGCCAATCTCACTGTAAAGCGGCAGGCCGAGAGCAAAGGTCAGTAGTGCACTCGCTTCTGGCGACAGCCGTCCCGAACGCCATGTGATCGTCGTCCCGCAGACGCGCGTCGTGAATCTCGCACTCGAGGCGACGGTGCCGACACTCGACAGCGAACAGGTGTTCGCCCCTTCCCGCTTGAGCCTGGCGCCGTGCCGTATACTCGCCCCATGAGGATCCTCCACGTCGTCGGCGCGCGGCCGAACTTCATGAAGATCGCTCCGGTCATGGCCGAGATCGCCGACCGCCACCCGGATGTCGAGCAGCTCCTCGTCCACACCGGGCAGCACTACGACCGCCAGATGTCACAGGTGTTCTTCGACGAACTGGGCCTGCCGCGGCCCGACCGCGACCTCGGTGTCGGCAGCGGCAGCCACGCCGAGCAGACCGCGAAGGTGATGGTCGCGTTCGAGCCCGTCGTGCGCGATTGGGCTCCCGACTGGGTGATCGTCGTCGGCGACGTGAACTCGACGCTGGCCTGCGCCCTTGTCTGCGCCAAGCTCGGCATCCCGGTCGCTCACCTCGAGGCAGGGCTCAGGTCGTGCGACCGCACGATGCCCGAAGAGGTGAACCGCGTCGTCACCGATCAGATCGCCGAGCTTCTGCTCACCCCGTCTCGCGATGCCGACGAGAACCTGCTGCGTGAGGGCGTTGCCGAGCGACAAGATCCGCTTCGTCGGCAACGTGATGATCGACACGTTGGCGCGCCTGCTGCCGCAGGCGCGCCAACGGACGCTCGGCGGCGCGCTGGGTCTCACGGCGGGCACCTACACGCTGGTCACACTGCACCGGCCGGCCAACGTCGACGATCTCGCCGACCTCGCCGGCATCGCCGACGGGCTCCGCGCCCTGGCCTCGGACACGCCGGTCGTGTTCCCGGTACATCCGCGTACGCGGCGGCGGCTCGGCGCCGCCATCGGCACCTCCCCGCCGCCGCACCTCAAGCTGCTCGAACCGCTGGGCTACCTCGACTTCCTCTCCCTGCTGTGCGAAGCCGGCGTCGTGATCACGGACTCCGGCGGCATCCAGGAAGAGACGACCTGGCTCGGTGTTCCTTGTCTCACCGTGCGGCCGAACACGGAGCGGCCGATCACGATAGAGATCGGTACGAATGAGCTCGTAGAACCGACTGCCGCGGCGATCGAGGGGGCGGCTCGCCGGCGTCTGCGACGCCGCCCAGCCGCCCCCCGCGACGTGCCGCCGCTGTGGGACGGCAGGACCGCCGCACGCGTCGTCGAGGCGATCCTCGACGCGAGCCCGCTCAGGCCGCCGTCAGCGGGTGGCCGACGAGCCCATCAGTACGTGATGAGGCTGTAGACGTCGAAGCCGGGGAGCTTGGTCGCGGCCGTGAAGGTCGGCCAGCTCGACGAGGAACGCGGCCCCCACCACGTTGCCGCCCATCTTCGTCGACGAGCTTCGACCTTGGCCGGCGCCGTGCCGCCGGTGGCCAGCAGGTCGTCGTGGACGAGCACGTTCATGCCCGGCGTGATCGCGTCTTCGTGGACCTCGAGCGCGTCGGTGCCATACTCGAGCTCGTAGGACTCGGAGACGGTCTTCCAGGGCAGCTTGCCGGGCTTGCGCGCACAGACGAAGCCGGCGTTCAGCGCGTAAGCGAGCGCCGAGCCCAGGATGAAGCCGCGCGACTCGGCGCCCAGCACGACGTCGACGTGCCGGCCGACGGCCCACTCGGCCATGCGGTCGACGGCGACGCGCAGCGCCGCGCGGGTCCTGCAGCAGCGGCATGATGTCGCGGAAGAGGATGCCCTGCTTGGGGAAGTCGGGGATCGCGCGGATCTTGGCGGCAAGGTCGAACTGGCTCGCTGTCCTGCATCGGTGACCTCCTGGACGCCGAAACGAAGCGGCGGGCAGCGAGCCGGCGCCTAGCCGGTCAGTCCGCCGGATGTGGCGGGTCAGCAGCAGCTGCTGCAGCTGCGTCATCGCCTGGACGATCTCCTCGAGGGAGTCGAGCGCCTCCTGGCGCTGCTCGGCGCGGCGCGAGCGCAGTGACGGCAGGAGCACCTGCTCGATGAGGCCGCCCTCGCGGTCGACCGAGCTCTTGAGCGCGCGCAGGTTCTTGGGCCGCAGGCCGGCGCGGGCGAGCTGGGCGGCCGCCGCCACGATGCCGGCGTCGAGCTCGGTGTAGCGCCGCACGCCGCTGACCTGGCGGCCCTTGACGAGCTCGAACTCCTCGAGCTCGGCGAGCAGGCGGCGGTCGGCCCCGGTGAGCCTGCTGGAGCTCCTCGGCGGTGTACTCCCTCTCGCCCGCCGGGATTGGGCACGAAGTCGGCCTTGCGCAGGCCGCCGCGCGCCGGCCCGGCACGCCGGCCGGCGCCCGCTCGAGTCTCCTTGCGGATCACCTTGAGCGGCAGGTACTCGTCGCGCTGCATCGCCAGGACGCGGATGAGCCGCTGGTAGTCGTCGCGCGAGAAGAGCCGGTAGCCGCCCTTGGTGCGTCGCGGCGAGATCAGACCCTGTTCCTCGAGATAGCGCAGCTTGCTGACGCTGATGTCGGGGAACTCGTCCTTGAGGCGGTCGACCACCGCCCCGATGGTCATGAGCTTCTCGTCGCCGATGTCGAACAGGAGCTCGGTCTTCTCGCTCACGGCGTGATGAAGGTGAGCTTGTACTTGCCGACCTGCAGCTCGTCGCCGTCGAGCAGGGTCTGACGCTCGATGCGCCGCCGGTTGACGTAGGTGCCGTTGAGGCTGCCCTGGTCGGCTGATCACGTAGGCGTCGCCCTCGCGCGTGACCACGGCGTGATTGCGCGAGACGGTGACGTCGTCGAGGAAGACGTCGGAGTCGGGGTGACGGCCGATCGTGGTGCGCTCGGCAGCGAGCGCGTAGGTCTCGCCGGCCCTGCCGCCGCCGCTGCGGATGACGAGCGTGGCGCGCTCGGGCGAGCCTCGCTCCAGCGGCTGTAGCGCCTCTGGGCTGTCGCCGGGCGAGTAGCTCATGGTCGTCTGCGGGTCGGGCTGGTCGGCGATCAGGCTGGCGCCGCAGCGCATGCAGTAGTTCACGCCCTCTGAGTTGCGGTAGCCGCAGTTGGGGCAGAACACGGCTAGTCCTCCGCCGGTCCGGCCGGCTCAGCCGGGCTCGGCCTCGCGTCGGCCGCCGGAGTGCTTGCCGGCGAGGATCTCGGACAGTCGCGTGACGTCGTCGGCGGTGATGATCGACTGCCCTGCTTCGTGCTGGCGCTGCAGGCGCAGGACGAGCTCGGCGCGCAGGATGTCGATCTTGCCGTGGAGGATGCGCCGCTGCCGCGAGACTTCGTGCTCCTCAGCCGTCAGCTCGCCGATGAGCTTCTTGAGCTCCTCGTCGGACAGCGAGACGAAGTCGACGATGTCGTCCATCGCGCTTGTCCTTCCGTCGTCGCGCCGGGACGCAGAGCTTACAGGACGCCCGCGGCAACCTTCAACTTCACGTTGAGATACCGCTGAGCCACTAGTGTAGCAGTGACGGTCGCTGCAAGCGCGTGATCGCCGGCGCGCCGGAGCCTACGCTGGTCACACTGTCGTCAGTCGATGCAGGCGCACCACGCGGCGTTCGCGCAGGCGGACGATGGCGCGCAGGACGTCGTACTCGTCGGCGACGCCGTCGACGAGCGCGCCGTCGACGATGTCGCCGACCGACGCGCTCCCCCGGACCGAGGTAGCCGAGCACCGTGGCCTCGACCGGGTCGTCGGGCTTGCCGCCGAGCAGCGCGACGCGCGCGTACGACAGGCAGCGCTGTCGCGCAGCCGCCCGATCTCGTCGACGCGGCGCATCGCCTCCATGAGCAGCGAGCCCGTGGGCAGGTCGATCGAGGTCTCGCCCGGGATCGAGCTCGGGGTCGAAGACGAAGCTGCCCTCCTTGAGGCCGAGGAGCGCGTAGAAGGCGCGCTCGCCGGCGAGCGCGCCGCACGACGCGCTCACGAGCGCGCCGCCGCGGAAGGCGATGCGACCCGCCGGGCTGCCGTCGGGGTTGGTGATGTCGAGCACGCCCGTCTTGGCGCCCAGCGAGGTGATCTCGATGAGGTCGGCGAGCGCCAGCTCGGAGAGTGTGCCCTTGAAACTCATGGCCGTCCGCCCTGCTTGCGACGCGCCGAAGTCTACCACGCGACCCGCTCGCCACGCACGACTGGCGCGGCGCTCATGTTCGCGGCCCCGAACGACGATACTCAAGGCGGTGAGGAAGCAGGCGCTGCCCGCGGCGGACGCTACTGATATACTCCGCGGCAGAGCGCGTCCGTGCCGAAAGGAGCCCCGCGTGGCGAAGCGCAAAGGCCTCGTCATCAACGATCGTCAGCTCGACCTCTGCGACGACCTGCTGCGCAAGCTCAAGGACGTCACCGGGTCGACGTTCCTGGCCCTCATCTCCACCTCGGGCCAGCCGATCACCACGGCCTCCGACGACTACCACCCCGAGACGCTCTCGCTGGCCTCGCTCGCGGCCAGCTCGTTCGCCGCGACGCAGCAGCTCGCCAGCATCCTCGACGAGAAGGAGTTCACGCTCCTCTTCCACGAGGGCAAGAGCTCCAACCTGCACGTCTCGCAGGTCTCCGACCAGGTGCTGCTCATCATCACCTTCGGCCGCGAGACCCAGGTCGGCAAGGTCCGGCTCTACACGCAGCGTGCCATCGACGTGCTGCGGCCGATCTTCGAGGGCTCCGACGAAGAGAACGAGGCGCTGTCGCGTCGACGACGACTACGAAGCGACCGCCGGCAAGGCGATCGACGACCTGTTCGCCGACCTCGAAGGGCAGCCCGACATGCCGCTGATCAACTTCGCCGCCCGCGAGATCAACTACAAGATCGTCTACTACGGCTGCGGGCTCTGCGGCAAGACCACCAACATCCAGTACATCCATCGCAAGATCAATCCCTCGGCGCGCGGCAAGCTGGTCTCGATCGCCACCGAAGAGGAGCGCACCCTCTACTTCGACTTCCTGCCCCTCAGCCTGGGCACGGTCAAGGGCATGCAGACGCGCTTCCACCTCTACACGGTGCCGGGCCAGAGCTACTACAACGCCAGCCGCAAGCTGGTGCTGCAGGGCGTCGACGGCATCATCTTCGTGGCCGACTCGCAGATCACGCGGCTCGACGAGAACGTCGAGAGCTACCTCAACCTCTGGGACAACCTCATCGCCCAGGGCGACGACCTCACCAAGCTCGGGCTTCGTCATCCAGATGAACAAGCGCGACCTCACCGACATCTTCTCGGTCGAAGACCTCAACGAGCTGCTCAACCACACGCAGCTCGCCGGTGATCGAGGCCTGCGCGGTGAGCGGGCTGGGCGTCTTCGAGACGCTCAAGGTCGTCTGCAAGCAGGTCATCGCCAAGACGGCGTAGAGCCGCGCGGCCCTCAGGCCCGCGACCGGCCCGTCTTCCGCTACTTCGTGCCGATGCGCTTGATCCAGTCCTTGGGCGCGTAGCGTCGAGACGAACGTGTCGCGCGAAACAGCACCTTGCCGTCCTGCGCTGACCGTGCGCACGACCTTCACGCGTGCGCCCGGCGTAGCCCTTCTCGAGCGCGACGATGCCGCGCGGCAGGTCGTCGTCGTAGATGACCCGCGGGTGAGCGCGCGACGTGCCCGCCGGCTGGACGTCGTAGAACGGGCTCGTCGTGTAGGTCGACCGTGCGTCCAGTGGTGCCGACCAGGACCGACGGTGAGCTGCCCGTTGTCGGCCCAGCAGCGCACCATCAGCGCGTGGCCGGTGTCGTTGCGGAACTTGAGGTCCTGCGACGCCCCAGGCGACCTGGGCGTCGCGGCCGATCGGGTAGTGGTCGATGAAGAAGTCGTGCGGGTGGCGCTCGACGATCGGCAGGCCGGCGAAGAAGGCGGCGTTGAAGAGCGTCGTCGCGAACTGGCAGATGCCGCCGCCCACGCCCTGCCGCAGCACGCCGTCCGACGATCACCGGAGCGTAGTCGAAGCCGCGGTTCGAGCGTGCGCGGGCCGAGCGTCGCGTTGAGCGAGAAGACCTCGCCCGGCTTGACGACGCGTGCCGTCGACGAGCTTGGCGGCCTGCATGATGTTCTGCGGCCGCGAGGTGTTGCTCGGGATCGAAGTAGGTCGTGAACTCCGAGCCCAGCGCGGTCAGGCCCAGCTCCTGCAGCTGCTCGGTGGTCAGTCGTCGGCGTCAGCACCGTCAGCGGCACGACGACCTCGCGCAGGCCGGGCCGGCTCGCCGCGTCGTCCAGGTCGCCGAGCAGCCGCGGCATGTCGAGGCCGAAGCCGTCCCTGCTCGGCGTGATCGAGCACCTTCTTGCCCTTGCAGCCGGACTGGCGCGTCGACGGCCGGCGTCTCGGCGAAGCGCGAACAGCCGTGCAGCATGCGGCGCGGCCGCGCGGGTTGTCGAAGGTCAGCGGGTAGGTCGCCGGCGTCGGCGCCGGTGTTGACCGACAGCATGCCGGCCATCTCGGCGGGGCTCAGCTCGATCTCGCGGCTGCGGTAGCGCAGCCGCAGCGGCGAGCTCAGGTAGGGCGCCGCCTGCGCGGCGGCCGCCGCGGCCGCGGCGGTGGCCACCGCGGCTGCGTCGCAGCCGTCGGCACCGCGCCGCGGTACGGCCGCCAGGCGCGCCAGCGCGGCCAGGAGTCGCGCGCTTGAGCGCGACCTCGTCGATCGCACGTGCCGTCACCGCCGGGCGCACGCCGATCTGCTGGCCGCGAGATCGAGAGGCGTCGCGTCGCGGGCCGGCGTCTCGACGCCTCGCGGCGATCGCCTGCAGGCCGGCCTGGAAGGCGGCCGGGTCGAACCGGACGACCGGCTCGACCCGGCCGCCCCCGCCACCCAGCCACAGCCCGAGCCCGAGGACGCGCACGCGACCGCGCTCGCGCGGCGCGCAGCGCGGTCGCGTGCGCGTCGATCGTGATGCCGAGCTCGCCGAGACGCAGAGGCACCTCGCCCTTGGCGGTCTGCAGCAGGGCGACGTCGAGCTCCCTCTGCCGCCACCACGGCGCTCAGCGCGCGCGTCGCCCCGGCGGTCGTGTCGCGGGCGAGGCTCGATGCCGCCGGCGGTCACGCCGTACGGCACACGGCCGCGCAGGACGACCTGCAAGGCGGCGACGCGCCGATCAGCGCAATGAGCACGACGGCGGCGGCGATGCCGAGGCAGTAGCCAGCGCGCGCCGCCGCACGGCCGCGCCGGCCGCCGCGTCAGTCTTCGCTGTGCAACGATCGATCGGTCATCGGTGAACCCACGAGATCCCGCTGCTGCCGTCAAGTTCCCTGCGCGCGACGAGATCCCCTGCCGCCCGCATCTCCTGTCGAGGGTATCGGCTGCTGCGCACGACCCTTGACCGCCGCCGGGCGTTCAGGCCCACCCGACGAGACCGTCAGTCACTCTTGGCGGCGATGACCTTGCGCACCTCGGCGACGAAGCGTTCGGCCATCTGCTCGGAGGCGTCGGTGTCGGTCGCCCTCGGCGTACACGTGGAAGACCGCCTCGTCGGCGTCGGGCAGGATCTGCGCCCAGCCGCCGTTGTAGAACACCTTGATGCCGTCGAGCAGGCTCGATCGTGGCCGTCCGTCGCGTCTGCAGCTCCTCGGTGACCGTGCGCATCACGGTGCCCTTGAGCGACCACGGGCAGCCCACCGTCTTGTGCACGAGCGTGCTCGTCGGGATCTCGGCGACCTGCTCCGACAGCGGCGCCTGCGCGTGGGGCGAGCAGCTCGAGCAGCTTGCCGAGGCTCATGAGCGCGTCGAACGCGGGCAGGAACTCGGGGAAGATGTAGCCGCCGCCGATGGTGCCGGCGAAGACGACGCCGGGCGCCGTCGCGGCCTCCATGAGAGCCGGCAGCGAGACCTTGGTGCGCTCGACCTCGACGCCGAACGGCGCCGCGATCTCCTCGGCGAGGCGCGTCACGGTGCAGCGGCAGGGCGATCTTCTGGCCGGCGGCTGCGGCGCCCGCGACCAGATGCACGAACAGCAGCAGCGCCTTCTCGAGCGGGATCTCGTGGCCGAGCTCGTCGACGAGGTAGAGGCGCTCGGCGCCGGGGTCGATCACGACGCCGAGGTCGGCGCCCATCACCTTCACCAGGCGCTGCACGTCGGCGATGTTCGCGCCCAGCTCGTTGGCCGGGACGGTGCGTCTTCTGCTCGTCGGTGAAGGCGTGCAGCGAGAGCACCTCGGCGTTGAGACGCGGCAGCACGAGCGGCAGGATCAGCGCGACCGGCGAATACGAGTAGTCGATCACGAGCCGATAGGCGCGGCTGCGGATGCGGTCGATGTCCCACGAGCTCGGTGAGACCGCGCATGTAGGTCTCGTGCGGCGCGGTCCGGGAACTGGATGTGGCCCATCTCGGTGTAGAAGGCGCGCCGGAAGTCCTGGCGGCCGTAGTACTTCTCGATGTCCTTCTGCGTCTTCTCGCTCGACGGGGATGCCGGGCGGCTCGAAGACCTGGATCTGCATGCACCTCCGGGTCCCAGCTCGAGATGCGCACGTGGATGCCGCCCTGCGCGTTGCCGCTCTTGATCTCGAAGCGGTTGACCGCCGACGAGCTCACGCGCAGGTCGCGCACGTCGACGCCGGTCGAGTTGAGGCCGCTGATGATGGCGCGCTTGATGACGCGCGAGGCCGGGTGCGAGTCGCGGCTGGTGACCACCTTGGCGCCCTTGGGCAGCGACGTGCCGTAGGCCATGCGCCAGCTTGAGGCCCGAGCTCGGCGGTGATGTCGACGTTGATGAGCCCGACGATGCCGTCCTTGCCGAAGAGCTGCGAGGTGCCGCGCGACTCCCAGATGATGCTCGAGTTGATCTGGGCGCCCGACTCGACCGTCTTGAACGGGATAGATCTTGACGTCGGGCGCGATGTAGGCCTGCTCGCCGATCACGCACTCGTCGCCGATCGCCGCGCCCTCGCTGATGGTGGCGCCCGGCTTGACGTCGCAGTTCTTGCCGATGATCGCGCCGTAGAGCCTTGGTGCCGACTGCCGATGTAGGTGTTGGCGTCGATCACGCAGAAGCGCGTCTCGGCGTGGTCCTTGACGACCACGTTGCTGCCCAGCACCGAGTAGGCGCCGATGCGCGCGTCGCGGTCGATCTTGGCGTAGTTGCCGATCACCGCCGGGCCGGTCACGTTGTCGAGCGACTCGACGTTGACGTTCTCGCCGATGTAGATGCCGTTCTCGAGCCGGATGCCGGGGATCGTCGCCTCGACCTTGCCGTCGAGCACGTCGCGGTTGGCGGCCAGGTACTGGCCGAGGCTGCCGATGTCCTGCCAGTAGCCGTCGGCGACGGAGCCGTAGAGCGGCTTGCCCAGCTCGAGCAGCTTCGGGAACAGCTCCTGGCTGAAGTCGTAGGGCTGGCCGGCCGGGATGTAGTCGAAGATCTCGGGCTCGAGCACGTAGATGCCGGTGTTGACCGTGTCGGAGAAGACCTGGCCCCAGGTCGGCTTCTCGAGGAAGCGCTCGACGTGGCCCTCGTCGTTGATGACGACGACGCCGAACTCGAGCGGGTTCTCGACGCGCTTGAGGACGATGCGTGACCATCGCGCTGCGGCGCTTGTGCTCGGCGATGATCGCGGTGAGGTCGAAGTCGGTGAGCGCGTCGCCGGAGATGACGATGAACGTCTCGCGCGAGGTTGGCCTCGGCGTTCTTGACGCTGCCGGCCGTGCCCAGCGGCGCCTGCTCGACCGAGTAGTTGATGTTGACGCCGAGCGTGCTGCCGTCGCCGAAGTAGCCGCGGATGACCTTGGGCAGGAACGCCAGAGTGACGACGATGTCGTCGATGCCGTGCCGCTTGAGCAGCTCGACGATGTGCTCCATGCACGGCTTGTTGCAGACGGGCACCATCGGCTTGGGCTGGTTGCTGGTGAGAGGCCGCAGGCGCGTGCCCTCTCCGCCGGCCATGACGACGGCGCGCATGACACTCCAGACGGTGCGGCGGGGCCGCGGTGACGAGCGTGGACCATGGCCTGATAGTACCAGAAGCGGCCCCCGGCCGACCGTCGGGTGGCCGGCTCGCGCGACGCGCGCGGCGGAGCCTGCGGCGGTCAGGAAGCCGGCTGCGCCGGCGCCCGTGACCGCCGCCAGCGCGCGAGCTCGCGCCAGATGTAGCAGGAACCCGGTCACGACGTAGAGCGTGGCGCCGAGCCGCGTAGACGATCCAGCCGACCGTGCGCACATCGATGATGAAGAACTGGATGCCGCAGATGAGCACGATGTTGGCGAAGCGTCCGCCGCGCATGATGGTCGGCTTCTCGCCGTACGCCACGAGCATCAGAGCCGGCCCCGGCGAGCATCAGGGCGTCGCGGGCGATCACCGGCACGACCGCCCACCAGGGCAGCGTCGCCGAACAGCAGCAGAGCCGCCACCAGCACGAGGAACAGGAGCCGGTCGGTCACGGGGTCGAGGACGCGGCCGAGATCGGTCTGCCAGTCGTAGCGGCGCGCGAGCCAGCCGTCGAGGACGTCGGAGAGGGCCAGCACCAGCACCAGGATCGCCGTCGGCCAGCTCGCGTGCGGGAGCGTCGCGGCTGTAGAGCCAGACGAACAGCGGCAGCGCGCACAGGCGCGCGACGGTGATGGTGTTGGGGAGCATGCGCCGCGACATGGCCGTAGTCTACCAGGACGCGGCCGGCGGCATTCGCCTGCACGAGCGCCGCGACGATGCCCTGTGCTAGAATACGGCCTCGTTCATGCGGTCGGCGTGTGGCGCAGCCTGGTTAGCGCACTAGTCTGGGGGACTAGGGGTCGCCAGTTCAAATCTGGCCACGCCGACCATTCCTCATCCCCGCGACCTTCTCCGGCCCTGCCGGCGGCCCGGTGATGTCACCCCTCGGCTGGGCTGAACTCGCCGCACCACGTCTGCAGGGCTCGACCTCCGGGAAGCGCGTCGACGCCTTTCAGGCCAGGCGGGTACCGGTGGCACTCCATGCGCCCCGTCAGGAAGCTCTTCTCGTCACCGGCCGCGTAGCGACAGTCCTTGCAGTGACCCTCGTTGCCGTCCACTTCGACCTCCTTCGGCCGACCGTTCGTGCAATCGCTAGCCGCACGAGCGCCATCCGCTAAAGGGTCCCGAGACGCAGAAACGACCGGCGCACGCCGGTCGCTGGATCGTTGGTAGGTGTCGCTGTGACGCTGCCGGGCTAGACCGGCCGCGATCGGATGCGGGCGAGCCCCCGCCGTTGCCGTTGCCCGGCTTCTCGAGGGCGGCCTTCATGTCGTCGGAGACCGGCGCGTGCAGCAGGAGGATGCCGTACAGCGTGTCGAAGAGGTGGATCGACTGATCGAGCACGACGGCGACCTGGCGCAGACGGATACTCGAGGAAGAAGTCGGGCTCGACCACAGCGACGTCGGCGATAGTGCGGATGACGGGATCGGCCGGCACCGGCCGCGTGCCCTTGGTGAGGTGGTTCAGATAGCCGGCCGACAGCTGCGTCTTGTAGGCGAGCTGGCGGTAGCTCAGATGGCGCTCCTCCATGAGACCCTTGAGGGCCTCCGGGAACCGCTCGCGCGAGTAGCGCGGGCGAGTGGGTTTGAGCAGCGTCTGCATATCGCTAGACGTTATCGCCCGAATCCGGCTGCAACTTGAGTCCATGAGGCTCGATTTGTTGCCAGTCCAGGCAACGCACAGCGGGCTTTGCGCGGGCGGCCTTGGGCGCCGGCGAAGCCGGCGCCGTCTGCAGAGGGCGGCGAGCGCCGCCGTGACGGCCGCCGCTAGTTCGCCGGCGGCCACGTCGCGGCGCTCGCCGCTCACGCGTGTCTTGAGCTCGGCGACACCCTCGCCGGCGCGCTTGCCGACGACGATCTGCACCGGACAGCCGAGCAGGTCGGCGTCCTTGAACTTGATGCCCGGCGAGAGCTCGCGGTCGTCGTAGAGCACTTCGAGGCCCGTGGTCGGAGAGCTCTGCGTAGAGTCGCTCGGCAAGCGTCGACTGTGTCTCGTCGCTGGTGCGCACAGACAGCAGGTGCACCTGAAACGGCGCGATCGCCGCCGGCCAGACGATGCCGTCGCTGGTCGTGGTGCTGCTCGACCGCGGCGGCGGCGATGCGCGCCAGGCCGATGCCGTAGCTGCCCATGACGATGTCGTGCTCGGCCCCGTTCTCGTCGAGATAGCGTGGCGCCCATCGGCGTCGAGTACTTGGTGCCGAGCTGGAAGATGTTGGCCGACCTCGATCACGCGCTCGCCATCGAGTGCGTGCCCGCACTCCGGGCAGCGGTCGCCCGCGTGCACGACCCGCAGGTCGTGATACTCGCCGACCACGTGGTCGGCGGCGATGCCGGTCAGGTGGTAGTCGGCCTTGTTGGCGCCGCTGCGTAAGACGCCGCCGCGCAGCGTCTCGTCGCCGAGTACGGGCATGGCGGCCCCGACCGGTCCGACGAAGCCCGGCGGCACGCCCTGCGACGCCTCGACCTCGTCGGGCGTCGCCATGCGGAACTCGCCGACGATGCGGCGCAGCTTGGCCTCGTGCAGCTCGTGGTCGCCGCGCACGACGATCATGAGCGGGCCGCGTTCGTCGCTCATCACGACGAGCGACTTCATGAGCCCGCTCGCCTCGATGCCCAGAAACGCAGTGACCTGGTCGATCGTGCGCTGCCCGGGCGTGTGCACCTCGTCCTGGCGCGCTCTTCCCCACCCGTTGCGGCTGACGCCCGCGGCTCGTCGCGGCCGGCGACGGCCAGCTCGACGTTGGCCGCATAGCCGCACTCCGGGCAGAAGACGATCTCGTCCTCGCCGGCTTCGCTGGGCGCCATGTACTCGTGTGCGATCGCGCCGCCCATCATGCCCGGGTCGCTCTCGACCCTCATGACCGCGCAGGCCGCAGCGCGTCGAAGATGCGGTCGTAGGCCGCGATGTGCTTCTCGTAGCTGACCTGCAGCCCGTCGTAGTCGACGTCGAGGCTGTAGGAGTCCTTCATGATGAACTCGCGCGTGCGCAGCACGCCGCTCTTGGGCCGCGCCTCGTCGCGCTCCTTGGTCTGGATGTGGAACCAGAGCTGCGGCAGCTGCTTGTAGGAGTGGACCTCGCGCGCCGCCAGCCAGGTGACGACCTCTTCGTGGGTCATGGCCAGCACCATGTCGGCGCCCTTGCGGTCCTTGAAGCGGAACAGCTCGTCGCCGATCTCGCCCCAGCGCCCGGACTCTTGCCAGATCTCGGCCGGGTTGATGACCGGCATGAGCATCTCCTGGCAGCCGATCGCCTCCATCTCCTCGCGGATGATGGCGTCGATCTTGCTGCATCACGCGCCAGCCGGCCGGCAGGAACACGTAGATGCCGGCCGCGAGCTGGCGGACGAGGCCGGCGCGCACCATGAGCTTGTGGCTGATCGCCTCGGCGCCGGCCGGGTCTTCCTTGACGGTGGGCAGGAGCAGCCTAGAGGCGCGCACGGCCGTCAGCTCTCAGCCGGCGATGCGGAGTCGTCGGGCGCCGCGGGTGTCGCCTGAGGAGCGCCACGCCGGATGTAGTGGCTGACGTAGCGATAGCGTGCCTCGCCGCCCGTGTTCGTGACTACGATGCCGAGCTTGTGCACAGACAGCTTGGCGAGGAACGAGGCCGTCTCTTTCACGCTTGAGCGCGTCTCTGTTCCCATGCGCATGACGACAAGCACACCGTCGACACGCTGCGCCAGCGCCGCCGCGTCGCCGACCGCGAGGAACGGCGGCGCGTCGATGATGACGACGCCACCCTCTTCCTTGAGCTCCTGAACAAGTGCGGCGAAGCGCCGCGACGTCACGATCTCGCCGGGATTGGGCGGGATCGGTCCCGCCGTCAGAACGCGCAAACGACCACCCGTCTCGCCTTCGATGGCGCTGGCGCCGCCGGAACGGACATCGACGTCGACGTCGCTCACGGTTTCCGATAGGTCGGTCCTGCCCGCAACGACCGTCGACAGACCCGAGCTGTTTCCCAGGCCGAAGAAGGCATGGGCCCGAGGCCTGCGCAGATCGGCGTCGACCAGCATGACCTGCTGGCCCATGCGCGCCATCGTCACGGCAAGGCTGCAGGCGGTGGGGGTCTTGCCTTCGCCCTGGGTCGGGCTGGTGACCAGCATGGTCGAGACTTTGTGGTCGATGTCGACGAAGTCGAGATTGCCGCGCAGCATGCGGAAGGCTTCGGCCGATATGCCGTGCGGGTCATCGGTCACGGCAAGCGTGCAGGCCTTGACCGTCTCGCGGCTGACGGCTGGCACTCGCCCGATGATCGGCAGCCTGAGCGCGGTCGACAGATCGTCCGCGTCGTGCACGTGAACGTCGAGCTGTTCGGCGACGAAGGCTGCAGCGATCGCCACGACGGTGCCCAGGATGATCGCGAGCATGAGGTCGCGGCCGTGCTGGGGTGTCGAAGGGCTCGACGGCACCTGTGCCACGGCCGCGACCTGGAAGTCGCCTTGCGCCAGGCCTTTGAGCGTGAGCAGGCTCTGCAGGTTGTAGACGAGTGAGTTGTAGGCCGGCTGAGCGCGCTCTTCGGGCGTGCGGTATGTGGCGATCTTGTTCGTGAGTATCTGCTCGACCGTCCCGTATTGTTTGAGCATCGCGGCCTTGCGCAAGCTGACCAGGGCATTGCCATAAGCGTTGGCCACGTCGGCCGCGCGCGTGGCGCTGGTACTCGCGGCCGTGACCGTAAGAAGGCTGGTGTTGGTGACCGGGGTCGCGGTGATGGTGACGGGGGCGCGACCGGCCGTCGCGTGCATGAAGGCCTTGGCGGCCTGGGCGATCTCGCTGGTCTTCATGAGCGTCGCCGTCGTGTCGAGCTGCTGCTGGGTGTCGACCGGCGACTGATATGGAGTGGTGCCGCTGAGCGCCGAGTTGATGTCGGGCTGGCGTTGGTAGCGGAGCTGCACCGAGGACACGTACTTGGGCACGATCGAGAACGAGACGATCATGGAAACGCCGACGAACACCGCGAACACGCCTACGACCAGTCGGCGGCGGCGCCAGATCGTGTCGACGTAGCGCCGCAGGGCGAAGGCCCGCTGTTCCTGTTCGTTCAAGGCTCGAGAGTACCTTTCATGCGCCGGGCGGTGTGTCATCGTACCCTTGCATCGTAGCCTGCGCAAATGGCTCGTAGCCTCGCTTGATCAGCGTAGACGCTCTGAGCCAAGGCTCTTCGGCAGGCTCGGCTAGTGTCGTCCAAAGCACGGCCGCCATGATGAAGATGTATGGCTGCAGCTGGCCGAAGAAGGCCACGCTGGCGCCGGCCAGCAGGAAGAAGGCACTCATCATCACGGGCAGGACGTGATGCGGGCCGGCTCTCGGTCTCGAGACGAAGGTGAGAACGGCAGGCAGGCCGAGCAGCAGGGTCATCGCGACGAGTCCTGACAGCCCCCACCAGATCATGAGGTAGAGCCCTTCGTTGTCGATCGTGCCGCCGAACTGCGCTACGACAGCGCTGTCCTGTGGGTCGGCAGTGCCGAACAGCCTGCCGGTGTGCAGCTCACTCAGGAACGCCGACGCCAGGCTCACACGGTGCTGAGTCGTCGCACCAAGCTCCGTGTCGGACGGCTGGATGAGCGCGACCACGTCTCCCCCGAAGCCGATCTCCCAGACGGTCAGCCCAAGACACACGACGACCAGGCTGAGCAGCACGAACCGTCGCCACCCCGCCATGTGGCGTACCACGGCGGTCCAGACGAGCAGCACTATCACCGTGGCGAGCAGCGGACCCCTGCTGATGGTGGCGAGGAGGCCCAAACCATCGATGGCCACGATCGCGTTCGCCCACGACGCGGACAGCCGCTTGCGGCGACTCAGCTCGAGGGTGGCGATCGCGGCCAGGCCGAGGAACATGCCGAGCTCGATGGGATGACCGAACCCGACCGCGGACCTGTGCAGACCGAAGCGCTCGGGAACGAGCGTCCAGGTCAACCCTTGACCGCGTTGCACAGCGAACTCGAGGATCGGATTGCGCCCCAGCACGAGTTCGACGAGGGCGCTGACGGCCGCCAGCGGACCTGCGACGGCGAACCCGCGCAGCACGGCCAGACGGCCGCGGGCGGCCGCACAAAGACAAAGGGCGGCCAGCAGGACGGCGACGTCGACACCATACGAGCCGAACAGATAGGCGAGCGTCGTCGGCGCCGCGGTCTGGTCGCGGACGCCGAGCGGCACCAGGAACAACGCGATGCCCACGACGGCGGCCACCACCACGAACCGGCCGGCGCCGACGTCCCAGCCGTCCGCCAGACCGACGCCCACCGCAGCGAACGCCAGAAGGCACGCGATCAGGAGCGGACCGTTCGCCGCGAAAGGCAATCCTGGCACATCGACAGTGATGTAGTAGGCGGCGAACACGCCGCCGGCCATGGCCAGGACGACGATCGGTCCTGGGTACCAGAGGGCGATCAGGCAGAGGACGCCGACGGCCGCCAGCGCGGCGACCGCCACGGGATCCTGCACGGCGGTCGCCGCGCCGGCGAGCACGGCGCAGAGCATCAGCGTGACCAGCGTGGGCCACCAGCGCTCTGGCGCGCGCGACCGGATGCTGAGATCGAGGCCGACTCTCATCGCGTCATGGTAGTCCGGCAACCATGTCGGCGGCCACGCTCGACCACGACGCGTGATCTTCGACATATCGGCGGCCGCGTGCACCGGGTCCGCCGGAGCCAGTGTCGGCGTTGTCGATCAGGCGCATGGCGGCGTCGGCAAGCTCCGCACCGGCTCCTGACGGCACGACCAGGCCCGCCCCGGTCGCGGCAAGGATGTCGGGCCCCGGACCCACGCCGGCCAGCGCCACCGGCTTGCCCATCGCGAGGTACTCGAACAGCTTCAGCGGCGAGCCATAGTCGTGCCTCAATGCAGCCCAGAACGCATCGGCAGGCGCAAGCAGCGACGGGATCCGTTCATGAGCGACCCGTCCCGTCGCCATGAGGCGCCCGCCCATGTCCCCCCCGCGCCAGCCTCGCGCAGCCAGCTCGCGAGGTTCCGGCCCCACGAACAGGAAGCCGATGCCGTCGTCACGTCGAGCGACCGCAGCGACGGCGGCGAACAGCGTTGGCATGTCGTGGGTGAAGGCGCTCGTTCCGCAGTAGGCAAGAACACGCCGAAACGGCCCCCGCCAGGCATTCACAGCGCCGTCGGCCGGCGTGTCCGGCTGAAAGAGGCGCAGATCGACTCCGTTGTGTGCCACGACCACGCGCCCGGCCGGCACACCCTCGGCCAGCACATGAGACGCGACGACTTCGCTGACACAAACGCAGCGATCCAGCGCGAGCAGGTGCCGGCGCTCGCGCTTGACCTCCCACGGCGGCAGCCACTCATATCCCAGCGTACTGAACTCCCGCGCGAGCACTGCGTTCGTCTCTCCGACCACCGGCACGCGCAGAGCCGGCCGGATGACATCCCAGAGGTAGTCGTAGGGTCCCCTGCGCACGACCGCCACGTCCGGCCGGAAGGCCGCCACAGCCGCCAGCAGCCGGCGCGAGCGCAACGCCGCCATCGCTCGCGCCCGCACCTCGATGACCGGGAGACGCACGGCCTGCGGCAGCCGCGAGTAGCGACCTCTGCGCGGCGTGGTGGCGGGCCCGCCGGGCGACTCGGCTTCCGGAGCGACGCACACGATGTGGCCCGCCGTCCGCCACGCCTCGACCAGGGCGCGGCCGTGTACCCCGGTTGCCCACGGGTCATTGATGAACGGGTTGTAGTAGACGATCCTCACAGCAATGCCCCCGCCTGACGCTCCGCCCGCGCCCGGCGGAGAGCGAACATCTCGGCGGCGAGCGCATAGGCCGCCTCGTGAGCGCTCGCAGTTGCCTGCCACGAGTAGCCAGTCGTCACCTTGAGACGGGCCCCGGCCGCCAGAGGCTGCAAGCCGGCGGCGTCAGCGACGACGCGCGAAAGCGCGTCGTGCCACGCCGCGACCGTCGACGCAACGAACAGCGCCTCGTCGACCGACCAGGCGTCCCTGAAGCCGGGCACGTCCGAGAGCATCAGCGGCGTCGAGCACCACGCCGCGGCCGCGGCGACTCCGCTCGCGTCGATCCTCTCGTAGGGCAGCGCCACAGCCGAGGCGGCGCACAGATAGACGGGCACGAGGGCTTCGGGCACCCACCCTTCACGCAGTTCCACCGTGCCCTGCACTCCAGGCCGGCGCGCAAGCGCCCGATATGGGCGCCAGTCGTCGCAATGGCCGGCCACGACGAGCATCGCTCGACCCGCCGGAACACCAAGCGACGTCCATGCATCGAGCAGCAGCGTCAGGTTCTTGTAGGGCCGCACCGAGCCAAGCGCGAGCACGATCGGGATGTCGCGAGGCAGGCGCAGCAGTTCGCGCGCCGCGCCCTGCGTGAGAGGCTCGTCGCTCCATGCCTCGTCGCCGATCCCGTGGGGGATCACGGTGATTCGCTGGCGCGGGTCGCCGCCCACGAGCCGACGAAGCTCGCCGGCAGACGAATCGGTGTGACAGATGAGGACGTCCGCACACGCGTAGAAGTGCCGCCACTCCTCGGGGACGGACACGAGGTCGTGAGGCGCCACGTTGTGCACGGTCACGACCGTCGGGTGACGGCGGCGCAGCAGCGAGGCGTTGACGCAGGCGAAGCGGAAGGTCGGCCACTGCCAGTGAACGACCGATCCAGGCGCAGCGCATGCGGCGCGTACCAGCGTGGAGGCCACGGCACCGTGCGACGCCAAGCTGCGGGCTTTGCCGGCGAGACTCCTGGAAGGCTCACCGAAGCCCGGCAGCCGGCAGTCGTTCACGCCCGCGATACCGGCGGCCGGCGAGCAGAGGGTCACATCGTGCCCGGCACAGCGCAAAGCCGTCGCCAGCGAACGTACGTACATGTGGATGCCGCCGGTCCCGCCAGGTTCGATCATGATGATGCCGGTCACTGCGCTGCGCCCCTCCGAAGATCCCGAAGCGCATGCCTGATGTGCTCGGCGCGCGCCGCCCCGGACGCACGGCCGGCGACTCGGCAGCCGGCCGCCTGTAGCGCGTAAGACGCCTCGACGGCGCCGCCGAAGCAGCGTGCGGTCCACCAGCCGCGCCACTTTCCGAAGAGGATCTCGATCGCCCAGAGCTGGCGAGCGAGAGGAAGACCCGGGGCGGTGCCCGCGCTGCTCGCGCCGCCCCTGTGCAGCGCACGCGCACTCGGCACGAGGAGCATCCGGCGACCGGCGGCCTGGGCCTTGAGTCCAAGGTCTTCGTCCTCCGAGTACAGGAAGAAGCGGCTGTCGAGACCGTCACAGCTCTCCAGGAACTCGCGGCGCAGGAGCAAGGCTGCTCCCCAAAGGTAGTCCACTGCAATGGGGTGCCAGGCGGTCCTGACGGGGTCGTCCGGCCGGTACTCGGGGCCAAGCGCGGCAACCAGACGACGAACGATCGGCAGGTGCGGCACGAGACGGTTCCGGGGCGTCGAGAAGCGGCGCGCACCCAGCGTCTCGACGCCACGCTCGTCGACGAGGACGGGGCCTGCCGCGACGGCATCGGGGTGGCCGATCAACGCGTATGACAGGAGTCCCAGCGTGTCTTCCGTCAGCGCGGCATCTGGGTTCAGGAGGAGGACGAACTCCGCGGCTTCATGCTCGAGAGCCTGGTCCACGGCGGCGGCGAACCCCCGGTTCTCGGGATTGACCACAACAGGGTCGGCCCCGGCCGCCTCGGCGGCCTCGGCCGACCCGTCGCGCGACGCGTTGTCGACGACGATCGTCGATGCGACGAGGCTCGAACCCTTGACGCTCGCGATGGCCCTCGCGACGGTCGCTTCGTTCTCAAAGGTGACGATCACGACGTCGACGCACGGCCGGTCCGCCGACGTAGCCCCGTTACCGGGGTCGGGTCCGCCTGTGACGCTGCTCACTGACAGTCTGCCTCACTCAGGCTCAGCGAGGCCGCGGGCCGCGATTCTCGCGGCCCGCGGCCGAGCCGCCAGCGGGCGACTGTGAGCAACGTGACCGCCCCAGCGAGGGCAGCGAAGGCCAGACCACCCGCGGCGTCAAGCTGACCGAGGCGCCACAGACACGCAAGCGCAAGCGCCAGCAGCAATCCCGGATAGCCCGAACGCAGATTGGCGAGCAGCGCCGCCGCGACGTTCTGGCCGAAGTAGTGCCGGACAAGGACCGTGTGGGCCATCCAGTAGAACGCATAGGTGACGGCCGAACCGAGGGCCACGCCGGTGAGGCCGAGATGTGCGTGCCCGACCAGCAGGATGTCGGCCCCGACGTTCAGGCCGATCGACGCGCCGATGATCGGAATGTTGTAGACATGCTTGCGGAAGGCGATGAGCGTCGAACTGACGCCGAGGTTCAAGCCGAGGAAGAACAAGCCGGTGGCGTAGACGCGCAGGGGCCCGATCGACCCGCGATAGGCGGGCAGCAGACTATCGACGGCCAGCGGCACCACAAGCCACAGCATGGCGATCGTCACCGGCAGGGCAAGCGACAGTGTACGAACCGGGCGCCACGTGAGTTCGCGAACAGACTCGATGGCCTGGGCCTCCCCATAGCGCCGGATGAGCCGCGGAGAGACTGCCGCGGCTAGGGCCTGGGGCAGCATGATCAGCAGGGTGCCGCAGTACAGGACGATGGTGTACACGCCGAGCTGGGTCCGACCCAGATAGCTGACGACGACGATCTGATCGACGTTGACGAGGCTGTACCCCATGAACGTCAAGACGGCCAAGGGAACGCCGATGCGCAGCAGCCTGACGAGCCGGTGCCATTCGAGCCGGCGCGGCCTCGCCAGTGTGCCCAGGGCCAGACCCAGCGACACGGTGGTCACGTAGCACACGACCTGACCGACGAACACGCCGATGACACCGGCGATGAGGGCGCCGGCGATCCCCGTGAGCAGGCTCGCTGTGGGAAGCGCGAGGGTGAGCAGGGTGTTGGCTCCGAAGCGCTGGTGCGCCTGCAGGACCGTCTGCTCCACGGAGAGGAGGCCCTGCAGCAGCACCACCAGCGCGGCGGTCAGAAGCCCGAAGCGCAGGGAACCGGGCAGGCCGGAGCCGAAGAGCTCGACGTAGGCGACCAGGCCGACCGCGACCACGGTGCCTGCCACGGCCTTGGCGGCGAAGCCGTAGAACCTCCAGGACGCGGCTTCGCCCTTGCGGCCGGCTCCCAGCGATACTGGGATCTCCCGCGATAGGGCCTGTGCGACGCCAAGGTCGGCATACTGCGTGTAGGCGATGACCAGCGCAACGACCGCGACCGTGCCGAGACCCGACGGACCGAGCAGGCGAGCAAGGACGAGCGCACGGACCACCTGCAGACCGGCGCCGATGTAGCCCCCAGTCGCCTGCAGGGAGACGTCCCTGACGATGCGGGGGAGTCTCACGTGGCCGGCAGGAACTCGGGGCCCGGCAAGCCGCCTCGCACTGCACGTGCGTACAGGACCTCGAGACGCTCGCAGTGCCGCTCGAGCGAGTAGTCATCGACGACGCGGCGCCGGGCGGCGTCACCCATCTCGCGCGCCAGCGCGGCATCGTCGAGCAGCCGGCCCAATGCCGCAGCGAGGGCATCCGGGCAGCGCGGCGGCACGAGTAGCCCGGTCACGCCGTCGTCGACGAGCTCCGGCAGCCCCCCGATGTCGCACGCGACCACGGGCTTTGCGTTGGCATAGGCCTCATAGACGGTCATGGGGGAGTTCTCATACCACTCCGAGGGCACGACGCAGCAGCGCGCGCCTGCGATGACGTCCCTGATCTCACGACCCTGAAGGAACCCGGTGAACGTCACGTTCGCCATGTCGTGCGAGGCTCGACGCAGCTCGGCCTCCTGGTGACCATCGCCTGCAATCACCAACTTCGCCGTCGCCGGCAGGCGGCGCATCGCTTCGAGAAGCGTCAGGAGACCCTTCTCGGCGACTAGGCGCCCGAAGTAGAGCACGTAGTCGCCGACGTCGTCGCTCGGAACATGCTCGGCGACGTCGGCAAAGTTGGGCACCACGCAGACCCGCAGAGGGTCAAACCCGAACTCGATCATCTTGTCGCGCATAAAGCGGCTCGGCGCGATGAAGAAGTTGACGTTGTCTTTGTAGACGCGCAGGTACTCGTGCAGATAGAGCTCGAAGGCGCAGAGCGCACTCGCTGCGAGCGAACCCTTTACGCAGCGGCGGCGCACCGCGCTGTGAAACCGATGCCCACGGCAGGCCTCGCAAGGCGAGCCGCCGGCGAGCAGCAGGTAGTTGGGGCAGATCAGCTTGTACTCGTGAAGTGTGAGAACGACGGGGATGCCCGACGCGCGCAGGATCGGCAGGATCGCCGGCGAGAGCTGGTGCGAGACCAAATGAGCGTGAGCGATGTCGGGACGCACGGTCGCCAACAGCCTGCGGAGTTGCTGGCGAGCTTCGAGCGACCAGACGATCCGCGAGGCCGTACGCAGCTTCTCGCCGAAGGGTCGCTCAACGGTGCTCAAGCCGACCTCGCTCACGAAGTACCGGTCGAACGGGGTGGGCCAGTTGTAGCGGTGCCGCATGCTGAAGGGAACGATCTCGTGGCCGTTCTGTTCCTGGGCACGCGAGACACCCCGTAGATAGATCTCGGGTCCACCCTTCGGATAGTAGAACTTGTTGATGACGAGGATCTTCACGGTCCAACCCGTCGTCGCCATTCCGCAGGCGTGGGCACGCCCCCCTTGCGCGACCGATGCTACAGACTCGCCTGACTAGCGTCCACTGGGCCCAGCCACGTCCTATACAATCCCAGCCATGCGCATCCTCATCGACGGACACATGCTGGGCGCCAACGAGACCGGCAACGAGACCTACATCCGGGGACTCCTGCGCGGCTTCGCGGACCTTGGCGTCGCACTCGACGTCGCGCTGACCTCCGAACAGGCGCTGCCGGTGCCGCACGTCGCCCACCGCGTGTCCAGCGCCAACGCCCGCCGCTTGATGGTGGATCTGCCGTTGCTGGCCGAGCACATCGACGCCGACCTCATCCACTGCACCTATGTCGCCCCTCCCGTGGCGAACCGCCCGGTCGTCGTCACCGTTCACGACCTCTCGTTCCTGACCCGTCCGGACCTCTTCACTACGCGGGACCGTGCCGTCCTCTCTGCGGGGGTGCCACTCTCTGTGCGAGCCGCCGATCTCGTCATCGTGCCGTCAGTGCACGCCCGCAACGAGGTGCTTCACCACCTCTCCGTAGAGCCGAGTTTGGTCGTGGCGATCCCAGAGGGGGTCGAGCCCGAGTTCCACCCGCGCGACGCCGCCGAGATGCAGCGGATGCGCCGCGAACTCGGGCTGCCCACCCCCTACGTCCTCTTCGTCGGTGCTCTTCAGCCCCGCAAGAACCCGCGTCGCATGCTCGAGGCCTGGAAGATGCTGGTCGACGCGGATGCGACGGAGGACTGCCGGCTGGTGCTGACCGGGGGCTCGCGAGGCCGCAGACAGGATGTCGAGTCGTGGATTGTCGAGCTCGGCCTGGCCCGTCACGTCGAGCTGCTCGGCTACGCTCAACTCGCCGAGATCCCGGCGCTCTACTCGGCCGCCGTGACACTCGTGTTCCCCTCGCTGTATGAGGGGTTCGGCTTGCCCGTGCTCGAAGCGATGGCCTGCGGCTGCCCGGTCGCCTGCTCGGGCGTCACCTCGCTGCCTGAGGTGGCCGGTGGCGCCGCACTGCTGTTCGATCCCACTGACGTCGAAGACATCGCGGCCAAGCTCGGGGCTGTGATCGCAGACGCCGGGCTGCGCGACGACCTGCGGCGGCGAGGCCTCGTGCGAGCGGCAGCGTTTGACTGGCCAACGTGTGCCGCGGCAACCCTGCGCGCCTACGAAGGCGTGCTCGAGCGCGGCTACCGGCGGGGACGAAAGACGGTGGCGCCATCCGCCTAGCGCTCGTCGGCACGCGCGGCATCCCTGCCTCGTACAGCGGCTTCGAGACCGCGGTCGAGAACATCGGCGAACGCCTGGTGGCGCGCGGCCACGAGGTGATCGTCTACTGTCGGCCGCACATGCTCGAGCGGCGCTATGCGACCTACAAGGGCATGCGGCTCGTCCACCTGCCGACGATCGCCACCAAGCACCTCGACACCTTCGTCCACACGGCGCTGGCGACCGTTCACGCGACCACCGTCCTGCGGCCCGATGTCGCCTTCTACTTCATCGCGGGCAACGCCCCCTTCGCCGGATTGAGCCGCGTTCTGGGCGTGCCCAGCGTCCTCAACGTGGACGGGCTCGACTCCCAGCGCGAGAAATGGTCGGCCGCCGCCAGGCTCTACATCCGCTGGAGCGAGCGCGCGGCACCCCGTCTTGCCTGCCGCGTGATCACCGATTCGCGGGTGCTCCAGCGACTCTATCGCGACAATCACAGCGCCGAGACGGTGTTCATCCCCTACGGCGCCGACATGGACGGGCCTACTGACGGCGGCGCGACGCTAGCCCGGTACGGGCTCGAGTCGCGCCGCTACGTGCTGTTCGTCGGTCGTCTCGTGCCCGAGAACAACGCCCACGTACTCGTCGAGGCGTTCTCGGGCGTCACCGCTGACGACCGCCTGGCGATCGTCGGCGACGCGCCCTACGCTTGTGCCTACCAGGAGGAGCTGCGGCGGTCGGCTGGCACCGACCCTCGTGTGGTCCTCACAGGATACGTCTTCGACGAAGGTTACCGTGAGCTCGCACGCAACGCTCGTGTGGTCGTCGTGCCGAGCGGCGTCGGCGGCACGCACCCTGTCCTTGTCGAGGCGATGGCCGCCGGCAACTGCGTGGTCGTCAATGATCACGAGCCCAACCTCGAGGTGATAGGCGACGCCGGTGTCGCCTATCACGGCGGCGAGGGCGCCGCAGGTCTGCGACGCGTGCTCCAGGACTTGCTTGACGACCCCGAGCGCATCGAATCCCTACGCGCGGCGGCGACCGCCAGGGCCGCGGCGGTGTACTCGTGGGACGCTGTGACCGACGCGTACGAGCACCTGGCGCGCGAGGTCTCCCGCCCCTGAACGAGGATTGTCCACGAGGTCCCGTACTCATATAATCACCCCACGGTAGGGGAGTCCCGGCGGGGGTCGGGGTTTCTGTCTCGAAGGGGCGCCCACCACTCCATGTCCTCGCCTCTTCCGAGCATCTTTGGGGGTCGCCGGCGCATGACAGTCCGTGAGGTCGTCCTTCATCACGATGTTCGCGCCCCGATCGACCTGTCGCCGCGGTCGCTCGTCAAGCCGCACGTGCTGCGCCGGATCCTGAGTACTCTCGCGCTCATGTGCATCGACGGCGCGGCGTTGCTGCTGGCCGTCTGGGCGACGTTCGCCCTCGACCGCCGCATCTTCTCGTCAGACTTCGTCTCACCCCGCGCAGTCGATGTGATGGTCGGCTTTCTGGCCATGGTCGCCGTGTTCGTGCTCAGTGGGCTCTACGGTCGGCGCGGCTCGCGTCACGGTCTCTTACGCACCCTGCGAGGAGGACTGTCTGCCGCCGCCGTGGTCGCCGTCATCGGCCTTCTCACCGCCGCTCCGCTTGCGCCGCTGTCGTTCGCGATCAGTTGGGCCCTGGCGCTCGCCATCCTCGCGGCGGCGCGCCTGGCTTACGACGCGGCCGTCGAACGCTCTTTCGGCAAGAGCGAGCTGTCGCCGGTGGTGCTTGTCGGCTCGTGCGAGGGCTGCATCGCGGCCCAAGACGCGATTGCGGCCAGCGCCTGGGGCGACCAGTACTCGATCCTGGGGATGATCGCTGGCCGCGGCAACGACGACGAAGATAGCCAAGCGGCCTTGCCTGCGCTCGGGGCCTTCGATGACCTCGACAAGGTCCTGGCGACGACACGGGCCGCGGAACTCGTCGTGTGCGACGTCGCTCTGGCCCGCGAGTTCATGCCGCACTTCCTCGACGTGTGCCGGCGCCACCGCGTGGCCCTTAAGCTCGCCGCGGTCGACCTCGAGTTCGGACCCGAGGCCGTGACCTACATCCCCGGGTTCGACATGCCGCTGTTCGTGGTGCGGCGGCGCAAGCTCAACGCCGCCGCCTACTACATGAAGCGCGCCGCCGACTTCGTCGGCGGCGCGCTCCTCCTGGTGCTCCTCTCCCCCGTCCTGCTTGCCCTCGCCGCCGCCATCAAGTCGACCTCCCCGGGACCGGTGCTGTTCGTCGACGAGCGCATCGGCCTCGGCCAGCGGCGGTTCCGCTGCTACAAGTTCCGCACGATGCGCCGCGACGCTGCCCGAGCTGCAGGCCGAGCTCGAGACCTGAACGAGGCCGACGGCGCCATCTTCAAGATCAAGGACGACCCGCGCGTCACGGCCGTCGGCCGCTTCTTGCGCCGCTCGAGTCTCGACGAGCTGCCGCAGCTCTTCAACGTCCTCAAGGGCGACATGAGCCTGGTCGGGCCCCGACCGCTGCCCATGCGCGACTTCGCGCTGCTCGACGACGTCCACAAGCAGCGCCACGTCGTGCTGCCCGGACTCACCGGCCTGTGGCAGGTGAGCGGTCGCAGCGACATCTCGTTCGACGACATGATCGCGCTCGACCTCCGCTACATCGAGACGTGGTCGCTGGCGAGCGACGCCGTGATCGTGCTACGCACCATCGGCGTCGTGTTCGGTCTGAAGGGCGCCTACTAGACGCGATCTGCTCGTGCCGGCGCGCCTGTGTCTGCCCCGGCGTGCTCGTCCAGCCCTCGTCACGTACAATCGCCTGCAGGTACACCACCGAACCACGAAGGGGGACGTCGTGACGACATCCGTGGTGACCGGCGGCGCCGGGTTCCTCGGGTCGCACCTCTGCGAGTACCTGCTCGACAAGGGACATCGGGTCATCTGTCTCGACAACCTCGACACCGGCTCGCTGCAGAACATCGAGCACCTGCGCGACCCGAGTTCGAGTTTCGCAACGTCGACTGCGTCGAGTTCGTCGACGTCGACGAGACGGTCGACTTCGTCTTCCACCTCGCCAGCCCGGCGAGCCCCATCGACTACCTGCGCCTGCCGCTGCACACGCTCAAGGTCGGCTCGTACGGCACGCACAACGCCCTCGGCCTGGCCAAGTTCAAGCGCGCCCGCTTCCTGCTCGCCTCGACCTCCGAGGTCTACGGCGACCCGCTCGTGCACCCGCAGTCCGAGGACTACTGGGGCAACGTCAACCCCATCGGCCCGCGCGGCGTCTACGACGAGTCGAAGCGCTACGCCGAGGCGATGACGATGGCCTATCACCGCCAGCAGGGCGTCGACACGTGCATCGCGCGCATCTTCAACACCTACGGACCGCGCATGCGCCCGAACGACGGCCGCGCGGTGCCCACGTTCGTGCGCCAGGCGCTGGCACGACAAGCCGCTCACGGTGTTCGGCGACGGCACGCAGACGCGCAGCTTCTGCTACGTGGACGACCTCATCGACGGCCTCTACCGGCTGGCCACGAGCGGCGAGCACGAGCCCGTCAACATCGGCAACCCCGCCGAGCTGACCCTGAGCGAGCTGGCCGAGACGATCGTCGACGCCTGACCGGCAGCGCCAGCGAGATCGTCTACTCGGCGCTGCCCATCGACGACCCCAAGGTGCGGCGGCCGGACATCGCGCGGGCGCGCGAGCTCCTGCAGCTGGGAGCCGCGCGTGACCCTCGAAGAGGGCCTCACCAAGACGATCGCCTTCGAGCGCACCAACAAGTCACATTCGCTCACCGGGCTGAGCTACGACGAAGCCGGCGCTCACGACCAAGAAGGCAAGGGCGTCGGCGACAGACTGATCCGGGGTGCGGCGGCGGCCAGCCTCTCAGGCCTGCTGATACTTGTAGTAGGCGTATCGGTACGACTCGCCGGCACTGCATCTGCTCGCGCACCACGATGATGCCGAGCTTGCGGCAGGGCAGCGGTTCGAGGACGTCGCGCACCTCGCGCAGCGTCGGTCGGCGGATCGCCTGGATGTTGACGAGCATGAGCAGGCCGTCGATCGCCGAAGCCAGCGCGCCGGCGTCGCCGACGGCCATGATGGCCGGCGAGTCGACCAGGACGATGTCCGCGTCGGCGCGCAGCTTCTCGCATGAGCGAGTCGAAACGCTTCGATGCGATGAGCTCACCGGGATTGGGCGGCAGCGGCCCCGCGGTCAGCACGAGGAGTCCACCGCCTGCGGCCTCCACCGCGGGCGCGGGCTCCGCGGCCGCGACATGGTCGGTCGGTGGCAGGCACGAGCTCGACCTTCTGCAGCGTCACCTCGAGCTCGTCCTGCCCGCTGAGCACGGTCGAGAGACCCTTGTCGTTTTCGAGTGCCGAAGTATTGCGTGCATCTGCGGCCGGCGCAGATCGCCGTCGACGACGACCACGCGCTTGCCGGCGAGTGCCAGCGTGGCCGCGAGATTGGCCACGGTCAGGCTCTTGCCCTCGCCCTGGCGACAGCTCGTCACGAGCATCGATCTTGACTTCGTCGTCGACGTTCACGAACTCGAGGTTGCCGCGCAGCATGCGGAACGCCTCCGCCGCCCTGCCCTCGGGATGGCTTGATGACCGCGAGACCGGGTCTCGGTCACGTACTTCCTGGGCAGAGCAGGGATGCGACCGATCGACCGGCATATGCAGGATCTCGGCGGTCTCGCGGTAGTCGCGCAGCCGCGTGTTGAGCTGCTCGAGGAGGAAGGCGAGGCCGATCGCGGCGAACAACCCGACGCCGAATCCCAGCACGCCAGAGCGCATCGGTCGCGGTGAGAAGGGCGCCGACGGAGGTTCGGCGGCGATCGACCAGCCGGAAGTCACCGGTGAGCGTGGCCTCGAGGATCTGCAGGTCGCGCAGCCGCTGCTCGAGCATGATGTAGTCGGCCGAGTTGTGCGTGGCTGGTGCTGTGAAGCCGTTCATCTTCGACTGGAGCACGGTCTCGGCCTGGCGGACCTGTGCCCGCTGGCGCT
Source organism: uncultured Actinomycetes bacterium (assembly GCA_963833555.1). GTDB lineage: Bacteria > Actinomycetota > Thermoleophilia > UBA2241 > UBA2241 > CAWHYB01. The sequence continues at coordinate 149,698 of CAWHYB010000005.1, read as the reverse complement.
CCTTGCGCCAGCTGATGAAGGCCTCCGCGTAGGCGTTTGCCAGGCGCGCATCCTGGTCGGCATCCGAACCCGTCACAGTGATCGTGGCTACGTTCGTGTACGACGAGTTGGCGTCTGGCTGCACCGCCGCCGCCGACACCGAGAACGCCGCCCTGTCGAGCAGTTCCGCGCCGACCAGCCGCTCGACCCGCGCCTGCATGTCTGGACTCGCGATGACCGTGCCCACCGACTGCACGTCGAGGGCCTGCTGTGTCGGGTCGATCCAGTTCGATCCCGCACTGAGCGGGTTCGACACGTCGATCGGCTTCTCGTAGAGAAGGCTGGCGGTGGCCGCGTACTGCGGGGTCTGTCGTGCGGCCGACAGATAGGCGACCAGCGTCGCGCTGACGACGACGAGCACCAGGAGCCACTTCCAGCGCCACAGCACGTCGAGGTAGTCGCGCAGCGTCATGCCCATTGCCTGCGGAGTCACGTCAGCCATCGGTCACACTCACCACCTGCAGGACTTCGCCCAGCCTCGACTCACTCCTGCACTCAATCAGCATAGGGAGGCCAAACATAGGGACGCTCGAAGGCGCCGAGCCCGCAGGTCAAATCGGCTACCGCCTTGATCACGCGCGCCGGGGCGCCGGCGACGACCATGCCGGCCGGTACGTCGCTGACGACGACGGCGCCGGCGCCGACGAGCGCGTTCTCGCCTATTTCGACGCCCGGCAGAATCGTGGCGTTGGCGCCGATGCGAGCGAGACGGCGGACCACCGCCCCACCCCTGCAGTCTGTGTAGCGCGGGCAGTTCATAGGATGAGGGTCGTCAGTGAAGACGACATTCGGCCCGACGAACACGTCGTCTTCGATGATGACCATCTCGAGAAAGCAGCCCGTGTGGATGCGCACCCGGTGACCGATGCTGTTGCCGAACTCGAGGACCGCGTTGGTGCCCACCGAGACGTCGTCGCCGATGAGGTTGTCCTCGCGGATCGAGACACCCTGCCCGGTCTGGAAGCGGTCGCCGATGGTCGTGCCGCCATAGATGGTAGTGAACGGGCGGATGGTCGCATCGGCACCGATGACGAGCGCCCTGGCGCCGGGCAAGGCGCCCCTGGGCGCCTTGCCCAGAATGCAGGGCGCCTGCAGATCGGCGCCGCCGCCCAGCGTCACGTTGGCTGCGACCTCGACGCCTGAGGCGGGCCCGTGGCGGGATGACCCCCTCCGACTCAGGCACGGGCGCTCACCGCCGGGATGACGACCGGCAGACAAGCGTGCTCGGCCATCGCGCGATCGGCGATCTCGAGCGCGGCGACCACATCGAGGCCGGCACGCCCGTCGGTCAGCGGCATCTCCCCCGTCTCGACGCAGCGCAGGAAGTGGGCGGCCTCTCTGTAGAGCGGCTCCATCGTCTCGAGCTTGGGCGCCAGGATGTCGCCCGTCCGGTACGAGAGCTGAAACTCGCCGTAGGTGAGCGGTTCCTTGTAGTCGACACCGTGATCGAAGATCTTCACCTTCTCGACGCTCTCGGTGTCGTCGTAGACCAGCATCTTCTTGCTGCCCACCACGATCGTGCGCCGCAGCTTGACCGGCGAAAGCCACGAGACGTCGATGCCCGCGATGACCCCCGACGGGAACCGCAGGTTCACAAAAGCGACGTCCGGGATCGTCGGCCTCACGCAAGCCCGGCCTGTCGCTGCGATCTCCACCGCCGTCTCGCCCAGCCAGTAGTAAAGGATGGAGAGGTCGTGGGTAGCGAGGTCCCAGACCACGCTGACATCCTTCTGATGCAGCCCCAGGTTCACGCGCGACGACGTGATGAAGCGCACGTCGCCGAGTTCGCCCGAATCGAGGATCTCCTTGACCTTGCGGACCGGCGGGCTGAAGACGAAGGTGTGGCCGACCATGAGGGTCAATCCGGTCTCGTCGGCACGCTCGATGAGGTCGATGCAACCCTCCACCGACGACGCCAGCGGCTTCTCGACGAACACGTGCTTGCCCGCATCGAGCGCGGCCAGAGCGAGGGGCGCGTGAGTCGAGATCGGCGTCGCGATCACGACGGCGTCGACCTTCGGATCGGCGAGGACTCGTTCGAACTCGGTCGTCGTGGCGACGGCAGGGTAGCGACGGTTGGCCGCCGCAAGCGCCTCTGGCCTCGAATCGCAGACCCATTCCACCCAGGCTTCGGACAGATCGAAGTAGTTGCGCAGCAGATTCGGGCCCCAGTAGCCATGGCCCACCAGGGCGACGTTTACCGTCACGTGGATCCCCTCTCCTCAGCGCCTCAGGCGGCGCCGCGTCCGAGCAACACGACCGGGATAGTCCGCAGGCAGATGCCGACGTCGGTCAGCAGCGACTGGCTGTAGCCGTACATGATGTCTTCGAGGACCATCTCATCGAAGGCCACCCTGCTGCGTCCCGCCACCTGCCAGAGTCCGGAGATGCCCGGCAGTGTGGCGAAGCGCTCCATATGCCAATCGTGATAGTGATCGACCTCATACGCAAGCGCAGGGCGCGGGCCGACGAGACTCATGTCGCCCATCACCACGTTCCAGAGCTGGGGCAGCTCGTCCAGCGAGTACTTCCGTAGAAGCGCGCCCACCGAGGTCACACGCGGGTCATCGACGATCTTGAAGCGCAGCGCTTCTTCGTCGCAGGCCGCCTCGCCCGCACGAATGAACCGCTGGACGTACTGCGCGTGGATCTCGGGGTCGTTGTCAGTCTGCATCGAGCGGAACTTGTAGAAGCGGAACGGATCGCCCTTCAGCCCGACTCGCTCCTGAGCGAAGAAGACCGGCCCGCGCGAGGTGAGCTTGATGGCGAGAGCGACGGCGGCCATGAGAGGCGACAGCGCAACCAGCGCGACTGTCGCACCCAGGATGTCGAAAGCGCGCTTGGTGGCTCGCGTGTGCCGCTCGTCCGGGCGGTGGCGCACCCGCGCCACGGGCATCTCGAACAGGTCGAGCAGCAGACCTGGGCTGTCAAGCGCGGTGAGCAGCCGGGAGATCACGTACACCTCGGCCCCGTGCTCCTTGCCGAGCCGCACCAGGTAGCTCGTCACGTGAGGCGGCACGCTGCCGCTGTCGATGAACAGATGCGCGATGCGACCCAGATCGTCCGGTCCCTCGCGCAGCAACCCGTACGCCCGACGATAGTCATCGAAAGCCTCACCTCGCTCGATCACTTGCCACGACGCGAAGCCGCGCAGCCCTGACAGCCGTTGTGTCAGCCGCTCTGTCTCAGGGCTGCGACCGACGACCATAGTCCGTGGCCGTTGCCGCGCTATCTCGCTGAACACGTTCGCGGTGAGAAACCCGACACGTAGCAGCGCCGCGGTCCCGAAGAGCGCGACGAAGGTGAGCACTGTCGTCACGCGAGACTGCTGCACAAGCTCCGAATGGAGCAGGAAAAGGGTCACGGTAGTGAAGACGAAGGCGAGGGCGGACGCCTTGGCCAAGGTCCACACGTGGAGCACGCGCGAGTAGTAGATCTCGTGGTCGTACAGACCGGCGATGGCGAAGGCCGCAAGCGTGGCCGGCACGACGATGAGCAGCGACCACAGGGACCGCTGTGAAGCGGCGGCTGCCCCGGCAGCGTCGTGGAACCTGACCGAGAAGGCGATGTAGGAACTCAGCGTGGCCGCCGCGACGTCGGCCGCGAGGGCGGTCGCTGCGACCCTGCGGCGGTCGCCGGCCATCAGGCCGCACCCGCAGCGACCGCCGCCGACAGTCGCTCGACGACATAGCCCTGCTGTTCAGGCGTGATCTCGGGGAACATCGGCAACGAGACGATGCGGGACGCGAGCCGTTCGGCCACCGGCATCTGTCCCCGCCGGTAGCCGAGATGCGCATAGGCGGGCTGCAGGTGCAGCGGGACCGGGTAGTGGACACCGGTGTCGACACCGGCCTCGCGCAATCGCTTCATCACGGCTTCGCGGTCGTCAACCTGCACCACGTAGAGGTGATAGACGGGCTCGGCTTCGGGGCGGCGCGCGATCGGCACGACGCCTTCGACGCCGTCGAGGGCGTCGTCGTAAGCGCGCGCCGCCGCGCGCCGTGCCTCGTTCCAGGCCGGCAGGTGCCGCAGCTTGACCGAAAGCAGCGCAGCCTGAAGGTTATGGAGTCTGTCGCAGTAACCCACCACCGTATGGCTGTACTTGTCGGCAGAACCGTGATTCCGATAAAGGGCCAAACGTTCGGCGACGGCGGGGTCGCTAGTGGTCACCGCCCCGCCGTCGCCGAGCGCGCCGAGGTTCTTGCCGGGGTAGAAACTGAACGCGGCGGCGGTGCCTAGAGACCCGGCCGGACGACCGCTCCACGTGGCCCCGTGAGCCTGGCAGGCGTCCTCGACGACCAGCAGGTGGCGCCGCGCAGCGATTGCCGACACGGCGTCCATGTCGGCCGGCTGGCCGAACAGATGGACCGGGACAACAGCGGTCGTACGCGGCGTGATCGCTGCATCGAAGGCGTCAGGATCGATCAGCGCCGTGTCGTCCAGGCAGTCGACGAACACCGGCGTCGCACCGGCGTGGCTCACCGCCTCGGCTGTGGCGATGAAGGTGTTCGCCGGCACGATGACCTCGTCGCCGTGCCGCACCCCCGCGGCGATGAGGGCGAGTTTGACCGCGTCGGTGCCTGAGCTCACGCCGACGGCGTGAGCACAGCCACAGAAGCGGGCGAACTCGCCCTCGAACGCCGTGAGCTCAGGCCCCATCGTGAAGGCGGCCCGCTCGATCACCGACCAGATCGCCGGTTCGAATTCGTCGCGGAGCGCCGCAGCCTGCACCTTCAGGTCGACGAACGGTACCTTCAACGAGGGTCTCCTTCATGCCGGAAGCACCACACGCCGTGAGAGCGCACGACTGCTCGATCATTGGTGGAGACCGATCGGCTGGGCACTCCTAATCTAACCACGGCCACGGCCACGGACCCACCCCTCTCCCCTAGTACATTCGTCGCCCTGGTGGGGTCTGTTCCCTATCGGCGGCGGGAATCCGTACCCACACGACCGGCAACGCGCCCCTAAGGACGGCTACAGCCGCTCATCGATTCGGGGGGTACCCTCTGGCGATGACGCTGGTATGGACGCCCGTTGTCAGACGAGAAGCCACTTGCGCGCAGTGTTCGCTGCCCTGCTCGTACTCTCCTGCCTGGCGGGGATCCTGCTCTATCGCGCCCCGGCCGCCGATGCGGCGAGTTCACCCATCGGTCGCGCCCTCTGGGTGAGCCAGGACGACATCCGCGATCCCGCCCAGCGGACGGCGCTCGTAGAGGAGCTGTCGCAGCGGCTCCACGTGACCACGGTGCGCATCAACGTCCTCTGGCCTCAGGTAGAACCCCAGCGCGGCGTCTACAACGACGCCTACTGGCGGCTGTTCGACCCCTTCGTCAACGAGGCAAAGGCCGCCGGCATCGGCGTTCTGTTCATGGTCCTCGACGTTCCCGAGTGGGCATCGGACAGGTCGCTCTGGAACGACCCGCCCCCCGGCTATGCCGCTGGCGTCTACCAGCCCTTCTATCCGATCGCTCCCGAGCACATGGTCGATCTGCAGGACTTCGCCCAGGTCTTCAGCGATCACTTCAAGGGTCGCATCAAGGGCTACGAGGTGTGGTGCGAGCCGAACACGCGCCTCTACCTATGGCCGCAGCGGACGCCGGCCGACCCCGCCTTCGGAGCTCACACCTACGCGGCCATGTTGAAGGCCTTCTACACGGGGACCAAGGCGGGTGACCCGGCGGCGTTGGTGGTGGCCGGCGAGACTTCGCCTTGGGGCGGAGACAACAAGGATACGACCAGTCCGCTCGCCTTCGCCACGACGCTCAAGGCCGTCGGCGCAGACCGCTACTTCGACGTCTACTCACATCACCCGTACGTCTTGCCGGCCAAGGATGGCATCGCGCCGAGCGCCCTGCCTGATGATCCACGCACGGTGTCGATCGCCAATATCTCGGCCTTGCTCAACGTGTTTCCGGACAAACCGTTCTACCTGAGCGAGTTCGGCTACAACACGCAGCGGGCTCCGGGCTTCGGCGACGCGGTCGTCAATGAGGCCACTCAGGCCGCGTACGTGACGCAGTCCTACCGGCTGGCGGCTCAGCACAGCCAGATCAAGATGCTCCTGTGGTACCCGCTCCACGACGTCGGCCAGCCCGGATCGGGCTGCTTCTCGGGCCTCTATGCGACGGACGGCCATCGCAAGACCGCCTGGTATGCCTACGCCGGTCACAACTCCGTGACTACGCGGGTAGCGCATCCACGAGTCGTCGCGAAGGACCCACGGTCGCAGGTTTCCGGCACAGTGCGCTCCGCCATCGCCGGGACGGTCGTTCCCGCCCAGCAGGTCAGCCTCCAGGTCAAGAAGGGCGTGAGCGCCTGGCGAACGGTCATGACCTCGCTCACAAGCGCGACCGGGCAGTTCGGCTTCAGCCTTCCCTCCGCGGCAAGCGGACGCTGGCGTGTCGTCTGGGACGGCGTCATCGCCGGTTCACCCTTCAGACCCTGAGCGCCGGGAGAGCACGACGGCCTCGATCAACCGTTTGCGACGACGAGCAGCCTGTCGACGAAGGCACGTAGAAGCCCTTCACCTACGGCGGGGACTGCGGCGACAGGCTTCTTTGAGAGCCGCAGGCGCGCAAGATCGCCGGGCGAACGCAGTAGTATCATGCGACCCTCATTGACAAGCCGCTCGTCGACCGCGGCCATCTCTCCAGCATAGATCGAGGCGGCCGGCGTACCCAGCACGGCCGCCTCGCGGTTCATGCTGCCGCCCGCGCTGACGACCAGGTCGGCCGCGGCGATGAGCTGTGGGCCATCGAGCGGCGGGCCGGCCCACACGAGCCTGCCGAAGCCCGCGGCCTCCAGGTCGCACGCCTGCCCGGCCGTGCGGGGCAGGAGGACGACCGACAGGTCGTCCGCCTGCCCCGCCAGCCGCGCCAGCAGGTGTGGGAAGAGCTCGTTGCGCGAATCGGTGGTAGAGGGCCATGTCGGCCGGCGGGCGCACGACCACGACGACCCTCGAGTCGTCGATGCCGTGGGCCGCGAGATAGCCGGGTTCTGCGACAAAGCCGGCCAGGGCGATCTCCTCCTTGAGGCCGTCGTACTTCCATACCTTGCCACGGTGGGCGCCCTGAAGCCTGAGCAGACGGTCGGGATATGCCGCAGGGACCGCCACGAGATCGGCGACCCGGAAAGCGAGATGATTCGCAGGCTGATGTTCGTAGTCCATGGCCGTCATGACAGGGATCCCGAGCGATCGCGCGGCGACGCCCTGAGCGTACGAGTTGTGGCCGACGGCGACGCGGGGGCGGGCGTCGCGGGCGAAAGCCCGCAACGCCCGCCCCCGCGCCGCCAGCGTGGCTGCCTTGCCGCGCAGACCCGCGCCGCCATGCTCGCCGACGGCGATGGCCTCGATGCCGTAGAGCTCGCACATGCCCAGGGTCTGAGCGAAATCGCGCGCGGTCACCGTGACGGGCACCTGACGCCGCCGCAGCTCCTCGATGACCGGCCTGAAGAACACGACGTGCGGCGAGTTGGCCAGATCGACCCACACAGGGCGCTGGTTGGCGTCGTCGAGCGAACGACGCCGGCTCACCGGTCGCCACCGGTCGGTGTATCGCCCAGAGCGACGGCTGCGAGGGCGGCGGCCATCGGCGCGGACGACCAGCGGGCGAACACCCGGGCGTCGGTCCAGTGCGCGTGCGCCTGATAGGCGACGCGCCCGTCCGGCCGCAGCAGGCGCCGCTGGATCCAGCCAAGGAGGGCTCGGAGGGTTTCGGACACGGCCTCACCGCCGCGGGTGACCGGCAGCAAGGCAAGTGTCTCGAGCCCCTGAGCGGCCGACAAGGCATCGTATGGTGGACCCCCGTCGGCGTAGTAGCGCGGCTCGCCGCCTGGCCCGAAGAGGTGGGCGAGGTAGTAGCCCATTCCGCTTTCAAATGCGGCGTCGAGCTCCGCTGCCGGCCGCACCAGCCGCACGGCCGCGAGGCCCTCGAGCAGGAACCCGGTGTGGTAGCCGTCGACCCAGCGCCCGTCCTCCTGCTCGGAGTACTCCCATGCGCCGTCGTCACGCTGGCGAGCGCAGGTGAAGCGCGCCGCGTCGGCGGCGAGATCGAGCAGCGCATCGTCGGCGAGGGCGATGCCCGCGCGCACGAGAGCTAGGGCGACGAGCATGTTGGCGTTGTGGATGACGATCGACGACGAGGGCAGGTACCCGAAGCAGCAGCCGCTCTCGTCCTTGACTCGAGGCAGGCCATCCAGCAGAAAGCGCGCTCCTTCGGCGAGTTCGTTGCGACAGTCCGCCAGCCCGGCGGCGGTCAGCTCAGCGAGGCCCTTCAAGGCGTACGACGTCACGATCGCGTTGGGCATCGAGGCCGGGTAGTGGAAGAACCGCGTATGGACCGCGAAATGGTACCCCCACGACACGCCGGGCCACGCGTGCAGCGCGCGCTGGGTCAGCGCCAGACGCAGCTCCGCGGCGTGCGATGCCGCGTCCGGTAGCGCCCCGGCGCGGTACAGGCGTGCACAGGTGGCCATCGCGTGACCCAGGGTGTAGGCAGAGACGGCGGGGCACACACCGATGCCGCGTTCGAGCGGCACGGGCGTGCGCCGCACGATCTGTGTCACACCTCGGCGTGCCATCCCAGACGCGCCGACCAACGGCCGCAGGTAGCGTGCCGAGGGTCCATCGTACGGGTCGAAGCTCGCGAAGCCGCGCGATCCGAGGTCTCGCCAGACCGCAAGCGCCGCATCGAGTGCGTCACCCGCGGGCGACGTCACCGTCTCCGCCCGCCTCCGGGTAGGTCACCCGCACAGGCTGGCCCATCGCCAGCGACTCCACGATCTTGAACGTGGCCGCGGTCGACCAGACGCACGACTCGAAGTCGAGCACTGAGCTGGGTCGGCCGCTCACGAGATCGACGAAGGCCCGCATCTCGGCCGAGTGGCCCTTGTCTTGACCTCCGGCACGCCGCCGGCGCACGCGCCCGTCTTCGTAGCGGATGAGCTGACGGAAGTCGTCGATCACAAACGAGCGGCCGCCCGAGAAGACTTCGAAGCGCTCCTTCGCGAGCGCAGTGTCCCCTGTCGCGACGTAGACCAAGGTCGCGAGCGACCCGTCGGTGAAGCGGACGATTGCGGAGAGCGTGTCCTGGAGGGCCGCCGACTTGCCGTTGCCGATCGCGGAGGCCACGACCTCGATGGGGCGCGAGCCCGTCAGGAAGCAGGCGAGATCGACGAAGTGGCAGACCTCGCCGACGATGCGCCCGCCGCCCTCCTCGAGGCGCTGGGTCCAGTGCGACTGCGCCACCGTGCCGGCATTGACGCGGGCGACGACGGTCACCGGTCCGGAGCGGCCGGCCAGCGCCTCCGCGACCTCTCCGGCAAGCGGTGAGAACCGGCGGTTGAAGCCGACCATGAGGTCGCCCGGCGATGCCTGCCAGGCGGTCACGACCCGCGCGAGCTCGACCTCTGTCAGTGCCAACGGCTTCTCGACGAACACGGTCTTGCCGGCCTCGAGACAGCGGACGGCAAGCTCAGCGTGCGCATCGTGGCGCGTCGCGATCAGAACGCCGACGGTCCGCTCATCCTCGAGCACCACATCGATGTCGGCGGCGCACGCCGCGAAGCCGAAACGCGTGGCAACATCGCGCGCGCTCAGCCCGCTCGTGGTCATCACGGTGCGAAGGGCGACGCGCGCGTCTGCGCGAAGGGCCGGCAGCAGGGTGGCAGTCGCGAAGTTGCCGGCGCCGACCAAGGCGATCCCGACGTGAGCCTCTTCGGCGACGGTGGGGCGACCGGGCTTCATGGCGCGCAGCGGGAGCGCGATGGACCGTGGGTCGTCTTCGTGCGGCGGATACTCAAGGAGCACACCGACGGCCCACGAGCCGTCCGGACCGGCGAGCATTTCGTACGCCGCGGAGGCGTCGTCGATCGCGAAGCGATGTGTCGTGAGCGGCGCCACCCTGACGGCACCCCGCGACAGCAGCCGCAGGAACTCCTTGATGTTGTGCCCCTCGGTCCAGCGCACGTAGCCTGCCGGGTAGTCGATGCCGTGCTCCTCGTACAGTCGGTCGTACCGGCCCGGTCCGTATGAGCGGCTCACGCGCAGAACGAGCTCCTTGTCGTAGAAGGGGCCCCGCGGCACCTCGAGACCGACGTCGCCGATCACGATGACGGTGCCGCGGTCACGTGCGATCCGGCCGGCCAGCGCGATCGGTCCACTCCCCTTTGTGGCGGCCGCGACCAGCACCGCGTCGAAGCCCATCCCACGAGTGAACTCGTCGCTCCAGCCTGTCACCTCATCGCCCGCGCCCGCTATGACGCCCCTGGCGCCCAGCTCTCGGGCCAGCCGGCACTTCTCCTCGACGAGATCGATGCCTGCGACCTCACAGCCGGACGCGGATGCGAGCTGCGCGGCCAGCTGACCGACAAGGCCCAGACCGATGACGGCGACCTTGTCGCCGACGCCCAGCCCGGCGAGGCGCACGCCCTGGAGCGCGATGGCGCCGACGGTGGCGTACGCCGCGTCGGCCAGGTCGACATCGTCGGGCACAGGCGCGCAGAGGTTCTGCGGAACGTAGAGCACCTCGGCGTGATTGGCGTAGCCGCCTCCGCCGCAGGCCACCCGATCGCCGACGCGAATCCCCGCCGCGAGCTCACCGACCTCGCATACGACGCCGGCGGCGCTGTAGCCCAACGGGCTCGCCTCTTCGAGCCGCGTCATCACCGTGCGATACGTCGACAGCAAGCCGTCGCGACGCACCTTGTCGAGCACCTGTCGCGCCTGGTCGGGGCGGCTGCGCGCCTTTCCCACCAAGCTGCGGCGCCCGAGTTCGACCTTGGCCATCTCGGTGCCGGCGCTGATAAGGGACCAAGCGGTCCGTACTATCGCGCCATGCGGTTGCAGAACAGGGGGCGGCACCTCAACGACCGAGATGCGACCATCCTTCAGCGACTGCGTCACCTGCTTCATCTCGTTTGCTCCGGGGCCATCGATTCACTATCGGCTGGGTCCCTCGCCGGCTGCAGCCCCTCGACGGCGTCTACGACGAGGCGGGTCACGCCCACGATGTCGTCCAGCGGATAGGCTGGGTCTTCTCCCCCGAGCCAGCGGCGGCAGACGTCGGCGTACATACGGGCGTGACCCTTGTCGCGCCGCAGCAGCCCGTAGTACCGGGCACGGCCATCGGCTTCGACCTCGCAGCGCACGTAGTCGAAGATGCGGATCGTCGTGCCACCCCGTCTTGCCTCGATCATCTCCTGGACGCCGCGCAGGTCGTCGCCGTCATCCGATGCCGTCACCGTTGCAAGCGAGCCATCCGCGAAGGTGACCGAAACAGTGACCCGGTCGGCGCCGCCCATGCTTCTGACTTCAGTCGGCGGCGAGGCGACCAGGTGGGCAGCGAGATCGAGCCAGTGACAGACGTTACCGGTGATGCGTGTGCCCTGGTTCGGCCAGAAGTACCAATGAGCCGCGCTGATCCGATTCTCGCGAACGCTGGCCGTGAACGTGGTCGGGCCGTCGGCCTGGGCGAGGGCGCGTCGCGCCACAGCTGTGAACGGGGCGTAGCGACGGTTGTAGCCGACGTCGATCCAGGCGCCAGCCGCCCGCCGCTCGGCCAGCCTCGCCGCGTCTGCACGCGACACGGCGACTGGCTTCTCCACCACGACATGTGCACAAGGATTGGCATCCAGCGCCTGCAAGGCGTTCGTCACATGGTCGGAGTGATAGCTCGCTACGACCACGAGCGGGGCGTCTGCAGCGGCGATCTGTTCCAGCAGCAGCTCGACGCCGTCGTACAGAGGAAACGGCAAGGTGAGATGACGCCGCAACAGCGCGGCGCGATGGTCGGCCGCGCCTGCGACATGGGCGCCGAGCCGGGGCACCAGGACCTCGCGAGCGTAGCCTCCAAACCCGATCAGGAACGCAGAACGGTCGGGCGCCTGGCCTTGCACACTCGACTCCGCGCCGACTTCAGAGACACGCTCGGGGGCGATGCGGTGGGCGAGGCCGTCACGGACGGCCTCGCCCACCGCATCGCCGAGCGGCGCCAGTCTGGACTCTGATGCCAACAGAGCAGCCGCGACTTCGGCTCCGAGGGGACAGGCGTCCACCGGCAGGTAGCTCTCGAGCAAGGTGAGCGTGCGTGCGTCGAGGCGCACGTCGTGCGGTGCGAGGGGCGCCGCGCTCTTGAACAACAGACGGCGGTCGTAACGAAGGGTGCCACCGAGATCGCGCGTGACCCCGACCAGGCTGCCCTCGTCCATAGGCATGGCTGCTACCGCTATGCGAAGCTCCGATTCGACCCCACGCTCGACCTGCTTCGATGACCACTTGCGCCGGCTGTCGGCGAACCCCTCTCGGAAAGCGAAGTAGGCGGCCTTGCGCAGCGGCCGCCGGAACTTCTCGGCATAGGCACGCGCGTGGCCTGAGACGGGCAGCCGAAGCACGGCGGCGGCGGCGAGCGCATACCAGTCGCCAGTCATCCTCGCATCCCGCCGGTGAGCCTCATCGCACGTCCCCTCTTCTCGGCATCCGCCATCCTGTTCGTTGCGCACGTAGCGCTTCCTCGAACACCCCGCGCATGTCGTCCTCCCAGCGCGACAGGGTCAGGAGTTCGAGGTACCGTTCGCGATTGGCACGGCCCATCCGTGAACGCAGGTCCGCATCGGCACGCAACTGCAGCAGGCGCTCAGCGAAGACGGCGGCATCCGGCACAGGCAACTGCCATCCCCCCGTGCCGTCATCGAACATCTCTGGGATGGCGCCGCGACGGGTCGTCAGTACGGGCAGACCCGCACACATCGCCTCGACGATCACGAACGGATGCCCTTCGTTTGCCGATGGAAACAGCATCACATCGGACTCGAGCAGTCGACGCTGCTTCGCCTCGGGCCCCGCGGGAGGAAGCACGTGGACCGTGTCCTCGAGCCGATACCGGGCGATCAGTTCGTGAGCCGCCAAGCGCGTGGCAGAGTCGCTCCACTCTCCGACAAGTCGGAAGATGATGTCGTCTGCGACGCGGTGGACCCTTGCCGCCGTCTCGATCACGGTCAGCACGCCCTTCTCTCTCGAAAGGAAGCTCAGGAACAGCACGTTGAGTCCCGCCTCCCGGTGCTCAGTGAGAGGCCCGTCCTCGGCGAAGTCGGGAATGCCGTTGGGCACCGACCTGACGCGCTCTAGAGGCAACAATCCCGCGAACTGCGAACGCAGCGACTCGCCCAGAACGATGCCGACGACTGCGTTCTGCAGCGTGTATCGGAGGAGCGCCCGCATCGGCCGGGAAGAGCGACGGTAGAACTCGGCGAAATAGCTTCCGTGGAGGTGAACGACGACCGCCTTGCCGGCGAGGCGCGCAGGCACGAGGAACAGTGCGTCGCGCAAGGAGCCAAGGGCGTTCTGAGCGATCGGCACGTAGACCACGTCCGGCCGCACGGCGAGGAGGAGCCGAACGAAGCGAACACCGTGCCGGATCGCCAGCACGACATTGACCAGGTCCAGCCGGCCCACGTTCGCCAGTCCGCGCGTGTCCGCCGTGTCAAGGTGATAGAACGCCAGCCCGTCGCGGTCGCTCATCCCGAGGAGGTACGCCGACGCAACGCTCATGCCGTTGTAGGGCGGCGGCAGTGGCCCGATCGCTAGGATGTGCCCGGTGGGTGCAGGGAAATCAGCGTGGGGAACCTGGTCTGTCATGTTCCGCCTCCTCCCCCCAGCCTCGCGCCTGCGACCAGGGGCTGTGCCGCAGGTCGAAGAGCCAGACGCCACAGATTACGCGTCACCCGCGAGCCCAGCAGGCGGCCGGCAGCAAGCGCCGCGCAGGCGCCGGCCGCAAGACCCAGGGCCAGCGCGAGCAGGTGCGACCCCATGAGGACGCAGGCGAGCCACGCCGTGCCGCCGCCCACGGCACAGACTCCGATGAGGCGTAGCGTCTCAGGTATGAGGTCGTCGGTGCGCACGCTTTCGGGACGCGCCACCAGGAAGACCCCGGCGAGCAGCCAGTAGCCCGCGCTGCTCGCCACGCACACCCCGGCCGCTCCCCAATGAGCCGCAAGCGGGAAGACGACGGCGGCCTCGAGGCCGACTTTCATCGCGTACCCGCCCGCCACCAGCCGGCCACGATTCTCTGCGTAGAGGATACGGGCGGCCATGGTCGCGATGCCGGCCGCCGGTACCCCCACCAGCAGCCATCGCAACACGGCCGCAGCCTCAGGCACGGTCGCGGCCGTGAACCGGCCGTGTTCGAACAGGACCGCGACGAGAGGTGGCGCGACGCCGATGCAGACGGCAGCGGCGACCGCCGTCGCGCCGCCAAGGTCGAGCATGATGCCACGCGTGGTCAGATCGACGTCGTCGTCGGAGGCGAGACCCGCGGCGCGTCTGGCAATAACGGGGTACGCCGCCTGGGCGAAGGGCAGCACGATCAGACCGAGCGGCAGGTTGCCGAGGCGTTCGCCCCAGTCGAGCAGCGCCACGCCGCCGACGCCCGCGCCGCTCACGGCGAAGCGTTCGAGGAGCACGGCGCCGTTAGCCGCGACGTAGCCGAGAAGTCCTGGCACCGTGATCGCCAGGATCAGACCCCACGGCGTGGAGCCGCCCTCTTCGCTGCGCTCGCTTCTGAGAGCCACCACCAGAGCCACCCCCACGATAAGCGCACCGACCACCGCATCGACGATGCTCCCGACGACGTAGGAGGCGCCGCCATACCGTCCCGCGAACAGCTGCACCGAGCCGGCAGCGAACAGCCCGGTCACGGCGACCGCAAGTGCGCCCGGCAGGAACACGCCCTTGACGTTGAGATACGCCGACACGAGGACCGTCACCGCCATGAGCCATGCTGCCACGAAGAATCCGGCCAAGTACCGGGCGGTCTCACCGCTGGCCGTCACACTCCAGGAGGGTGCCACCAGGCGCACCACCGACGGCGCCCACAATGGCACGAGGGCGCCGACCACCCCAAGGGTCACCGCGGTCGCCAGCACTACCATCGCGACGGGACGGAAGGTGCGCGTGCCGGTCCGCCGCGCGACCGCCTCGATCGCCGGCGGGATGGCAAACGCCACGACAAACGCCGCGATGCCGCAGACCACCGTCGCAAGCAGCTGCGCGAGCAGTAGAGTGTCGGTGCGCCGAGTGGCGCCGAAGGCCGAGGCCACGCTCATGTCCTTACCGAGCGTGACCACCTTGCCCATCATCGTCGTGGCGACGATGATGCCCGTGCCGGCCAGCACTCGACGTCCAGTCCAGCTCACACGCCCGTGGCCGCCGCCCTTATGCCGCCGGCCAGTCGAGGCCGGCTCCTCGGCCCCCCCGGTCATGGCCTGTCCTTCGCAACGTCATCGGTGGCGAGTCGGGCGGCGCGGCGAAGCAGGCCGAGGCTGGTGAGAG
Organism: uncultured Actinomycetes bacterium; assembly: GCA_963833555.1. Classification (GTDB taxonomy): domain Bacteria; phylum Actinomycetota; class Thermoleophilia; order UBA2241; family UBA2241; genus CAWHYB01. Next base: position 134,331 of record CAWHYB010000005.1, on the reverse strand, counting down.
CCTCAGCCTTCAGGGCGACGCCCAGCGGCCGCTTGCGCAACCACAGCTCGACGATGGGCGCGGCCGCAAGACGGAACAGCGCCCGCCAGACCACGACAGCCACAGCGACCCGAGCCGTCTCTCGCCGCGATGCCGCCGAAAGAAGGTGACAAACGTATCGCCGTACAGCAGGCCGAGGTCGCGATCCGCCTGTGCCGAGCTCACGCCCGAGTGATGCACCGCGGTGGCGTCGGCCTCGTACCAGACCCTCAGGCCCATCTCACCCACGCGAGCGCAGAGATCGATGTCCTCGTAGTACATGAAGATCGACTCGTCGAAGCCTCCGAGTTCGTCCCAGACTCGACGCGGAAGCAGCATGAAAGCGCCGGTGATGCAGGGGACCAGACGCGAGTCGCCGTGGTCCCAGTACCTCATGCGCGCCTTGTCGAACAGCCACGAGCGTGGAAACAACACGTGGAGATACATCGACTCCACGAGCATCGTCCAGAGCGAGGGCAGCTCCCGGGCGCACTCGTCCTGGACCGTGCCGTCCGGGTAGACGAGGCGCGAGCCGACCAGACCGATGGTCTGCTCGGCCCGCGCCTTCGCGACACACGCGGCCACTGTGTCCGGCTCGACTACGACATCGGGGTTGAGCATGAGCACGAACGGCTCACCAGAGCGCCGCGCGCCGATGTTGCACGCCTTCGGGAAGCCCACATTCCCGTCGAGAAACAACGTGTCGATGGAGGCGCCGCGGGCCTGCAGACGCTCTCGAGTCCCGTCACTCGAGTCGTTGTCGACCACGCTGACGTGCAGGCCGACACCACGCGAGCGGGACAGCGCGTCGAGGCACTCGTCGATGATGGCCTGATCGTTCCACGTGACGATGACGACGTGCACCTCGGGACGAACCTTTGCGGCGGACGTCATCTTGCGGATCCCCGGTCGTCTGGCTCGACCGGCGGGAATGCACCCAGCACAAGCATGAGCGGCGCGACCACGGAGGGAAGCGTCACCCCCAGCGATGTGACGAGGGCGCCGGCGCAGCCGGCCAGTGCCGCGACTGAGGTCGAGTCGCCGGCCCGGTACATGCGCACCATACTCATCGTCGCCACGGCAAAGATGGCCAGGAACCCTGCGAAGCCGGTCTCTATCAGGATAGCGAGGGGCAGGTTGGCGACGTCCTGAAAGGTGCGTCCCCGCTGGGCGACGACGGTCGAAGTGCCCGGCCAGGTCGATCCGAACCCCCAGCCGAAGAGCGGCTTCTGCACGGCAGCGTCGATGCCGGCTACGAGAAGGCTCTGGCGGCCCTGTACGTTTCGGGCCGCAACCGTGCCGTGTGTGGTGCTCGCGAGCATGAAGTCGCGATAGCTCCTGCCCTGCCCACCTGGCATGAACAGCACGACCGCGAGGACTACCACGCCCGCCGCGACGCCGAGCGAACGGCCGCGGCCCTGGCGAGCCGTCGCCAGCGTGAAGACGATGGCGCCGGCCACGAGGCCGCCGAGCGGCGAACGGCTGACAGTAGAGAAGATGCCCATGGCGACCACGGCCAGGGCCACGAGCCGCAACGTGGAGCGCTCGCGCAGCAGGTCTGCGACGAAGAACACCCCAAGGCAGAGGAACATGCCAAGGCCGAGTGGATGCTCGAAGCTCGCTCGCGTGCGAAGCAACCCTCCGCGCACGAGAGCGCTGGCGCCCGGGAACGACCCGTACAAGTAGCGGCGTGACACGAACTCGATGACGGCCATCACCGCCACGAGACAGGTCGCGACCGCGATGCCGGTGGCGACGTAGCGAGAGCCGCGTTTCTGAAGACGCAGCCAGCGTCCTGCCAGGAACGGCCCGGCGACATAGACGACATACTTGAAGATGCCCGGCTGGTAGTGGGCGACAAGGCAGCCGATGACGACGGCCGTCGAGAACACGACCCACGGCAGCGCGTCACCTAGGAACAGCGAGCCGTTCGCCGTCACCGCGCGCGGCAGCACATAGGCCAGCAGCAGTAGGAGGATCGCGTCGCGAGGCCTGATCCTGGGCGGCCCCGACCTGCACGAGAGTCGGCCCGGTCGGCACGATGCCATACAGCACGACAAGAGGCAGGACCAGCGTCCGCACCTGGGCACCCATCAGCGCCCCCATCGCGATCGCGGCCGCCAGGAAGAACGCGATACCCAAGTCCCGCGCACTCAGCAACCCGATAAGGACGCCGGTCGCGGCGGCCGCCGCCACCCACCATCTCAAGTACAGCGAGCGGACCCAGGTGTTCGCGGCCCGCGAGACCGACGATAGACTACGGTCGATGAGAACGTCCCTCACGACCACTCCGGGAAGGCTCGGCCAGTGACGCGAAGACGGTCGTCGGCAGCGACCACAAGGCAACGGACACCGAAGCCCGGGCACGTACACACGACGTCAGGCCACCCCATCCCCACGGCATCACGCAAGCTTGCTCTCTCGCCACTTGGTCTACCGATCACGTTTGCGGCGGTAGCTTCGTCGTTCTCGATCTCTCTCATCCTGTATCTGTTCACGCTCGCGCCCTCGGTCACCTTCGAAGACAGCGGCGAACTCGCGGCCGCCGCCTCTTCGTGGGGCGTCCCGCACGAGCCCGGGTATCCGTTGTGGACCATCCTGGGCCACCTCTTCACCCTGCTGCCCTTCGGCGACGTGGTCTGGCGATTGAACCTCATGTCGGCGGTCTGCATGGCCCTGGCCGCAGCGTTGACGGCCTGGGCAACACTCCTCGTTATCGACCTCGCCGGCCATGGCTTGAGGCCCGCCGCGACGGCCACCCGACCTCGCTCGAGAACGGGCCGTCGCCCCGCGAACGACTCTGGCGACGAGGCACACCCCACGTCGGCCTGGTTGCCCAGCCTCAGGGGCGGCGAGGGCGTCGTCGCCTGCGGCGCCGCCCTCGCCGCCGGACTGCTGTTTGCCACCGCTCACACTGCCTGGGAGCAGTCACTCATCACCGAGGTCTACGGCCTGAACGCGCTCACCGTCGCCACGCTGCTGCTGCTCACGGTCGTCTGGACCCGCGCCTGCGACCAGCGCAGCCGCGGTCGACTGTTTCTCGCCGTGTGCTTCGTGCTCGGTCTCGGGCTGACCGTACACGATACGAACGTGCTTCTCATCCCGGTCCTGGCTGTCTACGGCCTGGTCGTCGTGCGCCGCCTGCGACCATCGTGGCGCAGGCTGCTCGCCGGCATCGGTCTGTCCGTCGCGGGGTTGCTTCCCTACCTCTATCTGCCGCTCGCCGCCTCGCGGCACCCCGCCATGGACTGGGGCAACCCGAGCACCTGGACCAACTTCTGGCGCACGATCACGCGCCACCAGTACAGGATCAGCGGCCACTCGGGCGTAGGGGCCACCCTGCACGAGCTGCGCGCATGCCTCACCCTGTTGTCGCACCAGTGGTTCGCCGGTCTGCTGGTCCTCGCAGTGCTCGGCATTGTCGTGCTCTTTCGCCGACAACGCGGGTGGTTCTGGCTCGCCCTGCTGCTGCTCGCCGTCACGGGGCCGGTCACGACCTACATCACCGACTTCCCTGTCGCCACGTCGAACTCGTTCGTCAACGCCGACAACCTGACGCTCGTCTCGGTCTTCTACATCCCCTCGTACCTGGTCCTGGCGCTTCTCATGGGCGTCGGTGCGTCCTGGCTCGCCGGCCTGGCCGCCTCGTGGCTGAGCGGCTCCCGGCAGCACGCGCCAGCGGCAGCCAGTCTGATCAGCCTCGGGCTCGCACTGGTGGTGGTCGCCGTGCCGCTGGTCACAGCGCTCACTGCGACGGGCACCGTCACCATGCGCCACTACGGCTTCGCCGATGCCTACATCGCCGACGTGTTTCGCATCGCCACCCCACGTTCTCTCGTGATGGTCGATCGTGACCAGTGGGGCTTCCCGCTCATGGAGGCCCAGATCGTCGACCACGAGCGGCCCGACGTCGTGGTACTGGACCAGGAGCTGCTGCGCCGCAGCTGGTACCTGCAGGACCTGTCCGTCCAGCAGCCGGCGCTGATCGCCGGCTCGCGCCCGCTCGTCGACGAGTTCCTGCGCGTCGTCAAGCCGTTCGAGGAAGGCGTCGCCTACGATGCCGCCGCCATCGACGACGCCTACTACGCCATGATCAAGTCGTTCGTCGACCAGTACGAGAGCGCGGGCCGCGACGTGTACTTCACCTATCAACCCGATCAGCGCATCGTGGCAGCATATAGCGGCGAGTCGCTGGGCGTGGTCCTCGAGGCCAGACGGAGCGCGCCGGGCAAGACCGCCGCCGCGCTCGCTCGCTGGCTTACCCCAGTCGACCTGGCCGGCCTCGAGTTCCCCAAGGCGGCGCTCGGCTCGACGCCCCTCGACCGCAACGCGAAGATGATCGCAAGCTACTACGCGGGACTCTTGGCGGCACGGGCGACGCTGCTTGCGGGTGCCGGCCGCAGCAGCGAGGCCGCCCAGGCACAGGCATTGTCGCGGAGTCTGTCGGCCACGAGCTCGCCCTAGGGCGAGCAGCGCGCTAGCGAACTCTGACGAGCCGGATCGGACTCGACACGACTCCGGGCCACACGAGCCGGTAGCGCTGCGTGGCGCCCAGGATCACCTTCGTCGAGAAGTTGCCGTCGTTGCCGGTCGTCACGCTGCGCACGAGCAACCACCGTCCGCTGCCGCGCTTGCGCTTGATCTGCAGTGTCTTGCCCATCACGCCGCCCACCGAGGCACAGCTCAGGCGCCCCTGCAGGCGGATGGCGGTGCCACGGCGGGCGCTGGTCGGCGTCACCAGCGTCAGTCTGTTGCCGCCCGCGAACGCATACCAGGACGGCTTGGCGCCGCCGCTGACGCGCCGCAAGCCCGTGTAGCACCCGTTGGGGTTGCTCGACGAGCCGGTCCGCGATTGGTCCCTGATGAGATACCACATCAGCATCTTGACCTGCGGGTGAGTCGCCGCCATGCGATAGGCCTTGCGCAGCCAGGCAGCCTGCTGGGTCTCGGTCACGCCCGCGCCGAACATCCAGCTGAAATCGGTCGAGAAGCCATACTCCGTCAGGTAGAAGGGCTTCGTCGGGAAGATCTTCAGGAGCGTCGAGATGTTCTGCAGCTCCACGTACCGATCGGGGTGCGCCGGCGGCAGGCCTGGGTCTAGATCGGGACGGCCACCGACCACGTAGGGGTGGTGCGAGAAGGCATCGAAGTAGTCGGCTGCCCCATCGTTCTTGAGCTGCTGCGCGAACATCTGCGGCGGCGTGCGGTACTTGCCGTTGTCGTCGCCGGCCGGCGCAGTCGCTCCGGCCACGACGACCGCCGCAGGATCGCCGGCCCGTATGCCGGCGCTGAAATGGTGCAAGTACTTCAGGTAGGTGTGCGCCGCGAACTGGCCGTCGGACATCGTCCGTTGCGGGAACAGGTACGGCCACAGGTTCGGTTCGTTCCAGCACTCGTAGGCGAACACGCCGCCCTTCAGGGTCGTGGCGAGATAGTCTGCGAACGCCTGGAAGTCGTCGAGCGCGCTGCTCGTCATCGGGTAGAAATCCTGATAGCCGCTGTACTGCGACGACGGCGGGTCGCCCCAGAACGACTTGTCCGACGCCCACCTCGGCACGTAACAGACTGTGACGATGACCTTCATGCCCGCAGCGCTTGCAGCGTCGGCGATCGTCTTGACGTCGGCCAGGTACGCGTCGGCGTAGATGCCTTTGGTCGGCTCGCCCTGGGGCCAGGAGACGAGCAGGCGCACCCCTTGGCGTTGAGTTTCGTAGCGATCTCGTCGAGCAGCGCGAGCCGATCCGCCAAGGGAACGCCCGTGTTGGTCAGGCCGTTGTCGGCGATCGCTCGCGCGACCGTGCCGGCGCTCGCCTGCGGCGCTGCGGCGAAGCCGGCGAGCGCCGCCACGGCGACCACGGCAAGCGCTGCCGCCACGAGCGGTGCTGACAGTCGGCATAGCTTCATTTGGCTGCTCCCTCAGGCGGCTGCGCGCCCATCATCGGAATAGTCGGGCACGTCACGGCGTGACCACACGGCGGCCGGCGCTGGCCACGACGCCCACGAACACGACACGATATCGTTGCGTGCACGTGACCGCCACCCGCGTCGCGTAGGCGCCGTCGGCGCCGGTCACGACCGCCTTGACCGACCGCCAGCGGCGCCGTGCCGATCTTGCGCTCGACGACGAGCCGCGTGCCCGGCACCCCGCCGATGCTCGCACACGTGTAGCGTCCGCTGAGCCGCACGGAAGCCCCGCGAGCGGCGTGAGTCGGGGCCGTCGAGGTGATGTGGTTGCCGCGCGCGAACGGCAAACCAGGCCGGCTTGCGGCTGTCGTCGACGCGCCGCAGGCCGAGGTACCAGCCGAATTTGTCGGTCGTCGTGCCGTTCGAGCTCACATCCTTGAGCAGGTACCAGAGCAGCATCTTCACCTGGGGGTGGCGTGCGGCGAGGGCGTAGGCCTTGCGGAGATAGGCAGCCTGCTGCGTCTCGGTCACGGACCCGCCGAAGGCCACGCTGTAGCTCGTCGAGTAGCCGTATTCGGTCAGGTAGAAAGGCTTGTCCGGAAACACACGCAGCAGGGTGTCGAGGTTGGACATCGACACCGTCCTCGAGGGATGGCTCGGCGGGCTCGTGGGACTCATATCCTGCTGGCCACCGACGGTGTACGGGTGGTGTGAGTAAACGTCGAACGCCGCGGCGGCGCCTAACGCCTTGAGCTGGGCAGCGAAGGTCTGTGGGCTCGTGCGCCAGTCGTTGTCCTCGCCCGTGGGCGCCGTGGCTCCGGCGATGACAAGCGCCCCGGGGTCCGCTGCCTTGACACCCTGGCCGAACGCCTTGAGGTACTTGAGGTATGTGCGGGCGGCGAAGCGGCTGTCGGACTTGGTCCTCTGGGGGAAGAAGTCGGTCCACAGGTTGGGTTCGTTGTAGGGCTCGTAGCCCAGGACTTCGCCTTGAAGCGCAGTCGCCAGGTGAGCGGCGAAGGCGCCGAAGTCGGTGAGAGCGACCTTCGTCATGGGGTAGAAGGAGCGGTAGCCCGTGCCGCCGTTAGGCGCCGGCTGAGTCCAGTAGGAGCTGTCGGAAGCCCACTTCGGCACGAGATTGACGGTGACGATCACCTGGAGACCCGCCGCGTGGGCATCGTTCACCGCGGTCACGACGGCGCCGAGATAGCCATCGTCTGAGTAGATGCCTTGCTGGGGCTCGGCGTTGGGCCACAGGCAGTCCACGCGCACGACCTTCGCCCCGAGCTGGTTCACGATCTCATCGAGATGGACGGCGCGCTGCTCGGGGGTGACGTAGGGCAGCTCCCAGTCGTCGATGCCGCGCAGGATGACGGCGCTCGCCGGCGGCGGCGCGAGCGCGGCGCAGGCGAGCACGAGCGCGGCGAGCGCCGCCATGGCCAGAGCCGCGCACAGAGCGAACCTGGGTCTCATGTTGGCAGATATCGACCGCGGACACGGCCGGCTGAAGTCTCGCGCCGGGTCAGCCGCCGGGTCGCCGCCGGGCGTGTCGTTGCGGCCGAGCTCGGCGTCGATGCGCTCGAAAAGCGCGTCGACGAGCTCGCCCTCGGGCACCGTGGCCACCTTGCGTCCCGTGCGCGAAGACGACACCCTCGCCCGCTGCCGCCGGCGATGCCGAAGTCGGCGTGGCGCGCCTCCTCGGGGCCGTTCACGCGGCAGCCCATGACGGCGACGCTGATCGGCGCGCTGTAGGCGCGCAGGCGCCGCTCGACCTCGCCGGCCAGGGCCGACCAGGTCGATCTCGGTGCGGCCGCAGGTGGGGCACGAGATCAGATTGGGGCCCCGGCGGCGCAGCTCGAGCGCCGCGAGGATCGCCCAGGCGACGCGCACCTCTTCGACCGGGTCGCCGGTGAGCGACACGCGGATCGTGTCGCCGATGCCGTCGGCCAGCAGCGTGCCGATCCCGACGGCGCTCTTGATCGTGCCGCTCCAGACCGTGCCGGCCTCGGTCACGCCGACGTGCAGCGGCGCGTCGGTGCGCGCGCGCGAGCAGCGCGGTAGGCGGCGATCGTGTCGGGCACGCTCGAGCTCTTGACCGAGAGCTTGTACTCGCGGAAGCCCCACTCCTCGAAGTGCGCGGCGTGGCGCAAGGCCGCCTCGACGAGGGCCTCGACCGGCTGGGCGCTCCGCCAGCTCGCGCAGGTCGCGCGGCAGCGAGCCCGAGTTCACGCCGATGCGCAGGGCCGCGCCGCGCTCGCCGGCGACGCGCACGATCTCGCGCACGTGCGCGTCGCCGCCGATGGTGCCGGGATTGATGCGCACGCCGGCCGCGCCGGCGCTCGAGCGCCGCGATCGCCAGACGCCAGTCGAAGTGGATGTCGGCGATGATCGGCACCGGCGCGTGGTGCACGACCTCGGCGAAGGCCGCGGTGTCGGCGGCGGCCGGCAGCGTGACGCGCACGAGCTCGCAGCCGGCCGCCGCCAGCGCGTGGACCTGGGCGAGCGTGGCGGCGGCGTCGCCGGTCGCGCGTGTTGGTCATCGACTGCACGACGACCGGCGCGCCGCCGCCGACCGCCACGCCGCCGACGATGATGCGGCGGGCGCTGCTCACGAGGCGCCGGCGTGGTCCGAATGCCACCGCCATGTGGCCGCCAGGCCATCGCCGATGGCGACCGCGGGCTCCCAGCCGATCTCGTCGGCCACGCGCCGGCGCTCGGCACACGACCGCCTGATCTCGCCGTCGCGCGCGGCGGCGTAGGCTACCCGAGGCGTCAGACCGCTGGCCGCGGCAAGTCCCTCGAGCAGTCGCTTCACGCTCGTCTCGATGCCCGTCCCGACGTTCAGCGAGGCGCCGCCCAGCCGCCGTGCCGCCAGTGCGAGCAGGCATGCACGAACGACGTCCGAGACATACACGAAGTCGCGGGTCTGTTCGCCGTCGCCGTAGATCGTGCACGGCTGGTCCGCTGCCAGCCGGCCGGCAAACGCCGCGATCACGCCCGAATACTCAGACGACGGGTCCTGACGAGGGCCGAAGACGTTGAAGAAGCGCAGCGCGCCGGTGTCGAGGCCGCCGCGATCACACCACGAGATACAGAGCCGCTCGCCATCGGCCTTCGAGACGGCATACGGAGACAGGGGGTGCAGCGGCGTCGCTTCGTCGAGCGGCGACTCAGCGGCGTCGCCGTAGACCGCGCAGCTCGAGGCGAGCACCACGCGCGCCGCGCCGGCCTGGTGAGCCGCCTTCAGAACGTTCATGGTGCCCGAGACGTTGACCGCCTCGGTGGTCGCGGGATCGGCGAGCGACTTCGCCACCGACGCGATCGCGGCCAGGTGCAGGACAGCCTCGCAGCCGCGCACGGCGGCAAACAGGGCGTCCTCGTCACGAACGTCGCCGGTCACCACCTCGACGCCGGCCGCGCTCCCCTCGAGGTTCTCCCGGCGGCCCGTCGAGAAGTCGTCGAACACGCGCACGTCGCTGCCCGCCGCAAGCAGCGCGTCGACTGCGTGCGAGCCGATGAAGCCGGCGCCGCCGGTGACAAGGATCCTGGACATGACCAAGAGGATACTACAGGCGCGGCGGCGCGCCCTGGCTCAGCGGGTCAGTAGCTCATCGAGCGTGGCGGGCACGTCGGCGAGGCGGGCGACGGCGGCGCTTGCGCCGCCGTCGCCCGCCTCGCCCGGCCCGATCAGGATCGACCGGCAGCCCGCCGCCCGCGCCATCGCGACGTCGCTTGCGGGGTTGTCGCCGACGACCACGATCTCGTCCGCCGTGAGGCCCAGGTCGCGTTCGACGCACTCGAGCATGTACGTGCCGGGCTTGCCGGCGACCACGTCGTAGCCCCGGCCGAGCCGCTCGGCGACTCGGTCGACGGTCTCGCCGCAGCCCGGCATGCGGACGCCACCCTCCACGGGGTAGTCGGCATCGAGGTTCGCCGCGACGAACAGGCAGTCCGGCGCGAAGCCGTCGGCCAGCGTAGCGGCATCGAAATCCGGCAGAAGCCCACCACGAGTGAGCGCGCCTCTTCCCCACGCTCGGTGATCGCGATCCCGTGGGCCGCGACCTCGTCGCGCAGACCCCCGAGGCCGACCACGTAGGCCGTAGCGCATCGCTGCTCCGCGACATAGCGGGCGGCGGCGGTGGCCGAGGAGTAGATCTCCTCGGCCACCGCCGCGATGCCCATGCGGGCAAGGCGCGCCTGGAGCTGCACAGGGTTGCGGGTCGTCGTGTTGGTCAGGAAGAGCACCGCGAAGCCGCGCTGACGGACCGCGGCGACCACCGCGGGGGCCTCGGCGACGGCTTCGCGGCCGAGATACAGCGTGCCGTCGAGATCGAACGCGACCGCGCGCACGCCTCGACGCGACGTTCTCGTAGGTTCAGTCGGAACGGTCAGTGCGGAACGGCGCCGCTGCTACCCGAGCAGCCGGTGGATGTCGTTGATGGTCAGGAACAGAAACAGGGTCACCAGCAGGACGACACCGACCGCGACGACGCGCTCGAGCACGCGCGGGTCGATCCTGCGCCCGCGCACGCGCTCGACCAGGTTGAAGAAGATGTGGCCACCGTCGAAGGGCAGCAGCGGCAGCAGGTTGATGATGCCGAGGTTCACCGAGATGAAGGCGAGCAGGAGCAGGTACCAGTGTTGAGCCACGGCGGTCTGAGAGACGGCGATGATCCCGACCGGGCCGGCCGCTCCCTGGGCGCCCACCGGGTTGATCTTGCCGCGAGACGAGACCCCAGAGGCCCCGGAACGTCTCAGCCACGACATAGGCCACGCCGGGTATGCCTCCGGTGCGGCCCGGATCCCCGACGACCGACAGCCAAGCCGCGCGCCACGGCGTGGGCTTCGTGGTCGTGACCTGCGGGCCGACACCCAGGAATCCCTTGCCGGGAGCTCCGGGCTTGGTGGTCAGGGTCACGGTCGCATCCCGGGTGACCCCGTGGTCGGTGCGGTAGACGAGGCTGACCTGCTGGTGGGGATGTGCCTGGAAGAAGGCGGTCGCCTGGTCCCACGAGCGGAAGATCACGCCGTCGGCCGAGACCAGACGATCCCCCGGCCGCAGGCCGAGCGCCGCCGCCGGGGTGCGCGACTCGACCTGCCGAGCGTCAGGGTCGTGTCGCGGATCGATGCCGGACGAAAGCATGAAGACGAACAGGATCACGACGGCCGCGAGAAGGTTCATCAGCGGGCCGGCGAGGATCGTCAGGTTGCGCTGCCAGACCGGCTTGTTGTAGTAGGCCCGCGGGATCACGTCGGCGGGCAGCTCCTCGTCGGGGCTCATGCCGCTGATCTTGCAGAAGCCGCCGAGGGGGATGACCCCGACGCCGTACTCGGTCTCGCCGCGCTGCCGTTTGACGACCGCCGGCGGAAAGCCGATGTAGAAGCGCTCGACCCGCATGCCGAAGAGCTTGGCGACGACGAAGTGACCGAACTCGTGCACGAAGATGAGCAGCGCCAGTCCGAGGATCGGCCACCAGCAACGTCCAGTGGCCAGTGAGCACCGCCAGCGCGATGCCGACGACCAGTACCAGGCTCCACGGAGACGGACCCGCCTTGCCCTGCTCCGGCGGGTCGGACTTGCGTTCCTCTGGTCCGCGTCATGCTCCGCTGCGTCGCTTCATCGAGTCACTACCTGTCCCCGAGTATGCATTGCCGACTCCCCCACAGGGCACTTCGGGACTTAGGACGACGTGTCCAGGAGCCTCGCGGAGAGCTGCCGGGCCGCGGCGTCGACGGCGAAGACGTCGTCGATGCTGGCGACCGGCGCCATCGCCGAGACGCTCGAGCGTGCGCTCGACCATCTCGGCGATGTCGAGAAAGCCGATCCGCCCAGCCGAGGAACGCCTGCGACGGCGACCTCGTTGGCGGCGTTCAGGACGATGGGGGCGGCGGCGCCTGCGCCGCCGCCATCGCCCGCATCGCGACCTTCCCAGGCGCGCGCGGCCGCTTCGCCGGCCGCGCGCGCCAGCGCGAGGCAGCGGAACGTCGCGGTGTCGGGCTCGGCGAAGCTCAGCTCGCGCGCCCGCCAGGTCGAGCGGCGACACCATCGGCAGCGGCGCGCGCCGGGATAGCTCAGCGCGTAGCCGATCGGCGTGCGCATGTCGGGCACGCCGAGGTGGGCGAGCACGGCGCCGTCGGCGAAACGCACCAGCGAGTGCACGATCGACTGCGGGTGGACCACGACGCGGATCTGCTCGTAGGGCACGCCGAACAGATAGTGCGCCTCGATCACCTCGAGGCCCTTGTTCATGAGCGTGGCCGAGTCGATCGTCACCTTGGGCCCCATGACCCAGTTCGGATGCTGCAGCGCCTGGCCGGCGGTCACGCTCGCGAGCTCGCTCGCGCGACGCGGCCGCGGAACGGGCCGCCGGAGCCGGTCAGCAGGATCTCCTCGGTGGCCAGCAGCGGGTTCTGCGCCCTCGTCAGCCCCGACGGCGGCCCGCTCCGGAACGTCCGCCCTCGAGACACTGGAAGATGGCGCTGTGCTCGCTGTCGACGGGGATGATGCGCGCGCCTGCGGCGCGCGCCGCCGCCAGCACGAACGGTCCGCCGGCGACCAGGCTCTCCTTGTTGGCCAGCGCCAGCGTGGCACCGGCTTCGCAGCGTCGCCAGGGTCGCGCGCAGACCGGCGGCGCCGACGATGCCGTTGAGCACGTGAGCGTGGCGCCGGCGGCGGCGGCTCGGGCGGCGGCCTCGGCGATCAGCTCCGGCGATGCCCTCGTCGCCGGCGCGCACACGTGCAGCCGCCGGGGCAGCTCGGGCTGGCGCGCCGCCACGGCCGCCGCCGCCGGCGTCGTGGAACGCGATCGCCGCGACGCCGCGCGTCGCGCGCCTGCTGCGAGCACCGCATCGACGCCGCGGCCGCGCGACGAGCCCGACGACCGACGTCAGCCGGGCATCGCCGCCGCCACTTCGAGCGCCTGCCGGCCGATCGAGCCGGTGGCGCCGAGGATGACGACGCTGGCGGGGTCTGTCGGTTGCCGTCGGCGATCGACGGGCTGCGTGCGCTGCGGTGCCATCGTGTCCTACCTCAGAACAGCGTGACGATCAGCCAGTAGGCACGCCACGGCAGCGAAGAACAGGCCGTCGAAGCGATCCAGCACGCCGCCGTGCCCGGGAAGAAGCGGCCCGCGTCCTTGACCTCGACGTCGCGCTTGAGGAGCGACTCGAAGAGGTCGCCGAGCGGCGCCACGACGGCGATGACGAGCCCGAGCAGCAGCGACTGGGACGCGCCGATGCGTGGTAGTAGAGGCCGATGAAGACGACCACGAGCACCGTGCCGATGACGCCGCCGGCGAAGCCCTCCCAGGTCTTCTTGGGCGAGAGGCGCGGCGCCATCGGGCGTGGTGCCGAAGAAGCGGCCGATGAAGTAGGCGAACGTGTCGCCGGCCCAGGTGCCGAAGACGACCGTCAGCGCCATAGCCCTGGCCGTCGGCGAGCCGGCGCATCGAGCACGAGGTGGCCGAACCCGAAGCCCAGCGTAGACGCAGTCCCAGGATGGTGATCGCGATGCGCACGGTCACGCCGGGCCGTGGTCCGGGGATCGCGGCCAGCACGAAGGTGAGCAGCAGCGACGAGCGGCGACGCACGCCGATCAGCGAAGCCGGGCTGCGCCACCAGGCCGCAGAGCACCATGAGCGACGATGCCGACGAAGCCCGGCCAGCGCGAGCGGACGGTAGGCGCGCGTGCATGCGGTAGAACTCGTTGCAGGCCGATCGAGCGCGAGCACCATGGCCACGCCGAAGAACAGCAAGCCGCCGTGCAGAGATGACGAGCCCGAGCAGGGCCAGGACGCGCCGACGACGACTCGCGTGCCCAGCACGATCCGCCTCGTCGATCGTAGCGCGACGCGCCTGCGCCCGCGCTCAGCGGCCGCCGAACCGGCGGCGCGGCGGCGTAGACGGCCAGCGCCTCGTCGAGGTCGTCCGGCGCGAAGTCGGGCCAGAGCTTGTCGGTGAAGTAGAGCTCGGTGTAGGCGAGCTGCCAGAGCAGGAAGTTCGAGATGCGCACCTCCCCGCTGGTGCGGATCAGCAGCTCGGGATCGTGCATGTCGGGCGCGTAGAGATGAGCGCGAAGGCGTCTCCTCGGCGATCGCGGCGTCGAGTCTCGGAGGCGAGACCGGCCGCGCCGGCGCCGGCGGCCGATCGCGCGGCCGCCTCGGCGGCCGCGCCGCGCGCCGCATCGACGATCTCGTCCCGGCCGCCGTAGTTGAAGGCGATGTAGATGGTCATGCGCCGGTCGGCCGGGTTGGCGGCCTCGGCGTGCGTCGATGCGCGCGCAGCAGCGCCGCTCGACGCCTGCCGCGGCGCCCCAGGAAGCGCACGCGCACCCCGCGCGCTGCACCTCCGGCACCTCGGCCTCGATCTGCTCGACGAAGAGGTCCATGAGCGCCGCGACCTCGTCCGCCGGGCGCCGCCAGTTCTCGGTCGAGAACGAGAAGACGGTGACTTCGGCGAGGCCGCGGTCGAGGGCATGCTCGATGACGCGCGCGCAGCGCCTTGGCGCCGGCGCGATGGCCGGCGGCCACCGGGCAGGTGGCGGCGCTTCGCCCAGCGGCCGTTGCCGTCCATGATGATGGCGACGTAGCGGCACTCGGCGGCGCCTGCGGCCGCTCGGCTACGCCGCCGCGCCGCAGGCGCCTGGCCGTGCCGGCCTTGCGCAGCAACGACTGCGAGGGACTTGCGGGCTTGGGTCGGTCGGGCGTCATAGCCGGTGAGGCGGCGCGATCGGCGCTGGAGCAGCGCCCCGCTCAGACCTCGAGGATCTCTGCCTCCTTGTGCTTGAGCAGCTCGTCGATCTGCGTGGACGTGCTCGTCGGTGAGCTTCTGGAGCTGTTCCTCGGCGCGACGCTCGGCGTCCTCGCCGACCAGCCCCTCGGTCTTGAGCTCCTTGAGGTCTTTCATCGCGTCGCGGCGGATGTTGCGGACCGCGACGCGGCCGTCCTCGGCCAGCCGGTGGACGAGCTTGACCAGCTCGCGGCGGCGATCCTCGGTGAGGGTCGGGATCGGCAGCCGGATGATCGGGCCGTCGTTGCTCGGGTTGACGCCCAGGTCGGACTCCATGATGGCCTTCTCGATGGCTCTTGATGGCGCTCTTGTCGTAGGGCGTCACCGTGAGCAGGCGCGGCTCGGGCGCGGCGATGTTGGCCATCTGCTTGAGCGGCGTGATGGTGCCGTAGTAGTCGACGTGGACGCGGTCGAGCAGCGCCGTCGAGGCGCGCCCGCTGCGCACCGTGTTGAACTCGGTCCGGGTGGCCGCGACGGCCTTGTTCATGCGCGCCTGTCGCGTCGTCGAGCAGCTCCTTCTCCACGTCACTCCCTCCGTGTCCGGCCCCGTCACCGGGAGCTTACTACCGTGCCTACCCGCTCCCCGGCGAGCACTCGCTCGATGTTCTCGCCGGTCATCTTGAACACGTGGATCGGCAGGCGGTTGTCCATGCACAGCGACAGCGCCGTCGTGTCCATCACCTTGAGTCCGCGTTCGATCGCCTCGAGATGCGTGATCGCCGGGATGAAGCGCGCCTCCGGCACCTTCTCGGGATCGGCGTCGTAGACGCCGTCGAACTCGCGCTTGGCCATGAGGATCGCCTCGGCGCCGAGTCTCGAGCGCCCGCAGCGCGGCCGCCGAGTCGGTCGAGAAGTACGGGTTGCCGGTGCCGGCCGCGACAGATGACGACGCGGCCCTTCTCGAGGTGGCGCAGCGCCCGACGCCTGATGTAAGGCTCGCAGACCGCCTTGATCTCGATGGCGCTCATCACGCGCGTGTCGACGCCGCTCGTGTTCGAGGGCGTCCTGCAGCGCGAGCGCGTTCTGCACCGTGGCGATCATGCCGATGTAGTCGGCCGTGGCGCGGTCGAAGCCCTCGGCGGCGGCCGCGACGCCGCGGAAGATGTTGCCGCCGCCGACGACGATGGCAAGCTCGACGCCCGCTTCGCGCACGTGCCGCACGTACCGGCGATCTCCTGAGTGCGCGCCGGGTCGATGGCGTGACCGTCCCCGGCAAGGGCCTGGCCGCTCAGCTTGAGGAGCACGCGCGTGAAAGGCCGGCGTTTGCCGCTCTCACCCGCGTCGCTCGCCGCGCGCCCGCCGCTCACGATCAGCCCTCGGCCGTCTCGCCGAGCTGGAAGCGCACGAAGCGCCGCACTTCGACGTTCTCGCCGATCACGCCGACGAGGTCGGTGCGCAGCTGCTCGACGCTGCGTTCGGGATCCTTCACGAAGGGCTGCTCCATGAGGCAGACCTCCTGGAAGAACTTGTTGAGCTTGCCGTCGAGCATCTTCTCGACGACGTTGTCGGGCTTGCCCTTCGCCTGCTCGCGGTAGATGGCCTTCTCACGCTCGATGACATCGTCGGGCACCTCGTCGCGCCGCACCCAGAGCGGGTTCGAGGCGGCGACCTGCATGGCCAGGTCGTGGGTGAACTCCTTGAACGGCTCGCTGCGGGCCACGAAGTCGGTCTCGACGCCGACCTCGACGAGCACACCGATCCTGCCGCCGGCGTGGATGTACGAGTCGATCGCGCCCTCTTTGGTGCTCCGCGACGCCTTCTTCTGGGCCGCCGCAAGCCCCTTCTTGCGAAGTTCGTCGACCGCCTTCTCCATGTCGCCGCCGGTCTGGCGAGGGCCTTCTTGCAGTCCATCATGCCGGCTCCGCTCTTGTCGCGAAGCTCCTTGACCATGGTAGCCGTGATCTCAGCCACTATGACTCACTCTCTTCGGTCTTCTCGGCCGGCTCGTGCGGCCGCCCTGTCGGTCGTCGCTTCGCCTTGCGCCGTCGTTCTTTCGACTTGCGGCGTCGGCGGCGTCGGCCGGAGCCTCGGCACTCTTCGGCGGCGCTTCGGCTGGCCGGCTTGCGGCGCCTTCGCGTCGGGCTCGGCCCTCGGCTTCGCGCGGCCGGCTTGGACGCCTTGTCGGCCTCGGGCTTTGACGACGGGCTTCGGCGCTGCGGCTGGCCTGGGCCGCGGGCTTGGCCTCAGGGACCTCCGGCGAGCCGGCCGGTGCCGCCTCGCACGACTTGGTCTCGCGCTGCTGGCTTCGGCCTCGACCGGCGACGGCTTGGCCTCGGCCGCGGCGCTCGGTGCGATCGGCTACCGGCGGCGACTCTCAACGCGCCGGCTTGACTGCCTCGGCCGCACGCAGGCGTCGGCGACGTCGGTCGGCCTCCGCCGCAACGTCGGCGACCGGAGGCTTCTCCGCCTTCTCCTTGAACTCGGCGATCGTGACTCTGGCGCCTTGCCGTCGGCCACGCCGCGCGCCATCGCCTTGACGATCAGCGGCGCACGAGCGGATGGCGTCGTCGTTGCCGGGGATGACGTAGTCGACCTCGTCGGGGTCGCAGTTCGTGTCGACCAGCGCCGACGATCGGGATGCCCAGCTTGCGGGCCTCCTTGACGACGATCGCTTCCTTGCGCGGATCGACCACGAACACGGCGCTCGGCAGGCTGTCCATGCCGGCCACGCCGCCGAGGTTGGTCTCGAGCTTGGCGAGCTCGCCCTTCAGCTTCATCTGCTCGCGCGTGGGCAGCACGTCGATCGAGCCGTCGGCGACCAGCTCGCGCAACTCGTGCAGGCGCGGATGCGCTTCGACAGTGTGGCGTAGTTGGTCAGCAGGCCGCCCAGCCAGCGCGTCGACACGAACGGCATGCCGATGCGCTCGGCCTCTTCGCGGATGGCTTCCTGGCACTGCTTCTTGGTGCCCACGAACAGCACCGAGCCGCCGCGCGAGGCGACGTTGCGCAGGAAGCTGTAGGCCTCGTCGATGAGGACCGTCGTCTTCTGCAGGTCGATGATGTAGATGCCGCCGCGCTCAGCGAAGATGTACGAGCTGCATCTTGGGGTTCCAGCGGCGGGTCTGATGGCCGAAGTGGACGCCGCTTTGCAGCAGGTCCTTCATGCTGACCGTAGGCACGGATGCCTCCTTGAAGGGTCGGTTACTGACTGTCGCCGACGGAAGGCGCCGTGGACCTCGCTCGCGCGAGGCACCGCCACGCGTCCGGGACCCGTCGGGTCGGGGTTTGGCAGGGCGAAAGACCAGCGCTAGATGGTACCACAAAGATGCGAGACGTATTCTGAGCCCAGGCTGGGCTCGGCATCGGCCGTGGCCGTCGCGGATCGCTCAGTGAGTCGCCGGCGACGCCGCCTCAGCCGATGATGGCCGGTTCGATCTCGTCGCGCAGGCGGCCCTTGAGGCGCAGGATCGCCTTGGTGTGCAGCTGCGAGACCCGCGACTCGGTGACGCCCAGGACCTCGCCGATCTCGCGCAGGGTCAGATTCTCGTAGTAGTAGAGCGCGATGACGATCTTCTCGCGCGGCGGCAGCGCGTCGATGGCCGCCGCCAGGCGGCTCTTCATCTCGGAAAGGTCGAGCATGCGCGAGGGATCGCGGCTCTTCGGGTCTTCGATCGTGTCGATCAACGACGCGGTGTCGCCGTCGGAGCCCGAGATCGCCCACAGTTCGTCGAGGGCGACCAGCGAGGTGTTCGAGATCTGCGTCAGCGAGTGGTGGAACTCACCCTGGGTGACGCCCAACTCCGCGGCTATCTCTTCGTCGGTCGGGGCGCGCTGCAGGCGATTCTCGAGCAGCGCGCACGCCCGCTCGATCTCGCGTGCCTTGCTGCGCACGCTACGAGGCACCCAGTCGAGCGAGCGCAGTTCGTCGATGATCGACCCCTTGATGCGCGAAATCGCGTACGTCTCGAACTTGATCTCGCGTCCGAGGTCGAAGCGCTCGAGCGCCCCGATGAGGCCGAGCAGTCCGTAGCTGATCAGATCGGCCTCCTCGATGTGGGCGGGCAGCCCGCTGCCCATGCGCCCGGCGACGTACTTGACTAGTGGCGAGTAGGCCAGGATAAGACGGTCACGTGCCTGCTGGTCGCCGTCGTTCTTGAACCGGCGCCAGAGATCGTTGATCCTGCTCTCGTCGAGTCGACCCATCCGTATGACCTTGCCCGCCACGCTCATCCGGTCGCCTCTGCCTGCGATGCAAGCAGAGGCCACAACCTATACATGCTACCACTCCCCCACTCTGCAGCCGGCCAGGACCCGCTCCTCCGGCGCCGTCACGAGCGCGGATGGCTGCGCTTGTGGACCGCCTTCAGGTGAGCGCCGCTCACGTGCGTGTAGACCTGGGTAGTCGATACGGAGCTGTGACCGAGCAACTCCTGGATGGCGCGCAGGTCGGCGCCATGTTCGAGCATGTGCGTCGCGTACGCGTGACGCAGCATGTGCGGCGACGCCGTGTCGAGGCCCGCCTCGCGGGCGTACTTGAGCACGATGCGCCGCACGTCCGAGGTGAGCAAGCGGCCTTCCGGACTTGCTCAACAGCAGCGCCTCGTCGGGACCGCGAGCCGCCGCTCGCGCGCCGCGCCCGGCGTGCCCGGACTGGCCGACGGCACGCTGCAGGGCGCCGCGTCCGGCCGTCAGGTAGCGGTCGAGCGCCGCGGCCGCCTCGTCACCGAGCGGCACGACGCGGGTCTTGCCGCCCTTGCCGTGGACCAGCAGCTCGCCGCGACCGGCGTGCACGTCGTCGCGGCGCAGGTCGACGAGCTCCTGGCTGCGCAGCCCGCAGCCGTAGAGCAGTTCGAAGGCAAGGCGGTCGCGCAACGCCAGCGGCTCGGCGCCCTCGAGTGTCGCGAAGATGGCGCGTCGAGGTCGGCCGGCCTGAGCGCGTGCGGCAACCGCCGCCGGCGGCGCGGCCCCGGAAGGTACTGGACCGGGTCGGCGGGCAGCACGCCCCGGTCGGTCAGGAACCGGCACAGCGAACGGACAGTCGACAGCTTGCGGGCAAGCGTGGCCGGAGCGTAGCCGCGCCGCCCGAGATCGGCCACGAACCCCCTGACTACGAGCCGGTCGAGCAAGCCGACCGCAAGGTGCCGCTGGGCGAGCCACTCGTCGAGCTGCAGCAGGTCGGAGGCGTACGACCGGCGGGTCGCGGGCGACAGGCCGCGCACCTCGAGGGAGCGCAGGAACTGCCCGACGAGGTCGTCGGCGTCGGTCACCTGCTCGCGTGTGGCGTTCTGGTCCGTCGGGATCCGCCTTTGTGGAGATCTGGAGCCGTCGGCACAGCGCCGCCTCGGGACCCCAGGGACTGTTCGCCGCCGTCGTGGCGGCATCCTGCCGGGATCCGGTCTCAGCCATCGGAACGCCCGTCGCGGCGGGCGCGATAGCGCCCGCCGGATTGCCGCTCGATCACGCCCTCGACCTCGAGCGCCGACAGGGCCGCCACGACCGCCGCGATCGGCGCGTCGAGCCGCGCCGCGAGCTGGTCGGCGGTGTGCTGGCCGCGCCGCAGCGCGGCCAGCACACCGCCCCCGAGTCGTCGTCGAGTCTGGCCTGGCCGCTGGGCGCCGCTCCTGCACCGGCCGCTGCCCCGGCGTTCGGCGCCTGATCCCCGCTAGGCGCTTGCAGGACAGGAGCGACCGGATGACGCCATGAGCCTTCGGGCAACAGCGCCAGGACGTCTTCGGCCGATTCACAGAGATAGGCCCCATCGCGCAGCAGCTTGTGCGGGCCGGCCGACAACGGCCGGCCCGCCTCGCCCGGCACGGCCAGGACGTCGCGGGCGAGTCGCTCGCGAACTGCGCGGTGTGGAGCGCGCCGCTCGTGGCCCGTCCTTCGACGATGACGACCGCGTCGGCGAGTGCCGCGATGATGCGGTTGCGGGCGGGGAACCGCCAGGCATGCGGCGGCAGGTCCCAACCGAAGTCGCTCAGCAGGATGCCCCGTTGATGGAGGTCGGCGAAGAGACGCTCGTTCGTGCGCGGCGACTCGAGGCGAACGCCGGCACCGAGGACTCCCGCGCAGACGACCGGCGACGCGACGATCCCGCCGTCGGCGGCGGCGATCGGCGGCGGCGGATCCGACAGCCAGCGCAGCGCTTCGATGTGCGGCCGCGCATCGATGCCGAGGGCGACCCCGCTCACCACGTTGACGCCGGCGCGCACGAGACCTGCGCCGAGGGCAGCCGACATCTCGAGACCGTAGGGCGAGGGCTGGCGAGCACCCACGACCGCCACCGTGGCGCGCTCGCTGAGGCCGGCCAGCATCTCGCGCCAGCACCGACCCCGGACGCACAGGGCCGGCGGGGGGTCGTAGAGGTCGCGCAGGCCCGCCGGGTAGTCGGCGTCGCACCAGGCGACGAGTCCCTCGTCGTCACCGTGGGGACCGTCGTCGGCCGCCCAGAAGACGCCGGGCCCAGGACTCTGTCGATCGTCGCCGGCCGTGTTGTGGAACTCGCGCGCCAGTACGGCTCGGGGCGTGATGAGGACCCTCTCGAAGCTGTGATGGACTCTGCACCAGACGACCGATGAGACCGCGATCGCTCGCGGCTCTGCGGGCGAGCCACAGACACACCTCGCGGAGCTCGTCGGTGTCGCTCACCAGCGGTCCAGCGACGACAATCGATAGGCGAGGCTTTCGTGGACGTGCTGGGGACCGATGGCGCCCGCGCCTTCGAGATCGGCGATCGTCTGCGCGACCTTCGTGACTCGGTCGCAGGCCCGGGCGCTGAGACGAAGCCTCTCGTAGGCCCGGTCGAGAACGCGGACAGCCTCGGGGCTCGAGCTTGCACAGGGTGCGCAGATGCCGGGCCGACATGTGTCGCGTTGGCGGTCGCGGTCGTGTGCGGCGAGCCGCGCTTGCTGCCGCGAGCGCGCGCCCGCCACGCGGGCGCGCACGGCAGCCGACGGCTCGCCCGCCTGGAGCCCGCGCCGGGCCGCTGGCGCTAGCCGGGGCACGTCGACGCGCAGGTCGATGCGGTCGAGCAGCGGGCCGCTCAGTCGCCCGCGGTACTGGCTCAAGCGATGCTGCAGGCAGGTGCAATGACGCACGGGATCGCCACGGAATCCGCACGGGCAGGGGTTCATGGCCGCCACCAACATGATGCGCGCCGGGAACGTGACCGACGACAGCGCCCGCGAGATCGTGACCTCGCCGTCTTCGAGCGGCTGGCGCAAGCCCTCGAGCGCCGCCCTGCCGAACTCGGGGAACTCGTCGAGGAACAGCACGCCCAGGTGCGCGAGGCTGACCTCGCCCGGCCGGGGCGTGTTGCCGCCGCCGACCAGGCCGCTGGCCGAGATGGTGTGGTGCGGCGCCCGGAACGGGCGCCGCACCACCAGCGATTCGCCGGCGGCCAGCAGGCCGGCGACGCTGTAGACGCGCGTCACGTCGATCGCTTCGGGCACGGTGAACGGCGGCATGATAGACGGCAGCCGGCGGGCGAGCATGGTCTTGCCGGATCCGGGCGGGCCGACGAGGAGGACGTTGTGACCGCCGGCCACTGCCACCTCGAGCGCACGCTTCACCTGCTCCTGGCCGAGCACGTCGGCGAAGTCGGGGGCGTCGCACGCTGCACCGGGCCCGTCCCCGGCGAGCAGGGTCAGCGGGTCGGGAGCATCGAGGATCGGAACGGCGCCGCCGGCCATGAGGGCGACGGCCTCGCGTAGCGTGGCCGCGGGCAAGACGTCGAGGCCCGGGTACCAGCGCGGCTTCGCGGGCGTTGTCGTGCGGCACGAGCAGCGTCTGCAGACCCCGGCGATGTGCGCTCAAGGCCACCGCCAGCACACCCGCGACGGGACGCACAGAGCCGTCAAGACCGAGCTCGCCAACGGCGGCCACCCCGACCGGTGCGCCGCGCGTCTGGCCCGTCGCGGCCAGCAGCGCCAGGGCGATGGGAAGATCGAAGGAAGGCCCCTCTTTACGGACATCGGCGGGTGCCAGGTTGACCGTTATGCGCCGTGACGGGAACTCGTAGGCCGAATTGACGATGGCGGTCCGCACCCGTTCGCGGCTCTCTTGTACCGCCGCGTCGGGCAAGCCGACGATGGTGAAGGCCGGCGCCGCCGGTACAACGTCGGCTTCGACTGCGACGGCCTGGCTCTCGAGACCAGTCAGGGCTTCGGTGGCGATCCTGGCGAGCATCTCGGCGAGCGCCTAGCAGCCGGCGTCGAAAGCGGCTCTGAGGTGCCGGATACGCGGCGGACGCGTCACCGCGTCGACCGCGATGATGTCGAACCGCACGTCGGTGACGCCCTGCATGCGCCGGGGGTGGCTGCCCAGCCATAGCGCAGCCAGACGGGCGATCTGGCGGCGCTTGCGCGGAGTGACTGCGTCTTCGGGGCTGCCGCAAGTGCGGCTGCGGCGGGCCTTGACCTCGACGAATGCAAGCACCCCGGCCTTGCGGGCGATGATGTCGATCTCGCCGCGGCCGACACGCTGGTTCACGGCGACGATGCGGTAGGCCTGCTGTTGCAGATACACGACTGCCAGGCGTTCGGCCGCGCGGCCGAACTCGTGGGGATCGCTCGGCACTGGGTCTCCTTCGCGACGGCGACGGCGGATCGAGTGGGTCGCATTCGACCCTACGCCGCGGACCGCCGCGGAGGAACGACCCGGAGGGGCGTCGGCGGGTGACGTTGCCGCGTCGTCCACCGCCACCGGCCCGCAGACACGTGGCGATCGCCCCGGAACGCCGCTCCCGGGATGCTGCTACATCCCGAGCCCGAGCTGCTCGTAAGCTACGCTTGCGAACGACAGGCGATGCAGCTCGCTCACGCCATGGCGGCCGATGGCCTCGCGATGCTGAGGGCACGCGTAGCCGACGTGCTGGTCGAAGCCCCACTGCGGGAACCGCTCATGCAGAGCGATCATCAGACGGTCCCGCGTGACCTTGGCGACGATGGAGGCGGCGGCGACGGCCGCCGAGCGGCCGTCGCCGCCGACCAGGGCCTCGTGGACGACCTCGCTCGCCTTGAGCGGGAAGCCGTCGACGAACACCGGTCCGTCGACCGGCCCGAGCAGCGACAAGGCGCGGTCGAGGGCGTGCAGGTTGCAGACATGCAGGCCTCGTCCGTCGATCGAGGCGGGCGAGCACGACACGACGGCCGCGCAGTGCGAGCGGGCGAGGACCAGGCCATACAGGTCCTCGCGCCGGGCGCGCGTAAGCTTCTTGGAGTCGTTCAGCAGTTCGAGGGCGGCAAAGTCGTCGCTGCTCCAGCCGCGATAGTCGAAGCAGACGGCGGCGGCGACGATGGGGCCGGCCAGACAGCCTCGCCCGGCTTCGTCAGCGCCGGCCACGGACGCGCCGCCGCCCCGTTCGAGGTCATAGGCGAATCGCTCGTTCATGCGGACCAATCTAGAGGCTGGGCCGCATCCGGGCAAGGACGAGGCCCCTCGGTCATAGTCGTCCCGACCCGAGGATGGGGCTCAGGGCAGCCCGATGCGCGACAGCGGCCAGTAGATGAAGAAGGCCTTGCCGATGATGTCCTTCGACGGCACCGGGCCCCACACGCGGCTGTCGTTGCTGTCGAGCCTGTTGTCGCCCATCATGAAGTACTCGCCCGCCGGCACCTTGTAAGGCTGGTTCAACGACCAGGGCTGCGAGAGGGTGGATCCCGCGATGGGTGCTGCGGGGACCGTCGGCACCGGTGACCCGTCTGGCTGCCTGGCCACGTAGGGCTCCCGTTGGCGCACGCCGTTCACGTAGACTGAGCCACTCCTCAGCGACAAGGTGTCGCCAGGCAGTCCGATCAGCCGCTTGACGAACACGACGTGCGTGTCGAGCGGGTACTTGAAGACCACGATGTCGCCACGGCTCGGCGAGGTGAAGTGGTACAGGAAACGCGCGACCAGGATGCGGTCGCCCTTGTCGAGGGTCGGCACCATCGACGGCGTCGGGATGCGGTACGGCTTGACGACGAACGCCTGCAGCACGAAGGCGATCGCCAGCGCGATGACGAGGATGCTGCCGTATTCGACCAGCAGCCGCCGTCCCGACGGTCTGCGCTTGGCATCCTCGCCGGATGGGGCTTCGGACACGGCCGCGTGCTTAGTGCTGCTTCTCGCGGACGCGCGCCTGCTTGCCGACCTTCTTGCGCAGGTAGTACAGCTTGGCCCGGCGAACGTCGCCCACCATCGTGCATTCGATCTTGTCGATCTTGGGCGAATGCAGCGGGAACGTGCGCTCGACGCCGACGCCGAATGACTGCTTGCGTACTGTGAAGGTCTCGCGGGCGCCGTTGCCCTGACGCTTCAGGACCGTCCCCTGGAACACCTGGATCCGCTGGCGGCTGCCTTCGATGACCCTGAAGTGGACCTTGACGGTGTCGCCGGCCTTGAACTGCGGGATGTCGTCGCGCAGCTGCTTGCGTTCGATGTTTTCGATGACTGTCACGGGAGCCTCTTTCGGAAGAAATGCGCGCGATACCCTACCAGACAAGCCCTTCCGGCGCAAAGCCCTTGCCGACCACCGGTGGGCGGAACGCTACTCTCTGTCTCCTTCCCGGTGGCGCAGCTGGTCATGCCGCCAGCGTTCGACCGCCCCGTGATCCCCCGAGAGTAACACGTCCGGCACCGGCCAACCGCGAAACACGGCCGGCCGCGTGAAGTGCGGGTACTCGAGCGCTCCGCCCAGATCGACAGAGAACGAATCGGCCGAGACGCTCGCGGGGTTCGACACGGCTCCGCCGATCTTGCGCACGACGGCGTCGAGCAGTGCCTGGGCCG
Source organism: uncultured Actinomycetes bacterium (assembly GCA_963833555.1). GTDB lineage: Bacteria > Actinomycetota > Thermoleophilia > UBA2241 > UBA2241 > CAWHYB01. The sequence goes on along the minus strand of CAWHYB010000005.1, from coordinate 108,915 downwards.
CTATCTCACCGCCGGACAACACGTAGGGGCCGATCGAGACCCGGTCGGTGACCAGATGCGACACGCGCTCATCGATGCCCTCGTAGCGGCCGCAGAGCACGCAGAGGTCGGCCGCGGCGAGCTCGGTGGCGAGCGGGTCGTCGAGCTGACGCCCGCGGGGCGTCAGCTCGACGACCCGCCGTCCCTCGCGGACTGTCGTAGCGTCGCGGCCGAACACCGCCTCAAGAGCCGCGCAGACGACGTCGATGCGCAGCACCATGCCGGCGCCACCGCCGTACGGGGCATCGTCGACCTGAGCGTGACGCAGCGGGGTGTAGTCGCGGTAGTTCCACATCTTGAGCTCGACGCCGAGGTCTCGTGCGCCTGGTGACGTGGACCTGCTGCGAGAACCACGCGAACGCCTCGGGAAACAGCGTGAACACGTCGATGCGCATCTAGAGCAGCCCCTCACGCACACGTACCACGCCGGCCTCGCAATCGACGTCGACGAGCTCGGCCACGAACGGGACCAGGAGCGGCTCGCCGTCGGGCGTGGCGATCTGCAGGATGTCGTGCGCCGGGTTCATCAGCACGGCCTCGACCACTCCCAGTTCCGATGCCCCAGACACGACTCTACAGCCGACGAGCTCCGAGACCGGATAGTGGTCGGCAACCTCGTCGAGGGCCACACCCGCGGCCAGGACGACCGCACCGTGCAGACCTATCGCCGCGTCGCGCGTCTCGATGCCCTCGAGCTTGAGCAGGGGATGCTGGTCGGTGCCGCCTCGCCGTGCGAGACCGACCGAATCGGCCCCTTCGGCACCCGGCCGCTCCAAGAAGAACTGCTCCCCGCCGGCCAGGTACTCCAGACCGTGGGGGAGCAGTTCGAGATAGACCTCGCCTTTGAGCCCGTGCGCGCGGCCGATCATGCCGCAGGCCCAGAGGCCGTCAGTCATCGGGGTCGTCAGTCGACGATCTCGACGATCGCACGCTTGCCGTCGCGCACCGCGCTCGCCTTGATGATCGTCCGCAGAGCGCGCGCGATGCGCCCCTGCTTGCCGATGACCTTGCCGACGTCGTCCTTTGCGACGGAAAGCTCGAGCACGACGGTGGTGTCGGTCTCGGTGGCTTCGACATGGACCTCGTCGGGCTGGTCGACCAGCGATCTCGCCAGATATTCGAGCAGTTCCTTCAAGATCACGCCCTCGGTCGCGTCCACGCTGCCCATCCCTTAGGCGTCGATGCCTTTGATGGCCAGGAGACGCTTGACCGTACGGGAGGGCTGAGCGCCCTTGTGCAGCCAATCGGTGGCCTTCTCGGCATCGATCTCGATAAGGGAGGGGGACTGCCGCGGGTTGTACTGGCCGATGGTCTCGATCGAGCGCCCGTCGCGCGGCGAACGCGCGTCGGCGACGACGATGCGATAGATAGGGTTCTTGGCGCTGCCGACCCGGCTCAGCCTCATACGAACGGCCAACTCATCACCTCTTCCCACATATGAACAGTGGGGCGCGTCCCGCGCCCCGAACGAAACGAAATGATACCACACGGCCGTGGGGCGCCTGAGGGCGTTGCTCCGCCGGGGCCTAGCCTCCGAGCCCCGGCAGCTTGCCCAGCATGCCGCCTTTGGGGCCCGCCATCTGCTTGAGCAGCTTCTTCATCTCACGGAATTGCTTGAGCAGGTTGTTGACATCGCTCACCTGCGTGCCGCTGCCACGCGCGATCCGCTGGCGGCGGCTGCCGTCGATGACCTCCGGATGCCGACGCTCCTCGGGAGTCATCGAAAAGACGATCGCTTCGAGGCGGTCCATCTGGCGTTCGTCGACCTGCACGTTCTTGAGCTCCTTCATGCCGGGGATGCCCGGCAGCATGCCGATGATCGACGACAGCGAGCCCATCTTGCGGACCTGCTTCATCTGATCGAGGAAGTCCTCGAAGGTGAAGTCGGCGCGCCGGAGACGTTCCTCCATGCGCGCCGCCTCCTTTTCGGAGACGTCTACCTGGGCCTTCTCGATGAGCGTCAGCACATCGCCCATGCCGAGGATCCGCGACGCCATGCGGTCGGGGTGGAACGAGTCGAAGTCGTCGAGCTTCTCGCCGGTGCTCGCGAACTTGATCGGCTTGCCGGTCACGGCCCGCACGCTGAGCGCTGCGCCGCCGCGAGCGTCGCCGTCGAGCTTCGTGAGCACCACGCCGTCGATGTCGACCTTTTCCTTGAACTGCTGGGCCGCGTTGACGGCGTCCTGCCCGGTCATCGCGTCGATCACGAGCAGGATGTTGTGCGGCTTGACCTCGGCGCGGATGCGCACCAGCTCGTCCATGAGCTCGTCGTCGATGTGCAGTCGGCCGGCGGTATCGATGATCGCCACGTCGCCATGCTCGCGGGCGAAGGCGACGCCGTCCCTGGCGATGTCTACGGGGTCGACGTCGGCCCCGGGCGCGTAGACCGGCACACTGAGGCGCTCACCAAGCGTGACGAGCTGGTCGATGGCTGCCGGGCGGTAGACGTCGGCGGCGATCAGGACAGGGCGCTTGCCCTCTTTGATCAGGTACGCCGCGAGCTTGGCCGACGCGGTCGTCTTGCCCGAGCCCTGCAGACCGGCCATGAGCACCACGGTGGGTGGGCGGCCGCTGAACGCGAGCCGCGAGTCGCCCGAACCCATCAAAGCGGTGAGCTCCTCGTCGACGATCTTCACAACGTGTTGGGCGGGCGTGAGGCTCTCCATGACCTCGGCGCCGCGGGCGCGTTCCTTGACGTGGTTCACGAACTCGCGCACGACCTTGAAGTTGACGTCGGCCTCGAGCAGCGCGAGACGGATCTCGCGCATCGCCTTGTCGATGTCGGCCTCGCTCAGCTTGCCGTGGCCGCGCAGCTCGCCGAACACGCCCTGGAGACGTTCAGACAGTGAATCGAACACGGATGGGAACCTCGTGGTCGGGGGTCTGCCCGGGGTTGTCCCCCGAGCACGGCGATTCTAGCCGACGGGCAGCTCGATTGCCCACATCAGATGCGGCAGGCCGGCCCATGTCAGGCGGCCCTCGGGGGTCATGCCCAGCCGGCGCGCGACCGCCTCGGAGCGCGGGTTGTCGACGTAGATGAGCGCGATGACGCGGCGCAGGCCTGTCTCGGCCGCATGGTCGAGACAGGCCTGCGCCGCCTCGCTGGCATAGCCGCGGCCCCACCGGTCGCGGTGCAGGTGGTAGCCGATCTCGATCTCCTTACCCGTCGCGAGGTCGCGAGGCACAAGGCCGACGCCGCCGATCACGCGGCCGGTCTCCTTGAGTACGACCGCGTAGCGGCCCATGCCCATGGTGCGTACGTAGCCCATCTCCTCGTCGAGCCAGAGCCGCGCGCGGTCGCGAGTGAAGGGCTCCTTCGCCCACCAGAAGACCTCGGGGTTGGCGAGGATCTCGGCGACGTCGTCGAGATCGCCCGGTGTGTAGTGCCGCACGATCAGGCGCGGCGTCTCGAGCCGCAGGCTCATGCCGCCATGCAGTCCGTGACGGGCGCCGCGGCCGGCCGTCATGCCTGGCCCGGCGCCTCGTCGAGGAACAGGGCGCGCGCGAACTCGTCGGGGTCGAAGGGACGCAGATCCTCGAGCCTCTCCCCCACGCCGACGAGCTTGATGGGGATGCCGAGCTCCTCGCGGATAGCGATCACGATGCCACCCTTGGCGGTGCCGTCGAGCTTCGTGAGCACGACACCGGTCACGTCGACGGCCTCAGCGAACACCTGCGCCTGACGCAGCCCGTTCTGCCCGGTCGTCGCGTCGATCACGAGCAGTGTCTCGTGGGGCGCGCCGGGCAGCTGCTTCTCGGTCACCCGGCGCACCTTGGCGAGCTCGTTCATCAGGTTGACCTGCGTGTGCAGCCGGCCGGCGGTGTCGATCAGGACCACGTCGGCGTCGCGCGAGCGCGCGGCGGCGATGCCGTCGTAGACCACCGCCGCCGGATCGCTGCCGGGCGCCTGGCGCACTATCTCGCAGCCGACTCGCGAAGACCACTCGGTGAGTTGTTCGGCCGCGGCCGCGCGGAACGTGTCGGCGGCCACCATGATGGGCGTCTTGCCGAGCTCGCTCAGGCGGAACCCGAGCTTGCCGATGGTCGTCGTCTTGCCGGTGCCGTTCACGCCGACCAGAAGGATGACGGACGGCTTGTGGGAGACGTCGATGAGGCGGTCGTCGAGGTCGTCGGGCTGTAGCATGCGGGCCACGATGACGGCGAGGCGGCCGAGGAGCGCCTCGCGCGACGCGAGGCGCTCCTCGGCCGCCTCGCGTTCGAGCTCACCGACGATCTTCACAGTGGCCTCGACGCCGACGTCCGCGAAGATGAGCGCCTCCTCGATCTGTTCCCACGACTCGTCGCCCATGCCCTCGAACATGATCGTACGGAAGTGCTCGCGCAGCGCCCCGCTTGCCTTGCCCAGGTTCTCGCGCAGGCGCCCGAACAGGCCGCGTCGTTCTTTCTCTTCGTGGTCCACGGCGGCAGGCGGCAGCTCGGCCGACAGCCCCTTGAACGCCTCGTGCCAGTCCATCACGACTCTCCTGCTCCGGGACCGGGCGCATCGCCGCGAGCGGCGATGCGCCCGGCTGTCGTCTCGCGGTCGATCTCTTCCTCGGCCATGCGTGCGCTCACCACGTGCGAGGTGCCGTCCGGGCCCATGGTCACCCCATAGAGCAGGTCGGCCGCCTCCATCGTGCGCTTCTGGTGGGTGATGATCAGGAACTGCGTGCGTGTCTTGTACTCGCGCACGAGCGACACGAACAGACCGATGTTGATGTCGTCGAGCGCCGCCTCGACCTCGTCCAGGATATAGAACGCGCAGGTCTTCGACAGCAGCAGCGCGAGCAGGAAGGCGAGCGCGACGAGCGACCGCTCGCCACCCGACAGCAACGTCAGCTTGCGGCCGAGCTTGCGTGCCGGCTTGACTTCGATGGCCACCCCGGCGGGCTGGCCGTCGTCGCCGGGCACCGGCATCAGCCGGCCGTGGCCGCCGGGGAACAGGATGCCGACCATGTGGACGAAGTTCTCGCGCACCACCGCGAAAGTCGCCTCGAAGTCGCCCTCGATGCGCTGCGTGAGCTCGACGATCAGCCTCTCGGTCTCTTCGAGCGAGCGCTCCAGGTCTTTGCGTTGCTCGCGCAGGAAGTCGACGTGCTCCTGCAGGCGGGCGCACTCGGCCTCGGCGAGCGGGTTCACGGGGCCCACGCCCTCGCGGCGGCGCTCGAGCCGCTCCACCCGCACACGCAGCGCCGCCGCCTCGGCTTCGTCGGCCGGCGGCGTGAAGACTGCCGTCTCGAGCGCCGCCGCGACCTCGTCGAAGCGCGCCGCGAGCTCGTCGCGGCGCTCCTCGAGCCGGGCGGCGCCGACCTGGGCCGTCGCGCGGCGCTCGCCGAGCTCGTCGGCCTCGCGGCGCAGCGTGGCCTCCTCGTCGGCGAGACGCCGCGCCTCGCCGCGTTCGCGCACGCGCCCCTCCGCCTCGCCGGCTTCGGCGACGAGGCGCTCGACGAGCGGCTCGATCCGAGCCTGCAGCGCGTCGAGCACCGTGATCGTCTCTGCGCAGGCTGCGCTCCCCGCCGGCAGTGCGGCGAGGCGCGCCGCGACGTCGCGCAGGCGGGCGCGGGCGCTTTCGATCCGCCGCCGCGCCCGCGCCTGCTCGTCGGCCACGCGCTCGGCGTGAGCGCGCCGCTCGTCGAGTTCGATGCGTGCCCGTGTCAGCTCGGCCAGAGTGGCGGCGTGGGCGGCCTCGGCCGCTGCGGCGAGGCCTTCGGCCTCGCCGACCGCAACACGCGCCGCCGCGAGCGCGATGCCCGTGGCCGCGAGTGTCTCGTCCAGTGGGTCAGATTCTCCGGTGAGACTCGCCAGTTCTGCGCGCGCCCGGGCGTTGGCCTCGTGCGAGCGCTCCAGGCGATCCTGGAGTGCCCTCGTCGCGGCCGCGGTGGCCGCGTCGGCACGCCGGGCCGCCTCGAGCGCGCTCAACGCCTCGCCGAGCCCGCGTGTCGCGGTGGCGCGCGCCACTGCGAGCGCCTCGGCGCTCGCCCGGGCGCGCGCCACCGCCACCGTCTCGCGGGCCTCACGGGCGCGCAGCGCATCGCGGCGCTCGACCAGCGTCTCGAGGCGCGCCCGCCGTTCGACCAGCAAGGCCGCTGGTACACCGGCGGCCAGCCCGAGGAGGCCCGACGACGGCCGGTAGTAGGCGCCCTCCCGGGTGACCGCGAGCCCCGTGAACGATGCCGGGACGGCACTCAGATCGTCGACGATGACCGCGTCGGCCAGCGCCCGTTCGAGATCGCTCTCCACATCGATCGTGACCTTGTCCAGCAATGCCACGGCGCCCGGAAACGATTGCGGAGGCTCCCGACGCGGGTCCGTCACGGGCACGAGCAGCCTCACAAGCCGCACGCCGGCGGCACGCAGGGCCTCAAGAAGCGACCAATGGTCTTCCCCGCGGCCGACCGTCAGCGTGCCGGGGTATTGGGCCAGCGCGGCGCCCAGGGCAAGCTCGTAGCCGCGTTCGCAGGCGACTGCGTCGGCCACGGCCGCCACTCCTGGGAACGCCTCGGCCACGCGCAGGACCTCAGGATCGACGTCGCGCAGCTCGGCGAGTGACGCGCCGGCATGCTCGAGGTCGGCTTCGATCGCGGCGCGCTCCGACGAGGTCCGCTGGAAGCCGGCCGCGGCGGCATCGAGTTCGCTCGCCGCCGTGGCGGCCGCTTCGGCTGCGGCGTCGGCGGCCGCCTCGGCGGCCGCGGCCGCGATCGCGGCCTCGGCCAGCGCGGCGGCCGCGCTCGCCGCCGCCGCTTCGGTCAGCGCGCGTTCGGCGTCCAGCGCGGCCGCTTCGGCCGTTCCCAGGTCGATCTCGCGTTCCAGGACCGCGCGACGCTCGGCGAGCCGGTCGCGTCGCGCCGTCGCCGCTCGAGTCCGAGCTCGAGGCGGCCAAGATCGGCGCGCCGCTCGCGCAGCTCTCCGTGGGCCTCGGCCAGGGAGGCGGCCGCAGCGGTCTGGGCCGCCGCGGCTGCGTGCCTGGCCCGTTCGAAGACGGTCAGGTCGGCCGGCGGGTCCGTCGCGTCGCGCTTGCCGGCCGCACCGGATCTCACGCGGGTGGCGCCGCCGCTCCGGGCACGTCGCCGGCTTCTCCGGCGGCGACCGGCTCGACCGGCTCGACAGGCTCGCCCAACTCGGCGAGCAGACCGGCACGCTCGGTCTCGGCCGCCCGTCGCACCTCGTCGAGGAGTGCCTCGCGCTGGCCGATGAGCCTCCGGCAGCCGGCCAGGCGATCGCCCAGATAGCGGGCCCGCAAGGCTCGACCGGCGCGGCGCTCGCGCTCGCGCAGGTCGCGAGCGAAGGCTTCTTCCTCGGCCAGGCGCGCCTCTTCGGTCTGCGCGAGGCGCTCGTCGATCGCGGCCCGCCGGGCCGCGACGCCGGCGAGCGCCTCGCGCTCCCCAGCCAGGCGCTGCTCGAGCTGCTCGAGCTCGCCCGACAGTAGTCGCCCGCGAGTCTCGGCCAACTCCTGTTCGACGCCCCGCAGCGTTTCGGCGGCGTTGGCCTGGCGGCGCAGCGGGGTCAGCTGGAGTCCGGCCTCGCGCTCCAGGTCCCGGGCCCGCTCGAGATTGCGGCGTACCTCGCGCAGCTTGATCTCTGAACGCTCGCGGCGCCGCTTGTAGCGGCCGAGCCCGGCCGCCTCCTCGATCAGGGCGCGCCGTTCTTCGGGCTTGGCGGCCAGCAGCGACTCGACCTTCCCCTGGCTGACGATAGAGTGCATCTCGCGCCCGAGGCCCATCTCGGCGGTGAGCTCGAGGATGTCGGTGAGGCGGCAGGCCGCCTTGTTGATGGTGTAGGTCGTCTCGCCGCCGCGTGCGACATGGCGGCCGATGCTGACCTCGGGCGTCGGTATCGGCAGCGTCCCGTCGCTGTTGTCGAAGGTGAGCTCGACGTCGGCGGTCGCCGCGGCGCGGCGGCCGTCACTGCCGGCGAAGATGACATCCTGCATCGAGCTGCCGCGGATGCTCGTCGGGCTCTGCTCGCCCAGCACCCACATGACGGCATCGGCGATGTTGCTCTTGCCGCTGCCGTTCGGCCCGATGACGACGGCCACACCGGGTTCGAACAGAAGCTCGGTCTGGCGCGCGAACGACTTGAAGCCCTTCATGCGCAGCGAGCGCAGGTACACCCTCGTCTACACCTCGCCGCAGTCGCCGGGCGCGCCCGGCGGCGCGGCCGCGTCCGCCTTCGTGGCGGACAGGTCTTCGTCTGCGCCTGCGTCCCCGGTCTTGCCTGCGCCGCCGTCGCCGCCCTGCGCGCCCGCCTCGGCACTCGTGGTGCGGCGGCGGCCGCGCAAGCGCACCCGCCGCCGCTTCGGCTTGTCGGCGCTGTTGAGCTCGCGCAGCGCCTCGCCGGCGGCCTCCTGCTCGGCACGCTTCTTGCTGGGTCCGACGCCGCTCCCCAGCGGTTGTCCGTCGACGACGGCCTCGACCACGAACTCGCGAGCGTGCGGCGGACCGACCGTCTCGACCAGCCGGTAGACGACCGAGCGGGCCGTCTTGGCGAGCTGTTCCTGAAGCTCGGTCTTGTAGTCGACGTAGCTGCGCTCGGCATACGAGATGTGTTCGGTGAACGCCTCGATAACGGCCGGACGCACGACGTCGAGCCCGTAGGTCAGGTAGATCGCGCCGATGAGCGACTCGGTCATGTCGGCCAGGATGTTCTGGTTGGCGGTGAGCTGATCGAGCTCGGTCTGCTCGCGGCCGGTGCCGAAGCGTTGCACGAACGCCGGCAGACCGAGCCTGACCGCTACCTTGGCGCAGGTGGCACGACTGACCACGTAGGCGCGCAGGCGCGCCAGGCTGCCTTCGGAGTGCTGGGGGAAGCGCCGATAGAGCTCGGTCGTGACGGCGAGACTGAGCACGCTATCGCCGAGGAACTCGAGGCGTTCATAGGAGCGACCGCGTTCGGCCACCCATGACGAGTGCGTGAAGACCTGGCGCAACAGCCCATCGTCGAGCTGCTCCGCCAGCGCCAGCAGACGCCATACCATCCGTCTGTTCTCCCTTATGTCGAGAGGGCCGTCTCCTCTGGTTGGGAGCCGGCCCTCCGGCGTGCTTTGCTTGCGAAACTGCTGACCGGCCGGAGACTAGCCGAGTCGCCCCATCACGAAGTCGACGGCGTCGCCGACGGTCTTGATGCCGGCGGCCTCTTCGTCCGTGATCTTGATGGCGAACTTGTCTTCCATCGTCATGACAAGCTCCACGAGGTCGAGCGAGTCGGTCTCGAGGTCTTCCTGGAAGCGAGCCTCAGGCGTGACCTTGTCTTCGTCGACGCTCAGCGTCTCGACCAGGATCGACTTGACCTGCTCGAATACTTCTTCCCTCGTCATGCATGGACCTCCGGGCCTTGGGTTTCGGCTACTCTACCAGAACGCGATGCCCGTGCAACAAGCGGCGCGGGGCGTCACGACCCGCCCTCGCCGGCCGGCACGACGTCGTCGGCCGGCGCGCCGAGACGGCGTGCGATCGTCGGCAGCAGATCACTGGTGACACCGCGCGAGGCGGTGCGGATCCCGTTGGCCACGCCGCGTGCGCCCGAGCTGCCGTGACCGACGATCATCGGCCGGCGCAGCCCCAGCAGGTAGGCGCCGCCGTACTGCTCGGGATCGAGCGCCGCGGCGATGCGCCGCAGGTCGCTTGGCCATGATCGCGGCGCCGATCTTGGCGCGCAGCGAACCCAGCACCGCGTTGCGGATCTCGCTCACGATGGTCTTCGCCGTGCCTTCGAACACCTTCAGCGCGACGTTGCCGCTGAAGCCGTCGGCCACGACGACGTCGACCGTGTGCCGCGTGAGGTCGCGTCCCTCGACGTTGCCGTAGAAGTTGATCAGCGGGTCGGCGGCCATGAGCTTGTGCGCCTCGATCACGGTCGCGGTGCCCTTGGTCGGCTCCTCGCCGATCGACAAGAGTCCGACGGTCGGGCTGGCCACGCCCAGGACCTCCTGGGCGAACACCTGTCCCATGATCGCGAACTGCCGCAATGCCTCGGGGCGCACCTCGGCGTTCGCGCCGGCGTCGAGGAACACGACCGGCGACGGCACGGCCGGCAGAAGCGTGCAAAGTGCCGGCCGCAGGACACCCTTGATGCGGTGCACGTGAAGCAGTCCGGCCGCGAGCGCCGCGCCCGTGTTGCCCATCGACACGAAAGCGTCGGCGCGGCCGTCCGCCACGAGGCGCGCGGCGACCACGAGCGACGAGTGCGGACGGCCGCGCACGGCGCCGACCGGCTCGTCGCCGGAGCCGATCCTGTCGGGAGCCTCGACGATCTCGATGAAGGGATGCCCGCCGGCCGGCAGCAGGCCGCGCAGGGTCGCTGCGGGGCCGACCAGCAGGATGCGCAGGGATTCGGCGGCGACCTCGAGCGCGCCCTCGATCGACAACTCCCGGCGCGTGGTCGCCGCCGAGAGCGTCGACGGCGACACGCACGACCACGCCCTGTCTCTGCGTCGTCAGCGCGTCGTTGACGTCGTGAGGTGTGCGGACGCGGCCTCGGTCCACGCTACTTCGAGAGGTCGGCGACGAGGCGCTCGACGTCGATCGCCCGCGCGATCTCGTCGGCGATGAGATCGATCTTGCGACGGTCGTGGACGCCGAGGCGCCCGAACAGCCGCTGGATGCCGTCGGTCGCCGTGACCGTGTCGGTGGGCACAGAGACGATGGGCACGCCGAGCTCCTCGGCCCGGCCGAGCACGGCCGGGCTGGGCACGTAGCTGCCGGTGAGCACGATGGCCGCCGTAGGCGTGTCGAGAGCGGCGAGGATGATCTCGGCCCGGTCGCCGCCCACGACCACCACTTTGTTGGCGGTGTTCTGGAAGTAGCGCAGCGCATGCTCTGGGCTCATCGCACCGATCAGGTAGGTCTCGGCCATGGCGTCGCCGTGCTCCTCGCCGCAGATGTACGTCGCGCCCAGGGCCTCGACGATCTCGGCGACCGTGACCGTCGAGAGTCGCTTGTTGGCGGCGGCATGCACCCCGTAGGTGGCGATCTCCTGGTCGTCGAGGAACCGCGCGTACTCGTTGCGCACGAGTTCGATCCGCGATTCGGGGACCATGTTGAAGATGACCCCGAGTAAACGCTGCTTCAGGCCGTCCTTGACGTAGCAGATGTCGTCGAGCAGGCGCGCGCCGGCGAACCGCGCCACGAGCACGGCCCGCAGGTCGAGCTGGGCCACGACGTCGGCTCCGCTGGCACGCAGGAACCGGCCCTGCCAGATCTCGCCGAGACCCTCGCAGATCACGAGGTCGCGACCCTACGCGCACGCGCTCGAACGCTTCTTTCACACGGCCGAGCGTGTCGACGTCGGAGCCGGCCAGCACCTCGTGCAGGGCGCCCTCGTCGAGGACGACCGGGCACAGGTCCGAGAGTGGCTCCTTGAGGCCCAGGACGTCGGCCACGAACCGCGCATCGTCGTCGACCGGCTCGGCCAAGGCGGCTTTGCGGCATGATGCCGACCGGTTTGAAGTAGCCGACATCGAGACCTCGCGCCCGCAGCGCCAGGCAGAGTCCGACCGACATCGTGGTCTTGCCGCCGCTGCCCTCGGTCGAGGCGATGTAGAGCGATCTCATGTCGGCATCCCCCCGATCGGCTGGCTGACACGCAGCGCGCTGCCGGTGTGCGGGCGCGCCGCGGGCGTCCGCCGCCCGCCACACCGGCAGCGCGCTGCGCACTACTTCTTGTCTACGTCGAGCGGAATGACTTCGCGGCCCTTGTAGGTGCCGCATTTCGGACACGCGCGATGCGGCAGCTTCGGGCTCTTGCACTGCGGGCAGAAGCTGGCCGTCTCGACACTGAGCTTCTGCTGGGCACGGCGCGAGTCGCGCTTGCTCTTGGAGGTCTTTCTCTTCGGTACTGGCATTGTGTCTCACTTGTCGTTTCGAGGACGTCATACTCTACCGTCGCAGCGCCTGTCTGTCCAAGTCGACTTGCCTTTACCCTGCGTGCACGGCAGCGTGCCCGGCACCGGCCTGGTTGAGGTTGACGCCGCATTCGGCGCACAGGCCCAGGCACTCCGGTGTACAGAGGAGCTGCGGCGGCAGCGCCTCGGCGAGCGCGTCGCGCACCCACGCGACCAGGTCGAGCGAGTAGCCGCGCACGTAAGGCTCGTCCTCGTCGCCTTCGGACTCGCCGTCGGCCGCGTACTCGACGCACACGACCGGCACATCGACCGTGGCGTCGTCGAGACAGCGCTGGCACGGTCCTTTGACCGAAGCCATGCCCTCGCCTTTCAGCGAGAGCCGCCGGCCGACACGGGTGATCGCCAAGTCGAGATCGAGGCCGCCGCCCGCCAGCACGTAGTCGATCCCTCCGATGGTGAAGGGTGCGACATCGACGAACAGTCGACGCTCGTACTCGTTGCGCTCCCCGAAGGTGAGCGAGCGTACGTTGAGTCGGCGCATCAGGTCAGTTGACCGGCAGCCGGCCGGCCGTGTCGTTACACCGTCGGTTCGTCGCCGATCGCCGGGCTCTGCAGACGTTCCCGGCCCCGGCGCACGGCCGCCAGGAACTTGTCGAGGTTCATCTCGAGGTTACCCAGCACCTCGTCGGCGTAGTCTTCGGCGCCGAGCCTGATCTCGCGCTCGCGCTCGCGCGCGTCGTCGACGATCTCGTGCGCCTGACGCTCGGCCACACGTACGACCTCTTCTTGCGCGGCCATCTGCTCGGCCTTCTCGCGAGCCTCGGAGACGACACGTTCGGATTCTTGCTTGGCTTCGGCAAGCATCTCCTGGCGTTCCTTGACGATCCAGCGGGCCTGCTTGACCTCTTCGGGGATGGTGGAACGCATCTGGTCGAGGAGATCGTAGATCTCCTCGCGGTCGATCATCACACTGTCGGTCAGCGGCACCGACCGAGCGTTGTGAATGAGATCGTCCAGCTTGTCGATCAGAACGAGCACATCCATGCGGGCCTGCCTCTCAATTCAGTCACGCCTTACGCGGGAAGAGCTCGGCGAAACGCTGGGCCACCGCCGGTGGCACCAGGTCGTCGACGCTCCCGCCGAACGTAGCGATCTCTTTCACGCCGCTCGAGCTCAGGAAGCTGTGCTCGGGCGATGCCATCATGAACACTGTTTCGATGTCGGGGGCGAGCTTCCTATTGAGCTGGGCCATCGCGAACTCGTACTCGAAGTCGGAGATCGCCCGCAAGCCCTTGAGGATGACGTTGGCCTCCCACCGACGGGCGAACTCGACGACCAGCTCGTTGAAGGAGTCGACGTAGACGTTGGGGTAGTCGGCGAGCGCCTCGCGCAGGAAACCCGCGCGCTCGGCCGACGTGAACATGGTCTGCTTGCGCGTCGGGTACTCGATCAGTCCCACTATCACGCGCCGGAACGTGCACGCGCCGCGGGTGATGATGTCGAGATGGCCGATCGTGAGCGGGTCGAAGGTGCCGGGGCAGATGGCCGTGACGTTGCTCGGCATTGCCTAGGACTCACTCAGGAACGTGATCCGCGTATCGCCGTACACCTTGCTGCTCCTCTGGTCGAGCGGCAAGTGTACCGCCTGGCCCTTCGACGTTTCGACGACGATCAGCCCCTGTGGTGCGAGCACGGCGCGCACCAGTGCCGCGAGCTCGGGTTCGATCGTCGCGTAGAGCGCGTAGGGCGCGTCTACGAAGACGAGATTATACAGTCTCGCCTCGGCAGCGTCAGCCTTGAGTGCGCGCCGATAGTCGTCGGGGCGGACGCGGGCGCTGCCCGCGTCCGCCCCGACGCGAACGAGGTTCTCGCGCAGCGCATGCAGCGCGGCGGGCGCCGGCTCGACGAACGTGCACGAAGCGGCGCCCCGGCTGAGTGCCTCGATGCCCAGAGCGCCGCTGCCGGCGAACAGGTCGAGGACGGCGAGGCCCGCGAAGGGGCCGCCGGCCGGCCACTCGTCGGCAGGGCCGGCAAGCAGCGGCGCGAGGACATCGAAGACGGCTTCGCGCACCCTGTCCGACGTGGGGCGAGTGGCGGTGCCCGGCGGCGCCGTCAGGCGCCGCCCGCGCCACTCGCCACCGACGACCCGCACCTGTTCACCCCCTGGTCCTCTGACCGTCCACCGGCCGGCGGCCGAGCGGCGATCCCGGCTCTAGCCGTACGCCCGTGGCCCGCGCCGGAGGTTTCCACTATCCTAACGGTTCGACCGGTCGTTCCTCACGGCTATACTCGGACGGCATGACGGAAGGTCCGCCTACATGAACCACTGGGAGTTGCTCGCGCTGGTCGTCGGCACGGCGATCCTTATCAACCTGCCCTTCGGCGCCTGGCGCACGACCACCCGCAAGTTCTCGCTGTGGTGGTTTGTGTCGATCCATCTCCCCATCCCGGCGATCTTCATTCTGCGGCGCGCCGAAGGCTTCGGCTGGGACTACGTCCCGGTCATGATCGCCTGTGCCGTCGCCGGCCAGCTGCTCGGCGGCTGGCTCTGCACCCGCCTGCGGCGCCAGCGCCGCCTTTCGCCCGCCTCGGACTAGCGTCAGTCCTCGCCCAGCACGACCGGCCCGACCGCCGGCGGCTTGTCGACGATCGTGAAAGCATCGTGCAACAGCCGCGCGGCGGCGGCGCGCTTGTCGCGCCGCCGCGCGTAGACGCGAGCCAGCGGCTCGCCGGCGGCGACCGCATCGCCGGGCTTCTTGAGCACGATCACCCCGGCGGCGTGATCGATCTCCTCGTCAGCGCGGCTGCGGCCGGCGCCCGACATCTGTGCCGCCCGGCCGACCGCGAGCGCATCGCAGCGCGCGATCCAGCCGGCATGCAGCGCCGTGAGTTCGTCGGTGGCGAGACGGTGGAACTCGCCCGGCTTGAAGCTGCCACCCTGCACGGCCACCCAGCGCTCGAACCACTCGGCCGCCTGACCTGAGGCGAGCGCGCGCTCCGCGCGCGCTCGCCCCGCCGTCTCGTCCACGCCCGCGTCCGAGAGCGCCAACAGCGCGCCCGCCATCGTCAACGTGACCTCACGCACGTCGGCGGGCCCTCCCCCGCCGAGTACTTCCCAGGCCTCTTCGACCTCGAGCCGGTTGCCCACTGCGTGGCCCAGCGGCGCGGCCATCGACGTGTAGCAGCAGCGCAGCCTGCGGCCGTAGGAATCGCCGATCAGCCGGCACAAGCCGGCGAGCGCGCGCGCCTGGTCGATCGTCTTCATGAACGCGCCGGAGCCCACGGTGAGATCGAGCACGATCGCCGACGTACCGCTGGCCACCTTCTTGGCCATGATGCTGGCCGCGATCAGACCGTCGTTGTCGACCGTGGCCGTCACGTCGCGCAGCGCGTAGAGGATGCGGTCGGCGGGCACGAGGCGTTCGCTCTGGCTGACCACCGCCACGCCGATGCGCTCGAGCTGGCGCAGAAAGTCGCCCTGCGAGAGCTGCACCCTGAAGCCGGGGATCGACTCGAGCTTGTCGAGCGTGCCGCCGGTGTGGCCAAGCCCGCGCCCCGACATCTTGCCGAACACGGCCCCGCAGGCGGCTATCAGCGGCGCCAGCACCAGGGTCACCTTGTCGCCCACGCCGCCACTCGAGTGCTTGTCGAGCACCGGCCGCCCCAGCGCACTCAGGTCGAGCGTCTTGCCGCTGTCGACCATCGCCCGCGCCAGCGCCACGGTCTCGATCGGGCTGAAGCCGCGCAGCACTATGGCCATGAGCAGGGCGCTCGCCTGGTAGGCCGGGACAGAGCCGTCGACCACGCCCGTGACGAACGCCTGCAGGCGCCCTTCGTCGAGCTCGTGCCCGTCGCGCTTCCAGGCGATGATGTCGTTGACCACGTCCATGCGCTTGCCGCCCCTGTCGCCCGGCTATCCGGCTGCGCCGATGGCCTCGGCCAGCTCCGGCCACCTCGCGGCGAGCACGCGCGGCAGACGCCGCGCCAGGCTCGCCGCCCCGCGCCCGGATCGGCCCGCCGCGCCGCCCGCCGCCGCCGCCAGCACCGCCGCGTGGTCGCCCGCCGCACCGGAGGGATTGACGACCACCGACAAGACACACGCTTCGAGTCCGTGACCGAGCGCAGTGCGGATCTCGGGCGCCGTCGACATGCCGACGGCATCGGCGAACGTCGCCAGCCAGCGCGCTTCGGCCGGCGTCTCGTACTGGGGGCCCGGCACGGCCGCGTAGCGGCCCGGCCGGGCCCGACCGTTCTCGTCCAGCGCCGTGACCACAGCGGCGGCCGCCGCCGGCGAGCAGACGGCCAGGGGTGCGGGTCGCTCGCGTGGCCTGCTTTGCAGGTCGATCACCTCGTGGGCGACCACGATGTCGCCGGTCGCGGTCTCGCCCAGGCCACCCGCAGCGTTCGTGCAGACCAGGCGGCGCACGCCCCACCGCGCAAGGTCCGCGACCGGCCGGCGCAGCTCGTCATCGTCCCAGCCTTCGTAGAGGTGGGGACGCCCGAAGGCAAGCAGCAGACGCACGCTCCCAAGCCGGCAGGCCACGAGACGGTTGGGGTGGCCGGCGACGGCCGTCGCCGGCCACCCCAACTCGCCGTAGCCGACCTCATCGTCGACCACTGCCCCGGCAGGCACCACGGCGAGACCCGAGCCGGATACGATCGCAGCATCGGCGCTGAAGCGGCGCGTCACGGTATGGCCGTGCCCGGCAGCGGCGGTGTGCGCCCGGTCAGGCGTGCGTAGGCGGTCGCACCGACGTCCTCGAAGAGGCCGTCCCAGCGACCGCCCCGCAGCCCCCAGGCGAGCAGCGGCGCATACTCACGTGAGTGGTCGGTGCTCTCGGTGGTCGGATCGACGCCGTGATCGGCGCACCACAAGGCGACGTCGCCGGGCTCGAGCTCCGCGAGGAGCCCGGGCACCGCGTCGTCGACCTCCTTGAGAGCGGCCGCGAAGCCGGGCACGTCGTTGCGGTGGCCCCAGATCTGGTCGAAGTCGACGAGATTGGCGAACAGCAGCCCGTGGCGCATCTCGCGCAGGTGCCGCCGGCAGGCCGCCAGGCCCGCCGCGTTGTCGGTCGTGTGGTCGTCGACGTCGACGCCGCGCTGGGCGAAGATCTCGCCGATCTTGCCGACCCCGACCACCGCCACGCCGGCGTCGTGAAGCAGGTCGAGGTAGGTCGTGCCGACCGGCTCGAGCGAGAAGTCGCGCCGCCGGGGCGTGCGTTCGTAGGACCCGACGCGCCGGCGAACGGGCGCGCGATGACGCGCCCGACGGCGTGCGGGCCGCTGAGGATCGCGCGCGCCGCGAGACACCACTCGTAGAGAGTCGCCACCGGCACGACATCCTCGTGACAGGCGACCTGGAACACCGAGTCGGCCGAGGTGTAGACGATCGGTCGGCCGGTGCGGACGTGCTCGTCGCCGAGCCGCTCGATCACCTCGGTGCCCGAGGCCGGCGCGTTGCAGAGCACGCCGCGACCGATGGCCTGCTCGAACGGCTCGATCGACCTCGGCCGGGAAGCCGTGCGGATAGGTCGGGAAGGGCCGTTCGAGCACGACGCCCATCATCTCCCAGTGCCCGGTGGTGGTGTCCTTGCCGGCGCCGCGCTCGAGCAGTCGACCGTAGGTCGCGCCGGAGCGCGGCGCGCCCAGCGGCAGGCCGACGACCTCGCCGAGGCCCAGCGCCGCCAGGTTCGGCAGCGCGACGTCGCTGCGCTCGAGGACGTGGCGCAGGGTGTCCGAGCCGGCATCGCCATAGGCGTCGGCGTCGGGCGCCGCCCCGGCGCCGACGCCGTCGAGCACGCAGACCAGGATGCGGCTCACGACTCCTCCCCCGGTTCGGCCGCGCCGGCCGGCCGGGCCGGCCGGCGCCGCGCCCGCGGATGGGTGCTGTAGAAGACCTCGCGCAGATGGTCGGCGCTCACGTGGGTGTAGATCTGCGTCGTGGCCACGTCGGCGTGGCCGAGCATCTCCTGCACGCTGCGCAGATCGGCGCCGCCCTCGAGGAGATGGGTGGCGAAGCTGTGACGGAACGTATGCAGGCTGGCCTTGCCGTCGAGCCCGACGCGCCGCAGCGTACGGGCCAGCAGGTAGGCAAGGCCCTGTCGCGTGAGCGGCCCGCCGCGGGCGTTCAGGAAGAGCTCGTCGTGGCGGTGGCTGCCCAGCAGGACGCGGCGGCCGTGGGCCGCGTAGCGGCCGACGGCGGCCGCCGCGTGCGAACCGAGCGGCACGACGCGCTCCTTGTCGCCCTTGCCGACACAGCGCACCAGACCGCCTTCGAGGTCGACGTCCTCGACGCGTAGCCCGGTCACCTCGGAGGCGCGCAGGCCGCAGCCGTAGAGCAGCTCGAACAATGCCAGGTCGCGCTCGGCGGCGGCGCCTTCGAGAGGCACTCCCGCGAGCACGGTCTCGATCTGCTCGACTGCGAGCACGCGCGGCAGGTCGCGCGGCAGGCGTGGGGTCGTCAGGCGCACCGTGGGATCAGCCTGGATGCGGTTCTCGCGCACAAGGTAGCGGTAGAGGCCGCGGACGGCCGCCATGCGGCGCGCCACGCTCGCCGCCGCGCCGTCGCCGCCGGGACCGTTGAAGTAACGGTAGAGGTCGTCGCCGCTGACGGCCGTGATGTCGCGCCGCGTCGCCGTATCCGCCAGCCAGGTCAAGAGTCGCTCGAGGTCGCGACGATAGGCCGCCACGGTGTTGGCGCTCATCGCCCGCTCGTACTCGAGGTAGTCGAGATACTCGTCGAGCACCACGTCGTGCCGACCGGCGCGCGACGCCCTGTCGCCCCCCCGGCGCCGGCGGCGGCGTCGGCGCCCGTGGTGTCCCGCGCCTGCCGGCGCGGGCGACTCATGCGGTCTCGGCCGCCGCCGCGCGCACCAGGCCGTGCAGCAGCCGGTGAGCGTCGTGGAGCCGTGCGACCGGGAAGAACTCGTCGGGCGTGTGGACGTTCTCCATACCGACGCTCAAGTTGACCGCCGGCAGTCCTCTCGCGTTGTAGACGTTCACGTCGGAGCCGCCGCCGCTCGGGCCCACGCGCGGCTCAACGCCCATGTCGTGCAAGGCCACACGGGCGATCCGCACCGGCAGCGCGTCGTCGTCGAGGGCGAAGCCGCTGTATTCGTCGCGCACCGTCGTCTCGACGTCGATGCCGGCGACGCCGGCGGCGAGCTGCACGGCGTCGATCATGTGCGTCATCTGCGCGGCCAATCTGGCGGGGTCGTGACTACGGGCCTCGCCTTCGATGCGGCAACGTTCCGGGACGACGTTGGTCGCGCTGCCGCCGGCGATGACGCCGACGTTGGCCGTCGTGAGCTCGTCGATCCGGCCGAGACGCATGGCCGCGACGGCATGAGCGGCGGCCACGATGGCGCTGCGGCCCTTCTCGGGAGCGATGCCGGCGTGGGCGGCGACGCCGTGGAAGTCGGCGCTCATCGACTTCTGCGACGGCGCCCGGGTGATGACCTCGCCGATCGCGCCCGTGCTGTCGAACACGAATCCCGGCGCGCGCCGACAGCGCGCCCAGGTCGAAGGCCTTGGCGCCGCGCAGTCCGACCTCTTCGCAGGTCGAGAAGATCGCCTCGAAGCCGCACGCCGGCGGCGCCGCCGCGAGATCCTTGAGGGCGGTCATCAGCACGGCGACCGCCGACCTTGTCGTCGCCGCCGAGGATCGTGTCGCCCGCGCTGCGCACGACGCCGTCCTCGACGACGGCCGTGATCGGTCCGTCGACGGCGACGGTGTCGATGTGCGCGGCCACGACGATCGGCACCCCGCGCCCGTCGCCCGGCGATCCGCACGAAGATGTTGCCGCTGCCGCGCACCGGCCTGCGCCGCCGTGTCGTCCTCGACCGGGTCGAGACCGGCCGCGCGGAGACGGCTCATGATGAAGTCGGCGACGGCGCGCTCGTGGCCCGACGGTGAGGGGATCTCGACCAGCTCGCACGAACAGGTCGAGCAGACTCGTCTACGACTGCGCCCACGACTCCTCCAGCTCGCCCTCGCGCTCGCCGTGATAGCGCGCCGCGGCGCCGACGAAGTCGCGGAACAGCGGCGCGGGACGCGTCGGGCGCGACTTGAACTCGGGGTGGAACTGCGAGGCGACGAACCAGGGGTGATCCGGCAGCTCGACGATCTCGACGAGACGGCCGTCCGGGGTGCGTGCCGCGAGACGACCAGGCCGGCCCGTCTCGATCTGCGGCCGCAGAGCGTTGTTGACCTCGAAGCGGTGGCGATGGCGCTCGCGCACCTCGTCGCTGTCGTAGGCCGCGCGAGCCTTGGTGCCGGGCACCAGCGCGCACCGTCTGCGGCCCCGAGGCGCATGGTGCCGCCCATGTCCGCGACGTCCTTCTGCTCGGGCAGCAGGTCGATGACCGGGAACGGGCGTCTCTTCGTCGAACTCCCACGAGTTGGCGCCTGTCAGCCGCAGACGTTGCGGGCGAACTCGATCACCGCGCACTGCATGCCCAGGCAGACGCCGAGGTACGGCACCTTGTGCTCACGGCAGAACTGGACCGCCTCGATCTTGCCCTCGATGCCACGCATGCCGAACCCGCCGGGCACGATCACGCCGTCGACGCCGCCGAGGCGCTCGGCGCACCGTCGCCGGTGTGAGTTCCTCGGAGTCGACCCAGCAGGATGTGCAGCCGGCGGCGGTGGTGGATGGCGGAGTGCTTGAGGGCCTCCCAGACCGAGAGATAGGCGTCGTGGAGCTGTACGTACTTGCCGACCAGCGCGATGGTCACCGGCTCGTGGCACGAGTCGATGCGCTCGACCAGCGCGCGCCAGTCGCTCAGGTCGGGCGTCGCGTCGGTCGAGACCCAGCTTGCGCACGACGAGCTCGTCGAGCCCCTCGTCGTGCATGAGCAGCGGCACCTTGTAGATGTCGTCGGCGTCGGCGGCCGAGATCACGGCCTCCGGCTCGACGTCGCAGAACAGCGCGATCTTGTCGCGGATGTCCCGCGAGAGCGGTTCCTCGGCGCGGGCCACGATGACGTCGGGCTGGATGCCGATCTCGCGCAGCTCGGCGACGCTGTGCTGGGTCGGCTTGGTCTTGGGTTCGCCGACGACGCCGATCACCGGCACCAGCGTGACGTGGACGTAGAGCACGTTGTCGCGGCCGATGTCTTTGCGGAACTGGCGGATGGCTTCGAGGAACGGCAGGCTTTCGATGTCGCCGACGGTGCCGCCGACCTCGGTGATGAGCACGTCGACGTCGAGCTTCTGGCGAGGCGGTGCACGCGGCTCTTGATCTCGTTGGTGATGTGAGGGATCACCTGGACGGTGCCGCCGAGGAAGTCGCCGCGGCGCTCCTTCTGGATGACCGCGTTGTAGATGCCGCCGGTCGTGATGTTCGAGTCGCGCTCGACGAACTCGTCGATGAAGCGCTCGTAGTGACCGAGGTCGAGATCGGTCTCGGCGCCGTCTTCGGTGACGAACACCTCGCCGTGCTGGAAGGGGCTCATCGTGCCGGGATCGACGTTGATGTAGGGATCGAACTTCTGGTTGGCGACCTTCAGGCCGCGCGCCTTGAGCAGCTGCCCGATCGACGCCGCCGTGATGCCCTTGCCGAGGCCGGACACCACGCCCCCGGTCACGAAGATGTGTTTCGCCATGCCCCCTGCCTTGCGGCCGCCGGCCGCGTCGCGGATTGCGGGTCTGAAGCGGGGATTCCCCCGATGCGCAACGCGAACCGTGGAGAGGTTTGGCAGGCGATTCGGCGGGTGGTGGGCTCTGCCCGAACGATGCGGGCGGTCACACGTGTCTGACCGGCGAGCCCTGGAATCACTTCGGGACGACAGTATATCAGAGCGGCGCCGCGGCCCCGCAACAGTCGTGGCGCCGCGGCGCCGCTCTGACGACAGCCCTCAGGAGAGCGCCGCGCGGGCGCGTTCGAGCAACGCCCCGGCGAGTCCGTTGGCGGTCGCGTCGCCGGGCTCGCCGCCGAGCATGCGGGCGAGCTCGGCGACGCGGTCGTCGCCGTCGACCTGGGCGACCACCGTCTCGGTCGAGTCGGCGCGCACGTCGGCGACCTTGGTGATCACGAAATGGCGCTCGGCGAAGGCCGCTACCTGGGGCAGATGCGTGATGCAGATCACCTGGGTCGCGTGGGCGAGCGCCGCCAGGCGCTCGCCCAGGACGGTCGCCGTGACGCCGCCGATGCCGGTGTCGACCTCGTCGAAGATCAGCGTGCGTACGTCGCGGCCGAGATGGACGATGCTCTTGATGGCAAGCATCGCGCGCGAGAGCTCGCCACCCGAAGCGGTCTCGCGCAGCGGCCGCACGGGCACCCCGGGATTGGCGGAGAACAGCAGCTCGACCTCGTCGCCGCCGCGCTGGCCCAGCGCCTCCCAGCCCTCGCCGCGAGGCTGGAGTGCGACCTCGAAGCGCACGTGCGGCATGGCCAGCCCGCGCAGCTCGTCGGCGACACGGGCGGCGAAGGCAGGGGCCGCGGCGGTACGTGCCGCCGTGAGCCGTGCAGCGAGCGCCGCCGCCGTGGCCTTCGCCGTCTCGAGTCTGGCGCCGAGATCGGATTCGTCGGCTTCGAGGCGCTCGAGCGCCACGATGCGCTCGCTCGCCTCGACCGCGTAGGCGAGCACCG
Source organism: uncultured Actinomycetes bacterium (assembly GCA_963833555.1). Lineage (GTDB taxonomy): Bacteria > Actinomycetota > Thermoleophilia > UBA2241 > UBA2241 > CAWHYB01. The sequence continues at coordinate 86,445 of CAWHYB010000005.1, read as the reverse complement.
CGTCGGCCGAGCCGCCGTACTTGCGGGCGAGGGCCGCGAGCTGGTCGTGGCGGCGCTCGACGGCGTCGCGGTGGGCCGGCTCGACGTCGAGATCGTCGAGGTAGGCGCGCAGGCTCGCCAGCAGGTCGTCGGCTTCGGTCGTGACGCCGCTCAGGCGCGCGGCCGCGTCGGCGAGCGCCGGGTCGAGGCCTGCGGCCTCGCCGACGAGGCGCTCGCCCGCTCGCAGCGCGTCGAGCCCGCCACCGCCACTTTCGTCGGACAGCAGGGCCACCGCCCCGCCCACCCGCTCGACCAGCCGCTCGGCATGCCGCAGCCGCTCGCGCTCGACACGCAGCGTCTCGTCCTCGCCGGGTTCGACGGCGGCGGCTTCGATCTCGGAGACCTGGAACCGCAGGAGGTCGAGTTCGCGGTCGCGGTCGCGCCCGGCTTCGCGGAGTGCGTCGAGCTCGCGCGCCAGCGTCTGGGCGCCGGCGAAGGCCGCGCCGTAGTCGTCGAGCAGCGCCGCGACCTCGTCGCCCGCCCAGGCGTCGAGCAGATCGAGCTGCCGGTCGAGCTGCAGCAGCCTCGCGTGCTCGAGCTGGCCGTAGAAGGCGACGCGGTCGCGCAGCGCGGCCTCGACGGCCGCCAGCGACGACACCAGCCCATCGAGGTAAGCGCGCGAGCGGCCGCCGCGCGTGATGCGGCGCGCCACCGGCAGCGCCTCGCCCTCGTCGTCGAACACCGCCTGGACGAGCGCCTGGTCGGCGCCCGGGCGGATCAGGGTCTCCTCGCCCTTCTGGCCGAGCAGCAGCCCGACCGCCTGGGTGAGGAGCGTCTTGCCGGCCCCCGTCTCGCCGGTGATCACGTTGAGCCCGGGGGCGAACTCGAGCCGGGCCTGGGCGATCAGGACAAGGTCGTCGATCGACAGTTCAGCGAGCATAGGGCGGCGCCGCGACGCGCCGGTCAGATGGCATGGCGCTTGCGGTTGAAGAGCTTCTCTTCGACGTTGTGGTAGAACGAGCCATCCTCGTGGACGAGCAAGCGGGCGCGCTCGCGGCCAGCGGCGATCTCGACCGTGTCGCCGCAGCACAGGCGCCCTACAGGCGAACCGTCGGCGAGCACTTCGGCCTCGTCCGACGCCGACGCGTTGCGCACGCTGATGACGTGGTCGGGGCGCAGCACGAGCGGCCGGAACCCGAGCGAGTGCGGGGCGATGAAGTTGAGGACGAGTGCCTCGGCGTCCCAGACGACGAGCGGACCGTCGCACGAGAGGTTGTAGGCGGTCGACCCGGCCGGCGAGGCGATGATCATGCCGTCGCAGAGCATCTCGCCCACCCGTGTGCCCGAGACCTCGTAGACGAGCCGCAGGACACGCTGGAGACGCACGCGGGCCAGCACGATGTCGTTGACCGCGATGTGGCGCTGGTCGTTCCAGCGCGCCTCGACGGTGAGCAGGTCGACGATACTGTAGGCTCCGCGCACGATGCGTTCGAGACCCGCGCGCCAGTCGCGCTGATGCATGCTGGCCAGGAAACCGACGTTGCCGAAGTTGACCCCGGTGGTCGGGCACGCCGCTGCCGAGCATGCGGCCCAGCGCGCGTAGCATGGTGCCGTCGCCGCCGAGCACGAGACAGACGTCGGCCGTGCGCAGTTCGTCGTCGTCGACGACGCGGTAGGCCGCCGTCCCGTGGAGCCCGTGCTTGTCGGCCTCGTCGGGCGGCACGAGCAGTTCGAGGCCGAGACGGCGGCCTTCGTCGGCGAGCTCGAGCAGGGTGTGCTCGGTAGCCTTCGGGGCGTGATGCGTGAGGACGGCGACGCGGCGCAGCGGGCTCAGCCATGGGCCACCTCGACGGCCCGCTGCGCCGCGTCGCTGGCATCGACCGCCGTCGCCGCCAGCGGATCGAGCGCGTCGCAGAAATACACGAAGTACTCCACGTTGCCCCTTGGCCCCGGATGACCCGAGTCGCAGATGCCCAGGATCGCCGCACCGCGCTCGCGCGAGCCACGCCGCGATGCCCTGGAGCACCTGGCTGTGGACGGCAGGGTCGCGCACGACGCCTCCCTTGCCGACCTGGTCGCGGCCGGCCTCGAACTGCGGTTTGACCAGGACGAGTCCCCGGTAGCCGGACCGGGCGCATTCTAGCACAGGGGGCAGCGCCAGCCGCAGCGAGATGAACGACACGTCGGCGGTGACGAACGAGGGTGAGAACGGGAGACGTTCGCAGGTCAGGCCGCGGGCGTTCGTGCGCTCCAGAACGGTCACACGAGGGTCGGTGCGCAGGCCGTAGTCGAGCAGGCCGTAGCCGACGTCGACGGCGATGACGTGTGCCGCGCCGCCCTGCAGAAGCCGGTCGACGAAGCCCCCGGTCGAGCTGCCGAGATCGCAGACCTCCTCACCAGTGACGTCGATGCCCAGCGCCGCCAGGGCGTGGTCCAGCTTGTCGCCGCCGCGCGACACGAACCGGCGCCGCTCGCGGACCTCGATCCGGCAGCCTTGCTCGACGGACGTTCCCGGCTTGTCGACGACCTGCCCGTCGACCGTGACCTCGGCGGCCAGTACTGCGGCGCGCGCCTGGGACCGCGTCCCGAACATGCCTCGCATGACGAGCAGCGTGTCGAGCCGCTCACGCACCGCCTAGGAGACGGGCACGAGCCCGGGATGCCGCTCGAGCACGGCATCGACGATCGCGGCGGGCGTAAGGCCGATGTCGGCAAGCAGCCGGTCGCGATCGCCGTGAGCCACGAAGGCATCGGGAAGGCCGAAGCGCCGGACCCTCACGCCGGTGTCGGCGAGATGCTCGGCCACGGCGCTACCGAAGCCACCGGCGAGCACGTTCTCCTCGATGGTCACGATGCGTGCGTGTGAGTCGGCGAGCTCGTCGAGCAGGCCGGTGTCGAGCGGCTTCACGAAGCGTGCGTCGACCACAGTCGGGCGCACGCCGGCGCTCGCCAGCTCGTCGGCGGCGGCGAGCGCCATGCCGACGCCGGTGCCGATGCCGACGAGCGCGACCTCGCGTCCCTCGCGAAGTACCTCGGCCGTGCCGATCGGGATCACCTCGAGCTCCTCCGGCGGCACGAACGTCGACGGCCATGCCGCGCGGGTAGCGCAGGGCCACCGGTCCGTCATGGCGCAGCGCCGTGTGCAGCATGTGCTGCAGCTGCGCGTGGCTGGATGGCGCCATCACGACCATGTTCGGGATCGGACGCAGGTACGAGAGGTCGAAGGCGCCGTGATGAGTCGGACCGTCGTCGCCGACAAGACCGGCGCGATCGAGCGCGAACACGACAGGGATGCGCTGCAGCCCGATGTCCTGTACGAGCATGTCGAAGGCACGCTGCAGGAACGTCGAGTAGACAGCCACGACCGGCTTCATGCCGGCAAGCGCCAGGCCCGCGGCGAACACCACGGCGTGTCCCTCGGCGATGCCTACGTCGTAGAGCCGCCCGGGAAACTCGCGTTCGAAGCGTTCGAGTCCGGTCCCCTGGGTCATGGCGGCCGTGATCGCCACCACGCGGCGATCGTCGCGCGCCTCGCGCACCATCGCATCGCCGAAGACCTCGGTATAGGTGCTGCCCATGGCCGACGTCTTGCGTTGCCCGTTGCCGATGTGGAACGGACCCGTGCCGTGGAACACCGCGGGCTGCTCTTCGGCGGGCTCGTAGCCCTTGCCCTTGATGGTGCGCACGTGAAGCAGCACCGGCCGACCCGTGTCGATCGCCTGGCTCACCGCCTCGCGCAGCGCCGCGATGTCGTGGCCGTCGATCACGCCGATGTAGGCGAACCCGAGCTCCTCGAAGATCAGGCCGGGGCCAAGGAACGCCTTCATGCTCTCCTTGACGTCCTTGCCGAGGTTGTAGGCGCGGGCGCCGATAGCAGGGATCCGGGCGATCGTGCGTTCCATGTCCTCGCGCAGGCGGGTGAGACCGGGGTCGAGGCGGAACCGGTTGAGATAGAGCTGGAACGCCCCCACGTTGGGCTTGATCGACATCTGGTTGTCGTTGAGCACGACGACGAGGGGTGTACGCAGCTGGCCCGCCTGGTTCATCGCCTCGAAAGCCACGCCGCCGGTGAGGGCGCCGTCGCCCAGCACGCAGATCACGTGGCCGTCGCGCTTACCGGCCAACTTCGCGGCCTCGACCAGGCCGAGCCCGTAGCTGATCGACGTCGAGGCGTGGCCGGTGCCGACGATGTCGTGCTCGGACTCGCCCCGGCACGGGAACCCGGAGAGCCCGCCGTACTGGCGGATCGTGTTGAAGCATTCGGCGCGGCCTGTGAGGATCTTGTGTGCGTAGGCCTGGTGACCGACATCCCAGATGAGCTTGTCGCGGGGACTGTCGAGGACGCTGTGCAGGGCGACCGTGAGCTCGACGGCGCCGAGGCTGGCGGCGAGATGGCCGCCGACCTCGCTGACGCACGACAGGATGACGTCGCGAATCTCGTCGGCGAGTGCCTGGAGATCGGGGATGGTCAGCGCGCGCAGGTCTGAGGGACCGGAGATACGGGAGAGCTGGTCCATGTGGAACCGCAGTATAGCACCGCAGTGACGGTCAGGAGCGGCGGCGGTAGATGTAGTCGGTGACCGCCGTGAGGCTCAGGGTCTCGCCGCCGAGGTCCGCGAGGCGGGCGCGCGCGCGGCTGTGGCTCTCGCCGGCCAGCGCGCGCGCCCCGTCGAGCCCGAATCGCGAGACGTAGGTCGTCTTTGCGAGGCGCTCGTCCTTGCCGACGGTCTTGCCCAGTTCGAGCGCCTCGCCCTCGACATCGAGGATGTCGTCGACGATCTGGAACAGCAGGCCGACCTCGCGCGCGAAGGCGCGATACGGATCGAGCCGCTCGTCGCCGCTGAGGCCGCACAGGATGGCGCCGCCGACGACCGCGGCCTCGATCAGTCTCCCCGTCTTCAGTGAATGCAGCAGTCGCAGTTCGTCGTCGTGGCTCGCCGTCGCGGCCACGTCCATGTACTGGCCACCGACCATGCCCTGCACGCCGGTCGCCCAGGCGACCTCCGACAGCGCCGTCACGAGGAGCTCGGGCGAGGCCTCCTGGCGGTCGGTGATCAACCGAAAGGCCTCGGCAAAGAGCCCGTCGCCGGCCAGGATGGCGATGTCCTCGCCGAACACGACATGACAGGTCGGCACGCCGCGCCGCAGGCCGTCGTCGTCGATGGCCGGCAGATCGTCGTGGATAAGCGAGTAGGTGTGGATGAGCTCGAGGGCCGAGGCGAACGGCAGCACGCGCTCGGGCAGGTGGCCGAGCTGCTCCGCGACGGCAAGCGTGAGCACTGGACGGATGCGCTTGCCGCCGGCCAGCAGCGAGTAGCGCATGGCCTCGACGAGCGGCAGCGCCGGAGGCGCTGCCGCAAAGTCCAGGTCGTGCAGGTAGCGTTCGACGAGCTCGCGGAGGTGGTCGGGGTAGCCGGGCTCGCCCCGCGTGGTGTCAGTGGAGCCCGGCGCGTCGCCCACGCCGCTCACCCCGCCCTGCCGGCCTCTTCGAGCAAGCGTGCGGCCTCATCGGCAAGCTCGGCCGCACGCTCGAACAGGCTCAACTCGATGTCGCTCGAGCGCACCTCGGCCGCGCGCTGTTCGAGGTCGCGCAGCTCGGCCGCGATCTCGTGGACCCGGGCGAGGGGGTCGCTCGCCGCCCGCCCGTCGTGCCGCTTGTCGGCGCTCACGCCTCGGCTCCCTGGTCGTCGACTGGCGGCTCGCCGGTGGCCTCTTGAAGCGGCGTGTCGGCCCGCAACACGCCGCCGATGATGCCGTTCACGAGCGAGCCCGCAGTGTCTGTCGAGTAGCGCTTGGCAAGCCGCACGGCTTCGTCGATGGCCACCTCGGGCGGCGTCTCTCCGCTGCGGATCTCGTGAAGAGCCAGCCGGAGGATGCTGCGCTCGAGCGGCGCGATGCGGTCGAGCGGCCAGGCGGGCGAGGCGGCGGAAAGCTCGGCGTCGAGCGACGCGATCTGCTCGAGCACGCCGACGACCAGCCGGCGCGTGAATGGGTCGAGCTCATAGCCCTCGCTCGTGGCGCGATTCGCGAACAGCGCCTCGAGCGGCAGGTCGGTGACCTCGTGCTGGTAGAGCACGAAGACGGCGTCGCGGCGCGCCAGCTTGCGGCTTGGTCGGCGGAGGGCCACGACCGGCGCCCAGCGGCTAGGAGAGCTCGATGGCGAACAGCGGCTGACCGTACTCGACCGCCGCGCCGTTGTCGGCCAGCACTTCGCGCACGACCCCGTCGGCGTCGGCGCCGAGCTCGTTCATGAGCTTCATCGCCTCGAGGATACACAGGGTCTGACCAGCCGCGACGGCGTCGCCGATCTCGACGAAGGGCGCACCGGTCGGCGACGCCGCGCGGTAGAAGGTCGCGACCATGGGCGACCGCACCACGTGATAGCCGTCCGAGGCCACCACCGCCGCCGCTGCGGCCCCACCCGCGTCCGGGCGTGATCCGGCCGCCGCGCCCGCGGGGGCCTCGGACGGCCCCTTGCGCACCGTGATGCGCACGTCGCCCTCTTCGAGGACGACCTCCTGCAGGTCGCTCGCCTCGACGAGGGCGATGATGTCCTTGACGCGGTCGATGCCGACCTCACTCACCGCCGGCTGCGCCTGCGAGGTCAGGTACGCCGGCATCTGCGTCCCGAACACATCGTGCTCCGGGCCGATGTGGTGACGTTCGAGGTAGGCGCGGCCCGTCTGCGGGAAGAGGCCGTAGGTGATCACGTCCTCGTCGGAGCGGGCGAGCTCTCCGATCTCTTCGCGAAGACCATCGATCGTCTCGTCGACGAGCTCGGCGGGGCGCACCGTGATGGGCTTCTCGTCGCCGAGCACACGCTCGACGATCTCCTGCGAGACCGGGCCGGGTGCCGCACCGTAGCGGCCGCGCAGATACGCCTTCATCTCGTCGGGCACGATGTGCCAGCGCTTGCCCGACAGGACGTTCAACACGGCCTGCGTGCCGACGATCTGCGACATCGGCGTCACGAGCGGCGGGAAGCCCACCTCGGCGCGCACCACGGGGATCTCTTCGAGCACCTCGGGCAGCCGGTCGAGCGCGTTCTGCTCCTTGAGCTGGCTCTCGAGGTTGCTGATCATCCCGCCCGGCACCTGATGCGAGTAGACCTGCATGTGCGTGAGCGAGGTCACGCCGCGATCCCAGCCGCCCTCGAGACGCACCTTCTCGAAGTACTTGGCGATCGTGAACAGCTTGTCGAGGTCGAGCTCGGAGTCGTACGGCGTGCCGATCAGCGCCGTCACGACCATCTCGGTCGCCGGCTGCGAGTTGCCGAACGCCATGGGCACGGTAGCCGTGTCGATGACGTCGACGCCCGCCTCGATGGCCTTCAGATAGGTCATCGGGGCAAGACCGCCGATGTAGTGGCAATGGAGCTGGATCGGCACGTCGAACTCGGCCTTGAGGCGTGTGATGAGCTGCTCGGCATAGTAGGGGCTGAGCAGCGCCGCCATGTCCTTTATGCAGATCGAATCGGCGCCCATGTCGAGCAGCCGCCGGGCCACGTCGATGTAGTGATCGAGCGAGTGCACCGGCGAGATCGTGTACACGACGGCCGCCTGGAAGTGCTTGCCCGTCTCTTTGATGGCAGCCGCGGCCGTCTCGAAGTTGCGGGTGTCGTTGAGGGCGTCGAAGACCCGGAAGATGTCGATGCCGTTCTCGGCCGCCTTCTCGACGAACCGTCGCACGACGTCGTCGCCGTAGTGACGGTAGCCGACCAGGTTCTGGCCACGCAGGAGCATCTGCAGCGGCGTGCGGTGCACGTGGTTCTTGATGACGCGCAGGCGCTCCCAGGGGTCTTCGTCGAGGAACCGCAGGCACGCGTCGAACGTCGCGCCGCCCCAGCATTCGAGCGAATGGAAGCCGATCTCGTCGAGCAGCTCGAGCACGGGCAGCATATCGGCCGTGCGCATGCGCGTCGCCCAGAGTGACTGGTGGGCGTCGCGGAGGGTGGTATCGGTGATGCGGATGGTCCGAGCTCGCACAGGTCCCCCGTCCCGCCGCTAGACGCGCGTGATGTAGTCGCCGGTCCGCGTGTCGACGCGCACGCGCTCGCCTTCCTCGACGAACAGCGGCACTTGGATGATCATGCCGGTCTCGAGGGTGGCCGGCTTGGTGCCGCCCTGGGCGGTGTCGCCGCGGAGGCCGGGTTCGGTGTGGGTGATCGCCAGCTCGACGTGGTTGGGAGCCTCGACAGCCGCCGGCTCGCCGTTCAGCGAGAGGAGCTGGACCTCCTGGTTCTCGACGACCCAGTCGAGTGCGGCGCGCGCCGTGTCGGGGCTCACCGACACCTGCTCGAAGGTCGTGGGGTCCATGAGCACGACCTCGCCGTCGGTGGAGTAGAGGTAGGTCATCGACCGTGACTGGGTGTGGATGCGGTTGAACTTCTCACCCGAACGGAAGGTCCGGTCGAGCACGGCGCCGGTGGCGATGTTGCGCACCTTGGTGCGCACGAAAGCGCCACCCTTACCCGGCTTCACGTGCTGGAACTCGACGATCGTGAAGTTCTCGCCGTCGATCTCGATAGCCATGCCGTTCTTGAACTGACTGGTGGACACTACCTCGGCCATAGAATCTCTTTCAGCGCTCGCTTGGGACTGCGGACTTGCACGCACGGCGGGCCTGGGACCGGCTACGCCGCGGTCGGCACACCATGATACACGAAGGCCGCGAGCCGCGGCACGCACGCGCCGTGAGCGTCAGTCCACCACCTGCAACTCCTTGGGATACAGGGTCAGGCGGTCGCAGCCGGTGGCGGTCACCACCACCGTGTCCTCGATGCGCACACCGAACTGCCCCGGCAGGTAGACCCCAGGCTCGATCGTCACTACCATGCCGGGCTCGAGCCGCGTCCGGCTCGTGCGGCCGACCCGCGGCCCCTCGTGGATCTCAAGCCCTACGCCGTGCCCGGTGCCGTGGCCGAACTGCTCGCCAAGACCGGCGTCTTCAATGACGCGGCGGGCGGCGGCGTCGACTGCGCCGCAGTCGATGCCGCCGCCCGCCGCCTCGAGCCCCGCGAGCTGTGCCCGCAGGACCACATCGTAGACGCGCCGCTGCTCGTCACCGACCCCGCCGGCCGCGAACGTCCTCGTGATGTCGCTGTGGTAGCCGTCGAGCCGCGCACCCATGTCGATGATGACAAGGTCGCCACGGGCCACGACGCGCGGCCCGGGGATGGCGTGCGGGAGCGCTCCCCGCGGCCCCGCCGCGACGATCGTCGCGAAAGCCGGCGCTTCGGCGCCCTGGTCGTGCATGGCCGACTCCAGGGCCCACGCCACATCGGACTCGGTGCGACCCACCAGTCCTTGCCCGACCACCAGCGCCAGGGCGGCGTCGGCGATCGCGGCCGCGCCGCGGATGTACGCGACCTCGCCGTCGTCCTTGACCTGCCGCAGGGCGGACACCCCATCGCCAACGTTGCGCAACCGGCCGGCAAACGCGCGCCGCAGCGCGCGATAGGCGGCGTAGCTCAGCGCGTCCCCCTGGAAGCCCAGCGCGGCCTTCTCGCCGCCCGCGTCGGCGACCTCACCCCAGGCGGCGATCATCGTGGAGAACGCCGCCTCGGCGTTCTCAAGCCGGACCAGGCGAAACCCCGGGGCCTCTTCGGCGACCTGTGTCCAGTAGCGCGAGTCGGTACAGATCAGAGCGAGATCGGCGAGCACCAGGAGCGTCGTGTCGTCGCCGCGGAAGCCCGAGAGATAGCGCACGTCGGCCGGGGCGCTGATCAGCACTCCGTCGAGACCGAGCCGTGTCAGCAGACCGCGAGCCCGCGCAAGATGGGTCGCCGCCGCGGTCGCCGGTCCGTCACTCATCGTCCACCGCGGTCCAGCGCCTCGAGCAGCGCGTCGACTGCTTCGAGATACCCTGCCGGCCCCTTGCCCGACACGACCACGGTCGCGAGATCGGCGATCACCGACCTGCGCCGCCACTCCTCGCGCTCGGACACGGCAGAGAGATGCACCTCGGCGACGGGGCACGAGACGAGCTCGAGCGCGTCACGGATGGCCCAGCTGTAGTGGGTCCAGGCGCCCGGGTTGATGATCACGGCCGCGGCCGCTTCGTCACCGCGCGCGAGAGCATGGAGCTGCTCGACCATGCGGCCCTCGTGGTTGGTCTGGAAGCAGCGCACCATCAGATCGCGCTCCTGCGCATATGCGCTGACCTGGGCGCAAAGCGCCGGCAGGGTGATCGTGCCGTAGTGCTCGACGGGACGGCTGCCGAGCATGTCGAGGTTGACGCCGTGGAGAAGCCACAACACCCTCTTCCCCTCCTCAGACATCTCCTTCTCCTTCCTCGCTGGCGGCCGACCGCTCCGCGTCGGCGCCCGTGCCACGTCCCGACAGCCACTCCAGGACCGCGCGCTGGTCGCCGTCGCCGACCTCGATCCCGGAGACGGCCTCGCCGAGTCCGCGCAACAACACGAACCGCGCCTGGCCTGCAAAGGCCTTCTTGTCGCGCCCGGTGAGCGCGAGCGCGTCGCCGGGCACGACTCGCTCAAGGCGCTCCGGCAGTCCCGCAGCGGTCAGCATCCGCTGACCGCGTTCCTCGTCGGCCGGAGCCAGGCCCGTGAGACGCACCGACAGCCACAGCGCGGCCCGCAGACCAAGCGCCACCGCCTCGCCGTGGCCGTAGACGCCGAAACCTCCGGCCGCCTCGATCGCGTGGCCGATGGTGTGCCCGAAGTTCAGTAGCGCACGCTCGCCGAAGTCGCGCTCGTCGCGGCCCACGAGGGCCGCCTTGCGGCCCACACAGGCCGCGACGAGCGCCTCGTCGACGACTCGGCCGGCCGCCAGCGACCGCTCGACCAGTGCCGCCGTCTCGCCGCCGGCCAGCAGCGCGTACTTGACGATCTCGGCCCAGCCGTTGCGCGACTCGGCCTCGGGCAGTGTAGCCAGCGTGTCGAGGTCCTCGACCACCAACCCGGGTTGATAGAAAGTCCCGAGATAGTTCTTCCCCTTCCGAAAGTCGATCGCCACCTTGCCGCCGACGGCCGCGTCGACCATCGCCAGCAGCGTGGTCGGCACCTGGACGAGGCGCACTCCCCGCATGAAGGTCGCAGCGGCAAGACCCGCCATGTCGCCGACCACACCCCCGCCGAGCGCCACGATGGTGTCGCTGCGCGCGACGCCGAGCTCATAGAGCTGCTCGTGCAGCGAGGTCAGTGTCGCCTGGTCCTTGTGGCGCTCGCCGGGTGGCACAACGACCTGCGCAACGTGCAGCGTGGTGGCCGCCAATGCCCTGCGGACGGGCTCGAGATGCAGCGCCGCGACGTTCTCGTCGCACACGACCACCGCCTGTGCACCGGGGGCGGGCCACAGGTCGCCGAGACGGGCCAGCAGACCGCGGCCGACGACGACCTCGTACTCAGAAGCGTGCCTAGTGGCGACTCTCACACGAGCGCAGCCGCAGGGGCCCTGCGAGCTCTTGCCGCTGCCGCCGCGGGCGACGCCCCCGCTCTCGTCACCGCTCACGACGTCACCAGGCGCAGCACGCGGTCCGCCACGAACGACGGCCGTTCTCTGCCCTGCAGGTGGACCGCGTCCGTACAGGCCGCCTCGTAGAGCGGCCGTCGTTCGGCCAGCAGCGCTTCGAAGAGCGCCTCGCTGGCCGCCAGAGGACGGTTACCAGAGCGTCGAGCGCGCGCGAACAGCACCTGAGGGGGCGCGTCGAGCCAGACGACGTGCGGGAGGCGCGTGAGCGCCTCACGCACGTCGTCGCTCGTCACCGCGCCCCCGCCCAGCGCGACCACGACGCGGCACCGAAGACGCCCGTTCGAGCTGCTCCAGCACGACCTCGCGCTCGAGCTCGCGGAAGCCCGCCTCACCCCGCGCGGCGAAGAGCTCGCCGATCGCGCCGTGACGGGCGACGATGACCGCGTCGGTGTCGACGAACGATGCACCGATGCGGTGCGCCACGATGCGACCGACGCGTGCTCTTGCCGGCGCCCATGAAGCCGATCAGCGCCATGCTCGTCGTCACGAGCGCCGTAGCCGCTCGCGCTCGCGCTCGACGGCGGCAGCGAAGGCGTCGACGGAGGCGCCGCCGAAGCGCTCCAGGGCGGCGTCGGCGAGGCACAGAGCGACCACGGCCTCGCCGACCACAGCCGCCGCCGGCACGGCGCAGACGTCGCTGCGCTCGACGTGGGCTTCGACGACCTCGTGACTGTCCATGCGCACGCTGCCAGGGGCTGCAGGAGCGTGGCGATCGGCTTCATCGCGGCCCGCACGACGATCGGCAGGCCAGTCGAGATGCCGCCTTCGATGCCGCCGGCCCGGTTGCTCGCGCGTCCGTAGCCCTTCGCCGGCCTGCCAGACGATCTCGTCGTGGACCTGCGACCCGCGCCGCCGTGCGCGGCGAAGCCGAGCCCGATCTCGACTCCCTTGATCGCGGGGATGCCGAGCACAGCGGCCGCCAGCCGTCCGCCGAGCCGGCGGTCGGCCTGCGCGTAGCTGCCCACGCCGGGAGGGAAGCCGAAAGCCGCGACCTCGAACACGCCGCCGACCGTGTCACCTTCCTGTCCGGCTGCCGTGATGGCATCACGCATCCTCGCGGAGGCGTCACTGTCGAGGCAGCGCAGCGGATCGTCGTCGACGGCGCCGAAGTCCTCGAGTCGCGGCTCGACCGGCTCGGCGGCGACGCCGGCGATTGCCACCACGTGGCTCACGACGGCGCAGCCGACGACGGCGAGCAGGCGGCGCGCGACGGCGCCGCAGGCGACGCGCGCCGCCGTCTCGCGCGCGCTGGCGCGCTCGATCACGTCGCGCAGGTCGTCGAGGCCGTAGAGCTGGGCTCCGGCCAGGTCGGCGTGGCCGGGACGCGGCACGCGTCAGCGGCTCGCTTCGATCGCGGCTCCCGCTGGTTCTTCGACCGCCAGCGTGTCGCCCCAGTTGGCGGCGTCGCGGTTCTCGATCGACAGCGTGATCGGCGCTCCGGTCGTGCGACCCGTAGCGAACGCCCGAAAGGATCGCGACCCGGTCCCTTTCGATCTGCTGCCGAGCTCCGCGCCCGTAGCCGAGCTGACGGCTGGCGAGGTCGCGATCGACGTCGGACGCGCTCGAGCGCAAGTCCCGCGCGGGCAGCCGTCGACGATAGCCGTCAGCTGTGGGCCGTGCGATTCGCCGGCAGTCAGGTAGCGGAGTCGTCATGCGCGTTACCTTACACGCCGTCTTCGCACGCGACAAACAGTGCGCGGATGTTTCCGGCGACCTGCACGAGCGGGGCGGGCCGCTTTCGCGGCCCGCCCCCGTGCGTATCGTGCTTGTCGGCTGACGCTACTTCGAGAAGGTCTGTCCGACGTGCAGCGTGAGCTGCACGTCGCCGTGCAGGATGGTGACCGTCTGCGCCAGGCGCGTTGATGCCGATGATCTTGACCTGGCCCCAGCGCGGTCGCCGAACACGGCGCCGACCTTCTTGCTCGCATACGTCGTGCCGTCGACCACGAGGGTCGCGCTCGCGGCGCCGTTCTGCGTGTCGATGCTGACTGCCTTGATGGTGTGACCTAGTCGTGGCGCTGGAGCCGCCGGACCCGGAGCCACCGCCCGAACCGCCGCCGATGACGGCGCTCGAACCGGAACCGCTGGTCTTGTAAAGCAGCCTGACCACGGTGATGAGATATGTCTTCTGGGTGGTCCCGTTGTCGAGGATCACCTGTGTCGGCGCGCTGCGACCGGCACCGTGAAGTCGGCGGCCCCCGTCGAATCACCACCAAGGGTGAAGCCGTTCAGCAGCGTGAAGGTGACGCCTGCCTCGGCGATCTTCGTGATCTTGAACGCCGGCGAGCCTGGCGGCAGCTTGGCGTCGACCTTCTGACCAGTGTAGGTCGTGTCGATACCCTTGGTCTTGATGTGGATGTCGGCGCCCACGATCTTCTGGGTCGGCGCCGGCGAGGTCGAACTGCTCGGACTCGGCGCCGGCGAGCCACTGCCACCACCGCTGGAAGGAGCCTGGGTGACCTGCATGAACGGATCACGGCTGTGGAACTGGTCGAGTGTCGGCTCTTGCTTTGGCCGGATCGGCCGCCGCGGGATCGACGTTCGTGGTCGTCGTCGATCCGGTGTCGGCGAGCCCGACCTGCGACGCGGAGCCGCTACCGTAGGTGCCCATCGCGGTCGCGTTCGCGCCCTGGTGTCCGCCTGCGGCGACCACGGCGCCGGCCGCGACCGCAACGACCACCACGAGGACAAGAACGGCCGTTGATCTGCTCATCGAGGTCATGGCGCACCTGCCGGAGTCGTGGTGGTTGTGGTAGCCGTCGGTCGGCGTCCACTGGTAGCCGTTCACCGTCAGCTTCACGTCGACATCGGGGTAGTCCCCGCAGACCCTTGGTGATCGCGACACCGACCACGCCGAACATGCGGCCCGTGACCAGGAACTCGTCGTTGCGATAGTCGACGTAGTTCTCGAGCCGGTACAGGAAGTCCTCGACGTCGAAGTAGCCGCCCGTCGAACTCGAGCGCGATGGGCTGCACCGAGAAGGGCTGCCCCGGCACCGACGCGGAGGGTGTGATACCGATGAGTTCGAGACCTGACTGCCTTGGCCGTCTTGTGTCAGGCCGCGAGATGAACGACGGGATCGCGTTCTCGGCGGGCATCAGCTTGCTGTAGTTGATGAGGTCTGCTTCGGCCTGCGGCGCCGTCTTCTGGAAGAGCTGGTAATCCCTGATCGTGTTATTGGTGGACTGCAACGTCTGGACCTGCTGATCGTACGTCGTGCTCAGTTCGGCCATCTTCTTGCGCTCGGGACTGAAGAGAAAGAAGTACCACATGACCGCGATCACGACCGCGACGACGCCGACGATGATGTAGAGGTCTCTGCCTTGAAGCCGCATTCTCACTGGGCACCTCCCATGACGAGCGCCGGTGCGGCCGGTGCGAGCGGCGGCGAGACGGCGAACGGCCGAAGGTTGGCCGTCACACTGAACTGCACGTCCGAGGCCGCGCCGGTCTGCTGCGTCTGGAGCATCGAGGAAACAAGGGTGACGTCCATGAGCTGCGGCATGAGGCCGAGGCGGCTCATGAACTCGGCCACCTGATCGTGAGCCTCGTATTCGCTTGCCCCCGTCGCGTCGCCGGCCAGCGTCACGTCGACGCCGAGCGTACTCGCGGCCGCTGAGGACGCGCTCCCGCTGGCGCTGAGCGCACCGCCGGCGATCATGTAGTCGGGCACGGTGGCGGTGATGCTCCGCAGTGAGACATTCTGCGGGATGAGCAGGCTTATCTCCTCGATGATGTTCGACCAGATGACGCGAGAGTCGAAGACCTGCTTGGCCGTGTCCTGCATCGCCTGGCGGCTGCGACTGCATCGTCTGGTACGGCTTGAGCGCGGCGAGCCTGCACGTTGGCCTGGTCGACCTGGGCCGAGATGTCATTGATCTGTGTGCTGCTTGTCGGCCGACCTGCCTGTGGGACAGGAAATACACGGCGCCGAGCGCGACCACCAGGACGACCAGGCCAAGCACGACGAGCATCAAGCCCTGTTCGCGCGCGGCCTTGGAGCGTTCGTCGGGTGGCAGAAGGTTGATTCGAGTCATCGCCGCCTACCCCTCGTCGTCGAGCGCCAGCCCGATGGCGATCGCCAGCCGTGGCGCCATCCACTCGAGCTGGACCTCGGTCAGCTTGGTCTTGTTCTCGCCGACCTCGCGCAGGGGGTTGCCGATCTCGACCGGCAGATGCAGCCCCTGCGAGAGGTAGAACGCGATGTTGCGGGTGAGAGAGCCGTCGCCGGTCAGGATCAGCTTGGAGATCTCGCCGACGTGCTCCTGCGTGTGGTAGTAGTCGATCGACCGGCGCAGCTCGTCGGCGAACGCCTCGCACGCCTGGTCGAGCACCTGATGGATCTCCTGCATGGTCTCGGGCGTGAGATCGCCCGGCTCATCGGGCTGCTCGCCGGCGAGACCGACCTGGATGCGCAGGCGCCTCGGCCTCTTCGACGGCCACGGCGCGGTGCTGCATGAGCGCCTGCGTGAGCGCCTCGGTGCCGAGGTTGATGACCCGGGTGAACTGCGGCACGCCGTTCGGCGGCGATGACGAGGTTGGTGATGCCCGCCGCCCATGTTGACCAGGGCGAGCACCTCGCTCGCCGCGACGCCGTCCGGAGCGCCCTCGTCGATGAAGCTCGGCTTCGGCGCGAGCGCGCGGATCATGGCGAACGCCTGCAGGTCGATGCCGCCGATCGACGAGCCCGGCCTTCTTGGCCACCGTCACGAACTGGCGCACCATCTCGCGCTGCGCGGCGACGAGCAGGATCCGCTGCTTGACGCTGCCGTCAGTCGTCGGTGTGGGTCGAGAGCACCTTGTAGTCGAGAATGGCCTCGTCGACCGGGATCGGGATGTGCTCCTGGGCCTGGAACTCGATCGCGGCCCGCAGCTCCTTCTCGTCGATCTGCGGGAACTCCATGGTGCGGACCACGATCTTCTGGTTGGCGACGCCGAGTTCGACGCGCTTGCTCGCCGAAGCCGCCCTCCTTCCAGAAGGCCTTGAGCTCGTTGGCCAGCGCGTCGCCGTCGACGACCTCGCCCTCGAACACGAGTCCCTCGGGAAGTCCCGCGGATCGCAGCGTGCGTCAGCACGTTGTGCTGCTTTCCGGGCTTGATCTGGACGGCAGCGATCGACGACTGCTCCAGATCGAGACCTACGCGCATTCGCATTCTTCGCCATGACCTACCCCGTTCGTCTCTGCTCTCCAGGCAGGTTGTCGGCACGTTCGCCACGTCCCTTTAGGTGAACGTGCCGCTCGCGGCCGGTCCCATCGCATGTCGACGCCAAGCGCAACACGACGCGACGCAACGCGCGAAAATCTCGGCCTACTCCCGCCATGAAGCACTGTGCATGTACGACAAGCCCGGCGGCGACCCCGGCCCTGACCATGGTCGAATCTGACAGTGAGGGGTGCGCGACACACGAGCCGCTGAGCGTAGACGCCGCCGCGCACCTCGAGCGGCCCATCGACTTCGAGCGTGCCGGTCACGATGAGGGCGCCGTCGAACGCGGCCGGGGCCGCGCCGACGGCGCCCTCGGACGTCGTGCAATCGCCGCGCACGACGAGAGTCAGCGGACAAGCGAGCGGGCCCGGCGGCCGCACCCCGAAGAGTCGCAGCGGCTCGCCCGCGCTGCCCGAAACGACGTAGACACGGCCTGCCGCCGGCAAGAGAGGCTCGGCGAATGCCGATGGGGAGGCGCGATCGAGCAGCGAGAGGTCGAGCCCGCCCGGGCCAGAGCCGCGCCCGGATCGGACGCGTGCGCGACCAGCGCGGCGAGAAGAGCCGAGGCCGGCGCAGCCGTGATCGCTGGAGGAGGACCCTGACCCACGTGAGCATCGCTGTCGTCGGGGCCAGACTCCACGAAGCCGTCGTGTTCCTCGTGATCGCCGACCCAGATGCCGCCGCCGCAGTGGACGCCGGCCTTGGGCCAGAGACCTCCCCACGCCAGGTCAGGCAGTGGCGACTGGTCGGCCGGCGGCCCGCCCGAGTCGGCGGGCGGCGCCGTGAACGCCACCCGTTCACGGCCGTTCACATCGCCGCCCGCATACAGTCCGCATCCCTGCAACTCGAGTGCAGCGTCGAGCGTCGCCGAGCCCCCTACCACGAGTCCGCGTGGCAGCGCGTCGGGGGTCGCGAGCGTGACGAGCGTCACCGTCCGCGTCGCCGGACCCCACCTGCCGGTGACTCGGATGGTCAGTGCCGCCAACCCGGGATCGTCAGGCCGCAGCGCCGCAGGCGCCGCCAGCAGGGGCTGGCGCACATCGCCTGGAGGCACTGGGGCCGTAACGACGTCGTACGAGCCGCCCCCGTCGGTCCCCACGCCCAGGGCACTGAAGGAGCTCGCCGACGCGAGCGGCGCCCAGCCCCAGCGCAGCCGTTCCAGCGCCTCGGCTACCCCGATCTCTGCAGTGTCGCCTGCGCGTGAGGCAGCGATGTCGTCGGCCGATATGGCGAGGCCTGCCACGGCGATCGTCGCAAGCGCGCCGATCGCCAGCGCCGCAAGGACCGTGATGAGGAGAGCGGCGAGGAGGGCAAAGCCCTGCTCGCCGCCCCCACGACGGCCTCTCAACCTGATCTCCGCTGAGTCACTCGCCACGACGCAGAAACGGAGTCGCCGCCGTCACCCATGCTCACGTCGATGCTCACGGCACGGATGCGAAGGAGGTCAGCATCGAGCAGGGCTCCGTCGGCTGCCGGCTCAAGCCGGTCGCCGCCGGCGTCGTAGTAGCCGACCGCGAAGCTCGTGACACCCTCGGCGAGATGTGACCCCGATGACTTACGCCACAGGACGTGCCGAGACTGGTCCCACACGTAGGTGATGAGCTCGTATGTACCGTGGTCGTCGGCGGGCACGACGAAGCAGACCGAATGCAGACCACATACATGCAGCGGCGTGCGCACAAAGGCGGCGGCCGAGCGCAGCTCGGCCGCCGTCAGCCGGCGCACGAAGGCAAGCGAGGAGCGCGCTTCGACCCGGCCCGCCTGCGTCGAACATGAGCGGGTCGCTCCCCAGCACCACGTCCACCCGGCGGCGAGCACGATTCCGGCTATCGCGCTTGCCGTGAGCAGCTCGATCAGGCTGAAGCCGGCGTTGCTGCGACGATCGTCCGCACGGTCCGGGCCGCGAGAGCCAGCATCGACCCTCGGCAATACGACACGAACCCAGGAGTGAGAGACAGTCACTGCGCACTCACCAGAGTCAGCCCGCTGGGCGAGGCGATCCGGCAGGCTCCCTCCGGGCCGGCCGTCACGACCACGCTCCGCTTGAGCATGCGGCGATCGCGACCGAGACCCCGGACCAGAGAGAGAGTCAGGAGCACAGCAGAGGACGGCGGAATGCAGGCCGGATCGGCGGCGTCGTAGCCGTCGAGACGCTCGGTCGCGAGCGGGCGGAAGCCCGTCGCTGTCGCGACGACGAAGGTGGCCGCGACGGTCAGCAGCCCGTCGCCCGACGACGCGAGGGTGAAGAACGTGCCGGGCGGGCAGCCGTCGCGCGCGACGGCAGCAAAGAACGCGGTCGGCGTTGCGCGCGCCGGATCCGCGTGTGGGAACACCGCCGACAACAGATCGTCGCCACTCGTGGCATCGGCGCCGGGGCCGAAGGGCAGAGCTCTGAGTCGTTCGAGCTCGGCGGCCAGCCGACCATCGGCGGCGTCAGTGCGCGTGCCGCGAGCGACGCCGCTCGTGACGCCTACCAGGGCCGTCGTGGCGGCCACGACGACGGTCAGAACGACCGCCGCGGCGATGGTGGCCTCGAGGAGGGTGAAGCCGGCGGACCGCGCGCGGTGCTCGCCTCGGATTGCGCGAGGGGTAGCTTCTGTGCCTAGGCCCATCGGATGCGGCCTCCGAGCTGCAGCACGACCGTCGAGGTGGCTCCGTGGCAGGAGAACGTGAAGTTGCCTGCGCGTGGGCCGGCGCCTACGGCCATCGGCCAGCCTGCCGGGTCGAACGAGACCGCCGCGCCGGGGTAGTTGGTCGCACACATGAGGCCCTCGAACGAACCCTGCGCCACGGTCGACCAGCTGCCGCCGCGATCCTGCTCGCAGACGTAGCCGACACCGCCGTCGACGAGCCGCACTCGAACTGCCTGACCGCCGGCCGCGGCCCGCGCCTGGGCGCGCCGCAACACCAGGGCGAGCTCACGCGCGTCGGCGCCGACCGCCGCGCGGCCGTGCGTCCAGGCCAGCCCGGGCACGGCGATGGCCGCCAGGATGGCGGCGACGGCCAGGACGACCGTGAGCTCGACGACCGTGTAGGCACATTGCTGACGCCTCAAACGGGAACGCACCTCGGCGACTGTAGTCTCGATCTCCATTGTGTCGTCGAGCCTACGGTCTTCAGGGCGCCGGCCGGAAGGGCCACGGCGGCGAGGCACGCTCACATTGCGCCCGAGCCCCGGATGACGACCACCCACGCGGCAGCGACGGGCGAAGCGGAGCGGCCGGCGAGGCCAAGCCGCTACTGATGCAGCGCGAGCCGCAGATACAGATGGATCAACTGTGGCCCAACGAACAGCGCGATGATGGCCCCCGCCGACAGGAACGGCCCAAAGGGGATGGCCGTCTTCTTACCCTCGCCGCGACTGAGCGCGATCGCGCCGGCGACGGCGCCGGCGACGAAGCCTATGAAGAGTGCGGGGATGACAGACGAGCCGAGGAACATGCCCATGCACAATCCCAGCTTAACGTCACCCATGCCCATGCCCTCCTGCTTGCGCAGCCATTCATAGCCGAGGGCCGTGAGCAGCAGGAACGCCGCCGCGCCACAGCCTGAGACGATCCAGACCCACCACGCCGACCCGCCCGGCCGCAGCACAGTCATGGCGACCGCCCCGATCGCGGCGACCGGCAGGACGACGACGTCGGGGATGATGCGTTCGGCCAGGTCGATCTCGCTCACAAGAACCAGGGCCGCCACAAACACCAGGTGCGGCAGAAGTACGCCCGAAGGCCCGTCAAGGATGGCCACACCCGCGAAGAGCAGCCCGGTCAGCCCCTCGACCAGCGGATACCGCACGCTGATCGGAGCGCCACAGGCCCGGCACTTGCCGCGCAGCAGCAGCCAGCTCAGGACCGGCACGTTGTCGTAGGCGAGGATCTGCGTGGTGCAGGACGGACAGAACGAGCGGCCCCAGGCGATGCTGATCCCCTGCGGGATGCGGAAGGCGCAGGCGTTCAGAAAACTACCGATGAGCAGGCCGAACACCCCGGCCACCGCGACGATGTAGATGTCGAGCGCCGTCACGGTGTGAAGTACTTCGCGAAGAGGTCGGCCACGAACTGGTCGAACTGCCGGGGCGCCATCAATGCCTTGAGTGGGGCCACCGCGCGCATGCGCTCCGCCTTGTCCTGCGGGAGCAGCTTGTCGAGCGCGGCGACGGCCTTGTCGCGCGCGTACTTGTCGCCCTGACCGTACACCTGGGCCCAGAGCTCGATCGACTTCTGCTTCTCGTGCCCCTTCGCGAAGAGCGTGGCCGCCAGCCGCTCGACCGACGGCAGGTGCCCCGGCAACGCGGCAGCCCTCGTGTACCACTCCGCCGCGACCCTGTTCTTGTCCGGCTGAGTCCCATAGGTGTACGCGAAGAACCCGAGATAGAAGGGAAACAGCCAGTCATGTGCGTTCGCGCGAAAGCCCGACTCGAGCAGCCGGTAGCCGTCTTGCGGCCGTCCCAGGTCGAGCAGTGCGAAGGAGCCGAAGTAGTATGCCTGGACGAAGTGGGGGCTCAGGCGCGTGACCAGATCGACCATGGCCGGCAGCGAGTCGAGCTGTCGATCGCCGGTCGCGATGCTCGCCGTAGTACTGGACGGCGTAGAGCCAGTAGACGTCGGCGATCGTCACGCGGGACGCTGGGCGAGAAGTGTTCGTAGAAGCGACGCCGACGGGACGAACACGCGGGCGCTCGAGATGCCCTTCGCGGGCCGGGTCGACTGGTAGGCGACCACGACGCCACGAGACTCGCGATCACCACGATGGCGATCAGCGCCCGTTTGACCATCGCCTCAGAACTCCTTGCGCCGGAACAGCCACGTCGCAAGCATCAGGCCGAGCAGCGCGTAGGCGGCAAGGTAGCCGACCCACGCCCCGACAGCGGCCCACGACGACTGCCCCTTCGCCGACGACGGCGCGCACGGATGTCGACGGCGCTCAGGTTGGGGATGACGTAGAAGACCACCCGGGACGCGGCCTGCAGCACCGCACTGTGGCCGATCGGGTGAGCGACAGGACGTTGTGGCTGAGCTGGCCCGCGGCGTAGACGCAGATCCCGAGCACGCTCGCGAGGATCGCCGAGGTGAGGGTCGAGAACAGGATCGTGACGACCATGACCACGAGCGAGCTGCACGTAGATGAGCGCGCCGGCGACGAGGATCGAGCCCGACGGCGATCCCGCGACGAGCCACGTGAGAGCGAAGAGGAAGAGCGCCCATGCCGCCCACGACGACGGCCATGGTCGCGGCGAAGCCGACGAACTTGCCCCAGATGAACTCGCCGCGCGTCGACCGGCTTCGAGAAGAGCATGAAGACCGTCCGCTTCTCGACCTCCTTGCGCACCAGGCTGGCGGCCACGAACACAGCGACGATCAGGCCGAACGCGCTCACGGCTACCAGCCCGAAGTCCTTCATCATGCGAGCCTCCTGGCCGAGGCTGATGCTGGCGAGCCACAGGCTGGCTACGATCATCGCGAGGGCGAACAGGACGATCACGCCGAGGATCCGGTCGCGGATGGTCTCGCGGAAGGTGTTGACGGCGATCGCCGTAACCCTGCTCACGACCGCACCACCTCCATGAAGAACGCCTCGAGGTCACGGGTCCCGCCCCCGTCGCCCAGCGCTTCGCCGACCGATCCCGCCCAGACGACCCGGCCCTCGCGCATGATCGCGATGCGCGTGCACAGCTCAGCCACGTCGGCCAGGATGTGGGAGTTGAAGACCACGGTCTTGCCACGCTCGCGCAGCCGCATGATGATCTCCTTCACCTCGACACGACCGATCGGGTCGAGGCCTGTCATCGGCTCGTCGAGCAGCACGAGCCGCGGATCGTTGATCAGCGCCTGCGCGATGCCGATGCGCTGCAGCATGCCCTTCGAGTACTTGCGCAGTTGCAGCCCCGCCGCGCGCTCGAGGCCGACATCGCGCAGCAGGGTCCGCACGCGGTCGGCACGAGCAGATGGCTCGAGCGCGAAGAGACGGTCACAGAGCGTGAGGAACTCAGACCCGGTCAGATAGTCGTAGAAGTAGGGGTTCTCGGGCAGATAGCCCAGCTCTTCGAGGCCGCGGACCCCGAGCTCGACGTCTCCGGACGTCGGCCGCATGAACCCGAGTGCCACTTTGAGCGTGGTCGTCTTGCCGGCGCCGTTGGGGCCGAGCAGGCCGAAGACGTCGCCCTCGTGCACCGTCAGGTTCACCCCTTTGAGGATCTCGACCTTCCGCCGGAAGAAGCCCACGGTGACGGTCTTGCGCAGATCGCGCACGTGGAGCATTACTGGGACCTCGACGGCTGCGCCATCGGAGGAGGCGTCGGGGTTCACACTCAATGCCGCTCCTGGATCAGTCAGAGTTGCCACGTTCGTCAACACATATTCGGCATATCTGCCACTACACCTTAGCCGCATCCGACCGCTTGCTGGCGCTCTCCGGACGGCTCCCTGCAACGCAAAAGGGGCGGCGGTTCAGAGAACCGCCGCCCCTCAGACTGCTCGCGATGACGTCGTTACTACGGAACAGTGATCAGACTTGCCCCGCCGTTGCCGAACCCTTCCAGGGTGAATGTGCCGTCAGCGTTGAGCGTGTACGTGTAGTTGCCCGCACCGCCTGTGCTGTCCATAAAGGCGCCGGCTGTAGTCGCGTACGGGTTCTTCGGCCACGGGCTGACCTGGGTCACGCTGACATCGTTGGTGGCTGCCTCGTCGACCGTGGTCGGATAGACGTCGTTGCTATCGACCGCGTAGCTCTGGATGCCCACCTGGATCGCGTGGATGCCCTCCTTGACGGCGGCGTCCTTGGCCTTGTCGCCGCTGGTTGAGGAACATCGGGATCGCGATCGCAGCGAGAATACCGATGATGATGATCACGATCAGCAGCTCGATGAGCGTGAAACCGCCTTGCTTGGTGAAACGCTTCATGTGATATGTCACCTCCTTTCATCGTCTTCGAATCCTTACAAACCTGTCGTTTCGCCAGAGGCCACGAAAAAGACCCGTGGCGCCTCTCCGGCAAGCCACAGATCGTCAAGCGAAGTGCTCTCGCTGCGGCGGCAACCCAGCCGACTCACTCTGAGTCCTGTGGCTTTGCGCCCCACCCTCACGGAGCGGTTTGCCTTTATCGCCTTCACACCTAGTCTGCCCAGCGCCGAAACCCTAGACACTTTTCTTCTCGGACCTGGCTGCCGGTTCGCAAGCCGGTATCGGTTCGACCAGGCCGTACCTTTAGGGGCAATGCGCTATCGTACCGGCTCAGCCATTCGCCGTGGCCGGCCGACCGGACGACGTGCTCGCGGCACGACCGCCGGGCCCGACGATGCGCAGCCGTGCTAGAAGACCTTGCGCGTCATGACCTGCTTCAGGCGCGCCAGCGCCTTGATCGACTCGCGCGACACCTTCTTCTGGGTCAGGCCCAGGGCGGCGGCGACCTCGTGCTGCGTGAACTCGCGGAAGAAGAGCAGGTAGATGAGCTTGCGCTGGAAGGCGGTCAGCGTGTCGAGCGCGTCGTAGAGCGTGATGCGGTCCTCGATGGGCAGCGCAGAACGACTGAGCGTGCAGCGAGCGCACCTCGCCGCGCGTCGGCCGTGACGCCGCCGGCGTCGTCGGCGTACGTCTCGGGCAGCCCGTGCAGGTCGATGCGCGCGTAGAGGTTCAGGACCTCGAGGATGCCGGCCTCGCTGATGTTGAGCTCGGCCGCGATCTCGCTCGAGCTGCGGCGGCCGGCCGAGCTTGCGCGTGAGCGTCGCCCGCCGCGTCTTCGATCTGCGCGTAGACCTTCTTCACCCAGCGCGGCTGGCGCAGCAGCAGCGAGTCGCGCAGGTGATGGCGGACCTCGCCCTCGATCACGCGGCACGGCGTAGGTCGAGAAGCGTCACGCCCCTTGGCCGGGTCGAAGCGCTGCGCCGCCTTGATCAGGCCCAGGTTGGCGACCTGAAGCAGGTCCTCGTAGGGCTCGTCGGCCGTCGCGAACCGCTTGAGGACGTGGTGCAGCAGCCTCTGGTTGTCGCGCACGATCTGGTCGAGCGTGGCCGGCGAGCGCGTGGCCGCGTACTCGGCTACGAGCTGCTCGTTGGTCACGAGTGTCCCCGGAGCCGCAGCGCTACTGCTTCACGATGTTCATCATGTTGAAGATCGGCAGGTACATCGAGATGACGACCATGCCGACGATGCCGCCGACGCCGAGCATCATGATCGGCTCGAGGATCGACGTCAGCGACTTGACCGCCGCGTTGACCTCGTCTTCGTAGAAGTCGGCGACCTTCTGCAGCATCTGGTCGAGCGAGCCGGTCTCCTCGCCGACCGCGATCATCTGCATGACCATGTCGGGGAACACCGACACCGTCTGGAGCGGCTCGGAGATCGTCTGGCCCTCCTTGACGCTGCGCCTGCACGCTCGACCATGGCGTTCTCGATCACGATGTTGCCGGCCGACTTGCCGGTGATCTCGATGGCCTGCAGGATCGGCACGCCGCTCGAGACCAGCGTGCCGAGCGTGCGCGAGAAGCGCGCCACGGCGATCTTGCGCACGACCTCGCCGATGCCCATGGGGACGTGCAGCTTGAAGCGGTCCCAGACCTCGGTGCCCTGCTCGCGTGCGCCTTGAGCTTGCGGATGCCCGAGACGAGCGCGATCGACCACGACGACGACGATCGCACCAGTCCAGCTGCGCATGATGTCGGAGACGGTCACCATGATGCGGTGAGCACCGGCAGCTTGGCGTTGCCCAGCGTCCTTGTACATGCCGGCGAAGATCGGGATGAGGAACAGCACCATGCCGATCAGCACGATGATGGCGAAGCAGGCGATCATGACCGGGTAGACCATCGCCGACTTGACGGCGCGCCGGATGCTGTCGTCCTTCTCGAGCTGCGCGGCGAGGCGGTTGAGCACCTCGTCGAGGATACCGCCGATCTCGCCGGCGCGGACCATGCTCACGTAGAGGCGGCTGAAGACCTTGGGGTGCTTCTCGAGCGCGTCGGACAGCGCGATGCCGGCCTCGACGTCGGCGCGCACCTGGCCGATGCACCTCGGCGAGCTTCTTGTTCTCGGTCTGCTCCTCGAGCACCGACAGCGCGCGCAGCATGGACAGGCCGGAGTTGATCATCGTCGCGAACTGGCGCGAGAAGATCGTGAGGTCCTTGGCCTTGACGCGCTGCAGCGCCGGCGAAGAGGTCGATCTTGCGCGAGGCCCTTCTTGACCTCGTTGATGTCGAGGACGGTGAGCCCCTTGTTGCGCAGCGCTGGCCGCGACGGCGGCCTTGCTGTCGCCGTCGATCTGGCCCGCTCGCCGCGGCGCCTTTCGCGTCGAGAGCCTTGTAGGCGAACGTGGCCATGAGTCCTCCGTACGCCGTCGTCGGCCCGTGCGGCGCCCGGTGCCGCCGCGCTGCCGCATCCTGTGACTGTTCTCGGCACTGCGCGGCGATACCTTTAGCGCCGACTCGGCTGCCGCGCCGGCCGCGCGCCCAGCAGGCGACGCAGCTCTTCGGGCGTGCTCGAGCGGCGCTCGGCGAGCTCGCGCGAGATCATGCCCGCGGCGCACGAGATCGGCCAGGGCGGCGTCCATGGTGACCATGCCGTACTGCGTGCCGGTCTGCATGACCGAGTAGATCTGGTGCGTCTTGCCCTCGCGGATGAGGTTGCGCACCGCCGGTGTCGGGATGAGCAGCTCGCAGGCCACGACGCGGCCGCGCCCGTCCCTGGTCGGCAGCAGCTGCTGCGTGCAGACGCCCATCAGGGTCGTCGAGAGCTGCACGCGGATCTGCTCCTGCTGGTGGGGCGGGAACACGTCGATGATGCGGTCGATGGTCTGCGGCGCGTCCTGGGTGTGCAGCGTGGCGAACACCAGGTGGCCGGTCTCGGCGGCGGTCAGCGCGGTCGCCATCGTCTCGGTGTCGCGCATCTCGCCCACGAGGATGACGTCGGGGTCCTGGCGCAGCACCGACTTGAGGGCGCGGTTGAACGACTTCGTGTCGGCGCCCACCTCGCGCTGGTTGACCATGCACTTCTTGTGGCGGTGCAGGAACTCGATCGGGTCCTCGATCGTCATGATGTGCTCTTCGCGGACCTCGTTGATCTCGTCGATCATCGCGGCCAGGGTGGTCGACTTGCCCGAGCCGGTGGGCCGGTCACGACCACGAAGCCGCGCGGCTTGGTGGTGAGCTGGTGCAGCGCCTTGGGCAGGCCGAGCTCCTCGAGCTTCTTGATCTGCACCGGGATGAGGCGGAAGGCGGCGCCCAGGCTGTTGCGCTGGAAGTAGGCGTTGACGCGGAAGCGGGCGCGGCCGGGCACCGAGTAGGAGAAGTCCATCTCCCACTCGTTCTCGAGCCGCTGCCGCTGGTCCTGCGAGAGGATGCTGTAGATCAGCTCGCGGGTGTCGTTGGCGCCGAGGCGCGGGTAGTCGAGCCGCTCGAGGACGCCGTTGACGCGGATGATCGGCGGCGAGCCGACCGTCAGGTGCAGGTCGCTGGCGTCTCGCTCGAGCACTTCCAAGCAGGATGTCGACCAGGTCCATGCGTCCTCGTCCCCTCGCCAGGCTGCAGCTGTCAGATGATGACGCGGGCGATCTCTTCGATCGAGGTCATGCCCTGCAGCACCTTGTCGATGCCGTCCTCGCGCAGGCTCTTCATGCCCTCGGCCTGCGGCGACGCGGCTGATCTCGTCGGCGCTCTTGCGCTCGACCGTGAGCCTTCGGATGGCCTCGCTGACGATCATCACCTCGTAGAGGCCGAGGCGGCCCTTGTAGCCGGTGTTGTTGCAGCGGGAGCAGCCCTTGGCGCCGGTACAGCGTCGACCTTGTCCATCTCGAAGACCTCGGGCGGGAAGTCGTTCTTCTTGAGCATCTCCTGCGTCGGTTCGTAGGGCTCCTTGCACTCCTTGCAGAGACGACGCGCCAGGCGCTGGGCCAGAACGCAGTCCACGGCCGACGAGGTGAGGAAGGGTTCGATGCCCATCTCGGTGAGGCGAGACAGCGCGCCTGGCGCGTCGTTGGTGTGGAGCGTAGCTCAGGACGAGGTGGCCGGTGAGGGCCGACTCGATGGCGATCTGCGCCGTCTCGCGGTCGCGGATCTCGCCGATCATCACGATGTCGGGGTCGCAACGCAGGATCGAGCGCAGCGCCGCGGCGAAGGTCAGGCCCGCCTTGGTGTTGACCTGCACCTGGTTGATGCCGGTCAGCCGGTACTCGACCGGGTCCTCGACGGTGATGACGTTCTTCTCGGTCGAGTTGAGGATGTTGAGCGTCGCGTACAGCGTGGTCGACTTGCCCGAGCCGGTCGGTCCGGTGACCAGGATGGCGCCGTACGGCTTGGTGAACGAGCGCTGGAAGCGCTTGAGGGCCTTGTCGCGAGAAGCCGAGGTCCTCGAGGTTCGAGCATCACGTTCGACTTGTCGAGCAGGCGCATGACGATCTTCTCGCCGTAGACGGTCGGCAGCGTGGCGACGCGCATGTCGATGGGCTTGCCGCCGACGACCAGGCCCGATGCGGCCGTCCTGCGGCACGCGGCGCTCGGCGATGTCGAGCTCGGCCATGATCTTGAGGCGGGTGATCACGCCGGACTGCATGCGGCGCGGCACCGACATGATCTCGTGCAGCACGCCGTCGATGCGGAAGCGCACGACCAGCTCCTTGGCCTGCGGCTCGAAGTGGATGTCCGAGGCGCCGTCGTCGACCGACTGCGCGATCACCGAGTTGACCAGCTTGACGATCGGCGCCTCCTCGGTCGCTCGCGGATGTCCGTGATGTCGTCGTCGGTCGTCGGCCAGCGCCGCGTTCTCTCGGAGTTCTCGGTGACCGTGCTCGTCGAGGCGGTTGAGCTTGGCGATCGCCCCGAAGACGTCTTCCTCGCTGGCGATCGCCGGCTTGATCGTCGTAGCCGGTCATGATGCGCAGGTCGTCGGCGACGAGCACGTTGGCCGGGATCGACCATGGCGACCTGCAGCGTGTTGTCGTCGACGAAGCTGCACGGGGATCGCGCCGTACCGGCGGCAGAGCTTCTCCGAGATCAGGCTGGCGGCCGGCATGTCGACCTGTGTGCGCGGTGAGGTCGAGAACTCGATGCCGAACTTGGCGGCCAGCGCCTTGGTGAGGTCGAGCTCGGAGATGATCGCTGTCCTCGACCAGCAGCTGGCCCAGGCGCTTGCGCGTCTCCTTCTGGCGCGCGAGCGCACGTCTCGACCTGCTCCTCGGTGACGAGCCCCATGTCGACCAGGATCTCGCCGAGCCGCTTCTTGCTGGCCTTGAGCGGCACGGGATGCCCGGACGCCGGCCGCTGCGTCGGCAGCCTGCAGGCGTTCTAGGACGGCGCCGACGCCCGTGCGCTTCGTCACCTCGCCGTCGGCGCCGTCTTCGGCGCCGGTCGCCTCAGCATCGTCGCCGGGCGCGGCCTCGCGTCGGGCGCGGCGATCTCGATCGTCGATCTCGATAGGCTTTGCGTTCGCCAGCAGATCGGCCTCGGAAAGACCGGCCAGCGCGTCGAGCATCTCGTCGGAATCGAAGATCTCGTCAGGGCCGGTGCTCAACTGGACATCAGCCGCGTGGTCGCCGTTCGAGTCGTGATCGCTCCCATCGTCAGGGTCCGCCCCGCCGTCGTCCATGAGGACGACCTCGACCTCGGGCAGCTCTCCGTCGCCGGTGGCCACCCGCCGGGCCGACCGGTGCTCTTCATCGTGCGGCACTGCGCATCACATCCAGTGGCGCGGCCTGACCCGTCCAGAGTTCGAACGCGAGCGCCGCCTGCCAGACGAGCATGCCCAAGCCGTCGACGGCCCGCGCGCCAATGGCGCGGGCCTGTTCGAGAGGCTTCGTCGGCCGCTGTCCGTAGACCACGTCGAAGACGATATGGTCTCGTCGTATGTTATCGACCAAAACCGCGGGCACTTTAAGCGCCGCCGCCGCATGCCGAGCGACGTTGCGTTGACGAGGATGTCCGCGCGCGAGACCGTGTCGGCATCGAGCGCGTCGAGCGCAATGGCGGCAAGGCGCACACCGGGCGCAGCGCCGGCCAGCAGAGCCACGAGCGCCTCTGCCTTGGCCACCGTCCTGTTGGCGACCACGATAGTGCTCAGACCTTCGCGCGCGCAGGCCGAGGACAGCGGCGCGGGCGGCGCCTCCGGCTCCGAGCACGAGGCCGGAGGCGCCGCCCAGCGGCTCGGGCACGACCTCGCGCAGCGCCCGCACGAACCCGCCGACGTCGGTGTTGTAGCCGCGCAGCACTCCGTCGTCGACGACGATCGTGTTGACCGCGTCGATCAGGCCGCGCGTCGTCGCTCACGTCGTCGAGGAACGGCAGCACCGCAGCCTTGTGCGGCATCGTGACGTTGGCGCCACGGAAGCCGAGGGCGCGCAGCCCCTCCACCGCCTCGCCGACCGCCCCCGCCGGTACCGGCAGCGGCAGTAGACCATGTCGATGCCCAGCGCCGCGAACGCGGCGTTGTGCATGGCCGGCGAGAGTGAGTGGACCACCGGCCAGCCGATGATGCCGCGTCAGTCGTGTAGTGCCCGAGATCTTCACGGCGCCTCCTGGCGCGGGAACGGCCGCTGTCGCGGACCATCTAGAGGTTGCACACCGGGGCGCGACATCCTGCCGACAGCCCCGGCGCACAAGCGCGGCGCTACTGCTGGGCGCGCGCCTTGTCTTTGAGGAACTGTGCGTAGCTGGACGACAAGTAGTGGCGGCCGCTGCCGTCGTTGCGGGCGACGTAGTAGAGATAGTCGACCCTGGCGGGATGCGCGGCCGCCTGCAGCGAGGCGAGTCCCGGGGTTGGCGATGGGCGTGGGCGGCAGGCCCGCGTGGAGATACGTGTTGTAGGGGGACTGCGATCTTCAGATCCTGGTAGGTGAGCTGTGTTTTGTAGACCGGCAAGGCGTACTCGACGGTGGCGTCGATCTGGAGCGGCATGCGGAGATGGAGGCGGTTCCAGATGACGGCCGCGGCCAGCGGCGCGCTCGGCCGGCACCCTGATCTCGCGCTCGACCATCGAGCCGATGATGACGACGTCGTACGGCGTGAGGTTCTTGGCAGCGGCGCGCGCTGCAGATCGACCGTCGCGATCGTCCGCCGGAAGGCCGCGAGCTGCTGCTCGATGAACTGCGCGCGCCGTGACGTTCGGCAGCACATCGTAGGTGGCCGGGAACAGGAACCCTTCCAGCGGACCGCCACTGTGGAAGCCCGGCGAGGGCGAACGGCAGCGGGTGCGTCAGCGTGAGGTCGACGTAGTCGCTTCGCGCTGAAGCCGGGGATCTTCGCGGCGAGCAGCGGCCGCCGTCTGTCGGGCGGTATAGCCCTCGGGGATGGTCACCTTGACTGTCACGACCGGTGGGCCCGCGATGAGCCGCTGCGACGAGCAAGTCGTAGGGCTCGTTGACGCGCAGGTGATAGGTGCCGACTCGAGGTCGCCGCCGTGGCCGTCGGTCTCGACCCTGATCTTGAACGCCCCGGCACGTTTGACGACGCCGGCGCCAGCAAGGATCTGCGCGATCTCGCCTAGAGTCGAGCCATGCGGGATCGTCACCTCGACGGCTTTCCCGGGCTTCCCGTTCGAGAAGTAGTAGCTGACGTAGATGCCGCCGACGATGCCCAGCAGGACCAGGGCCGCGAGCGCGACGACCAGCAGCCGCAGCCCCCGGCGTCCGCGCCGCGGCGGGCGCGGGCCGCGCCCGCCGCGGCGCGGACGCGAGCCGTCGCGCTCGGCGTGCTCTCGCCGGGCCTGCAGTTCGACGTCGGCGGCCTCGAAGCGGCCGTAGTCTCGATCTGGGATCGGGAAGCTCATCTCGAGCTCAGGTAGTCTTCGAGGATCTGCGCGGCGGCCCGTGCATCGAGCGGCCCCTTTCCTCCGCGCTGCTGCGCGATCGCGGTCGTGAAGCGCTCATCGTAGACGACCACCGGGACGTCGACCTCGCGCGCGAGGCGCGCGACGAAGGAGCGCACCTCGCGCGCCTGGCCGTGCTCGGCGCCGCTGAGCGAGACCGGGCAGTCCGACGACGACGACGGCCGCTCCCTGCTCGGCGACGATGTCGCGGAGGGCGGTCAGTCCCGCAGGCGACGCAGCGCGCTCGACGACCGTGAGTGGACGCGCGATGGTGCCGCGTCTCGTCGGAGACCGCGACCCCCGTGCGCACCACCCCGTAATCGAGCGCCAGGACGCGCACGTCAGCCGCCGAGAAGCTCTTCGGCCTTCCTCATGCCGGCCTCGACGGCGGCCTCGATGCCGGCGAGGTTCGGTCCGCCACCGCGGGCGAGCGCTGGGCTTCCCGCCGCCCTTGCCGCCGATGGCCGGCAGCATCGCCCCGAGGATCTCTTGCGCATGCACACCGCGGCCGACGGCCGCGTCGCCGGCAGTCACGACGACCGCCACCCGGTCATCGAACGGCGACGCGAGGATCACCACGGCGTCGTGCTGACGCTCGCGTACCTGGTCGGCAAGCTCGAGGAGCTCGTTCGCGCCGCCTATCGGAGGGCTGGCGGCAACGACTGGGATCCCGGACAGGGCTCGCGACGCCGACAGGATCGCTTCGACCTTGCCGCGCTCTTCCCCACCTTCGAGCGACTTGGCCTTGGCCCGGAGACTCGTCGATCTCGGCACGCAGCTTCGCGACCGCGGAAGCGACGCGATCCGGCCGCACGGCCGAACTCTGCCGCCAGAACCTGCTCGCGCGCCTCGACAGTCGCGGTAGTGCTCGATAGCGGCGGCCGACGTGATGGCTTCCGATGCGTCTCGTGTTGGCGCCGACCGATGTGCTTGCGGTGATCTTGCAGAGCCCGATCTGCGACGTCGACGAGACGTGCGTGCCGCCGCACAGCTCGCGGCTGAACTCGTCGATCTCGAGCACGCGCACGAACTCGCCGTACTTCTCCTCGAAGAAGGCGAGCGCGCCGATCTCGGCGGCGTACTCGCGCGTGGTCACGAACGGTCGCACCGGATGGTTCTCGACGATGCGCCGGTTGACCAGGTCCTCGATCTGGCGGAGCTCGGCGGGCGTCGGCGCCCGGCGTGTCTTGTAGTCGAAGCGCAGCTTGTCGGGGCTCACGAGCGAGCCCGCCTGGTGCACGTCGTCGCCCGAGCACGATCCGCAGCGCGTTGTGCAGGAGATGCGTCGCGGTGTGGTTGCAGGCCGTCTGATGGCGGCGCACGGCGTTGACCATCGCCTTGGCGCGTTCGCCCTCGCTCACACTGCCCTCCGTCGTCCGGCCGACGATCACCTGATCGTTCTCGAAGCGCACGACGTCGAGCACGTCGAGCTTGCCCGAGTCGGTGTGGATCCAGCCCGTGTCGGCGACCTGACCGCCGCCCTCGGCATAGAACGGCGACTCCTCGAGCTTGAGCGCGACGCTGCCCGTCGGCGAGCGTGCGCAGCGCCTGCACCATCGTGTAGACCTCGAGGCGCTCGTAGCCGACGAAGGTCGTCGCCAGAGCCGCAGTGTCGCGCTGGAAGGCGTCGACCTCGCCCGGGCCCGTCTCGCCGGCGCGCTGAGCGGCGCGGGCACGCTCGCGCTGGGCGGCCATGAGCCGCTCGAATCCGGCCTCGTCGACGCTCATGCCCTTGTCCTGCACGATCTCGCGGGTCAGGTCGAACGGGAACCCGTAGGTGTCGTGGAGCTCGAAGGCGACCTCGGGCGGCAGCTCTTCGCCCGAGTCGCGCGCGCGCCGCATGGCCTCGTCGAGGATGCCCATGCCCCTGATCGAGCGTGCGCCTGAAGCGCTGTCTCCTCGTCGGCCGGCGAGCTCGACGATCGTCGTCGCGGCTCGGCGACCAGAGCGGGATAGGCCTCGCCCATGAGATCGACGACACGTTCGCAGAGTCGCGCCAGGAACGGCTCGTCGAGCCCGATCGACACGCCCTGCTGAACGGCGCGGCGGATGATGCGCCGCAGCACGTAGTCGCGCCCCTCGTTGCCCGGCAGCACTCCGTCCATGATGAGGAAGGCGACGCCGCGGGCGTGCTCGGCCAGCGTGCGCAGGGCACGAGTGACGGCGCTCGCTCGAGCCGTAGGCGGTGCCGGAGAGCTGCTCGCCCAGCGCGATCGAGCGGCCGGAAGAGGTCGGTCTCGTAGATGGTCGCGACGACCTGATGGACCGCGGTGATGCGCTCGAGTCCCATGCCGGTGTCGATGCTCTGCTTGGCGAGTGGCGACAGCGCGCCGTCCTCGGCCATGTCGTACTGGACGAAGACCAGGTTCCAGTACTCGAGCCAGCGGTCGCACTCGCAGCCCGGGCCGCAGTCGGGGCGACCGCAGCCGAGCTCCTCGCCCATGTCGAAGTAGAGCTCGGAACAGGGGCCGCAGGGACCTGTCGGGCCTGCCGGGCCCCAGAAGTTGTCGCTGCGCCCGAGCCGCACGATGTCGTTGTCGGTGAAGCCGTGACTCTTCCAGAGGGCAATCGCCTCGTCGTCGGCGGGCACCTGGTCGTCGCCGCCGAACACGCTCACCTTGACACGCGCGAAGTCGACGCCGAGCTCGCGTGAGAACTCGATCGCCCAGGCGATCGCATCGGCCTTGAAGTAGTCACCGATCGAGAAGTTGCCGAGCATCTCGAAGAACGTGTTGTGCCGCGCGGTGTGTCCGACGTTCTCGATGTCGGAGGTGCGAAAGCAGCGCTGGCAGGTCGTCAAGCGCGGTCCCGGCGGCGTGTCGACGCCCAGGTAGTAGGGCTTGAACTGCTGCATCCCGGCGGTCGTGAACAGCACGCTCGGATCGCCGGCGGGAACGAGCGACGCCGGCGGCGGCGTCAGGTGGTCGCGCGCCACGAAGAACTCCTCGAAGGCGCGGCGAATCGCCGCCGCCGACAGCGGGCGGCCGCCGGTCTCGGTCATAGGTACCTCATCTCGCCGATGGATCGTCAGGGCCGGAGCGTCATAGCGCGCCTTCGCCGATGTTCGCCCGCAGCTTCTCGAGCGCCCGGCGGATGAGCCGCGACACGTGCATCTGAGAGATGCCCACACGCGACGCGATCTGCGACTGCGTGAGGCCTTCGAAGAACCGCAGGTGGAGGATGTACCGCTCGCGAGGGTCGAGCTTGGCGAAGCCCGGCGCCAGCATCGTGCGGTCCTCCATCGTGTCGTAGGCTTCTTCTTCGGTGCCCATGTAGTCGATCAGGCCCGTGTCGTCGTCGCTCGCTCGCCGTCCGGCGAGGCCTGCAGCGACACCGAGTTGTAGGCCTGACTCGTCTCGAGCGCTTCGAGCACCTCTTCGGGGGTCGCCCCCGCGGCCTCGGCGATCTCCGTGATGGTCGGTGAGCGCTGCAGCTTGGGCACCAGCTCGTCGATCACCTTGTTCAGGCGGATGTTGAGCTCCTGGAGGCCCCGCGGCACTCGCACCGACCAGCCCTTGTCGCGGAAGTAGCGCTTGATCTCGCCGATGATGTTGGGCGTTGCGTAGGTGGTGAGCTCGACGCCGCGGGTAAGGTCGAACCGGTCGATCGCCTTGATCAGGCCGATCGAGCCGACCTGCACCAGATCGTCGAAGTGCTCGCCTCGCGACGAGTAGCGTCGCGCCAGCGAGCGCACGAGCGGCAGATACATGGTGATGAGCTGGTCGCGCGCGTGACGATCGCCGTGCAGGTGGTAGCGGCGCAACAGGAACTGGTCGAGCTTCTCGGAGTCGGCCTTCCCGCGGCCCGCGGCCGGGTCGTGGACCTCGGTGTCGGCCTCGTCTTCCGGTTCAGGCGGCTCTTCGCCCTCGACAGGTTCAAGGCTGTCGTCTGCCGCCTCGTCGGGCGTGGTCTCGCCATCGGCCTGATCGCGCGCCGCAGACGGGTCGTCGAACAGGTCCCGGTCGTGTGCTTCAGTCATCGATCCTCTCAGACCGCGGCGCGGCGCTTCGCGAACACGACGCGATAACAATCATCGGGCGCCGCGCAGACTTCGATCGACTGCACGACGCTGTGCATCACTGCGGCCAGCCCAAGTTCTCCCGACGTGTCGTCCATGAGGAGCTCGCGCAGACCGTTCGAACGGAAGGGCCCGACGTCGACGACGAGACCGTGGTCGACGACCTCGATAGTGAGCTCGTGGCCGGGCCCTTCGCCCTGTCCTTCTGCCGCCGAGAGCAGTTCCTCGACGGCGACGTAGAGATCTTCGATGTCGTCGAGCGAGAGGTCGACGCGCGCCGCCACGCCACCCAGCACCATGCGGATGACAGGGAACGCGGACGGCGACGCCGTCACTTCGAGACGGATCGTGTCTGCCATGGTGAACCTCGTCTAGACGGCCGCGACGTCGTCTCTGGGCGCGGCAGCGGTGAGATCGTGGTCGACTTGGATCTCGCGGACTTGAGCGGCACGCAGCCCGTCGGACAGCGCGAGCTGTGCGCGGACACGCGCTTCGGCGTAAGTGCGCCGCGCCTGTCCTGGGAGCTGGCGCAGGACCTCGACGTAGCTCTGGCCTGTCGTCTGGCTGCGGTCATGCACGTAGTAGGCGACGCCTATCCCGAGCAGGGCGCTGCCGAACACGACTGTCCCGAACAACCTCACCCGCCGCTCACCTCGTCCGACCCGGGAGCCGGCTCGGCCGCAGGGACGATGGGCGCCGCGGCGTCAGGCTCGGCGGCCGCGGCATCGCCGGCAGCGTCGGCTTCGGCATTGGCATCGGCTTCGGCCGGGCCAGGGCCGGCCGCCGGAGCGGCCCACGAGGCGGCTCCGGACGACGCGGCGCTCGCCGGGCCCCAGGCACCGCTCGATGCCGCGCCAGGCTCGGGCTCGCTCGTGCCGTCATCGCCGCGATTGAAGAAACTCGACACGGCCTGCGAGACGCCGGCGCCGAAGGCGGCTGCCTTCTTGGCGGGCATGGAGATGGCGGCCTCGACAGCCCTGGTCGTCTGATCGACCTTCTCGGTCACGTCGACGACGGTACCCATCAGGGTGTCGACCTTGTCGAGCTCGGTGTTGACGCCGTCGAGGGTCTCGGTCGCCTGTTTGAGAAGCGGCACGACCTCGGTGTCGACATCGGCGAGCAGCTTCTCGGCCTTGCCCAGCGTACCGCCGAGGCGCACGAGCGCATAGATCAGTCCGATGCCAACGACCACCAGGAAGAAGGCGGCGGCGTAGCGGAGCACCATCGACGGCGTGCTTGCAGCCACGATCCACAGAGTGTCAGTCATTTGAGGTCGCCTCCATCGAAGCCGATACAGCCTCCTGATTGCGGGCTCACTTTATCATACGGCAACGAGGCCGGTGGGGGTGTGATGATGCCCCCGCCGACCACGACGTCATTCCTGTAGAACACCGCCGACTGGCCCGGCGCCGGGCCAGGGAAGGGCTCGCTCAGCTCGACGACGGCGCGGTCGGCGGCGAGCCGCCGCAGCCGGCGCACGCCGACCGCACGCGACCGGTAGCGAAGCTGCACCTCGAGCCCGGCGCCGTCGCCCAGGCCGCGGTCGAGGAGTTCGCCGACCGCGACATGCGTCGCGGCGAGCTCCTCGACCGCCCCGACCACCACCCGGTTGCTCTCCGGCTCGACGCCGAGCACGTACAGCGGCGCCGGCGAGGTCAGACCCAGACCGCGCCGCTGCCCGACGGTGAAGCGCCAGGAGCCGTCGTGGTGTCCGAGCACATGACCGTCGCGATCGACGATCTCGCCGCGCCGCGGCTCGGCGCCGCGCTCTGCCAGGAACCCGCGATAGTCATCGGGCGCGAAGCAGACCTCCTGGCTTTCGGCTTCGGCGGCGGGCGGCAGCCCCGCTTGCCGAGCACGCTCGCGAACCTCGGGCTTGGTGAGCTCGCCGAGCGGCAGCAGCAGCCGCTCGAGCGTCTCGGGGGGTACCCGCCAGAGCATGTACGACTGGTCCTTGCGCGCGGTCGCGCCCGCGAGCGATGCGCGGCTCGTCGTGGGCGATCGCGCACGACCCGCGCGTAGTGGCCCGTCGCGACCCATGCCGCGCCGAAGTGGTCGGCAAGCTCGACGAGCCGCGCCAGCCGGCCGGGATTGCACTCGACGCAGGGATTCGGCGTGCTCGCCGGCCAGATACGCGGCCACGAACGGCGCGACGACGTCGCGCTCGAAGCGCTGCTCATCGTCGATGCTGAAGTGCGGCACGCCGATCGCGTGCGCCGAATCGCGCGCCAGCCGCACCGCGGCCGGCGAGCAGCAGCTGCGCTCGTCGTCGCCGGGCCACAGGCTGCACCGTCACGCCCCGCACCATGAACCCGCCCTCGGCCAGGGCAAGCGCGGCGACGGCGCTGTCGACGCCGCCGCTCAGACCGACGACGACACTTTTTTTCCGAGTACCTTCGCGACGTCGCCCGTACGGCCGGCCTTGGTCAGGTAGTCCTCGATCGCCAGATGCAGGGCATCGGCGGCCAGGTTGGAGCAGTGCATCTTCTGCGCAGGCAGGCCGCCGAGCGCCTCGGCGACCGTGCGGTTGGAGATCTCGGCCGCCTCGTCGAGGGTCTTGCCCATGACCATCTCGGTCACCATGCTCGACGTGGCGACCGCGGCGCCGCAGCCGAAGGTCTTGAACTTGACGTCGGTGATGCGGTCGTCGTCGACCTTGATCGTCATGCGCATGACGTCGCCGCAGACCGGGTTGCCGATCTGGCCCGCGCCATCGGCGTCCTCGATCTCGCCCACGTTGCGCGGGTTCGAGAAGTGGTCCATCACGAGATCCGTGTACATGCCTTACCTCTTGACGTAGAGCGGACTCATGTCGCGCAGTCGCGCGACGATGGGCGGGAAGACCTCGAGGAAGTAGTCGACGTCGGCTTCGGTGTTCTCGCGGCCGAGAGTGAGCCGCACGCTGCCGTGCGCCTCTTCGGCCCTGAAGCCCATGGCGAGGATGACGTGCGAGGGTTCGAGCGAACCGGACGCGCAGGCCGAACCGCTGGCCACCGCGACGCCCTTGGCGTCGAGCTGCAGCACCATCGACTCGCCCTCGATGTAGCGCACGGTCACGCAGGCGTTGCCCGGCAGCCGCTCATGCGGGTGGCCCAGATACAAGGTGTCCTCGATGGTCTCGATCACTCCGCGGGCCAGTCGGTCGCGCAGGGCCTCGAGCCGCGGGCGCCGATCGGCGAGCTCGGCGACGGCCAGTTCGATGGCGGCCCCGAGGCCGACGATGCCGGGGACGTTCTCGGTGCCCGACCGCAGGCGCCGCTCGTGGCCGCCACCGTGCAGGATCGGCGCCACGCGCGTGCCACGCCGGATGTAGAGCGCCCCGATGCCCTTGGGCCCGTAGAACTTGTGGCCCGACAGCGAGAGCAGGTCGACGCCGAGCTCGTTCGACGTCGACGGGCACGGCGCCGA
The DNA here is from genome assembly GCA_963833555.1 of uncultured Actinomycetes bacterium. Taxonomy (GTDB): domain Bacteria; phylum Actinomycetota; class Thermoleophilia; order UBA2241; family UBA2241; genus CAWHYB01. The sequence goes on along the minus strand of CAWHYB010000005.1, from coordinate 47,556 downwards.
CCGCCTGCACCGCGTCGGTGTGGAAGACCGCGCCGCGCTCGTGGGCGATGCGCGCGAGTTCCTTGACCGGCTGGATCGTGCCCACGACGTTGTTGGCGAGCATGACCGAGGCGAGCCGGGTGTCGTCGCGGAAGGCGGTCGTATAGGCGTCGACATCGACCATGCCGTAGTGGTCGACTCGCCACGAACGTGACCTCCCAGCCCTGCCGCATGAGGAAGCGCGCCGTCTCCATGACGGCCGGATGTTCGACCGCGCTGACGATGAGATGGCCGGGTTCGAGGCGCTGCAGATAGCCCGAGAGCGCGAGATTGTCGGACTCGGTCCCGCCGCTGGTGAACACGATCTCCTTGTCGGCGGCACCGAGCGCCGCCGCGACCTGGACACGAGCCCGCTCGACGGCCTCGCGCGTCTCACGGCCGAACCGGTGGATCTCGGACGGGTTGCCGTAGCGCTCCACGAAGTACGGCTGCATCACCGCGAACACGCGGGGATCGACCGCCGTCGTGGCGGCGTGGTCGAAGTACACACTTCTCATGTCGGGATGGCCTCCGTGCAGAGCTCGTCGAGACTGATGCCGCCGAGGGCGCCGGCGATGGCGTCGTCGAGCCGCCGCCACACCCGTTGCGAGGCGCAGTTGCCGGCCCGGGCGCAGCCCTCGTCGTCGGGCAGACAGCCGACCAGTGAAAGCGGCCCCTCGATGGCGGTGACGATGTCCCCCACCGAGATGCTCCCGGCCGGGCGTGAGAGGCGATAGCCGCCGCTCGCGCCGCGCGTGCTGACAACGAGGCCACCCTCGCGCAGGCGGGCCAGGATGCGCTCCAGGAACGCCACCGGCATCTCCTCGCGACGGGCGATCTCGGCCAGCGAGACTGGTTCGTCACGGTCGGCGGCGGCCAGGAAGATCATGGCCCGCAAGCCGTATTCGCAGCGAGACGAGATGCGCACCCCAGGCCTCCGAGATGTGTGTGGCTGAATACCTACAGAAATGGTCGGGATTATCGTACCACGCAGGCATCGGTCGTCAAACAGAAAACGGGGGTGCAAACGCGGTGAGGGCGGGCGGCCATCCGGCCGCCCGCCCTCACCAAGGGTCCTTGTCGCGGGCCGCTCAGGCCCGCCCCGCTACTGGCGCAGGGCGTTGGCGATGACCTGCTCCATGACCTTCTCGCCGATCCAGCCGGTGTATTCCTGGTAGACCTTGCCGTCGGGGCTGATGACGGCGAGCGCCGGCGGCTGGCTGATCTTGAGTTGGGCCAGGACGTCGCCCAGTTCGGACGCGTTGCGCGACTCGAACGAGAAGAACGATCCCTGGGACGCGTACTTGGCTTTGATGGTGTTGAAGTAACCGAGCATCTGCTCGTCCTCGGTCGCGCCCTTGACGTAGACGAGCAGGATCACGCCGCGCTTCTCACTGAGCGGGTTCTTGATGAAGCCGGGCACGTTCTTGGCACCGGGGTCGACCGAGATGGGCTGGTAACCGGTGATGCCGTAGCTGCCCGCGTTGTTGTTGCTCGAGGTGACCGTGGAGACGCTCGTCGTTCCGGGCGCGTTGGTGGCCAGCACGATGCCGCCAGTCACGACCGACATGATGACGATCCCCATCGCGAGGATGAGCCCGGTCTTGATCAGAAAAGACCGGTAACCGGTGTGACTGTTCATCGTTCCCTCCAAGAGAGAAAGGCTCCACCTTGCCGTGTTCGCTTTCTTATTGAACCTGCCTATGCAGGTGGGTGCCCTCCCGGTGGTCCACGGACCAGCCGGAGCCGGGCTCCCGGCGCGTGAGTGTTGGCTCAATAACGCCAGCGAATCACGCACAAGGTCGAGCGTCTTGATGGTAACAGAAGCGTTGCTCTTCCGACCACTAACGTCGGCACTCGCGCGAAATGCTTGAGTGTCGGCGCCACATTCGTTACGCCGGGCGGATGCGCAACTCCTTCAGCTGGAGGGGGTCCACGCTCGACGGAGCGCCCGTCATGGGGTCCGAGCCGGAGGCTGTCTTGGGGAACGCGATGACCTCGCGGATGGACTGCTCGCCGGCCAGGAGCATGACGATGCGGTCGAAGCCGAGGCCGATGCCGCCGTGTGGCGGCGCGCCGTACTGTAGCGCCTCGAGGAACCAGCCAAAGCCGACGTCGATGCGCTCGTCGGACATCCCCAAGGTGCGCAGGATGGTGCGCTGCTGCGCGGCGTCGTGGATGCGCAGCGAGCCCGAGCCGAGCTCGACACCGTTGAGCACGAGGTCGTACTGGGCACCGCGCACACGCAAGGGGTCGGTCTCGAGGTACGCGGTGGTAGCGGCGGTCGGCAGACTGAACGGGTTGTGACCGTAGGTGATCGCGCCCGTCTCGGCGTCGCGCTCGAACAGCGGGAACTCGACGACCCACAGCAGCGAGAAGCGCTGCGACGGTTCGGGATCGAGCAGGCGGATCAGGGCGAGTCGCAGGGCGCCGAGCACGGCGGCGGCGGCCGGCGCCTGGTCGGCCGCGAACACGACGAGGTCGCCCGACTCGGCGCCCGTCGCCTCGAGCACGCGGCGCACCTCGCCGTCGGAGAGGAACTTGACGATGGGGCCGCGCAGAGCGCGGCCCTCTTCGACGAAGACGTAGGCCATGCCGCGCGCGCCGGCGGCCTTGGCGAGCTCGGTCAGGCTGTCGATCTGTGCGCGCGACAGGCGGCCCCCTCCGGGGGCCCGGATCGCGCGCACCACTCCCCCGCTCTCGATCGCTCCGCGGAACACCTGGAAGCCGCTCTGGGCGAACACGCCGGACAACTCGGTGAACTCGAAGCCGAAGCGCAGGTCGGGCTTGTCGGAGCCGTAGCGCAACATCGCTTCGTCGTAGGTGAGCACCGGCAGCGGCAACGTGGGTGGCTCGGCGCCGGCGCCGGCGAAGATCGCCGCCATAAGGCCTTCGAGCACCGTGCGGATCTCGGCGGCGCCCATGAAGGACATCTCGATGTCGATCTGCGTATGTTCCGGCTGCCGGTCGGCGCGCAGGTCCTCGTCGCGAAAGCAGCGCGCGAACTGGAAGTAGCGATCGATGCCGGCCACCATGAGGATCTGCTTGAACATCTGCGGCGACTGCGGCAGCGCGTAGAACCTGCCGGGCTGGAGCCGCGACGGAACGAGGAAGTCGCGAGCACCCTCGGGCGACGACCTGGTGAGGTCGGGCGTCTCGACCTCGAGGAACCGCTCGGCGTGCAGGTAGTCGCGGGCCGCCTTGACGGCAGCATCGCGCAGCTCGAGGTTGGCAAGCATCGGCAGTCGGCGCAGGTCGAGGTAGCGATAGCGCAGCCGCAGGGTCTCGTCGACGTCAGAGCCCTCGCCGGTCTCGATCGTGAAGGGTGGCGTCCGCGAGGCGTTGAGCACGTCGACGTCGCTGACCATGACCTCGACCTCGCCTGTCGGCAGGGCCGGGTTGACGGTCTCGGGCGAGCGCGCCACCACCTGCCCGGACACGGCGATCACGAACTCGGGCCGCAGTGACTCGGCCACAGCGTGAGCGGCAGCCGCCACGGCCGGGTTGAAGACGAGCTGCATGATGCCGGAACGGTCGCGCAGGTCGACGAAGACGAGCTGCCCGTGATCGCGGCGCCGCGCCACCCAGCCGGCCAGCCGCACGTCGCGCCCGACATCGATGAGGCGCAGCTCGCCGGGCAGCGCCGTGCGCATCAGTGTTCGCCCCCGCCGTTGCCGCCGAGCGGGTTGCCGTTGCCGTTGCCGCGGTGACGGTGCAGATGGCCACCGTCTTCCATCTCTTCGTCGTCGAGCCAGTCGTCAAACCAGTCGCCGAGATCGTCGAGCGCGACGTCCTCTTCGTCGCCGCTCTCGAGGTCGCGGATCCGGACCGCGCCCTCTGCGACATCGTCGAGGCCGACGAGCAGCGCCACTTCGGCGCCGCTGCGGTCGGCCTGCTTGAGCTGGCCTTTCGCGCCGCGACCTGCAAGGTCGCACTCGGCGTCGACGAGCAGGTCGCGGCGCAGGTGCTGCGTCAGGGCAAACGCCTCGTCGCGCGCGGCCCGGTCGAAGGCGATGACGTAGGCGAGCGGCCCTTCGTCGGGCTCGCTTTCGATGCCGGCGACCAGCGAGATCCGCTCGACGCCGCTGCCGAACCCGAAGCCCGGCGTAGGCGGCCCGCCGATCTGTTCGACCAGGCCGTCATAGCGCCCGCCCCCACCGATCGTGCTTTGGGCGAAGCCGAGGGTCGTCGACTGGTACTCGAAAGTGGTGCGCGTGTAGTAATCGAGACCGCGCACCAGGCGAAAATCGATCTCAGGTTCGAGGCCGACCCGCCGCAGCAGGCCGAGCACTGAGTCGAAATGTTCGCGGCAGGGCTCGCACAAGTGGTCGATGATGTGCGGCGCGTGCGTGAGCAAGGTCCTGCATGACTCGACCTTGCAGTCGAACACGCGCAGCGGATTGGTGGTCATGCGCTCGCGGCACTCGCCGCAGAGCTCCTCAGAGTGAGCGGCAAGCCACTCGCGCAGCAGCTCGACGTACGCCGGCCGGCAGGCCGCGTCGCCCATGCTGTTGACGGCCAGCGTCAGGTCGCCGATCTCGAGCTCGTCGTAGATCTGGCCGAGCATGGCGATCACCTCGGCGTCGACCGCCGGCTCGTCGGAACCCAGCGCCTCGGCACCGATCTGGTAGTGCTCGCGATAGCGGCCGGCCTGGGGCCTTTCGTAGCGGAACATCGGCGCGTAGTACCACAGCTTCACGGGTTTCGGCAGCTTGAACATGCCATGCTCGATGTAGGCGCGACAGATGGGCGCCGTCCCTTCGGGCCGCAGGGTCATCTCGCGGCCACTGCGGTCGGTGAACGAGTACATCTCCTTGCGCACGATGTCGGTGGCGTCGCCGACGCCGCGCGCGAACAACGCGGTCTCCTCGAACTCGGGCGTCACGATCTGGCGGAAGCCGTACGAGGCGAACACGTCGGCCGCGATCGCCACGATATCGGCGCGCCGCTCGGCCTCGTCGGGCAGCAGGTCGTAGGTCCCCTTGGGCGCCTTTGGGGCGTTGCCGGCGCTCACCAGCGATGCTCCGGGTCGTAGCGCAGCGGCCCCAGGAACGGGTTCAGAGCCAGTTCCCGACCGAGCGAGGTGTCAGGACCGTGGCCGCAGTGGACCAGCGTGTCGGGTGCGAAACGACGCACGAGGCCCGCGATCGAGTTGAGCAGGGTATCGCTGGAGCCGCCCGGCAAGTCGGTGCGCCCGACGCTGCCTTGGAACAACAGGTCGCCCGAGAACAGTTGGCCCTCGATGGCGAACGTGTACGAGCCCGGCGAGTGGCCCGGCGTCGGGATGGCCGTGACGGGCACGACCAGGTCGAGTGACACCTCACCGTCGAGCAGTTCCGGCGTGGCGGCGACCGCCTCGACAGGAAAACCGGCGAACGGGCCGCTCTCGGGATCGGCGAGCCGCTGCGCGTCGGCGGCGCCGACGTAGACCGGCAGTTCGAACCGTGACGCCAGCGAGTTCACCGCGCCAAAGTGATCGAAGTGGCCGTGGGTGACAAGGATCGCCTGCGGCCTCGCCGCGATCTCGTCGAGCGCACCCGCCACGACGTCGGCCTCGTCGCCGGGGTCGATGACGAGCGCCGCGCCGTCGCGCGCCAGCAGGAAGCAGTTGGCGCTGAGCGGCCCGAGCGTGAGCATGAAGACGTCGAAGTGGTCGGGCATGTGGTCCCTCGTTCTCGCGGGCTGACGGCTAAAGGTATCAGGCGCAGGCAGCGGCCGCCAAACGCTCGCCGTCAGTTCGAGACGACGCGGTAGGCGTCGTAGACCGTGCCGATGGCCTTGAGGTTCGCGATCACCGTCGCGAGCTGATGGACGTCGCCGATCTCGAGTACGAACCGGTCCTTGACCACCCCGTCGGGCAGAGTGTGCACGGCCGCGCCGACGATGTTGACGCCAGAGTCGGACAGCGTGCGGGCGATGTCCTCGAGTAGGTGGTTGCGATCGATCGCCTCGATCTGCACCTCGACGCGGAACGCCTGGGCGCCGAGGCCCTCCCAGCTGACCTGGGTGAAGCGCTCACGGTTCTTGGCCAGCAAGCCCCGCGCGTTGCGACATTCGGCGCGGTGGATGGTCACCCCCTTGCCCAGCGAGATATAGCCGAGTATGTCGTCGCCGGGGATCGGCTTGCAGCACTTGGCCATGCGCACGACGATGTCGCGCATGCCCTCGACCGCGATGCCGAACTCGCTCGACGCCGCACTCGCCGGCATCTGATCGGAGCTCGGCTCGGTGGGCAGCATGTCGACCGCCGGTACCGCCACCTTCTCGCCGCCCGTACGCTGCATCACCTTGTTGACGACGGTCCGCACCGGGATGCGGCCGGAGCCGAGCGCTACGTACAGATCGTCGGCCTTCTGGTAGCCGAGGTCCTTGACGACCCGTCCGAACACCTGCGACGACAGGAGCTTCTGGGCCGGCAGCCCGCGGCGACGCAGCGTCTCCTGCAACAGGTCGCGCCCGGAGTGTTCGGAATCCTCGCGCTGTTCGCGGCGGAAGTGCTGACGGATCTTCTGCCTTGCCCGCGGCGTCGCTACGATGCCGAGCCAGTCGCGCGACGGCCCGTGACTGGAGCGCGAGGTGATCACCTCGACCACGTCGCCCGACTGCAGGCGCGTATGGAGCGGCACGATCCGGCCGTTGACCTTGGCGCCGACGCAGTGCTCGCCGACGTCGGTATGCACCGCATAGGCGAAGTCGACAGGAGTCGAGCCCGCTGCGAGGCTCTTGACCTCGCCCTTGGGCGTGAACACGAAGACCTCGTCTTCGAACAGGTCGATGCGCAGCGTGTCCATGAACTCACGCGGGTCACCCGCGGTCTCGGATTGCCACTCCATCATCTGGCGCAGCCAGGCGAGCTTGTCGGCGGGCCGGTCGCCGTCGCCCTTGGCCTTGTAGAGCCAGTGCGCGGCGACCCCGTACTCGGCCGTCTGGTGTTGCTCGAAGGTGCGGATCTGGATCTCGAGCGGCTTGCCGCCGGGCCCTATCACCGTCGTGTGCAGGGACTGGTACATGTTGAACTTGGGCATCGCGATGTAGTCCTTGAAGCGCCCCGGGATGGGTTTCCAGACGGCGTGGATCACGCCGATCGCGCCGTAGCAATCCTTGACGGTCTCGACCAGCACGCGCAGCGCGGTAAGGTCGAAGATCTCGTTGAACTCCTTGCCGCGCCGGCTCATCTTCACGTAGATCGAGTAGAAGTGCTTGGCCCTGCCCGTGATCTCGGACCGGATGCCCACCTTCGACAGCTCATCCTCGAGGAACCGGGCGGCGTCGTGCACGTAGTCTTCGCGGTCGGCCCGGCGCTGCGAGACCATGCGCTCGATCTCGGCGTACTTGCGGGGATGCAAGGTCGAGAAAGCGAGGTCTTCGAGCTGCCACTTGAGGCTGTTGATGCCGAGCCGATGCGCCAGCGGGCCGTAGATCTCGAGGGTCTCCTTGGCCTTCTGGATCTGCTTCTGCCTGCCCAGGTAGCACAGCGTGCCCATGTTGTGCAGCCGGTCGGCAAGCTTGATGAGGATGACCCGGATGTCCGCGGCCATCGCCACGATCATCTTGCGGTAGTTCTCGGCCTGCTCTTCTTCGGTCGAGGTGAAGCTCATCTTGGTCAGCTTGGTGACGCCGTCGACCAGCATGGCGATCTCGTCGCCGAACTCGTCGCGGATGGCCTCGATCGGCGTGTCGGTGTCTTCGACCACATCGTGGAGAAGCGCTGCCGCGATAGTCGCGTCGTCGAGGCGCAGATCGGCGCAGTTGAGAGCCGTGCCGACGGGATGGTTGATGTAGTCCTCGCCACTCTTGCGGCTCTGGCCGCCGTGCTTGACGCAGGCCACTTCGAAGGCGCGCGTGATGAGTTCGCGGTCGAGGTCGGGGTTGTAGGTCGAAACGGCGGCCAGCAGCTTGTCGAGCAGGGCACGCTGCCGCTCGGCTGCCGGAACCAAAGGCCTTACAGGCGGATGTTCAGACAGCGCTTGAGGAACGTCGTCGTGTGGAAGCGTTCGTGCCATAGACGATAGGTGACGGAAACGGCCAGGTCGGCCTTGCCGCCCGCGTCGCTTTCTCCCTTCTTGCCTGCCCCGTCGGCCAGCAAACCGGCCTCGGACAACGTGCGCCAGGCCGCGGCGACCGTAGGCAGCTTCGCCAGCAGGCCCTCGCGGTCGAGCAGGCGGGCCTCGACGGCCGCGGCGTTGTCGCCCGGGCCGTCGCCATGCGGGCCGGCGGGGATCCGCGCCGTACCCGCCCCGTCTGCCGCCAGGGACCTGTAGACCCGCCGGCACGCGGCATGCAGCTCATACTCCGCCGCTACGACGCCCTGCGTGAATTGTACCTCACTCTCGCCCCAGACCACGTGGACGAGGGCGTGCGGCGCGACCGCGCCGAGCACGGCACCGAACATGCCGCCGTCGAACGGCGGGTCGACGAAGACGACGTGGTCGAAGGCCGCGACGAGCTCGGGGTTGGCCGCGGCCGTCACAGCGCTCGCCATGACGACGTCGGGCGGATCGCCGTCGCCGTCGCCGCACACCGCCTGTCCCAGACGCGACGCGGCGCACGCGCCGTTCAGATAGAGGTAGGTGAGGCCGAGCTGCGGCAGGAAGACATCGCGCGTGAGCAGCGGCCGGCGGCGAGCGACGTCGGCGACCAGCACGAGGAGTGCGGCCGCCGGCCGCCACGATGCCGGCGAGGGTCGAAGCCATGGGGCGGCGGCGGCGGTCGAAGAGGCGACCCTCGGCGCGCAGCGCCGCGACGGCCGCCGCCGCCCCGCCGCCGTCGGCCCCCGGCAGGCCCTCGTCGGCTGCCTCTGCCAGAGCCTGCCAAAGGTCGTCGCCAGTGACGCGGTTTGCGCAAGCGACGCCACAGGCGCCGTCGCACAGATCGGCGCGCGACCGCGGGCAGCGCGGTCGCGCCCTTGACCTGCGCCTGCGGACGCACGATGCCGTTGAAGGCGTTCTTGACGTAGGCCACAGGGACGTCGTAGCGGGTGCCGGGCGCAAGTTCGGACACCGCCGAGAAACCGAACCGCACGCCCGGCACCGTCACGCCGTCGAGGCGCACGTCGCATTGCATGTGGCGCCCGTTGCGGGTGAGCCGACACGCGGCGAGTTCGGCGCCGTGCAGCATGATCACGGGCCGCGGGTTGCCGATGCCGTGCGGGGCGAACAGATCGAGCTCATCGGTGAGGCCGAGGGTCAGCTGGTCGCCGGCGGCCAGGGCGTCGACGGTGGTGACGCGCCGGAACTGGTCGGCGCCGAGGCGCTCGCCGGCATAACCGGCGAGCGCCTCGGCGAACCCGCGGACGGCCGCGACGGGCAGGCGGAGTCCGCAGGCCGCCTTGTGGCCGCCGAACCCGAGCAACACATGGGAGCAGGCGGCGACGCCGGCGAGCAGATCGAACTCCGGGATGCTGCGCCCGGAACCCTTGGCGACGCCGTCGGTCTGGCTCAGCAGGATTGTCGGCCGGCCCGTCTGCTCGACAACCCTGGCCGCGACGATCCCCACCACGCCCTCGTGCCAGTCGGGCGACGAGAGCACCAGAGCGGCCGGCAGCGGCTCGGGCAGCATCGCCAAAGCTTCGCGCAGGATGGCCGCTTCGATCTCTTGCCGCTCGGCGTTGAGCTGACCGAGCCGCTGGGCCAGGGGCAGTGCCGTCGCCCGGTCGGCCGCGCCTAGCAGATCGACGGCTTGCGCGGCGTCGTCGAGCCGGCCGGCGGCGTTGAGGCGGGGCGCGAGACGGAATCCTATGGTCGAGGCGTCGACCGACGAAGGCGCCGTGTCGGCGACCTCGAGCAGCGCGGCCAGTCCCGGCCGCGGCGAGCTGCGCAGGCGGCCGATGCCCATGGCGACCAGGCTGCGGTTCTCGTCGGTGAGCGGCACCACGTCGGCGACGGTGCCGACCGCAACCACGTCGAGGAACGGCCGCAACGCCAGCGGCAGCTCGACGCGGTCGGACTGGCGCTCCTCGAGCAACGCATGAGCCAATTTGAGGGCGACGCCGACACCGGCGAGATGCGGAAACGGGTACCGACCCAGCTTGGGGTTGATCACTATGCAGTCGGGAAGCTCGGCCACCGGTTCGTGATGGTCTGTGACGATCAACGTCGAGCCCCAGCGCCGCAGCGTGAGCGACCTCGGCGCGTGCCGCTATGCCGCAGTCGACGGTGACGACGAGCCGGACGCCGTCTGCGGCGAGGTCGTCGAGCGCGCCGGTCGGGATGCCGTAGCCTTCAGTGAGCCGATTCGGCAACCGCCACACGACATCGGCGCCCATCTGCGTACGCAGGAACTCGGCGAGCAGGAACGTCGCCGTGATGCCGTCGGCGTCGTAGTCGCCCAGTACGGCGATCTTCTCGCCGGAGGCGAGCGCCTTGTCGATGCGGGCGCGTGCTGCGGCCATGCCGTCGAGCAGCCAGGGACTATGCACCCGGAAGTCGGGGTGCAGGAACTCGCGGGCGACAGCCGGCTCGCTGAACCCGCGCCGTACGAGGATCTCGGCGACAAGCGGCCCGACCTCGAGCTCGCGTTGGAGCAGGGCTGCGGCGCGCAGGTCGACGGGGGCTATGCGCCAGGACTCTTCTCTCATGGTCTCACTCTACAGGGCTGGTCAGACGGAGGCGCCGCTCCCAGAGCCGTCCGCCGGCGTAGGCGACGGCGCCGAGAAGCAGCCCGAAGAGCGCCGTGCCGGCGGCGCCTCCGCGCACCAGCAGGTGCGCACCCGAGACCGCCTCGAGCGTCAGCACAAGCGCGAGCAGCAGTGGCAGGACCGCGACCAGAACGGCGGCAAGACGGTCGCGGGCGACCTCGAACGCCAGCGCGCCGCCGACGAGCCAGGCGAGCACGCTGCCGGCGTCGAGCACCACGGTCGCCAGCAGCGACGAGCGCAAACCCGTCAGGCCGTCGAGCGCAGCCAGCGCCAGCAGGGCGCCGACCTCGATCGTGGCGGCGCCGAGGACAGCCAGGACGACGCCGAGGACGAGCCGCACGAGGGGCACGCCCTCCTTGTCAGGAGTGGGCTGGGGGCTCGTCGTCGTCCCGGCTCGGGCCGGACGGAGTCGGGGGCGAAGCAGGCGTGGGGCCACCCGGCAGCACTCCGGGCCGGCCCCCCTCAGCCGCACGCAGCCGGACATAGCTGCGCTGCAGCTCGGTCTCGAGGGTGCGCCGGTCGCGGGCTGTACCGAGGCCGGCGGCGACCGCCGACGACATCCCGGCGAGCAACACGAGCGCCGCCGCGATCGCCGCAAGCGCCAGCAGGGAGACGTCGTGCCAGACGCCGGCGATGTAGTCGAGGTCGACGTGGACGCTGCGACTCGCGAGGCCGACCAGCAAGATGAGTGCCGCGACGACAAGGAGGACGATAGCGATGGTCTTCATGATCGGCTGCTCCTGCTCAGTCCCTTTCGGGAGTATAGCCGAGAGGGACAGGGCGGCGGGCCCGCCGCTGCGCCGGCGCCTTCATCTGTCAGGGCAGCGTCACTACGTCGCTCTTGTGACGCGCCGCGGCGATCCACCTGGCGAGTGCCTCGGCGCGTGCGCGCCTGGTCAGCTCCTGCACGATGGCGGCGCGTAGCGTCGCGAACGGCGGGACCGACGCCGGCCGCCGGCCGTAGAGCTTGAGGACATGCCAGCCGTCCATCGCACGAGCCGCCCGTGACACCTGGCCCACCTTGAGCTCGGCCACCGCCTTGGCGAGATCGGGCGGGAGTGACGCGACCTGGATCCATCCCAGTCTGCCGCCGCTGGCCTTCCCCTGGGGGTCGCCGGTGTACTGCCGCGCCGTCTCGGCGAAGCTGTAGCCGAGGCGCAAGCGCTGCTTGACGGCCTGTGCGAAGCGCTTGGTCTTCACCGAGATGTCACCAAGGTCGACCGTCGCCGGCGTCGTGAACTGGACGCGATGCCGCTGGTAGAAGGCCTTGGCCTGGGCGACGCCGGCGACCTTGCCGGGGAACTTGGCGTCGGCCAGGTGCTCCGCCAGCAGCGCCGCGCGCAGTTGCTCCCGGTAGGCGGCCACCGTCAGGCCCACCTTCTTCAGGGCGGCTTCCAGGGCCTTCTCGCCTCCCGCCGACTGCACGACCTGGTCGAGCCGGCTCTGCAGCTCGGAATCGGCCACCGTGACGCCGAGACGGGCGGCTTCGGCTTCGACGAGCCGCCGCCTGACCATGGCGTCGAGCGCCTTGGCGTAGGTGAGCGGTTTGCCGGTGAGCCGCGAGGCCGCGATGGTCTCTTCGACCTCGCTGCGCAGGATCACTTTGCCGTCGACTCTCGCTACGGGCGTGGGCGAGGCGGCAGGCGATCCTGTCGCCGCGGGCAGGCCCGAAGCCCGGCCGCCCCCGCAGCCGGCGGCGAGTATCGCGCCGAGCAGCAACAGCAGGACGATGGGGGCGAGCGCGTACGCGCTCGCCCTCAGTCTGCGACTGTCGATGGTGTGGACGCGGGAGTGCGTCATGAAACGGGGTCGCCCCCTAGCGAGGATCAGACGGAGTTCAGTTCTTCGGGTGTGTGCGTGGCTTGTGTCCTGACGCCATCGGCGCCGTAGCGCGCGGCGAAATGGCATGCCACGAGGTGGTTGGGGCCGCCGTCGCCGCCGGTGCTCGTGAGGATCGGCATGACACTCGTGCACGGTTCGGGCTGCATGCGCGGGCAGCGAGGGTGGAACACGCATCCGGACGGCGGATTCGCCGGACTGGGCACATCGCCCTCGAGGATGATGCGGTGGCGCGTGCGCTCAGCTTTGGGGTCAGGGATCGGCACGGCAGAGAGCAGGGCTTCGGTGTAAGGATGCTGCGGCATGACGTAGAGCGTCGCGCTGTCGGCGATCTCGACGACCTTGCCGAGGTACATCACGGCGACGCGATCGGAGATGTGCTTGACGACAGACAGGTCGTGAGCGATGAACAGGTACGTGAGCTTGAGCTCCTTCTGCAGGTCCTCGAGCAGGTTGATCATCTGTGCCTGGATCGACACATCGAGGGCGCTCACAGGTTCGTCGCAGATGATCAACCGTGGGTTGAGCGCCAGCGCCCTGGCTACGCCGATGCGCTGGCGCTGCCCGCCCGAGAACTCGTGCGGGTACCGCTCGGCGTGCTCGGCGGTGAGGCCCACCGTCTCGAGCAGCTCGAGGATGCGGCGCTTGCGCTCGGCTTCGGTGCCGATCTGGTGGATGCGCAGCGGCTCGCCGACGATGCCCTTGACCTTCATGCGCGGGTTCAGCGAGGCATACGGGTCCTGGAAGATGATCTGCATGTCGCGGCGCAGCCGCTGCAGCGTCACGCGCGGGGCCGCCATGACGTCGATGCCGTCGAACACGACATGGCCGGCTGTGGCCGGCAAGAGACGCAGGATGACACGGCCGGTAGTGGACTTGCCGCAGCCGCTCTCGCCGACGAGGCCGAGAGTCTGTCCCTCTTCGATGCTGAAGTTGACGCCGTCGACGGCGTACACGTGGCCGGTAGTGCGTTTGAGCACCCCCGTCTTGATCGGGAAGTGCTTCTTGAGGTCGCTGACTTCGAGGATGCTCATGATGCTTCGCGCTGGATGAACTGGGGCAGGGTCGTACGGATCTCCTCGCGCTTCTCGCGTGGGACCCAGCAGTGCACGCCATGGTCGCGCCCGACGATCTCGAGTTCGGGGAACTCCCTCGCGCAGACGGGCATCTCGTAGGGGCAGCGCCCAGAGAACGGGCAGCCGTCCGGCAGCAGCAGCAGGTTCGGCGGCTGGCCCTTGATGGGCGTCAGGCGCTGCTTGCGGCTCTCGTCGAGTCGCGGCAGCGAGCCGAGAAGCCCCCACGTGTAGGGCTGGTGGGCGTTGTAGAAGATCTCGTCGACCGGACCCGCCTCGACGGTGCGGCCACCGTACATGACCATGACCTCGTCGGCGATCTGCGCGACGACGCCGAGGTCGTGGGTGATGATCAGCACGCCCGAGTTGTACTGCGGTCTGCATCTCGCTCACCACGTCGATGATCTGCGCCTGGATGGTCACATCGAGCGCCGTCGTGGGTTCGTCGGCGATCAGGATGTCGGGGTTGCAAGAGATCGCCATGGCGATCATGGCGCGCTGGCGCATGCCGCCCGAGAACTCGAAGGGGTACTGCCTGACGCGCGCCTTCGGCGTCGGGGATGCCGACCTTCTCGATGAGCTCGACGGCCATCGCCCACGCCTCGTCCTTGCTCTTGCCCTGGTGCTGCACGATCGTCTCGGCGATCTGGGTGCCTACCCGGAAGACCGGGTTGAGGCTCGTCATGGGGTCCTGGAAGATCATCGCGATGTCGTTGCCACGCACCTGGCGGATCTCGTCTTCGTCGAGCGCCAGAAGGTCGCGGTCCTTGAGGATGATGGAGCCGCTCACGATCCGTCCGGGGGGGTCGGGGATGAGACGCATGACCGAAAGCGCGGCCACCGTCTTGCCGGAGCCCGACTCGCCGACGATGCCGAGGGTCCTGCCGCGCTCGAGCGTGAAGCTCACGCCGTTGACCGCCTTGACCACGCCGGCGTGTGTGAAGAAGTGCGTCGAAAGGTCGTCGACCTGCAGAAGAAGCTCGCCCACGCCTATTCCTTCAGTTTGGGGTCGGTGGCATCACGCAAGCCGTTGCCGAACGAGATGAATCCGAACACGGTGATGACCAGCGCCATGCTCGGGAAGAACAGCGTCCACCACGTGCCGTTGAAGATCGCGCCCTGGTTCTCGGCGATCATGCTCCCCCAGCTCGCGTTCGGCGGCTGGATGCCGATGCCCAGGTAGCTCAGCGCCGCCTCGGTGACGATTGCGCCGCCCACCGCCATGGCGGTGGCGACGTATACGGGCGCCATCGTGTTGGGCAGCACGTGCCGGAAGATGACGCGCAGGTCGTTTGCTCCCTGGGCACGCGCCGCTTCGACGAATTCCATCGCTTTCACGGAGAGTACCGAGCCGCGATTGATGCGCGCGAACGACGCCCAGCCGAGAAGCCCGATGGCGAAGAACACATTCACGAAGCCGGGACCCAGCACGGTCATGATGAGCAACACGAAGAGGATGTATGGGTAGGCGAAGAACACGTCGGCGGTACGCATGATGACCGAGTCGACCCAGCCGCCGTAGTAGCCCGAGACCGGGCCCACCGACAGGCCGATGCTGAGCGCGATCGACACGGCGATCACGCCCACGAGCAGCGAGATGCGTGTCGCCACCAGCGTGCGCGAGAGCATGTCGCGACCGAGCGAATCGGTGCCGAACGGGTGCGACCACGACGGGGGCAGCCCATGACCGGCCGGGGTCAGGGAGTAGTTGATGAAGTTGGGGTCGCTGGGCGCGAAGTAGCCGCCGTGCAGGTCGGTCAGATTGAACACGACCTCGGTCAGGCCCACGATCAGGAACACGATGATGATGCCGAGACCGACGAGCGCGAGTTTGTTGCGCCTGAGGCGGCGCCAGGTATCGGCCCACAGGCCCAGCGGCTTGGCGGCGAGCTGCTCGCCGGGCGGCTGCGGGGGCCCGGCGAGAGACGGTGCCAGCGGGCCGGTGGCCTCGGGCGCGGCGGGCGGTGTTCCGGTGTGGTCGCTCATCTCTCTAGTCCTCGAAGCGGATGCGCGGGTCGACAAGGGCATAGCCGATATCGACGAACAGGTTGGCGAACACATACACGATGGTCGCGAACAACACCCCGCCGGCCACTACGGGCAGGTCGCGGGCGCCGATGGCGTTGTAGATCATGAGGCCGAGCCCCGGCCGGTTGAACACGGTCTCGGTGATGATCGCCCCACCAAGCAGGGCGCCGAGGTCGATACCGGCGATGGTCATGACGGGGATCACGGCGTTCTTGAGGGCATGGCGAAGCACGACGCTGCGCTCGGGCAGACCCTTGGCGCGGGCCGTGCGGATGTAGTCGGAACGGATGACCTCGAGCATCGACGCTCGCTGCATGTACGAGATGTAGGCGACCTCGATGATGCCCAGCGTGACCGCAGGCAGGATCAGCGCCTCGAAGTTCTGCAGAGTGGTCGGGATGACCCACAGTATCCGTCCCGTACCCGGAGCCGTCGGGAGATTGACGGGGATGACGATGCCGAAGAACCATTGCGCGAACAGGCCGAGCACGAACACCGGGATGCCCCAGATCAGCAGGAACCCGGTCGTGAGGGCGCTGTCCCAGAACGTGTACTGGCGCAAGGCCGAGTAGATGCCCAGTGGTATGCCAAGCAGCTCGATGAGGACGGCCGCGAACGCGAGCTGGGCGGTATTGCCCACGTTCTGGCTGATCATGTCGCGCACCGGGCGCTGGAACTGGAACGACGTGCCCAGGTCGCCGTGCACGAGACGGTCGGCGAACTTGATGTACTGCACGTAGATCGGCTTGTCGAGGCCGAAGTTGTGGCTGATCTGCGCCACCCTCTCGGGCGTGGGGTTGCGTCCGGCCATCACCAGCGCCGGATCGCCGGGGACCAGGAACATGATGATGAAGGTGAAGACGCTCACCCCGATGAGCACGAGGACGAGCTGGAAGAGCCGTCTGATGATGAAGGAGATCATTGCTTCGCTAGAGCCTCATCCTGCGATCGTTGACTGACGACGATGCCATTGGCAGTGTTCCGAGGCGGAGGCGGTTTGCCGCTGTTTCCAGCGGCAAACCGCCTCCGACACGTTCACCGGGAAGTGTAAGCATTCTTCCCCGGTGCGACAAGCGGACGGCGCTACTTGACCCAGTACGTCCACATGTCGTCGAGACCCAATGCGTTGTGCGAGAAGTTCGCGATCCGGTTGTTGGTCACGCGGAAGTCGCGATAGTAGTACAGCGGGATGGCCGGGATGTCGGTGAGGGCCATCTTCTCAGCCTGCGCGTACAGCGCCTGCCGCTGGGTCTGGTCCATGGTCGAGCGCGCCTTCAGCAGGAGCGCGTCGAACGCCGGGTTGTTGTAGAAGGTGTAGCTGCCCGTGCGTGCCTGCTGAGACTGGAACAGCGGGTACAGGAAGTTGTCCATCGACGGGTAGTCGGCCAGCCAGCCCATGCGGAAGAGCTCCTGCTGTCCGGCCTGCAGCTTGGCGAGCAGGGTGCCCCACTCGAAGTTCTGCAGGTTGATCTTGATGCCGATGGCCTGCCAGCCGGCCTGCAGGGCCTCACCGATCTTCTGATGGCCGGGGTCGGTGTTGTACCAGTAGCTGAGTGTCGGGACGGTACCGACCTGGCTCATCAGCTGCTTGGCCTTGTTGACGTCGAAGCCGTAGGGGCTCTGGTTAGGCACGAAGCCGGGAATGCCGACCGGCACGTAGCCCGTCGGCCGGAAGGTCGACGCCCTCGTTGATCACGTTGATGATCGCCTGCGTGTTGGCCGAGTAGTACAGGGCCTGACGCAGCGGCAGCTTGGCGGCACCGCCGACGACCGGGCTCTTCTGGTTGATGCCGACGAAGTAGACGCCGAGGTTCGGGTACTTCTTGGCCGTCCACTTGCCGCCACTCGACGCCGCCTTCTGCTCGGCCGACGCGACCTGGCCCGGCGGGACCATCGTGTAGTCGATGATGCCCTTCTGGAAGTCGAGCCACTCGGTGTTGACGTTCAGGTAGATGGCCATGTTGATGGTGTCGAAAGTGACCGGCCAGCTTCGGATCCCAGAAGTTCGGGTTCTTGACCAAGACGACCTTCTGGTTGTGGACCCACTGCTGCAGCATGTACGGGCCAGTGCCGACGGGCTGGTTGTCGAACTTCTGGTTCTGTGCAGCGGCCGTCTTGCCGAGGCTCTGCACGTACTCCTTCGGCACAGGGGCGGCCACGGTGTGGCCCAGCGTGACCGGGAACTCGGCGAACGGGTAGCGCAGCTTGACCTGCAGGGTCATGCTGTCGATCGCCTTCACGCCGGTCAGACCGTTCTTGGCGTAGCCCGAGTCGTCGGCGCCGAGGATCGGCGAGAGGATGTACGACACGACCGAGCCGTTCGATCGGGTCGTCGCGCGGTTCCACGAGTACACGTAGTCCTGCGCCGTCACCTGGCGGTTGACCGGCGGCTGCGAACTTCATCCTTGGATCAAGATGGAACGTGAACGTGGTCGCGTCGGGACTGACGTCCCAGCTCTTGGCGCCGCACGGCACGATGCCGACGGAACCGTCGGGCTGCTCCTGATAGCGCACCAGACCCCAGAAGATCTGATGGGCGACCTGGATGCCCTCGGACTCTTGTGCGTTCAACGGCTCGATGTTGACCGGCTCAGCCTGTAGCGCGAAGTTGTAGGTGCCGCCGTTCTTCGGTGTACCGCTGCTTGCGGTACCCGAGTTCGAGCTGGTCCCACTACTGCCACAGGCAGCCAGGACGAGGGCGAGCGCCACCAGCACAACGGCTACGATGAGCACCCCCCGTGACCTCATCCTGAGGTTCTTCAAGGTGACCTCCTTTGATGACTCATAGGAAAAGGACGACCCGGACCGGGTTCCCCTCATGCGGACCCTTGTTGCCACTTGCCTGCGTGGTCCGCTCCGCACGTTCGCCGACTGACGCTGACCCCCTTTCTAGCCGCTCAACACAATCTGAACTCGTGCGCAACGCTACCTTAACATCCCTGAGCTGATAGGTGCACGAAATGACGGACAGGGACGGCGAGCGACGGCTATAGCTACCTGAGACGCCAGACGAGCGCGAACGTCGTGGCAAACAGTGCGACGCCCGTGATGATCGTGTAGCGGGTCAGGTTCTTTTCCATGACACTTGCCTGCGCGGCGAACGAGAATCCCGTGCTGCTGCTCATGCCGGCATCCTTGCCGGAATGAAGGAGTACCAGAACCACCAGCAGCACACAGATCATGAGATGGATGGCGATGAGAACGGTGTTCAGCACCAGAAGGACTCCTTCGTCGTGATCGATTGCGGCGGTGCACAGAGACCCATGATAATCCTTACACACGTATACAACAACGCGGACGGTCCGTGCCGCCGCTACGGAGCAGAAACGCCTGCGGCCACGAGCAGATCGCGGCCGGTCATCGCGGGCGGCGCGGGCACGCCCAGCAGATCGAGCACGGTCGGCGCGACATCAGCCAGCACGCCGCCGCCGCGCACCGCGACACCCCCGACCGTCGCCAGGAACGGGACCGGGTTCGTGCTGTGCGCGGTGTTAGGGCCGCCATCGGGGTCGATCATGTGGTCCGAGTTGCCATGGTCTGCGGTGATGAGGCAGGCCCCTCCGGCGGCGAGCGTCGCTTCGACCACGCGCCCGACGCAGGCGTCGACCGTCTCGACCGCGGCGACGGCCGCCTCGAGCACACCCGAGTGGCCGACCATGTCGGCGTTGGCGTAGTTCACCACCACGAAGTCGTAGCGGCCCGCGGCGAGACGTGCCACGAGCTCGTCGGTGACCTCGAGCGCGCTCATCTGCGGCTTCTTGTCGTAGGTCGGCACGTCGCGGGGGCTCGGCACGAGGACCCGGTCCTCGCCGGCTACCTCACGTTCCACCCCGCCGTTGAAGAAGAACGTCACGTGAGCGTACTTCTCTGTCTCGGCGATGTGCAGCTGGCGCAGGTCGTGCGCAGCCAGCACCTGCGCCAGCACGTCGCGGACCTGTTGCGGCGGGAAGGCCACCGGCAACGGAAACTCCTTCTTGTACTGCGTCATCGTGAAGAAGTCGACGGCGGGCGGATGCGGCCCACGGTCGAAGGCGTCGAAGTCCCGCTCGAAGAAGGCCCGCGTGAGTTCGCGTGCGCGATCGGGACGGAAGTTGAAGAACAGGCAGACGTCGCCGTCGCGCACGCGGTCTTCGTCACGCGCGCCGACCACCGTGGGAAGCACAAACTCGTCGGTCTCGCCACGCTCGTAGGCGGCGGCCACCGCGGCCTGAGCGTCGGGTTCCTGACGGCCCTGGCCGTAGACCAGCGCGTCATAGGCCAGTCTGACTCGATCCCAGCGGTTGTCGCGGTCCATGGCGTAGTAGCGGCCGCTGAGCGTCGCATAGCGACCGACGCCGGCGCTTGTCATGTGCTGCTCGATCTCGGCGAGGAAGCCGGGCGCGCTGTGGGGCGGCGTGTCCCGACCGTCGAGGAAGGCGTGCACGGCGAGCCGCGGCACGCGAGCGCGTGCCGCGAGGTCGATGCACGCCTTCAGGTGTCCGAGGTCGCTGTGCACGCCGCCTCCCGACACGAGCCCCAGCAGATGCAGCGTCGCGCCGCGCTCCCGCGCCAGCTCACAGGCCTGGGTCAGGACGGGGTTGGTGAAGAACTCGCCGTCAGCGATCGCCTTGGTGATGCGCGTGAGGTCCTGGTAGACGACTCGGCCCGCACCGATGTTGAGGTGGCCGACCTCCGAGTTGCCCATCTGGCCCGGCGGCAGGCCCACCGCCTCCCCCGATGCGGCGAGCACGCCGTGCGGCCACGTGGCCCACAAACCATCGAAGACGGGCGTCGCGGCGATCTCTACCGCGTTGCCTGGTCCCGGCTGCGCATACCCCCAGCCGTCGAGCACCATGAGCACGACCGGTCGGTAGGTGCGCCCCGCGGGGGACGGCGTGGCGCCCGACGCGCTGCCCCGAGCGCCGCTCACGCCGGCGGTTCGAAGCGCACGATGCGCGCGAACTCGTCCGGGTCGAGGCTGGCGCCGCCGACGAGCACGCCGTCGATGTCGGGCTGTGCCATCAGCTCGTCGATGTTCGACGCCTTCACACTGCCGCCGTAGAGCACGCGGACGTGCTCGGCGGCGGCGCCGAAGGCGTCTCGGACACGCGAGCGCACGTACGCCACGGTCTCCTGAGCGATCTCCGGCGTGGCCGTCTTGCCGGTGCCGATCGCCCAGATCGGCTCGTAGGCGATCGCCAGACGGCCGAGTTCGTCGGCTGTGACCGCAGAAAGGTCCTGCTCTATCTGACGGCCGACCTTCTCTTCGGTCTTCCCCGCCTCGCGCTCGGCGTCGGTCTCGCCGCAGCAGAGCACCGCCAGCAGGCCGGCATCCAGAGCGACGCGCACCTTCCGAGCGAGGTCGGGATCGTTCTCTGCGAAGTACTGGCGGCGCTCGGAATGGCCCAGGATGACGGCCCGCACGCCGGCCGTGACGAGCATGGCCGCCGAGACTTCGCCCGTATAGGCGCCCTCGGCTGCGAAGTGCATGGTCTGGGCACCGATCATCACGTGGCCGCTCCTCGTCTCGTCGACCAGCGCGCTCAGGTCGGTGAACGGGGGGCACAGCAGGATGTCGCGATCGTCGACACCGGTCACGAGCGGCACGAAGGCGCGCGCGTAGACAACGGCTTCGGGCTGGGTCTTGTACATCTTCCAGTTGCCGGCCATGAGAGGCCTGCGGGAGAACGTCATGGTGCGCTTCTCCTTCTGCGCCGCCTGGCGCCAGTCACGTCGGTAGGGGCGAGCGCCGTCAGGCGTCGAGCAGCGCTTCTACCCCCGGCAGCGGCTTGCCTTCGAGAAACTCCATCGACGCGCCGCCGCCCGTCGACACGTGGGTGATCTCGTGTTCGAAGCCGAAGCGTCGTATCGCGCTCACCGTGTCGCCGCCGCCCACGACGGTGACTCCCGGGCAAACCGCCACGGCCGCGGCCACCGCGCGCGTGCCGGCGGCGAAATCGTCGATCTCGAACAGCCCCATCGGGCCGTTCCAGAACACCGTGGCGGCGCCGTCGATGTGGCGCGTGAACTCGGCCACGGTCGCGGCGCCGATGTCGAGACCGATCTCGCCGCTGGGGATCTCGTCGGCCGCTACGGTGTGGTGCGGCGCGCCGGCTGCGGCCTGACGCGCCACCACCACGTCAGACGGGAGCACGAACTCGCCGGCGGCGCCATCGGCGGCGGCCAGCACCTGTTGGGCGGCACCCGAGGTGCCCTCCTCGACCTTCGAGCGGCCGACCTCGTAGCCCTTCGCCCAGAGCAGCGGGAAGCACATCGCGCCGCCGATCAGAATGGCGTCGGCAAACGTCAGCATCTTCTCGATGACGCCGATCTTGTCGGAGACCTTCGCGCCGCCCAGCACCACCACGAACGGTCGTCCAGGGTCGGCGAGCAGGCGGCCGAGCACCTCGAGCTCGCGGGCCATGAGCAGCCCGGCGACGCCCGGCAGGATGCCCGGCACGCCCACCGTGGAGGCGTGGGCCCTGTGGGCGGTGCCGAAGGCGTCATTGACATAGACATCGGCGAGCGCCGCGAGCGCGGCGCCGAAGGCGGGGTCGTTCGTCGTCTCCTCGGCGTGGAAGCGCAGGTTCTCGAGCAGCAGCAGGCCGCCGGCCGGGAGCGCCTCGGCAGCGGCCCCGACGGCGGGCCCGATGCAGTCGTCGGCCGTGGCGACCGGCGCGCCGAGCAGCTCCGCCAGGCGCGCCGCGACCGGGGCCATGCGCAGTTCTGGCACGATCGCGCCCTTGGGACGGCCCAAGTGCGAAGCGATCACGACGCGGCAGCCGCGCCCGGTCAGATGAGTGATCGTCGGCAGGGCCGCGCGGATGCGGGTGTCGTCGGCCACCTCGCCCCCGTCGAGCGGCACATTGAAATCGACACGCAGGAACACGCGCCGGCCGTCGATGGGATACTCAGTGACTGTCCGCTTGGGCATCGCGCCCCTCCTCGCCGTCGGCTGCTGCCCGCTACAGGACCATCATCGTCAGATCGACCACACGGCACGTATAGCCCCATTCGTTGTCGTACCACGACACGACCTTGACCAGATGGCCACTCGCCATGGTGAGCGCCGCGTCGACGATGGACGATGCCGGGTTGCCGACCACGTCCATCGACACGATCGGGTCCTCGCAGAATTCGAGGATGCCCTTGAGCGGGCCTTCGGCCGCCGCCTTGAGCGCGGCGTTGACCTCGTCGGCGCTCACGTCGCGCTTGACCTCGGCCGTGAGGTCGGTGCAGGAGCCGTCGGGCGTCGGCACGCGCAGCGAGAAGCCGTCGAGCTTGCCCTTGAGCTGCGGCAGCACGAGCCCCACGGCGCGGGCGGCGCCGGTCGTCGTGGGGATGATCGACAGCGCCCCGGCCCGCGCCCGGCGCAGGTCCTTGTGGGGGAAGTCGAGGATGCGCTGGTCGTTGGTGTACGAATGGATGGTGTTCATGAAGCCCTTCTCGACGCCGAAGGCGTCGTCGAGGACCTTCACGACAGGTGCCAGGCAGTTGGTCGTGCAGCTCGCGTTGGAGATCACGTCATGCTTGCTGACGTCGTACATGCCGTCGTTGACGCCCAGCACGATCGTGACGTCGGCGTCGCCGGCGGGCGCCGAGATGATCACCTTGCGCGCGCCGGCCGTGAGGTGCCCCGCCGCGGCCTCACGCTTGGTGAACCGCCCCGTCGACTCGACCACGACATCGACGCCGAGCTCACCCCAGGGCAGCTTCGTGGGATCGGTCTCGCTGAGCACCTTGATCGGCTGGCCGTCGACCACGAGCCGGTCGCCTTCGAAGCTCACCGGGCCGGGGAATGTCCCGTGCACCGAGTCATACTTGAACAGGTGGCGCATCGTCGCGCCGTCCATCAGATCGTTGATGGCGACGATCTCGATGTCGTCGCCGCGCTTCTTGACGGCGCGCACGTACAGGCGACCGATGCGGCCGAACCCGTTGATGCCTACCTTCAGAGCCATGCTCTCCTCCAGATCCAGGTGTTCATGCGGGAAGCTTACCAGAGCGCTCTCGACCGACGGTTCCCCTCGAACCATCACGTCGTCTCTTCTCGCGCGGTGGTGTGCCGCACGAGCGCGGCGCCGGACCTCGGGCCGCGACTCGGTCGATGTCCCTGAGTATGCAGCCTGCTCGAGGTCGCCAAACGTCAGCGGGGCGGGCGCTGGCCGGCCGCACGTGGGGGGCGGCGGGACGAGCGAAGCTCGTCCCGCCGCCCCCCATCTCCTGTCTCGCCGGCGAGCGCCTCAAGACGGCGGAGACGGTGGTTGAGCGCCGATTTCGTCAGCGGGGGGCGAGACCGCGCAGCCAGCTCCACCAGACTCAGGTACGGGTACTTGAGCCGCAGGGCGGCGGCGCTGCGCAAGGCCGATGGGACGGTCGGCCACAGGGCGTCGTCGGCCATCAGGCGGCGTACGATCGTGGTCTGGCGCAGCGCCGCGCGCGCCGCCCGTCCCGCGTTCGCCTCGTCGCAGTTGGCGAGCCGGTTGGCGCGGCCGCGGACCTCACCGAGCACCAGGTGCTCCTCCCAGTGCAGGCGCGCGGTATGCGCGCCCAATACGGCGAGCAGGTCGGCCGCCGTCTCACCGCGCTTCGTGTAGCAGGCCACGTTGCGACCCGCGGACCGCCAGGTGGAACGGCAGCCCGAGGCGACCGAGCAGGCGGCGCAGCTCTTCGGCCAGGTCGGCGGATTCGACAGTGAGCTCGGCATGCACCGGCGCACCTGGCGAGCGAGATCGAGCCGCAGCCGAGAAACGCGCCCCGCGCGAAGGCGACCTGGCAGCAGCGGCGGGCCACGACACGGGACGGCACCCCGATCTGGAGCTGGAACGAGTCGGACAGCACGCCGGCCTCGTTCAGCACCTGCAGGTGGCGCGGATCGTCGCCGAGCACGACCTCATAGCGCACCCCGGCCGGAGGCGTCTCGACGGTGCGCAGCTCGGCATGCGGCGCCGAGCGGCTTGAGCAGCGACAGCGCCGTCCGGGCGACCGCCGGCAGCCCGGATGTGATCCGCACGCTGTAGTGGCCGCCCGCCGCGATCTCGAACGTGCCGGCCGCGAAGAGCAGGCCCGACAGCTCGGCCCGCCGGCAGTGGATGTCGGCCGGGACGATCGCGGCGAGTTCGCGCTTCACCTCCTGGCTGAAGGTCACGCCTGCGGCTCGCCCGTCAGGCGTAGCAGAGCTTCGGCGAGCCGCCGGGGGTCGTGGCGGAAGAAGTCGCCGACCTGAGCGAGACGGCCGTGCACGACGCGCACACCGAGCGCCGTGAAGGCATCGTCGTCGACGCTCACCGGCCGTCGCCCCGTGGGCCCCATACGACGCCGCCAGGTCGGGAGTCGCGGGCGTGTCGTTGACCAGGACGTCGTCGACCATGCCGGCCGCCCCGTGGCGGTAGATCGCCCGCAGGTGGTCGGCAGCCGAATACCCGTCGGTCTCGCCCGGCTGTGTCATGACGTTGCAGACGTAGACGACCCTCGCGCGCGAGCGCTTGATCGCCTCACGCACATCCGGGATGAGCAGGTTCGGCACGATGCTCGTGTACACGCTTCCTGGGCCCAGGACGATCATGTCGGCGCCGGCGAGCGCCTCGAGCGCCTGCGGCACGGCAGCCGGCCGCTCCGGTTCTAGCCACACGCGCAGGGGCAGCCGGTCGGCCGCCGTGATCGTCGACTCGCCCTCGACGCGCTCGCCGCCCTGGAGCTCGGCATGCAGGGTGACGCTTTGCAGGGTCGCGGGCAGCACCTGGCCCCGCACCTTCAGAACGCTGGTCGATTCGCGCACGGCACGCTCGAAGTCGCCGGTGACCTCGGCCAGCGCCGCCAGGAACAGGTTGCCGAAGCTGTGGCCCTGCAGTCCGTCGCCCTCCTCGAAGCGGTACTGGAAGAGCCGGCTCATAAGAGACTCGTCGTCGGCCAGGGCGACCAGGCAGCTGCGGATGTCGCCCGGCGGCAGCATGCCGAGGCCGCGGCGCAGCCGGCCGGAGCTGCCGCCGTCGTCGGCCACGGTGACGATCGCGGTCAGGTTGCTCGTGTGCTGCTTGAGGCCGGACAGAAGCGCCGACAGGCCGGTGCCCCCGCCCACCGCGACGATGCGCGGACCGCGGGCGAGCCGGGCGCCGCTGCGGATCGCAGCGGCGCCCGGCTCGCCCGCGGTCCGCGAGTAGCGGTAAAGGCTACGTGCGCCGGCGAACAGCACGAGCAGGCCGGCCGCGAGGCTGGCACCGGCCACCACCACAGCCAGGGAGCGATGGGAGCCGGTCCAGGCGCCGCCCACATGGCTGCGCCAGCGATCGCCGATGACCACGCCCAGCGCGACCCAAAGCGCGTAGGCGACGAGCACACCACCGGCCGCTATGGCCGCCACGCGGCGCTTGATGCCGAGACCGGGATAGAGCCACACCAGGCGCGACCTGTGGAACGCGCTCACTCTGAGGTCACCCGCGCGTCATGTCCCGGTGGCGGACGGTGGTCTGGAAGCCCTGG
Source organism: uncultured Actinomycetes bacterium (assembly GCA_963833555.1). Taxonomy (GTDB): domain Bacteria; phylum Actinomycetota; class Thermoleophilia; order UBA2241; family UBA2241; genus CAWHYB01. The sequence continues at coordinate 21,504 of CAWHYB010000005.1, read as the reverse complement.
CGGGCGTAGTGGTCGGCCAGCCAGTCGGCGATCGTGACCGAGCGGTGCCGGCCGCCGGTGCAGCCGAGGCCGATCGTGAGGTGGGCCTTGCCTTCGGCCACGTAGCGCGGGAACAGGTAGTCGAGCAGCGGCAGCAGCACGCCGAAGAACTCGTCGCCGTCGACGGACTTCAGCACGTACTCGCGGACAGGCGGGTCGAGCCCCGTCAGCGGCCGCAACTCGATGTCGTAGAAGGGGTTGGGCAGGAACCTCACGTCGAACAACAGGTCGGCGTCCATCGGGACGCCGTACTTGTAGCCGAACGACACGAACGTGAAGGTGATCGTCTGACGCTGACCGCGGTGGATGATCTCCTCGTTGAGCCAGTGCTTGAGCTCCTGGATCGACACGCCGCTCGTGTCGATCACGTGATTGGCGCGCTCGCGCATCGCCAGCAGCAGCTGGCGCTCGCGCGCGATCCCGTCGACCACGCTCTCGTGTCCGGCCAGCGGATGCCGGCGGCGGGTCTCTTTGAAGCGCCGCACCAGTACGTCGTCGGAGGCCTCGAGGAACACCAGCGAGTACTCGATGCCGGCCTCGTGAAGCTCGTCGAGCGAGCGCTCGATCTCGTCGAAGTACTCGCCGCCACGCACGTCGGAGACGACCGCCACGCGATGGACCTTGCTGCCGGGCAGGCGGAACAGATCGACCAGCGAGGACAGCAATTGGGGCGGCAGGTTGTCGACACAGAAGTAGCCTGCGTCCTCGAACGCGTCGATCGCCTGGGTCTTCCCCGCTCCCGAGAGGCCGGTCAGGATGACGAACGGCATCGGCACGGTCATAGCGCACCCTCGAGCTCGAGCAGGCGGCGCTTCCAGGCGGGATCGTCGCCGTAGCGCCCCAGACTGCCGTCGCTACGTGTGATGCGGTGGCAGGGCAGGATCACCGGCAGCTCGTTGTGCGCCATCACGGTGGCGGCGGCGCGCCACGCGGTCGGGTGACCGGCGTCGCGGGCGAGGTCGCGGTAACTCACCATGCGCCCGAACGGCACCCTCGCCAGGGCACGCAGCACGTCGGCTTCGAAGGACGTGCCGCCGAGCCGGCCGAGATATGCCTCGACGTCGAGCGGGAAGACGACGCACTCGCCGGCGAAGTACCGCTCGAGCAGGTCGCGCCAGGGCTCGGGCCGGCGGGCGGCAGCGTCCGCCGCCGCCCGCCGGCCCGCGTCTGGCAGCTCGAGGCCGACCGGCAGCTTACCGGCCATGGTGAGGGCACCCACGCCGAACGGCGTCGTGTAGAGAAGCTCTCTGGTCGCGCCCTGGCCTGTCATGCCACCGTCGTCTCCGCCGCCTTATCCGGCCTTGTGTAAGTGGGCATAGATCTCGCGCGCCACCCTTGGCGGCAGGCCCGGCACCCGCTCGATCTCCGTCCGTGACGCTGCGATGAACCGCTCGGGACTGCCGAAGTGCTCGAGGATCGCTCGCCGGCGCGCCGGCCCGACCTTGGGCAGCTCGTTGAAGATCGACGCCCGTCGCAGGTCTCCCCCGCGCCGGTGCCGATGGAAGGTTATCGCAAAGCGGTGGGCCTCGTCGCGGATGCGTTGCAGCAGCAGCGAGGCCGGATCGTCGGGCGCCAGCGCGAGCGGCGCCGAACGGCCCGGGACGAAGACCTCCTCGCGCTGCTTGGCAAGGCCGATGGCCGGCACATCGGCGCCGCTCGCCCGCAACGCGGCGAGCGCCGCCGAGAGCTGGCCCTTGCCGCCGTCGACGACCACGAGGCCGGGCACGCTGGCGAAGCTCTCGTCGTAGCCGTCGCCGCCGGGCTCGGGCCCGGTGACGGCGTCGGCCGCCACCAGCCGCTGGAAGCGGCGCGCCACGACCTCGGCCATCATGGCGAAGTCGTCCTGACCCTCGACTTCGCGGATCGCGAACTTGCGGTAGTGCGCCTTGCGCGGGCGGCCGTCCTCGAAGACGACCATCGAGCCGACCGCATGACGCTCGCCGAGGTTGGAGATGTCGTAGCACTCGATGCGCAACGGGAGGTCCGCGAGCCCAAGGACGTCGCGCAGCCGGACAAGCGCCAGCTCGCGCGCCTCGCGCGTCAGCGCGAGGCGCGCCCGCTCCTCGTCGGCGGCCTTCTCGGCGTTGTGCTGGGCCATCTCGAGCAAGACGTCGCTTGGGGCCGCGGCGCGCGCGCCGCACGTCGACGCGCGCGCCGCGGCGCGCGGCGAGCACGGCTCCGAGCTCGGCCGTGCCCTCGTCGACGGGGACGATGACCTGTCCGGGGATTCCCACGCCATCGCCGTAGTACTCGAGCGCGAACTCCTCGACCAACTCCTGCCGTTCGCGGTCCACGGTGTTCTCGACATAGAAGGTCTGGCGGTCGACCAGCGCGCCCTCGCGCACGCGGAACACCTGGACGTTGCCGCCGGGGTCGCCTTGCCAGACGCCCAGGACGTCGAACGATCCGGCCCCCTCGTGCTCGACCGACTGGCGCTCCTGGACGTGGCGCACCGACTCGAGGCGATCGCGCAGCAGCGCCGCCTTCTCGAACTCGCGCACTGCCGCCGCCTCGCGCATGTCCGCTTCGATGCTCTTGCCCACATCGGTCAGGCGGCCGCGCAGGAAGTCGACCACCTGGTCGATCACCTCGAGGTACTCCTCGCGCGGGACCTTGTCGTCACAGGGGCCGAGCGAGCGGTGGATCGCATACTGCAGGCAGGGCGAGCCGCTGGGGCGGCCGGGCCGTTCGCCCTTGCACTTGCGATACGGGAAGATACGGCCGATCAGATCGAGGGTCTCACGCACCTTGCGGGCGCTCGAGTACGGGCCGAAGTAGAGGTTGCCGGGCACGTGGCGCCCGCGGAAGAAGCGCACCCGCGGCCACTCGTCCGCGAGCGCGATCTCGATGTAGGGATAGCTCTTGTCGTCGCGCAGCCGCAGGTTGAACGGTGGCCGCTCCTCCTTGATGAAGTTGTCCTCGAGCAGCAGCGCTTCGGTCTCGGACGCGGTCACGACGTAGTCGATGCTCTCAGCCCGGGACACCATCTCGGCGACGCGCCCGCCCACCGGCCGGAAGTAAGAGAGCAGCCGCTTGCGCAGATCCTTCGCCTTGCCCACGTAGAGGACACGGCCCTCGCCGTCGAGCCAGCGGTAGACGCCGGGCTCGGCGGGCGCGCGCCGGGCCGCGTCGTGAAGCGCCTCCAGTTGTCGCTCAGGGATGCCGGTCATTGCCCGATTATCCCACGCCGGCGTCGCTCGCAGCGGCAACCGCCCTGGCCATGGCCATGCGCCCCACTTGAGCCGGATTTCTTCATTGGCTACTTAGTACTAGCGAGAGGCTAAACGCATGTTCTATCTGAATCGCATGTCCCCCGGACGATAGTGGTTACGAGCAGTTCGACCGAATGTTGACGCGCACGCGCGGTTCGCGTGCCCGAGATTGTGGAGGCACCATGCGTCTGGCCCACGGACACCGCCATCGACGTGCGATCGCGATCGCCGTCGTCGTGCTCGGCATCGGCGGCGCAGCGTTCGCGGCGACGACACTCGCGGGCCCCGGCAGCATTCCGGGTGACGTCACTGGCCTCGTTTCACCGACCCATCCCGATCAGGCGACCTGGTACAGGTCGACGACCCCGTCCTTCTCGTGGAACCCCTCGACGGCCGCCGGCTCGGCGATCGCCGGGTACTCGATCGTCCTCGACCAGAGCCCGGACACCGCTCCGGACACGACGAGCGACCGGGTCTCACTCGATTTCCTGCCGCGTGTCACCAATACCACAGGGTCGGGTCCCACCGAAGTGCGCGTCGGCGACCTCAACGGCGACGGCCGCAAGGACCTCGTGATCGAAGACAACGGCGCCAACACAGTGAGTGTCCTGCTCGGGCGCGGCGACGGTACGTTCGCGCCGCGGGTGACCTACCCCACCGGCAACGGTCCGTGGAGCCTGCGGCTCGGCGACGTCAACAACGACGGCAAGCTCGACATCGTGACCGCCAACCGCACCGCGAGCACCGTGAGCGTGTTGCTCGGCCGCGGCGACGGCACGTTCGCCGCCAAGACCGACTTCACGACGGGCACCAACCCCGAATCGCTGGCCCTCGGCGACGTCAACAACGACGGCAAGCTCGACATCATGACGACGAACTCGGGCGCCAACACAGTGAGTGTGCTGCGCGGCAACGGCGACGGTACGTTCGCCAAGAAGGTCGATTTCGGCACCGGTGGCAAGCCGACCTCGATCGACCTCGGTGACCTGAACGGCGACGGAAAGATCGACCTGGTGTGCGCCAACGCCGGCACCGCCAACGTCAGCGTGCTCACCGGCAAGGGCGACGGGACCTTCAACACGAAGGTCGACTCCGCCACCGGCAGCCAGCCCTATACGGTCATCGTGGCCGACGTGAACAAGGACGGCAAACCAGACATCGAGACCGTCAACTATGGCGCGAACACCGCGAGCGTGCTGCTCAACAAGGGTGACGGGACCTTCGACCAGAAGGTCGACTACCCAGTGGGCGCGGGGCCGTATGCCCTCGCCGTCGCCGACCTCAACCAGGACGGCGCCCCCGACCTCGTGACGACCAACCATGACGCGAACACGGTGAGCATCCTCTTCGGCAACGGCGACGGCACGTTCGTCGCCAAGACCGACCGCGCCACCGGGACGGGCCCCTTCTGGGTCGCCCTCGGCGATTTCAACGGCGACGGCTACGGCGACCTCGCCGTGACCGACCAGACCGCCAATACCGCGAGCATCTTCGTCGGCACGAACTACCTTGCCGCCTCCTACTCCGGCAAGGCCGATGGCATCTGGTACTTCCACGTCCGCGCGCTCGACAGTCTCGGCGCCGGCGGGGCGGTCGCCACCCGCCAGATCCGCATCGACACGACCGCGCCGGCGACCGTCCAGAGCGGCGCCGATGCCGGCTGGCACAACGCGCCCGTGATCGTCAACTTCACGGCCACCGATGCCGCCAGCGGCGTTGCCTCGACCGAGTACAAGGTCGACGGTGGCGACTGGACGACAGGCGCTGCCGTGACCGTGCCGGACCCCGCCAGCGGCAGCAACGACGGGCCGCATGTGGTGAGCTACCGCTCCACCGACGTGGCCGGCAATGTCGAGACCACTCGCACGTGCGCCGTGAACATCGTCACGAGCGCGCCCACCACGTCCGTCTCGGGCGCCGACGCGGCGTGGCACGCCGGCGATGTGTCGCTCAACTTCGCGAGCGCCAGCTTCGGCGTCACCGACACCCAGTACAGCCTCGACGGCGGCGCGACCTGGACGAGCGGCACCTCCGCGGTCATCCCCGCTCCGGTCGACGGCAGCAACGACGGCGTCCACACGGTGCTCTATCGCTCCGTCAATGGCGCCGGCCTGACCGAGACGCCCAGGAGCTGCACGGTCAAGATCGACACCGGCGCACCGACGACCTCAGTCAGCGGCGCTGACGACGCCTGGCACGACAGCGATGTCACCCTGCACTTCAGCGGCAGCGACGCCGGCTCGGGCGTCAACTCGACCGAGTACAGCCTCGACGGCGGCGCGACCTGGACGAGCGGCACCTCTGCGGTCATCCCCGCTCCGGTCGACGGCAGCAACGACGGCAGCCACACGGTGCTGTATCGCTCGACCGACGCCTTGGGTCACCTCGAAAGCCCGGCCAGAAGCTGCACGGTCAAGATCGACACCGGTGCGCCGACGACCTCAGTCAGCGGCGCTGACGACGCCTGGCACGACAGCGATGTCACCCTGCACTTCAGCGGCAGCGACGCCGGCTCGGGCGTCAGTTCGACCGAGTACAGCCTCGACGGCGGCGCGACCTGGACAAGCGGCACGTCAGCAGTCATCCCCGCCCCGGTCGACGGTAGCAACGACGGCGCCCACACGGTGCTCTACCGCTCGATCGACGCGGCCGGCAACATCGAGACCCCGGCCGAGAGCTGCACGGTCAAGATCGACGTGGGCATCCCGGTCACCAGCGACAATGCCGGCGGCGTCTGGCACAGCGTCCCGTTCACGCTCCAGCTCACGCCGACCGATGGCCAGCTCGACGTGACGAAGACCGAGTTCAAGATCGGCGACGACGGCATCTGGCAGACGGGCGACGCCACCACGTTCACGAAGAGCTGGAAGCGCGGCGGCGGCAGCGGCCCGGTCACGGTCTACTACCGCTCGACCGACGCAGCGGGCCACATCGAGTCCATCAAGTCGTGCCAGGTCATGCTCGATACGAGCAGGCCCGTGACTCGTGACGATGCGCCGAAGAACCCCTGCAGCACCGACGTGACCGTCCACTTCGCGGCGACCGACGCATTCTCGGGCATCGCGGCAACGTGGTACACCATCGACGGCGGGCCCTGGCAGAGCGGCTCGACGGCGTCGGTGCCCGCCCCCGCCGGCCATGCCAACGACGGACTCCACACGATCATCTACTACTCGATCGACAATGCCGGCAACGTCGAGTCCGGCTACCGGGTCTGCAAGGTGGTCATCGCAACGCCGTAGTTGCGGACCCGAACGAGGTCGACAACCTGGGCGGGCGGCGGGTGCGATCGCACCCGCCGCCCGCCCCCGTTCGACACCGGCCGCCGCCTCGGCCGGGCCGCACCGCCTCCGTCTCTGGGCGCAGGTAAACGCATGTTCTATCGCAGCAGCCCGGAGCCAACCCGATACGACTCCACGAGAGGACCGAAGCAAGGAGGACCGCGATGAGCAGGCACAGACTCCTGATCGCCTGTGTCGTTGCATTCGGCGCCACGCTTCTGGCGATGCCGATAACGGCTGCCGCCAAGGGCGGCATCTCCTTTCTCTTCACCACCAGCGCCGACTGGGAGCGCGGCACAAGCACGAACCTCGCCCTGCCGGCCGGATTGGCGCCCGCCTCAGTCTTCGGTGAACTGCGTCTCGGCGGTGTCACGCCGTCATGGGCCCTCAACAGCTCATGGAACGGGCCGAGCCAGGGCAACAAGGCATACACGTCGCCTGCCTTGGCAGACCTCAATGGCGACGGGCTCCTCGACATGCTCGTCGGCCTCAAGGGTGGTTCCGTGCTCGCCTTCCGCAACACGGGTACGCCGGCGGGGCCGGTCTGGACCCGGGAGCCCTCATGGGACCCGCCCTCTCAGGGCGCCGGCATGTACGCCGTCCCGGCGCTGGCCGACCTGAACGGCGACGGGCTCCTCGATGTCGCCATCGGGCGCTACGACCAGCAGGTCGTCGTCTACCAGAACACCGGCACCTTCACCGCGCCCGCCTGGACACGGCAGACCGATTGGGACCCGCCCGCCCTGACCGGCACCAACCACGCCGCGCCCGCGTTCGCAGACCTGAACGGCGACGGCCTCGTCGACCTCATCATCGGCGCCAACAACGACCACAACCTCGCCTACGAGAACACCGGCGACGCGACCGGCCCCCTGTGGACGCGGCAGCCGACCTGGGACACCCCAGCCGAGCCGTCGCGCGGCTGGACCGAGCTGACAATGGGGGACCTCAACGGCGACCAGTTGCCCGACCTGCTGCTGGGCGACAGCAGAGGGACGATCAGCGTCTACCGCAACACCGGCACGACGGCAGGGCCCGTCTGGACGCGCGAAACAACGTGGGATCCGCCCCAGATCACCGCCTACGCGACGCCGTCGCTGGGCAATCTCGACGACGACCGCGACATGGACATGATGGTGGGCTCGCAGCGCGGCACTCTCGACTGCGTGCGTAACACCGACGCCGGATCGACGGCGCCGGGAAGCTGGATCTCGCCACCGCTCGACGCATCGACGGCCGGGGCTTCGTGGACGCGCTGCCTCTGGGACGAGCGCGCAGCCGGCGTCGGCGCGTCGCTGAGCATAGAGATCCGCGCAAGCGACACGCTGGCCGACCTTGCGTCGGCGCCCTGGGTGACCGCGGTCCAGGGAGACCAGACCGACGTGACGATCGGCCAGTACGCGCAGGTGCGCGCCACGTTCACCACGACTGTGCCGACCTCGACGGAGGTGCTCAACGAGGTGACGGTCGTGCCATCGGCCCCGATGGTGGTGAGCGCCGAACTCTATCGGCGCGGTCACATGGGTCCGGTCTGGGGGGCGGTCGCGGGGGCAGCGATCGTACGACGTCTACGTGAACGGCACGCTGGTCGAGACGACCGCCGCGCTGACGACCGTGAGCGGCATAAGCCGGACGCTGCGCGGCACGACCGTGCACATCGTAGTCGTGGCCCGCAACGCCTTCGGCGCCGTGCTCGCCGCCGGCCGGCTGGACTACGCCTGGGCGTTCTGACTGGGGCGAGAGCGGGCGGCGGCGGCGCGCCGGGACGGCGGCCCGGCGCCGCCCCGGCCGCCGCCGCTCCGCCCGGCGAGGGCGACGACGTCGGGCCGCCGCTCACCAAGCACCCTGTGCAGGAACTGGCCCGTGTAGGACACGTCGCCGGCCTCGAGGAGGTCTTCGGGACTGCCGGTGGCGATCACCTCTCCCCCTTCGTCGCCGCCCTCGGGGCCGAGGTCGACGATCCAGTCGGCCGACTTGATGACGTCGAGGTTGTGCTCGATCACGACGACGGTGTTGCCTTGGTCGACCAGTCGTTGCAGCACGTCGAGCAGACGTTCGGTGTCGACGAAATGCAGACCGGTGGTCGGCTCGTCGAGGATGTAGAGCGTGCGCCCGGTGGCGACCTTGGAGAGCTCGGTGGCCAGCTTGACGCGCTGCGCCTCGCCACCCGATAGCGTGGTCGCCGGCTGGCCCAGCTTGATGTAGCCCAGGCCGACATCGTTCAGCGTCGTGAGCCGGCGCGCGATGCGTGGCACGTTCGCGAAGAACCCGACTGCCTCTTCGACGCTCATCTCGAGCACCTCGGCGATGTTCTTGCCCTTGTAGTAGACCTCGAGCGTGTCGCGGTTGTAGCGCTGACCCTTGCAGGCCTCGCAGGGCACGTAGACGTCGGGCAGGAAGTGCATCTCGATCTTGATCTGGCCGTCGCCCTTGCAGACCTCGCAACGGCCGCCCTTGACGTTGAAGCTGAAGCGCCCGGGCTTGTAGCCGCGCACCTTCGATTCGGGGGTCGAGGCAAAGAGCTGGCGGATGGAATCGAACAACCCCGTGTAGGTGGCCGGGTTGGAGCGCGGTGTCCGCCCGATGGGCGACTGGTCGATGTCGATGACCTTGTCGAGCAGATGAGCTCCGTCGATGCCGCCGTGTGCCCCGGCACGCGCCTTCGAGCCGCGCGTGACGCGGGCGGCCATGCCTTTGAAGAGGATCTCGTTGACCAGCGTAGACTTGCCCGAGCCGGAGACGCCCGTCACGCACGTGAAGGCGCCGATGGGAAACGCGACGTCGATGTGTTTCAGGTTGTGCATGGCGGCGTCGCGCACCGTGAGCCAGTCGCTCGGCTGACGCCGCCGGCCCGGCACCTCGATGCGCCGGCGACCGGCCAGGAACTGGCCGGTGAGCGATTCGGGAGTGGCCGTGATGAAGGTCGGCGGACCCTCGGCGACGACGTGTCCGCCGTGCTCGCCGGCGCCGGGACCCATGTCGACGATGTGGTCGGCCGAGCGCATCGTCTCTTCGTCGTGCTCGACGACGATCACGGTGTTGCCCAGGTCGCGCAGCCGCAGCAGCGTGTCGATCAGCCTGCGGTTGTCGCGCTGGTGCAGGCCGATGCTCGGTTCGTCGAGGATGTAGAGCACGCCGACCAGAGCCGAGCCGATCTGCGTGGCGAGGCGGATGCGCTGGGCCTCGCCGCCCGACAGAGAGGCGGCGGCCCTGCCCAGCGTGAGGTAGCCGACGCCGACGTCGGCCAGGAACCGCAGCCGCTCGCGGATCTCTTTGACGACGCGTCCGCCGATGAGCCGTTCGGTGTCGGTCAGCTCGAGACTCTCGAGGAACGCCAGGGCTTCGGTCACGCTCATGAGCGTGAACTCGTAGATGTTGCGCTCGCCGACCGTGACGGCCAGGCTCGTGGGCTTGAGCCGGGCGCCGTGGCACTCGGTGCACGGGCGCTCGCTCATGTACTCCTCGATCTTCTGGCGGATGATGTCGGATTCGGTCTCTTCGTAGCGCCGCTTCAGGTTGGCGAGGATGCCGTGGAACTGGGCCTTGTAGTGCCGCCAGCGCCCCTGGTAGTTGCGGTAGCGCATGTCGATGCGGTCGGGCGTGCCCTTGAGGAAGAGGTCGCGCTGCTCGGCGGGAAGGTCCTGCCAGGGGGTGTCCGGGTCGACGTGGTAGCGCTCGACGATGGCCTGGAAGATGTCGTCCATCCAGCCTGTCGCCATGCCGAACGGCAGCAACGCGCCCTGACTGATGGACAGCGTGTGGTCGGGCACGACGAGGTCGGGATCGATCTCCTGCGTAGAGCCCAGGCCGTGGCACGCCGGGCAGGCCCCGTGCGGGTTGTTGAACGAGAAGACGCGGGGCTGGATCTCGGGCATCGAGATACCGCAGTGCAGGCAGGCGAACTTCTCGGAGAAGATGAGTGTGGGACCGTCGGCCAGCTCGATCTCGACGAGGCCGTCGGAGAGGCGCGCCGCCGTCTCGATGGAATCGGTCAGGCGGCGGCGCAGCCCGTCCTTCATGACCAGCCGGTCGACGACGACCGAGATGTCGTGCTTGTACTTCTTGTCGAGCGTGATCTCGTCGTCGAGGCTCCGCACGTCGCCGTCGACCTCGACGCGCGTGAAGCCGTCGTCGCGGAACTCCTTGAGGAGCTGGCCGTATTCGCCCTTGCGACCGCGCACGACCGGCGCGGTCACGCTGAACCGAGCGCCGGCATCGAGCTCGAGCACCTGGTCGACGATCTGCTCGAGCGACTGCCCCTCGATCGGCCGCCCGCAGTTGGGACAGTGCGGGTGGCCGATGCGCGCGTAGAGCAGCCGCAGGTAGTCGTAGATCTCGGTGACGGTGCCGACGGTCGAGCGCGGGTTGCGCGAGGTGGTCTTCTGGTCGATCGAGATCGCCGGCGAGAGCCCTTCGATGCTGTCGACGTCGGGCTTGTCCATCTGACCGAGGAACTGGCGCGCGTAGGCCGAGAGCGACTCGACGTAGCGGCGCTGGCCCTCGGCGTAGATGGTGTCGAAGGCGAGCGACGACTTGCCCGAGCCGGAGAGCCCGGTGATGACGATGAAGCGCCCACGCGGCAGCGTCAGCGAGACGTCCTTGAGGTTGTGCTCGCGGGCGCCGGTGATGACGATGGCGTCGGTCACGAGAGTCCTTTCAGTCCAGCAGAAGCAGTCCGGTCCATACCGGATCGTCGGTCGCGGGCATCTGCACAGGCAGTCCGGCGGCCGCGGCCGTGGCGAGCACGTCGATGCCGACGGCCTCCATGGACGGCCGCGCCAGGAACGGGTGGCGGCAGGCTTCAGTCGCGGTGACACTCGCGGCGGCGACGCAGGTCTCGCAGAGACGGCAGTCGCCGCCGCCGAACCCTGCCGCGAACGCGTGACCCAGGGCGAGCGCTTCGCGCTCGAGGGTGGCCAGCACGGCGCCGAAGGCGTTCTGGCCGGCCGCCATCGCGCCCTGGTAAGCCTTGCTGCCGGCGAGTTCGTCGAGGCTCTTGCCCCGATAGCGGCGCGTCACGTCGGCCTGCGTCAGCGGGATGGGCTGCTGCAGCACGATCGTCGTCTGGTAGCGCCGCAGCGTGGCGGCGAACTCGCCGGCGCTCGGCACAAACGGCGGGCACATGAGGTTGCGGCCGAAGCTCGAGCAGAGCGGCACGCGGCACTTGAGCGTGACCCGCGGGTCGACCACGACCTCGCGAGCCGTCAATGTCCGCGGCCGCGCGAGCGCCGAGCGCCACCGCCTTCTCGCACAGCGCCAGGGCATCGCGCTCGACGCTGACTCATCGCTGTCTCCCCAGACGTAGCCACCGGCGCTCGCGGCTGGGGCGGCGGCTCGCGACGCGTCATGCGACCGTCGCCCGCCGCCGCCCCAGCTCGCGCGACGAGCTCGCTGATCTCGTCGCGCAGCTTCGCGGCGTACTCGAACTTGAGCTGGTCGGCGGCGGCGAACATCTCGGCCTCGAGATTGGTGATGAGCTTCTCGAGCTCGGCCGCCGGCATGGCGCGCGCTTCTCGTCGGCGGCCTTCAGCGACCGGCGGCGGCCCTTGGCCGGCCGGTCCGGCTTGCTGCGAGCTCATCTGGGCGATGTCGGTGACACCCTTGACGATGCTGCGCGGCGTGATGCCGTGTTCTTCGTTGTAGGCGACCTGGCGCTTGCGCCGTCGGTTCGGTCTCGTCGATCGCGATGCGCATCGCGTCGGTCTCGCGGTCGGCGTACATGATCACCGTGCCGTTGACGTTGCGCGCCGCCCGGCCGATCGTCTGGATGAGGCTCGTCTGGCCGCGCAGGAAGCCCTCCTTGTCGGCGTCGAGGATGGCGACCAGCGTGACCTCGGGCATGTCGAGCCCCTCGCGCAGCAGGTTGATGCCGACCAGCACGTCGAACTCGCCGAGGCGCAGCTCGCGCACGATCTCGCAGGCGCTCGAGCGTGTCGATCTCGCTGTGCAGGTAGCGCACCTTGAAGCCGTTCTCGACCAGGTAGTCGGTGAGGTCTTCGGCCATGCGCTTGGTGAGCGTCGTGACCAGCACGCGCTCGCCGCGCTCGATGCGCCGCCGCGCCTCGTTCATGAGGTCGTCGATCTGGCCGGCCGTGGGACGCACCTCGACGGCCGGGTCGACGAGGCCGGTCGGGCGGATGATCTGCTCGACGATGTTGACGCTCTCGCGCAGCTCGAACTGGCCGGGCGTGGCGCTCACGAAGACGATCTGCGGCACCTTGGCGACGAACTCGTCGAAGCGCAGCGGCCGGTTGTCGAGCGCGCTGGGCAGCCGGAAGCCGTAGTCGACGAGCGTCTGCTTGCGCGAGCGGTCGCCGTCGTACATGCCGTGGATCTGCGGCACGGTCATGTGCGACTCGTCGATGAAGACGAGGAAGTCGTCGGGGAAGAAGTCGAGCAGGCAGTTGGGCGTGGCGCCGGGCTGCTTGCCGAGCAGGATGCGCGAGTAGTTCTCGATGCCGTTGCAGAAGCCCATCTCGCGCAGCATCTCCATGTCGTAGCTGCGTGCGCTGCCGCAGGCGATGCGCTTCGAGCACCTTGCCGTGCTCTTCGAACCAGGCGCAGCGCTCGTCGAGCTCGCGCTGGATCTCGGCGAGCGCGCGCTCGATGGCCGGACCGCTCGTGACGAAGTGCGTGGCCGGGTAGACGGCCACGTACTGCGGCTTGCTCGATGACCTCGCCGCTCACCGGATCGAACGCGTGATCGCCTTCGATCTCGTCGCCCCACAGCTCGACGCGGCACGAGCGTGTCCTCGTCGGCCGGCCAGACCTCGAACGAGTCGCCGCGCACGCGGAACTTGCCGCGTGCCGGTTCGTAGTCGTTGCGCTGGTACTGGATGTCGACCAGCTTGCGCAGCACGGCGTCGCGGTCGACGTGGTCGCCGCGCGCAGCAGCACCACGCTCTGCAGGTAGTCGTCGGGCGAGCCGAGGCCGAAGATGCAGCTGACGCTGGCGACGATGACGACGTCGCGGCGCATGAGCAGGGCGTTGGTGGCGGCGTGGCGCAGGCGGTCGATCTCGTCGTTGATCGACGAGTCCTTCTCGATGTAGAGGTCTTGCTGCGGGACGTACGCCTCGGGCTGGTAGTAGTCGTAGTAGCTCACGAAGTACTCGACGGCGTTGTCGGGCAGGAACTCGCGGAACTCGTTGCAGAGCTGGGCCGCGAGCGTCTTGTTGTGGGCGATCACCAGCGTCGGCTTGTGCGCGTCGGCGATGACGTTGGCCATCGTGAACGTCTTGCCGGAGCCGGTGACGCCGAGCAGCGTCTGGTAGCGATCGCCGCGCGCGACGCCCTCGGCGAGGCTCGGCGACCGCCTGTGGCTGGTCGCCGGTCAGGGCGTAGGTCGGCGGCGAGCTCGAAGGTGTCGTTCATAGCCTGCACGATGCTAGCAGAGCGAACATATGTTCGCAATGCGGCTTTCTCGCTGTCCGTTGCCTGGCGCCGGGCCCGAGCCTGGTGCCGTAGGCATCCCGGTAGACGCCTCTGCAGGTCGAGCACGTCGTTCACGTAGGCCCGCGTCTCGCTGAACGGGATCGTCCGCGTAGTGAGCTTGCCCCCAGTGGTCGACAGCCACGCGTCGACGTTGCCCTGGCCGGCGTTGTAGGCGGCCACCGCCGCGACTCTCGGAGCCGCCGTAGAGGTCGAGCAGCTCGCGCAGGTAGTAGCAGCCGTACAGGATGTTGACTGCGCGGATCGGTCAGGTCGGCGACCACGAACGCCGTCGCCACCGGTCTTGCGGGCGATCTCCTCGAGCGGTCGACGGCAGGACCTGCATCAGCCCGACCGCGCCCTGGTGTGAGCTGACGTCGTCGCGAAAGCGGCTCTCCTCGTAGATGACCGCGGCTACCAGGGCCGGGTCGAGCCGGTTCTTGGTCGCCGCGGAGTTGATGGCGTCCACATGAGCAAGCGGATGGACCGAGACGCAGATACCAGACGGGCTTTGTGACCTGCAGCGCGCCCCAGGCAAGCGCCACAGCGACGAGCGCCAGCCCGGCGATGACCAGCAAGCGTCGCACGCCTAACGTTTCCGCTGGCGAAGAACCGCGCTCGCCGCGCTCGGCGAGGATCGTCGCGTACACCTCGCCGACGTACTCCTTGAGCGGCTCCCTGCCACCCACGTTCTCGAACACGAACCGGCTGCGGGCCGCCTTGTCGGCCTCGGGGAGCTGCCGCGCGGCACGCCGGCTGAACTCAGAGGCGGTGAGCTTGGCGACCAGGCGCTTGCGGCGGTGATCCTCGGGCGCCGTCACGAGCAGGACATAGTCGAACACCTCGGCCATGTTCGTCTCGTACAGCAACGGCACCTCGGCGACCAGCAACGGCGGCGCCGGGCGAACCGACTCCTGCTCTCTTGCCCAGGCGTCGATGAGACGCTTCACATGAGGGTGGAGCAGGCCTTCGAGCCAGATCAGCTCGTCGGCGTCGCTGAAGACCACCTGCGCCAGCGCCGGGCGATCGACTTCTTCGTCGCGGACGACGCCGTCGCCGAAGTGACGTTCGATGCGGTCCATGACGGCCTGCTCTTCGAGCAGGTGGTGGACCAGCTCGTCGGCCGACACGACCACCGCACCCAACTGGCGCAGATAGGCGGTCGCCGTCGACTTGCCGGAGCCGATGCCTCCGGTCACGCCAAGGCGCGGGATGCGGTGAGTCGTCACAGGCAGGTCCCAGTCGGTGGGCGGCGGGCCGTACCGGCCCGCCGCCCCACCCCGGAGTGGTCGCGGCTAGGCCTCGGCCGGCGACTCGCCGGCTTCGTCGGTCCCAGCCTCGTCGGCGCTTTCGGGTTCGTCTGTCTTGATCTCGTCGGTATGCTCTGCGGCCTCGGCGGAACTGTCGGCCTCGGCGGTGCGGCGCCCTTCGGCGCCCGTCGGGAAGACCTCGTCGCTCAGCCCAAGGTTGGGCGTGTCTTCGAGCACGGCCGCCTCGTCGCCGGCGACCTCGATCGCCTCGGCCGGCTCGTCGTCTGACTGCTCGACCTCGACCACGGCCACGGTCTCGATCTCGTCGACCGTCTCGGCCTGGGCCTCGTCGGCGGCCAGGCCGGCAGCCTCGGGCTCGTCGTCGGTCACGGGCGGCCGCAAGGGCTCGACCGTCTGGCCCTCGACGCGCTTGATCGAAAGGCTCAGTCGACGCCGGTCCGAATCGATCTCGATGATCTTGACGAGCACATGCTGGCCGACCGAGACGACCTCGTCGGGCCGCTCGACGTGCCGGTTGGCGAGCTCGGAGATGTGCACCAGGCCTTCGATGCCGGCATAGATCTCGACGAAGGCGCCGAACGCCACGATCTTGGTGACGCGGCCCTCGACGATGTCGCCGATGCGATGCTCGGCCACGATCTTCTGCCAGGGGTCGTCCTGGGTCTGCTTGAGACCGAGGCTGATGCGCTGGCGGTCGCGGTCGATGTCGAGCACCTTGACCTTGACCTCCTGGTTGACCTGCAGCACCTCGGAGGGATGGTTGATGTGCGTCCAGGAGAGCTCCGAGATGTGGATCAGCCCGTCGATGCCGTCGAGGTCGACGAACGCGCCGAAGTCGACGATGTTCGAGATGGTGCCGGTGACGATGTCGCCGACGTTGAGGTCGTCGATGATCTGCTGGCGGACCTCCTTGCGCTCCTCCTCGAGGACCGCGCGGCGGCTCAGCACGACGTTGTTGCGGTTGCGGTTCATCTCGATCACGCGGCAGTTGAGCTCTTGGCCGACGTATTCGGAGAGGTCCTGCACCCGGCGGATGTCGACCAGCGAGGCAGGCAGGAAGCCACGCACGCCGAGGTCGAGGATCAGGCCGCCCTTGACGACTTCGATGACCGTGCCGGCGACCGGCACGCCGCTCTCGTGGGCCTCTTCGATGCGTTTCCAGGCCTTCTCGAAGCGGGCGCGCTTCTTGGACAGGATCAACCGCCCGTCGGCGTCCTCTTTCTGCATGACCAGCGCGTCGATCTCTTCGCCGAGCTGGACCTCTTCGGAGGTGTTGACCGACTTGCGGATCGAAAGCTCACTGACGGGGATGACGCCTTCGGACTTGTAGCCGATGTCGACCAGGACCTCGTCCTTGTCGATGCGTACGACCTTGCCGGTGACGATGTCGCCCTCGCCGAAGATGTTGATGGTGACGTCGTAGTTCGGTACGAGCTGCCCGTCGACCTCGATGAGGTAACCCTCGCTCTCGGCGATGGCCTGGGCGTTCTCGGGGGAACTGGCGACGATGGTGGCGGTGGTGGCGGTGATCTCTGCCTGCGTGTTGTCAGTCATCGAGTCGGTTGCCTTCCTTTCCGGGTGCGGTGGCGGTCGATCGTTTGCGAGAGTCAGCGACCAGCAAGGACCGCCCCTGGGCGCAAACCTTGCGATTGTACCACCTGCGCTGTTCCCTACACAGGTCGCAGGCACACGGCGAGAGGTCCGCCGTCGCGCCTGCGCGACGGCCGAGACGCCGCTCGCCCGCTACTTGGCGGCGAGCCAGGTGTCGCCGACGCCGATACTGATGTCGAGCGGGGGCTCCATCTCGAAGGCGCCGCACATCGCGGTGCGGACCAGCGGCAGGACCGTCTCGACCTCGTCGTCGGGGCTCTCGAAGACCAGCTCGTCGTGGATCTGCAGGACGAGGCGGGTGACGAGGTCGTTCTCGTGGAACGACCTCGTCACCCGCAGCATCGCGACCTTGATGATGTCGGCGGCGCTACCCTGGAGCACGGTGTTCACGGCCAGGCGTTCGCCCAGCGACCGCTCGCGGAAGTTGGCCGCGCGCAGCTCGGGCACGCCCCGGCGGCGCCCGAACACCGTCGTCACGAAGCCGGCCTCGGTGGCCTCTGCGATGACCCGTTCGCGGAACGCCTTCACGTGCGGGTACCGGGCAAAGTAGGCGTCGATGAAGGCGCGCGCCTCGTCGACGGGGATGTCGACCTGCTCCGACAGGCCAAAGGCCGACAGGCCGTACATGATGCCGAAGTTGGTCGCCTTGGCGCGCTCGCGCTGTTCCTTGGTCACCTGCTCGACGGCGATGCCGGCGACCGCCGCCGCGGTCACCCGGTGCACGTCTTCGCCACGCTCATAGGCCTCGATCAGCGCCGGCTCCTGGGCGAGGAGGGCCATGAGCCGCAGCTCGATCTGCGAGTAGTCGGCCACGATCAGGCGCATGCCCTCGGCGGCGACGAAGCAGTCGCGGATCTGGCTGCCCAGCACGGTGCGGATGGGGATGTTCTGGAGGTTGGGGTTCGAGCTCGACAGGCGGCCCGTCGAGGCGACCGTCTGGCCGAAGGTCGTGTGCAGGCGGCCGGTGCGGGGATCGATGTGGGCGGGCAGCGGCTCGAGGTAGGTGTTGACCAGCTTGGTGAGCTCGCGCCATTCCTCGACGAGCGGCACGATGGGATGCTGGTCGCGCAGGGTCTTGAGCACGCGAGCGTCGGTCGAGTAGCCGGTCTTGCCCTTGCGTGCGGGCTGCAAGCTCAGCCGCGAGAACAGCACCTCGGCGAGTTGCTGCGGCGAGCCGATCGTGAACTCGCCGCCGGCGAGCTCCACGATGCGGTCGCGCACCTCGTCGATGCGGTCGCGCAGGCGGGCGGTGATCTCGCCCAGGCGGTGGGCGTCGATGGCGACGCCCACCGCCTCCATGGCGGCCAGGACACGCACCAGCGGCAGCTCGACGTCGCGGAACAGCGGCTCGAGGCCGAGTTCGCCGAGCCGCCCCTGCTGCTCGGCGGCGAGGCGCCAGGTCAGCACGGCGCGCGTGCCGGCGAGCGCCTCGAGATGAGGCCCGTCGATGACGTCTTCGTGCTCGACCTGGGCCAGCGTGAAGAGGTCGTCCTCGGGACGCTCGGGCCGCAGCAGATAGCCGGCGATGTCGGTGTCGAAGGCCGGGTCGGCCGTCGCCGTGGCGAACTCGGGGAAGCTCTTGGCGTCGTGTGCCAGGACGTGCGGCGCGGCCCGCCAGAGCGCGTGCCAGTCGTCGACGGCGAGGCACGCGGCGACGGCTTCGTCGCCGCCGTCGTAGACGGCGGCGACCCAGCCGTCGCTCTCGGCCTCGCCGGCCGCCACGAACCCGACCGCCGCCCGGCCACTGGCCAGCGCGGCCAGCAGCGGGCCTGGCCCGTCGGCGACGACCAGGCGCGGGAAGGCGGCGCGGGCGAGGCCGCCGGCGGCCTCGCCCGTGCCGCCGTCACTCACCGCCGTACTCGCACTCGCCAGCTCGCGCACGCGGCGCACCAAGCTGTTGAACTCGAAGCGTTTGAAGAAGGCTTCGACCTCGCGGTGCGGCAAGGCATAGCCGGTCTGGCCGACGATCTTCACGATGTCTTCGTCGAGCGGCACGTCGAGCACCATGCAGGCCAGCCGCTTGGACAGGCGCGCCGCGGGTTCGTGCTCTGCGAGCAGCGCGCGGCGCTTGTCTGAGCCGACCTCGCCGAGGTGCTCGTAGAGGTTCTCGACTGTGCCGAACTGCTGTACCAGCGCCGCCGCCGTCTTCTCGCCCACGCCGGGGACGCCGGGGATGTTGTCGGAGGTGTCGCCCTTGAGGCCGATGTAGTCGGCGATCTGGGCGGGCGTCACGCCGAAGCGCTCGACCACGCCGGCGGGCGTGTAGATCTTGACGTCGGTGACGCCACGGCCCGTGGTCACCACCCAGATGTCGTCGTCGACGATCTGCAGCGCGTCGCGGTCGCCGGTGACCACGAGCGAGCCGCGACCCTGGCGCTTGGCCTCTTCGGCCAGCGTGCCGAGGATGTCGTCGGCCTCGAATCCCTCTTTGACCAGGTTGGGGATGCCGAAGGCGTCCATCAGCCCCGGCAGGTGCGCCCACTGCATCGACAGGGGCTCGGGCATCTTCGGCCGCTGCGCCTTGTAGCCGTCGAACTCGTCGTGACGGAAGGTCTTCTCGCGGCCGTCCCAGGCCACCGCGATCGCGGCCGGCTCGAACTCGGCGATCAGCTTGATGAGCATCTGGGCGAGCCCGTAGATGGCGTTGGTCGGGAACCCGTCGCGCGTCGCGATCGATTCGGGCAGGGCGAAGTACGCCCGGTAGGCCAGGCTCGAACCGTCGATGAGGATGAGGCGGTCCCTGACCGCAGCGTCGTGCATGGCTCGATTCTACCGCCAACGGCCGACGGACCGCCCGGACGCAACTAGACTCGCACGCGACCACGACGAGGAGGCCGACGCCATGGCGGGGAGCGAATTTACGACAGGACGGGTGATCGTCGCACGGCTGCGCCACGGCGGCGACCTGCTCGCGGAGATCGTCGCACTGGCCGAGCGCCACGGGATCGAGGCGGGCGCGCTGCAGGGCCTCGGGGCCCTGCAGCGCGCCCGCCTCGCCTTCTACGACCAGGCCACCCACGAGTACCGCGAGCACGCCGTCGGCGAGCCGCTCGAGCTGACGGCCCTGACCGGCAACATCTCGCGGCGCGACGGCGGCGTGGCCGCCCACGTCCACCTGACCCTCGCCGACGGCGAGGGTCAGGCGTTCGGCGGCCACGCCGCCGTCGGCTGTGTGATCTTCGCCTGTGAGCTCACCCTCACAGAGCTCGTGGGTCCGCCTCTGGAACGCGACTACGACGAGACGACCGGCCTGCCGCTCTGGCGCGACCTCTAGTCAGCGTCAGCCCTCATAGCCTGCAGGCCACTGCTGCAGGGTCCACAGATTCCCGTCGGGGTCCTCGAACCACGCGTACTTCACGCCCCCGATGTCGGTCACCTCGCCGACATCGGCACCTCGCCTGATGAGTGCATCTCGAGCTTCAGCGATATCCTTCACGACCAGATGCAGTCCCTTGACCGACCCGGGCTGCATGTCGGTGATGGGCCCCATCCCGGTCCCGAATACGATCGCGCACGCAGAACCGGGGGGCGTGAACTGGACCACTCTCATCGTGTCCGTCACCTGGGTGTCGTGGAGATTGCCGAACCCGATCTGCTCGTAGAAGGCCTTGGCGCGGTCGACGTCCGAGACTGGCACCGGCACCAGCTCGAGCCTCATATCCGGCACAGCGTCGCGATCGGGCACGGCAGGGAGATCCGCTTCGACTGCCATTGGTCCTCCTCCGTGGGGGTCTCAAGCTCTCCGCTCCAGACAAGCCGGGCGGCGGCTCATTCAGTCGGGCCTACCCCGGTGAGGATCGCCTCGGTCCCTATCACATCCGCGTCCGTGAAGAGGACCTTGCCGAGGCTCGGCTCGTGCTGACCAGTCTTGGGCTGGACGGAAGCTAGGCAACGTCGCCGGACACCAGGCTTGGACGGCGGATGGACCGCGCGCCGTGGGCGGTTTGGTCGAGGGCCGGTGATCTGCTTCTTGGTGGAGATGGTGGTGTCGGAAGGGGGACTTGAACCCCCATGAGGTAATGCCCTCACTAGGCCCTCAACCTAGCGCGTCTACCAATTCCGCCATTCCGACACGCATGTAGAGCCGCGTTGCCGCGCTCCGGGCGAGCGATTATAGGTGCTCGGCCGGGCCTGGGTCAACGCAACACTCGTTCCCGATTTGGTGTTCCGCTATCGTACCCCGCGGCGCCGCGGCGGGATCGACATTGGTGAAGTACACGTGACGATAACTGTCCTCGCTGCCCGGCCCCACCGTCCAGCGCTCACTGATGCAGAGCGGGTCACCGCCGATCGTAACCGTCCGCTCATAGCAGGCGCCGCTCGTCTTGCCCCGGCCGATCGCCGCCAGCAGGCCCCGGAACAGCCCCAGACCATTCGCGCTCACAGTGCTGTCCCAGTGGGCGATGGCCTCCTCCTTGCTGGCACCGCCCACCATCTCTACCATCGTCTTGTTCATGTCGACGACGCGCACCACGCGGAAGCACTCTGCGACTACGTCGTTGTGGCCCGCCAGGTAGCCGTCCAGGTCCGTCACCCCAGCGGCGGCGAGCTCGTCCAGCAGCGGTTTAGCTGCCGAGTAGTCCTCGACCCACAGCGCCGCGGGTGAGTAGTCGAACAGGTCGCGATAGCGCCTCTCGACGTCGCGCTGCGCGTCCTCGAC